>NZ_JAFCXI010000001.1:0-1199686 GCF_049898245.1 Brevundimonas sp. TSRC1-1
CAGGCTTCTCGAACCGTTCTTCCTTCACGACTACCGCTTGCCGCGGGATGGAGCAGCCCGGTAGCTCGTCAGGCTCATAACCTGAAGGTCGTAGGTTCAAATCCTACTCCCGCACCCAACGATACCTCACACTCCGGCGTGAGGCTCTGATCTGAAGAAACCCCACGCGCTACGGCCGTGGGGTTTTCTGCGTTTTGGGCGCTGCCCAAACCCAACAAGACTGCCAGGCTGCCGTGGACGCGCAGATCGAATTTGCCCAGCCCCTTCATTGGGATGAAGTCCACCCGCTCGATCAGTTTGCGTAATTCCTGCCGCAGGTCCTCGCCGGACTCGCCTTCCATCGCCAGATGCAGGTTCTCTGCCAAGTGGCGGTAAGCCTCGGCGATCCCGGGGTCCAGACGCGCCGGCGCCGCCGAGACTCCATCGGAAAGTAGGGCGCTCAGTTCCTGCCGACGCGTCTTTAGCGGCGCCGTGCGAGCCTTCAGGGTGTTCAGGTCGATGACTTCTTCCATGAACATAACCTGTGCGCGTTCCAGGCGCCGGCCGATCTCGATCAACTCCTTCTCCAGCGGCGCACGCTCGCGGTCGATCATGCGCTGGTGCTCCTCGGCCGCTTCCTGATAACGGCTCACCGCAAGAGCGATGGCCTCTGGTGAGATCAGATGCGCCTTCACGCCTGCCAGCACGCGCCGCTCCACGGTGGCGGCGGCGATAATCTTGCCGTTGGTGCAGGTGGTGGAGCCGCGATCATAATGACCGCTGCAATTGTACTTGCCGCCCTTCAGCGTCATGGCCGAGCCGCACTCACTGCACTTCATCAGTCCAGACAACAGGCGCTTGGGCTTGCGGGCGAGGGCCGGCGGCTGAGCGGACAGGTCCGCCTTACGCTGCTGGACCCGAGTCCAAAGTTCCTCGTCGATGATCCGCAGGTCTGGGACCGGCTCGCGGATCCAGTCGTCCGGCGGGTTCAACACCGAGGACCGCCTTCCGGTGTCCGGGTGCTTGCGAAAGCGGCGGCGGTTGAACACCCGTACGCCGGCATAGAGTTCTTGGTGCAGGATGCCGTCCTGGGCGCGTCGGTCTCCATTTATGGTCGATGGTGTCCAGGTGCCACCGCGCGGGCCGGGCTCGCCGGCGGCGTTAAGGGAGTGGGCAATTGCGCGCGGCGACACGCCGGCGGCGTAGCGTTCGAAGATCGAGCGGATGACGCCAGCCTGATGGGTGTTGATCAGCAGTTCCCCTGTGTTGGCTCCGAGGTCGTACCCGTAGCACCGGCCTCCGCCGCTGGCGCCCGCTTTAACGCGCGCAACCAAGCCGCGCCGGGTCTTCTTGCCCAGTTCGGTCAAGAACAGCGCGTTCATCGTGCCGTTGAGGCCGACATGGAGTTCGGTTATCCGGCCCTCGGACAAGGTCTCCAGGGCCACGCCGGCGAACTGCAGGCGCTTAAAGATGTGTGCGATGCCTTCTTGGTCGCGCGACAGACGATCAAGCGCTTCGGTCCGAACTTTGTCGATCTTGCCGTTAGCCACGGCTGCAAGCAGGCTTTGCAGTCCGGGCCGGTTCGCAATTGCTGCACCTGAAATGCCCTCGTCTTTGAAGGTCAGGATGGACGCTGTGCCGCACGCTTCACTGACTATGCGCAGTGCTGCCAACTGGTCTTCAGTCGAGCGCGGATTCTGCATGTCCGACGAGTGGCGAGCGTAATGAGCTTCTCTCATGGCTCGCGGCCCATCGCCGTATGCCGTGAAAGCCCCGAACGGTGTGGAGTCTGTCTCGTCGTGAGAGGAGTCACTTTTTCCGTTGACCGCCGCATTTCGTTCCTTTACACGGTTTCTCAAGCAGCGCGATAAGTTGATGTGCTGCGATGCGGCAGCTCTTAGCTGTTGACAAGGTGGGCTGCAACGGTCCATACGCCTCTTCGTGCATTCACGAGGAGACTTTCTGCATGTCTGACACCCATATGATCAATCCCAGGCCGATCAGCGATGATCCGCCTGACACCCGCGTCGTCGAGATCCACATGACCGATGGCGGATCCGCCTGGATGCTTGTGGACAGCGCCGATCTGGACGATCTGAAGGGTACCATCAATGCCCGCCGTCTCTTGTGCGGCCGTCTAATCGGCGGCGCTGGCGTCAACGGCCGCGGCGTTCTGATTCCCGCAGACCGCATCCAGATGGTGATCGACGTCGATGGCTAAGACCTCGGATGCAACGCGGACGTTGAAGGGGCGCGCGCGCATCCCGTCGGCGACCTTGGCGGCGTGGCGTAGCAGTCGCGCCGCATTCGTCACCCGTATTGCCGTCGAAATCCTCGAGCCCCTGATCCGTCTTCTCGCACGCCGCGTCGACAAGGGTCTTCATGCCCCGCCCGAGGCCTGACGACCTCTCCCTTACAAAACATCAACTTCTCCATCTTGCCCGCCGCGCGGCCGTTCGCGTGGTCGGCGCCCCCTTGCCCGAAAGGACCTGACCCGCATGTCTAACAATCCGTCTGACGACGAAGAAGCGAAGGCTATCAGCCTTCCAGAGAAGACCCTCCTTGAACAAATGGAAGCGGAGGGAATCGACGAGTTTTACGTGACGTTCGATCTGAGCGCCGAAGTGGGCCCCGACGAATTCAAGATCGCGTTCATCGATCCCAAGGCCAAGACGTGACGATCGACATGATGCAGTCTTCCTCGCGCCGTCCCGTCGTTTACGCTCGGTATTCGAGCCGATTTCTGAAAGCGTCGCCGGGGCCGGTCTCCTTGACGGTCCCCCCAGTCAAGGCGTCGATAGTCCTTACGATCTACGACGTGTTCGCCGCCGGTGTTCGCCCTCTTCAGATCAATGAGCATCTGATGCCGCTCCCCAGTGGAGCTCATGATGACTGATAGCATTGTCGGCCCCGACACGCGCGCCTGCATCTATGCCTCCACTGCACAGGTGAGCCAGTCCGAAGAAGCGGACGCCATGCATATGGTGTCGTTGGCGCAGATTGCCGAGGCCAAGGGGGCGAAGGTGGTGTCGACCTATTTCGACTGGGGCGTCAGTGGGCGAGGCGACAAGCCTGGACTCCAGGCCCTGATCGAGGCGGCTCAGCGCGCCGAGTTCGACGTGGTCGTGGTGCGCGACTTCAGCAACTTGGGCCGCGACAGCGCTCGCGTGATGCGCGTCCTCCAGACGCTTCGTATGGCGCAAGTGAAAATCTGGACGCCTGACATGGATCCCATTGATGACCTGTTGGCGATGCTCATCGGCATGATGCGCACAACTGCCGCCCGAGACCTCGGCCGCCGAATCTCACGGGGAAAGAAGCTGGCTGCTGCAAGCCGTCTTGCTGCCCAAAACGACCAGACTCAGAAGGACAAGTCGTGACGCAACCCGTCGATTACTCAGCGCGCCGGCGCCGCATCGTGGAGGTCGTTGAAGCGCACAAGGCCATGCACTCGCCCGGCGATTATGTGCCGCTGATGAAGGCTCTTGCCGCAGCTGGCTTCGACGATGTCCTCGTCACTGTGGGGCGGAGCATCGACGGTAAGGTCGACTTGTCCATCCAAGACTATGGGTCCCCGCGAATGAGCGGTTCTTCAGAACGCTCGAGCCCCCCATCAGTAAGGCACTCTTTGGACCAGGCCGGGGATCGCCCCGAACAGTTCGAGGTCTTGCTTGACGTCGGATGTGAAAATCGCGGGGACGCTGTTCACGCCGACTCCATCATCCCCAAACCCCTGAATTGAGCGCACCGATGACGGATACCGAAGATTTGCCCCACTCAACGAAGGGCTCGCGAGCCTGTGTCTACGTCTACACGGCGCACGTTCGATCACCTCAAGTCGCAAGCCAGGTTCTCGCGGGTCGCCGTCTGGCTGAGAGCGAAGGATACAAGATTATGAAAACGGAGATCGACGGCGGCCGCAACAGCGCGATGCTTTCCCAGCGGGATGGTTTGCAGCGAGTTCTTGCTGCGGCAGGCGAGGGTAAGTTCGAGGCGCTGCTTATCCACAACACGGATTGTCTGCCGCGAAATCCGACGGACCTGATCGGCGTGCTCACCCAGCTTTGCACTTGTCGGGTGGAAATCCATTCCGTCGCTGAAGGCGTGATCGACGTGCAAGCAATGATGCGTGCCGCCGCTGACAACATTTGGGAAGGGCAGGCGGAACGGAGTGCAAAGCGCCCAGCCGCTCCGGACCGGAGCAGCCAGCATGGTTAAATCTGATCTCGGCTTCCTGCAGTTGACCCATCGGACCTGGGGGCCGACCTGGCCTGGTATGCTCTTTACCCAGGCTGGCGGTGCCGCTGGCCTGCGTCTGGGCGAGACCCTGCGGACGATCGCTGCACACCCTTTGCCAGAAGCCCGTTATTTTCTGACTTTCGTCTTGATCGAGGCGCTTTTGGCTTCCCACGGCGACGTTGGCGTCCACAGCGCCGTTGATCGGGTTTGGAACTGTGTTGTCTCCGACAACTACTTTGAAATCGAACCAATCCGTTTGTCTGACGGTCGGATCATAAGCTTCGACAACGCTGCCGGAGACTCCGGCGACTGGGAGGCGCCTGTGATTACGGCAGTTCTCCGAGCCGATGCAGGGCAACGAGCGACTGCCCTCGAAGAGGTCGTGGAAGACGTGATGGCGCACCGCCATAACATGACGCTGGCAGACCGCATCAAGTTGGCGGAGAGCTGATCATGATTGCATCAGATCACGGCACCGGCCGCGAGGTGTGCTGATGTCCAGCTTGCCGCCGCTCGATAACCCCCTTGTTCATCAGCTCTGGCTTGAACGGGAGCGGAAGCGTGCCGCCGAGATCGCTGCCGCAACGCCAGATGCCACGCCTGAGCTTGTAGCGATGGCTTTGTCTCTCGCGCGATTGGCCGCGCAACGCGCAATCGAGAAAGGCTGAACCCATGAGGAAAGCGCTGCCCCCGCCAGGTGCGGCGGTCTTGCTGTACGGGCGCTTCTCGTCGGACCTGCAAAATCCGAAATCGGCGGAAGATCAGCATGCCGAAGGTGAACTTTTCGCTGCCCGAAATGGCTGGACCGTTGCCGGAAAGTACGCAGATCATGGGGAGACCGGACGATCGGTTGTGAACCGTCCGGGGCTTCTGCAGATGCTCGACGATGCGATCACGAACGAGCGCCAAGCCATCATTGTTGAAGACATCAGCCGTCTGGGCCGCAACGCCGCTGACCTGCATATAATTGCTAATCGGCTAAAAGAGGCTCAGGTCCTCATCATCACCTTCACGTCGGGCGTGATGTCGGGACTCGATCTGGCTATTCGCGCCTCCATGGCCGAGGAGCAGAGCCTCGAGCATGGGCATCGCGTGAAACGCGGCCACCGGGCGAGCGCCAAACGGGGGCGAGTGATGGGCGGTGTCGCCTATGGATACAGACTAGCAGAGGCCGCGTCCGAGATCGACGGAACCGTGGATGGGCCGCGCCGCCGTAACTCGGATGGCGGCAAAGAACAGATGCGAGCCGTCGATCCGATCCAAAAAGTTACAGTCGAGCGCATCTACCGCGACTTCAACGCGGGGATGAGCACCAATCAGATTTGCAAGGCCCTCAATCAAGAATGCGTCCCTGCTCCAGGCGGGGGGTTGTGGTATCCTCGCCGGCTAACTGGAGACAAGCATCTACTGAACGGCGTGTTGCGCAACCCGATTTACACCGGGCGCGTCCAATACGGGAAGTCGGTAACGACCTTCAGAAGTTCGTCGGGGACGAACAAGGTCACGCCGGGGCTCGCTGCCGACCAGATCCACGAACAGGTCGAAGCGCTGCGTATAGTTTCCGATGAAGTTTGGGCCGACGCCCAAGCCCGCTTGGCAGCCAACTCGTGCACCGTCCCAAACCAAGCCCGCTATGCCGACTACCTGCTGAGCCGTAAGGTTCGATGCGGGTCCTGCGGGCAGCCGTATTCAGTGGTTGGGGAGGGCATGGGGTGTATGTCCCGCCGCGTTGGGGCGCCTTGTGAAAATAGACGTCGCGTCAAACGGCAGGATCTTGAACATACTGTTCTCTCTGGCTTGAAGGATCGCCTACTCCAGCCTCACATTCTGAATCTGTATCTTGACGAGTACCGCGCTGAATGGGGGCGGATGGTGCTGGAGTTGGAAGAGCGCGCCAAAGTTACAGCGGCCCGGCTCCAAGATGTCCGAACGCGCCTGGGTAATCTCTACGAACTGGCTGAGACCGCCACTGGCGCAGCACGGGCGGGTCTTAGCGACCGCATCAACACCTTGGACGCCGAGGCACAGCAACTGGAACGGTTGGTGCGCAGTCAGCACAAGGCGGCAACCCCCTCCGTTGAGGCGGCGGATGTGATTGAGAAGATCGGTGGCTTGATCGATGACATGGGAGCAGTCGTGAATGGTCCCGAACGAGACGCCGCGCGACTGAAAGAGACGCTACGCGCCATGATCGACGAAGTAGTCGTTTCGCCCGTGCCTGACCTTGGGAAGCCCGATGGCCGCGGGAGTGGCCCAGTCAGCATCAAGGTCACGGGCTCTTTGACTGCGATGGTCGATTATTGCGAAGGTCGCGTCATCCACCGTCGCGGAACCAATCCCGCGACGGTGGATGACGCGACCGTCCAGTACACGATCTACGTCGGCTGGAGCCCGCAACGTGGCGCGGAGTTCGAGGTCGATGTCGCTCTTTGGACCGCGATGCTGAACGATGCGGACGTCCCGCTTACACTTGCTGTCCTGACAGATGCCTTAGAACATCTGGATGCTGGCTCGGGCGACGACGCGTTCAAGGCGCGCGATCGGCGAGCGCGACGCGTGCTCGAGTATTTCAAAGGCAAGTCGCTTGTCGGGTGTGTCCATTGGTCCGAGGGGGTCGGTCGCACCGCGGGCTGGGTATGGAGTAGTCAGCTCGACAACGCTGGCCTTTGGCGCGAGCGCGCCAAGGCTCCGCCGCTGGCGGCGATAGCTGTAATGAGGTTGGCAGCGCCAGAGGCGTTCGGAACGGTAGTGGGGAAAAAGCGTGCGATCAGTAACGGACCGTAGGCCAAGTCCATGAACATTATCGCAGGCGCACGGGCGATGCTTTTTACCTGACATGCAGAAATGGGGACTTCTACACCAGACACGTACGCGTCATGGCCAGCCCATGAGCGGACTGATAAAGTCTGGAGCTAAGTGCCGGCGCGCGATGCCGCATGGAAGCCCGCGCCGAACGCCAGCCGGTTGACTGCTATCGTCTACCGATCGTTTTCGCGTTTCCGCCCGAATCCAGCGTGGTGGTCGAGCCCAAGGCGAGCGCAGATAGGTCTTTCGTCGACGCCAGATCAACTAGGCGACTGTGTCGCCAGGCTCTGAGAGAAGTTCAATCGAGGAAACCTTCAGCGCCGTCGCAAGCCTTTCGACCACATCCAGCGTGGGGTTCCGGCGGCCGCGTTCGATCTGGCCCACATAGCTGTAGGCCAAGCCCACATCATGGGCCAACGCTTCAAGCGTGACGCCGCGAGACATCCGAATCCGACGGACGTTATGACCGAAAATCTGCGCCAACGACATGGCCGCAAGCGCAAGGGAATCTTCACTTTCGGCCAGTCACTATAGTGATCATTCAAACCGGAGTGTGTGATATGATGGCGCGAGAGACAAATCTGCAGTCCGTTTCTGTGGCCCTGGCCGTTAGCCTCGTTCTTTCGGCCTGCACAACGCCAAGACAGGAATACAGGATGCTGCCGACGGCTGCGCATGGCGTTGGCGTGCGGTTCTCACGCGGGGCCGCGGCGATGGTTTCATATAGTCCGACTGGAGCGGTGATGTTGATCCCCGTGCGCTATAACAGCGCCTCGAAGCTGTACTTCGCCATCGCAGCCTTCAATACGTCTGGCCACCCGGTAAATATCGGCACCGAGGACGTGCGGATCCATGTGGACGGCGTTCGGCCGCTGCACGTACAGGACTTCAACTACCTGCGGCGAGAGTCAAAGCGCGCAGCGGAGCACGAGATGGCAGCGGCCTGGGTGAGAGCCGGGCTGGAAGGATACCTAGCCTATCAGACCGCCGAAAATCATCCACGCCGCACCGAGATCGCCTTCCGGCGGGCCAGCGGTGAGTTCTACTTGTCGCGCACCCTGATCGAGATGCAGCTTCGCCAGGCGATCGCCGAGCGCGGCAGGCTGGTGCTTCAGACCACGACCATCGACCCCGGCAGTCGCACCGCCGGATTTGTTTTCGCGGACCAGGTCGCGGTGCCCGACGGCGTCATCCGCCCCATGACTGTCGAGGTGAATTTCGGCGGCCATCCGCACCAGTTCACGATCAACCTGGCTTCCTCAGCCACCGACGCCGAGGTGCCGACCAACATCCCCGCAGTGCCGGCTCAACGCCTGCAAGCCATGCAGAGCACCCCGGAGACTTGGCACTTCCCGGATGGGCCGCCGCCGTCAAAAATCGACGGGATGGAAATTATAGACTGAATTCGTTCAGGGGCGGTTGAAAACCCTGCAAGGATGTCTGCTCAAAAGCTCGCTTCGACCGGATCTGACTCAAGGCGGCGGTTCGGCGTGTCCGGTTAGTGGGATCGACGCGGCCATCGGCGAGGGCGCGGCGCGGATCGTGCCGGAGCGCCGCCGTACGCCTGGATTTGGCGCTCTTCCCGGCCAGACGAGCGACGACGACCCGGCGGCGCCAAACCTATCCTTAGTTTGGATTGGCCGCTGCCCCGGCCTGCAGCAGGTTGGAGACCTGCGCCAACGGAATGGCGGCGCAGCCGAGCTCGTCGTTCCAGTAGCGGGAATGAAGCACCAGATCGACCACCCCTTTCCACTGGGGTTTCTCGCTTTCATTCCAGACCAGCCCGAGGATGTCGTCGCGTCTGAGCACCAGATGAAGCACGCCGCCGTCGAGGTTCCGATCCACGAGCTGACGCGACCGTTCCCAGTATCCGTCGTACTCAATATCGTCGCCGTCGATCCGCAGCCCGAACAACTGTCCTTCGGGCGGCAGGCCGGGAAAGGTTTCGTATGCGCCCAGGCGGGGGTTCCCGCTCGTTTGGAGCGCCTCGACGAACGCCTCAGCCCGCAGGCTCTTTTTATCCGATCTCAGGACGAGCCAGGCGGGCTTATCCTCGAACAGCCCGGTCTCGCTTTGGAGCTTCGTCAGAAGGGACCGGTTCTGCGTCGATGCCTCGGCCCAGCGGCGGCGGTTCGTCCAGGCTGTCCGGGCTTGGGCGAGATCCGTCTGTGTGATCGCACGGGTTTGGAGCGTGTCGAACCAGGCTTCGACCGTCGCAATGAAGCTCGGGTCGCGGATCAGCACGTTTGCTTCGCTGCGACGGTGGCCGCTGCTGTCTTGGAAGGACAAAGGGTCCAAACCGGCGAGGGCGGAGCCTAGGATGACGGCGTCGTCGAAGAGATAGACTTGGGCGTGCAAATCATCGGCCTGCATCACCTCCGCGCCGGATGCGATCAAAAGCGCGATCTCGGCTGGATCGGATCCGCCGATCACGAGGTTGCAGATGATACGGGCGGGGCGGTTGCGTTTGAGGAGCATCTCGGCGGAGCCAGCGCCCCAGCGGGCCACAGCAAGCTGGCAGCGGTTGGAGGTTGCGGCGCAGCGGGGGATGTGCTGCAGCGCGGCGGCTTCATCGAGAAACATCATAGGTCACACTTCTTCCCGGATGCGGTCGTGCGGCTCGGCACAGTTGAGGGTGTCGAATTCTGTCAGCACGCCAAAGCAGCTCTTTCAACCTATCGAGCGGATCTGAACGCTTTGCGGCCGGCCTTGGCAGGTCGGATGGCGCCGCACACGGCGGGGATTTCAGAGCTCCTTGACGTATCCGAACAGGGTCTCGCTGGGTTTGGTCTCCAGTCCCGATGACGCGGCGATGCGGTTGTTCACCACGACAATGTCGGCATCTTCGATGATCGTGTCGCCGTTCATGGTCAGGGCTCCGCCGTCGCTCAGCAGTTTCTACACGGCCTCGGTCAGCGGCCGACGACCTCGATCTTGGGTGGACTCGCCGAGGCGGCGGCCGCGTCTGGCGCACCCTCGCGGCGGTCTGGAAGGCCGCGATGCTTGCGACGAATTTCTTCAATCTTGCCGGACGCCCAGGCCGCCGCGACGCCGGCGGCCCCGGCGAAGAAGTCGCCCAGCGAGGGGCTGCGGCCGGTGTACTGCTGCAGCAGCTCCACCGTCACGGCCGTCGCCAGCACGATCAGGCACAGATCCCAACGCCGGGCGCGCGGCGCGACGACGAATAGGGCGATACAGGCGGCGTAGAAGGCGAGGGCGTGGGCCGCCTTGTCATTAAGCCCCAAGGCGCCCTCCAGCCCCTGAAACTGTTTGAGCAGCATGATCGGGACCGCCGCGCAGCAGAGGGCGGCGAAAAGGATACGAAGGAGGATGCGGCGAAGGGGGGGCGCACGCAAGCCGACCGCCGTCTGAGGAAGAGGCTGTTCATCGGGATGGTGAACACGACCTACACCTATCCTGACCGACTTGGCAGCCGGCCCGGCCCTGTCAGAATCGGGAGACGCGTTCACCGGATCTGTCCTCTGTCAGGTAAAATAAGACGTCAGCGCCGCCCGTGCGGCCTCTCCCAGGTCGGGGCGTTTCAGGGCCAGGGCGACATTGGCGCGCAGCAGCCCGATCTTGTCGCCGCAGTCATGGGTCACGCCCTCATATTCGACGGCGGTGAACGGTTGATCGGCCATCAGCCGGGCCATGGCGTCGGTCAACTGGATCTCGTTGCCGGCGCCGCGTTCCTGGGTGGCCAGAAGGTCGAAGATTTCCGGCTGCAGGATGTAGCGGCCCGAGATCGACAGGTTCGACGGCGCGGTCCCCTTGGCCGGCTTTTCCACCATGCCCTTCATGGTGATGCGGCGGCCGTCGCGGCCAGCCGGATCGACGATGCCGTATTTGTGGGTTTCGCTCCCCGGCACGGCTTCGACGCCGATCAGATTGCCGCCCACGTCCGCATAGGCGTCCAGCAGTTGTTTCAGCGCGCCGGGTTGGCCGTCGACGATGACGTCGGGCAGAAGCACGGCGAAGGGTTCGCGGCCGATGATGTCGCGGGCGCACCAGACGGCGTGGCCCAGCCCCTTGGGCTGCATCTGGCGGGTGAAGCTCATCTCGCCGGCCGAGGCAAGTTCGGCGTTCATCATTTCCAGAATGTCGGTCTTGCCTTTGGCCAGCAGTTGGGCCTCAAGCTCGATCTGGTGGTCGAAATAGTCCTCGATCGCGCCCTTCGAGCGGCCGGTGACGAAGACGATATGTTCGATGCCGGCTTCGCGGGCTTCTTCGACGATGTAGGAGAGGATCGGCCGATCGACGACGTTCAGCAGTTCCTTGGGGGTCGTCTTTGTGCCGGGCAGAACCCGGGTGCCGAGGCCCGCGACGGGCAGAACGGCCTTGCGCAGACGAGGGGGGATCAAGCGCGGCATTGGTGTTCAGGCCTTGATGAGGGGCGGATGGCGCGGCGGAGACAACTGGTCGGACCTGCCTGACCGCCACCTGCGCCCGTCCTGCGTCGAGCCGTGGTGTCGCGCCGCCAAGCCCGGAAGATTGAGGCGAGCGTCCTATGTTGCGGCGCAATATGCAATAGAAAAAGCGAGGTTCGTCGAGCAGCGCACGGCGGACTATTCGCTTCGTCCGGCGGCGTGCGCGGCCGTTCCGGCGTTAGCGTCGGCCGAAACTGTACTGGCAGCCGAGCAGGAAGGCCCAGAAGGCGGCGATGGACGGCACCTGGAGCGCGAAGTCGGTCGCGCCGTGAACCAGCAGGACGAGGGAGGAGACGATCAGGGCGCGCAGGAGCGTCTGACCGCGTTTCACCGTTCCCGACCGGATCGTCGAGAGGATCATGATCAGGCCCAGCAGTCCGAACATCGGGGCCGCGCCGACGAGGCCGGCTTCTTCCAGCCACTGCAGATAGACATTATGCGTCGCCCGGATGGCCCAGAGATCGTCGTAGTTGCCTGCTGTCATGATCTGATTGTTGATGTCGATGAACGATCCCAGGCCGTAGCCGAACAGGGGCGAGGCCAGGAAAGCGGCCCAGTGGGCCGCGAAGATGTCTGAACGTACAAGACGGTCGGCCTCCACCGTGCCCAGCCGGGTCCATAGGAGGTCGTTGCCGCCGCTGATTAAAATCAGGGCCGTCAGGACCAGAACGCCGCCGGCCAGGAGCAGCGACAGACGTTGACGCCGGGCGTCGAACAACTCCCAGGCCAAAAGGACGCCGGCGGCCAGAGCCGTGGCCGCCACGCCCATCCGGGAGGCCGTCAGCAGCAGACAGGTCGCCGACAAGAGGACATAGGCGAGCGGAACCGCGACCTTGCCGAGCCGGCTGGCGGTGTCCAGACCGGCGGTCTGGCGGCTGCCGCGCAACAGATTGCCGAGGCCAAGGACGGTCAGGACGCCGAAAACCGAACCGGCGCTGTTGGGGCTGAGGAACCCGCCCGAGAGCCGTTCGCCCGCCATCAGCTGGGCGCCCGAGACAAACATCAGGAGCGAGATCGCCCCATAGACGGCGCCGATCGCCAGCACGGCCTGAAAGGTCGCCGAGGCCCAAGCGTAGCGCGCCGATTGCAGGGCGCCGACCAGAAAGATGCAGGCCAGACCGGCCAGTTTGGCGATTTCCATCAGGGTGGCGGGCCGATTGACCGTGAGGGCTCCGCTCGGCGCGCCCGCCCAGGCCCAGATCGGATGGGCGCCGCCCGGCGCCCAGGCGGTGAAGGACCAAGCGGCCGCACCGAGCGTGGCGGCGAACAGAAGGGCCAAGGGGGCGAGCGGGGCCAGATCGTGCAAACCCAGACGTACGCTCGGGACCGCCAGCGCGACGACGAGGGCCAGGACGAGCAGGGTGGAGAACCACAGCGCCGCGATCGGCTGGTTCGCTCCGAACGTCAGATGGGCGAGCGCCAGCAGGGTCGGGACCAGCGCGACCGCCGCCCGCGTCGTCCAGGGCGTCGGCCTGGATCGGGAAGCGCCGCCGGGCCTGGTCCCGGACGGCGCGAATCCGGGATTCGATCGTTTGCGCCGCGGCGAAGGGACCGTCATGCCGAGGGCCGGGTCAGTTGGCGTAGTATTTTTTGTAGTCGCCGTAGTAGTAGCCAGCGTCGCCGTAGCCATAACGGGACTGGGCGACCATATCCACCTGGGTCATGGCGATGCCGGCGACGTGGCTGCCGGACTGGCTCAGCAGCTTGAGGGCGTTGGAGATCGCTTTCTCAGGCGTCTTGCGCCACAGGGTCAGGAAGACGACCGCATCGGCGTGAGCGGCGAGGATTCGGGTGTCGGCGACGGCCAGGACCGGGGCGGTGTCGAGAATCACCAGGTCGTACGCGCCGCGCAACTGCGCCAGCAGTTGAGTCATCGCCTCGGAGCCAAACACGTCCTTGGGCGTGAAGCTGTTCTTGGCGAGCGGCAGGACGGTCAAGCCGCTCGCCGCGTCGTGGTGAATCGCCGTCTCCAGGCTCGCCGAGCGGTTCAGAACCTCGAGCAGACCCTGTTCTGGCTCCACGCCCAGCAGGCGGTTGACGTTGCGGCGACGAAGGTCGCAGTCGACGAGGATGACCCGCGCGCCCGACTGAGCGGCGACGCGGCCCAGGCAGATGGCGGTCGTCGTCTTGCCTTCGCCCGGCAGGGCTGAAGTCAGGGCGATCACCTTGATGTCCTGGCCGATCCGCGAATACAGGATCGAGGCGCGCAAGGCCCGGATGGCTTCGGTGAAGCTCGACAGCGGGCGCTTCAGCACATAGTCCACCGGGGTCTCGTGGCGATCCGCCGGCTCCGCCACCGAGGACAGGATGGGCACCGAGCCCAGATGGGGAAGATTGAACCGGCGTTCGATGTCCTCGCCTGTCGTCAGGCCGGAATCGAGCATCTCGGCCAGGACGATCATCGCCAGGCCGGCGCCGATCGCCAGGACCAGCCCCAGGGCCAGGTTGAGAGGGACGTTGGGCGAGGAGGGGGCCGTCGGGATCGCCGCGCGCGAGACGATGCGGGCGTCGGATTGCTGGATCCCCTCCTGGGCGCTGGTTTCCTTGAAACGGTCCAGGAAGCTTTGGTACAAGGTTCGGCTGGACTCGGCGTTGCGCTCGAGTTCGTTCAGTCGCACCCCGGCCGCGTTGTTGGCCGCCAGGGCGCCCCGGGCGCCGCCGAGGCTGTTCGCCATCGAGGCCGTGCGTTCGCGCGCCACCTGGGCCTGGGCCTCCAGATTGGAAATGATGCGCTGGATCTCGGCCTGGATCTGGGTGTCGATGTCGGACAGTTCGCGTTGGGCCCGCAGCATGTCGGGGTGGCGGGGACCGTAACGGCTGGTCAGATCGGCGACGCGGCCGCTGACGGTGGCGCGTTGGGCGCGCAGGGTTTGTACGACCTGGGAGCCCAGGGCCTCGCCCACGTCGTCGCCGGTCGACCCGCTGGCGAGTTGGGCCCGCGCGGTCCGCAAACGAGCCTCGGCTTCCGCCTGTTGAGCGCGCACGGTCGCGAGCTGTTGGTTGTAGGTCGAAATCTCCTGCTCGGTCAGGGTCGCGCCCGAGGCGCTCAGCAGGTTGTTGGCGGTGCGATACTGCTCCACCGCCGCTTCGGCCTGTTGGACCTCGATCCGCAGATCGCTCAGGCGTCCGTTCAGCCATTCGTTCGCCTGGCGGGTCGCGTCGAACTTGGCGTCGAGCTGGTCGAGCAGATAGCGGTCGGCGAAGGTGTTGGCGATCCGGGCGGCCTTGGCCGGATCCTCGGACGCGAAGCCGACGCTCATCACATAGGTCAAGCCGGCGCGCCGGATGGACAGACGGCTCAGGACGGTGTCGACGACCTTTTCCTTGACCTTTTGGGCCTCGATCGCGCTCAGGCGGGCGCGGGCGGCGTCCGGGGCTGCGGCCCCGAACAGGCTCGCGACGCCGCCGGCGACGGACTGGAGCACGCCGGGCGCGCGCAGGCTCGGATTGAACTCCGGATCCTCGGTGAGCTTGAGCGTGTCGACGACGGTCTCGGCGAGGTGTCGCGACTTGAGAATTTCGACCTCGGTGTCGACGACGCCGGTGTCCGCCGTCAGGCCGGACAGCACCGCTTCGGCGTCCACGACGTTTTCCTTGCGGGTGTCGATCATCAGATTGGCGGTCGCCGTATAGAGCGGCGTCGCGCGCACCGTCACCACGATCGCGACGGCCAAGACGAGCAGGACGATCGCAATGAAGAGTTTCAGCCGGCGACGAAAGACCGCGATCAGCCGCTTCAGGTCGATCGCCTGACCCAGTCCCTCGGGCGGCGGACCGTCGTCGCCCCAGTCCGACCCACTATGTCCATGAGCGGGCGCCGACGGCGGAGCAGATGTGTAGGTCATGGACGCCTTGGTACGGGAAGAAGTATTGAGGTCAGATTACAGCCTGGAGCCTGTAGGAGCCAGGGCCCCGGCGAAGCCAGGGCGTTCGCCGGGAGAGGCAAGCTCTAGAACTGTCCGACGAGCGCCAGCATCAGGCGATTGACGTTGAAGTCCACGCCTTCGTTCGCTCCGCTCGAGGTCTGCTTGAAGCTGGAGGCGGCCAGACTCACGCCGAGGCGGCGGTTGACCAGATAGGTGGCCCGGAGCGAGGCTTCGAGGCGCTCGTCGGTGCGGTCGATGCCCTCGTAGTCGTCTTCGGCGTAGGTCAGCTGTCCGCCCAGAATGACGTTGCGCAGGAGCTCGTGATCGACCTGTAGGCCGATCGAGGACGACAGATAGCCGCCCGCGCCGACGATGGCGGCGTCCTCGACGGTCCGCGACACGGTCGTGGTCAGGGTGGTCAGCTGAGTGGGGAAATATTCGATCGATGCCCGCGCGCCCAGACCGCTCACATCGCCGAAGGCCGGGGAATCGAACTCCTGCTGGATATAGCCGGCGGCGACTTCGCCGCGCGCCAGGGCCCCGACTTCGAAGTTGGCGCCGGCCAGCACCTCGTAGCCCGAAGAATCCCGGGCGGGGTTGAGGGGCGTCGAGGCCACGTCGTAGTCGCGGGAATTGCCGGTCGCCTGGACGAAAAGGGCCGTGGCCGGGCTGAGGGCCACATCGGTCCGGCCGGTGACGCTGCTGATCGTCCGGTCGCGATCGCCTTGCTCGACCACTGCGCCGCCGATCGTGCGGCCGTCCTCGTAGGTGAAGCTGCGGACGTCGCCCCGCGCCGAGAAGCGGACCCGCCCCCGCGTCTGGGAGCCGGCCAGATAGGCCGACGCCATGTCGTATTCGATCGGGGAGACGGTCGAGGCCGGAGCGCTCGATGAGGTCCGCGGCTCGGCCAGATGGGCGAAGTCGGCCCCGGCCAGGAGATTGGCGGCGCGGGTCACGTCCAGACGCCCGCTAGCGCCGAAGCCATAGTCGTCCGTGTCTTCAGAGTCGTAGTCGGAGTAGCGGCTGAAGGCGCCGCGGGCGTAAGCGGATATGGCGTTGCGCGACCAGCCCGACGCGATCGAGATCTCCGGCTTGAGGCGCAGGATCGTGTCGCTGACCTCGCCCGAGGCGACAGCGTAGATGTTGTCGTTGTATTCCGTTCCGACGTCCAGTTTCGGATAGGCTGTGAAGGCGCCCAGGCGCAGGCCGAACGCCTCGTACTCAGGGTGAGGCCGGTCTCGCACAGCGACGCTGCGATCACGGGCGAACAGATCGACCGACTGCGACGCCGCCGAACGCAGCGACCCCGACGCGCTCTGAGCGACGACGGAGCCCGCCTGGGCGGCCGCGCCCATGGCGAGCAGGACAGTCAAGCTTCTGCTAATGATCGACATCGTTGACCGGCCCCCCGCCCGCTGAAACGAGCGTCCAGATAACTCGAGAGAATAGACTGCCCCGCAGGGGCGACTTCAGACCTTAGGTCGTCGGACGGTAGTCCGATCCGCCGCCGCCGCCGCCGCCCGCGGACGGAGGGGGCGACACCGGGGCCGCGCCGCTGGCCGGGCCGCTGGCGGCCGGCGCGCCCGACGGCGCGAGGCCGGCGATGGTGGCGATGACCGCTTGAGTCGCCGAGGCGGCCGCCGGGCTGAGCGCGCCCGAGGCCGCGAGCGCCATACGAGCGTTGGTCAGCGCGGCGGCGGCTTCGGCGGGCGACGCGCCGCTGGCGGCGATGGTGGTCTGGATCGCGGCGGCGATCGCCGCTTCGGCGTCCGCCTGGCTCAGGCCGGAGGCCGCTGCCGCCGACTGGGCGTCCGCGATCGCGGTCTGGAGGCTGAGGCTCAGGGCTCCGACGTCAGCCTGCGCGACGGCGGCCATCGGGACAAACACGGCGCCGACGCCTGCAGTGGCGGCGATGGCGCGAAAAGCGGCTGAGAGGAGGAAGGTTTTCATCGTCATCGACCTGGTTGAACTTAAGACAATACTAACCTTGAAGGGTGCTCGGCGGCAAAGAAATATTGGCGGAGCCTGGGTTGCATCGCAACATTTCCCGATATGAGTGTCCCCGAGAACACGGTTACGCGTTTTTGGCTAGGTTTTCGTCGCGGCGCGCGCCGGATTTCGCGCTTGGCGCCGTTTGGCGCGCTCGGCCGCAGCCCGGGCTTCGGTGAGGGTCGCCGCCAGTCGACCCGACGGATCGGCGATCGCCGCCGTATCGAGGCGTGCAGGCCGCCTTAGCGCCGTTTCATAGTGTTCGGCGGTGGCGTCCTTACGCAGGGCGGGGGTCAGATCCGACCAGTGATCGTAGACGAACGCCAGCCGCCAGGTCGTGACGTCGGGACCGAAGGGCGCCACGCTGTAGGCTTTTTCGATCGCCTCAAGGCTCTGGCTGTCGAGGCGCGCGCCGTTCTGGGCGCGCAACCAGGCGATGCGCAGCCAGGCGGCCGCCGTCATCGGTGCCGCGTTCAGAGCCTCCCGGTTGGCGGTCAGGGCCTGATCGACGCCGCCGGTCGTGGCGGCGGCGATCGCCAAGCGGTCGGCGCGCGCTTCGGCCCCGACGCCCAGGGCCGCCAGCCCCGGCGCCCGAAGATCCGGCCGGACCAAGGCGAGGGCCAGGGCGCCGGTGAACGCCAAGGCGCCCACGGCGAACGCCCCGACGAGACCGAGTTTGAGCCGATAGGCCGCTGAGGGCGTCAAGGGAGGGGCTCCGTCTGAATTAAGCGCAAGGATGAGGATTACACTATGATCAAGCGTGGACGACCAGAGGCGATCAACGATAGAACAGTGTTTCAATCGGGTTGGCGCGAATAATGCACGCGTTGGTTTGAGGGGCCGTCCAATTCGGTCGGTGGCAGCGGGAGATCGAAAATGACGACGTGGCTTCGCAATCTGTGTCTCGGCGCTGTCGCGCTTCTGGGGGTCGTCGGCTGTTCCGCCGGCGCCCTGCCGGTCGCCGACCTGTCCGGCCCGGCCGTCGAGGAGGGGGTGCGCACCGTGCCGGAATATCGGCTCGGCGCGGCGGACAAGGTCCGCGTCAATGTGTTCGGCGAGGAGGCCTTGACCGGGGAGTTTCTCGTCGGCGGATCGGGCAAGGTGTCCCTGCCTCTGCTCGGCGAGGTCCAGGCCGCCGGCCTGACCATCTCTCAGTTCCAGGAAGAGATCGCCAACGCCCTGCGCCAAGGTTACATCAACGAGCCGCGGGTCAGCGCGGAAGTGCTGAACTATCGTCCCTTCTATATTCTGGGCGAGGTCAACAAGCCGGGCGAATATCCCTACACCAACGGCCTGACCGTGCTGAACGCGGTCGCGACCGCCGAGGGCTTCACCTATCGCGCCGACACCCGCCGGGTCTATATCAAGCGCGCCGATGTCGGGGGCGAGCAGGCCTTCCCCTTGACCACGGCGACCCAGGTCGCGCCCGGCGACACCATCCGGATCGGCGAGCGGTTCTTCTAGGCGGGCGCGCGACCCACGCGCGGACTTGTCCTCGGCCGCGAACCCGCCCATGTGCCGGTGATGCTTGGTTCTCTATTTCGTAAAGGCGGGCGGTCGCCGGCCCGCCGTGTCACGGTCGTCCCCGAGGGGACCGTGGTCTGGGCGGTCGGAGACGTCCACGGCCGGCTCGATCTGCTCGCGCCCCTGATTGAGGCGATCCTCACCGATCTCGAGGGCTCGACCGCCCAGCGGCGGGTCGTGGTCATGCTGGGCGACTATGTCGACCGGGGGCCCGCGTCTCGCGGCGTGATCGATCTGCTGTGCGACCTGTCCGAACGAGCGGATATCGAGACCCATTTCCTGCGCGGCAATCACGAGGACCGGTTCGAGGCCTTCCTGTCCCAGCCGGAGGTGGGGCCCGGCTGGTGCGATTACGGCGGACGGGAGGCCCTGGCCTCCTACGGCGTGCCGGTCCCGGCCCTGCGGAGCGCGGCCGAGGACTGGGAGACGGCCTGCGCAGAGATCAACGCGGCGCTGCCGGACCGTCATCGCCGCTTCCTGGCGGGTCTGACCTACGCCTTCGCGCTCGGAGACTATTTCTTCGCCCATGCCGGGGCGCGTCCCGGGACGGATCTGGCCCTGCAGGAGCCCGAAGACCTGATGTGGATTCGGTCGGAATTCCTGCAGAGCGCGGCGCCCTTCGACAAGCTGATCGTGCACGGCCATACGCCGGTGGATCAGGTCCACGCGGATCATCGGCGGATCGCCATCGACACCGGCGCCTACGCCACCGGCGTCCTGACCGGCTTGCGGCTGGAGGGCGCGCGACGCGACCTTCTCCAGGCTCGGGCGGCGGGCGCCGCGATCAGCCTGACCGCCGGCGGGCTGACGTCCTAACCGTCCGCTGCACCGCCGCTGCGCCCCAGGGGGCCAGGGGCGTTGGGCGCCGTGAGCCGGGCGCTGCGGGCGCGGATCACCAGCCGCTGGGCACGGCGATGCGCGACCGGCGCGGCGGCGGGGCCGTTTGAGGCGCCAGCGGATCGGCGATCACGGGCGCGGTCGCGGCGCGGGGCGGGGGCGGCGCGGGCGTCGGGGCGGGCGCCGCGACGGCAGGGCGGGGCGGCTCTGCGGGCGTCGGAGCTTCGAGCCCGCCTAGGACCAGGACGGAGGGGAGGGGCGCCGAGATCTCGACGGTCGGCAGGATCGGTTCGGCGGGCGGGTCCAGCATTTCCAGCGGCGTGGTCAGGGCCGCCATCTTGGCGACGATCGGTTCGACGCCCGAATGGGTTTTGACGAAGGCGCGCGGCAGGCCCCAGGAGCCGGTCCATCGGTAGAAGATGTGCGCGCCGATCTGTTTCATCTTGACCAGGCGTTCGGCCCAATAGGGCGCGACCCAGTCGGTGTGATAATGGGTCGCCATGCCGACTTCGACAGCGACGGCGCCGTTCAGGGCCGCCGAAGCCACCGCCTTCGCTCGCGCCCAGCCCAGGGCGGAGGGCGCGCGGTCCATGGCCCCGTCGCAGGTGAAGCTGAACTGGCAGCCGGTCGGCCGATCCGCGCCCTCGAACACGACCCCGCATACGGTTCCGGGATAGGCCGGATGGCGCATTCGGTTCAGCACGACCTGAGCTACGGCCGCCTGGCCCGGCCCAGCCTCGGACGCCGCTTCATAATAGACCGCCGCCGTCAGGCAATCGAGCGCGCGGGAATACTGGACGATGTCGTCCGGGGTCATGATGAACGGCTTGGCGCCGACAATAGGCAAACTGGAGAAGGGGATGGCCTGGTTGAACCGGCGCGCGGCGTCGGCGTCGAGCGCGCGCAGGGCGTCGGGCGACAGGACGAAGTCCTCGGGCGCCAGGGCGGCGAGATCGGCGGGCGGCGTCGGCGGCGCGCCGCCAGGCGCGCTGATCAGATGAACCGACCGGTCCGGTGCGAAGCTGCGCGCGACCAGCACGCTCCCGGTGACGACCAGCACGATCAAGGCGCCCGCGATCAGGAGGTTGAGCGGCGTGACGCCGGGCAGGCGTACGGCGCGGACGCGGTCGCGCCAGGACGGCGTCCGTCGCGCGTCCGGCTTCCCCGTCGGGTCTTCGGCCTTGGTTTCAAGCGTCATAGCGGGTCCGGACGTGAGGCGACCCTTGGCGTGGGTGCGGCGGCGCGCCTGGCGACACGCCGAGCCCGGCGATCGGGCGGAAAGTCTAAATCCTATAGTACGCCAGGCCCCCGCCCGTCAAAATTGCCCGGTCGCCCAACGGGGCGAAACCGGCATCCGTCGCGGCGCCGCCAGAGCCTAGGTCCGGTTTGCCTCGACCTGGACCCATTCGAAGACCTTGCCTGGCGCCTGACGCTCGCGCCATTCGTAATCGACCTGATCCCACCGCGAGATCCACGGCGTCAGATTGTCGAGGACGTATTCGCCCGACGTCGAGGCCAACAGCAGGACGGCGTGGCTTTCGCCCCAGCGCGTCTTGACGATGGCGATCGATAGGGCGGCGGCGGGCACGCCGGCCTTGATCAGGGCCGCGCGCTTGGCCAGCACATAGTCCTCGCAATCGCCCCTTGCGCCGGCTTTGGCCGGCGCCTGCCAATAGTCCTCGGTCCCGTAGACAGCCACGTCGGGGGCGCTGCGGATCTGGCGATTGACGCTACGGTTGATCGTGTTGACGTGCGCCCAGGTCTGGCGATCCAGAGCGACCGATGTCGCTGCGGCCCCGTCGTCGCGATCGACTCGCGCCGGCTGGGCGGCGATTTCCGGGGGCGCGACGAGCCGGCCCTCGGGGGACGGGTCGACGAGAGCCGGGCGCGGCAGGGCGGGGCGGGCGAGCCGGTCGAAGCGGTCGAACCGCTCGGCGAACGGGCGAGATTGGGACCAGGTTTCGGCGCTCGGGGGCGTGGCCTCGGCGATGACGTAGCTGGCGAAGACGCGGGCCATGGGATTGAAGCGCGCGGACGACCCCGCCAAGGCGGGGGCAGCCGGGACGGACGGGGCGGTCGTCTGGCTCGGACGCGCCCAGGGAAGGTTTCGGACCGGCGAACGGGAGAAGGCGACGATCAGGCTGCTGTCGACGGCACTTGGCAGGGTCGTGCGAACGGCCGGCGCGGCGGTCGCCCGTGCGGCGGCGGTCTCCGACCTGTGGGTTGCGGGGGCGGCCGCCTTCTGGAGGCGGGGCGGACTTTGGGGCTGGGCCGGGGCGGGGCCGAAGACCTGGCTCCAGTCGTAAGCGCCGCTGCGGGGCGGCGACGGTCGTGTGGCGGCCGGCCCGGCGGCCGGCGCGGGCCTATGGAAGACGCTGGCCCAGTAGAGGCTGTTGGCGCGACGGGCGACGAGGGCGGGGTCGGTCGTATCGGACGCGGAGGTCCGGCAGTCGGCGGGACTGCGCTGGCAGAAGTCGAGAAACCCGCTGGGCGCCATGGCCGGCGCGCCGAGGCGCATTCCAGCATCGGGGCCGAAGGCTGGGCCGCGATCGGCCGCCCAGGCTTGACCGCTGGCCGCAGCCGTCAAAGCGGCCAGCGCAGCAACTTGAAGAAGTGATCTCTGATTTGACATCAGTTTGTCTCCGATCCAGTGGAGACATTGCCAGCATCAGTATAAAATCCGGCTTATGAACGCCGTTACTAGAATGTGTGAGGGGTTGGTTTCTTGTGCAGTAAGGTTAATTGAATTAAAGACTTCCAGCATGGATGCGGCGCGCCGAAACTCTGTTCTGCGCTGAGTGGAGGGCGCTCGCCGAGAGGAAAAGGGGGGCGTGCGCCGTCCGGACCGGATCAGGGGGGGGCTTTGAGCCGACGGACAGGGGGCGCGCCGCGCCGGTCTTCGCGGTGTGGTCGGGGTCAGGGCAGGCCCCTGCGAAAGCCCGGTGCGCCGCGGCGCGCGTCAGCCCTTCACGGCGAGTGCGGCGCGCGGACCGCATTCCGGTCGCGGCGGGTCAGCGCCTCGGCGAAGAGGCCGGCGCGGTCCTGGCGACACGGCGGGGAATTAGGGCGTCGACGCGCGCCGGACGTGCGGCGGCCGGCTGCGGGGTCTTCCCCTCAGTAGGCGTTCGTCCGACGTAGGACCATGGGAATGGTCCACAGGATGATCTTCAGATCCTCGCGGAACGACCAGTGCTTCGCATATTCGACGTCGGCGTCGACCCGCTGGACCATGCAATCGATCGAGTGGATTTCGCCGCGGAAGCCGCAGACCTGGGCGAGGCCGGTGAGACCGGGGCGGACCCTGAAACGCTCGGTGTAGCTGGGGACGAGCGATCCGTAGTACCGATCATGGGCCAAGGCATGGGGACGGGGCCCGACAAACGACATGTCGCCCTTCAGGATGTTGATCAGCTGGGGCAGTTCATCGAGGCTCGTCTGGCGCAGGGTGGCGCCGATCCGGGTCACGCGTGCGTCGTCCTTCCGCGCCTGGGCAACGGCGTCGCCGTCCTCCACGACCGTCATCGTCCTGAACTTGTAGATGGTGAAGGTCTCGCCATTCAGGCCGGTACGGCGTTGCCGGAAGAAGATCGGACCGCTGGACGTCAGGGCGACGGCCGCGGCGATCGCGGCAAAGGCCCAGCACAGAATAAGAAGGACGACGAGCGCCAGGCCGATATCGAACGCACGCTTGAGCCCGGCGGACAGTTGGCGACGGCTGGGGGTCGCGCGTATCGAAGGCAGGCAGGGCAGAGCCATCCGGCGCGGCGTCACGGACGCGCTATATAGGGCCGATGCCGATGCGCCTGATGACGTTGTGTCGAACATGTCGATCCCCTGCGACCGCAAGCCCCTGCGACCGCAAGATCGCCCTTAATAAGACGTTAAAACGTGCGATTGGTGCAGTGCAAGATTAATCTGTACTTGTACCTAATGGGCGGTCTCGTTGTGATATTCGAACAACACAGATCGGCGAGCGTGCAGACATCGCCCTTCCTGGCCGGATCTGTGCCTCACGGTGCGATGCGGTCCTGGAACGACTTCGGCGGGATCGTGGCCCCGGACAATCTCTGACACGGAAGATGGGAGTCGCGCGGCCTGTTCGCCGGCTTGGCTTACGACGCTCCGACGAGCGAACGGCTTTGCCGACGGTCTGGTGCTGCTAGGGCGGTCGCACGGTTGAAACGGCAGGCGCCGGCCTGAGCCTTGTGGCGGACGGTCCTCGCCGTGCGATTCCGCCCGGGTGGGTTCGGCTGAATAGGGGGAGATGGAGCGATCGACCCGTTGACATCGAGCCGCTTGAAGCGGCCCGCGGGGCGCACAGACGGGCTCGGTCCAAGGCGCGCGGAGCCGTTCGATTAACCCTACATATTAGCTTGGCAGACACCGGGAGACGCTAACGTCTACGTATCGAAGAGGCGCCGCCATGACCCACTGGGCCGAAAATCTCACGCATCCGTCGGCGCGCGCGAAAGCGCGGGTCAACCCGCTCGCGGTCGGCTATGGCCTCGCGGCCGCAGCCTCAGTCGGTGTTTGGGGCGTGTTGGCCCTTATGGCGGTAAAGGCGTTCTGACGGGCGGTGCGCCGTTCGTGAGCGTGCGCCGCCGATTCCATTAGCCGCGCCCGATGCCCGAGTATCTGAAGCCCTGACGTACCATGTCCTCGGACCGGTAGACGTTCCTCAGCTCGACCAGCACCGGCTGGTTCATTAGCCGTTTGATCCGATCCAGGTCCAGCGCCCGGAACTGGTCCCCACCATGATCCAACACCACCCGTAACGCGCGATCACGGACCTCAGGTGTAAACTTGCTCGTTGTCTTACTCATCGGGCTCCATCAGGAGTTGGAGCCTCCGAGAAATTCAGGGCGGTTCAGTTGGCCAACTTTCAAGCCAGACACAGAACCGTCGCGGGTGACCTTGAAGTGTGTTTCCTACGCCTCAACTTGGCGTCTCAGCCGCGACCTCTGTCCGACGACCATTGCTATGTTGCGCTGCAAGAGCGATACGAGACATCGACTCGTTGGGGGAGTTTAGATGCGCGTCGCAATGATCGGCACAGGCTATGTGGGCCTGGTGTCTGGAGCCTGTTTCGCCGACTTCGGCCATGTGGTGACCTGCATCGACAAGGACCCGTCGAAGATCGAACGGCTGGAGCGGGGCGAAATCCCGATCTTCGAACCCGGCCTGGACGATCTGGTCGCCGCCAACGTCGAGGAAGGCCGGCTGTTCTTCACGCTGGAGAGCGCCGAGGCCATCCGCAACGCCGACGCCGTCTTCATCGCCGTCGGCACCCCGACCCGCCGCGGCGACGGCCATGCGGACCTGAGCTACGTCTATGCGGCGGCCGAGGAGATCGCCGGCCTGATCGACGGCTTCACCGTGGTGGTGACCAAGTCCACCGTGCCGGTCGGCACCGGCGACGAGGTCGAGGCCATCATCCGCCGGGTCAATCCGGACGCCGACTTCGCCGTGGTCTCCAATCCCGAGTTCCTGCGCGAAGGCGCCGCCATCGGCGACTTCAAACGCCCCGACCGGGTCGTGATCGGCGTCAACGACGGCGAGACGGCGCCGCGCGCCAGAGAGGTGATGAGCGAACTCTATCGTCCGCTGAACCTGAACGAGAGCCCCCTGCTGTTCGTCGGCCGGCGCACGTCCGAGCTGATCAAATATGCGGCCAACGCCTTCCTGGCGATGAAGATCACCTTCATCAACGAGATGGCCGACCTGTGCGAGGCCGTCGGCGCCGACGTGCAGCAGGTCGCGCGCGGCATCGGCCTGGACAAGCGGATCGGCTCGAAATTCCTGCACGCCGGCCCAGGCTACGGCGGCTCCTGCTTCCCCAAGGACACCATCGCCCTGGTCCGCACGGCCCAGCAGTACGGCGCGCCGGTGCGTCTGATCGAGACCACGGTCGAGGTCAATGACGCGCGCAAGAAGGCCATGGCCGGCCGGGTCGAGACGACCCTGGGCGACAGCGTCGCGGGCAAGACCATCGCCCTGCTGGGCCTGACCTTCAAACCGAACACCGACGACATGCGCGACGCCCCGTCGCTGGACATCGCCCCGGCCCTGATCGCCGCCGGCGCCAAGGTCCAGGCCTTTGATCCCGAGGGGATGCACGAGGCCGGCAAGCTGTTGCCGGACGTGGTCATGAAGGCCAACGCCTATGACGCCGTCGAACGCGCCGACGCCGTCGTCATCATCACCGAATGGGACCAGTTCCGGGCCCTGGACCTGGACCGGGTCAAGCTGCTGATGAACCAGCCCGTGCTGGTGGATCTGCGGAACGTCTATCGCCCCGAGGACATGCTGAAGCGCGGCTTCAGATATTCCGGCATCGGACGCGGCTGATGGGAACGGCGACTGTAATCAAGAGCGCGCTCGTTACTGGGGCGTCTGGCTTCATCGGCACGCACCTGATCCGCGGCCTCGCGGCGGAAGGGGTGAAGGTCATCGCCATCGATCTGCGTCCGCCCCGCGAACGTATCGACGGCGTCGAGTACGTGACCGCCGATGTCCGCGATCTGAAGGACTTCAACCCTGCCTTCGTGCCCGACTGCATCTACAACTTCGCGGCGGTACACACGACGCCGGGTCACCCCGACCACGAATACTATGACACGAACGTCAATGGCGCGCTGGAGGTGACGACACTTGCCGATCGCCTCGGCGTGCCGTCGATCATCTTTACCAGTTCGATCTCGATCTACGGGCCCTCGGAGGAACGTAAGGCCGAGGACAGCGCCCCGAAGCCGGTCTCGGCTTACGGCAAGTCGAAGCTGATGGCCGAGAGGATCCACAAGAACTGGTGCGAAGCTCAGGCCATGCGCAAGCTCGTGGTCGTTCGGCCTGCGGTCGTGTTCGGCCCGGGGGAGGGCGGCAACTTCGCGCGCATGGCCAGCCTGCTGAAGAAAGGGTTCTTCGTATTCCCCGGCGGACGAGGTGTTGTGAAGTCGTGTATCTATGTCGGCGATCTGATCAGGCTGATCCGCTTGGCGCAGGATAGCGGCGCGAAGTTCACGCTCTTCAACGGGGCCTATCCTGACGAGATCACGATCGGAAAGATCGTGAGTTCTCTGCAGGCGGAGTATTTCCAGAGCGCCAAGTTGATCGACATTCCCGCTGGAGCCGTGATCGTCACGGCTAAGGTGATCGGGACATTGGGCGGCGGCAGTGTAGGCTTTCATCCGGACCGGGTTCGCAAGCTCCTGACCTCGACCAACATCGCGCCAACCTGGGCCATTCGCCAGTCGGCCTTCTCCGAAGACGCTTTCGGTGAAGGCTTGAAGCGCTGGGCAGAAGAAACCAAGCGAAGCTTCATCTAATAAGATGGGCGTAAGTACTTGCTCGTAACAGTTTTCGGGGTGAGGATTCGATGAGGATAGTTCACGTGATTACACGCCTGCTAAAGGCGGGGTCAGAAGAGAACACTCTCGCGACCTGTCTTTATCAGCTCGAACAGGGTCACCAAGTCTGGGTCGTTCACGGGGACGAGTTTGATCCCACCTATCGTGAGACCCTGCCTGCCACCCTTCGCCTCGTCGAGGTGAGCAGCATGGTGCACCCGATACGGCCGCCAAAGGACTTCCAGGCGCTGCTGGACCTTCGCCGATTATACCGGGAGATCGGCGTCGACGTCATCCACACCCACCAGAGCAAGGCCGGCATACTCGGACGCGCAGCTGCTGCGGGGCTTCGTGTGCCTGCGGTAATACACACGGTGCACATCGCGCCGTTCCTGAATGTAGGTGGCCTGACGAAGGCATTCTACGTCGTGGTCGAGCGGCTCTGCGCGAGCATTAGCGACGTGATCATCAACGTCAGCGAGGGCATGCGGGACGCGTGCCTGGAGAATGGGGTCGGCCGACCCGATCAGCAGGTCGTCATCCATTCCGGGATGCCCGTTCAGAAGTTCGCGGCGGCCAAGCCGCCGGCAGACTGGCGCGCGCGAATTGGCGGATGGGCAGGCGAGCGTCCGCGCATGATGCTGATGCTGGCCGCGTTCGAGCCTCGGAAGCGCCAGGAGGCTTTTCTTCGCGCCGCAGCGCGTCATCTGCAGGCCAATCCGAATATCGTGCTCCTGTTCGGCGGCAGCGGCATCCGAATGGCGGCGGCGAAGGACTTGGCGCAAAGCTTGGGCGTCGCCGGCCAGGTCCGCTTCCTTGGTCACGATCCTGCACCGGAGGAACTGATTGCCTTGTCGGACGTGTGCCTGCTCACGTCCGAACGTGAAGGTCTGCCGCGCGTCGCGGTTCAATACATGGCGGGCGGTCGCCCGGTTGTGATCAGCGATCTGCCAGGGATTACGGAGATCGTCCACCACGACATCAATGGACTGATCGGTCCGGCGGACGATCTGGACCAAGTCGCGAGCATGGCGTTCGGTCTGATCAACGATGCCTCGGCACTGACGCGCCTGAAAGACGGGGCGGCCAAGACCGATGTAAGCACCTGGGCGCAAGAACGCATGGGTATGGAGATTCAGCGCGCCTACGACGCCGTGCTGGCGCGGAAGGCCGGCGCGTCCGTTGTCGCCACGGCATGACGTACTTTGTTGGACGCCGTGCTTTTCGTAGAGGCGCCTTGAAATGATCCATCAGGACACTGGCCTGCACGAAGTCGGACGTCGGCGATCCAAGCTACTTTTTGCGGTCGACCACATCTTCGAGGTCACCGCCGAGGGCGAGGTGTTCACTGTCGGTGGAAAGTTTCCTTATTCGGCTTGGGAAACCTATCTGGAATCTTTCGACGAGATCGTCGTGATCTCGCGGGCGCGTCCCGCGCGGCCGGACGCGGAGCAAATCCTGTCGCGGTCCTCGGGGCCGCGCGTCAGGCATTGTCTTGTGACTGCACACCGTGGATGGAAGAGACTGTTCGCGGCTCGCAAAGATGCGGTCAGGGTTGGCCATGAGGTGGGGATGGCTGATGCGGTGATCGGACGCATACCGAGCGAGCTGGGGCTTTCAGCCGCCCGCATGGCGGCGCGTCAAGGCAAACCGTACCTGCTCGAACTCGTCGCATGTCCATGGGACGCTCTCTGGAACCACGGGTCCCCTGTGAGCCGCGCCTATGCGCCGATCCTCACCGGCAGGACCCGCGCCGCCGTCAAACGGGCGCCTTTCGTTCGCTATGTGACGGCCAGTTTCCTGCAGGGCCGCTATCCTACCAAGGGCAAGGCGACGTTCGCCTCCAATGTCATGCTGAAGCCGATCCCAGGCAATGTCTTGGAGAAGCGCAGTGAACGGTTCGAAGCTGTCAATGGCGCGACCGGGGCACCGTTGGTGCTAGGAACCATCGGCGCGCTGCAGACCAAGCTCAAGGGCGTTCACGTCGCGTTTCAGGCCTTGGCTGAGGCGAAGAGCGAGCTTCCTCCCTTTATCTACCGGGTGCTTGGCGAGGGAGATCCCGCAGAGCTGCAGGCCCAAGCCGCCGCGCTGGGCCTGAGCGGCGACGTGCAGTTCGATGGCGTTCTGCCGGCTGACGAAGTCGCCAGATGGCTAGATGCAGTCGATGTGTATCTGCAACCGAGTTTCCAGGAAGGCTTGCCGCGCGGGCTGATCGAGGCTCTAGGGCGTGGCTGTCTGGCAGCAGGATCCACCGCAGGTGGAATTCCTGAACTGCTTCCGCCGGAACGTCTGCACAAGCCTGGTGATGCCCACGGACTGGCGATCAGTCTGAAAGCGATCTGGGGTGTCATAAACGGGGGCGGTGCCCTCGACGAAGTCGCAGCGAGTTTGCGGACAGCCGCGCGATATGATCTTGGCGAGATGAAGAGGCGTCGGATCGAAGCCGTTGCGGATCTCCGGACAGCCGCGGAAGCCTGGCGGCATGGAAAGCGGGTCTGATGAGTGCCAGTCCGGAAAAGCTGCTGTCCATCCAGGTGTTGCGCGGTATCGCCGCGATGTCCGTGCTGTTTGGTCATGCCCAGACCGAAGCTGTACAGATGAGCCCAGAGTTCAGCCGCATCAATTTCGCCTGGGGCGCTGGCGTTGACCTGTTCTTCGTCATAAGCGGCTTCATCATGGTGCTGAGCAGCCAGAGACTGTTCCAGAAGTCCGATGGCGTCGCCACGTTCCTGTGGCATCGTTTTGTCCGTGTCGTGCCACTTTATTGGTTTTACACGACGCTAATGATCGTCGCCGCATTGGTCTTCGCGGATCAGTTGGAGAAAACCCGATTGAGCGCCGGCGGGATCATCTCTTCTTACCTGTTCTTCCCCCATCTCCGCTGGGACGGCGCTATCAGGCCTATCCTGAGCTTGGGCTGGACGCTGAACTACGAAATGTTCTTCTATCTCTTATTCTCTGGCACGCTGCTTCTGAGCGCAACGCGCGGGATGGTCGCCCTGCTGTGCGCCCTGGTATTGTTTGCAATTGCGGGTGCGTTATTCGCGAACCTACCGACAGCGCTGGCGTTCTGGACGGACTCAATCATTCTGGAGTTCGGAGGGGGCGCTATATTGGGCTGGCTCTATCTGAAGATTCCTCAGCGCATCGGGCTCGGAGCCTTAGCTGGCCTAACGGCAGCTGCGGGGGCTTCATTCATTCTCTTTCAGAGCATGCCAACTCTCCCGCGCTTTGTGGCGCTAGGCGTGCCCGCGACGCTACTGGTCGCTGCAGCGCTATGGGGGCGCGCGCGGGAGCCCGGCCGTATCCAACGTTGGTTTGCCAATTGGATTGGCGAAAGCTCTTACAGTATGTACCTTAGCCACCCCTTCGCCTTTGCGGTCGTAAAACTAGCTTGGCCGCTTAAGCCGGGCGAGGCGGATTGGGTGTACGTTCTAGCCGCAACGATTGTTGGAGTGGTGGGCGGGATCTTGAGCTATGTCCTAGTCGAACAACCGCTCCTTGCGCGCGCCAAGCGCGTGCGTTCGTCGCAAGCTGCACCTGCCGGAGGTAACTGAATTGTTGGCACCGCTTAATGCTCCTGCCGCTGGCGAGGTCGGGCGGCGTCCGGCTGTGCCACGATTTCAAGACTATCCGCTTTCGGCTAAATTTCACACATTCATAACTTCTTTGCTTGTTGTAGCGTTTTGGTTTCCGTCCTTAACTTCAATTGGACAGGTAAACTTAAATGTTATTTTATTGCCGCTAATTCTGCCATACGCTATTTTGCGCTGGCCCGCAGTGGACGTAAATGCGCGGCGCTTGATATATTTGCCAGTAATTTTGCTTCTCCTTGTTGCTGCTCTATCCTCACTTTCCTTCACATTTACAGAGCAGCCTTTTCTTGTTTTTAGGGTGCTCTATAGCCAAATTATCGCGCTTGCAGCGGTGGTGACTATCGTAGCCCTCTATGAGGGTCGCAGGGGGTGCGACCGCATCATTAGTTTGATGGCTTGGGGCGGATCCGCATCGTCCTTAATTGTGCTCGTGGCAAAATTTGTCCCTGCTTTAGGGGCAGTATTGTTTCGCCACGGCGACAGAACAGCCGCATTCTTCAAGCACCCGAACCAGTTCGGAATGGCGATTGCCATGATTGCCCCTGTTCTCGTTGCTCAAATGATAACGATTCCGAAGAAGAGAAAATTAAGGGTGCTACAACTTGCTTTGATATTTGTCGGTCTAGTCTTGAGTGGATCAAAGACGAATATTGGTATATTCGCGGTGGGATGTGCACTGTCTGCCGTTGGTGCGTTGGCAGTTACCGGGCAGTTGCGGCGCAATCCGCTCGTGTTGGTGCCCCTCACATTGGGCACTGCGGTAGCTGCGGTTGGAGCGACCGCGCTGCTTAGCTATCTGAATCCGCGCGCAGTCCGCTTGATGACGGCGTTTGCGACACAGGGTGAAATCCAATCGACAGGGTCGCGTAAAGTACTGTGGCAGCAGTCATTGGACGCCGGGTTGGACCGCCCATTTACAGGCGTAGGGGCAGGCCAGCCGGTAAATTTGGTCGTGGCGCATAGTCATAATGTATTCTTGGATTATTTCAGAACGATGGGGATTCCCGGCCTCGCTTTGGTGGGCGGGATTGTCTTGAGCGTATTGTCCATTTGTTTAATCGCTTCAATCAGAAGCAAATATATTGCTTCGAATTCGGATCGTTCAATAGTCCTTGCGCTTATAATAAGTTGTGTATCTTATATATTGAGCAATCAACTTTCAGACTCGTTCGGGCCGTCAACTTATCCAATATTTTGGAGCTGCGTGGCAATGCTCGCGCTAATCGCCAGCCAGGCCAGGCCAGGCCTGGCCAGGCCAGGCCAATAAGCCATTAGTGTGGATTTGTGATGCCCGATATTGCCAACCAGGGTTCAGGCTTTCGCGTTGAGATCGTTGGGCAGTAGCGACATAGCCAGCGATGGGGCTTCCCAGCACGAAAGTGCCTGTGCGAAACAAGGTGGATCTATGCAAGAGACCGACACTGCTGGAAGGGTTGCATCAAATTGGCGTTCGGACCTAAAGGCAAACTCACGCCGGCGAGGCGCTATTGGGGCGATTATCGCCTGGTGGCTTTCGCCTGGCTTCAAGGCGGTGACAATCTATCGTCTTAGCCGCGCCGCCAGAGACTATGGGCCTGTCGGAAAATTGGCGTCGCAGTTGCTTTGGCGTTGGTGCGTCGCCTCTACCGGTTGCTACATCTCGCCTCTGGCCCGCATCGGCCCAGGCCTTTCTCTGCCGCATGCTGTCGGCGTGGTCGTGGGGGAAGGGGTAGAGATCGCAGACCACGTCACCCTCTACCAGCATGTCACGCTCGGCCGCGCGCGGGAGGACGACGCTGTCTACCCCGTGGTCGGCCAAGGGGTCATCATCTATGCGGGTGCCGTGGTCGTTGGCGATGTTACCCTGGGAGCCGGCTCGGTCGTCGGCGCGAACGCGGTCGTCATTCGCGATGTCGCAGCCGGAGCCACCGCCGTGGGCTTGCCCGCCAAGTAGTATCTCTGACGATTAGGCCTTGGCGCCCCAGGATCCGGCGACGCGTTTGAGGACGACCCAGCAGACGGCTGCTGCCAACGTGTCGACCAGCACGCGCGCGACGGCCAACCCAAGAGCCTCGCCACCCAGTATGGCCAAGGGGGCGAGGCAAAGGCCAGCGAAGGCCGCCACTAGGACGATGTTCTGATACGCCTTCTCGCGATGTAGGGGCACTAAGGCGAGCGTTCCGATCATCCGGCCTGCGATCATAGCAGGGACGATGAAGAGTTGGACCGCGACGATCAGGGCGCCGCCGCGAAGATCCTCGCCGAAGGCGAAGGGGACGCCCCACGGACTTAGGATTGCACCGACGACGGCTCCCACGAGGGCGAGGGAAGAAAGCCCGAAGAACGTTTTCTTGAAGAGCCTCTGGGCTGCGGCAGCGTCGTCGCCCAGCAGCACTGTGATCCTGGGCATGATGACACGCACGACGGGAATTGTCGCATTCGCCGCAGCGGTCACGATCCTTTCGCCGACGGCGTAGAAGGCGACCTGCTGCGGCGTTGCCATTGCGCCCAACACCAGAAGACTGGCTCGATTCATGATCGGCAACGCGCCGGTGAAGCAGAAGAATCGGAAAGATTCGACCAGTTTCCCTTTCAGGCGGCCTAGAGACGGCCACCGGATACTGAGGTCCTCCAACGCGAGCACATGTCCGAAGGCCAAGATCGCCCAGATGGGGATGGCCATCATCAGGATCGCGAAACTGGGAGGCGCGCCCTGATGCACGAAGGCCAGCAGCAGGGCGAGTTGGCTGAACGAAGTGATGATCTCCAGGCCCGCCAGATGGGCGGCGCGCTCCCGGCCAATGAAGTACCAGGATGCGCTGAAGCCGTAGCCTGTCGCGAGCAGTGCTACAGAGACTACGAGCAGTGGGTCGTCTGTGATCTGGGGGGGAAGCCAGGTCCATGCCACAGCAGATCCCAAGATCACGCCCAACAGGGTCGCCATTCGGCCAGCGACGATGTCTCCGACGATCTCGCTGGCGACGATAGGCGCGGTCCTAGCTTCCGCCAGCCCTCGGACGCCCGATAGGCCGAATCCGAACTCGATCAATTGGCCCAGCATGAGCGCGGCGGCCAATGCGAGCGCGAAGATGGCGAAATCGTCCGCGCCGAAAGTGCGCGTCAGGTAAGGATAGAAGGCTAGAGGTGCTCCATACCGGAGCAACTGGGCGAGGATGGAAGCGATAAGATTCCGAGAAAATTTGGACTTCACCGATAGCGTCCTTCGGCTGGCGTAGGGCGCTTTACGAATTATAGGCGCGCCACCAGGCTACAAACTTGGGAAGCCCTTCCTTGAGGCTTACCTTAGGCTTGTAGCCGGTGACGCGATTGAGCTTCGAGACATCCGCGTAGGTCGCGGTTACATCGCCGGGCTGCATCGGGCGCATAATCTTTTGGGCTTCCTGGCCGAGTGCCTGCTCCAGAGTGGAGATCATCTCCATCAGACCGACCGGCTGACTATCGCCGATGTTGTAGACTTCATGCCCGCCATCGGCAGGAGGGCTATCCAACGCGCCGACGACCCCGTCGACGATATCGTCGATATAAGTGAAGTCGCGGGCCATTTTGCCTTCGCCATACACTTCGATCGCTTCGCCGCGCGAAATCTTCTGCGTGAAGCTAAAATAGGCCATGTCGGGTCGCCCCCAAGGGCCGTAGACCGTGAAGAACCGAAGGCCCGACTGGGGGAACCCGTAAAGCGAGGCGTAGCTCTGGCTGAGTAGTTCGCACGAGCGCTTGGTTGCTGCGTACAGAGAAACCGGTGAAACGGTCGGGTCGTCCTCGCGGAAACCTCCGCCTTCGAGCGGGCGGTTGCCGTAGACTGAACTAGATGACGCATAGACTAGGTGCTTGACGCCGTTGTGGCGGCAAGCTTCAAGGATGGAGAGATGGCCGGCGAGGTTCGAACGTTCGTAGGCGAACGGGTTCTCGATCGAGTAACGGACCCCGGCTTGCGCGGCGAGGTGCACAACGCGGTCGGCCCCGGTGTCGGTGACCAGCGCCTTTATGGCCTCGTGATCGGCAATATCGCCGCGGACCATCCGGAATTCCGGATACTTGTTAAGGATAGCGGCCCGCGCCTCTTTAAGCTTCGGGTCGTAGTAGCCGTTGAAAATATCGACGCCCACGACCTTTTCACCCCGTTCAAGCAAACGCGCCGCAACGTGCATGCCGATAAAGCCGGCTGCACCGGTAACAATCACTGTCATTGACATCCCCACCGCAAGAGCGCCGCATTGTGGACTCGCGCCGCTACCTAATAGCGTAGGCATTCATTTGAGGCGACACTGTTCTTCTGGTTGATCCTCCCTCGTTTTGGTGGGCACCCATGCTAGCTGTTCGGAGCTGGAGAGGAGTGTCTGATGAGTGTTCAACGCCGGAACTTCCCGGGTTCTTTCAAGCGCGAGGCGCTTGACCGCGTCGCCAACAGCGGCCTGAGCGTGGGTGCGGTCGCCAGGGAGTTGGGGCTGCATGAGACGGTGCTGCGTCGATGGATGACGCAGTTTGGGGTGCATGCGACGGGGTCGTCGCGGCTCCCCACAACGCAGGCGTCGTCCCCGTCCCGTCGGATATGGCGGCGAAGTTGGCCCGTTTACGGCGGGAGAACGGTCAGCTTCGGATGGAGCGAGATACCTTAAAAAAAAGCCGCGCTCACCTTGGCTTCGCCGCCCTTCGGGTCGGAGCGGCCTCCCGATGAAGTTCGGGTTCGTTGATGAGCATCGCCATGTCTGGCCGGTCCGCGTGATGTGCGCGGTCCTGGGCTTGTCGGCCAGCGGCTATTACGCCTGGCGCGGTCGCCCCGAGAGCCCGAGGTCCTTGGCCAATCGCGAGCTGACCGAGGATATCGGGCTGATCCATGCGGAGAGCAGCGGCTGCTACGGCGCGCTCCGCGTCCACGCCACCCTGCGGCGGCATGTGCGTCGGGTCGGTCGGTCCCGCGTGGAGCGGCTGATGCGCCGCGCCGGCCTGCGGGGCTTGGCGGCCTTGCCACGTCGAGCCCGGACGACGAACAGCCGCCACGGCTATCCCATCGCGCCCAACGGTCTGGCCCGGAACTTCGAGGCGGCGGCCCCAATCCAGATCTGGCTCGCCGACCTGACCTACATCCCGACCGGCGAAGGCTGGCTCTATCTCGCCGCCATCATCGACCTGCACACCCGCAAGATTGTCGGCTGGTCCATGCGCCAGACCCTGCACACCGAGATCGCTCTGGACGCTCTCAACATGGCCGTCGAACGCCAGCGCCCCGCGCCAGGGCTGATCCATCATTCGGATCGCGGGATCCAATACGCCGCTGAAGCCTATCGATCAGCCCTGGCCCGATACGGCATCCCCCCGTCGATGAGCCGAAAGGGCGACTGCTGGGGTAATGCTCCCGTGGAGAGCTTCTTCCATACCTCAAAACCGAGCGCGTCCATGACCGTGTCTACGCCATCCGAGATTAGGCCCGTCGGGACCTGTTCGGACACATCAAGGGCTTCTACAATCCCCGTCGCCTGCACTCGTCACTGGGCTATATCAGCCCCGCCGAGGCCGAACGCAGAGCGGCTTAACCCCGTCCACTTTTGCGAGGGTAGATCACCCTTTCCAAAGGAGAGCCGTCCACACATGGCGCTTTTACGACTAAGCCGCAAAGATCAGCTGTGGTGTTAGGTATCGACCCAATCGAGCTCCCGCACCCAAACAAAACAGCCGCTGAGCATAACGCTCAGCGGCTTTTTGCTGGCCGAAGTCCGCCTACAAGGATGTCAACGACGATGTATCGAGGGTTCGAGCGAGGCTCTACCAAGAGTATCTTGGCTAAATCCGGGTGTTCAATCGCCGTACAGCTTAGAAAGAGACCGGTGCAGGCGGTGAGCGTCTCTCGAGGACAATCTCGGCACGCCGATTAAGGGGATCGGGCGTCAAGAGCCCGGCGACCATCGGCTGGGTCACGCCCTTTCCTTCAAGCGAGACGAGCGCGCCATTCACACCCATGGCCACAAGCGCGTCCGCGACGGTGCGCGCACGACGGTTCGACACGCCCAGCGTATAGGAGGCGGTCCCGTCTCTCGGGTCTCCATGACCGACGATCAAGATCCGCGTCACTGTCGGATCCGCCTTGATCCGATCCGCCAGAGCCCTGACCAGCAGCTGCGCCTCGGCAGTCAGGTCGGTCCGGTCCCAGTCGAAGAAGACAAGGCTGGGCGCCGGCGCGACGGACTTGATGTCCTTGCAATACGGTCGATACGCGTCGGGCTCGCAGGCCACCGCCGAGAGATAGGCGCTGGCTTCGATGATGGCGGACAGGGAGACGGCAATATTAACGTCGTTTGGATTGGCGAGGCCGCCAAGCGTCCCGGACGAGTGCAAGCCCACGGCAAGGAAGTTGCGGACGCCTGCGGCCTCACCCTCAGCCTCGCCGTACAACAAGACGGGCGCGCCGGAGCTGCCGCCGCGCGTATCGCAGCGGTGGTAGAGATAGATGTCGAGACCGGAGGGCTGGTCGAACACCCGGCAGGACGCGTCCTTCAGTAACAGTTTGGAGTGACCGTAGGCGTGGTGGATCATGAACAGAGGCGTCCCCGGCGCCGCGCCCCCATCCCGCGCCACCCGGATGACCCCAAGGCGCTCGCCCGGCGCGGGGGCGTTCGCCGCGATTGGGAGCAGTCGCGCCAGCGTGTAGTCGAGGTCCGGGTTGGCTTCGAGCACCTGCCCGACCGTGTACCGGGCGCCGGTGGCGCCGATCTCGTCGAACTGAAAGGTGACCGTGGCCGAGACGTATCTGAACCCGGCTTCCCGCGTCGCGCGTGGAAGGCCGGGCAGGCAGTGCCAAGCGGTCATGATCACATCAGGTCCCACCAGCCAGGCCGTGCAGGGGATGGTCTGCGGGCCCATTGTGAGCGGTCCCCGCGCGATGACCTCGAGATAGCCGACCGGCTGGCCGGCCTCCGCGAACCACGTGCCCTGATAGGCGGGGATTTCCTCGGACTGCATCTGAACGCCGAGGATAAGCGGGCTGTTCGGCAAGGCCACCTGTGGTGTCATCGCCGGCCCTTGCACGGCGAGACCTTGTGGGTCTGCCTGAGCCAAGGCAGCGGACGCCAAGGTCCAGACGCTAGCCGCAGCCGCCAGGGTCAGACGCATCAGCTCAACGCCGGAGGAGTTTGACGTCGACGACCAACGAGGTCGCATTGTCGGCGCCGCCGGTAGTCAGCACCGCCGCCTGGGCGCCCGTGGATGCATTGACCGGTGCGAGCTGGACTTGGGGCCGGCGGAACAGGCCGTCATTCTCGGCGGCCGGATTGAACGTTCCGCTCGGGAATGGGCAGGTGGGCAGGCTGCTGGTCATGGATACGACCGCCGACGGCGTCTGCGCCGCAACCTGTGTGGCGACATATGCATTGGAGGTGAACTCCAGCGCCTGATTGGAACTGTGACGGCAGGGGAGGAACCTGAGCCTAAGCGTGTCCATGCCGCCGCTGGTGGTGAATCGATAGAAGCCGTTCCGAGCCTTTTCGGGAAGGGTCAGGGCGCTGGCCGTCGAGCCGCTGAGGAGAACGCCCTCGAGCAGGGTCTCCGAGGTGTCGTCTATCGACCATATCTGCAGATAGCCCGGAGCGTTATAGGCCATGAAAAGGATGACGCCTTCGTTCTGGGCATACTGGGTGTCGGGGGTGGCGGCCGTTACTGTCGTCTGCGCGCCGGTCCCGGAGACCTTGAGGATCTTGAACTGGAGGCCGGGTTTGGCGGCGTCCACCCCAGCCTGGGCGGGGAAGGGGGCTGTTCCGCCGGTCGGCGCCGACGCCGCCGGGCAGAGGCCGGCGCTCCTCGCCATCGCGGTCACCGTTGCGGCGGATTGGGGACCCGTCACGGCCTCGATTGCGACCCCGCCCAAGGTGCAGAAGACCTGTCGGAAGTCGATGCCGAGCGCCTGCTCGACCTGTTCCGGCTGCGCTTGCAGAGCGGGCGTTTGAGCGGCCGCCGGAGTAGCGAAGGCCAGTACAAGAACGGCGATGCAGCGTGAACGCATCCAAAAATGTCTCATCAGACTCCCTCAGATAGCCTCGATATATGAGCTGACATCCAGCTTGAGCACAAGCGCTCACGGTTGTCCCTACGTGTTCCGGACTGAAACAGCTCGACCGTTGGCAACCGGCGTTGGGAGGCGCGGGCTTCACATTCCATCAGCATCGGTAAGCTAGAAGGGGGGCGTGACGCTGAATATGATCAAGCTCGCCAATGGCCTGAAGACGCGGGTGCTCGACACGCGCGGCGACAAGCCGACCCTGGTGCTGATCCACGGCCTCGCCAACGCGATCGAGATCTGGAGTCGGGTCCTGCCTCGGCTGACCGAGCGCTTCCGCGTGATCGCCTTCGATCTGCCGGGGTTTGGTCAGGCGGACCGGCCTGTCGCGGCCTATGATTCGGCGTTCTTCGTCGAACAACTGAAGACCTTGTTCGATACGCTCCAAATAGGCCGTGCGCACCTCGTGGGCAGTTCCCTCGGAGCCAGCGTGATCGTGCGCTTCTCCGACGAGAACCTGGAGCGGATCGACAGGGCCGTGCTAGCCGCGCCCGGTGGTTTCGGGCGTGAGACTCATCCAATGATGCGGTTTCCGGCGCTGCCGATCGTCGGCGACTGGGTGGGCCGGCCGACGCCCGCCAACAATAGGCTTACCTTGCGTCTTGCGATCCATGACAGGCGCAAGGTGACGCCCGAACTGATTGAGCAAACCAATCAGTATGCCCGCGTGCGCGGGAGTGATCTGTCATTCGTGCGGACGCTTCAGACGGGGGTGGGCTTGTTCGGGGTGCGGGAACGCGACAGTTTTGAATTGCTGGCCCGCCGGTTCGCACGTCCGGCCCTCGTGGTCTGGGGGCGTCAGGATCGGGTCTTTCCGACGCGCCAGAGCGAGCGCGCCGCGATGCTGTTGCCCCTTTCGGAGCGGCTTCTAATCGACCATTGCGGTCATTATCCGCACTGGGAACAGCCCGAGGTGTTTGCAACCGCGGTTGACCGCTTTCTCAGCAAGGGGACTCAAGCATGAAGGCGCGTATCGGTCTGAGCCTGTGCCTTCTGCTTCTGGCGGCGTCCGCGCCGCTCGAGAGGGCGCCGGTCAGTGGGGCTGAAATCTTCGCTCTGGACGATTTCGGGGCGGTGAACTTCAGGGCGTTGAATACGGTGGCGGTGCCGTGGAAATTGGTCGCGGCGGCCTTGGTGCTGGACGATCCTCAGGGCGGAGATGTCAGCCAGGCGCACCTCAAGGCGCGGCTTCAGACCTTCGGCTTCCTTTGGCCCGACCGTATCGACGGCGCTGACGTGCCGATCATGCCTAACCGCGATCATCCGCTGGGGATAAGCGTCGGCGAAGTCACACCAGGCCTGCCGCCTGTAAAGGTGACGGTCGGCAATCTGGGTTGCGCGTCATGCCATGCGGGGCCTGCCTACGCCGCCGACGGCATGCCGCGACCGGAGATCGCTTGGCTGGGCGCGCCGAACACCAGTCTGGATCTGGAAGCCTACACCCGGGCCGTGACCTCAGCCCTGAAACGCCGGACAGGCGATAAGGCCGAGCTTCTGAAGGCGGTTCGGACGCTCTTTCCCGAGACCGATACGTGGGAGATGGCCAGTCTGCGCTGGGCGGTCGTTCCGCTGGCCCGCCATCGACTGGCGGCCGTGAAGGATGGCGGCAGTCCCCTCCCGTTCATCAACGGCTCGCCGGGTCTGACGAATGGGGTCGCCGCGCTGAAGTTGCAAAGCCACGCGCGCTCCGACGCCGTCGAGGCGGGCTTCACCTCGATCCCGGAGCTCGCCGACCGCAGTTTCCGCTCGGCGTTGCTTTATGACGGAGCCTATGCCCCTCGGGGGCATCCGCGCTGGCGGCCGATGGGGCGCGAGGATTTGACGCCGGCGCATCGGGACCGGCTTGCGGCCATCGCCAGCTTCTTCACCGTACCCAGCATGGGGCAGGCCCCGCGAGCGGCCCACCGTGAGATCCCGTCGGCGGAGCGCGCCTTCATGTGGCTGGAAACGCGGCGACCACAGGCCTTCCCAGGATTGATCGATCGCGTTCGCGTAGCCAGGGGAGCGGTGGTCTATGCGCGTGCTTGTTCCTCCTGCCATGGCGTCTATTCGGGCCCAGCGGAACGCCCGCGTCTTGCACGTTTCCCGAACTGGCACGGGAATGTGGGTTCCGACCCGGCACGCGCGGCGGCCTTCACCACCGATCTCAGGCGCTACGCCTCCTCCGGTGGTTATGGCGAGGTCATGGACGCCCGGCCGACCGGTCAATACGCCGCGACACTCCTTTCCGGCATCTGGGCGACCGCGCCCTATATGCACAATGGGTCAGTGCCGACGCTGGCGCAGTTCCTGCTGGTCGAACCCCGATCCGATCGGTTTCTGGTAGGGGGGCATCGGCTGGATCTCGAGGCCGTCGGTATCGCGGGGCAGGAACATGGCGGCGTCCGCGTCTATCCTGAAGGCTATCAGCCGTGGTCGCAGCCGGCCCTGTTCGACACCCGTATGCCCGGCCGATCCAATCGCGGTCACGAAGCCCAGGTCGAGGGCCTGACGGTCGCGGAACGCTGGGACCTGATCGAATATCTGAAGGGGCTCTAGCTCAGACGATCAGGGCGTCCAGTCCAAGGCGAGGCTTGGGCGGCAGGTCGCGAACCGGGGCGATCCCAAGCCGGAAGGCGGTGATCAGGCGACGATCGACGCCTACGCCGAAATCCACCTGCAGGCGTGCGCGTGCGTCTGAATCGTCCGCCAGAACCGCCATCGGCGCAGCCGACAGCCCGGCCTGGGTGAAGCCGAGCCAGGCGCGATGAAACCGTCTTCCTGTGTCGAACGACGCTTCGTTCGCCGGGCGATGGAACAGGACGAGGGCCAAGGCGCTGCGCACCACCGCCGCCTCGGCGACCAGGGCGCCGGCCAGACCGACCCGGTCCAGTGTCTCGAACACGCCGTGTCTCAGCACGATCCCGGCGCCGGCGGCTTCAATCCCGGACATTTCCATGGCCTCTGCATTCAGCCCGTCGAGCGACCAGGACGGGTGGCGTCGCGACAGCCGCATCCACGACACCAGTTCCGCACGATAGGCGGCGTTGCGGAACCAGCGCAGGCTGGCCTCATCGTAAAGGCGCGCCAATTCGGCGATGGGCTTCGGGGCTTGGACAACGATCAGGTCTTCGCTCTGTTCCAAACGGGCCAGCGCGGCATGGGCGCCCGCGCCGGCCTTGAACTTTCCGCGATAGGTGCGCCGCTGGGTCAGGAAGGCCGCCAGCGGATCGGAAACCTCGCCAGAGCGAACCGTCAGTTTCGCGACGTGGACCCCGTCATGTTCGACGTCGACGATCAGGCCGCGCCGCCCGGCGGCCAGGCAGAACCCTTCCACCGCTGAGCCGTGGCTGACGTTCAGGTCGCGGCCTTCGGGATCGCCGACGGGCAGCCTGCGGCTTTCGTCCTCAAGCACCTGAACCCGGCCGTCGGGCGTAAGCCGCCACCGTGTCGGCTGGGTATTGTGGACACTGGGAGACAGGGATGCCTCGGCAACCAGCGCCCGGAACATTTCGGCGTCCAGCGTCATCGCAGGTCTTTCCTGAACAGATTCAGTCGCTGAAGTCGGCGCGCGCCCAGCTTCTCCATCTGCCGCAACGAGGCGGTGTTCTCGTCCGCGATCCAGGTGACGCCGCATTGTTTGTAGCCGCCCGCGAACAGCGCCTTGATCACCTGATGCAGCATGGCGCCGTTCAGTCCCTGACCGTGAAGGGCGCGCTTGACCGAATAGAAGATGATCACCGCGCGCCGCCGCTTCAGCCTCTCGCGGATGAAATGAACCAGGGTCATCGGTCCCATTCGGCCGCGCGTCGCCTTCTGGAACGGGTTCAGATCCGGGATGCAGATCACCACACCCGCAGGCTCGCCTTTGTAGTGGACGACGCAGGCGATGCGGGGATCCACGATCCACATCATCTCTCCGGCCTGGAAATAGAACTCGGCCTGGGTCAGGGGCACGAACATCGGGTTGTCGCTGAAGCCGTCATTGAGGCATTGCCGGGCCTCCTCGAACCGGGCCTTAAAGTCGCGGCGGCTGATGGGCTTCCAACTCCAGTCGGGGTCCGACAGCACCGCGCGCTGCTTGTCGCCCAACAAGGCGTCTGCGGTCTTCGGCCCGACATCGAACTCGAAGGTCGACATCGGAAACACCGGCGCATAGCCGCAAGATTCCAGCAGGCGCGGCAGATGCGGGGCGCCCCAGATCATGTCGGTATAGGGCTGGTTTTCGACCCCCTCGGTCAGGATGCCGGCCTGTTGCATGGCCGTCAGGTTGAAGGCGCCGACAAGCTCGTCGCAGCCTTCGATCCGTGCAAAAGTTTCTGCCGCATCGAACAACGCTCGCGCGGTTTCGACACTGTCCTCGCAGTCGAAATAGCCGAACTGACAGCGCCGTGTGCCGTGGCGCGCATTCGAGGATGGATGGGTGTGGGCCGTCAGCCGCCCGACCGGACGCTCATCCCGCCAGGCGGTGAAGAAGGTCAGGCGTCCGCCGTCGTCGCGCATCAGGGGGTTGCGAGCCGGATCCAGATACCGCTCCAGATCGGCGCGCATCGGCGTCACATACGGGTTGTCGGGGGAGTAGATTTCGAACGGAACCCGGAAGAAGCCTTCCAGATCGCCCTCGCGAAGGTCCAAGGTCGGGGCGGTCATGGACGCCTCCCCGTCGTCAGCCGCGCCATTCGGAAGGCGAGGCCGAGATCGATCTCGGCTTCGGTGTTGCGCAGCAGATCCGGCAACCGGACCAGACCGATCCTAACCGGCGACCGGCTCAGAAGCCCGACATGGGTAGCGTCCGATCGCGCCAGAAGATCCAGCAGCGGCTCGCGTTCGGCCTCATTGATCGTCCCTACACCGGCCTGTAGGGCGGCGGCGCTCCACAAAGGCTGGCGATCCAGCGTCTGCGCCATCGCCTCGGGGCGATAATCGGCGAGATCCTGTTCGGACAGCACCGCCAGGTCCTTCAGCATCGGCTCCTTGGTCAGTTCACCCAGGAAGCCGTCGAGGGATTGGGTGTTCGCCGAGGCCATGCGCTGGCGCAGACTGGTGCGCCGACCGGCGGCGCCGAACGGCTGGATGCGGACTACCAGGGTCATGGTGATTAGCGCGGCGCCCACCAGGGCGAAGAGGCGAACCCGGTCGTCGAGCGCGCCGACATCCAACTGTTCGATCAGGCCGCAGGTCAGGGCCAGGGTCGTCGCCACGATCACAGCGGCGTCGATCCAGACGTCACGCGCATCGTTGACCCCGTTCGACAGGGCCAGCAGAACGATCACGAGGGCGGCGATGGGGCTGAAACCGATGGGCGAGGCCACAAGTTCGGAAAAGTCCGTTCCGATCAGCGGAATGACGATGGCCAAGCCGACGGCGAGGCGGCGAACGGCGCCGTTCTCGGCGCGGGACAGGGCCTTGCGATCCCTCGCCCACAATAGGATCAAGATGGCGACCAGAGATGATAGAATGATCGCGGCCAGTGCGAGGCGCGACCCGAAGGCGACGTGGCTGGTCGTGAACAGAGCGAAACCCAAACCCAGGACGGAGGCCGCGAAGACGGCGATCTTCATAGCGCGCGGCGCGTGACGGCGAAGAAGCCCTTCGGCCAGTAGGAGGGCCGCAAGGGGGGCGAGCGATATGGCGGCGTATGTCGCGCCTTCGAAGATCGGCAGGCCTGTCCGGACGGCCAGACTGCGAACGCCGTAGAACACGGACATGACGCCGAATAGAAACACCAGCCTCGGCGTCAAGGGACCGCCGACACGGCGCACGAGCAGGGCCGCGACATAGGCCGCCAGACCCGCCGCCGCAAAGCCGTCGAGCAGGGCCTGGGTCTCGACGCGGATCATGCGGCGCCCTTCAGAAGTCGGGCCATAAAGGCGCGCACGACCAGGCCCTTTATGGCAGCGACGGGTGCCCACAACGGCCTTTCGGTCCGCCCAGCGAACGCATTGAGGAACCAGCCTCGGCAGTTGGTTCTGGATCGGCGGCCCATCAGCAGCCACAGGGCTTCATAGGCCATCAGGCAGCCGGTCGAGATCACCATCGGCGCAAAAGACATCCGCTTGGCCGTTCCGGCGGCTAGGGCGGCGGCGGCGTCTAGATCGACGTGACGGGCGGACGACGAATGGACCATGACGTATTCAAGTTCCTTCATGAAGCCTGCCCGCAGGTCTTCCGGTCGAATCGCGTCCAGCGCCTTGCCGCGCGTCGGATACCTGAGGCGTTCTTCGGGACGCGGGTCGGAGGGGCGCACCACGATCACTGAGGGCAGGGGAGAGGCGTAAGCGTCGATCACGGTCGCCCCCGCCGCCTTGGCGGCGCGATACAGGGCGATGCCGGCGGCGATGTCATCGGTTCCGTTGACGATTACCGGATAGCGCGCCGCCAGGTCCGCGACCTCATCCACCCACTCTGCGCCCAGGCGCTCGATCTCGACCTCGGGATTGATGCGCCGCGCCGCCACGCAGGCGGCCGATGCCTTGTCATGCCCGACGGTGTCGGTGAAAGCGAACACCTGACGGTTCATGTTGGAGGTTTCGAAAACGTCTATGTCGCAGACCGCGAACCGTCCGACGCCAGCGCGGACCAGGGCCAGGAAGCAGGCTCCCCCCATGCCGCCGACGCCCGCGACGAATACGGCGCCACTTCTCAGGGCCGCCTGCTCCGCCTCGGTGACGAAGCCGAGATTGCGGGTGGTGAATTCGGCGTAGTCGAAGGCCGTCACGTCTTCCATGCGCGCAAACTTCCCCAGGGTTGAGTGTGATCGAGCCAGTGCACCAGCGGCAGCAGGGCCGCCTGGATCATCAGTAGAGCGAACCGACCTAGCAGGCCGGGAACGGTGTGGGGCGGGGCCACCTTGGCGAGGTAACGGCTGGCGGCGCGCATATCGATCTGGCCGATCTGAAGCAGGTCGTCGCCCCGGCCGTAGTCCAGTTCTGCGACGCAGAGGTCGTTGTAAAGCGCGTCGCGGTGTTTGGCCGCGCTTTCGAAGGTCTTTTTTAGTTCGTCCGAACCGCCGGTATAGGCGTCGGTGATCACGAACCGATCCGCATCGAAACCGGCCTCGTCGCCGACGCCGAAGGCGTGACGCCAGTGGCCCATGATCTGGCGCGCCAGTCGCTCGTGGTGGAAGGATCGTCGCGCGGTCGGCCTGCCGGGATAGACGTCGGAAAAGGTCTCGGCGACCATGCCGACGACGGCCGGCACCTGGGTCACGCTGGACACCCAGACGGCCCGGCATTGCCGGCGCACGAACAGCAGGACGCAGGTCAGGCCATAGAGGGTGGCTGAAAGACCGCTACCCCGCACATCGGGCCGCACCATGACCAGGCCCAGGTGCAGGATCTCAACCGCCCGACCGCCCAGGTCGGCGTCCAGAATGGCCAGGGCGTTAAATGCGACCGGTCTCCCGCCGCGCTTCTCGTAGACGACCGTCAGCACTGTCCGGGACAAAGTCTCCGGATCGCCGGAGAATATTCCATAGGTCAGGTCGCGGTCGCCCAGAACGCTGCGGGCGATGGATCTCACGTCCTCGACCAGGGCGACGAGATCGGTCTGCGCCAGACCCATGCCCGGCCGCTCGACAATCCGCGAGCGCAGGCCCGGGCCTGCGCCCACGGTCGTGTCCAGCAATCGGAGCGTCACAGGCTTGCTCATGGGGGCGATCTCGCTTCAGAATTTGCTTCTAAGCACGTGCGACCTTCGCCTTTATGAACATCGAACGACTGGCGACCACCAACAGTCCTATTCCACGCGGGGCTGGCCGTGGCTCGTCGGTGACCAGGGCGTCAAACCTGAGGTGAGCGTTCAGGCGTGGACGACGGCCGCGCTTCGATCCGGACGGCGTGTGGCCCGTCGCGCCAGGATGATCATTCCAATTGACGTCAGGATGGGGCCGGCGGCCATGAAGCCGCGCAGCCGTTCCGCTGTCGCATCCGGATGGATTGCGACGGCGACGATCAGCACCCCCAGCGCCAGAGTGATCTTCGCCAAGGCGCTGAAGACGGCGAAGGCCAGGCCTTGGCGGTCGGCCGGAAGACGGGACGCTAGGGTCGCTGAAACTGGCCCACTTCGCCATCCCCAAACCGCCGTTGCCCAGGCCGAACAGCCAGGCGCCGGCGATGAAGGGTCAAACGGCGCCAGAACGAAGACGACGCCCATGGGGGACGGCTGATCCGAATGGGCGCAAGGCGGCGACGACTTTGCTGATGATCGGTGATAAGAACACGTCAATGCTCACACCTCTGCGGGTCATGGTCAGTCGATTTGGCTTCGTCAGCGTCCTGCTGCTGACGCTGGCCTTTGCCGTGCCCGCTTTCGAAACCCACGCCTGCGCGGTCCAGCCTGCATCCGTCGAAGCGGCATCTCTGGCCGACGCCGCCGGCGATCGCCAGTGCCCCGACTGCGGGCCTGCGTGCGCCAACGGCTGCTGCCACGCGCCGCATTCGGCCGTGTCCAACGACATGGCCACGCCGCGTTTCATTGCGGTCTTCGGCCGACCCCACGCCTGGAGCGACAGCGTCGCCTCACCGCTCGGGCGGCCTGACGGTCCTGAGCGCCCTCCCAGAACCTGATCCTCGGCCGGACCCGGCGTCCGGCCCTGACTGAGCCCTGCGCGCGGCGGCGACGCCGCGCGTCCTGAACTCTGGGCCCGGCCGTGCGCCGGGCGAGGATCGATCATGACCTTGAAGAAACACTGGCTGATGAGCGGCGCCGCCGTCGTCATCGCCCTGGGCGCGGGCTTCGGCGCCGCCCGACTTATGGAGCGCCCGCCCGCCGAGGCCGACCACGCAGAGGCGGACGGCCACGCCGACCCATCCGCCGAGGCGGCTTTCGTCGCCCTGACGCCCCAGGCGGCCGCGCGGGCCGGCGTCTCCGTCGTCGCCGTTCAGCGGGGCGGCGGGGCCGAGCTGAAACTGCCGGGCCGGGTCGCCTTCGCGCCCGGCGCCGAGGCGGTCGTGGACGCCCCTCTGGGCGGCGCCGTCGTGCGCGTCCACGTCGGCCTGGGCGATCGCGTGGCCGCCGGCTCGCCGCTGATCACCGTGCGCAGCCCGGACGGCGCAGCTTCCCGCGCCGACGCTGACGCGGCCGGGGCGACGGTCGAGGCGGCCCGCGCGGCCGAACGCCGCGACCGCACCCTGTTCGAACAGGGCTGGGTCTCCCAGGCCCGGCTGGACGTCACCGCCGCCGAGACGCGTCGCGCCGAGGCCCAGCACCGGGCCGCCCGCGCCCGCGTCGGCGCCTTCGGCGCGCCGGGGGCCGACGGCCTGACGGTGGTCCGCAGTCCCATCGCCGGCGTCGTCACCCGCCTGAGCGCCGCGCCGGGCCAGGTGCTGCACGAAGAGGCGTTGCAGGTCGCCGCCGTCGCCGATCCGGGGCGCGTCGAACTGCTGTTCGAGGCGCCGCCCGCCGCCGCCGCCGTCCTGAAGGTCGGCGACAGGCTGGAAAGCACAGTCGCCGGATCACGCGTCGTGTCGGGCGTCGTCATCGCCATCGCCCCCGCCAATGCGAACGGCGTCGTCATCGTGCGCGCCCGCCCGTCCGGCGATGTCCCCCCCGCGGGGTCCGTCGTCTCGGCCCGCGTCTCGGCCGGCGCCGGGACGGGAACGCCCGTCGCGCCGCTGGACGCGGTGCAGACCCTAGAGGGCGGGCCGTCCGTCTTCGTGCTGGAGACTGGAGGGTTCCGCGCCCGGCCTGTCGTGACCGGCCGAACATCCGATGGTCGCATCGAGATCGTGTCCGGCCTGTCCGGCGCCGAGCGTATCGCCGGCGCCGGGGCCTTCCTGCTCAAGGCCGAACTGGCCAAGGGCGAAGCCGAGCACGGACACTGATCATGCTGAATCGGATCATCGACGCCTCCGTGCGTTTCCGCTGGCTGGTCGTCGGACTGGCCGTGGTGCTGGCCATCCTGGGCGGACGCGAACTGCTGCACCTGCCCATCGACGCCGTGCCCGACATCACCAACCGTCAGGTGCAGATCACCACCGTCGCCCCGGCCCTGGGGCCAGAGGAGGTCGAACGCCAGGTCACCTTCCCGCTGGAGACCGCGTTGGCGGGCCTGCCGGGTCTTACAGAGACGCGGTCCCTGTCGCGCCACGGCTTTTCCCAGATCACGGCCGTCTTCACCGATGCGACGGACATCTATTTCGCGCGCAACCTGGTCAACGAACGGCTTCAGGCGGCGCGCGAGGACCTGCCCGCAGGGCTTTCGCCGTCGATGGGGCCGGTCGTGACGGGCCTGGGCGAGGTCTATATCTGGACGCTGGAACTGACCGGCCCGGCGGCGCGACCCGGCGCCGCCTATGTCACGCCGGAGGGCGAACGTCTGGTCTCCGATCAGGAGAAGGCGACCTATCTCCGCACGATCCAGGACTGGCTCGTCGCCCCCCAGCTGAAGACCGTTCCCGGCGTCGCCGGCGTGGACGTGCTGGGCGGCTATGTGAAGGAGTATGCGGTCCATCCCGACCCCGGTCGCCTCGCGGCCTACGGCGTGGGTCTGGTGCAACTGGTCGAGGCGCTGGAGCACGCCAACCGCATCGCCGGCGCAGGCTACGTCAACCGCGCGGGAGAAGCCTATATCGTCCGCGCCGACGCCCGGCTGAAGAGCCTGGACGATCTGGCCCAGACGCCCATCCTCAATCGCGGCGGCCAGGTGATCCGCGTCTCCGACGTGGCGACGGTCGAGATCGGCCGCGCTCCCCGCCTGGGCTCGGCCAGCGCCGATGGCCGCGAGACCGTGGTCGGCACGGCCCTGATGCTGCAGGGCGAGAACTCGCGCGAGGTGGCCCGCCGCGTCGGCGCACGCCTCGAGGAAATCACGCCCAGCCTGCCGCCCGGCGTGCGCCTGCGGCCTGAACTGGACCGGACCGAACTGGTCGAGGCGACCGTCCGCACCGTCGAGCACAATCTGCTGCTCGGCGCCCTGCTAGTCGTCGCCGTGCTGTTCTTCGCCCTAGGCAATGTCAGGGCGGCGATCATCACCGCCCTGGTCATTCCACTCAGCTTCCTGTTCGCCGCCTCGGCGATGAACCGGTTCGGCATCAGCGCCAATCTGCTCAGCCTCGGCGCGCTCGACTTCGGCCTAATCGTCGACGGGGCCGTGGTGGTGATCGAGAACACCCTGCGCCGGCTCGGCCTCAAGAGCGCGGAGACGGGGCGCGCCCTTACGACCGCCGAACGTCTGTCCGTCGCTGCGGCCTCGGCGCGAGAGATGGCCCGGCCGGCCGCCTTCGGCCAGGCGATCATCCTGCTGGTCTACGCCCCCCTGCTGATGTTCGAAGGCGTGGAGGGCAAGATGTTCGGGCCGATGGCCGCGACCGTGATGCTGGCCCTGGCCGCCGCCTTCGTCCTCAGCTTCACCTTCGTGCCGGCCATGGCGGCCCTGCTGGTCAGGGAGCCCGGGGCGGATCATGAGGAGACGCGCCTGACGCGCGCGGCCAAGGCCCGCTATCAACCGCTGCTGAAAGGGGCCATCGGCCGTCCCCGGCTGGTGCTGACGGGCGCGGGGATCGCCCTGCTCGCGGGTCTGGTCGCCTTCCTGACCCTGGGTCGCGAGTTCGTGCCCCAGCTCGACGAGGGTGACGTGCTGGTCCAGGCCCTGCGTGTCCCCTCGACATCGCTGGAACAGAGCCAGGCGATGCAGTTCCAGGTCGAACGCACGCTGAAGGCCATGCCGCAGGTCGAGCGGGTCTTCACCCGGACAGGCACCGCCGAGGTCGCGTCGGACCCCATGCCGCCGTCGATCTCGGACACCTTCGTCATCCTGAAGGACCGCCGCGACTGGCCTGAACCGGGATTGGCCAAGGCCGATCTGGTGGCGGACATGGAGGAACGGCTGTCGAGCCTGCTGGGCAACAATTACGAGTTCACCCAGCCCATCGAGATGCGGTTCAACGAGCTGATCGCCGGGGTCCGGTCGGACGTGGCGGTCATGATCTATGGCGACGATTTCGCCGCCATGGACCGCACGGCCCGGCAGGTGGCCGGCGTATTGAACGGCATCGAGGGCGCGGCCGATGTGCGGGTCGAACAGGTGTCGGGCCAGCCGACCATCACCGCCAGTGTCGATCGCACCGTGGCGGCGGCGCAGGGCGTCCATGCGTCCGACGCCGCCGACGCCTTGGCCATCGCCTTCGCCGGCCGCTCCGCCGGTCAGGTCAACGAGGGCGATCGACGCTTCGACGTGGTCGTGAGGCTGGACGACGCCTTGCGCGCAGACCCCACGGTCATGGAGCAACTGCCGGTCATGCCGGAGAACGCCCAGGCCGGCGCCCCGACCGTGCCCCTGTCCTCGGTCGCCCGTTTCGACGTGGCCGAGGGGCCGAATCAGATCAGTCGCGCCGATGGAAAGCGTCGCATGATCGTTCAGGCCAATGTGCGCGGTCGCGACCTGGGCGGTTTCGTCGCCGAGGCGCAAGCCAGGGTCGCCGCTCAGGTCCAGCCGCCGCCGTCCGGCTGGATCGACTGGGGCGGACAGTTCGAGAACCTGCAGCGGGCCTCGGCCCGCCTGGCCCTGATCGTGCCCATCGTCTTCCTGACCATCGGCGGCCTGCTGGTCCTGGCCCTGCGGTCGTGGAAGGACGCGGCCCTGGTGTTCGCGGGCGTGCCCCTGGCCCTGGTCGGGGGGGCGCTGGCGCTCGCGCTGCGAGGCATGCCGCTGTCGATCAGTGCGGCGGTCGGCTTCATCGCCGTGTCAGGCGTCGCGACCCTGAACGGCCTGGTGCTGATGCAGGCCATTCGCCAACGCCTGACGGATGGCGACCCGCCGGGCGAGGCCGCGCTTCACGGCGCCGTCAGCCGTCTACGCGCCGTCCTGACGACGGCCCTGGTCGCGGTGCTGGGGTTCGTGCCCATGGCGTTCGCGGCGGGGGCGGGGGCCGAGGTGCAGAAGCCGTTGGCCACGGTCGTCATCGGCGGGCTGACCACCGCGACGGTGCTCACACTGATCGTCCTGCCCGTTCTTGCGGCGCTGTGGCGAAGGGTTCTGGAGCACGAATGACCTGAATCGAACGGAGTATGCCTGGGCGACCCTGCCGGGCTCGGGAACGAGCCCGGCAGGACATCACAGATCATGCTCAGCGGATCGCCCCCTCCGCCATCGCGCGAGCGGCGCTACGACGCACCAGACGGCTGATCGTCGCGCCCTGAACCAGGACGGAGAAGAGGACGACCATGTAGGTCGCGCCTAGGATGAGGTCCTTCATCGGGCCGGCTGGCAGCGAGAGCGCCAGGGCGATTGAAATCCCGCCGCGAAGGCCGCCCCACGTCATGACCGGAAAGGCCATCCGGATCGGGAGGAGGCGTCGCCAGAACAGCAGCGGGGCGCCCACGGAAACCGCGCGCGCAATCAGCACCAGGGGAATGGTGAGCAGACCCAGCCCCAGCAGGCCGATGCTGTCCGCAAGCACCACGGCCTCCAATCCGATCAGGAGGAAGAGGACGGCGTTGAGGATTTCGTCGATCAGGGCCCAGAACTTCAGCACATAGTCCTTGGTGGTGTCGCTCATGGCGTAGCTGACGCCCTGATTGCCCACGATCAGTCCCGCCACCGCCATGGCGACCGGACCGCTGACGTGAAGCGTCATGGCGACGGCGTAGCCGCCCATCACGGTCGCCAGGGTGATCATGACCTCCACGGAATAGTCGTCGATCATCTTCATGGCCCGATAGGCGATCCAGCCCACGACCGCGCCCAGCAGCGCCCCGCCCAAGGCTTCGACCAGGAACAGCTCGCCGGCGTGGGAGATCGAAAAGGCTTCGCCTCCGACGGCGCTGGCCAGAAGGATCGAGAACACCACGACGCCCACGCCGTCATTGAACAGGCTCTCCCCCGCGATCGTAGCCTGGAGGGTCGGGGGGACCTTCGCGGTCCTCAACACGCCCATGACCGCGACAGGGTCGGTCGGACTGATCAGAGCCCCGAACACAAAACACCAGATGAGCGGGACGTCGAAGCCGACAAGACCGGTGAGCGCCTTGAGGCCGAAGCCGACGATCAAGGTCGAAGCCGCCACCCCGATCGTGCTCAGTATGGCGATCTGCCAGCGCCCGCGCCTGAGATGTTCGATATCGACATGAAGGGCGCCGGCGAACAGCAGGAAGGACAACATGCCGTTCATCAGAGTGTCGTGGAAGTCGATGTCCTCGAGAAACCGGCTGACCCGCGCCGAGATGTCGCTTCCCTGGAAAAGCGCGTCGGCGCCGATGACCGCCAGCGAGGCCAGAGCTCCCATCAGCGTCATCGCGACTGTGCCGGGCAGTCGGAAATAGCGGTGATTGATCCAGCCCAGCACAGCGCTGAGCACGATAAGGATCGCGGCGGCGTCAAACGGGGACAGATGGAGCGGGGTCATGGCGTTCTTGCGTGACGAGGGCGGCCGAGGTTCTACGCACCACTTGCCACGGGGACGCAACTCCCCCGGGTCCAAGTCGTTCGCTTGCCATGCCTTCCAATCCTCTTCCTGAAGCCCTGTTCGACGGCTGGTCAGGCGTTCTGCGCATCCTGATCATCGCGCCCGCGGCCTATGCCGCTCTGGTCGTGATCCTGCGGCTGTCGGGCAAGCGGACGCTGTCCAAGTTGAACGCATTCGACCTGATCGTCACTGTGGCCATCGGCTCGACGCTGGCCTCGATCATCACCAGCAAGTCGCTGGCGCTCGTTGAGGGGCTGACGGCGCTTCTGTTGCTCGTCGCGATGCAATTGGCGGTCACCGCCGCTTCCGTCCGATTCAAGCTGATCGACCGGCTGGTGAAAGCCGAGCCGACCCTCCTTTTGCGAGACGGCCAGCTATTGCCGCGCGCAATGCGACGCCAGCGCGTAACCGAGGGAGAGGTTCAGGCGGCCGCGCGCGCCGCCGGCGTCCAGCGTCTCGACGATCTTGAAGCCGTGTTTCTCGAAACCGACGGCTCTCTGACGGCCTTGCCGCGCTCAGCGTGACCATGGATTTGATCTAGGCCTGACTGGCTCGGAAACGGTCCGGGCGTCCTCACTTCGCCGTCGGCGCGCTGGCGGCGCGATCCGTCGGGACCCGCGCCTTCGGCAAGTGGAGCCCGCTCGATATCAGTGCGGGACGGCGAGTGCGATGAAAACGCCATCCGCGCCGCCGGTGTCGGATAGGACGATCTGAACATGACCCTGAGAGACACACGCACACAGACCTGAGCGGCGGAGCTCAGTGGAAATCTCGCGAGCCCGGCAGGATGCGGACGTCCCGGGGGTGGCGGTGTGGGGCGTGACGGGGCGGTTGGGGATTGGCGACAATGTCCGCGCGGGCCAGTTGGACGGAGGCGTCGTGGTCTTCGGACAGGCGTGACAGTTCGCTGGAGCGGTCGATGACGCGGCGGGCGACCAGGTGGACCACGCCTTCCGGGCTTTTTTCCACGACGCCTTCGACCTCCATCAGCCGGGCGGCCATGACCTCGCGGCGGAACTGTTCGAACATCCGCGCCCACAGGACGACATTGGTGATGCCGGTCTCGTCCTCCAGTGTGACGAAGATGGCGTTGCCCTTGCCGGGGCGCTGACGGACCAGAACCACCCCGGCGACCCGCACCAGGGCGCCGCCGCGTTTCGCCTCGGTCCGGGCGCAGGTCAGCATCCGTTCGGCGTCGAACAGGGGCCGCAGGATGCTCATGGGATGCGCCTTCAGGGACAGGCGCAGGGTCTGATAGTCGGCGGCGACATGTTCGCCCAGCGGCATGGTCGGCAGTCTGGCGTCGGGTTCGGTGCCCAGTTCGCGGGCATCGGCGGCGGCGAACAACGGCAGGGGCGCATCGTCCGGCAGACGGCGCACGGCCCACAGGGCTTCGCGTCGATCCAGGCCCAGCGAGCGGAAGGCGTCGGCGTCGGCCAGCTTGCGCATGGCGGCGGCGGGCAGGGCGGCGCGTCGCGCCAGGGTCTCGACGTCGCAGGGGCGGGCGGCGGCGCGAGCGGCGACCAGCGCCTGGGCCCAGTCCTCGCGGAATCCGTCGATCTGACGCAGGCCGAGCCGCAGCGCCGGCGCGCCCTTCGGGCCTTCCAGGCTGTTGTCCCAATCACTGCAGGAGACATCGACCGGGCGCACCTCGACCCCATGCTCCTGGGCGCCCCGCACGATCTGTGCCGGGGCGTAGAAGCCCATCGGCTGGCTGTTCAGCAGGGCGCAGGCGAAGGCCGCCGCATGGTGGTGTTTGATCCACGACGAGACATAGACCAGCTGGGCGAAGGAGGCGGCGTGGCTTTCCGGAAAGCCGTAGGAGCCGAACCCCTTGATCTGGTCGAAGCAGCGCCGGGCGAAGGCCGGATCATAGCCGCGCTCGATCATCCGGCCGACCATCCGGTCTTCGTAGGTGTGCAGGGTGCCGTCGCCCCGGAAGGTGCCCATGGCCTTCCTCAGGCCGTTGGCCTCTTTCTCGGTGAATTCGGCGGCGACCATGGCCACCTTCATCGCCTGTTCCTGAAACAGCGGCACGCCCAGGGTCTTTTCCAGAACCTGTTTCAGCTCGTCCGCCGGGTATTGCGGCCCCGGCTTGGAATAGTCGGGCAGTTCCAGCCCGTTGCGACGTCGCAGATAGGGATGGACCATGTCGCCCTGGATCGGGCCGGGCCGGACGATGGCCACCTGGATCACCAGATCATAGAGTTTGCGCGGCTTCAGCCGGGGCAGCATGTTGATCTGGGCGCGGCTCTCGACCTGGAAGACGCCGATGGAGTCGCCCCGGCACAGCATGTCGTAAACGCCGGCGTCATCGGCCGGGATGGTATGCAGCGCCCAGTCCTCCTCCGAATGGGTGCGGATCAGATCGAAGGCCTTGCGGATGCAGGTCAGCATGCCGAGCGCCAGCACATCGACCTTCAGCAGGCGTAGTTCGTCGATGTCGTCCTTGTCCCATTCGATGAAGGTGCGGTCGGCCATGGCGGCGTTGCCGATGGGGACCAGTTCGTCCAGCCGGTCCTGGGTCAGGACGAAGCCGCCGACGTGCTGGGACAGGTGGCGGGGAAAACCCAGCAGCCGCGTCGCCATCGCCACGGCGCGCCGGATCATCGGATTGGTTGGGTCCAGCCCGGCCTGTTCGACATGGCGGTCGCCGATCTCGCTGCCCCAACTGCCCCACTGGCTGGAGGCCAGACGGGCGGTGACGTCCTCGGTCAGGCCCAGAGCCTTGCCCACATCGCGGATGGCGCTCTTGGGACGATAGCGGATGACGGTGGCGGCGATGCCGGCGCGTTCGCGGCCATAGCGCGTGTAGATGTGCTGGATGACCTCCTCTCGCCGCTCGTGCTCGAAGTCGACATCGATGTCGGGCGGTTCGCCTCGGTCCGACGACAGGAAGCGTTCGAACAACAGGTCGGATTCCGCCGGGTCCACCGCCGTGATGCCCAGCACATAGCAGACGGCGGAATTGGCCGCCGAACCACGCCCCTGACACAGGATCCGCTTGTCGCGCGCCACCCTCACGATGTCGTAGATGGTCAGGAAGTAGGGTGCGTAGTCGGCCTTTGCGATGAAGGCCAACTCCTTCTCCAGCAGCACCCGCACCTTGTCGGGGACGCCCTGGGAATAGCGCATCTCGGCGTGCAGCCAGGTCAGATGTTCCAGCCAGGCCTGCGGCGTCTGGTCGGGCGGGGTCGTCTCCTCGGGGTACTGATAGCTGATGTCGCTGAGGTCGAAACCGACGCGGGCCAGCAGGTTCGCGGTCTCGGCGATGGCCTCGGGCGCGTTGCGGAACAGGCGGGCCATTTCGGCGGGGGGCTTAAGCCAGCGTTCGCCGTTGGCGTTCAGACGCCGCCCCGCCGCCTCCACCGTGACGCCTTCGCGGATGCAGGTCAGCACGTCCTGCAGGTCGCGCTGGTCGGCGTCGTGATAGAGGACGTCGTTGACCGCCAGCAGCGGGACGCCGCTCTGTTCCGCCAGCGCCTTCAGCCGCGCCAGCCGCCGCCCGTCGTCGCCGAGCCGGCCCATGGCGACGCCCAGCCAGACCGCGCCGGGCGCCGCCTCGGTCACACGGTCAAGCGTCCGGTCCAGACCGTCCAGCCGGGCGTCCGGCATGAGGATCAGCAGCAGATCCTCCGGTGCGGCGAGCAGGTCGCGCAGCCCGATCTCGCACTGGCCCTTCACGGCTCGGCGATTGCCAAGGGTCAGCAGCCGCGTCAGTCGCCCCCAGCCGGCTCTCGTCTCGGGATAGGCGATGATGTCGGGCGTTCCGTCGTTGAAAGCCAGACGCGCGCCGGTCGCCAGTTTGAAGGTCGCGGCCCGTCGTCTGACCTCTTCCGACAAAGTCGGATCGTTCAACCGATCCTCGACATAGGTCGCTTCGCCCGGCCCTGCGCCGTCGCGCACGATATCGGGCGGCGACAGGCCGTCTTCGCGCAGGCTACGCAGGGCGCTCCAGGCCCGCACCACCCCGGCGACCGTGTTGCGGTCGGCCAGGCCAAGGCCCGCATGACCGCGCAGGATCCCGGTCAGCACCAGATCCTTCGGATGCGACGCCCCCCTTAGGAAGGAGAAGTTGCTGGCGCTGGCCAGTTCGGCATAGGCGGGCGCGTTCATGCGAACAGGCCGTGTACGAACCAGCGCGGCTCGTCGGTCTCGCCGTACAGCCCCTGACGGAACAGCCAGAACCGGCGGCCTTCGCGGTCTTCGACGCGATAGTAGTCGCGCGTCTTCTGATCCGGCGCGCGCCACCATTCGCCGCCGATCCGCTCCGGTCCTTCGGCGCAAGCCACCTCATGCAGCACCCGGCGCCAGCGGAAGCGCAAGGGCGAACCGTCGGGCACCTCGGCCAGGGTCTCGACCGGCTGGGGCGGGTCGAACATCTGCAAGGGGCGTAACGGCGGATCGTCAGGCGTCAGATCCGGCCAGTCCTGGGCCGCTCGCCCGACCTTCATTGTCGCCGGGACCATCCGTGCGGCGCGCTCGGGCATGTGCGACCCCAGAGGTTCGAACCGCAGCACGGCTTCAGGCCCCAGCCGCGCCGTCAGCCGGTCGATCAGGCGGCTGAAATCCTCGCCGTCCGGTCTGTCGCCGTCCAGGCTTGACTGGTCGGGTTTCAGCGTCTGGGTCTCGAGAACAGACAGCCTGATCTGATCGAAGCCGAAGCCGGGGTCCAGGGGATTGGCCAGGGCCGCGAGCCTTTCACGGAACAGACGAAGCACCGCGATCCGGTCGCGTGTGGCCCGGCCGGTCCGCACGACGATGCGTCGGACCTCGCCGTCGACGCGGTAGAAGCCCGCCTCGAAGGCCCGGCCGCCCTGGCTTGCCTGATCCAGTCGATCCGCAGTCTCGATCAACAGATCGGACAGGACGCGTTCTACATCCGCGTCATCGACGATGGGTTCGAAGAAGATGCGGTCGACGGTGATGGGCGGCGGCGGCCGGTACGGCGTGATGCGCATGTCCTCGTCACCCAGGATCCGCGCCAGCCGGGCGGAAAAATCGGCGCCGAAGCGCGCGGCTAGCGGCGCGCGCGGACGATCGTCCAGATCGGCGATCCGCTTCAGCCCCGCGCGCTGCAGGGCCTGGGTCTCGCGTTGCGAAAGTTCCAGCGCCGCGACCGGCAGCCGACGCACCTCCTGTCGATCCTGTCCCGCTTCAAACCGTCCGCCCGGCCCGAAACGGGCCAGAGCGCGCGCCGCCTGGGGCGTGGACGCCAGGGCGCTGCGGATCCCCAGGCCGATACGCCCCGCACGCTCATGCGCCGCGCGGACCAGTCCGGTTTCGTCGCCGAACAGATGGGCGCAGCCGGTCACGTCCAGCATCAGCCCATGTGGCGAATCCTCGGCGATCATGGGCGTGAACCGGCCGAAATCCTCCATCACCTGCAGCAGCAGGGCCGCATCCATATCCGGTCGATGAACAATGGTGCGCAAGGCGGGCGTTCGCGCGCGGGCGTCGGCTAGCGTCAGGCCGGGGACCAGCCCCGTTCCGGCCGCCGCCGGATCGACGGCGGCCAGCCGCAGCGCGCCGCCGATCTTCTCGACCAGGACCACAGGCCTTGGATCGGGCTCAGGCGACCCGTCTGCGGAACGGGCGCGACGCTTCAGCCGGTCGCTGGGCAGCCAGGGGAACCACAGCGCCAGATAGCGGCGCCGGTTCGCGGAACGATCGCGTGTCACGATCCCACTCCATGATCCAGGTTCTGGGCTCGCCCCCGCCGCGTCGCCGAAGCAGGGTGGCGGAAAAAGACGGTCTGCCCGGCGCTCCGCCCTCGAGCGGCGCGGACGCCACGGCGCGCACCGACCATCGGCTTTCGGCGGCGCTGGGCGCCGGAACGGCGCCAGCCCTCGCCAGGAACAGCGTCCCGTGACCACCCCCGGCCGCAAGCGCCAGCCGCCGACTGGCCGTCAGGGACAAGGCCCTGGCCTCGCCCCAGGCGCTGAGCAGCACGGCGCCCACCGCCGGTGTCCGTAACGCCTCCTCGCCGATAATGAGCAACGTCTGAATGTCGGGCGCGCGCACCAGCAGCATGTCCGACGGCGCCAGCCCCATCTCATGCAGCCCCGGTCCATGCGGCCGCCCCGCCTCCAGCCCCATCATATCGTGAAGCCCCCAGACGATGGCGCGTCCGTCCGCCGCCTGAAGCGCGGCGCCCAGGCCGAAGGCGTTGATCGCCACAGCGTCGGTCGGTGTTTCGGCGTACAGGTCATGCACTGCCCCGCGCGCCCAGCAGGAGGGAAAGACGCTGGCGTCCCGTGTCTGGCTGGGAGCAAGCGAAAGGGTGCAAGCATTGAGCGATTCAAGCCGCGTCCTCAAGGCGGCCAAACGGTCATCAGGTCCAATGTTCTCCATTTGTTCCAAATGGCGCGCGATGCCGTGCGGAGTCAAGCGGGGCGATCTGAGCCTGCGCTCCTGTTCAGCGTTCCGCCAGGCTGGCGTCCGCACCCGGCATGACGCCGCTCGCCCGGGCCGGCGCCGCTTCCAGAATTTCCGTCACAGGTTGAAGCGTGTCGCGGGCCTGGCGTGCCAGGGCCAGAACGGCGGGCGGCGCGTCGTCGGGGCTCTCGGCCACGAGGTCCATCAGGCTTTCAGCCAACTGCATCAGACGCGGCGCGGCGGCGATCAGCCGGGACTGGAATTCAATGCGCTGGGGGTCGCGGTCATATTCCGCGCCGGGCACGCGCCAGCCGCCCCAGTCGGCCGTGTCAGTGACGACGACGGGATAGGTGCCGGGCTGGGGGTGGTGCAGGCAGTCCTCTTCCGCCTGCCACTTGTTGCGGGCCCGCAGCACGCGCCAGTCGCCGACCTCGGCCCCGGCGGCGTCCGCGGCGGCCATCATCAGTTCGGCGGCGGCGAACTCACGTCCCAGGCCGACGTCGTAGGTGACGCGCACCGGCTCGTCGAAACCCTTGGCCCAGACCGGCTGAACCTTCTCGATGGTGGCCCAGGCGCCCACGCACTCGACCCAGACCTTCTGACCCTTCTGGAACTGCGCGCGCGCCATTCTGATCTCCCACCGTTCAGGGTGCAGAATGGCAGGCGCCGGTTAGCGCGTGGTGAGGGGGGAGGGTTAACGCGAGATGCTCTCCAGCGTCTCGCCGGCGTATTTCTCCTTCACCCGTGTCGACAGGTCGCCCAGCGAGATGACCCCGACGATGCGGCCATGCTTGTCCACCACCGGGGCGCGGCGAATCTGGCGCGACCCCATCAGATCCAGCACGGATTTCAGGTCGTCGGTGTCCAGCACCGTCTGCGGGTCGCGGGTGATGTATTCGACCACGGGCGCGGACGGGGCGGCGCCGGCCGCCAGGGCGCGCACGACGATGTCGCGGTCGGTGATGGCGCCGATCAACTGGTCGCCATCGGCCACGGGCACGAAGCCGAAATCCCCCTTGGCCATCCGGGCGGCGACCTCCTGAAGCGTGTCGCCGGGGCGGGCGAGGTGGACATCCTTGGTCATGACGTCGCGGATCTTCATGGGGGTCTCCTGGGGTGTAGCGTCACCGTGAAAACCCGCCGCGCACGGCGGGGTTCCGCCGCCGTGCGCCCGCTTGGCGCCGCTCGGCCTTAAGGCGCGCGGCGTTCAGGCAGGTCCCTGGCCGCGCGCACCAACTGGACGAACTCGGCCCGGTCGCCCCAGGGATCCTCGCCGCGCGCGCCCTGGGCCTGGGCCAGCACCTGATCCCAGCCGTAGTCAGCGCTCATCCATGGGGCGTTGCGGAGCTTCTGGCCGAACGCGGCGACGGCCAGGGCCCAGCGTGTGGCCTCGGGCGGCTGGGCGCCGGCGGCGCGGCTGGTCAGAGGCTGCTGGATCAATTCCGACCGGCTGCCGCCCGGCTGTTTGTAGCGGACCTGGATGAAGCCGATCTCGCCGTTCGGATCGCCGCCGCCGACACCGATCCGATTGTCGGGATAGCGGCGCTCGGGAACCTGGGTCGGGCCGCCGACCGGGGTGATCTCGTACAGGGCCGTGACGCTGGCGCCCGATCCGACCTCGCCTGCGTCGATGCGGTCGTTGGCGAAGTCCGCCTCGTTCAGCAGCCGGGTCTCATAGCCGATCAACCGCCATTCGGCGACGCGGGCGGGATTGAACTCGACCTGGATCTTGACGTCGTCGGCGATGGGGAAGGCGCCCTTGTCGAACATCGGGCCGAACAGGCGGCGCGCGTCGCGCAGATCCCCGACATAGGCCGCCACGCCGTTGCCCGCCTGGGCGATGGTCTGCATTCGTGCGTCCTGGTAGTTGCCGCGCCCGAAGCCGTAGACAGACAGATAGACGCCGGTCCCGCGCTTTTCGGCGACATAGTCTTCCAGCCGCTTGTTGTCGGTCACGCCGACGTTGAAGTCGCCGTCGGTGAACATCAGGATGCGGTTGACCTTGTCGCGGGCGAAACTGGCCTGGGCCTGGTCATAGGCGTTGGTCATCCCGGTCGCGCCGGCCGTCCCGCCCGAGGCGCGAAGGCTGGCGACGGCGCAGCGCATCTTCAGCTTCTGATCGCCGGGCGTGGGCTGCAGGGTCGTGCCCGCACCCTCGGCGTAATAGGTGACCGACAGGGTGTCCTGTGGCCGCAACCGGTCGATGGCCAGGTTCATCGCCTGTTTGGCCAGGTCCAGCTTGTCCGGGCTGCGCATCGAGCCCGAGACATCGACCAGGAAGGTCAGGTTCAGCGGCCGCTGCTCGCCCTGCGGGAGCTCATAACCCTGCAAGCCGATGTGGACGATCTGGCGGCCCCCCCTTTCGGTTCGGGGCGCCCAGGGCGAGGCGACGACGGCCGTGGTGATCGCAAACGGGCGGGCCAGGGAGGTCGGGCGGGCGTAGCCATAGTCGAAGGCGTTGATCAGCTCCTCGACCCGCACCGCGTCCGCCGGAGGGCTGCGGCCCTCGTCGATGAAGCGGCGGACATTGGAATAGGCGGCCGTGTCCACGTCGATCGAGAAGGTGGAGACCGGCTGGTCCGCCGTCCGCTTGACCGGATTGGGCGTGGCGTCGGGATAGGTTTCGGTGTCGGACGGGGCCGGGGCGCCGGGCATGATGCGCGACCCGGTGACGACCACGGCGTTGAGCGGAGCCTGCCCCGGTGCGGCGGCGACCACCGCCGGACGCATGGGGGCTGGCGGGGCCGGCGGCGGCGGAGGAGGAGGAGGGGGCGGCGGCGGGGGCGGCGCCCCGCCCTCGATGCGGCTCTGGGACGGGGCCGTGATCGGCGTCGGTCGGACGGGGCTGGTCAGATGTTGCATCGGTTCGCCCGGCGGGGACAGGACGAAGCCCAAGGGCGCACAGGCGGCCGGCGTGGCTTCGCCATCCAATGCCGGGCTTTGGGGCTGGGCTAGGGCGAAGGTGGGAACCGCGACGGGCGGCGCCGCGACGGACAGGCCCAGGGTGGCGGCGACGGCGATCCTGATGAGACGCGACATGGCTTCCTCCGGTTGTTCTGGACGCTACTCCGCTTGTCGCCTGAGGCGAAACTGTGGCGATGCAGGCGCCTATAGCCGCTCCATTCGTGATCGTGTCGTCGGCGCCATCTCGCAATCCTACGGCTTCGCCCCCACTATGAATATCCTGCGAAGGGGTGACGATGGCCGAGGCGACGACGGGACTGGATCTGGGCGCGGCTGCGGCCCTGCTGGCGGCGGGCGTCATTGCCGTGCCGGTGTTCAAGCGCGTCGGTCTGGGCTCGGTGCTCGGCTATCTGGCGGCAGGTCTGGCCATCGGGCCGTTCGGGCTGAAGCTGTTTCAGGAGCCCGAGACCATTCTTCATGTCGCCGAGTTCGGCGTGGTCATCTTCCTGTTCATCATCGGGCTGGAGATGCGGCCCAAACGTCTGTGGGGGCTGAGGAAAGAGATCTTCGGCCTGGGCGCGGCCCAGGTGCTGTTCTGCGGCCTGATCCTGACCCTGACCGCCATGCTGGCCGGCTTTTCGGCGCCGGTCGCCTTTGTCGGGGCCATGGGCTTCGTCCTGTCGTCCACCGCCGTCATCATGCAGATGCTGGAGGAGCGGGGCGAGATCGCGGGCGGGCCCGGACAGCGGTCCGTCTCCATTCTGCTGCTGGAAGACCTGGCCATCGTGCCGTTGCTGGCCATCGTTGCCGTCCTGGCCTCGGTGCTGGGCGTTGCGAACGAACAGGCGCCGCCGTTGTGGCAGACCATCGGCTTCGCGGTGGCGGCGGTCGGCGGCGTGCTGCTGGCCGGCAAATATCTGGTCAATCCGATCTTCCGCCTGCTGGCCCGTTACGGCGGTCGCGAGGTGATGACGGCGGCGGCCCTTCTGGTCGTGGTCGGCGCCGCCTGGGCCATGTCGCTGGGCGGTCTGTCGATGGCCATGGGCGCCTTCCTGGCAGGCGTCCTCCTGTCCGAATCCACCTTCCGCCACCAGTTGGAAGCCGATGTGGAGCCGTTCCGCGCCATCCTGCTGGGTCTGTTCTTCCTCAGCGTCGGCATGTCCCTGGACCTGTCGGTGGTGGTCGCCGACTGGCGTCTGGTGGTCGGCGGCGTGATCGCCTTCATGGCGGTCAAGGCGCTGGGCATCTATGCCGTCGCCCGCCTGTTCAAGGCCTCGCACCACGAGGCGGTCGAGCGGGCGGCCCTGTTCGCGCAAGGCGGCGAGTTCGCCTTCGTCCTGTATGGCGCGGCGGTGACGGCGGGTCTGTTCGACGCCCAGATCGGCGCCATGCTGTCGGCCATCGTCATCCTGTCGATGGCCCTGACGCCGCTGACCAGTCTGCTGACCCAACGCCTGCTGCCCAAGCCGACCCTGTCGGCCGAGGACGCCGAGGGGGTGGACTTCGCCAAGGACCTGCGCGGCCAGGTTCTGATCATCGGCTTCGGCCGTTTCGCCCAGGTGGTGTCACAGCCCTTGCTGGCGCGGGATGTGGACGTCTCGATCATCGAGAACGACGTCGAGATGATCCAGGCCGCCTCGCAGTTCGGGTTCAAGGTCTATTATGGCGACGGCGCCCAGCTGCACACGCTGCGGGCCTCGGGTGCGGACGAGGCCGAGATCGTCCTGGTCTGCGTCGACAAGCCCGAGGTCGCCGATCGCATCGTCGAACTGGTCAAGTCCGAGTTCCCGACGACCAAGATCATGGCCCGCGCCTTCGACCGGGGCCATTCCATGCGGCTGATCCAGGCCGGGGTCGACTATCAGATCCGCGAGACCTTCGAGTCCGCATTGAAGTTCGGCGAGCGCGCCTTGATCGAACTGGGCATGGACGAGGGCCAGGCGGCCGAGGCCATCGGCGACGTCCGCCGCCGTGACGAGGCGCGTCTGGACCTGCAGCTGACCGGCGGAATCAAGGCCGGGCGCCAACTGATGCGCGGCAATATGCCGACGCCGCAACCCGCTCCCTATGTGAAGCCGCGTCGCGAAGGCCGACTGCTGAACGAGGACGAGGCGGGTCCGGCCGCACCGGACACACGGCGCGAACCCGCCGAGACCTGACGCCCTATTGGGCGCCGGCCTCCTGTTGTCGCGCGCCGATCAACTCGGCCCGGGCCCGCAGGCCGGCGTCCTGGGACACTGCGGTGGCGACGGCGTTGAAACGGTCCACCGCCAGGCCGGACCCCTCGACCGCCGCCGTCAGCTGGGCGCTCTGTTCCGGGGTGGCCTGGCCGTTCTGGACATTGGCGGTGACGGCGCGAATCTTGGTCATGGCTTCGACGAACTGGCGCAGTTCCGCATCGCTGACGCCGGCCGCGACCGATCCGGGAGCAGGCTTCGGCGCCTTCATGGCGTTGATGCGGGCGTTGATCACCGGGCTTTCGGCGGCGGCGTTGGAGATGGCGTTGAAGCGCACGACCTCGAGGCCGGACTCCTGAACCGCAGCCGCCATTTCGGCCTGTTGTTCCGGCGTCGGCTGGGCGCCGTTCAGGGTGTCGCTGACCGCGCGGACGCGGGTGATGGCGACATCGTATTTGCGCAATTCTTCGTCGGTGAAGTCGGCTGCGCCCGGGGCAGGCACCGCGGTCGGGGCGGTCTGGCCCGAGGCTTCATAAGGGGTTTGGGCGTGTACGCCGGCGGCGGTCAGCAGAGCGGCGGCGGAAGCAAAAAGAGCGAGGCGGGGCGCGCGCATGGTGCGTGGTCCTTTCGATCTGGCGTCCACTTATGCCGTGCAAGGACGGCGACGACGCAATCACGTCATCGCTCCCCGATGGCTGTGGCGCCTGTAAGGATAAAGGAGCGGGGAGCCCGCTTAATCTAGGCGTTCGCGGCGTGATCGCCACCCCGGCGGGCTGGAGAGCCGATCAAGGATACGTTAGACGGGCGTGATCTCACTGAGGTTTGTCCGTCATGAAACGTCTCGTCATCGCCGCCCTGGCCCTCGTCGCCGTCGCCACCCCCGCCGTGGTCGACGCCTGGGGCAACACCGGCCACCGGCTGATCGGGATCGCCGCAATGCGCGCCCTGCCGGCCGACATGCCGGGCTTTCTGAAGACGCCCGGCGCTATCGCCGACGTCGGCGAGCTGGCGCGCGAACCCGACCGCTGGAAGGGCGCGGGCCAGCCCCACGACCGTGAACGCGACACCGCCCATTTCATCGACCTGGACGACGCCGGCCATGTCTTCGACCCGCGCGGCATGACCCTGGCCGAACTGCCCCGCCTGAAGTCCGAATATGACGCCGCCCTGACCAAGGCGGGGCTGGACGTCGATGACGCCGGCTATCTGCCCTACGCCATGATCGACGCCTGGCAGAATCTGGGCCGCGATTTCGCCTACTGGCGCGTGCTGAATGCCGCCGAAAGACGTGAGACCAATATGGAGCGCCAGGCCTGGTACCGGGCCGACCGCATCCGCCGCGAGGCCCTGATCCTGCGCGACATCGGGGTCATGGGCCACTATGTCGGCGACGGGTCGCAACCCCATCACACGACGATCCACTACAATGGCTGGGGCGAGTTCCCGAACCCCGAAGGCTTCACCAATTCGCGCCAGACCCATGCCTTGTTCGAAGGCGCCTTCACCAACCGGGTCGCCCGCCTGGACGCGGTCGAGGCCGCCATGCCGGCCGCCGGTCTGGACGGTTTCGACGTCAAGGCGCGCACCGTCTCCTATCTGACCGCCACCCTGGGCACGGTCATCCCCTTCTACCGGCTGGAGAAAGCCGGGGCTTTCCGCGACAGCGATCCGCGCGGCGCCGCCTTCGTCAATGAGCGTCTGGCGGCCGGCGCCGCCGAACTGCGCGATTTCATCGCCACTGCCTGGACCGCCTCGGGCAGCGCCTCCATCGGCTGGCCCGCCGTCAAGGTCGCCGAGGTCGAGGCCGGAACCGTCGATCCGTGGATCGCCATGGTGGGCGAGGATTGATGGTGACCGACACCTTGGGCGCGCCGGAACTCTCCATTCGAGAGAGCTATCTTTGCATGCTGCATTTCCTGGAATCGTATTGGGAGCGGGGCGGACGGAGGTCAGACGATCTCGCCCTGTTGCTCGGTGGATTGCCTTTGACGCCCGATGGCATCTCGGCCGATCCGGCGATGATGGGAGATTGGCTCGATACCGTCGCTGCCGTTACCGGCAAGGGGCCGCCCAAGCTGTGAGTGAGAACCTGACACCCCCCGCCGTCATCCTCGACAAGTCGCAGATGGCCGAGAACATCGGCGCTGTGGCGCGGGTGATGGCGAACTTTGGCCTGACGGACCTGCGTCTGGTGACGCCGCGCGACGGCTGGCCCCAGGAGCGGGCCTGGGCCACGGCCTCGGGCGCCGACTGGGTGCTGGAGGGGGTGCGGGTGTTCGACAGCGTCGCCGAGGCGGTGGCCGACCTGAACACCGTCTTCGCCACTACCGCGCGCCCGCGCGAGACGCGCCAGCCGGTCCGCACCCCGCGCGAGGCCGGCCGCATCCTGTATGACGACACGGCCTCGGGCCTGAAGACCGGCCTGTTGTTCGGCGGCGAGCGGGCGGGGCTGGAGACGACCGACATCGCCCTGTGCGCCGGCATCGTCACCATTCCCATCGACCCGAAACACCATTCGCTGAACCTGGCCCAGGCCGTGGCGATCAACGCCTATGAGTGGCGCACACTGATCCTGGACGCCCCGCCGCCGCGCTTCCGCGACAGCGAGCCGCCGGCGTCGAACGATCTGCTGGTCGGCATGTACGAACATCTGGAGGCGGAGCTGGAGAACGGCGGCTTCTTCTATCCGCCAGAGAAGAAGCGTTCGATGAGCCAGAACCTGCGCGTCATGCTGGGCCGCGCCGCCTTCTCCGAACAGGAGGTCGCCACCATGCGCGGCGCCATCCACGCCCTGGCCAAGGGCCGGGGGCGTGTGCTGGCCAAGCTGGCGGCCGAGCGGGCGGCGAAGGGGAATACGAGCGAATAAGGAGTCGCTCCTTCTCCCCGTCATCCTCGGGTTAAGCCCGAGGATGACGCAAGAGGTCGTCATCCCGCCCCCAGCAGATCCGACCAGCGCCAGCTGCCCTTGCCCAGGGCGATGCGCGCGCCGTCAGCGCCGTCCTCAAGCTTCAGCACGGCCAGGCCTGTCATCCGCTGGGTCCTGCACTCGGCCGGGGCGAAGGCGACCTCCAGGGCGATGGCCTGGCGCACCCCGGCCAGGCCCTTGCCGGACTGGTTGCGGCTTTGCAGCCAGTCGCCGTTCCAGACCAGGATGGCCCGGCCCGAGGCGTTCATCTCCTCGCTGGCGGCGATGACGGCGCGGCGCACGGCGGCGTCGTCACGCACGGCGTCCTGAACCCAGCGGACCATGTCGCAAGTCCCGCCGCCCGAGCCTGATCCGGCGCCGGATCCGCCCGTCCCGCCGGCCCCGCCCACGCCGTTTCCGCCGCCGCCGCCCGGACCCGATCCAACCGTCGCGGCGCCGGCCAACTGAGCCGCGCCCAGCAGGGGCAGGGGCGGTCCCGGCGGCGCGGGGGCGGCGGGCAGGGGCTCGACGTCCGGCGGCGGCTTGGCGACGACCTTTCGGGGACGCGCAGCGGCCACGGCGGGCGGCTGGGGCGCGGGTTTGGGCGGCGCCGGGGTCTGAGCCGCTGCGGCCGGCGCGTCGGGCGTCGGCGCCGGATCGGGCGCGGGGATGGGAGTGGGCGGAGGCGGCGGATCGACCAGTTCGACCATCACCGGCGCTGCTTCATGGGGCGCCGCGAGCGGTTCCGGCCGCGCCGCTGTCATGACCAGCACCAGGCCTGCATGGGCGGCGACGACGCAGGCGGCCGCCAGGAGCCGCCGCCGGGTCCGGCCGGTGCGCGCGGCGCTCAATCGTCGATCCGTGATGAGCCGAAGATGATCGGTCGCATGGTCATCGGCCGCCAATCCCTGTAAAAAATCACGACGCCCTGTTGAAAACATTCGGTCGCGGCAGGAAGGTGGCGTGGTTTCGAATACAACCGGCCGCTGTTCAAGATCAGCGATAGATCAGTTCATCCGCCACAGGGCGTAGCCTGTTGGCGGGCTAACGTGCCAGCTCGCGCCCCGGTTCCGATATAACGCAATAATCATGCGAATTCGGTGCGGATTATATAGCTAAGCTGACATTTTCCGGCCTAAAGCACGTCATTACTCCGCCTTGTCGCCTACGCCATTTTCATCTGGCGCATGAACTGGGTGTGGCGCCCCCGGCAAGAAGGAGACAGAACTTGAGCAGATCGAAACTCAGGACGGCGGTCGTCGGCGGCGCCCTCATCGCCCTCGGCTTTGCGGCCAGCGGCTGCGCCAGCCATCGTTTCGTGCGTGATCAGGTCGAGGTGGTGGACACCCGCGTCACCGGGGTCGAAGGCACGGCGGGCCAGGCCCTGCAACGCGCCAACGACGCCCACAAACTGGCCGAGGGCAAGTTCCTCTATCAGGTCGTCCTGTCGGACGATTCCGTGAAGTTCCCGACCGACGCCTCGGCCCTGTCGCCCGAGGCCGAGCAGCGCCTGGCCCAGTTCGCCCAACGTCTGCGCGACGAGAACAAGAACGTCTATCTGGAAATCCAGGGCTATACCGACGCCACCGGCCCGGTCGAACACAACAACCAGCTGGGCGAGCAGCGCGCCGAGGCCGTGCGTCGCTTCCTGAACCGTCAGGGCGTCGCCTTGAACCGGATGTCGACCATCTCCTACGGTCCGGAAGAGCCGGTCGCCTCCAACGACACCCCCGAGGGCCGGTCGCAGAACCGCCGCGTGACCATCGTGGTCCTCGCCTAAGCGCTTTCAGCCCTCAAGACCTGAACGGCGGCCGCATCGCAGCGGCCGCCGTTTTCGCATCTACAACGTCTCGAAGAAGGCCGGCACGGCCTGGGTTGCCGGGCCGTACACCCCCTCGTCGAACAGGCGCGCACCCTGCGTCGGCTCCAGATTGATCTCGACCGTCCGCGCCCCCGCGTATCGCGCCGACTGCACGAACCCCGCCGCCGGATAGACCGCGCCCGAGGTGCCGATGGAGACGAACAGGTCACAGGTCTCCAGCGCCGTCTCGATCCGCTCCATGGCCAGCGGCGTCTCCCCGAACCAGACGATGTGCGGCCGCAGCCGCCCCTGCGGATGATGCGGCGAGGCTTCGTCGGCCGCCATGTCGCCGGCCCAGGCCATCACCACCCCCGACCGGGTGCAGCGGGCCTTCAGCAGTTCGCCGTGCATATGGATCAGTTCGAACCCGGCGCGCGGCGGGACCTCGGCGTGCGCCCGGTCGTGCAGATCATCGACGTTCTGCGTCACCAGCAGGAAATCCCCCTCCCACCGCGCCGCCAGCTCGGCCAGGGCGCGATGGGCGGCGTTCGGCTGAACCTGCGCCAACTGCCGCCGCCGCTGGTTATAGAAGTCCTGCACCAGGGCGGGATCCGCCGCATAGCCCTCCGGCGTCGCCAAAGCCTCGACCCTGTGGCCGCACCACAGACCATCCTCGGCTCGAAATGTGGGCACGCCGCTTTCGGCCGATATGCCGGCGCCGGTCAGGACGACGAGGTTCATGATGCGATTGTTTGCCTGACCTGCGGCTCGGTCAGCAAGCGCCAAAATTCGCCAGATAGGCGGCGTAGTCGGGCCACCGAAAACCCATCGGCGCGCGGCGTTGTTCCAGCCGTTCCGGGGGCTCTGTCGGCGCAGGGACCCCCGCGGCTGGATCAGACGATCGTTGCGCGTGGACGATGCAGGCCCGTGATGTGTCAAGCCGCCAGGCTGGCGCGCAGATGGTCGATCATCAACCGCACCTTGGGGGGGACATGGCGGCGGTGCGGATGGACGGCCCAGACGCCTTCATCGGGCGGACGGTGCTCGGTCAGCAGGGCGGTCAGGGCGCCGGCGCGTAGCGGCTCGGTGACATAGAAGTCCGGCAGTTGGCACAGGCCCAGCCCCTGGATCGCAGCATCCAGCACGGCGGCGCCCGAGTTGCAGCGCCATCGGCCCTGGGGGCGGAAACTGGTCTCGCGCCCCGCCTCGCTGAAGCGCCAGTGTTCCGAGGATCCGGTCAGCAGATCGTGGGCCGGCAGTTCGGACAGGTCCCGCGGCGCGCCCCGCCGGGCCAGATAGGCAGGCGCGGCGCACAGGATCAGTCGCCGTGACGCCAGTCGTCGGGCGATCAGCCGCGAGTCCGTCAGATGCCCGAACCGGATCGCCAGATCATAGCCGTCGCCGACAAGGTCGCGCAGCCGGTTGTCCAGGTCCAGCTCGATCGACAGCTCGGCATGATCGCGGGCGAAGCGGTTGACCGCCGGGGCCACGAAGCGCTCGCCATAGGAGACGGAACAGGTCATCCGCAGCAGGCCGTGCGGGGCGCTGTCATCCGGCTGAACGGCCGCCAGGGCCTCGTCCCTTTCGTCGATCAGTCGGCGACAACGCGCCAGGAAATCGCGGCCTGCATCGGTCAGTTCGACCCGGCGGGTCGTGCGGTTCAGCAGCCGGGTCTGCAGTCGGTCCTCCAATCGCGCGATCTCTCGGCTGACCGCAGAGGTGGAAAGGCCCAGCCGCTTCGCCGCCGTCGAGAAACTGGCCTGCTCAGCCACCGCTGTGAATTCGTCGATCCCGTCCCAACGACTGCTCATACGGAAGGTGCAACACGATTGTCCCTGCCTGGCAATAATGTTTTGCGTTTATCGCCGTTTCATCGATGCCGGGGGCGGCCTAGAACAGGATCACATCATCCAGCCTGTTCCTCATGTCGCAAGCCGCGCGCGGCGAGCGGTAGGGACGTCCGAAGGACCAAAATTATGAAAACCCGCGCCGCCGTCGCCTTTGAGGCCAAACGTCCGCTCGAGATCGTCGAGGTCGATCTGGAGGGGCCGCGCGCCGGCGAGGTGCTGGTCGAGATCAAGGCCACCGGCATCTGCCACACCGACGCCTATACGCTGGACGGTCTGGACAGCGAGGGCATCTTCCCGAGCATTCTGGGCCACGAGGGCGCGGGCGTGGTGGTCGAGGTGGGGCCGGGCGTGACCTCGGTCGCCGTGGGCGACCACGTCATTCCGCTGTACACGCCCGAATGCCGCCAGTGTAAGTCGTGCCTGTCGCGCAAGACCAACCTGTGCACCTCGATCCGCGCGACCCAGGGCAAGGGTCTGATGCCCGACGGCACCAGCCGCTTCAGCTACAAGGGCCAGGCCATCGCCCACTATATGGGCTGCTCGACCTTCTCGAACTTCACCGTCCTGCCCGAGATCGCGGTGGCGAAGATCAGGAAAGACGCCCCGTTCGACAAGGCCTGCTACGTCGGTTGCGGCGTGACGACGGGCGTCGGCGCCGTGGTCAACACGGCCAAGGTCGAGCCGGGCGCCAACGCCGTGGTCTTCGGCCTGGGCGGCATCGGCCTGAACGTCATCCAGGGGCTGAAGATGGTCGGCGCCGACATGATCGTCGGCGTGGACATCAACGGCGACAAGGAAGAGTGGGGGCGTCGCTTCGGCATGACCCATTTCGTCAACCCGAAGGACGTCTCCGACGTGGTCGCCCATCTGGTCGAACTGACCGGCGGCGGCGCCGACTACACCTTCGACTGCACCGGCAACACGGTCGTCATGCGCCAAGCGCTGGAAGCCTGTCACCGCGGCTGGGGCGAGAGCGTCGTCATCGGCGTGGCCGAATCCGGCAAGGAGATCGCCACCCGACCCTTCCAACTGGTCACGGGCCGGGTGTGGCGCGGCTCGGCCTTCGGCGGCGCGCGCGGCCGCACCGACACGCCGAAGATCGTCGACTGGTACATGGACGGCAAGATCGAGATCGACCCGATGATCACCCACACCTTCGGTCTGGAGGACATCAACAAGGCCTTCGACCTGATGCACGCCGGAGAGAGCATCCGGTCTGTGGTGGTCTTCTAGTTCAAGGGAGAGAGACGCATGTTCACCCACGTCACCGTCGGCGCCAACGATATCGAGGCGTCGCGCCGCTTCTATGACGCCGCTCTCGGCGCTCTCGGCATCGACTCCGCTCAGGGCCCCGATCCCAAGGGCCGCTACTGGTGGCGCACCGCCCACGGCGCCTTCGCCGTGGGCAAGCCGATCGACGGCGAGCCGGCCTGTCACGCCAACGGCGGCACCATCGGTTTTGCGGCCAAGGATACGGCCATGGTCGACGCCTTCCACGCGGCAGGCGTCGAGTCCGGCGGAGCCACGATCGAAGATCCGCCCGGCCTGCGCCAGGGCGCGTTCGGGAAACTGTATCTCGCCTATCTGCGCGATCCCTCGGGCAACAAGATCTGCGCCATGCACCGGGTCGTCGACTGATGCAGACCGTCAAGACCCACATCGTCCACGGCGGAACCCTGCGCTATCTGAAGCACGACAGCGCCGTGACCGGCACGCCGATGACCCTGTCGGTCTTCACGCCGGGCGGGCAGGGGCCGTTCCCGGTGCTGATCTGGCTGTCGGGCCTGACCTGCACCGAGGACAATTTCACCACCAAGGCCGGCGCCTACCGCGCCGCCGCCGAGCACGGCGTCATCATCGTCGCGCCCGACACCTCGCCGCGCGGCGAGGGTGTGGCCGATGATCCGGCCTATGACCTGGGGCAGGGCGCGGGCTTCTATGTCGATGCGACCCAGACGCCCTGGGCTCCGCACTTCCGCATGGAGTCCTATGTCACGGACGAACTGATCGCCCTGATCGACGCCGAATTCCCCACCACAGGCGCCCGGTCGATCTCGGGCCATTCCATGGGCGGCCACGGGGCCCTGACCCTGGCGCTGCGCCATCCCGACCTGTTCCGCTCGGTCTCGGCCTTCGCCCCCATCTGCTCGCCGACCCGCTGCCCCTGGGGCGAAAAGGCTTTCACCGCCTATCTGGGCGAGGACCGGGCCGAATGGGACCGCCACGACGCCGCCAGACTGATCGAGGCCGGCGCCGCCAAGTCTGTCTATGACGACATCCTGATCGACCAGGGCGACGCCGACAGCTTCCTGACCGACCAGCTGAAGCCCGAACTGCTCCAGGCCGCCGCCGACGCCGCCGGTCAGAAGGTCACCATCCGGCTGCAGCCCGGCTACGATCACTCCTACTTCTTCATGACCAGCTTCATCGCCGACCACATCGCCTTCCACGCTGAACGGCTGAAGGCCTGAGGATGATGCGCCTCGGCTCGGTCCTGATGCTGGGGCTGCTCGTGGCCTTGAACGCCTCTTTGGCCGCAGCGCAGGAACAGGTGGGCGATCTCGACTGGCGTCCGCAGGTCGCCGTTCCAGCCTATACGGCTGATGGACCCCTGATCCGTGTCGATCAGGGGCATGGAAACCTTCAGACTATCGACGGCCGATATGCCGGGTTTGCCGCACTCATGCGGGCCGACGGCTATCGGGTTGACGCGGGGCGCGGGCGACTGGATGCGCCGGGCGCGCTGGATGGGGTCGCGGTGCTGGTGATCGCCAACGCCGCCAGCCCCGAGAACGGCTCTCGCGTTTCGGCCTTTGACGAGGCCGAGATCGAGGCCCTGGCGCGGTGGGTCGCACTTGGCGGTTCCCTGCTGCTTGCCGTCGATCACGCGCCGCATGGAACGGCGGCCGAAGCGCTGGGCGCTCGGTTCGGCGTGACGATGGGCAAGGGTTACGCCTTTCAATCTGTTCGCAACGACGTCACGGCCAATCTGGTCTTTCCGCGACAGGCGCTAGGGGATCACCCGATCATCGCCGGTCGTGGGGGCGGCGAGGGCGTGCAGATCGTCAAGACCTTCACCGGCCAGTCCCTCAAGGGGCCCGACGGATCGACCGTGTTGCTGGCGATGAGCGACGACGCGTTCGAAGCGCCGGATCTCGCCACCCTTCAGGCCATTCGGCAGCGCCTGCGCGCGGGCGAGGATGTGGATGTCGTGACGGCGGAGCTGGCGCGGCCCGCCCAGCCGGCCCAGGGGCTCGCCTTCCCGTTCGGCGCGGGCAGGGTCGTGGTGCTGGGTGAAGCCGGCATGCTGACCGCGCAGATCGTGCGTTTCCCCGACCAGCCGGACCGCACACCCTATCGTTTCGGCCTGAACACCGAGGGGCATGACGATCGGCAGTTCGCACTGAACCTGATGCACTGGCTGTCGCGTCTCATCCCCTGATGCTAGAGGGGCGCGATGAGCGCCACCGATCCCTATGAGCCGATGTTTTCCGCCCTGTGCCGCGAGGTGGGCTACTGTCTGCACGAGAAGGGGCAAAAGCGCGTGATCGCCGCCCTGCCGAACGGGCTGGACGCCGCCGTGCGCGCCGTCTTCGCCGCCGAGGGCGTGGACGAGCCCAATGCGCCGGGCGACGTCAAGCGCGCCGTGCGCGAATGCCTGAAGGCGAACTTGCCAGCTTAACCGTGCCAAGGCGATAAATCGTAACGAAACCCAGCGATGATGCTTGGGTTCTAAGAAAGGGCGCCTAGATGAGGGGCGTCGGAAATCTGTCGCGAGAGGAAACTCCAATGGCCTTCACCCTGCCCCCGCTGCCCTACGCCTATGACGCGCTGGAGCCGGCCATCGACAAGGAGACGATGACCTTCCACCACGACAAGCACCACCAGACCTATGTCGACAACCTGAACAAGGCCATCGATGCGGCAGCGGATCTGCAGGGCAAGTCGCTGGAAGAAATCTTCACCAGCATTTCGACCGCCCCCAAGGCCGTGCGCAACAACGGCGGCGGTCACTGGAACCACAGCCTGTTCTGGGAACTGCTGGCCCCCGCCGATCAGACCGGCGAACCCTCGGCCGAGCTGAAGGCCGCCATCGACAGCGACCTGGGCGGCATGGACAAGTTCAAGGAAGACTTCAACGCCGCCGGCGCCGCCCAGTTCGGTTCGGGCTGGGCCTGGCTGATCGTCCAGAACGGCAAGCTGAAGATCACCTCCACGCCCAACCAGGACAATCCGCTGATGGATGTCGTGGAAGAGCGCGGCGAGGTCGTCCTGGGCGCCGACGTCTGGGAACACGCCTATTATCTGAAATACCAGAACCGCCGCGCCGACTACCTGAAGTCCTTCTGGTCGGTGGTGAACTGGAACAAGGTCAACGAACTGTACGCCGCCGCCGTCTAGGCCTGGCCTAAGCGACAAGACGACGCCCGCCGGAACCTCCGGCGGGCGTTTTCGATTCAGCCTGCACACAGGAGTGAAACGATGCGGATTCTTATGGCGACGGCGGCCGTGACGGCCCTGACCCTGGCGGCCTGCTCCCCGGCGGCGAACGATCAGAAATCCGGCGAGCCTGCGCCGCCGAATCCGACCCAGACGGTCGCCGCCCCGGCGGAGAAGCCTGTCTATCGGTTCAAGATCGGCGCCCTGGACGCTATCGCCCTGTTCGACGGCCAGAACCCCGTGCCGAACGACAACAAGGTCTTCGGCGTGGGCCTGACGCCCCAGGCGGTCGCCGCCCCCCTGACCGCCGCCGGACAACCGGCCGATCCCATCATGCTGGAGATTCATCCGCTGCTGGTGCGGAACGGCGCCCGGACCATGCTGTTCGACGCCGGTCTGGGCGCGGGCAAGGGGCAGTTGATGCAGAGTCTGCAGACCGCCGGCGTCGATCCGGCCAGCATCACAGACGTGATGATCTCGCACGGCCACCCCGACCATGTGGGCGGTCTGGTCGCCGACGGCGCCCCGGCCTTCCCCAACGCCGCGATCCGGATGTCGGAGGCGGAATGGGCGTCGATCCGCGCCAATCCGGAAATGGCGGACCTGGTCCGCGTGATCACGCCCAAGGTCCAGGCCTTCCGTCCAGATGAAGAGGTCGCGCCGGGCGTGGAGGCCCAGGACACGGCCGGGCATACGCCGGGCCATGTCGCCTATCTGATCACCGACGGCCAGAACCAGCTGTTGTATACGGGCGACCTGATGCACCACTGGGTCCTGTCGGTCGAACATCCGGACTGGACCGTCGGCTATGACGACGATGCGACGGCGGGCAAGAAGGCGCGTCTGGATGAAATCACGGCCCTGCGGGCGTCGGGCGCACACATCTACGCCTATCACTTCCCCTTCCCTGGCCTGGGGAAGATCCAGACCCGGGAGGGCCGGGCGATGTTCATCAGCGAGGCGCAGCCGGCCGCCTGATCGTGGCCTGGCGTCGGGGGCTCAGCTCAGCGACGCCAGGCGCGCGCGTTCCGTCATGCGTTCGGCATGATGCTGCCGCAGGGTGCGTCGCTGACGCAGCAACTCGTGGATCCCATCGGCGAGATCCAGCAACTGGCTGTCGGACAGCGGTTCGACCAGGTCGATCAGCTTTTGCTTCAGCCTGTCAAAGGCCTCGTCGGTCAGGCCGGTCGTCGTTGTCGCATGCGCCATTTCGCCCTCCGCGAGGGGATCAGGAGATGTGCCTCCGACGACAAAAAGATCGGCCGAGGTCGTGGGGTTCCTGTCCATCGTGCTTAACGCTCACCACGGCTTGACTCCGGGGACCTGTGTGGCGATAAGCGCCGCCTTCCACGTTTCCGGTTCGCCGGAAGCGGGATTGATGACGGAAGATGCGTGGACCGCCGTTGAGATCGCATTCCCAATCGAGGGGATGCCGGGCCGTATCGTCGAAAAGAGAATAGAATGTCCAAGCGCCACAGCGCCAAATACAAGATCGACCGGGCCATGGGTGAGAACCTGTGGGGCCGCGCCAAGTCGCCGGTCAACAAGCGTTCTTACGGTCCCGGTCAGCACGGTCAGCGTCGCAAGTCGAAGGTTTCGGACTTCGGTCTGCAACTGAAGGCCAAGCAGAAGCTGAAGGGCTACTACGGCAACATCACCGAGAAGCAGTTCGCCAAGACCTATGACGAGGCGGCTCGCCGCAAGGGCAACACCTCGGAAAACCTGATCGGCCTGCTGGAATCGCGTCTGGACGCCATCGTCTACCGCGCCAAGTTCGTCCCCACCGTCTGGGCCGCCCGCCAGTTCGTCAGCCACGGCCACGTCCTGGTCAACGGCAAGAAGGTCGACATCTCTTCCTACCGCGTGAAGCCGGAAGACGTCGTCACGGTGAAGGAAAAGTCGCGCAACATGGCGCTGGTCATCGAAGCCCAGCAGTCGTCGGAACGTGACGTGCCGGATTATCTGGAACTGTCCGACCGTTCGTTCTCGGTCCGTTACGTCCGCGTGCCGGAACTGACGGACGTGCCGTATCCGGTGAAGATGGAACCGAACCTGGTCGTCGAATACTACGCTTCGTAATCGAAGCCTTCTCTGGCGCGGCGATCGTCCCTCGGGCGACCTGAGCGGCAGCAGAAAATTGAGTTGGAAGGGCCCCGGATCCGTCCGGGGCCCTTCGTTTATCGGCCTGTTCCCTTCCGGGGCGAACAGGCGCATTCTCGGGCTGTTCAGGGTTCGACGGAGCAGGGGAGGCCGCCTAAGCGATGCGCGCCGTCTTCAAATCTATGGCGTTTATCGCCGCTGTGTCGGGCGTATCCGCCTGCGCGGGGGTGGATGCGCCCAGTGTTTCGACCGTGGGCATGCCCGGCGCGCTTGAACCGATCCACGCCGCCGCCTTCACCAAGGACGCGGCCGTCTTCTGGGTCAGTTCCAACGGCTGCACCCGCAAGGAAGACCTGATCCCCATCGTCAGCATCAAGGGCGCCGATGCGGTCATCACCCTGCGCCGCCTCGACGAGGACACCTGCAAGGAACCCCTGGTCGACGGGGTCGAGCTGAAATGGTCGTTCGAGGAACTGGGCCTGGCGCCCGGCTCGCCCGTCAGCGTCAACAACCCCTATCAGCTGCCCCAGACCTGAGCCGCGCTTACCGGCCGTAACCCGGCCAGTGCGCCTTGCCCGCCCGCTCGTACTGGGGCGGCAGACCCTCGCCCTGGCCCAGGGCCACGGCGGCGTGGTGGGGCCAGTTGGGGTCGTCCAGAGCCGCGCGGGCGATGGCGATGATGTCGGCCTGGCCCGAGGCGACGATGTCCTCGGCCTGTTGCGGATCGAAGATCATGCCCACCGCCATGACGGCGGCGTCCGGCACGGCCTGTTTGACCGCCTCGGCGAAGCGGACCTGATAGCCGGGCTCGGCACCCGGAATCTCGGCGCGGGCGACATTGCCGCCCGAGGTCAGGTGCAGATAGTCGTAGCCCATCTCATGCAGGGCGCGACCGAAGGCGATCACCTCGTCCAGCGTCACCCCGCCCTCGACCCAGTCGGACCCGTTGAAACGCACGCCCAGGGCCTTGGTTCTGGGCCAGGCCTCGCGCAGAGCCTGAGCCACCCGTAGCGGGAAGCGCATCCGGGCCTCGGGTGAACCGCCGTACTGGTCCGCGCGGTGGTTCGACAGGGGCGACAGGAATTCGGTGAGCAGATAGCCGTGGGCGGCGTGCAGTTCGACCAGGTCGAACCCGGCGCGGTCGGCGCGGCGAGCCGCGTCCTCAAAGGCGGCGACCACCCGGTCCATGTCCGCCTCGGTCATTTCGGCGGGGGTGTGCCAGTCGTCGCGGAAGGGCAGGGCCGAGGGGCCGTAGGTCTGCCAGGCGCCCTCGTCCGGGCCCAGGGCGCGGCCGCCCTTCCACGGCGCCGAGGTCGAGGCCTTGCGGCCGGCGTGGCCCAGCTGAACCCCGATGGGGGTGTGGGAATAGGTTCGGATGCCGCGCAGGATCTCGGCGAAGGCGGCCTCCTGTTCGTCGTTCCACAGGCCGGTGTCGTCGGGCGTGATCCGGCCGGCGGCCTCCACCCCGGTGGCCTCGATGATGACCAGGCCCGCGCCCGACACCGCCAGGCGGCCGATATGCTGGACGTGCCAGGGCTGGGGCACGCCGTCGATCGCGGAATACTGACACATCGGCGCGATGACGATGCGGTTCTTCAGCGTCAGGGGGCCGATGCTGCGCGGCGAAAAGAGCTGGCTCATGGGGGCGTCCGGGGAGGGGAGAAGGACGGTAGCTATGCCGGTTGCAGTCGCGATCAAGGCCCGACCTTTCCGATTGTTCACCTGGCTTGCCGAAAATTCACGTGCCTGGCGCGTCGACGCGCGCCACAAAAGCGTCAAGCTCAATAGGGGATCACACCAATGCTTCGTCTCGCTCTCGCCATCGCCATCGCTGCGCCGCTGCTGTCGGGCTGTATCATCGTCTCGACCGAAAAGCCGGCCACTCGGGTCATCACCGCCCCGGCGGCGGACCAATGATGCGCGGCCTGCTGAAGGGTCTGGCGGTCGCCGTGTGCGTCGCGCCGCTGCTGTCGGCCTGCGTCATCTATGACAGCGATGCGGGCGAGAACGTCTCGGTCAACGTGACCCGCAACGACGCCCCGCCGGCCGAAGCCATTCGCGAGGCCCGTTTCATGGACGGCGCCCTGGTCGCCCGGGTCGATTCCAATGGCTGCACCCAGGCTTCGGACTTCGAGGTGTCGGTGGCGGACAATACGCCGACCGAGATCACCCTGCGTCGCACCAAGCCGGACCTGTGCAAGGCCCTGCTGCCCGACGGCGTGGAACTGCGCTGGACCTACGCCGACCTGGGCCTGGAGCCCGGCGCGCCGGCGCGGATCCTCAATCCGCTGAAGTAGTCTCGAACACCTTCAGCATCGACGACGGTATGCGCTGCGGCCTCAGGGTCGCAGCGTCCACCAGACACCATTCCGAGACGCCCTGGGCGCAGACCCGGCCCTCGGCGTCCTCGATGCGGACATAGCGGTTGAAGCGCGGCCCCTGCGGGTCGCCCACCCAGGTCCGGGCCACAATCCCGGTCGCGCCGGGCGCGATGGCGCGCAGATAGTCGATCTCGTGCCGCAGGGCGACCCAGGAGCATCGCGCCCGGGTCTCCGCGTCGAAGCGGGCGTTCCAATGGGCCGTGCCGACGTCCTGAAGCCAGCCGACATAGACGACATTATTGACGTGGCCGTTGGCGTCGATGTGTTCGGGGCGGACCTCCAGCGGCACGACGAAGACCTCGCGATCCTCGCGCGGCGTCAGGACCGGGCGAGCCATCAGGCTTCGCCGAGCGGCACGCCCTTCTCGGCCATCAGGGCCTGAAGTTCGCCGGCCTGGAACATTTCGCGGATGATGTCCGACCCGCCGACGAATTCGCCCTTCACATACAGCTGGGGAATGGTGGGCCAGTCGGTGAAGCTCTTGACGCCCTCGCGCAGGGCTTCGTCCTGCAGCACGTCGACGCCGACGAAGGAGGCCCCGACATGGTCCAGGATCTGGACAGCCAGTGAGGAGAAGCCGCAGCGGGGCTGGTCCGGCGTGCCCTTCATGAACAGCACGACGTCATGCTGGGCGACAGTGTCGCCGATGAAGGCGTGGACGGGATCGGCGGCAGGAACGGTGTCGGTCACGGGAGAGGGCCTTTCGTGAAGGTCGTCAGCTAGGGAGAGGCGACGGCCGGGTCAAGGCGTGGTCGCGTCTATGCTTCGAGATCAGGCCGCAGCCGAGGCCGTGACCCGGCCCATTTCGATCTGGGCCGCCAGGCCCGGGGGCAGGTCGCGTTCCGGCGTCGAGGCCAGCATGCTCAGCCGTTCCACGTCATTGGCGCGTATGATGACGCTGGAGATGGTCGGATCGGTCAGGACATAGCTGAGGCAGATCGCCTCGGCCGGCCAGTTGGGCGTACGATACAGGAAGCCGAAGGCGTCGCTCTGACGCGATTGGGGCGGACGTTTGGGCGCGCCGCCCAGGCCGAAGAAGCCCTTTTTCGCAACAGGCTCGGTTCCACGCGGTTTGGCGCGGCGGTCGGTGAAATAGTCGTAGGCGAAGACCGACATGTCCTGTTCGCGGGCGGCGCGGACACGATTGCGCAGCCTCCAGTCGGCGTTGATGTCGAAGGGGGTGAACAGGGCGTCGAAGGCGCCGGTGGAGACATAGGTGTCCATGACCTCGCCGCCGCCCGCCACGCCCAGCAGCTTGATGCGCCCGGTGGCGCGCAGGGCCTTGAGCGCGTTTAGCGACGACTGCGGCAGTTCGTGTTCGCCCGGCTCGTGCAGCACCGCAACATCGATCCAGCCCAGGCCCGAGAAATGCAGCACCCGGTCGATGGCGCCGGTCATGCCTTCGGCCGAGAAATCGCGCGCCGCCTCGCGGCCTGCGCCGACGCCCAGGGTCAGGCTGACACAGACCAGCTTGCGATCCACATGGGCCAGGGCTTCGCCCAGTACCTCGGCCGCAACCGGATCGGCGGTCTCGAGCCGATAGGAATTCACCCCGGCTTCCAGGGCGGAATAAAGCAGGTTCAGCGCGCCCTCACGACCGCGCGCCAGATTGTCCAGCCCGAAGCTGAGGGTCAGGTTGGAAATGGCGGCGCCGGACACGCCGAAGGGGCGATAGCGCATGGGATCAAGCCTCCTTGGGCGGGGCGGCGGTTTCGAGCGCCAGGGCGTGCAGTTCGCCGCCCATCTGTCCCTTCAACGCGGCATAGACCAACTGGTGCTGGCGCACGCGCGGCATGCCGGCGAAGGCGCTGGAGACGATGCGGGCGCGATAGTGGTCGCCGTCTCCGGCCAGGTCGTCGATGGCGATCTCGGCGTCGGGAAAGGCCTCGACCAGATGCTGGCGCAGGGTTTCGACGGACATGGGCATGGGCGGGGCTCTTGGATCGTTCTCCTTCAGCATGCCCGATAAACCTTAATGCCGGGCTACGCCTGTTTCGGCCGCTCAAAGAGCTGAACCGGACCGTCCTTGTAGGTCGTCGTCGCATAGGGGCGGTAGCCGACCCGTTCCGCCAGCCGAACGGAGGCGAGGTTCTCCGGCGCGATCATGCAGACAGTGCGTGCGGCCGGCAGGCGGACGTCCGCCCAGTCCAGAACCGCTTGCACGGCTTCAGAAGCGAAGCCCTGGCCTTGGAAGGCCGGCGAAAGGCCCCAGCCCAGTTCGGGGTCGGTCAGAGGCGGATCGATCAATCGTCGGTGATCCAGTATCGAGACGCTGCCCAGATAGGAGCCGTTGTCCGCCAGGCGGACGGTCCAGGCGCCGTAACCGGCGACGCTCCACTGTCCCAGGTCGCGTAGCAGCCGAAACCACACCTCCTCGCTCGTCAGGGGGCGACCCGTGATGTGGCGGGTGAATTCTTCGTCGGCCCAAAGCGTGATCAGGGAGCTTAGGTCGTTCACCTCGACTGGTGTCAGAACCAGCCTCTCAGTCTTGAGAATTTCAGAGTTCACATCAGGCCCAGTTGCTTGAAGCTGGCCACCCCGTCGCGGCCGACGACCAGATGGTCGTGAACCTCGACGTTAAGGGCTCGGCCGGCCTGCACAACCTGTTTCGTGATCTCGATGTCGGCGCGGCTGGGGGTGGGGTCGCCGGACGGATGGTTGTGGACCAGGATCAGGGCGCTGGCCGACAGCTCCAAGGCGCGCCGCACGACCTCGCGGGGATAGACGGGGGCGTGATCGACCGTGCCCCGGTTCTGCACCTCGTCCAGGATCAGCTGGTTCTTCTTGTCCAGATACAGCACCCGGAACTGTTCGCGCGGCTCATGTTGCAGGGCCACGCGGACATAGGCCAGCAAAGCGCTCCAAGACGAGATGACCGGCCGTTTCGCCGTCGGCTCGCGCGCGATCCTGCGGGTCACGTCGAAGATCAGCTGCAGGTCCAGCGCGACCGCCCGCGTCGCCTTGCCGGGCACATAGGCCAGGGTCCGCGCCACCTGGTCCTCGACGGCCTCGTGACTGGCGGCGCCTATGCCCTCCAGCCCGCCGAACCGGGCCAGCAGATCCTTGGCCAGCGGTTTGACGTCCTTGTAGGGGATGGAGCGGAACAGCAGCAGTTCCAGCAGCTCATAGTCGGGCAGGGCGCCCAACCCGCCCTTGGCGGCCCGTTCGCGCAGCCGGTCGCGATGGCCGCTGTGACGCGGCTTCGGTTTGGGTTCGGGTGTCAGGTCGTCCAGCATGTCCCCTACCTCTTCTGCCGCAACCTGTGCGGAAGGCGAGGGGGGATCAAGGGTTCAGTTGGGGCGGAACAGTCCGGCCGGGCTGACGGTGAAGATTTCCAGCCCGTCTTCCGTCACCCCGATGGTGTGTTCGCACTGGGCCGACAGGGACTTGTCGCGCGTCACGGCGGTCCAGCCGTCGGACAGGACCTTCACGTGCGGCTTGCCCAGGTTCACCATCGGCTCGACGGTGAAGAACATGCCGGCCTTCAGCACGGCGCCCTCGCCCTTGCGGCCGTAGTGCAGGACATTGGGGCTGTCGTGGAAGACCCGGCCGATGCCGTGGCCGCAGAAGTCGCGCACCACGCTCATGCGCTGGGCCTCGACGAATTTCTGGATGGCGAAACCGATGTCGCCGAAGGTGTTTCCCGGCTTGACCTGTTCCAGGCCCAGATCCAGCGACTGATAGGTCACGTCGATCAGCTTCTTGGCGCGGGCGTTGATCTCGCCGACCGCATACATGCGGCTCGAGTCGCCGTGCCAGCCGTCGACGATGACCGTGTGGTCGATGTTGACGATGTCGCCGTCCTTCAGGACCCGGTCGCCGGGAATGCCGTGGCAGACGACGTGGTTGATCGAGGTGCAGACGGTCTTCTCGTAACCCTTGTAGCCCAGGCACGCCGGCAGGCCGCCGTGGTCCAGAGTGAACTCGCGGATCAGGTCGTCGATCGTGCTGGTCAGCACGCCCGGTTGAACATGGGGGGTGATCATATCCAGCGCCTCGGCGACCAGACGGCCGGCCTTGCGCATCCCCTCGAAGTCCTCCGCCTGGTGAATGCGGATGGCGCTGGTGCGGACCAGGGCGTCGGTTTCGAGATCGGGCGTTTCGTACATGGTTCAATCAGCAGCGGCGGGTATTTTCAGATGACCATCCTATCATGGATACGCAAGGCGATTGTGCGGCGGTCAAGGATTCCTTACCCGACGTCATGCCAGACTGTGTGTTGCACGACACTGTCGCCTGACGGAATGAACCTGCCGCCGCGTAACCTCTCGCCGGTGTGATCGTGTGCGATTTTTCCGACACAGTTTCGCCCGTTTCCCGGCCGAGACCCGCCACGCATGCAACGTTTTCCTGACGAAAGCGCTGCCGTGCACAACCCTCCCCGATACCCACCGCCGCGTTTGATGGCGGGGGCAACACTATAGGAATGGCTTAATGACTCCCAGGAATCTCGCTCGCATGGGCGGCATCGCCCTGACCACCGTCCTGCTGGCCGGCGTCGCCGCGCCTGCCATGGCCGGTTCGTTCTACGTGCAGGAACAATCGACCCGCGGCCAGGGCCGCGCCAACTCGGGCGAAGGCGCCGACAAGGGCGTGCAGTCGCTGTGGTGGAACCCCGCCGCGATCGCCGGAACCCAGCGCCAGGTCTACACCGGCATGCACGGCCTGATCCTGGACTCAGACGTCAACGATCGCGGCTCCAGCCTGACCTACAACGTCCCCACCCCGGCCATCGCCAGCCGGACTGCGCCGGTCAACGGCGATCCGCACGTCCATAACGTGGTCGAAAGCGGCATCATCCCGAACTTCGCCGTCTCCATGCCGATCGGCGAGCGCTTCAACGTCGGCATGGCCGTCCAGGCGCCGTTCAACTTCACCACCAAGTACGAGCCGACCGATTTCGCCCGCTACGACGCCCTGACGTCGGAACTGCGCTCGGCCAACGTCAGCCTGGTGGCCGCCATGACGGTCACGGACTGGCTGGACATCGGCGCCGGCTTTGACGCCCAGTACGCCAAGGCGACCCTGAGCTCGGCCCTGCCGAACGTGGCCATCCCCGGTGTCTTTGCTCCGACCTATGCCGTCTCGCCCAGCACCGACGGCCGCAACCAGCTTGAGGGCGACGGCTGGGATTACGGCTGGAACGCCGGCGCCCAGATGCATTTCGGCAAGCTGGACCTGGGTCTGTCCTATCGCTCCAAGATCGAACACGAGCTGGAAGGCACCGTGAACATCTCGGGCCTGACCGGCGTTCTGGCGGCCGCCAACGTCTCGGCTGACGGCGTCGCCAGCTTCACCACCCCCTGGTACGCCACCGTCTCGGCCCGTTACGCCGTCAACGACCGCCTGACGCTGAACGCCCAGGTCAACCAGATCGGCTGGAGCGAGTTCGACGCCATCCGCGTGACCTATGGAACGTCCGGTTCCTCGACCATCGTTCAGGACTATGACGACGTCACCTCCGGCGCGATCGGCTTCGACTACAAGATCGATCCGACCATGACGGTCCGCGCCGGCCTGGGTTACGACCCGACCCCGACGCCGGACGATCACCGCACCGCCCGTATCCCGGACGGCGACCGGTTCCTCTACACCGCCGGTCTGTCGAAGAGTGTGGGCTCCATGACCTTCGACGGCGCCGTGACCTATATCGACATCGATACGGCCACGATCAACGACACCCGCGACGTGTATGGCAACGGCCTGGTCGTCTCCACCCTGCGCGGCGAGGCCAAGGGCCACGGCGTCGGCTTCTCGATGGGCGCGACCTGGAACTTCTAAGGTCCACAGCCATCGGCTGAAACAAGAACGGCGGCTCCTGCAAAGGAGCCGCCGTTTTTTATCGCCGATTTCCGGTCCGCCACCCTCGGGGCAAGCCCGAGGGTGGCGAGCGGGGATCAGGCCTTGGCCGCGCCGCCGTAGCCCTTGCCGCCGTTCGACGGACGGCGACGGGGACGGCGCTTCATTTCGCCTTCTGCAGGCTTGGCGTTGTCGTTGATCGAGGGCACGCGCTCACCGGCCAGGGGGTTGTAGGGGCGCTCGGGACGCGGAGCCGCCGGAGTCTCGCCGGGACGGGCGCGGCGCTGACGATGCGGCTGACCGCCGCCTTCCGGGCGCACGCCGTCGCGGTGCGGCACGCGGCTGCGCCCACGACCACCCCGGCCGCCTTCATTGCGCTCGCCGCCCTCGCGTTCCGGCATGGTCGCCTTCTTGCCGACGCCGGTCGCCATGATGGTGGCGTCCAGCTGGCCCAGGGCCTTGTCGTTGCGGCGGTCGATGGCCGGGATCTTCTGGCGCGTGACCTTCTCGATATCCTTCAGCAGCTTCATCTCGTCGCCAGCGACGAAGCTGATGGCGGTGCCGTCGGCGCCCGCGCGGGCCGTCCGGCCGATGCGGTGCACATAGGCCTCCGGCACATGGGGCAGCTCGAAGTTCACGACGTGCGAGACGCCGTCCACATCGATGCCGCGCGCGGCGATGTCAGTGGCGACCAGGACGCGCAGCTTGCCCTTCTTGAAGGCGTCCAGCGTGCGTTCACGCTGGGGCTGGGACTTGTTGCCGTGGATGGCGCCGGCCTCGACCCCGCCCGCTTCCAGATAGGCCGCGACCTTGTCGGCGCCGTGCTTGGTCTTGGTGAAGACCAGGCAGCGCGTGTACTCGGGATCGCTGAACATTTCAGTCAGCAGGGCGCGCTTGCGGCCCTGTTCGACGTGGACGACCGACTGGCTGATGCGCTGGACGGTGGTGGATTGCGGCGTGACCTGGACCTTGACCGGGTCCTTCAGCAGCTCGCCCGCCAGCTTGCCGATCTCGGTCGGCATGGTCGCCGAGAAGAACAGGTTCTGGCGCTTGGCCGGGATGCGGCTGACAATCTGGCGGATCGGCTTGATGAAGCCCAGGTCCAGCATCTGGTCGGCTTCGTCCAGGACGAAGATCTCGGTCGAGGACAGGTCCAGGTTCTTCTGCTGGATGTGGTCCAGCAGACGGCCGGGCGCCGCGACCAGGATGTCCAGACCCTGTTGCAGGGCCCGCTCCTGGGCGCCGTATTTCACGCCGCCGAAGATGACCGCGACCCGGAAGCCCAGGTGGGCGCCGTAAGCCTTGAAGCTGTCGCCGATCTGGGTGGCCAGTTCACGCGTGGGCGACAGGACCAGCACGCGCGTCGTGCGCGGCTTGGGGGCGATGCGGTTCTCGGCCAGGCGATGCAGGATCGGCAGGGCGAAGGCGGCGGTCTTGCCGGTGCCCGTCTGGGCGATGCCCAGCAGGTCCTTGCCCTGCATGACGTCGGGGATGGCCTTTTCCTGGATCGGGGTCGGCTTGGTGTAGCCTTCCGACGCCAGCGCCTGGAGAAGGGCCTTGTTCAGGCCCATGGATTCGAATGTGGTGCTCACAGCAGTGTCTTTCGCGTGCGGCAGGGCGCTTTCAGCCATGGCATGACGCCTTAGGGCCGCGCACCGCCAGTCCCGGCCGGGCTTCGGAAGGAAGCCTGCGGGGTGGATCGGGCGCCGCCCCGCGTGTCCGGGCAGCGAATGAACTTGAGGGGCCGGCGGCTTCTACAGACAGGTCCGAGATGGACTTACACGCGCTGGAGACGCCGGAGATCGCGATTGTGCGACGCAGCGCAAATGGAGGTTCGCGGACATAAAGTCAAGCCTCAAGCCCTTCAGCCCGCCAGGGCGGCGGCCACGAGCGTCCTGGCCTCGGCCTGGACCTGGGCCAGGTGATCCGCTCCCAGGAAGGACTCTGCGTAGATCTTGTAGACGTCCTCGGTGCCCGACGGGCGGGCGGCGAACCAGGCGTCGGCGGTCACGACCTTGAGCCCGCCGATGGCCTCGCCATTGCCGGGGGCCTTGGTCAGGATGTCGGTGATCGGCTGACCGGCCAGGGTGGTGGCGGCGACGTCGGCGGAGCTCAAGGCGGCCAGACGCGCCTTCTGCGTCCGATCGGCGGGGGCGTCGATCCGGGCATAGGCGGGAGCGCCGTATTGTTCGGTCAGGCCGGCATAGAGCTGGCTGGCGCTCTGACCCGTGCGGGCCTGGATCTCGGCCGCCAGCAGACACAGCAGCAGGCCGTCCTTGTCTGTGGACCAGGCCGTGCCGTCGCGCCGCAGGAAGGTGGCCCCGGCCGATTCCTCGCCGCCGAAACCGACGGTTCCGTCCAGCAGGCCCGGCACGAAATGCTTGAACCCGACCGGAACCTCCAGCAGGCGGCGGCCCATGCCGGCGACGACGCGGTCGATCATCGATGACGAGACCAGGGTCTTGCCCACCGCCACGTCCGGGCCCCAGCCGGGACGGTTGACGAACAGATAGGCGACGGCCGCCGCCAGGAAATGATTGGGGTTCATCAGGCCGCCGTCGGGCGTGACGATGCCGTGGCGGTCCGCGTCGGCGTCATTGCCGAAGGCCAGATCATAGGCCGATCCGCCCTGCATCATCCGGATCAGATTGGCCATGGCGCTGGGCGACGAACAGTCCATGCGGATCTTGCCGTCGGCGTCCAGCGGCATGAAGGCCCAGCGCGGATCGACGACGTCATTGACCACGGTCAGGTTCAGCCGGTGCCGGTCGGCGATCTCGCCCCAATAGGCCACGGCCGCTCCGCCCAGCGGATCGGCCCCCATGCGGACCCCGGCGTCGCGGATGGCGTCCAGGTCCAGCACGCTGGGCAGGTCGTCGATATAGGCGCCCATGAAGTCGAACCGGCCCGCCGTGGCGTAAGCCCGGTCGAACGGGACGCGCTTCACCTCGACCAGACCGCCCTCGATCAGCTGATTGGCGCGGGCGGCGATGGCGCCGGTGGCGTCGCTCCCGGCCGGACCGCCGGAGGGGGGATTGTATTTGATGCCGCCGTCGCGGGGCGGATTGTGCGACGGGGTGATCAGGATCCCGTCGGCCTGGCGCGTATTGGCGCGGTTGTAGGCCAGGATGGCGTGGGACACGGCCGGGGTCGGGGTGAAGCCGTCACGGGCGTCGATCAGCACCTCGACGCCATTGCCGACCAGCACCTCCAGCGTCGTGCGCCAGGCGGGTTCGGACAGGCCGTGGGTGTCGCGCCCAACGAACAGCGGGCCGTCGATCCCCTGCGCCGCGCGATATTCGGCGACCGCCTGGGCGATGGCCAGGATGTGGCTCTCGGTAAAGGCGCCGTCCAGAGCCGAGCCCCGGTGTCCCGAGGTGCCGAACACCACCCGCTGGGCCGGGTCGGCCATGTCGGGCCGGCCGGATCCATAGGCGCCGATCAGGGCGTCGAGGTCGATCAGGTCTTCCGGTAGGGCCTGGCGGCCGGCGCGAGCGTGCATGGGAATGTATCCGTCGGTCTGTGCGTCGCGGGGGCGCGCGAGGCGGTGTTAGGGGCGCGGGACCACACCCGCAACCCGCAGAATCCATCACCGAAACCCTTGTTCAGGCGCCGCTGAAGGTGTCGCAGACGGCCGGGTCGCCCGACTGATAGCCGCGTTGCAGCCACTCGACCCGCTGGGCTGCGGAGCCGTGGGTGAAGCTCTCTGGCGAAACGCGCCCGCCGCCCCGGCGTTGCAGGGTGTCGTCGCCGATGGCCTGGGCGGTCTTCATGCCTTCCTCGATGTCGCCGGGCTCCAGGGCGACCTGGCCGTTCGAGACGGCCGAGGCGTTTCTGGCCCAGACGCCGGCGTAGCAATCGGCCTGAAGCTCCAGCGCGACGGAATACTGGTTGGCTTCGGCTTCCCCCTGCGCGCGCTGCTGGGCCTGACGGACCTGGGCCGAGGTTCCGGTCAGGGTCTGGACGTGGTGGCCGAACTCGTGGGCGATGACATAGGCGCGGGCGAAGTCAGCGCCCGAGGCGCCCAGTTGCGTCTCCATCTCCTGCCAGAAGCCCAGGTCCAGATAGACGGTCCTGTCGGTCGGGCAATAGAAGGGGCCCATGGCCGATTGGCCATAGCCGCAGCCGGTCGATGTGCCCTGTTCATAGATGACCACCTTGGGCGGTTCGTAGCCGTTCAGCTTCTGGGTCCAGACGTCGTTGATATTGCCCCCGACGACATCGACGAACCGACCGGCCTGATCTTCAGGCGTCCCGACCTGACCCTGCTGCTGCTCGGCGCCGACGCCGCCGAACTGGCTGGCCAACTGGGTTGTTGTCGCCGGATCTATGCCGAACACGAGATAGCCGATGATCGCCAGGACCCCGACGCCGATCCCGCCGCCCGCCAGCGCCCCGCCGCCGAGACCGCGCCGATCCTCGACCCCGCCGCCGCCTGTCCGTCCGCCCTGCCAGCGCATGCCCGTTCCCTCCGCCTGATCCGTCTTGAAGCTAGGCCGGAACGCGGAGGCAAGGGAAGGGATGCGTCAGTTCGGCCGATCCAGCCAGTCGTCGATCTGGGTCACGCCCTGGCGGGTCTGTTGGCGACGAGCGGCGGCGCCTTCGCGCAGGCTGCGCTCCTGGGCGACGTCATACAGGGTGCGGGCGGGGACGGCCGGCGACACGGTCGGTTCGCGCGCGGCCTCGATCTGCATCAGGCGCTGACGGGTTTCGATCTGCTGCTGTCGGGCCAGGGCGGCGTTGGCCTCGGATTGTCGCCGCAGCCGGTCGTTTTCATAGCGATGCTGGTCGGCGATCGCCGCAGGACCGCCGCCGGGATAGGCGCCGTAGGGCGCGGCGTAAGGCGGGACATAGGGCGGGGTTTGCGCCACGGCGCTGGAGGCCATGGCGGCGATCACTATGGAAAGGGTCGCGATCAGTCTCATGTCCTTGAAGATGGGCGGCGACGGCGCGAGGGGCAAGCGCGGCCGCGCCGTGACCTCAGGGCATGGCCCAGACGGAGGATCGCTTGATTTCCAGGTCCTCCAGCTCTCTGGTCGTCGGCACGCTGTATTCCGCCAGGAAATCCAGGCCCGAACGGGGGAAATAGGTGCGGCCGGGGTCGCCGATCAGGACCCGGGTTCCAGCGGCGCGGGCCTGGCCCAGCCAGGCCAGCACGGCCTCTGTCATCGGCTTTTCGTAGCAGATGTCGCCGGCGCAGATGACGTCCACGGCCGGCGGCGGGGCGTCCAGCAGATTGAGCGGGGTGAAGCCCAGGGCCACGCCGTTGGCCTGGGCGTTGGCGGCGACGGCGGCCTGGCAGAAGGGATCGATGTCGGCGCACAGGACCGAGGCGGCGCCCGCCCGCATGGCCGCCACCCCGACCAGGCCCGAACCGGTCGCGAAGTCCAGCACCCGCTTGCCGACGACCTCTTGCGGGTGATCCAGCAGATAGCGGCTCAGCGCCTGACCGCCGGCCCAGGCGAAGGCCCAGAAGGGCGGCGGCAGGCCCAGTTCGCCCAGTTCCTCTTCCGTCATGCGCCAGATCGGCGTGATCTCGTCCGCCAGCCACAGCGAGATTTCCGGCGCATGGGGCACGGGCTGGAGACGTGTGTTGGCGTGGATGAAGGCGGCCGGATCGGGGATGGTCATGCCCGGCGACGCGTCGCGGTCTTCAGCACGTCGGCATACCCGGGCGCGACCTCCATGCCGGCGGCCTGGGGACGGGTGTGGACGGCGCGGTGCAGGGCCGGCAGCTTCCAGCACGGCACATGCATGAACAGGTGATGTTCGGCGTGGAAATTGACCCAGTAGGGGGCGATGAAGGCGCGCTCCCACCAGGCGGCGCGGGTGGTGCGGGCGGCGCGGAAGGCGTCGGCGGCCGAGCCCTCGACGCAGGCGTGTTCGGCGATGTTTCTCAGCCGCGTCACCATCGGGAACCAGGTCGCCATCGGCAGCAGCCACAAGGCGAAGAAGGCCCACCAGACCCCCGCCGCGACGAAGCCCGCCAGCAGGACGGCGTTGAAGGCGAGGAAGGGCAGGACCGAGCGGCCGGTGACGACGGCCTCATATTGGTGGGCGCTATCGCTCATTGTTTGTGCGCCATCGCCCTTCGGGCTGCCTGAGCGCCTTTGGGCCAGCGGCAGCAGCACCCGCTGCTTGAAGAAGGTCTGGCCGGTCAGGTCGCGGATCAGCTTGCGCCGCAGGGAGGCGGGCGAGACAGGAAAGGGCGCCGACAGCATCAGGTCGGGATCCTCCGGCTGTTGGGCGAAGCGGTGGTGGGCCAGGTGATAGGGGCGATAGGCGGTCAGGCTGGCGCCGATGGGCACGGCGCACAGCCAGTGGCCGAGGAAATCGTTCAGCCGCAGGTTCCGGGACAGGCCGCCGTGCGCCGCCTCGTGCATCAGGATCGCCAGGCCCAGCTGGCGCGTGCCGATCACCATGACGCACAGCGGGATCAGCCAGGGGATCAGCACCCCCGCGACGACCGCCGCGGCGATCACGGTCCAGCAATGCGCCACCAGAAGCGGCCCGACCCAGGCCGAGCGGGCCTGGAACGGAGCCCATTCCTCGGGCGTGAACAGGGCGGATGCGGCTATGCGCGGGGCGGCGGGCATGGCGGCAGTCTAGTCCCTAAGGCGGGTCTGGACAAAGCAATGCGATGATGTGTGGTGTTCCTTACAAAAAGTCAGGTTGACATGACATTTGATCGATGTAAGGTTAGCCTTACACAAGGAGGCGGACATGTTGTCTTTCGGAAAATCGACCACCCCGGCGCACCGGCGATACGTCATTCGCATCATGGCCTTCACCCTCCCATATGTCGCAATCTGCGTGGCCATGATGACGACCGACGCCTTCGACGAAGTGATGGGAAAGCCTGCGGCCTGGCTGTTGGCGGCGGCGGTTTCAGCGCCGGTGATCGGCCAGATCTGGGCCGTTCTGGCCCTGATGCGGGAAAGCGATGAGTTCGTGCGTGGCGTGATGGCGAAACAGTTCATTGTCGCCGCCGGCCTAACCCTGGCGATTGCGACCTTCTGGGGCTTTGGCGAGAGTTTCGCCGGCGCGGCCCATATAGAGACCTGGCTGGTGTTGCCGCTGTTCTGGGGGATGTTCGGGGTCGTCTCGCCCTTCATCCGGAGCAGCCGATGAAGAACCGGCTGAAACTGCTGCGCGTCGAGCGCGGCTGGACCCAGGAGCAGTTGGGCCAGGCGCTGGGCGTGTCGCGACAGGCGGTGATCGCCCTGGAGACCGAGCGGCACGATCCGTCGCTGGATCTGGCCTACCGGATCGCGGCGGTCTTCGAGCGGCCGGTGGAAGAGATTTTCGAGAACCCGCACGCCTGAGGGCGGCGGACCAAACCTAAAATCCAAGGGAGACATCCGATGTTCAACGCCTTCTTCAAGGCGCGCCCGCGCCTGCGCGCCGCACTGTTCGGTCTGGCGGTCTGCACCCCGTCGTTGGTGGTCGGCGTCACCGCCGCCTTCGCCCAGCCAAGCGCCCAGGCGTCCGCCTTCGTCTCGGACCGCCTGTCCGTGGAGGTGGTGGGAGCCGGCCCCGATGTGATCCTGATCCCCGGCTTCGGCTGTTCGCGGGAGGTGTGGCGCGCCACGGCGGATCGGCTGAAGGCGACGCACCGGGTCCATCTGGTGCAGCTGGCGGGCTTCGCCGGCGAGGCCTGGAGTCATGGCGACGGCCCCTTCGTCCAGCCGGTGGTCGACGAACTGGACCGCTACATCCGCAGCCAAGGGTTGGAGCGGCCGGCGGTGATCGGTCATTCGATGGGCGCCCTGGCGGGACTGGTGCTGGCCCAGCAGCATCCTGAGGCTGTCGGCCGGTTGATGAGCGTGGACAGTTTGCCCTTCTTCGGCGCGCTGCGGGGGCCGCAGGTGACGGTCGAGGCCATGAGGCCGGCGGCGGAACAGACGGCGCAGACCCTTCTGGCCCTCTCGGACGAGTCGTTCCGCGCCGCCCAGGTCGGCAGCGCCCAGGGCATGACGCGGGACGCGGCATTGCGGGTCAGGCTGGTCGACTGGACGACCGGGTCGGACCGCAAGGCCATGGCGGCGGCCATGCGGGACGTTCTGCTGACGGATGCGCGGCCAGGTCTTGCGAGCCTGAGCGTGCCGGTGACCGCCCTCTACGCCTCGGACGCCGACGGCGGGGCGCCCGCCGCCCAGGCGGATCAGGCCTGGGGTCACGAATATGCGGCCCTGCCCGGCGTCAAGCTGATCCGCGTCGACGGCAGCCGGCATTTCATCATGGCCGACCAGCCCCAGCGGTTCGCCGAACTGGTGGATCAGTTCCTGGCCGACTGATCAGCCGTTCTTCGGCGTCACGTCCCCCGCCTTGACCGGCGCGCCGGCGAACTCGTCGGCGTAGGCGGGGCTCAGCAGGGAGCGGAAGACCGACTGGGGCAGGGCGATCTGGTAGGGGCCGTCCGAATAGGGGCCGATCTGATAGGCGCCCAGCAGGAAGGTGATCCCGCCCGCCTTGCCCGGCGTCGTGCCCGGCGTCAGGACGAAGGGGGTGGCGACGGCCTTGGGGCAGGTCCACATCTTGCCGCCCAGGGTCGCGGTCTCCGACCCCGGCGAGCGGGCCTGTTTGGCGGCGTTGGCGGCGTCGCACAGGGCCTTGTCCAGGCCCGCCAGATCGGCGCCCGGGCGGAACAGGTCGGCGAAGCCCAGCCGCTTCTTCATCGCCTTGTCCCACAGCACGGCCGAGAAGCTGGTGTTGGGGTGGGCGCCGCCGGTGAACTCGAAATCGGTGCGGGCCAGGCTGAACAGCTTGCCGGTCTCGGCGCCGGGGTCGAAGGCGATGGTCTTCTCGTAGCCGCCGGGGCCGCCGCCGGCCTCGGACAGGTCGGCCTGGGCGCCTTCGGAGAACTGGCGCAGGTCGCGCACGGCGGCGGCGTAGAGGGGGGCGTGCAGGTCGGGCTTGGACTTGATCGCGTCCGGCAGGGTCAGTTTGACCGTGGCGTACTGGGTCTTGGAGTCGAAACTCATCGGCGCGCCGGCTGCGGCCGGGTTGACGGGGGCGGGCGCGGCCGGGGCGGGGGCCGGGGCCTCGACCTTGTCGTCGCGCCTTTGGCAGGCGGCGACGGTGGCCGCGACGGCGACGGACAGCAGCAGGATGCGAACGGAACGGTTCATGGGAGACTCCTTCACAGGCCGATGGATCCGAGGGCGAGGGCGGCCAGCAGGATGAAGCCGGCCTCGCGATTGGACTTGAACAGGTTCAGCGCCAGGGCGCCGTCGGTGCGGTCGAGGCGGACGACCTGGCGGGCCAGGTGGGCGGCGTAGGCGGCCAGACCCAGCCAGAACAGGGGGCCGAGTCCGGCTGACAGACCGGCCAGGACGGCCAGGACCAGGCTGATGAGATAGAAGACGGCCACGCCGGGACGCACGGCCGAGGCCAGGCGGCGAGCGGAGGATTTGACGCCGACCATGGCGTCGTCCTCGATGTCTTGCAGGGCGTAGATGGTGTCGTAGCCCAGGGTCCAGAAGACGCCGCCGAGGTAGAGGAGGATGGCGGGCGCCCAGCCGGTGACGTGAATTGCGACGCCGCCGATGCCTGTCGGATAGGCGAGGAAGGCGGGGCTCAGAGTTCCGGCGACCAGCGGGACCGCCGCCGCAAACCCCATCAGGGCGCCCCAGTTGAAGGTCAGGCCCAGCCAGGCCTGGGGCCACCAGGTGATCCGCTTCATGAAAGGATAGGCGGCGACCAGGGCCAGGGAGCCGACGCCGAGGGCAATGGCGACGACGGGCAGGGTCAGCAGGATCAGCAGGCTGATCAGGCTGCAGCCGATCACGAAGGCCCAGGCCTGTTTGACGCTGATCAGGCCGGCGGGGATGGGGCGTAGGGCGGTGCGGGCGACCTGGGCGTCGAAGTCGCGATCGACGATGTCGTTGAAGGCGCAACCGGCGGCGCGCATCAGACAGGCGCCGATCCCGAAACCGACGAACAGCCACAGGTCATAGAGGCCGGGCGCCTGCCGATACTGGGCCAGGGCGAGGGTGACGCCCTGCCAGCCGGGCAGGAGCAGCAGCCAGATGCCGATGGGCCGGTCGAACCGGCCCAGCTTCAGCCAGGGCTTCAGCCGCTGCGGCGCATGGCGATCCACCCAGTTGGCGCCGGCGTCGGGAAGAGGGGCGGAGGTCATGGGCATGGCTTAGCGGGAATGAAGGGCAGGGTGAAGGCGTGACGAAACGCTCCGTCCCTTCGGCGGAGTTGGAGGCCCTTTGGAAGCGGAGGGCTGGGCGGGGCGCCGGGCCTTCGCCCGGAGTTTGATCTAGAAATACCGTTTCGACGAAGGTTTGACGCCCCGCGCGAATGGTTGGCCTGCAAGCTCGGGGCGCCGAGCGGTGGCGGTCTTATCGCCTAACCCCATAAGCCTGCGACGGGTCGGCGGTCCCTGCGAAGAACCGTCCCGAGTGCGATCGAGTATCCCCCTCGACCCTCCGACGGCGTTTTGAGACGCCGCCGGCGCGGAGGAGTTGCACCCCCGCTCCCGTTCCATCCGCTCTCGCCGCCGCAAGGTCGCAGGCCAAGCGAGCCCTCCAAGCGACGAGACCGGGCGTGATTATAGGGGGCGGGGAAACCCTGGCGGGGAAGTCGGGGCGAGAATCTGACAAGGGGTTGGAATTGCTGGGGTGAGACCAGCGTCATTGTGACAGTTGGCGCCGTTCGGGCCCCCTCCGTCACGGCGCTCTGCGCCGCGCCACCTCCCCCAAGGGGGGGAGGATTTCGGTGCTCGCATTCCTCCCCCTTGGGGGAGGTGGATCGCCGGCGAAGCCGGCGAGACGGAGGGGGCCTGTAAGGTTCAGCCCCGCACCACGTTCATGCAGTCGCAGACCCTCCCCCGCAAGCGAGGGAGGGGCTGGTCCTTTCAGTTCTGGTAGACGTCGCCGGAGCCGGCGATTTCGCTGGTCAGCTTGGCGGGGCGGGTCGCCAGGCTGACGTCGCCGGAGCCCGCGATGCTGACCTGGACGTCGCCGGTGGGGGCGATGTCGGCGTCGCCGGAGCCGGCGATGTCGACCTTGGCGTCCTTGGCGTCCAGAGCCCGAAGATCGGCGTCGCCCGAGCCGGCGATGTCGAGGTCCAGGGCGTCGGTGCGGCCCGAGGCGGTGACATCGGCCGAACCCGAGATCGACAGGGCCATCGAGGGCTGGTCATAGCCGCTGATGTCCAGGTCGCCCGAGCCGTTGGAGGCGAAGCGGCGGACATTGGGCGCCGTGACGACGACGCGCAGTTCGTCGCGTTCCGACCGGGCGGAGAAGTTTCCGTTGTCCCAGCCGAACACGATCCGTTCGTCGCCGTCGCCCATGGACAGGCGGCCATCCGTCAGGGTGACGCGGTCGGTCAGCCCCTTGGGCCCGGTGATGACCACGGTGTTGGCCGGCCCCTGGACGTATTCGACGTCGATGCTGGAATCGATGGTCAGGGCCTCGCCGCCGGTCCAGGCCAGGGTGCGGGTGGTGAAGGGGCCGAGATCGTCGGTCCCGCCGCCCCTGACCCGTTCGAAGCGGATCGACTCGCCGTCCCGGTCCTTGATGGTCCAGGCCCAGCCGTGGCGTTGCAGGTCGTGGCCGCCGAGGGCGATGGCGCCGCCCAGGGTGACCATGCAGAGCACCAGGGCGGCGCCGGCGATGATGAACAGTGTGCGGATCATAGCGAGCCTCCCGTGCTCGAGACGTCAGATTGGGTTTCAGTTTGGGGTTCGAGCGCCGGCTTGAGCAGCCGGTAGTGCAGGCGGGCGAACCAGACGATCCCGTTGACCAGCCAGATGGTGACGATGGTCAGAAGGGCGCCGATGAAGACGGCCCCGGCCATCAGGCCCAGACCCATCAGGACCGCCGCGAACGGGCCGCCGGGGAAGCCGGCGAACGGACCGGCCACCATGACGCCGCCGCCCGAGATGAACAGGGCGATGGCGGCGATGAAGAAGCCGAAGAGGGTCCCGACCACGCCCATCAGAATGGGCAGGAGGATCAGGATGTCGACTGCCCCCAGGCCCAGGACGGCGAAGACGGCGGCCGCGGCGGCGGAGGGGTTCTTCTCCTGGCGCCAGCGCTGGATCCCGGCCTCGGCCTTCAGTTCGCGGGCCAGCCGGCCCGGATCGCCCAGGGCGGCGGCCACCTCGGCCTCGGTGCGGCCGGCGGCCAGACCGTCGGCGAAATGGGTCTCATAGTCGGCGACGATGTCGGCCGCCGTGGCGGTCGGCAATCCGACCAGTCCGCTTCTGAGACGGGCGATGAATTCCGCACGCGTCATTGTTCCGTTTCCTCCGGTTGAGCCTCGGCCGCCTGGGGCGCCGAAGCCTGGATCGTGTTCGCGTCGCTGGCCAAGACGGCGTCGACGGCCTGGGTGAAGGCCGACCATTCGGCGGTCTGGGCGGCGAGGGCCGTCCGTCCGGCGTCGGTCAGGCGATAGTATTTGCGGGACGGGCCGGACGAAGATTCGACCAGATAGGTCTCGACCTGTCCGTCCGACTGCATCCGCCGCATCAGGGGGTAGATGGTGCCTTCCCCCATATCGATCGCGTCCGACAGGCGGCTGGCGATCTCGTAGGCGTAGCTGTCGGCCCGGTTCAGAAGCGCCAGGACGCAAAGTCCCAGAACCCCCTTCTTCAGCTGTATCTCGATGGTTTCGGTCACCTCAATGTCTCCTTTGACGGAGATTGAGTACGACAAGGTACCTTGCGACACAAGGTACCTGTTTAAACATGACGAAGGTTTAATCCAACGGGGTTCGATGAGGAGGCGGACGGGTTTGGGGCGAGTTTGCGGCGGATGGAGCGGGGATCGCTTGGCAAGCGAAGGGCGATCCGATAGGGACTCAAGGAAGTGACGGGTGGAGAACATGCCCGCGCGAAGACTTGAGATTCGTTCTCAAGTCTCTGCTGAAAAACGATATTGTGGGGACTTCGTATGGGAATGGGGACGCGAGCCCTGGGAAGAGCGAAGGCAGGAGCGACGGCGGCGACGACAGCCGTCGGGATCGCACTGTTCTCCGCCGCGCCGACGTGGGCGCAGGATCTGATGGGCCAGCCGACGCCGGGCGGCATCGATCTTCAGCCGGCCGCCGCGCCGCTGAAGCACGACGCCATCTGGTTCCATGACATCGTCCTGATGCCCGTCATCACCGGCATCACCCTGCTGGTGCTGGGCCTGCTGGCCTGGATCGTGTTCCGCTACAACAAGAGATCCAATCCGACGCCCGCGCGCTGGAGCCACAACACCACGGTCGAGATCATCTGGACCGTTCTGCCGGTGGTGATCCTGGTGGGGATTTCGCTGTTCTCCTTCCGCCTGCTGTTCGCCTATCACGACATGCCGGAACCGGATTTGACGGTGAAGGTCACGGGCAACCAGTGGAACTGGGCCTATGAATATCCCGACCAGGGCGTGGCCGAATACATCTCCAACATGGTGCCGGAAGGCGAACTGGCCGAGCGCGGCCTGTCGCACGCCGTCTATCGCCTGGCGGCGGACGAGCCGATGGTGGTGCCGGTCGGCAAGACGGTGCGTCTGCTGATCACGGCGTCCGACGTCATCCACGCCGTGGCCCTGCCGGCCTTCGGCCTGAAGACCGACGCCGTGCCCGGCCGGGTCAACGAGACCTGGTTCAAGGCCGAGCGCACCGGCGTCTTCTACGGCCAGTGCTCGGAACTGTGCGGCGTCGATCACGCCTTCATGCCGATCCAGATCAATGTCGTGACCCAGGCCGAGTTCGAACGCTGGATCGCCTCCAAGGGCGGCTCCATGACGCCGAAGACGGCCGAGGCCGCGCCGGGCGGAACCGCCGCCCAGGTCGAGGCCGGCACGACCGGCGCCCCCGTGGTCGGGACGGCGACGACCGGCCCCGAAGCCGGCGCCCAGACCGGCATACCCACCGCCCAGACGGCGACGACGCCGACCGCGCCGACCGTTCAACCCGCTCCCGCCGCGGCCCCCGCCGCGCCGGCCGCCCAGTAAGAGGCGAGCAGTTCCATGGCTGACGCAACCGTTTCGACCCGCGACGTCCTTCCCGCCCACGACGCCCACCACCACGACGATCACAAGGTGGGCTTCTTCACGCGCTGGTTCCTGTCCACCAATCACAAGGACATCGGCACCCTGTATCTGATGTTCGCCATCATGGCGGGAATCGTGGGCGGGGCGCTGTCGGGCCTGATCCGCTGGGAGCTGGCCGAGCCGGGAATCCAGATCTTCAGGGAAGGCTCGTCGATCCAGCTTCTGGGTCTCGTGGAGCAGTCCAAGCACGGCTATAATGCGGTGGTCACCGCCCACGCCCTGATCATGATCTTCTTCATGGTCATGCCCGCCATGATCGGCGGCTTCGGCAACTGGTTCGTGCCGATCATGATCGGGGCGCCGGACATGGCCTTCCCGCGCATGAACAACATCTCCTTCTGGCTGCTGGTCGCCGCCTGGTGCCTGTTGATCCTGTCGATGTTCGTCGACGGCGGGCCGGGCAAGGGCTTCGGCGGGGGCTGGACGGCCTATCCGCCCCTGTCGACGGTGGGCCACGTCGGCCCGGCCTTCGACCTGGCCATCTTCGCCCTGCACGTCGCGGGCGCCAGCTCCATCCTGGGCGCGATCAACTTCATCACCACCATCCTGAACATGCGCGCGCCGGGCATGACCCTGCACCGGATGCCGCTGTTCGCCTGGTCGGTGCTGATCACCGCCTTCCTGCTGCTGCTGTCGCTGCCCGTCCTGGCCGGCGCCATCACCATGCTGCTGACCGACCGCAACTTCGGCACCCACTTCTTCGACCCGGCTGGCGGCGGCGACCCGATCATGTACCAGCACCTGTTCTGGTTCTTCGGCCACCCGGAGGTCTACATCCTGATCCTGCCGGGCTTCGGCATCATCAGCCACATCGTCTCGACCTTCAGCCGCAAGCCGGTGTTCGGATACCTGGCCATGGCCTACGCCATGGTGGCCATCGGCTTCGTCGGCTTCGTCGTCTGGGCGCACCACATGTACACGGTCGGAATGAGCGTGAACCTGCGCGCCTATTTCATCGCCGCGACGATGATCATCGCCGTGCCGACCGGGGTGAAGATCTTCAGCTGGATCGCCACCATGTGGGGCGGGTCCATCAGCTTCAAGACGCCCATGCTGTGGGCCATCGGCTTCATCTTCCTGTTCACCGTCGGCGGGGTGACCGGCGTGGTCCTGTCGAACGCCGGCATCGATTACAGCCTGCACGACACCTATTACGTGGTGGCCCACTTCCACTATGTGCTGTCGCTGGGCGCCGTCTTCGCCATCTTCGCGGGCTTCTACTACTGGTTCGAGAAGATGTTCGGGGTGAAGTACAACGAGTTCCTGGGCGCGACCCATTTCTGGATCATGTTCGTGGGCGTGAACCTGGTGTTCTTCCCGCAGCATTTCCTGGGCCTGCAGGGGATGCCGCGCCGCTATATCGACTACCCGGACGCCTTCACCCTGTGGAACCAGATCTCGTCGATCGGTTACGCGATCACGGCCGTGGGGGTGCTGGTCTTCCTGGTCATGCTGGCCGAGGCCGCCATTCGCCGCCGGCCGGGCGTCGCCAATCCGTGGGGCGAGGGCGCCACGACCCTGGAATGGACCCTGTCCTCGCCGCCGCCGACCCACCAGTTCAACGAACTGCCGGTGGTCAAGGGCGCCGAGCACTGATCCCGGGCTGACATCCCGAACGGCGGGCCGCTCTTTCCACGGAAGGGGCGGCCTTCTGCTTTGGGGTATGCTATGCGGCCCTCACCCATGACACCCGAACCCATGACCCAGGACGTCCAGACCCGCCCCGCGCTCTCGACCGCCCAGCCGGAAGACTTCTTCCAGCTGCTGAAGCCGCGCGTCATGTCGGTGGTGGTCTTCACTGCCGCGACCGGACTGGTCATGGCGCCGGGGTCGATGAACCCGCTGGTCGCCGCCATCGCCATCCTGTGCATCGCCGTGGGCGCGGGCGCCGCCGGGTCGCTGAACATGGCGCTGGAGGGCGAGACCGACGCCCTGATGCGGCGCACGCGCGGTCGGCCGGTTGCGGCGGGGCGGGTCAGAAAGAATGACGCCATGGCCTATGGCGTCATCCTCAGCCTGTTCTCGGTCATGCTGCTGGGGATGAACACCAACTGGTTCGCGGCCGGTCTGCTGGCCCTGACCATCGTCTATTACGCCGGCTTCTACACCCTGTTGCTGAAGCGCAGGACGCCGCAGAACATCGTCATCGGCGGGGCGGCGGGCGCCTTTCCGCCGGTGATCGGCTGGGCGGCGGCGACGGGCCAGGCGCCGTGGCAGGCCTGGCTGCTGTTCCTGATCATCTTCCTGTGGACCCCGCCGCACTCCTGGGCTTTGGCCCTGTATTCGGCCGGCGACTACGCCAAGGCGGGCATACCGATGATGCCGGTGGCGCGGGGGGCCAGGTCCACCCGGCTGCAGATTCTGATCTATTCGCTGGTCTTCGTGGCCTCGGCCGTAGCCCCGGCCCTGGTGGGCATGGGCGGGATGATCTACGCCGTAGTGTCGGTCGCCGGCGGCCTGGGCTTCCTGGGCCTGGCCTGGCGGCTGTACCGCTCGCGCGCCGGCGACGAGCCGGACAAGGCCGACACCGTGGGACGCGAGGCCGCATTGTATGATGTGAAGGTCCAGGCCAAACCGGCGCGTGACCTGTTCGCCTTTTCGATCCTGTATCTGGTCGCCCTGTTCTCGGCCTTCCTGGTCGAGGCGGTGGCGGGCCTGGGAGCCTGAGCCATGCGTCTGAGCCCTGAGGAACTGCGCGCCCGCAAGCGCCGCAATGTCTGGATCGCGGCGGCCCTGGTGGCCTTCATCGTCCTGGTCTTCACCACCACGGTCCTGCGCCTGCAACAGAACCAGGCGGCCGAGCGCGCCCTGTTGCAAGAGGCGACGGGGGCGCCGCGATGAACAATCCCGGCCGCAAGAACCTGATCGCCATCGTCTGCGTCCTGGGCGTGATGGGGATGACGGGCGCGGCCTTCGCGGCTGTGCCCCTGTACCGGATGTTCTGCCAGGTCACGGGCTTCGACGGCACGGTGCGCCGCGCCGAAAAGGCGCCGGACACGGTGCTGGACCAGACGGTGCTGGTGCGGTTCGACACAAACGTGCGCGGCCTGCCCATGACCTTCCGCGCCGAACAGACGACCCAAAGGGTGCGGATCGGCGAGACGGGCCTGGCCTATTTCGATGTCACCAACACCTCGGACCAGCCGATCCAGGTGCGGGCCGGGTACAATGTCGTGCCTGAATACACCGGCCCCTATTTCCAGAAGCTGCAGTGCTTCTGCTTCTCGGATCAGACCCTGGCGGCGGGCGAGACGCGCCAATTCCCGGTCCAGTATTTCATCGCCCCCGAACTGGCCACGGATCGCGAAGCCAGGGGCGCGCGCGAGATCACCCTGAGCTACACCTTCTATCCGTCGGTCGATGCGCCGACGGGGCCGAACGCCTGAGTCCATGGCCCGACCGGGTGTGGACTTTCCGGGCGTCGGTTGCGGGCTGGTGATCCAGGGCGCCGACGGGCGGGTGCTGCTGTGCAAGCGGCTGAAGGCGCCCGAGGCGGGACACTGGAATATCGTCGGCGGCAAGGTCGATCACATGGAAATCTCCGCCGAGGCCGCGCGTCGCGAGGCCGAAGAGGAGAGCGGCCTGACGATCGGCGCGGTCGAGTTCCTGTGCCTGTCGGAAGAGATCATTCCGGCGGACGGCCAGCACTGGGTGTCGCTGATCTATGTGACGCGGGACTTCTCCGGCGAGCCGCAGCTGACCGAGCCGGACAAGCTGTCGGAGATCGGCTGGTTCGATCCGACCGATCCGCCGCAACCCTTGTCGGTGTTCTCGAAGACGGCCTTTGAGGCCCTGAAGGCGCGGGTGTGCCCGAAGCGGCGCCTCTGCCGCACGTCGGGGCCTCGGTCAGCGACCGGCGATTCCCTCCAGATCGGCCAGGGCGTCGTCCGGCAGGACCAGGGCGCCGGCGGCCAGGTTCTCTCGCAGATGGGCGACAGAAGAGGTGCCGGGGATCAGCAGGATGTTGGGCGAGCGGCGCAGCAGCCAGGCCAGGGCGACCTGCATCGGCGTGGCCTCCACACGCGCCGCCACGTCCGACAGGGCGGTGGACTGAAGCGGGCTGAAGCCACCCAGGGGGAAGAAGGGCACATAGGCGATCCCGTCGCGCGCCAGATCGTCGATCAGGGCGTCGTCGTTGCGGTGGGCCAGGTTGTACTGGTTCTGGACGCAGACGATGGGGCAGATGGCGCGGCCCTCGGCGACCTGGGCGGCGGTGACGTTGCTGAGGCCCACGTGACGCACCAGGCCCTGCTGCTGAAGTTCGGCCAGGGGTTCCAGCATTGGGGCGATCGCGCCTTCGGCCGGGCCGTGAACGTCGAACATGACGCGCAGATTGACGACGTCCATCGTCTCGCGGCCCAGGTTGCGCAGATTGTCGTGGACGGCCGCGATCAGATCCTGAGGCGAGAAGGCCGGCAGCCAGGCGCCGTCCGGTCCGCGCCGGGCTCCGATCTTGGTCACCAGGGTCAGGTCGTCGGGATAGGGGGACAGGGCCTCGCGGATCAGCCGGTTGGTGACGTGGGGGCCGTAGAAGTCGCTGGTGTCGATGTGGTTCACGCCCAGGGCCACGGCTTCGCGAAGCACGGCCAGGGCGGCGTCATGATCCCTGGGCGGGCCGAAGACGCCGGGACCGGCCAGCTGCATGGCGCCATAGCCGAGGCGGTTCACGACGCGGTCGCCGAGAGTGAAGGTGTGGGCGATGAAGGTGTCGGTGGTCATGGTCGTGCTCCGTTCGAGGGACGACGCCGATCTAGGCGCTGGGCGGCTGCGCGATAATCGGGCAAAGTTCGGACAGGTTGTGCGGAAAGACGAACAATGAAGCCGGACCTCAGCGATCTGAACGCCTTCATGGCGGTGGCCCGCGCCGGCGGATTCCGCGAGGGCGCGCGGCTAGGCGGGACCAGCGCCTCCAGTCTGAGCGAGGCGGTTCGGCGGCTGGAGGAGCGGCTGGGCGTGCGACTGCTGCACCGGACCACGCGCAGCGTGGCGCCGACCGAGGCGGGGCAGAGACTGCTTGATCGGCTGACCCCGGCCCTGACCGAGGTGGAGGCGGCGCTGGAGGGAGTCGGCGATCTGCGCGACCGACCGGCGGGAACCCTGCGGCTGAACGTGCCGGCCAGTGCGGCGCGGCTGGTCCTGCCCGCCATCGTGCCGGGCTTCCTGGCCGCCTATCCGGACATCCGGCTGGATCTGACCGTGGAGGAGAGTTTCGTCGACGTGCTGGCGGCCGGGTGTGACGCGGGCATCCGCTACGAGGAGCGGCTGGAGCAGGACATGATCGCCGTGCCCATCGGCCCGCGCCAGCAGAGGTTCGCCTGTGTCGCGGCGCCGACCTACTGGAACCGGCGGGGGCGGCCCGAACACCCGCGCGATCTGCTGGACCATGACTGTCTGCGAGGGCGGTTCCCCAGCGGAGCGGTTCCGCCGTGGGAGTTCGAGCGCGCCGGCGAGGTGGTGATGGTCGATCCCAAGGGACCGCTGGTGTTCAGCGTCAACGGCGCGGCGGATCTGGCGATCGATACGGCCGCAGCGGGCGGCGGGGTGATCTTCCTGTTCGAGGATTGGCTGAAGCCCCTGATCGACAGCGGCATGCTAGAGCCGGTTCTGGTCGATTGGCATCAGCCGTTCTCGGGGCCTTTCCTCTATTATTCGGGTCGTCGGCTGACCCCGCCGCCGCTGCGGGCGTTCGTGGACTATGTGCGGGCCAACACGACAGATTGACCGGATGGTTTCCGATCAAGGCCGAAAGGCGGCGGCGCACTGGCGCGACGCAAAAGCGGCGGTTATAGCTGGGGGATAAGGCGAGTTCATCGCCAGCCCAATATAGAGATGAAACGCATGGCCGACGCGCACGCCGCTCCGCACCACGACTATCACCTCGTGCCGCCCAGTCCGTGGCCGCTGCTGTCGTCCATTGCGGCGACCATCATGTTCATCGGCGCCGTGATCTGGATGAAGGGGCTGGCGCCGGCCGAGAACGGGCCGATCGCCGCCAACTTCCTGGCCGAAGGCAAGCCGGGCGTCTTCTTCGCCGGTTTGGCGGGGGTGCTGCTGTCGGCCATCGGCTGGTGGTCGGACGTGATCAAGGAATCCAAGGCGGGCGACCATACGCCGGTCGTCTCGATCGGCCTGCGCTACGGCATGATCCTGTTCATCGCCTCGGAGGTGATGTTCTTCGTCGCCTTCTTCTGGATGTTCTTCGACATGGCCCTGTTCCATGAATCGCGGGCGCTGACGCCGGAAGTCGGGACCTGGGCGGACACGGCCAAGGCCTGGTCCACCTGGCCGCCCAAGGGGGTCGAGGTCCTGTCGCCCTGGCAGCTGCCGCTGCTGAACACCGTGACCCTGCTGCTGAGCGGCTGCACCGTCACCTGGGCCCACCATGCGATCCAGGTCGGCGACCGCAGCGGCGCCAAGCTGGCCCTGGTCATCACCGTGCTCCTAGGCGTCTTCTTCACCAGCGTTCAGGCCTATGAATACAATCACATCCTGCACGAGCACCTGTTCTTCAACGAGGAAGCCGCCAACTCGGGCCTGTATGGGTCGATCTTCTTCATGGCGACCGGCTTCCACGGCTTCCACGTCCTGATCGGCACCATCTTCCTGGCGGTCTGCCTGATCCGTCTGCTGGCCGGCGATTTCACCCCGCAGAAGCATTTCGGCTTCGAGGCGGCCGCCTGGTACTGGCATTTCGTGGACGTGGTCTGGCTGTTCCTGTTCGCCTTCGTCTACGTCGTCTTCGGTTGATCCCGGACACCACCGACAAGATCGAGACGGCGGGGGACGAGGGATCGTCTCCCGCCGTCGCCGTTTCCGCCGTGCGGGCGGGACTGAAGGGGCGGTGCCCGCGCTGCGGCCAGGGGCGTCTGTTCGCCGGCTTCCTGAAGGTGCGGGCGGGATGCGAGGCCTGTGGGCTGGACTACGCCACCATCCAGACCGGCGACGGGCCGGCCAGTTTCATCATGCAGATCGCGGGCTTTCTGGTCGGGTTTTCGGCCCTGGTGGTCGAGATCAAATTCCATCCGCCCATGTGGCTGCACCTGATCGTCTGGTTGCCGTTGGTGGTGGCCCTGTCGCTGGCGCTGATGCGGCCGGGGCGCGGGCTGATGATCGGTTTGCAGTACAGGAACCAAAGCGCCCCCTCCACCGCTGCGCGGTCCCCCTCCCCCGATCCGCTTCGCTCCACGGGGGAGGATATATGAGGCGGTTTCCCTGGATATTGACCCTGCTGACGGTCGCAGCCCTGGTCCTGCTGATCGGGCTGGGCCTGTGGCAGGTCGAGCGGCTGAAGTGGAAAGAGGGGCTGATCGCGGCGTCCGAGGCGGCGGCGGCGAAACCGCCCGCGCCGCTGGATCAGGTGCTGGCGGCCGATCCGGACGGGGGCGATCTGGAGTTCCGCAAGGCGTTGATCGTCTGTCCGGGTCTGGCGACCGCGCCCTATGTCGAACTGCAGTCCATCCATGACGGCGTGGCGGGGGTGCGGCTGATCTCGGCCTGCCGGCCCGTCGATGCGGATTTCAGCCTGCTGATCGACCGGGGCTTCGTCGCCGACGAGATTTCAGGCCGGCCGCGCGTGGCGGAGTCCACCCTGCCGCTGGTGCTGATCGGCGAGTTCCGCCGCTTCGATCCGCCGGGCGGCATGACGCCGTCCCCGACGAACGGCCGCTTCTATGGCCGCGACACGGCGGCCATGGCCAAGGCCCTGGGGGTCCAGGGCCCGGTGCGGCCCGAGGCGGTGTTCGCCGTCAGCCCGACCAATCCCGAGTTCGGCGCCCTGAAGCCGTCCGCCCCGCCGGCGGCCTTTTCCAACAATCATTTCGGTTACGCCCTGACCTGGTTCGGGCTGGCGATTGTGCTGGCGGGCTTCTATGTGGCCCTGCTTCGAAGACGCCTGAAGAAAGACACCCCCTGACCGCCACCCTGCACACCCTGTCCAACGGCGTCCGCGTCATCTGCGACCCCATGCCCGGCCTGAAGACCCTGGCCGTCGTCGTCACCGTCAAGGGCGGGGCCCGGTGGGAGCCGGAGGATCGCTCCGGCTGGTCGCACCTGCTGGAGCATCTGGTGTTCAAGGGCGCCGGCGACATGGCCGCGCGCGAGATCGTCGAGCGGATCGAGGCCGAGGGCGGCACGATCAACGCCTCCACCGGCTATGAGCGGACCAGTTTCGAGGTGCGGGGGCTGGAGGGCACCCTGGCGCTGAACATGCAGGTGCTGTCGGACCTGGTGTTCCGGCCTGCCCTCGACCCCGCCGAGATCGAGCGCGAAAAGGACGTGGTGGCCCAGGAGATCGCCGAGGCCTTCGACACGCCCGACGACCATGTGTTCGAGATGGTCCAGACGCGGGCCTTCGCCGGCCAGCCGCTGGGGCGGCCGATCCTGGGCTCGGTCGACAGCCTGAAGCCGGCGGACAAGGCGACGGTCGAGGCCTGGCGCGCGCGGCTCTATTCGCCCGACCGGATGGTGGTGTCGGCGTCCGGCGCGGTGGAGGAGGGCGAGCTGCTGGCCCTGGCCGAGCGCTGGTTCGGCGACGCGGTCGCGACCCCGGTTCCGGCGCCGGCGCCGGCGGCCTTCGTCGGCGGGCATGCGACCCTGACGCGCAAGATCGAACAGGCCAATCTGGTGTTCCAGCTGCCGGCGCTGTCGGCGACCGACCCGGCCCTGTCGTCGATGCGCCTGTTCGGCGAGATCCTGGGCGGGGGCATGGCCTCGCGCCTGTTCCAGAGCGCGCGCGAGGAGCGGGGCCTGGCCTACGCCATCGACGCCTATCAGGAGCCTTACGAGGACACCGGGGTGCTGGGCATTTACGCCGGGGCGGCGGCCGATCGGGCGAAAGAGCTGGCCCAGGTGGCGGCGGGCGAGGTGCGGGCCCTGGCCGAGACCGGGCCGACCGAAAAGGAACTGTCGCGGGCCAAGGCGGTGATGAAGGCCGGTCTGTGGATGTCGGACGAGAACCCGATGAGTCGGGCGGGACGCAACGCGGCCCAGACCCTGATCTTCGGCGCGCCCCGGTCCAGCCTCTCCATGACCGAACAGCTGGAGGCCCAGACGGTCGAGGCCGTGCGGGCGGTCGGCGGTCGGATGCTGGCGGGGGGACAGGCGGCCAGCGCCGTCCTGGGGCCGAAGTCGGCGGCGCCGGCGGGGGAGGCGTTCGCGGCGGCCCTGTTCGGGGGGTAGGGAACATCCACCCTCGGCATCTGTTATGCTGACGCTTGAAACATCCAAACCCGGAGCGCCTCCATGTCCGTCCGCGTCGCCCTGATCGTCGGCAGCCTGCGCGAGGGCTCCTATTCCCGCGCCATCGGCCTTGAGATGAAGGCCCTGGCCGCGCCCGAGCTGGAGCTGGACCTGATCGAGATCGGCGACCTGCCGCTGTATAATCCCGACCTGGATACGGAGACGCCGCCGGCGGCCTGGTCGCGGTTCCGCGAGGAGTTGGCGACGACCCAGGCCGTGCTGTTCGTGACGCCGGAATACAATCGCTCCATCCCCGGCGCCCTGAAGAACGCCCTGGACATCGGCTCGCGCCCCTACGGCCAAAGCGTCTGGGCGGCCAAGCCCGCCGCCATCGTCAGCGTCTCGCCCGGCGCCCTGGCCGCCTTCGGCGCCAACCACCACCTGCGCCAGCCCCTGGTCTTCCTGAACATGCCCACCATGCAGCAGCCGGAAGCCTATATCGGCAATGTCGCCGGTCTGCTGAACGAAGAGGATGGGACACTGAAGAACGAGGGGACGCGGGAGTTCCTGAAGGGGTTCCTCGATGCGTTCGCGGGGTGGATCGAGAAGACGAAGGGGTGAGGCTGCCAATCGAGAGGCGCTCGTGACCTGGTCCTTCTTCGGACTTCCCGTACAGGCTTCTTTAAACCCGTCCAGGTAGGACCGTCTCAACTCAGGGGGAGTGGATATGGGCCTGGTGACTTGGACGGCGGTGTTTGCGCTGCCCAACCTTCGTGACGCCCCGGAGGACGTGGCGGCTTCGCTTAACGGTCTTATCGGCGCTGACCTTCAAAGAAAGGTGAGGCCACTTCTCGCCCAATCGGGCTGGAACTTCGAGGAAGCATGGCCTGAAGACCACGGGTGGCACTCAGAGGCTGCCGTCATTGATGAGGGCAAGACCATCGTCGCCTCTTTCGTGACGAGCCCCGAGGTTGAAACGGTCGAGCCGAATGATCGCGCTCCAGATGATCGTTGGCGTATCGTTATCGGCCTTGACGTCGGCATGTTCGCAAAGACGAAGGCCCGCCGGTCTGATCTTCTTCGCGCCCTTGCCCGAGACGCGGAAACGGCTTGCTGCACGGTGGGCGCGAGGGGGTTCGTCTGGGAGTATGGCGGACCTGAAACTTCTGGTCTCGCCAAGGCCTGGTAGCCACTTTCGTGATCCGGCCGCCCGATACATTTTCGTTCGGCATCAATCGACGCCCCAATTGAAAACGGCGGCTCCTTTCGGAGCCGCCGTCGCCATATCAGCCGTGAAGCTGAAATCAGCCGATGGTTTGCAGCTGGCCAGCGGATTCCTTGCCCGAACGCTTGTCGCGTTCCAGCTCGTAGGAAACCTTCTGGTTTTCATCCAGGCCGCGCAGGCCAGCGCCTTCAACGGCGGAGATGTGGACGAAGACGTCCTTGCCGCCGTCGTCGGGTTGGATGAAGCCGTAACCCTTGGTCGGGTTGAACCATTTGACAGTGCCGGTAGCCATTTTGAGACCTCCGTTAGAAGTTGACCGAGGGAACGCCCCTTCGGCCTGTCGGGTCTGAATGGGAGCGGCCTTGACTCGTGCGTTCGCAGAGAGAGTGGGCGTTACGCAGAGAGATCGACGAAGTCTATGTACTCAGGTCTTCGTGACAAATGCAAGCGCGGCCGCAACAAGGATTTTACAGTCGGTGGAACGGTCCAGCTTGGAGCGCGTTAGATTGGTACACGCAAAGGCTCTACCATGAACCGCATCCACGTTGTGGAGCGCGCCTACCAGCTCGCCCGCACTCCTGACTGTCTGAACACCGGCGACGTCGTCAAGGCCCTGTCGGCCGAAGGCTATTCCGGCGCCGAGATGTCCCATTTCCAGGGCAGCTCGATCCGCGCCGATCTGAACCGCATCTGCAAGATCCCGGTCGAGACCGAAGTCGCCTGATACGGCCCTTGGCCCGGCCTGGAGATCAGACCAGGCCGGCCAGGGTCGGCGCCTCGGCCGCGCTGTCGGGGAAGACGCGGGTGTCCAAGGCCGCGCGATCAAGGCCCATATGATCGCGCAACACGCCCTTGAACACGGATCTGATGTCCAGGGTCGGGGCCAGGTCGCGCCCTTCGAACAGGCGATTGTCCGCCAGGGTCGGCCAGTCGCCGATCAGGCCGCCGGGCTTGAGACCGCCCCCCGCCAGCAGCAGGGACGAGCCCGTGCCGTGGTCGGTGCCCTGGGTGCCGTTGGCGCGGGCGGTGCGGCCGAACTCGGTGGCGACCACCACGACGGTGCGGGACCACTGGTCGGCCAGCCCGTCCTTCAAGCCTGAAATCAACTGATCCAGACCGGTCAGCCGCGTCTGGAGCTGGCCGCGCTGACCCGCGTGGGTGTCCCAGCCGTCCAGGGAGACGGCGACGATATCGGCCCCCTCGGCCCCCGTCATCAACCTGGCGACGGCGCGACCCAGGGCCTCCACGTCGTTGCGGCGGACGGTCTGGCCCGAACCGTCGGCGACCAGGGCCTCGGTCGCCAGACCGCGCGCCAGGTTCTGGCCCAGCATCGGATCGTCGACATAGAGGTCCTGCAGCAGGGCGGCGATCCGGTCCTCGCCCGTGACGCGGCCGCCCGGCGCCCAGCTGGAGACCGGGGCGTCGCCGCGCAGGATCAAGGGCGTCTGGGCGCCGATCGACAGGCCCTGCAGCCGCGCGCCGCCCGCCGCGACGATGGCGCGGTTCAGCCAGCCGTCCTCGCGTTGGCGCAGCGCCTCGCCGCCGTTCTCCAGGACGTCCTGGGCCTCGAAATGCGAGCGGATCCGCACCGGCAGGGCCACGGCGGGGGCGAACCGCATCTGGCCCTGATCGTGCAGCCGGTGCAGCCCGGCGAGGGCGGGGTGCAGGCCGAACCCCTCGGCGAGATCCAACGCCCCGTTCGGTTCGCCCGGCGCCGCCAGCGCCAGGCCGCCGCGCAAGGGGACATAGTCGGGGTCGGCGTAGGGAATGGTCACGGACAGCCCGTCCATGGCGCCCCGGGCGATGACCACCACCAGTTTGGGGCGGGAGGCATCGGTCTGGGCGGCGACACGTCCGGCGAAGGCCAGGCCCATGCCGGCGGTCGCGGCGCCCAGCAGGGCGCGGCGGTCGAGGGTGAGACGGGTCATCGGCGCTGGAACTCCGGCGACATCAGGAGAAGGGTGAGGGCCTCGGTCCGGCTTTCGGCGCGGGCGACGGCGAGGCGGGTGCGTTCGGACAGCCGGTCGCCCAGGGCGTCGCGCGCCGCGGCGGCGATGTCGGCGGTCCGGGCGGTTTCGGCGGCGGTCCGCGCCCAGTTCAGGCGCTTGACCAGGGCGTCGGGACCGGCCCAGTCGGCCGCCGTGTCGGGCCAGCCCTCGGGCGAAGGCGCGGCGAAGGGGGGCTGGCCCATTTCAATCAGGGCCTGACGCAGGGGCTGGATTCGCTGGGGCGGGACGTCCAGGGCCCGATGGGTCGAGACGATGAACTCGTAGGGCGTCTTGATCTTGGTCGGCTGGGGCGTCCAGGTCTCGGGGGCCTCGACCAGGGCGCGCGCGACCTGGGCCAGGTCGCCGTCGGACCGGCGCCAGGCCTGCTCCAGCCGCGCCACGAGGGGTTCAGGCGGCGTGTCCGCGACGAAATGGGCCGCGATCCGTCGCGACAGACGCCGGGCCGTGGCCGGATGCCGGGCCAGGTCCCGCAGGATGGCCTCGCCCTGGGCCGCGCCTCTCTGCGCATAGGTCCGGCCCATCACGGTGCGGGGGCCGGGCTCATGAATATTGGCGCGGAAGACGAAGCCGTTCGGGCCGGGTTCAACCGCCTGGGCCGCCCGGCGCGCGCGGTCCCGGCCGGGCGCGGCCTGGCGATCCTGGGGCCGGGGGATCGACCAGCCGGTCAGGGCGCGGGCCAGTTCTGTGACGTCGGCCTGGGTATAGCCGGCGTCGGCGCCCACGGTGTGAAGCTCCAGCATCTCGCGGGCCAGATTCTCGTTCAGTCCGACCTTGCGTCGCGTCCCCGCCGGGCTGTCCGGCCCGGTCGAACGCGCCTGGTCGAGGTACAGAAGCATGGCCGGATGCTGTTCGGCGGCGACCACCAGATCCTCGAACCGGCCGAAGACGTTCGGTCGGACGGCCTCGCGCTCATAAAGGTCGATGAAGGCGCCGCTGTCGAACTTGACCGCCGACACGGTCAGGGCGTTGGCCCAGAACAGGGCCCACCGCTCGGCGAATCCGTCAGCCGTCGCGGCGCCCAGCCGGGCGCGCGTCAGAAAGGCCTGGGCGGTGTCGTCGGCGAGCGCGCGACGGGCCGCCTGGCGCGCTGTCCGCACCGCCTCGGCGTCCGCAGATGCGCCGGCCCGCTGGCCCCGATCGCCCTGATAGTCGAGGAAAGCCGCCATCCGCTGGCCGGAATCAGCGAAGGGGCCGGCCGGTTGAGGCGCGCCTTCGGAGCGGATCTGGGCCAGGGCCCAGGCGCGCGGATCGGCCGCGACGCGCGCGATCTCGCCGGGGCGGGCGCCGAGGCCCAGTCGGGTCACGGCGATGGCGGCGTCGGTCGAAGATGCGGCCATGAAGGGCTCCTGATCGTCGGTCTGAGTGTAACGCCTCGGAAACAAAACTCCGTCGCGGATCAGATTCGCGTGCATCTGTCGCCAAGCGGGCGGCGGCGCGCTAGGTTGTGTTTCGATGGCCCTCCTGGACTGGATGAGCGATGTAGCCGGACCCGTGGTCCGGGGCGACGGCGTGCTGTTGAGGCCGCCGCGGGCGTCCGATTATGCAGCCTGGTCCGCCCTGCGCGACGGGTCGCGCGACTATCTTCAACCGTGGGAGCCGGCCTGGCCGGACGACGATCTGAGCAAGGGCGCGTTCCGGCGTCGGCTGTCGATCTATGCGCGGGAGATGGAGCTGGGCAACGCCTGGCCGTTTTTCATCTTCGTCGACGGCGGCAAGACCCTGGCGGGCGCCGTCACCCTGTCGAACGTGCGCCGCGGCGTCGCCGAGACCGGCACCCTGGGCTACTGGATCGGCCAGCCCTACGCCGGGCGCGGCTATGCGACGGCGGCGATGCGGGCGGTGGTCGGCTACGCCTTCGACCGGCTGAAACTGCACCGGCTGGAGGCGGCCTGCCTGCCGACCAACCAGGCCTCGCGCCGGGTGCTAGAGAAATCCGGCTTCCAGAACGAGGGTCTGGCGCGGGCTTATTTGAAAATTAACGGCGAGTGGGCAGATCATCTGCTGTTCGGCCTCGTCGAGGACGAGATCGATCGCGGCGGCCGGACGCCGTCTTGAGAGGGCGACAGCTTTGACCGCGCGACCCCGATCCCTGGCCTGGGACGCCACGAGCGCCATCGAGGCGCTGGCGGCCGCCGATACGGCCCTGTGGGTCTGGACGCCGTCGCAGGATCAACTGCGGTTCACCGGCGCGACGCGCGTCCTGGGCCTGGGGCCGCTGGCGCCGGAATGCTCGGGCGCCGGCTTCGTCGCCTCGACCCTGCCGCAGGACCGGTCGCTGGCCGAGAAGATGCTGAAGCCCCAGGACGAGGGGACCGAGGTCGCCGTGCGCCTGCGCATGCGCGGATCCGACACCTGCATGTGGCGCGGGGTCTGGCTGGAGGACGGGCTGCGCGCCGCCGGGGTGGTGGCGCTGGAGACCAAGTTCGCCGGGTCGGACCGGGATGCGCTGACCGGCCTGCTGGATCGCCGGGCCTTCATCACGCGGGTCGGCGAGGTCCTGACCCAGGCCGGCGAATACGAGATCGTGGTCGGCGACGTCGACCGTCTGAGGCGGCTGAACGAGGCCCTGGGCCACGAACGGACGGATCTGGTGCTGTCGGCCCTGGGGTCGCGCCTGGCGGCCGCCTTCTCCAAGGAGGCCTCGCCTGCGCGGATCGGCGAGGACGAGTTCGCCGTCATCGTGCAGAAGACCGCCTCACACGCCAGCTTTCGCCTGCGCGAGGCGCTGGAGCAGCCGCTGCGGGTCGCGGGCTTCGACATCTATCCGACCGTCTCCATCGGGGCCGTGGTGGTCGAGGGCGGGCCGGACGCGCCGGACGCCTCGGAACTGTTGCGCCGGGTCGAACTGGCGGTCGAATCGGCCAAGGGCGCCGGGCGCGGCGGATCGGCCGCCTATGGCCGGGCGCTGGAGAGCGACAGTCTGAGCCGTCTGGCGCTGGAGGCGGATCTGCGGAACGCCTTCGTGCGCGGCGAGATCGTGCCCTTCTTCCAGCCCATCGTGAACCTGAAGACCGGAGCGGTGGCGGGCTTCGAAGCCCTGGCGCGCTGGCGTCACCCCAAGCGCGGCCTGGTCCCGCCGGACGAATTCCTGGGCCTGACCGCCGACCTGGGCATGATGAACGACCTGGGCCTGCTGATGATGACCCAGTCGGCGCGGCAACTGGCCGAATGGATCCAGCGCCACCCCCTGGCCGGCAAGCTGTTCTGCAGCGTCAACCTGTCGGTCGGCGAGATCGAACGCCCGCACCTGTGCGAGGACGTGGCCCGGATCATCAAGGAAAGCGGCCTGCCCAAGGGGGCGCTGAAGCTGGAAGTGACCGAGGGCGACATCATGCGCGACACCGCGCACGCCGCCGAGGTGTTGCAGTCGCTGAAGGATGTCGGGGCGTCGCTGGCGCTGGACGATTTCGGGACCGGCTTTTCGTCGCTGTCGTATCTGGCGCGCCTGCCGTTCGATACGCTGAAGATCGACCGCTATTTCGTCCTGACGATGAACAAGGACGAGGGCTCGGCCAAGATCGTCAAGTCGGTGGTCAACCTGGGCCGCGACCTGTCGCTGGAGGTCGTCGCCGAAGGGGTGGAGAACGGCGAACTGGCCGCCCTGCTGCTGGAGGCCCAGTGCCACTACGGCCAGGGCTTCGGCTATGCGCCGGCGCTCCCGGCCCAGGAGGCGGAGGTCTATCTGGCCGAGAGCCTGGCCGACGGCACGGCGCCGCTGAAGCAGCGGTCGGCGTAGATTTCACTTTCCAAGTTTCGCCCGCCTAGGCCTTGTGCCTAGGATGGCGGCTCGGGGAGGGGATCGTGACCGACGCCAGACTGGAGATCGCCGCCGGTTTCGCCACTGCGCAGGGGCCGAAGGCGGACAATCAGGATTTCGGTGGGGTGCATCTGGGCACGGCGGCCGAGCAGCGCGAGCATGGGGTCGTGGCGGTCATCGCCGACGGGGTGTCGGGATCGAAGGCCGGACGGATGGCGGCCGAGCTGACGACGCGCAGCTTCATCGACGGCTATCTGGACCAGAACCCGCTGAACGGCATCGCCGCCAACGGGGTCAAGGCGCTGCGGGGCTTCAACCGCTGGCTCCATGCGCGGGGCAGGATCGATCCGGCCATGGAGGCGGCGGCGACCACCTTCACCGCCCTGATCCTGCGCGGGCGGGAGGCGGTGGCCCTGCATGTGGGGGACAGCCGGGCGTATCATTTTCGCGACGGGGTGCTGACGCGCCTGACCGAGGATCACACCCGGGCGCAGCAGGGGCTGAGCCATGTGCTGTACCGCGCCGTCGGGATCGAGGCGGACGTCAAGCTGGACGTGCGTCATGTCGGCCTGGCGCCGCATGACCGGCTGCTGCTGACCACGGACGGGGTTCACGGGGTGCTGACGGACGAGGCCCTGTCGCGGCTGCTGGCGCGACGCGGATCGCCCGACGCCGACGCCCAGGCCATTCTGGCCGAGGTGGCCGAGGCGGGCGCGCGCGACAACGCGACCGTCCTGGTCATCGACGTCATGGGAATCGGGGCGCCCGACTGGGAGGCGATCACCGCCGAGGCCGAGGGCCTGGCCATCCTGCCGCCGCCGAAACAGGGCGAGACGGTGGACGGGTTCCATCTGGAGCGGCTGGTGGCGGACGGCCGCTATACGCGTCTGTTCCTGGCGCGGTCCGGCGACGCCCGATCCAGCGACGAAAGGGTCGTGCTGAAGTTTCCCAAGCCTGCGGCGGTGTCGGAGCGGGGGGCGCGGACCGCCTTCCTGCGCGAGGCCTTCATCGGCCGGCGGATCGACAGCCCCTTCGTCGGCAAGGTGCTGAGCCTAGATGCGGGGCGCCAGAGCCGGCTCTATATCGTCCAGCCCTTCTATCCGGGCCAGACCCTGCACGCGCGGCTGGCCGAGGACGGGCCGTTCGAGATCGCCGAGGGGATCGGCGTGGCCCTGAAGCTGGCGCGGGGCGTGGCGGCCCTGCACCGGGCGGGGGTGACGCACCGCGACATCAAGCCGGACAATGTGATCCTGGAGACGAACGGCGGGCTGAAGCTGGTCGATCTGGGCGTGGCGCGGCTGAAGCGGGCCGAGGAGTTCGCCGAGGCCGAGGCGCCCGGCACCCCCGGCTACAAGGCGCCCGAAATGTACGACGGCGAGAGCGGGAACGCGGCCACCGACCAGTTCGCCCTGGGCGTGACCCTGTACCGGCTGTTCACCGGCGCCTATCCGTGGGGCGAGGTGGATCCATCGGACGCGCCGCGCTTCGACCGCGCGCCCGTATCGCTCGGACGACGCCGGCCCGACATGCCCGCCTGGCTGGAGGCCGCCGTCATGCGCGCCGTTTCCGTCGATCCGGATGAACGGTTCGAGGACGTGGAGGAGCTGATCCATGTGCTGGAGACGGGCAGCGCCGCCGCCGCGCCCGCGCCCCGCCCCCTGTCGTTGATCGAGCGCGATCCGGTGCGGTTCTGGCAGGGGCTGTGCCTAGTCCTGGTCGTGCTGCTGATGGTGTCGCTGGCGACGCGATAGGCGCGGCTATGACACGCCGTTCGGCAATATCGTCGTCGGGTCAGGATTCCGGTCGAGTCAGGACTCAGGCGGCCTCGGCCAGCGGCGGCAGCACATTGTCCAGGTCCAGCAGGCTGATCATCTCGCCGTCGACGGCGAATATGCCGGCGATCACGCCGGGGCCGCCGTCGTCGCCCATGTCAGGCGTCTGTTGGCGCATCCCGTCGTCCAGTTCGACGATGTCCGACACCGCCTCGACCAGAAGACCGACCGTGCGCGAGCCGCATTTCACCACCATGATGGCGTGACGAGCCGAGGGTTCCTTGGTCGGCAGGCCGAGACGCGCCGCCAGGTCGATGATGGGCAGGACGACGCCGCGAAGATTCACGACGCCCTTCATATAGTCCGGCGCACGGGGCAGGGGCGTGGTGGGCGTCCAGCCGCGGATTTCCAGCACCGAGGTGATGTCGATGCAGAAGGCTTGCTCGCCGACGCGGAAGCCGACCAGTTCGCGACGATCACCCTTGGAAATCAGCATCACAAATTCCTCCCGACCCAGGCCAAACCGATTGGCTGATCCCGAGGCAGACCCCAGTCTCGCGCACCAGCCTAGCGATTTCGTTAATGCGGACGGAGTTTCGGATGGCGCGGCCGAAGCCGGGTTCAGGCCCGCCCGCCCTGGCTGGAAAGCCGGCCCGCATCGACGCCCATGCGGGCCAGGGCGCGGGTCCATTTGGACTGGTGGTCGCCGTCGAAAATCAGATCCAGGTCGGCGTCGGCGGTCAGCCAGACGTTTTCGGCCAGTTCGTCCTCCAACTGGCCCTCGCCCCAGCCGGCGTAGCCGAGCAGCAGGGCCGACCGGCGCGGGCCGGCCACGGCGTCGGTCATGGCGGCCAGGGCCTCGCGCGTCCCGGTCATGGCCAGGCCGTCGCCGAAGGGCAGGGTGTCGTCGCCCGTGCTCCAGTCGTCGGTGTGCAGCACGAAGCCCCGTTCACGTTCGACAGGTCCGCCCATCAGGACGACCCGACCGACCGAATCCTCCGGAGCCGGCGCGTCCAGCTTGTCCAGAACAGTCTTCAGATCGACGCCGGGCGCCGGGCGGTCGATCCGCAGCCCCATGGCGTGATCCGGCCCGTGCGCGCAGATCAGGATGACGGCGTGTTCGAACCGGGGGTCGCCGATGCCGGGCATGGCGACCAGGAGACGGCCCGTCAGGGATGAGGCGTCGGTCATGATGATCCTATCATCGGGCGTGAAACGGGCGGGCGCAAGGCGTTGCCGCTTGCGATGACGGCGGCGACGTCTATCTGTCGCGGGCGCACCCAACCAACCCGCGCGGAGAGAGCCCCATGACCATCCAGATCGGCGACAGGATTCCGAACGCGAGCTTCGCCCGGGCGACGGCCGAAGGCCCCAAGCCCGTCAATACGGCCGACATCTTCGCCGGCAAGACCGTGGCCCTGTTCGCCGTGCCGGGCGCCTTCACCCCGACCTGCTCGGCCCGCCACCTGCCGGGCTTCAAGGACAATCTGGAGGCCATCAAGGGCAAGGGCGTGGACGTGGTCGCCTGCATCTCCGTCAACGACGCCTTCGTCATGAAGGCCTGGGCCGAAAGCCAGGGCATCGACGACGAGTCCATCGTCATGCTGGCCGACGGCAACGGCGACCTGACCCGCGAACTGGGTCTGGTGCTGGACGGCTCGGGCTTCGGCCTGGGTCAGCGGTCGCAGCGCTATTCCATGCTGGTCAAGGACGGCACGGTCACCCAGCTGAACATCGAACAGGGCGGCGAGTTCAAGGTGTCTTCGGCCGAGCACCTGCTGGCGCAGCTCTGATAGGGGTTGGTCCAGGCCGCCGCTTCGCGACTTGAGCTTCGTGACTTGAGTTCTGGACCGATCATGAGCACCGACGTCTTCAGTCCTGAACAGCGCAGCGCGGTGATGCGGCGCGTGAAGGGGCGGGACACGTCGCCGGAACTGGCCGTGCGCAGGATCCTGCGCGCGGCCGGGATCGGGTATCGGCTGGGCGGCCAGGGCCTGGCCGGTCGGCCGGATGTGACGATGAAGGGGCGCAAGGTCGCCGTCTTCGTCCACGGCTGTTTCTGGCATGGGCACGACTGCGCGCGGGGGGCGCGCAAGCCCAAGGCCAACGCCGAATACTGGAGCGCCAAGATCGACCGCAACCGCGCCCGCGACGCGCGGGTGACGGCCCAATTGCGGGATGACGGCTGGCGGGTTCTGACGGTGTGGGAGTGCGACCTGCGCACGCCGGGCTTCGCCGAACGGCTGGTCGCGGATGTCCGGGATTAGGCGGCGGCGATCTCGGCCGCCTGAGCGGAGTCGTCCAGCACATGCTGCAGCGCGCCCAGCAAGGCCGGGGGCGTCAGGGGTTTCGACACGAAATAGGCCATGCCTGCGGCCTGACAGGCGGCGACGTCTTCGGGGGCGGTGTCGGCGGTGACCGCGACGACGGGCGTCCGGGCGTTGGGGCCGCCCTCGGCGCGCAGGCGGCGGGTGGTCTCGCGCCCGTCCAGCTCCGGCATGCGGACATCCATGAAGATGACGTCGAAGACCGTCTCGGCGCAGCGCTCCAGCGCGATCATGCCGTCGGCGGCCGTGACGATGTCGCAGCCGAGAGGCTGCAGGATCAGTTGGACGGCGCGACGGTTGATGTCGTGGTCATCGACCACCAGCAGGCGCAGCGGACGGTCGTCGTCGGTCTGGTCGGCGGTTTCGGCCGTCGTCGAGTCGTCGGCGTCCCGTGGGACGGCCGGCGGCGTTCCCGCGTCCGGCCCCGCGGCCAGCGGCCGGGCCGCCAGGGCCAGGGCGATGTCCAGGCGGCTGTCGTCGCCGGGAACCAGGATCGGCGCGGCGTTCTCGCCGAAGGGCAGGCTCAGGGAGACGGTGAAGCTGGCGCCCTGGCCCGGTGCGCTGCGCGCCGTCAGGCGGCCGCCCATCAACTCGACCAGGTCGCGGCTGATCGCCAGACCCAGGCCCGAACCGCCGTACCGGGCGCTGACGCCTTCGGCCGTCTGGTCGAACGGGTTGAACAGCCGCGCCAGCTGATCGCCGGTCATGCCGGGGCCGGTGTCCTGAACCTCAAGCAGAACACAATAGCCGGAGGGCTCTTCGGCCCAGGCGTCCAGGCGCAGGGTGATCCGGCCCTGGGGCGTGAACTTCACCGCATTGGACATCAGGTTGTTCATCACCTGACGGATCCGCATGGCGTCGCCCTTGACGCTGCGGGGCATGCGCGCGGCGCCCTCGACGCGCAGCTTCAGGCCCTTGGCCTCGATCGGTCCGCGCCACAGGCGCAAGGTCTGGGCCAGCGTGGCGCGCAGGTCGAAGTCGACGGCCTCGACCGTCATCCGGCCGGCGCCGATCTTGGAGTGATCCAGCAGGTCGTCCAGCAGGGCCTTCATCATCAGCCCGGCGTCGGTGATCAGATGGGCGTTTGACCGCGAGTTCGCGTCCAGCGCCTGAAGCTCTGCGGCGCCGGTCAGTATGGCGCCGATCGGGGTGCGCAGATCGTGACCGATGGCGGCGAGGAAGGCGGTGTGGGCGACCAGGCTCTCTTCGGCCTTCACGCGCAGGCGCTCGGCCTCGGCGTGGGCGCGCATCTGGTTCTCGGTCGCCTCGCTCATCTTCTGCCAGCTGATGATGGTGAAGAAGATGACCAGGACCACGGCTGCGGCGGCCGTCATCACCAGGGGCGGCGGCGCTCCGAACCAGGCGGCCAGGAAGGGAACCGCCAGCAGATACAGCATCGGCGGCGTCAGGGAGGAGACCAGTATCGATTTCGAGCGCGGCGAATTGATCATCGAGAAGAGCATCAGGGCCGGCAGCATCAGGGCCGCGCAGACCCCGCCCAGCGGACCGCCGATCAGCCACATCGGAATCGACAGACTGCCGAACAGCGAGGCGCTGGCGAACAGGCTCAGGCAGGCCGTCACCCGGCCCCAGAGGGGGATCTTCCCGTCGCCGTCACGATTCACGCGCGCGAAGGCGAGCAGTTCCAGACCCTGCATCAGGCCATAGGCCGCGAACCAGACCAGGCAGATCCGCCAGCCGATCATGGGCGTCACGACAAGGGCGACGGCGGCCCCCAGTCCCAAGCGCTGCAGCAGATTGCTGCGGCGATGGCGGGCGGCCACTGTCCAGCCGCTTGCGGCGGTGTCGACTGCGGTCGTCTTGGACATCCAGCTTCCCGGCAATACGAACCGTGGTCGTTCGCTTGGCGGTACTAGACGCAGATCGAGGCTAACGCTCTGTCAACGCGAGGCCCCGATAGCGGCCGAAATTGAGGAAAAACCATCGGCGCGCAGTCGCGCCGCCAGATCACGCTTGATGCGGGTGATCAAACCGGGCCCGTCGTAGATCAAGGCGGAATAGACCTGAACAGCGCTGGCCCCCAGACGGATGCGAGCATAGGCCTCGGCCCCGCTGTCGATCCCGCCGACCGCGATCAGGGGCAGGCGTCCCTGGGCGGCTTCGGCGGCGGCGCGCAGAGCCTTTTCCGCGAACGGGCGGATCGGGGCGCCCGACAGGCCGCCCGTCTCATGCGCATCGGGGGATCGCAGGGTCTCGGGCCGTTCCAGGGTGGTGTTGGAGACGATCAGGCCGTCAATCCGGTGCGCCAGCGAGGCCTCGACGATCATGCCGATCTCGTCGGCGATCAGGTCGGGCGCGATCTTCAGGAAGACCGGCACGCGGCCGGCGGGGTCGGCGGGGCGGGCGGCGTCGATCCGGCCCAGCAGATCGTCCAGCTGTTCACGCCCTTGCAGGGCGCGCAGACCGGGGGTGTTGGGCGAGGAGATGTTGACGGTGAAATAGGAGGCGCGGCCGGCCAGCCGCTGCAGGCCTGCGACATAGTCGGCGGCCTTGTCTTCCGTATCCTTGTTGGCGCCCAGGTTGGCGCCGACGACCACGTCCGTGGGGCGGCGATCCAGACGGGCGGCGAAGGCCTCCAGACCTTCATTGTTGAAGCCCATCCGGTTGATGATCGCCCGGTCCTCGGTCAGGCGGAACAGGCGGGGCTTGGGATTGCCGGGCTGCGGGCGGGGCGTGACCGAGCCGCATTCGACGAAGCCGAAGCCCAGCCGCGACAGGCCGCGCAGGGCCTCGCCGTTCTTGTCCAGGCCGGCGGCCAGGCCGACGGGATTGGGCAGGGCGAGCCCCGCCAGAGTCGTATGCAGGATCGGATCGTCGGCCGCCGGGGCAGGAAGGGGGGCGAGGGCCAGGCCCTTGATCGCCACCTTGTGGGCGGTCTCGGGATCGAGGCGGCGAAGGGCGGCGGCGCCCCAGTCGGCCAGCAGGCTCATGCCGGATCCTCGAACAGCATGGCTCCGTCCTCGGCGACCGAGAGGGCGCGCACGGCGGTGACGGCGGCGACGGGCAGGGGCGCATACAGATGCGGGAACAGGTCGCCGCCGCGCGACGGCTCCCACACCAGATCCGCGCCGAACCGCGCCAGATCGACCGTCAGCAGCATCAGATCGTCGCGGCCCGCGTAATGGCGGCGCACGGTCTCGACCAGTTGTTCGCCGGTGGACATGTGGATGTAGCCGTCCGCCAGATCGACGGCGGAGCCTTCGTAGCGGCCCTCGGCCACGGCCGCGCGCCATTCCTCGGCGGCGAGGATCTTGTAGGCGGTCCCGGTCATGCGACCTCCAGGTCGCGCGGAGTCAGGAAGCCTTCGAAGACGCAGCGCCCCGCGACATCGACGGTGAACACGGCGGCGGCGGCGGTCGGGAACCCCCCGGCCAGACGGTCCAGAATGGCCGGCGAGGCCGCGCTTTCGGACAGGTATTCGGTGGCCAGCACATGGACGCCGGGATTATGGGCCAGCAGCATCAGGCAGCCGGCCTCGTCCTCACAGGCCTCGACGAAGCGACGCAGCACGTCGGACGGCGCATTGTACAGGCGCGGTTCGTCGCGGACTTCGACGTCGCCGAAGGCGTCATGCATCTGGTCCCAGGTCTGGCGCGTGCGGACGGCGGACGAGACCAGGGCCAGGTCGGGCTTCAAACCGCGCTCGGCCAGGGTCTGGCCCATCCGCACGGCCTCCTTGCGTCCGGTGTTGGACAGGGGGCGGGCTTCGTCGCCGCCGGACGGGCTGGAGGCCTCCGCCTGAGCGTGCCGCATGAGGATCAGTCGATGCATGAGGCTCGCCATAAGGCCGTTCGCGTCCGACGAACAGATGGGACGATCTCAACTCCCTGTCAGGGGTGCGGACGGGGCGTCGGGAAGGAGGTCGAGGCGACGGGCTGGGGCGTCAGCGCCGGCCGGGCCGGAACGCGCTGGGCCAGGCCGCTGGGACGGATGCGCGCATAGGCCTGTCGCGACGCCTCCAGCAGGATCACGCCCGCGGTGTTCGGCGCGATGCGCCGCCCGACCTGTTCGAAACCGTCGGCCAGGGGCAGCAGCGGCGTCCAGGGCGGGACATAGAGGGTCTGGGACCAGGCCACCGGCTCCAGCCCCGCCTCGCGCACCAGCCGCTCCAGCTGGCCCCGGGTGAAGGGGCGGCCGTGGCCGAAGGGGGTGTTCTCGGCCCGCGCCCACAGGCCGCCGCGCGCCGCCGCCGCCAGGATGATGCGCCCGGTGGGGGCCAGGGCGCGCACCGCCTCCAGCAGCAGGGCGGCGGGATCGTCGGCCTCTTCCAGGGCGTGGACCAGCAGGATGCGGTCGAACGACCCGGCGGCGAAGGGCAGGCGGCGGTCGTCGACCAGAAGGGTGCGGTTGCGCCCCACGCTGGGCCAGTGTTCGACGCCCTGGCCGCTCGGCATGGCGGCGACCACGCGGCGGGCGCCGACGAAGGCGTCCAGCCAGGGCGTGGCGTAGCCGACGCCCAGAACGTCGCAGTCGGGGGCCTCGCCCCAGGCGTCGTCCAGGCGCCGGGCCAGCAGACGGCGCACCAGGGCCCCGGTCGGCTCGCCGTAGAAGGTTCGAAGCTCGTCGATGCTGCGCCGCATGGGGTCCACCATAGGCCCGCCGGAGCCGTCCTGCTAGAATGACGTCATGACCCTGGATGTTCACCTGTTTCCGTGCCGCAGCGACAATTACGGCTTCCTGATCCGCGATACGGCGACCGGCGTGGTCGCGGCGGTGGACACGCCGGATGCGGAGCGAATCCTGCAAGAGTTGGAGGCCCTGGGCTGGGGGCGGCTGGACCTGATCCTGAACACCCACTGGCACCCGGATCACACCGAGGGCAACGAACGGCTGAAGGCCGAGACGGGCTGCGAGATCGTGGGGCCGGAGGAGGTGCGCCGCGTCGCGCCGCTGGACCGGGTGGTCGCGGACGGCGACGTGGTGATGGTCGGCGAGACGCGGTTCGAGGTCACGGCCACGCCCGGCCATACGCTGGGCCATGTGGTCTTCCGCTCGGTCGAGAACCAACTGGCCTTCGTCGGCGACACCCTGTTCGCCCTGGGCTGCGGCCGGTTGTTCGAGGGGACGCCGGAGCAGATGTGGGCCAGTCTTCAGGCCCTGGCCGCCTGGCCCGAGGCGACCGTGATCTGGTGCGCCCACGAATATACGGCCTCGAACGCGCGTTTCACCCTGACCCTGGACGACCGGCCCGAGACCCGGGCCCACGCCGAGGCGATCTTTGCGGCGCGGGCGCGGGGCGAGCCCACCGTGCCGACGACGATCGGGACGGAGCGGCGGTTCAATCCGTTCCTGACGGCGGTCGATGCGGCCCAGTTCGCCGCGCGGCGGGCCGCGAAGGACGGCTTCAGCGGCTGAGGACGTCGTCCGCGACCACGCGGACGATCAGGGCCGAGGACGGCCGGCCGGCCACGCCGGCGCGCGGCATGATCACGATGCGCAGGACGCCGCGAGAGAAGGTCGCCTGCGGGCCCCGGCCCTGATCGACGATCTCGATGCGGCGGATCTTGTCCGCCTCGCGACGCAGGGCCGGTGATCGGGCCATGCGGGCGATGGCGTCCACGGCGGTCGACAGGGCGTCGGCGGCCACGGCTTCCGAGCCCGGCTGAATGTCCACGTCCACGACCACCAGTCGGCCCAGGGCGCGGCTGGCCCGGTCGCTCTGGCGGATGATGTAGTTCCACAGCTGGACGGCCGTCAGGGCCGGGGCCAGCAGGGGCGCGGCCTCGCCCGACGGCGAGACGGGCGAGCCCTGGGGCGCCGTGGTGGTGTACAGGGTCATGCCGCCGTCGGCCGTGACGCGCAGCACCTGGTCGCCGTTGTCGTTGCGATAGACGATGTCGCCGCGCGGGGCGGGGGCGGGACGCAGCACCCAGATCTCGGTCGAACGGTCGAACCGCAGCAGGGGGCGCGACCCGGTCACGTCCAGCACGAACCCCTGTCCCGTGCCGGCCACGTAGCGGGCCGAGGGCGGCAGGTTGCGGCGCGACTGGGCGTGGCAGTCCGAAGGCAGGACCGCAGGCGCAGCCACGGACAGACCCACGGTCACGACGGCCGCCAGGGCCATCGCGGTCACGCGAGGCGACTTTTTCGCCCAGTCCGTTTCCGTCAACTTCATGAGACTGTGGATGAAACCGTCACGCGGCGGATTTTGGGCGAAGCCGCTTCACCCGACCAGGTACTGACCGCCGTTCAGAGACAGGGTGCAGCCTGTGACATATCCAGCACGCTCGCCCACCAGCCAGGACACCATGTCGGCGATCTCCTCGCCCTTGCCCAGGCGGCCCACGGGGATCTGGGCCACGATGGATTCCAGCACCTTGGGGTCCATGGCGCCGACCATCTCGGTGTCGATATAGCCGGGGGCGATGCAGTTGACGGTCACGCCCTTGCGGGCGTTCTCCAGGGCCAGGGCCTTGGTGAAGCCGATCATCCCGGCCTTGGCGGCGGAATAGTTGGTCTGGCCCACCTGGCCCTTCTGGCCGTTGATCGAGGAGATGTTGACGATCCGGCCGTGGCCGCGGTCGCGCATGCCGTTGATGACCTGGCGGGTGGTGTTGAAGACGCTGTCCATGTTCACCCGGATCACGTCGGACCACTGGTCATGGCTCATCTTGTGGAAGAAGCCGTCGCGGGTGATGCCGGCGTTGTTGACCAGGATGTCGACCGGACCCAGCTCGGCTTCGACCTCCTGCACCGCGCGCGCGCAGTCTTCGAAGCTGCCGACATTGCCCTTCACCACGAAACAGCCGGTGGCCCTGGCCGTGGCCTGGGCGGCTTCGTCATTGCCGGAATAGCCGGCGGCGACGCGGACGCCGTCCTCGCTGAGGCGCTGGACGATCGCCCTGCCGATGCCTCGGGTGCCGCCGGTCACGAATGCCACACGCGCCATGATCGTTTCCTTGTCCCTTTGGTCCGTCTGCTGCGGACCGTGGTTAAAGGTGTAGCGACGCCTCGGCCGCAGGCAAGCCCGATTTCCGCGGGGGAAACCGGGCTTGATGTCGCACGGATCAGGCCGCCAGCTTTTCCATGTCGATGACGAAGCGGTAGCGGACGTCGGACTTCAGCATCCGCTCATAGGCTTCGTTGATCTGGTCGGGGGCGATGGTCTCGATGTCGCAGGCGATGCCGTGTTCGGCGCAGAAGTTCAGCATCTCCTGGGTTTCGGCGATGCCGCCGATCAGGGAGCCGGCGATGCGGCGACGACGCCACAGCAGGGGCACGGCGAACACCGGCAGGCCCTCGGTGGTCAGGCCCAGCATGACCATGGTCCCGTCACGCGCCAGCAGCTGGACCTGGCTGGAGATCTCGTGCGTGGCCGAGACGGTGTTGATGATCAGGTCGAAGCTCTCGGCCGCGGCCTTCATCGCCGCCTTGTCCGAGTTGATCAGGAAATGCTTGGCGCCCATCCGCTCGGCGTCGGCCTTCTTGCGGTCCGAGGTGGACAGGACCGTGACCTCGGCCCCCATGGCCGCCGCCAGCTTGACCGCCATATGGCCCAGGCCGCCCAGGCCGATGACCGCGACCTTCGAGCCCGGTCCGACGCCCCAGGTCTTCAGCGGCGAATAGGTGGTGACGCCGGCGCACAGCAGGGGGGCGGCGACGTCCAGCGGCAGCCTGTCGGGGATGGACAGGACGAAATGCTGATCGACGGTGATGTGGTCGGAATAGCCGCCCTGGGTGATGGTCTCGGCCGTGCCGCCCTTCCGGTCCTTGCCGCCGTAGGTGCCGGTGAAGCCGGGCACGCAATACTGCTCCAGACCTTCCTGGCACGACGAGCATTCGCGGCAGCTGTCGACCATGCAGCCCACGCCGACGCGGTCGCCTTCCTTGAAGCGGGTGACGTTCGAGCCGACGGCCGCCACCACGCCGGCGATCTCGTGACCGGGCACCAGCGGGTACTGGGCCTGGCCGGTCTCGCTGCGGGCCATGTGCAGGTCGGAATGGCAGATGCCGCAGTATTTGATGTCGATCAGCACGTCGTCGGGGCCGGGATCGCGCCGTTCGAAGCTGTAGGGGGTCAGGGGCTTGTCGGCGGCGGTCGCGGCGAAGGCGCGTGTGGCGATCGGCATGGGGAAGTCCTTCAGGCTTTCGGGCAGGCGGTGGGGCGTGGGGGGCAGATGTGGCCCGGCGTGACCGGTCGCAAGGCGGCGCGCGTCATTTCAACTGGGCGATCAGCGCCTGGGCGGCCGCCGGGTTCCGCACCTTGGCCCCCGAGATGAAATAGGCGAAGACCTCGCCGCGTTTCGCCCAGGCCTTGGCTTGGTCGGCGACGGCGGACAGTTCGGCGGCGGTCATGCCGGTGGGCTCGTCCTCGCGGCTGGACATCAGCCGGGCATATCTGAAGTCAGACGTTTCTTCGTCGATCTGGGGCCAGGTCGGCTCCTCGTCATCGACGGCGTAGACGATGGCGACGCCGTATTTGCGGGCCAGGTCGTAGAACTGCTCGCTGGCGAAGCTCGGGTTGCGCACCTCCAGGGCGTGGCGCAGGCGCAGGCCGTCCTTCTCGGGCGGCAACAGTTTCAGGAAGCCCTCGAAATCCTCGGGGTCGAACTTCTTCGTGCCCATGAACTGCCAGTTGATGGGCCCCAGCCTGTCGCCCAGTTCGGTCAGGCCCTGGGACAGGAATTTCTCGAAGCTCTCGCCGCCGTCCGACAGGATCTTGCGATTGGTGCAGTAGCGGCTGGCCTTGACCGAGAAGACGAAGCCTTCCGGCGTCTCGTCACGCCATTTGCGCCAGGAGTCGGGTTTGAAGGTCGAATAATAGGTGCCGTTGATCTCGATGCTGGTCAGTTTCGACGCCGCGTATTCCAGCTCGCGCTTCTGCACCAGGCCCTCGGGATAGAAGATTCCGCGCCAAGGTTCGAAGGTCCAGCCGCCGACGCCGATGTGGATGGGGTGGGTCATGGCCAGTCGCTTCCCAGAGGTGAGGCCGTCCAGTCCTCGCGTGCGCTGCGGATGCGGAGGACTGCGACGATGTCGTCGATGTGTTCGTAGATGATGACGTGAGCGCCATAGGGCTGAACCCTGACGGGCGGCTGGATATCCGTGTGCAACCGGCCCGTATCGGGGAACAGGAGCAACTGCTGCAACTGGTCTTCCAAGCCTGAAATATAGGTTTCGGTCTGGCGGGCGCCGAACATTTCCAGGCCCTGCCAGAAAATCAGGCGCAGATCCGCTTCGGCGTCTTCGCTCAGCCGCAGGCGGGTCACGCCGCGCCCTTGCGTCTTTCGAATTCGGCGCGGACTTCCTCGAAGATCTCACGTGGGGTCTTTTCGCTGATCCCGCCGGCGCGCGCCTCGTCCACCAATCGCTGCATATGGGCGATCTTCTCGGCCTTGACCTGTTCGCGGCGGATCAGGTCACGGACGACGTCCGAGGCGTTGGCGTAGCGGCCTGATTTGGCCTGTTCCTCGACCCAGGCCTTCATCGGGTCGGGCAGGGAGATGTTCATCGTCGCCATGGGGTCTGCTCCTGTCCGGTCAGAATGGGAGTTTGGCAATCTTTGTCAATTGTCGCAGGGGATTTCAGACGGTGCGGCGAAAAAACAGTGTCTGAATAGTCTGAATTGTCTGAAATCGGGGTGGGACGAAATTGCGCGGAGCCCTCGAACCCAGGGCGAGGCGCCAGAGTCTGCAACTGAATGAGCCTCCCTTCCAATGCCGACGACGGAAGTATAGGCCCGCAGGGAAGGGCGGGGGGTGGCGACGGGATTTTTCAGTCAGGCGGTTGTTTCGTCGACAGAATGTCTGCGGAATTAGGATAGGTGGCGCCTGCGCCGACCGTCCGCGCGCCGGCCCTTATGATCGGCGCGCCATGGTCACGGCGCCGATATGGCCGCCGATGGGGAGCAGACGGACCCTCAGACTCGCGTCGCCCTGGAACCCGCCGCGCGACCGACCCGTCAGGGTGAAGGTCATGCGCACGCCGCCCGAGGCCATGACGACGACCAGCTTGCCGTCCCTTATGCGGCAGTCCGCCGGATCCCCGTCGAGGACGCACGAAAGCCGGCCGCGCGGCTGGGGCGTGACCGTCAATGGGAAATCCAGCTGGTTTCCGCTCTTGGACTTGAAGGAGATGTTGAGGTCCTGCCGCTCGGCCGGCGTGATCTTCAGCATCCAGTCGCCGGCCACCTCGCCACCGGTGATGGGCGGCGCTGCCTGAGCCAGGGCCGTTCCGCAAAGGGCGCAGGCCGCCAGGCCGCCCGCCAGGAACGCTCGCCGCTTCGCCATGCCCGCCTCCGACCGTTCAGCCTGGAGTAGGGTAGGGCGATGATGCTGGATTGCCGCGTGAATTATTGGAAAGGTTGGGGATCAGCGGACTGTGCGGAGGTCTTAAAGGGGTGAAAGGGGTGAGAAGCGGACGACCATGGATTATGCAGCCCGTGTTTCTCCGACGTTCAAAAACGGCGTCACCGCCGCCATCGCGCGCTGGACGTATTCAGCCTTCTCGCCGACGGGCGCGACGTAGTGAATGGCTTCTTCTGCGTCACGCAGGGTCGCCAAGCGCGCAATCATCCAAGCGGCAAGGTATTGCGAGGCTAGGCAACCGCCGGCGGTTGCGACATTGCCGTGCGCGACGAACGGCGCATCAACGACATTTACGCCCGCCTCGATAACCCAAGGCTTGGTCGTCAGGTCGGTGCAGGCGGGCAGGTCGCCGATCAGCCCCAGCTTGGCCAGTAGAAGCGTGCCGGAGCACTGAGCGCCGATTAGCTGGCGCGACGGGTCCAGCGGGAGGCGCGACAGGAACGTGGGATCGGCGGCGTAATCGCGGGTCTTGATCCCGCTGCCAATCAGCACCGCGTCGGCGTCGGCCAAGAACTCCAGCGGCTTCTGGCGCTGAATCGTCACCCCGGCCATCGAGGTGACCTCCGGCGTGGGGCAGGTGATGTGGGCCGCCCAGCCCTGTGATTTCATCCGGTTTAAGATGCCTGCTGCGATGAAGGAATCCAGCTCGTTGAAACCATCAAGGGTTAGGACGGCGATCTGCATGACGGGCACGGCGCTAGGAGATGATGAGGAAGACGGCAGGGTCGCCGAGTTATAGGGCCGCCGCAAGAGCGGACATTCTGGTTGCCCGGTTCGGGTCGTCTTGCGAAATCGCCGCCGGTTCGCAAAGCAGACTTGGGAGCAGGGCTCTCACCCGCTGCTCCGGTTGTGACCGGTATGTTCGATTACACCATCCCAGGCCCAGGTTCAGCGAACCGAGACGCCTCGTCAACCGATGTGAGGCATGGCGTGGTCGGATGCTTCCCCACTCATTCCGCGTCCAAATCCCCCCGCGCCGCGTCCGCCAGGGCGAAGAAGCGGTCGCGGACTTCGGCGGCGAAGGGGTTGTCGCGTTCGATGGCGCGGAAGACCGCGGGGCTGTCGTGGCGGACCATGTCGACGGCCTGCATCAGGCGGTCGAAACTGGCGGTGGTCATACGGGTCGGCAGGGGCTCCATGGCCAGCAGCAGGCGGGCGATCAGATGGGTCAGGCCCTGGACCGTGGCGGCCTCGCGGTCGTGATCCTCGGGGCTGACCTGAAACACCTTCAGGGCCAGGGCGCGGCGGCAGAAGGCGGCGACGCGGCGGGCGTCTCTGCGCGCATCGGGGGCGTCGCGCACGGCGCAGATGGCGATGCGCAGGCCGGCGATGCCGTGCTTGCCGCTCTGGGGGCCGAACAGGGGGTGGGTTCCGACGATCCGCACGCCGGGGGGCAGGAGGTCTTCCATCAGACGGGCGGGTTTGACCTTCACCGAGCCGACGTCGATGACCAGGGCGTCGGGGCGCAAATGGGGGCGGATGGCGGTCAGCGTCGCTTCCAGCGCCTCGACCGGCACGGCCAGAATGATCGTAGGACAGGCGGCGGCCGCAGCCAGGTCGGTCAGGGTGGCGTGGCCGTCGCTGTCGGTCGCCGCTGGATCATGGGCGTAGATGTCGAACCAGGGCGACAAATGCCGCGCCGTCAGCCGCCCGAAGGCGCCGAAGCCGATCAGGCCGAGTTTTTCCTTCTCCCCCGTCATCCTCGGGCTTGACCCGAGGACCGGAGGGTCCGCCGCATTGCGTCAGCGGCGGGCGCACAGCCCGATCCGCGCCCGGTCCTCGGGTCAAGCCCGAGGATGACGGGGGTGGGGGTGAAGCGGGTGACGGATTGTGTAGAGGCCGACCTCACAGCGTCTCCATGAACCGCACCGGCCGGCCGTGCGCCGATCCGATCAGTTCGCCGTCCTGCATCACCACCCGGCCGCGCACGAGGGTCGCCATAGGCCAGCCGGTCGCTTCGACGCCGTCGAACGGGGTCCAGCCGCAGCGCGACGCCTGCTGGTCGTGGGTGATGGTGCGCTTCGCCTTCAGGTCCACGATGGTCAGGTCGGCGTCATAGCTGACGGCCATCCGGCCCTTGTTGGCCGTGCCGAACACCCGCTGGGCGCCGGCCGAGGTCAGGTCGATGAACCGCTCCAGGCTGAGCCGGCCCTGGGCCACATGGGTCAGCATCAGGGGCACCAGGGTCTGGACCCCCGGCATGCCCGACGGCGAGGCCGGATAGGGTTTGGCCTTCTCTTCCTTCGTGTGCGGCGCGTGGTCCGAGCCCAGGACGTCGGCGACGCCCTGCTGCATGCCCCACAGCCACAGGGCGTCCACATGTTCCTGCGACCGGATCGGCGGGTTCATCTGGGCGTAGGCGCCCAGCCGCTCATAGGCTTCGGGCGCGGCCAGGGTCAGGTGTTGCGGCGTGATCTCGACGGTGGCGACATCCTTGTGGAATCGCAGGAACTCCATCTCGTCCTTGGTCGTGACGTGCAGGACGTGGATGCGGGCGCCCGTCTCCTGGGCCAGGCCGACCAGGCGGCGGGTCGAGCGAATGGCGCTCTCGGCGTCGCGGACCTCGGGGTGGCTGGTCCAGTCGCCGGTGCGGGCCAGGCCGCGCCGCTCGACCAGCCGGTATTCGTCCTCGGAATGGAAGGTGGCGCGGCGGCGCACGTTCGACAGGACCTTGCGCACCCCCTCGTCGTCGGCGATCAGCAGGTCGCCGGTCGAGGCGCCCATGAAGACCTTGACCCCGCAGCAGCCGGGCAGCCGCTCCAGCTCGCCCAGATAGTCGGCGTTCTCGTGGGTGCCGCCGACATAGAAGGCGTGGTCGGTCCACATCCGGTCCTTCGCCCGCGCCAGCTTGTCGGCCATGGTGTCGGGGTCGGTGGTGTTGGGATTGGTGTTCGGCATCTCGAACACGGCGACGACCCCGCCCAGGGCGGCGGCGCGTGACCCGGTCTCCAGGTCTTCCTTCCACTCCAGGCCGGGTTCGCGGAAATGGACCTGGGTGTCGATGACGCCGGGCAGGACGGTCAGGCCGGTCGCGTCGAAGGTCTCGCCCGCCGAGGCCTGGGACAGGTCGCCGATGAAGGCGATCTTGCCGTCGATCACCCCGACGTCGGCCCGGCCGCGCCCCGCGTGATTGGCCACCTCGCCGCCACGGACGATCAGGTCATAGATCTGGGTCATGGGGGCGGCTCCTGAGGCTGGTTATGCGAGCTTCTAGCGGATGCGGCACGGGTCGCGAAACGGCTAAACCTCTCCCTCCCCGGACGGGGAGGGAGATTGTCGTCAGCCCCGTTCCTTCAACAGCCGAACCGACGCCTTCAGCACCCGTTCCCACGGCAAGTCCATCATGTGCTGGATCGCCTGGTTCAGCCGGGGGTCCAGCGCCTTGAACTCCTCGAAGCTGCGGGGGCCGCGCACGGCGACGCCGTTCCAGGGGCCGCGCGTCGCCTCGTCGGAGGGGCCGAAGGCGGCCACGACGGGGACGCCCGAGGCGACGGCCAGATGGGTCCAGATCGAGTCCGCGCCGACGTAGAGGCTGGCCTTCGACAGGGCGGCGACGGTCTGGAGCCGGGTGAGTTTGCCCTGGAGTTCGATGACGCGGGCGCGGGGGACGGCGTAGCGGATGGTGTGGGCCGCCTCGCGGTCGATCTCCTCGCCGACCAGCATCAGCCGCCCGCCCGCCAGGGGGCCGTCGTCGGCCAGCAGCTTGGTCGCCACCTTGGCGTAGCGTTCGGCGGGCCAGCGGCGGCCCATCCATTCGACGCCGGGGCCGATGGCCAGGATGGGCCGATCCTTTTCAGAATTGGCGTCGCCGCCGGATGCGGGGATCAGGGCCTCGACCTGGGCGCGCGTCTGATCCGAGACATGGAGGCGGGGGGCCGGAACCTCATGCGGCTCCAGCTTCAGCACTGCGGCCGCCGCCTGGACCGCGTGCAGGCCGGGCGGCGGGGTCTTGTCGCGCACCGCCCGCTTCACACGGCGCAGCTTGCCCGACAGGTCCGAGCCGCGCATGTCCACGATCAGGCCCCACTTGGTCCCGCGCACCTGGTTCCACAGGGCGATCCAGTCGAAACGGCCTTCGCGCTCCAGCACCAGCAGCCGTTCCAGGCGCGGGGTGTCGGCGAACAGGGGGGCGCTGGCGGCCGAGCCGACGACGGTGAAGCCGGCCTCCGGCAGGCTGTCGACCAGATGCGCCAGAACGCCCGAGGACAGCACGGCGTCCTCGGCGTCGGCCTCGGCGATATAGAGGATGGGGAAACGCCCGATCATCCGTGGACCTCATACAGGGATTCTGGCCGGGGTTCAGCGTCAAACGCCCGTATCCACAGGCTGGTTTCCCCTGAAGACGCGATGGGCTAGAGCCACGGCCATGAGCAAGACCCCGAATTCGGCCCCCGATCCCGCCGCCCAGGCCGCCCTGGAACGGTTCAAGGCCCAGCGCGTGACGGCCATCTACCGCCTCGATCTGATCGCCCAGGGCGCGACCATCGCCTATGAGGACGGGACGCCGGTGGACATGGCGTCGGAGAAGACGCGGCTGGAGGCCGTCGTCGCCGACATGGATCGTCGCATCGCCCGGCTGGAGCGGGCGGGCGAGTGAGCCTGCCCCTGCTGCCCGACCGGACCTGCGGGGCCTGCGTCGAATGCTGTCGCGCCATTCCGCTGGACCTGCCCGAACTGGCCAAGCCGACCGGCGAACTGTGCGCCTATTGCGTCGAGGCCGCCGGCTGCTCGGTCCATGCGATCCGACCGAACACCTGTCGCGTCTGGTTCTGCCTGTGGCGGGTGGTCGAGCTGTCGGACGACTGGCGGCCGGACCGCAGCGGGGTGATCGTGCGCCCCGACGGAATCGAGGACGGGGTCATCACCCTGTACGTCATCCGGCCGTCTGACTTCCTGGCCTCGCCGGACTTCTTCGCCACAGTGGCCGGCTGGATCGCCGAAGGGGTCGAGGTGGCGCTGAGCCTTCCCGGCCCGGTCGGGACCTACCCCGCCCGCGCCGTCGTCACCGACTGGCTGCGGCCGGCGGTGGAGGCGGGCGATCCCGCCGCCTTCCTGGCGCGGGTGCTGCGGTCGCTGGACAAGCTGGCGGAGCATGATTTCCAGCCGGACGGGGTCGTGGCGCGCTACGCCGTGGCCTGAGCTGACGGCTTTGGGACGCGCGGCGCATACGGGGTTTCCGCAGGTTCGACTTAGCCGGTTCTTAACAGCGTTCCGTCAGTAATCGTCCTACAATAACCGTCGTCCAGAAAGGGCGCCGCAGCTATGCACGAATGGGACGCCCTGCGTCGCCCGATATGGTTGTTTGATCCGGTCAACCGGCGCGGCGTCTACGCCAATCCGGCGGCGCTGGAGCTATGGGAGGCGGACAGTCTGGAGGCCCTGCTGGCCCGTGGCTTCGGCCAGTTGTCGCCGGCGGCCGTGGCGCGCGTCGAAAGGCTGGCGCGCGAGACCGCCGACGGGTCGGTCGTCTGCGACCAGTGGACCTTCTACCCCAACGGCCACCCGGTGACGGTGGCGGCGGTGATCTCGACCTATCTTCTGGAAGACGGGACGCCGGTGCTGCTGGTCGAGGCCTCGCCCGTCGCGGCGGACGGCGACGAGAACCGCGCGACCGAGGCCCTGCGCCATACCTCGACCCTGATCAGCCTGTTCGATCCCGAGGGGCGGCCGATTTTCTCCAATCCGGCGGCCTTCGCCGCCTACGGCACGGCGACCGACGGGTTCGAGGCGCGGTTCGCCGAGCCGGAGCGCGCGCCGCCGCTGCTGGCCGCCGCCCTGGCCGGAAACGCCGTCACCGACGTCTGCCAGGTCGTCACGCGTGACGGGCTGCGCTGGCATCAGCTCGACGTGCGGCCGGTCACGGACCCGGCGACCGGCCAGATGAGCGTGCTGCTGGACGAACGCGACGTGACCGCGCGGGTCCAGGCCCAGAACGCCCGCGCGGCGGCCGAGCAGAAGGCCGCCATGGCCGAGGCGCGCCAGGCCTTCCTGACCGAAATGTCGCACGAGCTGCGCACGCCGCTGAATACGGTGATCGGCTTCTCGGACCTGTTGGCGACGTCCAGTCTGAATGTCGAACAGGCCGACCATGTGGGGCGGATCAACAACGCCGGTCAGCGCCTGCTGTCGGTCGTCAACGAGATGATCGACCAGTCGGGCAGGGACGCCTCGGAAGGCGACGCCGCGCCCGCAGCGACCGGTCTGACCGTCGTCGAGTCAGAGGTCGGGGCGAAGGTTCCGGCAGAGGTTCCGGCCGAGGTTCCGGCCGAGGTTCCTGGGGCCTGCGAGGCCATCGAGACGGAAGGGTCGGGGCGGACGCCCAGGATCCTGTATGTCGATGATCACGACTGCAACCGGGCCCTGGTGGTCGCGGTGCTGGAGGTCCAGGGCATCGCCTGCACCACGGCCGAGGACGGCGCCCAGGGACTGGAAGCCGCCCGCACCGGCGACTGGGACCTGATCCTGATGGATATCCAGATGCCGGTCATGGACGGGGTCGCCGCCACCCGCGCCATCCGCGCCCTGCCGGGCCATCGCGGCGCCACCCCCATCGTCGCCCTGACCGCCAACACCCTGGCGGAACAGAAGGCCGAGTATTTCGCCGCCGGCATGGACGATTGCATGGCCAAGCCGATCAACATCGTCGAGCTGACCCACATGGTCCTGAGCTGGACCAGCAGCGACTGGCGCCGAAGCGGGCCGCCGCTGATCGCCGCCGTCGCCTGAGACGTGCGCCGCAAGGCGCGCTTGTTTCAGGCGGTCTTCAGGCCGGCAGGACGGACTGGATGCCCGCCAGCAGACTGGCGGCGGTGATGGGCTTGGGCACATGGATGTCGGCGCCGGCCTGGATCGCCTGCTCGCGGTGCTGGGCCATGGCGTTGGCGCTCAGCATGATGATCGGCGTGTGGATGTTGGCGGCCCGCGCCGCTTCCAGTTCGCGGATCGTGCGGGTCGCCGTCAGCCCGTCCATGCCGGGCATCTGCATGTCCATCAGGATCACGTCGAAGCTGCCGGCCTGGAAGGCGGCGACGGCCTGGGCGCCGTCCTCGACCGTGATCAGTTCGACGGGGTGTCCGGCCAGGATCAGCTGAACCACGCGCTGGTTGGTCGGATGATCTTCCGCCAGCAGGACCCGGATCGTGTGCATCGGCGCCGGGACCTCGGCCGCCCGGGCGCGTTCGCCGGCGACATAGTCGGACAGGGAGGTGCTGCGGGCCAAAGGGATCTCGATCCTGAAGCGGCTGCCCTGTCCGGGCGTCGATTCGGCCGTGATCCGCCCCCCCATCATCTCCACCAGGGCGCGGCAGATCGACAGGCCCAGGCCCGTGCCGCCGAAGCGCCGGGTGATGGTGGCGTCGGCCTGGCTGAAGCGGTCGAACAGGCGGGGGGCGTGTTCGGCGGTGAAGCCGACGCCGGTGTCCTGGATGTCCACGATCAGATGGGTCAGGCTGTCGTGGTCTTCGTCCAGGGCGATGCGGACGGAGACGCCGCCCTGGTGGGTGAATTTCACCGCGTTGGACAGGAGGTTGCCGATCACCTGGCGGATGCGGGTGCTGTCGCCGACGAAGACGCCGCGCGCCTCATCGTCGCGGATGACGTCGAATCTCAGGCCCTTTTCGTCGGCGCGGACACGCATGACGTCCAGCGGCGCGTCCAGGGCCTCGTCGAGGTCGAAGGGGCGGGTCTCCAGCGTCAGCTCGCCCGCCTCGATCTTGGAGACGTCGAGGATGTCGGACACCAGCCGTTCCAGGGTGACGCCGGACGCCCGGATCAGATTGACCATCTCGGTCTGGGCGGGATCCAGGGCGGTGCGGGACAGCGCATCGACGATGCCGATCACCCCGTTCAGCGGCGTTCGCACCTCGTGGCTCATATTGGCCAGGAAGTCGGACTTGGCGCGGCTGGCGGCCTCGGCGGCGGCCTTGGCCTCGATCAGGGCCCTTTCGGCGGCGACCTTGGCCGTCACGTCGCGCGCGACCGCATAGATCCGGTCGCCGAACCTCTGGGCGCGCCATTCCAGGGTGACGTAGTGACCGTCCCTGTGCCGATAGCGATTGATCTGACCCAGAACCGGGTCGCCGGGGCGGCGGTTCGTGACCTCCAGGATGGCCGTCTGTGTGGCGGGCTGGTCGTCGGGATGCACGAGACTGGGCAGAAGCTGACCGACCAGTTCATCGGGCCGATACCCCAGGACCGAGAACCAGGAGGCGCTGGCCTTGACCACCGGCCCGTCCAGTTCACGCACGACCAGAAGATCCAGCGACACGTCGAAGAAGGTGTCCAGATCCACGTCGGTCGGCGGTGGGCGCAGCGCCTCGGCGGGCGAACGGATCATTGCAGCAATTCCTCGCGAAGTGATTCAGCCACTACGCCAGATCGGTTAAGGCCGCATTTGCGCGCACGAGGTTGTTTCCACTGGGCTCATATGTCGCGTCGGTCTGGGTGAGGTCATGATCGCCGCACGGCTTGTCTTCGCCGCCCTCCGAACCGTCCCTGCGGCCTCGCTCAAAGATCGGCTTGAGAACGGACAATCGGGCCGGCCCAGCGCGACGGGCTGCGGGTTTCAGTAGGCGAAGTCGGCGTAGATCCGTTTCACGTCGCCCTGCCAGGCCCCGTGATACAGGTCCAGCAGGCGTTCGGCCGGGGTGATCCCGCTGTCGGCGATGTCTTCCAGTTCCGACAGATAGCCGCGCTCGTCCACCATGCCGCCCGAGAAGCGGGCGCGGTTCTTCAGGCCCTGTTTGGCGATATTGACCAGATCGACGGCGATGTCGCGCACGCTGCGGCCCGCCACCTCGGCCTTCAGACCCAGGCGGGTCACGTCGCGGCGCAGGCGCTCGTGGTCGGCGATGTCCCAGTCCTTGACCAGGTCCCAGGCGGCGGCCAGCGACGGGGCGTCGTACAGGACCCCGGCCCACAGGGCGGGCAGGGCGCAGATCCGGCTCCACGGGCCGCCGTCGGCGCCGCGCATCTCCAGATAGGCCTTCAGCCGCACCTCGGGGAAGAGGGTGGTCAGATGGTCGTTCCAGTCCTTGATCGTCGGATATTCACCCGGCAGGGCGGGCAGTTTGCCGGCCTGGAAGTCGCGGAACGACTGGCCCGAGGCGTCGACGTATTTGCCGTCGCGCTTGGCGAAATACATCGGGGTGTCCAGCGCATAGTCGGCGTAGCGTTCGAAGCCGAAGCCGTCCTCGAACACAAAGCCCAGCATGCCGGTGCGGTCGGCGTCGGTGTCGGTCCAGACATTGGCGCGGGCCGACAGGAAACCGTTCGGGCGGCCCTCGGTGAAGGGCGAACAGGCGAACAGGGCGGTGGCGATCGGCTGCAGCGCCAGCGAGGTGCGGAACTTGGCCACCATGTCGGCTTCGGAATCGAAGTCCAGATTGGCCTGGATGGTGCAGGTGCGCAGCATCATGTCCAGGCCCAGGGTCCCGACCTTGGGCATATAGGCGCGCATGATGTCGTAGCGGCCCTTGGGCATGACCGGCACCTGTTCGCGCGTCCACAGCGGGTCGAAGCCGGCGCCCAGGAAGCCGACGCCCAACTGGTCGGCCACCTGTTTGACCTCCATCAGGTGCTGGCCGGTCTCGTTGCAGATGTCGTGGATGGTCTTCAGCGGGGCGCCGGACAGTTCGAACTGGCCGCCGGGCTCCAGGCTGACCGAGGCGATGAAGCCTTCGTCGTTGCGGCGCTCCAGTCCGATCAGGACGCCGTTCTCCTCGACCCGCGACCAGCCGAACCGCTGCAGGCCTTCCAGCATGGCCTTGATGCCGCTCGGCCCGTCGTAGGCGGGGCGGGCCAGGGTGGTCTTGTCGAAGCCGAACTTCTCGTGCTCGGCGCCGATCCGCCACTGGTCCTTGGGCTTGGCGCCCTTGGACATGGCTTCGATGAGGACGTCCCGGCTCAGCGGCGCGTTGTCGGTCATGCGTCAGATCCCCTCCGGCGCGTTTCTGAGCGACCGTGTGTCGCGGCTAGATGGGCGAGGTTTGGGTCCGGCTCAAGGGGATGAGCGGAGGTTTTAACGCTCCCAATCCCCGACCGCCGCCTGCCACAGGGTCATGGCGGCGATGGCGGCCGTGTCGGCGCGCAGGATGCGCGGGCCCAGAGAGACCGCCGTGGTGAAGGGCAGGGACCGCAGCCGTTCGCGTTCTTCCGGTGAGAAACCGCCTTCGGGGCCGATCAGGATGGACCACGGACCTTGGCCCGCGGCGGTCATTGCGGGCACGGCCGGCGCGCCGCCGGTCTCGTCGCAGAACATTAGGCGCCGGCCGGCCTCCCAGCCGTCCAGCAGGGCGTCCAGCTTCACCGGATCATCGACCGGGGGCACGTCCAGCCGCCCGGTCTGTTCGGCGGCCTCCTCGGCGATGGCGTCCAGCCGGTCCAGGCGGATGCGGTCGGCGTTGGTCCGCTTGGTCAGGACCAGCCGCACCCGGTGCGCCCCCAGCTCTGCGGCCTTCTCGACGATGGTCTCGACCCTGGCCTTCTTCACCACGGCGACGATCAGCTCCAGGTCGGGGCCATAGGTCTGGGGCCGCGCCTGTTCCTCGGCGCGCAGGATGACGCCCTTCTTCAGGACTTCGGCGATGGTGCAGCGCCATTCGCCATCGCGGCCGTTGAACACCAGCAGTTCGTCCCCGACCTTCAGCCGCATGACCTGGGTCAGATAGCGCGACTGGTCGAGGGTTGGGGCGACGGCGGCGGCGGCGGCGAGCGGCGATGTGACGTGGAGGCGGATCATCGGTCGTAGTGATAGCGGCATTGGGCGATCAAAAGCGCATCGTCTGTCACGCGATAGACGAGGCGATGTTCCTGGTCGATGCGCCGCGACCACCATCCCGCGAAATCGCCCTTCAGCGGTTCAGGCTTTCCAGTGCCGGAAAATGGGCTGCGTTGGCATTCCATGATCAGCCGATTGAGCTTTCGCAGCATCTTCCGATCATGGTCTTGCCAGTGAAGGTAATCCTCCCACCCGTAGGTCTGGAAGGTCAGCTTCATTCTTCAATCAGTTCGCGAACCTGACCACCGCCCGCATCGAGTTCCGAGACCGCTTCACGCAGACGCGCGGCGTTCGCCGGGCTGCGCAGCAGATACTCGGTCTCTTGCCACGAGGCGAAGTCCTCCAGCGACATCAGCACTGCGGCCGGCTTGCCGCCCTCGCGCGTGATGATGGTGTAGTCATGATCCGCCGTCACCCGGTCGATGGCCGAGGCGAGGTTCTTGCGGAGTTCGGTGACAGACATCGCGTTCATGTTGTGAATGTACATATTTCCGTACATTCACGCAAGCGTGCTTTCAGAGCGTCCGCGCGATCAGCAGCTTCATGATCTCGTTCGTGCCGCCGTAGATCCGTTGCACCCGCGCGTCCTTGTACAGCTGGGCGATCGCGTATTCGTTCATGTAGCCATAGCCGCCGTGCAGTTGCAGCATCTCGTCGATGGTCTCGCCCTGGATGTCCGTGACCCAGTATTTGGCCATGGAGGCCGTGGCGGCGTCGAGCTGGCCCTTGAGGTGCAGGCCGATACAGTGGTCGACGAAGACCTTGGCGACCGTGAGTTTCGTCTTGACCTCGGCCAGTTTGAACTGGGTGTTCTGGAAGTCGATGACCCGCTTGCCGAAGGCCTTGCGCTCCTTGACGTAGGCGAGGGTCGCCTCAAGCCCGCGCTCGGCGGCGGCGACGCCCTGTACGGCGATGTTCAGCCGTTCCTGGGGCAGTTGCTGCATCAGCTGGACGAAGCCCTGGCCCTCGGCGCCGCCGATGATGTTGTCGCCGGGAACCTTCACGTCGTTGAAGAACAGCTCGGACGTGTCGTTCCCCTCCATGCCGATCTTGTGCAGGTTCCGGCCGCGTTCGAAGCCTTCGGCGCCGTCCGTTTCGACCACGATCAGGGAGGTGCCCTTGGCGCCCTCGGCCGGGTCGGTCTTGGCGACCACGATGATGAAGTTGGCCAGTTGGCCGTTGGTGATGAAGGTCTTGGAGCCGTTGACGACATAGCCGTTGCCGGACTTGACCGCCGTGGTCTTGACCCCTTGCAGGTCGGAGCCCGCGCCCGGTTCGGTCATGGCGATGGCGCCGACCAGTTCGCCGGACTGGAGCCGGGGCAGCCAGCGCGCCTTCTGCTCTTCGGTGCCATAGTGCCAGATGTAGGGGGCGACGATGGCGTTGTGCAGGCTGATGCCGAAATGGTCCGCGCCCTTCCAGCCCAACTGGCGCATCAGCACCACCTCGTGCCGATAGTCGCCGCCCATGCCGCCGTCTTCTTCCGGCATGGACAGGCCCAGCAGGCCGTCGGCGCCGGCCTGGCTCCACAGGTCGCGCGGTACGGACGAGTTGGCGATCCAGGACTGAACCTTTTCCGGCGGCGCGTGCTCGTCGATCCATTTGCCGACGCTGTCGGAGAAGAGGACAATCTCCTCTTCACGCATGAAATCGGGGTCGGGGCTGTTGAGGATGTTCATGAGCGTTTCCTGGACGTCTCCCTCCCCGTCCGGGGAGGGGGGCCGCGAAGCGGCCGGGTGGGGACGGCAGGGTGAGCGGGCTCGGTCTTTGTGTCGCCGAGCCTCCCCACCCGGTCGTCGCTGCGCGTCGACCGCCCTCCCCCGAGGGGGAGGGAGAGGTTAGCGCCGGCTCAGAACGCCTCGGCCGGCATGGCCATCAGCACGTCCGCGCCGGTCTTCAGCTTGGCCAGATGGGCGCCGGCGTCGGGCAGGATGCGCTCGACGAAGTAGCGGCCGGTCTGGAGCTTGGTGGCGTAGTAGGGGTCGGTCGAGCCGGACTCGACCTGGGCCTGGGCGACCTTGGCCATCTGGGCCCACATATAGGCCAGCGCCGTCAGGCCGAAGACGTTCAGATAGTCGGTCGAGGCGGCGCCGGCGTTGTCCGGGTTGGCCATGCCGTTCTGCATCAGCCACATGGTGCCTTCCTGCAGCTTCTTCTTGGCGTCGGCCAGGCCGTCGACGAAGGGCTTGATCGCCTCGTTCGCGCCGTTCTCGGCCACGAAGGCGTCGATCTCGCCGAACCAGGTCATGATGGCGCGGCCGCCGTGGGCCGGCAGCTTGCGGCCGACCAGGTCCAGCGCCTGGATGCCGTTCGTGCCCTCGTAGATCATGGTGATGCGGGCATCACGCAGATACTGGCTGGCCGGGAAGTGTTCGGTATAGCCCGAACCGCCGTGGACCTGCATCGCCAGCGAGGCGACGTGGAAGCCCTTGTCGGTCAGATAGGCCTTCAGCACGGGCGTCAGCAGGCCCATGTAGTCCTTGGCCTTGGTCGCGACGGCCTCGTCTTCCGACTTCTCCAGATCGGCGTGCAGGGCGGTCCACAGGATGAAGGCCTGGCCGCCTTCGACGAAGGCGCGGGCCTCCAGCAGCATGCGGCGCACGTCGGGGTGGACGATGATCGGATCGGCCGGGCCTTCGGGGTTCTTGGGTCCGGTCAGGCTGCGGCCCTGCAGGCGGTCCTTGGCGAACTCGGCGGCGGCCTGATAGGCGGCGGTGCCGATGGCCAGGCCCTGCAGGCCGGTGCCCAGGCGGGCCTCGTTCATCACCACGAACATGTTGTTCATGCCGCGGCCTTCCTCGCCCAGCAGCCAGCCCTTGGCGCCGTCATACTGCATGACGCAGGTGGCGTTGCCGTGGATGCCCATCTTGTGCTCGAGGCCGGCGCATTCGAGGGTGTTGCGCTCGCCCAGCGAGCCGTCCTCGTTGACCAGATATTTGGGCACGACGAACAGGGACAGGCCCTTGATGCCCGGAACCGCGCCTTCGATGCGGGCCAGGACGGTGTGGATGATATTGTCCGAGAAGTCGTGCTCGCCGGCCGAGATCCAGATCTTCTGGCCGGTGATCGAATAGGAGCCGTCGCCGTTCGGCACGGCCTTGGTGCGGACCATGCCCAGGTCCGTGCCGCACTGGGGCTCGGTCAGGTTCATGGTGCCGGACCATTCGCCCGACACCATCTTGGGCAGGTATTTGGCCTTGATCTCGTCCGAGGCGCTGGCGTGGATGCCGGCATAGGCGGACGACGTCAGGCCCGGATACATGGAGAAGGCCGCCGAGGCGCCGGCGGTCATCTGACCGAAGGCCGAGGCGACGATGCTGGGCATGCCCTGGCCGCCGTAGGCCGGGTCGGCGGCCAGCGCCATCCAGCCGGCTTCAGACATGGCCTTGTAGGCTTCCTTCCAGCCCTTGGGACCGGTGACGACGCCGCCTTCGGACCAGTGGCAGCCTTCCTTGTCGCCCGGATTGTTGATCGGGGCGATGACCTCGTCGGCGAACTTGCCGCCTTCTTCCAGGATCTGGCCGACCAGGTCCGAAGACACGTCCTGGAAGCCGGGCTGGTTGGTGTAGCGGTCGATCTCCAGCACTTCATTCAGGATGAAGGTGAAATCGCGGACGGGCGACTTGTAGGCCATGGGTCAGGCTCTCGCTTTGAAGGGGTGATGGTCGTGGTTGAGGCGTGCGCGCAGCAGCTTCTCATAGTCTTCCGCGCCGGGCAGCAGGTCCGGCCGGTGTTCGCCCAGCTTGGACTCCATCCAGGCGCAGGCGTCTTCCGCCGTCTGGATGGCGCCTTCGATGTCTTCCAGCTGCTGCTTCAGGGCGGCGATCTGGGCGCGGTGGCGTCTCAGGGCCACCGCCATCTGGTGGACGTTGTGATCCTTGCGGTCATACAGGTCCAGCATCTCCTGGATTTCCTGCAGGGTGAAGCCGATGCGGCGGCCTCTCAGGATCAGTTTCAGCCGCGCGCGGTCGCGGGAATCATAGACGCGCGTCTGCCCCTTGCGGGCCGGCGTCAGCAGACCCTTGTCCTCGTAGAATCTGAGGGCGCGGGCCGTGGCGTCGAACTCGCGGCACAGCTGGCGAATGGAATAGGTGCGGTGATCGTCGGCGGTGGCCATGCGGGCACCATAACTTTACGTGCGCGTAAAGGAAAGGCTTTACGTGCGCGTAAGGGTAAGCTTTCGCCGAGATGGACAGCAGGCAAAGAAAAGCCCGGAGCCAGGGGGGGAGAAGGCTCCGGGCGCGACACGCCGGGACAGGAGGGGGAGAGGGGCCCGGCGATCGATCTTCAGGGGCGGGTCAGGCCGTGCGGCGACCCAGCAGAACCGGGATGGTGAAGCCCAGCAGAATGAGGTTGACCACGGCCAGGCCGATGTCCTGGCTGAGGGCGTGGATGATCAGCATGGTCGATTCCAGCACGATCAGGCCGGCGGCCGAGGTCAGCAGCAGGGGGCGGCCGACGCGCCAGGAGATCAGCGGGGCCAGAACGCCCAGCGCCAGCACCAGCTCGACCACGCCCATGCCGCGCACCATGTTCTCGGGCGCGACGGCGGGCCAGCCCATCAGGGTGATGAGGTTGGTCATCGGCTCCGTCAGCTTGGCGTAGCCGGCGGCGATGAAGAACATCGCGATCCAGCCCTGCAGCGTCCACAGGGTGATGTTCTTGTAGGCGGCGCGGCTGCGGGCCTGGGCGACGGGCAGATGGGTTGTGGTCATCGGGAGGGGCCTGATTGGTAACAGTTGCGATATCGGATTGAGCGGCACCGTTCGCAAGGGGGTATCTAGAGGCCCTTTCATCATTTGTCATCACGCGATGACATCAATTGATGACATCAGCTGATGACTTTGTGTTTCAGGGGCGGCGCGAGTGGCCCGATTCGCGCCGCCCCTGCAACGGGTTCTGACGATATTTCAGCCGATCAGGGTTCTTCCGATTGGGGCCCCGGCGTCTGGACGATCAGGTCGCCGGGCTGGCAGTCCAGTTCGCGACACAGGGCGTCGAGGGTGGAGAAGCGGACGGCGCGGGCCTTGCCGGTCTTGAGGATCGACAGATTGGCCAGGGTGACGCCGACGCGGTCGGACAGTTCGGTCAGGGACATGCGGCGTTCGAGCAGCAGCCGGTCCAATTGGATCATGATCATGACGCGTCTCTCAGACCGTGGTCAGTTGTTCGTCGCGCATGGCCGCGCCCTGGCGGAACACCTCGGCCAAGATGAAGACCACCAGGATGCCCAGCCAGGATCCGAGGTCGAAGTCATAGTCGGACACTGACTGAGGGATGACCTGGGGCGCAACGAGGGCCAGCATCAGGGCGGTCAGCTGAATACCCAGCAGGCCAAACCCGACGGCCTGGAGCCGTTTGACATTGGCGAACTCGAAGGCGTCGCCTTGGTTCACCGAAAGCAGGATGCGGCGCAGCCGATTGATGACCCACCAAGTCAGGCCGCAGGCCAGGAAGCCCCCGAGCAAGGTCAGGCGACCGGTCAGCTCGTAGTTTCCGTCAGGATCCGCCGCCCCGTCGCGCAGCGGCTCCATCCAGTCGATGCCGATGATCATGCTGGCGACTAGGAGGACGCCCACGGCGACGGCTCCGATCGTGACGAAGACGTTGAAGAAGCCCAACAGCCAACGCAGTGCGCTGGCGGCCGAATATTTGCCCACGAGTTTCATCCGATAGCCCTCCACTGGGTCGCCCTCCGCGACGCCTTCGTGACTATCGATATGGATTTATCGATAAACGGGCAAGAAAATTATCGATAAACGAGATGAAGCTTTCGTAAGGTTCAGCTCAGGCGGTGAAGCCCCAGGCGGTGCGGGCGGCCTCCAGCCGCGCCAGCTTGGCCTGGAACGGCCCCCAGTCGTCGGCGGCGTCGATAGCGGCCCAGATCGTCTCGACCTCCTCGATCAGCATCTCCTCTGGCTCGCGGGCGGCGAACATCGGGTGCTCCAGCCGTTCGATCCGGTCGGGCTCATGTTCCATCAGGGCGAAGCGGAAGACGTCGAAGGCCTCGCCCTGGTACAGTCTGGCGCGCGGCCCCGACAGGGCGCGGGCCGAGGAGGCGAAGCCGCCGAACCAGTCGAAGAACAGGGGCTCCCAGCGCAGGGCCTCGCCGCCCTCCCGCAACAGGGCCAGGGTCGCATCGACCAGCCTCTGGTCCGCCGCCTCCCCCAGGCTGAGCACGCCCAGCCGCATCAGGAAGGCGGCGCGCAGTTCGCGGATATAGGCCGGGCCGAAGCTGTTCAGGGCGTCGGTCAGGGGCTCGGCCCCGGCGACCAGTTTCAGACAGCCGGCCAGTTGCGTCAGGTTCCAGAACACCGCCTCGGGCTGGCGCGCGAAGGCGTAAAGGCCGGTCTGATCGAAATAGGCGGCGGTGAAGGCCGGGTCGTATTCGGGCAGGAAGCGCCAGGGGCCATAGTCGAAACTCTCGCCCGTGACGTTCAGATTGTCGGTGTTCAGCACGCCATGGACGAAGCCGGCCGCGATCCAGCGGGCGGTCAGTCGGGCCGAAGCCTCGACGACGGCGCGCAGCAGGCCGGGCGCGTCCCCGGCGGCGACCGTCGGGTGATAAAGAGTGCGGACGTGTTCGATCAGGGTCTCGATCTGATCGGCGCGACCCAGATAGGCGGCGCGCTGGAAGGTTCCGAAACGGATATGGGAGTGGGACAGGCGCACCAGCACGGCCGAGCGGGTCGGCGACGGCTCGTCCCCCCGCTCCAGCGCCTCGCCGGTCTCGATCAGGGAGAAGGCCCGGCTGGTCGGCACGCCCTGGGCCTCCAGCATCGCGGCCGCCAGCACCTCGCGCATCCCGCCCTTCAGCGTCAGCCGCCCATCGCCGCCGCGCGACCAGGGCGTCTGACCCGAGCCTTTTGTTCCCAGGTCGAGAAGTCGACCTGGGGCGCTATCGCTCCCGACGCGGTCGCTCGTTGCCTGAGCGCGCGGCGTTTCGCGCATCTGCGCCGCCAGGAAGCCGCGCCCGTCGCCCAGGTCGGGATTGTACTGGCGGAACTGGTGCCCGTGATAGCGCATGGCCAGGGGGCCGGGCTGACCCGGCAGGGGCGCGAACCGGCCGAAGGCGGCGATCCATTCGGCGTCGCTCAGCCCCTCCAACCCCACATCCGCGGCGGCGCGGTCGTTGCGGAACCGCAGCACGGCCCGGGGAAAATCGGCCGCCTGGACGGCGTCGGCGAAATCGGGGCCCAGATCGAAGACGCGCGCTTCGTGGCGATAGGCGGGGGAGGGGGGCATGGGGGCTAGGTGCGACCGCCGCATCTGTTTCGCAAGTCGCCTATGGTGACGGTTTCGGTTGAACCTCTGGGCCCATGCCGTATTCTTGTCGGCAGACATCAGGCTGCGCTTGCGGCCAGGCCGGCGCCGTCTTCACACGATGAAGCGGCGAACCCGGTCCGACGCCCGTCGATAACCTGGCGTCACGACAGCTCATCCTTTCGATCGGAGGCCGCCGTGGCGCGCAAACTGACTCTCGACTTCCTCAAGACCGAGGCCGCGTCCGGCTCGGCCCTGGCCCTGGCGGCCATCGCGGCGGTGCTGGTGGCCAACTCGCCCTGGTCGGCGGACTATTTCACCTGGCTGAAGAGCTATCATGTGCTTCAGATCGGTCCGATCCGGCTGGAGGAATCGATCTCCGACTGGATCAAGGAAGGCCTGATGGCGATCTTCTTCCTCGTCGTGGGGCTGGAGATCAAATACGAGATCGTGCGCGGGGAACTGAGCGACCCGCGCAAGCTGGCGACGCCGGTGCTGGCGGCCCTGGGCGGCATGGCCGGGCCGGCCGCCGTCTATCTGCTGCTGTCGGCGACGATGGGGGCGCCCCATGCGGGCTGGCCCATTCCGCTGGCCACCGACATCGCCTTCGCCCTGGCCATCTTCGGCTTCGTCGGCAAGGGCCTGCCGTCGTCGCTGCGGGTCTTCCTGCTGACCCTGGCCATCGTCGACGACCTGGGGGCCATCGCCCTGATCGCGGTCCTGTTCAGCGAGGGGGCCAACTGGGCGCCGCTGTTCTGGGCCCTGGGCCTGATCGCCGTGGGCGGCCTGGTGGCGCACCGGATCCGGATCCCGACGCCCTTCTGGGTGCTGGGCTTTGCGGCCGTCTGGTATCTGACGGTCCTGTCGGGGCTGAGCACCTCTCTGACCGCCGTGGCCTTCGCCATGATCGTGCCGATCGCGGCCCGCAAGGAAGATCACCAGAGCCCGCTGAAGGAGGCGATGCACGACCTGCATCCGTGGAACGCCTTCCTGGTCCTGCCCCTGTTCGCCTTCGCCAAGGCCGGGGTCTCCTTCGCCGGCCTGACGATGGACCAGGCCTTTGCGCCCCTGGTCGTCGCCATCGCCCTGGGCCTGTTCTTCGGCAAGCAGATCGGCGTGCTGGGCATGGCCTGGCTGGCCTCGGCCCTGAGGATCGGCGCCCGGCCGACCGACGCCACCTGGCTGCAGGTCTATGGGGTGTCGCTGCTGTGCGGCGTGGGCTTCACCATGAGCCTGTTCATCGGCGTCCTGGCCTTCCCCGGCGCGGTCGATTCGCCCGAACAGGTCGAGGTCAAGCTGGGCGTCATCGGCGGCTCGATCCTGTCGGCCGTGGCGGCGGCTGTCGTTCTGGGTCTGGCGGGCCGTACCCGGTCGAAGGTCGGGGGCGAATAGCCCCCGATTTCGCCGCGAAAGCCGCGACTGCGGTGCAAAAACTGACCTAGCGTAAGCGTTTTCTGTCTCTTCCTTGTCACAGGAAGGTCGAACTGCGGCGAAAAATCGTCGCGGGTAACAACGCTCGCTTGTAGCTCACGCCCAAGCGGGCTTAGCCTCTGCGGTACTGAACGCGTCTCCACGCAGAGGCGCGTCGATTGGGAACTAGGAAACGCTGCGGTCTCGCTCCGCGTGACCGGGCTTCAGAGCCGGGAGGACGCTTTCATGCGCCACACTAACCGCTATCTCCGGACCACCGTGTCCGCCGCCGTCGTCGGCGCCGCCGTGTTCGGCTTCGCCGGGATCGCCGCCGCCCAGGAGGCGCCCACCAGCGTGGACGACATCATCGTCACCGCCCAGAAGCGCGAACAGAGCCTGCAGGACGTGCCGATCGTGGTCACGACCCTGTCGCAGGAAGTGCTGGACGGCGCCGGGGTGCAGGACATCAAGGATCTGCAGATCCTGACGCCGGGCATGACCGTGACCTCGACCCAGTCCGAAGCCTCGACCACGGTCCGCATCCGCGGCGCCGGCACCGTCGGCGACAACCCCGGTCTGGAATCCTCGGTCGGCGTCGTGATCGACGGCGTCTATCGCTCGCGCAACTCGGTCGGCTTCGGCGACCTGGGCGAACTGAGCCGCATCGAGGTGTTGAAGGGACCGCAGGGCACCCTGTTCGGCAAGAACACCTCGGCCGGCGTCATCAACATCATCACCGAACGCCCGTCGTTCGACCCGTCGGTTTCGGCCGAACTGACCGCCGGCAACTACGGCGCCATGGGCGGCTCGGTCTCGGCGACCGGCCCGCTCAGCGACATCATCGCCGGCCGCATCTTCGTGGCGCACCGCGAGCGCGACGGCTTCTATGACGTCAACGTCGGCGACGGCCCGCGCACCCTGACCGAGGACAACACCCAGGACTACTGGACCGGTCGCGGCCAGCTGCTGATCCTGCCCAGCGACGAGGTGTCGATCCGCCTGATCGCCGACTACACCAAGCGCGACGAATTCTGCTGCTCGGCGGTTCAGACCCGCGTCGGCCCGACCCAGGCCTTCATCGCCGCCCTGGCCGCGCCGAACGGCCCCGGCCAGCGGCCGCCCGTCGCCGGCTTCGGCACGGTGCCCTTCAGCCGCACCGCCTATTCGAACCGCGAGACGCCTCAAGAGATCGAGGACATGGGCCTGTCGGCGGAAGCCACCATCGACCTGCCCAGCCTGAACGCCACCCTGACGTCGCAGACCTCGTGGCGCGACTGGTCGTTCCAGCAGGGGATGGACCTGGACTATACGGGCGCCGACATCCTTCACCGCGAGAATGACGGGTCCAACGGCTACGGCGTCGACAACCTGACCCAGGAATTCCGTCTGGCCGGCGCGACGGACAAGTTCGACTGGCTGGTCGGCCTGTTCGCCACCAAGGAAGGCGTCTATCGCGACGACTCCTATTCCTACGGCGCGGACTACAACGGCTTCGCCTCCTTCCTGCTGACGGCGACCCTGCCGGCCGCCGTGGGGGGACCGAGCCCCAGCCGCCTGGGCTGTTTCACCAATCCGCAGGGCTTCCTGGTCACCGCCGCCGCGCCGAACACCCCGCTCTGCGTCGTCGGCGCCGTGGCGCCCAGCGCCGCCGCCCCGACCTTCGCGGCGGGCAAGGCCTATGAGGACCACTATTCCCAGCGGTCGGAATCGGTGGCCCTGTTCACCAACAACACCTGGCGGGTGACCGAGGCCTTCGACCTGAACCTGGGCCTGCGCTACACCTATGACAGCAAGCGTCTGCTGGGGGTTCAGGACAATCTGGGAAGCAATGGCGCGGCCTGCGGCGGCGCCCTGGCGAACCAGAACCCGGCCAACCGCGCGCCGTCGGCCATCCCCGGCACCGTCAATGTGGGGACCCCGGCCGCGGCTGTGGGCCTGCTGTGCCTGCCCTGGTCGAACCCGCTCTATGACAATCGCCGGATCCAGGAGAAGTTCAGCGACACCGACATCAGCGGCACGTTCAAGGGCTCCTACCGGTTCAACGACGCCGTCATGGCCTACGCCTCCTATGCGCGGGGCTACAAGGGCGCGGGCTACAACATGGACCGGGTGCAGACGGGGGTGACGCCGGACGCCTCGCTGTTCTTCGACGCCGAGACGGTGGACAGCTACGAGCTGGGGGTGAAGACGACCCTGTTCAACCGCTCGATGCTGCTGAACCTCACCTACTTCGATCAGAAGTTCGAGAACTTCCAGCTCAACACCTTCCTGGGCACCGCCTTCGTGGTGGAATCCATCCCGGAACTGACCTCGCGCGGCGTCGACGCCGACATGGTCTGGTTCACCCCGGTCGAGGGCCTGATGTTCCAGGGCGGCGTCACCTATACGGACGCCAAGTACAACGACTTCACCGCCGCCGACCTGTCGAACCCGGCGCGCTTCCCCGCCCTGTCCCTGCTGCCGGGCGCCCGCGCCTCGTTCGCTCCGGAATGGTCGCTGACCGGCGCCCTGGCCTTCGACCGCTCGCTGGGCGGCGGCCTGCGCGGCGGCTTCAACCTGTCGGCCAAATATTCGACCGACTACAACACCGGTTCGGACCTGCTGCCTTACAAGGACCAGGAGGCCTTCACCGTCGTCAACGGCCGCATCACCATCGGGTCGGAAGACGAACGCTGGACCATCGACGTCTGGGGCCAGAACCTGCTGCAGGAAGAATACACCCAGGTCGGCTTCGCCGCTCCGCTGCAGGGCACGGCCTTCACCAACACCACCACGCCCCAGGCGAACGGCACCTACTATAATATCGCCACCGACACGGCGACCTACAACGCCTACCTGGGCGCCCCGCGCACCTGGGGCGTGACGCTGAAGGTCAAATACTGATCGTCCAGCCGCCCGGGCCGTAAGGCTCAAAGGGGGGAACGACGAAGGGCCGACCGGGAAACCGGTCGGCCCTTTTTCTTGGGCCTTTCATACGATCGTAGAGGTTTGTTGGCTCTCTAACGGGAGTTGTCTGCGGTCCTTGGGAGGCCTGAAGTCGTGACCAGATCTGCACCGCCTTATGCGAGCTCGCGTGGCCTGGAGCGGGTTCGATGAGGGCGAAATCCGACCAGGGCGAAGGTCGACCCGGTCCATCAACGGGATTGCCGCGCCGGGCGGTGCTGGCCGGTCTGGGCGGAAGCCTGGCAGGCTGCCTCGATCAGGACAGGCCCCCGTCGGGCAATCAGCTGGGATCGCGTTTCCGTCTAACGCTGGAGGTTCTGATCGACGGTCGGCCGATCCGTGGCAGTTCGATCCGTCAGTTCACCTACTTCAACGACCCGGGCTGGTTCCCGTCGGACGGCGCCGGTCAAGGGTCCTGGCAGGGTGACGCCACGCCTCTGGCGTTGCCGGGCGGAGCCTATCTGTTCGCCATGCTCGAGGGCTATGTGATCGTGGATGGCCATCGTCGGCGTTCCTATGGCCCGTGGACGCCCTACGGTGTGGTGCTGGGCCGCCTCGGTAAACGGGTCGTGACTCAAAGCGACTACGAGGGTCTGTCACGGGCAGAGCGGCAGTACGTCCTCAGCCCCGCCCAGGCGCGGGCGCTCGTCGGTACGGCGCCCATCGTTCTGGCGCTCGACGAACTGCCGATCCTCGCGCTCTTTCGAACCCCTCTCGTGCCGGGCAGCGGTCTGATTCTCCCGCCCGAGGATTTGCCCAAGCAGTTCCCCGGCCTGACCTGGGGGCGATGCACGGTTCAGGTCACCGACGAGCCGCTCGACATCGGGCAGGTCGAGAAGATCATGCCGTGGACGAATAGCCCGAACTGGGGGGCTAAGTCGCCGGATGGCATTAGCTTTAATGCAGGAGATTTTTCGAGGGATTGGTAGGTGCGCTGGGAATGCTGCCAGTTCGCATCCCCACGGACGCCCATTCTCTAAACGCGTTTCGGGACGCTGAGCACCTTAAACCTATTAAACCTGTCACCCTCGGGCCCACCCTTCCGCCCCGCCTAAGTGTGGAGGGAGCGGCGCCGTGCGACGCATCTAAAGCCCGCATCTGAAGCCGCCGTGGGCCCTCGGGACAAGCCCGAGGGTGACGGGGAGTGGGGTGACGGGGATGAGGTTGGAAGCCGTCACTCCACCAACGGCGCCTGCCGCGGTTTCGCCAGTTCCCGCTGTCCCGCCGTCGAGCGGCGCAGGATGCGCCGCGCCCACTGGGCCACGTCGTCGACGATGGTGAAGATGGCGGGGATGTAGAGCAGGGACAGGAAGGTCGAGGAGATCAGCCCGCCCAGCACGGCGATGGCCATGGGCGAGCGGAACTGGACGTCGGCCCCGATGCCCATGGCGATTGGCACCATGCCCGCGCCCATGGCGAAGGTGGTCATCAGGATGGGGCGGGCGCGCTTGTGCGCGGCGTCCATGATGGCCTCGCGGCGCGGCATCCCGTCCTTCTCGGCCATGATGACATAGTCGACCAGCAGGATGGAGTTCTTGGCCGCGATCCCCATCAGCATCAGCACCCCGATCAGGGCCGACATGGAGAAGTTGGCGCCGCCGATGGCCAGGGCGATGAAGGCGCCGCCGATGGCCAGGGGCAGGGCCGCCATGATGGTGATCGGATAGGCGAAGCTTTTGAACAGCAGGGTCAGCACCGCATACATCAGCAGAATGCCCGAGGCGAAGGCGATGCCGAAGCCGGTCAGCATCTCCTGGATGAACTCCTCGTCGCCGGCCGGCACCTGCCGCACGCCGGCGGGCAGGTTCTGGACCGAGGGCAGGCGGTTGACCGCCACGCTCGCCGCGCCGGTGGTGATGCCGTCCAGTTCGGCGCTGATCGAGGCGATGCGCGACCGGTCCTGACGGGTGACGGTGGCCGGACCGGCGCCGAACTGGATGTCGGCGACGGCGCTCAGCGGCACCGAAGCCCCGCCCGTCGCCGGCACCCGCAGGTTCTCCAGCACGCTCAGGTCCTCGCGCGCCGCTTCGGTCAGCTGCAGCCGGATCGGGATCTGGCGGTCGCCCAGGTTATATTTGGGCAGGTTCTGATCGACGTCGCCGATGGTGGCGACCCGCACCGCCTGGGAGATGGCGCCGGCCGACACGCCCGCCAGGGCGGCCTCGTCCGGACGCGGCGTGACCAGGATTTCGGGACGCGCGATGGCGGCCGAGTTGACGACATTGGCCAGACCCGACACGCCGCGCATTTCTTCCTCCACCTTGCGCGCCGCGGCGTTCAGGGCGACGGGATCGTCGCTCAGGATCGAGAAGGTGTAGGTGGTGCCGTCGCCGGGACCGCCGCCCTGCTGGCTGATGCCGGCGCGGATGCGGGCGCCGGGGATCTGTTTCATCTCGTCGACCATGACCCGCGCGAAGGCCTGCTGGCTCAGCTCGCGGTCGCCCTTGGGCACCATGTCGGCGTAGATATTGGCCTGGGTCACGTCCTGGCCGCCGACGGCGGCATAGACCGAGGTGACCTCGGGGCGGGCCTCCAGCTTGCGGGTGATCTGCTGCACCACGGCGTCGGTCTGGCGCAGGGTCGAGCCCGGCGGCAGCTCCACCTGGAAGGCCGCGCGCGCCGTGTCGCCGGGCGACATGAACTCGAACGACATCTTGGCCACGATCGAGGTCGCGATCGACCCGACCAGGAACAGGATGCCGATGATGAAGACCTTCCAGCGGTTGCCCAGGCACCAGTGCAGGGCCTTCAGATAGCCGCCCATCCAGAACGGGTCGCGATCCTCGTGGTGGGAGTGTTTCAGGATGAAGGCCGCCATCAGCGGCGTCAGTGTCCGCGCGACCAGCAGCGAGAAGGCCACGGAGACACAGGCCGCCAGGGCGAAGGCCTTGAAGAACTGGCCGATGATGCCGGGCATGAAGCCGACCGGGGCGAAGACGGCGATGATGGTGGCGGTGGTGGCCACGACCGCCAGACCGATCTCGTCCGCCGCCTCCAGCGAGGCGTCATAGGGCGGTTTGCCGTCGCGCATGTGGCGGACGATGTTCTCGATCTCCACGATGGCGTCGTCGACCAGAATGCCGATGGTCAGGGACAGGGCCAGCAGGGTGACGACGTTCAGCGACTGGTCCAGCGGGCCCAGGATGGCGAAGGTCGGGATCAGCGACATCGGCATGGCCGTCGCCGCGATCAGGGTGGCGCGCCAGTCGCGCAGGAAGATGAAGACGATGATGACGGCCAGGACGGCGCCCAGCAGCAGGGCCTCCAGCGAGGCCAGATAGCTCTCTTCGATCTCTTCGACGCTGGCCGTGACCTGGCTGATGGTCAGCTCGGGATGGGCCTCGTCGATCTTCTTGACCTCTTCGCGGACCTTTTCGGCGACCTTGACCTCGGACGCGGTGCGCGAGCGCAGGAAGTTGAAGGTGACGGCCTCCTGGCCGTTGTAGCGGGCCAGGCGGCGCGGTTCGCTCCACTTGTCCTCGACCGTGCCCAGATTATCCAGGCGCACGGTCTTGCCCTCGCCCAGCGGCACCAGGGTCTCGCGCAACTGCGCCACCGAGGTGGCGGCGCCCAGGGTGCGGACGGCGCGCTCGGACCCGGCGATGGTGACGCGGCCGCCGGGCAGGTTGTTGTTGACGTTGGTCAGGGCCTGGCTGACCTCGGCCGCCGTGACGCCGTAGGCGGCCAGCCGCTGCGGATCCAGCTCGACCCGCATTTCGCGGTCCACGCCGCCCGAGCGGTTGACCTGGCCCACGCCGCCCAGGGCCAGCAGGGCGCGGCTCATCTCGTTGTCGATGAACCAGCTGATCTGTTCCGGCGTCATGGTGGGCGAGCGGACCACATAGGTGATCAGGGCGTCGCCGGTGATGTCGATGCGCTGGACCCCCGGCTCCTGCATGTCCTGGGGCAGGCTGGCGCGCAGGCCGGTCATGGCGTTGCGCACGTCATTGGTCGCGCGGTCGGTGTCCGTGCCCAGTTCGAACTCGATCACCGTCGTCGAGACGCCGTCGCTGATGTTCGAGGTGATGTGGCGCACGCCCGACAGGCCGGCCAGCGAGTCCTCGATCAGCCGCGTGACCTGGACCTCCATTTCCGCCGGGGCGGATCCGGGGCGGGCGGCGGTGACATTGACCAGCGGGAAGTCGATGTCGGGGTTGGAGTTGATCCGCATCCCCATGAAGCCGACCACGCCGCCGAGGGTCAGCAGCAGGAACAGCAGGATGATCGGAATCGGGTTCTTGATCGCCCAGGACGAGATCTGGTTCATGGGTCGGTCCTACTTGGCCGCGGGCTGGGCGGCGGCGGGGCCAGCAGAACGGGCGCCGCCGGGGGCCTGGGCGACGTTGACGCGGTCGCCCTCGTTCAGGAAGCCGGCGCCGCTGACGATGACCTGGGCGCCGACATTGACGCCGGTGACGGCCGTCTGGGTGTCGGTCCGCGACAGGATGACGACGGGCTGGAAGTGAACCCGGCCGTCGGCGACCAGGGTGAAGACCCCCGGCTTGTTGTCGCGATACAGGACCGCGCCGGTGGGCACGGTGGTGGCCGGCTGGTCGCCGACGTCGATGTCGGCGCGGGCGAACATGCCCGGCCGCAGCTGGGCGCCGGGCGACAGCGAGATGCGCGCCAGGCCCAGGCGGGTGCTGGCGTTGACCTCGGGCGTGACGATCCGGACCGTGCCCGCGGTGGTTCCCGCCTCGCTGGAGGTCACGGTCGCCGACTGGCCGGCGCGAACCTGGGCCAGCTCGGTCTCGGGCACCTGGGCGTCCAGCTCCAGCCGGCCGTCGCGGACCATGCGGAACAGTTCGGTCCCGGCCGAGATGATCTGGCCCTTGGTCACGCTGCGGCTGATGATCAGGCCGGCGACGGGGGCGCGGATGGTGGCCTGGGCCAGATGGGTCTGGGTCTGGGCCAGGGTGGCGCGGGCGGCGGCCAGATTGGCGTTCGACGCCCGCTGGTTGGCCAGGGCGGTGTCCAGCGAGGCCTGAGACAGGAAGCCGCGCGCCTTCAGCTGCTGCGCCCGCTCCAGCGCCGCGTCGTCGCGCGCCACATTGGCCTCGCCCAGCTGCACCTGGGCCTGCTGCTGGCGCAGCTGGGCGCGCAGCAGGACGTCGTTCATCTGCACCAGGGGCTGGCCCTGACGGACGTAGGAGCCCTCATCCACATAGACGGTGACGGCGGTCAGGCCGCCGGTCTCGGCCGCGACCGGCACTTCCTCCCAGGCCGAGACGGTGCCCGAGGCGGTGACGGTGCGGCGCAGATTGGTCAGGGTCACGGTGGCGGCGGTGACGGTCTGGCGCGAGCCGCCGGCGGCCCTCTCCTCGGTCTTCTCATCGCCATGTCCGCCGCAACTGGCCAGCAGGAAGGCCGACAGGGCCATGGCGCCGAGGTTGAGAGCGTTTCGGGTCGTCTTGGACACGGGGAGTTCCTCGGTTGCAGGCCCCGGCTCGCGCCGGTTATCGGGAGGCGCGACCCATACCGCGTCCGCGAGCCGTTCTCAAACGCGGATACATATTGTTGCAAAGCCTTAATCTAGCACGGCCAGCGGGCGCGGATCGCCGCGCCCGCTGGTCCCGGACCTCTACGCGTGATAGGGCCGCGCGGATGACGACTCCCCCTATCTCGAACATTCGGAACTTCAGCGTGGTCGCGCACATCGACCACGGCAAATCCACCCTGTCCGACCGACTGATCCAGTTCACCGGCGGCCTGACCGCGCGCGAGATGTCCGAGCAGGTGCTCGACAATATGGATATCGAGAAGGAGCGGGGGATCACGATCAAGGCGCAGACGGTGCGCCTGAACTACCGCGCCAAGGACGGGCAGGACTATGTCCTGAACCTGATGGACACGCCGGGGCACGTGGACTTCGCCTATGAGGTGTCGCGCAGCCTGGCGGCGTGCGAGGGGTCGCTGCTGGTGGTCGATGCGTCGCAGGGGGTCGAGGCCCAGACGCTGGCGAACGTCTATCAGGCCATCGACAACAACCACGAGATCGTCCCCGTCCTGAACAAGGTCGATCTGCCGGCGGCCGAGCCCGAGCGGGTCCGGGCCCAGATCGAGGACGTCATCGGCATCGACGCCTCCGAGGCCGTGCTGTGCAGCGCCAAGTCCGGCATCGGCATCGAGGACGTGCTCGAGGCCATCGTCACCAAACTCCCGGCGCCCAAGGGCGACCCCGACGCCCCGCTGAAGGCCATGCTGGTCGACGCCTGGTACGACCCCTATCTGGGCGTCGTCGTCCTGGTCCGCGTCTTCGACGGGGTGCTGAAGACCGGCATGCGGGTCAAGATGATGCGCAACGGCTCGACCCACCTGATCGACCGGGTCGGCGTCTTCCTGCCCAAGAACACCCCGGTGGACCAGCTGGGCCCCGGCGAGGTCGGCTTCATCACCGCCCAGATCAAGGAAGTCGCCCACGCCGCCGTCGGCGACACCATCACCGATGAAAGAAAGCCGACCGCCGAGCCGCTGAAGGGGTTCAAGGAGGTCCAGTCGGTGGTCTTCTGCGGCCTGTTCCCGGTGGACGCCGCCGATTTCGAGGACCTGCGCGCCGCCATCGGCAAGCTGCGGCTGAATGATGCGTCATTCACCTACGAGATGGAATCCAGCGCCGCCCTGGGCTTCGGCTTCCGCTGCGGCTTCCTCGGTTTGCTGCACCTCGAGATCATCCAGGAACGGCTCAGCCGCGAGTTCAACCTGGACCTGATCGCGACCGCCCCGTCGGTGGTCTACAAGATCGGCCTGCGCGACGGCTCCGAGATCGACCTGCACAACCCGGCCGACCTGCCCGACGTGATGCAGATCGAGACCATTTCCGAGCCCTGGATCAAGGCCACCATCCTGACGCCCGACGAATACCTCGGCAGCGTGATCAAGCTGTGCCAGGACCGCCGCGGCCAGCAGATCGAACTGTCCTACGTCGGCGCCCGCGCCATGGTGGTCTATGAGCTGCCGCTGAACGAGGTGGTGTTCGACTTCTACGACCGGCTGAAGTCGATCTCGAAGGGCTACGCCTCGTTCGACTACGAGATCACCGAATACAAGGTCGGCGACCTGGTGAAGATGAACATCCTGGTCAACGCCGAACCGGTGGACGCCCTGTCCATGCTGGTCCACCGCGCCCGCGCCGAGACGCGCGGCCGGGGCATGGTCGAGAAGATGAAGGAACTGATCCCGCCCCACCTGTTCGTCATCCCGATCCAGGCGGCCATCGGCGGCAAGATCATCGCCCGCGAGACCGTCCGCGCGCTCCGCAAGGACGTGACCTCGAAATGCTACGGCGGCGACGCGACGCGCAAGAAGAAGCTGCTGGAGAAGCAGAAGGCCGGCAAGAAGAAGATGCGCCAGTTCGGCAAGGTCGAAATCCCGCAGGAAGCGTTTATCGCCGCCCTGAAGATGGACGAGGACTAGACTCCAGCGCACCGCCCTCTCCCTCCCCCTGCGGGGGAGGGGCGTTGCGAAGCAACGGGGTGGGGGCGGCCAGGCAAGGCCGCACCGCTCTGATCTAGGCAGGCCGTTGGGGCGTCGCCCGGCCGTTGTGATTTAGGCAGGTCGGTGGGGCGTCGCCCTGCCGTTCCCACCCGGTCTCGCCTCCGGCTCGACCCCCCTCCCCGGAACGGGGAGGGAGAGGAATTAGGAGGGCTGGCGGGTTTGAACTGACATATCGACTTGTGTGATTTCAGGCTCTTAACCCTGAATATCGCCGACTTTCCAGCCAGGGTTTCTCCATGGCCCATACTGGCGGCATGGAAAGACGCAAATACAAGATTCAACCCGCCGAAGTCTGGGACAAGGTGCGCCAGGACTATCTGGCCGGACTGGGCGCCGAAGAGGTCGCCGCCAAATATGACGTGACCGCCCACGCCCTGCGCGCCCGCGCCACGCGCGACGGCTGGTCCCGCTATCTGCACGCTCCGGCCGAGCCGGTCGATCCGCCGCCCCCGCCGCCGAGCCTGTTCGACGTATCATCCGACGATGCGGCCGGCGGGGATCCGGCCGTCCTGGCCGAAGCCGCCGCCCTGGCCTCGGGGCGGGCCATGCGGGCCGGCCGGCTGTTGGAGGCGCGCGCCCTGGCGGGGCTGGCCGCCACCTATCGCAAGCTGGAGGCGCGGGGCGAGACGGCGCACGGGGCCATGACGGTCGAGAATGCGCCGCTGCAACTGGTGTACGACATACTGATGAACCCTCTGGCGGCGAGCGACCGATTGGCCATCCGCCCCGGCGCCGCCGACACCCATCTGGCGCTGAAAGAAGCCTACTGGACCCAGCAGCAGACCCTGGGTGAGAAGAACCAGGAGTTTCGGCACGCCCAGCTGCACCGGCGCGCGGCGCTGGACCGTCGGGTCGCCGCCCTGGAGGACCAGCTGAAGGCGGCCGGGATGGAGCCGGTCGCCGAGACGGAAAGCGCCCGACGCATCCGCACCGGGGTCGATATGGTCATCGACTGCTGCGGCAAGGTCATGTCCGCGAAGGACTGGGACAAGACGCTGGACGGGTTGTGAGCGACGTCTTCCTTCCCCCCTTGCGGGAGAAGGTGGCCCGCAGGGCCGGATGAGGGGGCGGTTCGGCGTGGACCGTAAGGGCCGGTGAAACCCCTCATCCGTCAGCCTTCGGCTGCCACCTTCTCCCGCAAGGGGAGAAGGAAGGTTTAGTCGCGCGTCAGGCCTTCCTCCGTCGCCGCCACAATGGCCGACAGCACCTCTTCCCGCTGGTTCCCGATCATCCCATTCGCAAACCGCAGCACCCGGAACCCCTGTTCGCGCAGCCAGGCGTCCCGCTCGGCGTCCTCGATCCGGTCGTCATGCTGCGGCCCGTCCGCCTCGACGATCAGCCGATGCCTCAGACAGACGAAATCGACGATATACCGCCCGATCACCATCTGCCGCCGAAACTTCAACCCCGCCAGCCGCCGATCCCGCAACAGCCCCCACAGCCGTCGCTCATAATGGACGGGCTCGCGGCGCATCTGTTTGGCGCGGGATTGCAGCCAGTCGTTCATCTCAAAGTTGTGCTATAGTGCGTGGAAGATTGCAATGGAGGCGTGTATGAAACGGTCAGCGTGGGCCGCTCAGGTGGATCGTCGATTGAGCCGCCGTTGGTGCATCACTCTGTCAGACATGGGATTTGACGAGGACGAGATCGCCAGCCTGTGGCGATCCGGCGAAGCCCCGGACGCGTTCGTTGAGCGCATCACCGAAAAATACGCCCTGATCCCGCTCGAACCTCTCCGCCCCTAACCCCTTCCTTCTCCCCTTGCGGGAGAAGGTGGCCGAGCGCAGCGAGGTCGGATGAGGGGTCAGAAGGACGCCCGCCACGCCTCCGGCGTCAGCACCACCGCGCTTTCCAACGGCGGCGCGAGGACGAAGAATTCCGGCCGGACGGGCAAGCTATGCACCCGGTAAAGCCGCCATGCGTCAGGCCGCTCCTGCGCCACCTCGCATTCCGTTCGGGTCAGGAAGAAGTCCGTCGATGCGCCGCCACGCGTGGCCTTCACCTCGATCAGTCGCTCACGACCATCCGTCGGGTCGAAGCTGCGAATGTCGTATCCGGCCCCGTCTCCGCGCTCTTGCGACGTCCATTCGACCTTCTTCGCTAGATCCGCCCGATCATGGGCGATCAGATGGGCGCGTTCGTGGTGGAAGATGCGCTCCTCGCCTAACAAGCCAAGCTGCCGGTTCCGCTGATCGCGAGCCGCCGGATCGAATTTCCGAACCAGTCGCGACAGGCCCGCGGGTCGTCTGGGCCTCTCCGCGCCAAGGCGAGGGGCCGAGGTCATCAGCAGGGGCGCCGGCTCAAACGCGGTCGAGGGCTCCGACACCCCGCTTCCATACGTCGGCTGTTCGGTCGCTTGGACCCGCATGGGGTCGCGCAATGGCATCCCGATGTCCCAAGCGGCTGGATTCTGGTCGAGATGGCGTTCCAGTGCGGAGAAGATGGCCTCTTGGTAGTTCGGCCGACTACCGAAACCATTCAGCTTGGGCATGCCCAGTTCGGTCAGGACGGCGGAGATGTTTCCGTATTTCTGGCCGACCGAGCCGACGGTTCGGCCGATCTGATCGGACAGCGCCTTGGCGTGATGGGCCTTGATCAGCGGACGACCAGAGACCGCGTCGTCGAGCATGGCGAAATAGTCGGCGACGATGAGGTCCAACTCCTCCTCATCCCAGTTGCGGCCATATTTGCCCTGATCGACCAACCCAGTCTCCCCGCCAACCTTAGGTTAGTATGACGCCGACGGTCTTTACCAGGGCGCTAATCGCCCTTCCTTCTCCCCTTGCGGGAGAAGGTGGCCCGCAGGGCCGGATGAGGGGTCGGTTCAGCGTGGATCGTCAGGGCCGGTGAAACCCCTCATCCAGATTGATTGTCCGCCGACGGCGCTAGACTCCCGTGCCGGTTGCGGCTTAGCTATCGTTGTTCAATAAGGGGGAAAGCCTTGGACATTCAAACGAAACTGGGCGAACTTCAGAAACGCACGATGGAGCATCGAGAGGTGTTGCTGACCGAAGAGGCCGCAAAGACGGCCTTGGTCATGCCCTTCATCCAAGCGCTGGGCTACGACGTGTTCAACCCGTCCGAGGTCATTCCGGAATATACAGCCGACGTCGGCACCAAGAAGGGTGAGAAGGTCGATTACGCCATCTGCCATGGTGGCAAGATCCGCATTCTGATCGAGTGTAAGCCTAGCAATGTGGCGCTCAACCTCAACCACGCCAGCCAGTTGTTTCGCTATTTCTCGGTGACGGATGCCCGGCTGGCTATCCTGACCAACGGCGTCGTCTACCAGTTCTATTCCGACGTCGAAGCCACCAACAAGATGGACGACAAGCCGTTCTTCACCTTCAGCATGGACGCGCTGAAGCCGACCGATGGCCGCACGGTCGAGAAATTCACCAAGCTCTCGTTCGACATCGACAAGATCGTTCAGGAAGCGGGACTGCTGAAACTCCAGTCCCTGCTTCGCAAGGAACTGGAAAAAGAGATGGCCGAGCCCTCGGAGGAGTTCGTGCGGATGATGGCCACCCGTGTCCACGAGGGGCGCGTCACTGCTCAGGTACGCGAGAATTTCGGCAAAATGGTCGTGGCGACCTTTTCTTCGATCATTCGCGACAAGGTCAACGAGCGCCTGTCCACGGCCCTGAACGCGACCGGCCCGTCTATGACCGACCAAGACGAAGCCCCGCCGAGCGATCCGGAAATCGTCGTGACAACGGAAGAAGAGGTGTCCGGCTTCCACATCATCCAGGCCATCGCCTCTAAAGTCGTAAAGCCCAAACGCATCGTCATGCGCGACGCCCAGTCCTATTGCGCGATCCTGCTGGACGACAACAACCGCAAGACCATCGCCCGCCTGCACTTCAACGGCGTCACCAAGAAGTATGTCGGCACCTTCTCCGACAAGGACGAAACCCGACATCTGATCGGCGACCTGACGGACATCTATCAACTGTCTGATCAGATCGAGAAGCGGATCAAAGAGCTTGAAGGCTCGGAAAAGCCCTGAGCGAAGGTTACCTCTAAATTGCGTGTCCCTTCTCCCCTTGCGGGAGAAGGTGGCCCGAAGGGCCGGATGAGGGGTCGGTTCGGCGTGGATCGTTAGGGCCGGCGTGACCCCTCATCCGACCTCGCTTCGCTCGGCCACCTTCTCCCGCAAGGGGAGAAGGAAGCGGGAGCCCCGCCTACAGCCGCCCCTTCCTAAACGCCTCCGCCTTCTCCGCCGCCGCTTCCGCGCGCCACTTCTTCGGCGCCGACCGGTCCACCTCTTCGCCCGCCCCCGTCAGGGCCTCGTTGGCGAATTCCAGGTCCAGCAGCTTCATGCGCTTGATCTCGTCGCGCAGGCGGCCGGCCTCTTCGAACTCCAGGTTGGAGGCGGCTTCGCGCATGCGGCCTTCCAGGTCCTTGAGCGCGGCCTGGAAGTTTGAGCCGACGAAGGGTTTGGAGGCCTCGGCGACGCCGGGGCGGGTCAGGCGGTCGATTTCGCGGGACTCATAGGGGCTGTCCATCAGCTCCTTGATGTCGCGCTTGACGCTTTCGGGCGTGATGCCGTGTTCGGTGTTGTAGGCCATCTGGCGTTCGCGGCGGCGGTCGGTCTCTGCGATGGCGCGTTCCATACTGCCGGTCATGCGGTCGGCGTACAGGATGACGCGGCCGTCGATGTTGCGGGCGGCGCGGCCGATGGTCTGGATCAGCGACGTCTCGGAGCGCAGGAAGCCCTCCTTGTCCGCGTCCAGGATGGCGACCAGGCCGCATTCGGGGATGTCCAGCCCCTCGCGCAGCAGGTTGATGCCGATCAGGCAGTCGAAGGAGCCCAGACGCAGGTCGCGCAGGATCTCGATCCGCTCAAGCGTATCGACGTCGGAGTGCATGTAGCGGACGCGGATCCCCTGTTCATGCATATATTCGGTCAGGTCCTCGGCCATCTTCTTGGTCAGGGTGGTGACCAGGGAGCGGTAGCCGGCGCGGGTGGTGGCCTTGACCTCGTCGATGACGTCATCGACCTGGTTGCGGGTGGCGCCGCTGACCGGGCGGATCTCGACGGGGGGGTCGATCAGGCCGGTGGGGCGGATGACCTGTTCGACGAAGACGCCGCCGGCCCGCTCCATTTCCCACGGGCCGGGGGTGGCGCTGACGTGGACCGTCTGGGGGCGCATGGCGTCCCATTCCTCGAACTTCAGCGGGCGGTTGTCGATGCAGGAGGGCAGGCGGAAACCGTATTCCGCCAGGGTGGATTTGCGGCGGTAGTCGCCGCGGAACATGCCGTTGATCTGGCCGATGGTGACGTGGCTCTCGTCCACGAACAGCAGGGCGTTGTCGGGGATGTATTCGAAGAAGGTGGGCGGGGGCTCGCCGGGGGCGCGGCCGGTCAGCCAGCGGGAATAGTTCTCGATGCCGGCGCAGCTGCCGGTGGCCTCCATCATCTCCAGGTCGAAACGGGTGCGTTGCTCCAGGCGCTGGGCCTCGAGCAGTTTGCCGTTCTCGATCATCCAGTCCAGCGTCTCCTTCAGCTCGGCCTTGATGCCCTGGGTGGCCTGGTTCAGCGTGGGGCGAGGCGTGACATAGTGGCTGGCGGCGTAGACGGTGATCTCGGTCAGGTCGGCGGTCTTCTTGCCGGTCAGGGGGTCGAACTCCTGGATCGCCTCCAGCTCGTCGCCGAACAGGCTGATGCGCCAGGCGCGGTCCTCAAGGTGGACCGGGAAGATCTCGATCACGTCGCCGCGCTTGCGGAACATGCCGCGGTCGAAATTCAGGTCGTTGCGCTTGTACTGCAGCGCGATCAGATCGGCCCGCAGCTTCGCCTCGTCGATCTGGTCCCCGACCTTCAGGGTGAAGGTCATGGCCGTATAGGTCTCCACCGAGCCGATGCCGTAGATGCAGGACACCGACGCGACGACGATCACATCCTCCCGCTCCAGTATCGCCCGCGTCGCCGAGTGCCGCATCCGGTCGATCTGCTCGTTTATCGACGAGTCCTTCTCGATATAGGTGTCCGTACGCGGAACATAAGCTTCGGGCTGATAATAGTCGTAGTAGCTTACAAAGTATTCGACAGCGTTGTCCGGGAAGAAACTCTTGAACTCGGAATAGAGCTGGGCCGCCAGGGTCTTGTTGGGGGCCAGGATCAGGGCCGGGCGCTGGGTCTGTTCGATGACCTTGGCCATGGTGAAGGTCTTGCCCGAGCCGGTGACGCCCAGCAGCACCTGATCGCGGTCGCCCGCCTCGGCCTGGGCGACCAGTTCGGCGATGGCGGCGGGCTGGTCGCCGGCGGGGGTGTATTGGGTCTCGAGCCGGAAGCGGCCCCCCTTCTTCTTGCCCTCGTGCGAGGGGCGGTGGGGCACCCAGTCGGCGGGCGCGGCGACCGGTTCCTCCGGCGTCAGGCGCGGGCCGGTGACGGGGGCGAACATCGGCATCTTGCCCGTATCCCGCTTGAAGGCGGCGGCGGCCTCTCGCACGCCGGGGTCAGGCGTGTGCACGGGCTTGGCGGGTTTGGCGGCGGGCTTCGGCGTCGAAGAACGGTTCATGAACAGAACTTAGTACGCAGGAAGCGGCGGCGCCAGAGAGGGGCTTCCGGCCGCTTTCGAAGATCAAGCATAAAGCGTAGCCTGTTGAAAGAAGACCCGCGGACCATTTCGTCAGGCTATTACAATCGGGTCGGCAACGCTCCGCTGTAGTTGGGCTATGACTAGCTGGGCCGCACGGCCTTCGTAAACCTGACCAAGACCCTCTCAGGCACGCGTCAGTTGAGCCGAATAAGGGCGGCGGACTTCAGTATGCTGCCTTTTTGGTTACACATCCTCCGGATGGAGGGTTGGCAACTAAAAGACGTAAATGCGTCACTAAAATGATACGATAAAGCCGGACTTGTGTCCGTTTTGAGAAAATAGGGTGGCGCTGCCCCGCTCTCGTGTGCTTTGCGGCGATTGTTGGTCGCTTAAATCGGGGAATATGCATGCGAGTAAAATATGACGCTGGCCGGACTATGCGCGGAGCTTTGCTCGCCGGGACGGTCCTCGCGGGAGTGATGGGGACCGCAGGCGTTGTCGCCGCTCAGGAAGCCGCTGCCGAAGTTGGGGAGATCGTCGTCACCGGGTCGCGCATCCGCCGCGACGCCACCACCGCCGCGACGCCCCTGATCCAGATCGGCCAGGAAGAGGTTTTGCAATCGGGTGAATCTAACGTCATCGACTTCCTCGCCGACATTCCCGCGCTTTCATTCTCTCAAGTGCCGGAAGACACTACAGGATCGAACCTGAACGATGGCGGCCTGTCGCTGCTGAACCTGCGCGGCTTGGGCTCGGCTCGTACGCTGGTCCTGGTCGATGGCCGTCGCCATGTCGGGTCCTCGCCCGGTTCGCTGGCCGTCGATGTCGATACGATTCCGCGTCTTTTGATCGAGAACGTCGAAGTGATCACCGGCGGTGCTGCGGCCGTTTACGGTGCAGACGCCGTGTCGGGCGTGGTCAACTTCACGCTGCGCAAGGATTTCGACGGGCTCGAGGTCGATGCATCGCTGGCCGAGGTCAACCAAGACGGACAGATGAGCGAGCGGCTCTCCGCCCTGTGGGGGGGCAAGTTCCTGGAAGATCGTCTGAACGTCTATGTCTCTGGCGAGTATCAGCGCAGCGACGAGGTATTGGACCGCGATGTCGACTGGCGTCGGGAGGGCTGGGGTTTCATCAGCAACGACGCAGACCCGTCCTCAGCGTCCAGCGACGGCGTCATCGATCTGATCCTGGTCAACAACCTGCGCACCTATATTCGCGGCACAGACCGAGGCGGGATCACGATTCTGTCCACCGGCGTGCAACGTAGCCCGGCCAGCGATCCGGACGTGCCGTTCGCGACCTGCTCGGCCACCTCGTTCTCGGCGAACTGCTTCTCGGTCGCGCCGACCAACAATCCGAACAACAGCTATCTGTATACCGACGCCGGCGCCTCGCAGGCTGTGGTGTTCGGCCCGATTCGCCAGCAGACGGGTCTGTCGCGCACCGTCAGCAACGGCGGGCTGGGTCAGAACCCCAATACCGAGCAGGGCCAGAACAGCCGCCTTCCGGAATCGGAGAACTACCGCTTCCAGACCGGCTTCAACTTCAAGCTGACCGATTCCATTGAGGCCTTCGGCGAGGCCAAGTATGTCAAGGAAGAAACCTATGACGCCGGTCAGCGGGTATTCCACGACTTCAACATCCGCCAGTTCGCGCCGGGCACGGTCGGGGCGATCACGGCGACGTCGGCGTTCGAGATCGGGCTGGACAACGCCTATCTGCCGGAAGATGTGCGCCTGGCGATCACGAATAACCGCCGGCAAGTCTATAACTCGGCCGGGGTTCTGACCGGCACGGTCGCCGACCCGCGCGCCCAGCACAAGCTGTATGGCCCATCCCGGACTCAGGAAAACACCCGCGAACTGCAGCGTTATGTGCTGGGTCTGCGGGGCGATGCGCCGGACTTCGGCTTCGTGCGCAATATTCGGTGGGAAGCGGCCTATACCTATGGCCAGATGGACAATGAAAACGTCGAACTGGGCGTGGATATCGTTCGTTATCAGGCGGCCGCTGACGCGGTGGTTGACACCGCTGGCATCGTCAACGGCCGTGCGGGCGAGGTGGTCTGCCGCGTGCAACTGCTGAACGCCCAAGGCGTCGCCGTGCCGAACGCAAGCCTTACCAGCGGCGGCGTCACCACAACCTATTCGCGCCAGGGCGACGTCATCAGCGACTGCACCCCTGTGCGGGTGTTCGGCGCCGGCGGCTTCTCGCAAGAGGCGCTGGATTATATGCAGGCTTCGATCAAGGTCGAAGATCAGAACAAGCAGCACGATTTCGTCGCCTTTACCGGCGGCGATCTGTGGGACTTCTGGGGCGCCGGTCCGATCGGTGCGGTCGTCGGTTACGAGTACCGCAAGGAGATCACCAGCGGCATCGGGCGTGATCGGGACCGCGCAGGGCGTCTGCTGTTCCTGAACAGCGGCGCGGATTTCAAGGAAGCGTCGTATGACACCAACGAGATGTTCGCCGAGCTTCAGGTCCCGATCATGCGCGACACCTGGTTGGGCCGGTCAATGGACATCAACGGGGCTTACCGCTTCTCCGATTATTCCAACGTCGGCGAACAGGAGACGTATAGCCTGGGCGTAACCTATCGTCCGTTCGACCAACTGCTGCTGCGCGCCACCAAATCGACCGCGATCCGCGTGCCGAACCTCAGCGAGACCAACGAGCCGCTGGGGCAGACCTTCGCCAACGGCTTCTCGGATCCTTGCAGCGCGACCGTCATCAACAATCTGGCTGACCGCTCGATCGCGGCCAACCGGATCGCCAACTGCGGCGCGCTTGCCTCGGCCGCGGGTCTGAATCTGAACTTCGCCGACCTGGGCGCGACGAACGCCTATCTGCCGAACTACGGCAGCGGTTCGGTGCCCGGCCTGGCGGGCGGTAACCAATTCCTGCAGCCCGAGACTTCGGAAAGCTTCAGCTACGGCTTCGCCTGGACGCCGGACTACCTGCTGCCGAACCTCGCGATCACGATGGATTACTACGATATCGAGATCAACGACGCCATCGACTCGGTGAGCGCTCAGGCGGCCGCAAACCAGTGCGTCAGCGGCGATCAGGTCAATACTCTGGCCTGCTTGACCCAGACGCGGGACGCAACCAGCTTCCAGGTGACCAGCTTCATCGAGGGCTCGCTCAACTATGCGGCGTTGACGGCTAAGGGCGTCGATTTCTCGGCCCGATGGGGCGGCGATCTGTTCCGCTTCGGCGGGCGTGGATGGGGCTCGTTCCGTCACGCCATCCGCGGCAACTGGCTGATCGAACAGGTCGATTACGTGAACATCGACGATCCGGCGGACGGTACGGACTATCAGGACACCGTCGGTTCGCCGCGCGTGCGCCTGCTGTCGACCCTGACCTGGTCGCCGACCGACACCCTGTCGTTCAGCTGGGACTGGGACTGGCAGGCCAGCCAGGAAATCGAGGATATCGACAATATCCTGGCCAATCCGGACCGCTACGAGAGCCTGAAGTACATCGAGACGGGCGATTTCAGCCAACACGATTTCTCGGTGCGTTGGGATGTGCGGGACGACGTCACCCTGCGCGCAGGCGTGGTCAACGCCTTCGACGCGGAGCCGGCGCGCTGGCTCGGCAATACGACCGACGACAACTTCGACCTGTTCGGCCGACGCTTCTTCATCAGCGCAAACTTCCGCAGCTTCTAAGCGGATCGACGCATCGTCGGCATTGGGGCGCGGAGGGGAAACCCTCCGCGCCCTTCTTCATGCGGAGACCATCGCGTCTTGACTTCCTCACACAGTATGCCGCATACACTGTGTATCACACACTATACGACGTCGTGGATCGGGAGCGCGGGTTTGAGCCAGGATGAGGAACTGCTGTTTGAGAGTCTGCGGCTGGAGCTGCGGCGGGGGTCGTTGATCCTGGCCGTGCTGGCGAGCTTGCGGCGCGAGCAATACGGCTATTCGCTGCGGGTCGCCCTGGGCGAGGTCGGGGTCGAGATGGAGGAGAGCACCCTCTATCCGCTGCTGCGGCGGCTGGAGAGCCAGGGGCTGCTGGACAGCGAGTGGCGCGAGGAGGAGCGGCGCAGGAAGCGGTTCTACCGTCTGTCGCCGCGCGGGGAGGCCATGCTGGCGCGGCTGGCGGCCGAATGGCGGGGCCTGTCGGCCTCGCTGGAGAAGATGCTGTGAACATCGGGAAAGAGGGAGAGCGTGGGATGGACCTGGTTGAATCCTATCTGAAGGCCGTGGCGGCCCAGCTGCCGAAGGCGACGCGCGAGGACATCGTCGCCGAGCTGCGCGACGATATCATGGGGCGGCTCGAGGCGCTGGAGGCGCGGCTGGGCCGGGCGCCGAGCGACGACGAGGTCGAGGCCCTGCTGCGCGAGGTCGGCCATCCGCTGACGGTGGCGGCGCGTTATCGGTCGGGGCCGCAGGCGCTGATCGGGCCGGAGCTGTATCCGTGGTGGCTGTTCGCGGTGAAGACGGCGCTGCTGGTGACGGTTTGCGTCACCCTGATCGGACTGGCGGCGCGGGTGCTGGCCGGCGACATCTACGCGGGTCAGGCGATAGGCCAGGCCTTCGCCAGCCTGTTCAGCGGGGCGGTGTCGGTGATCGGGGTGGTGACCCTGATCGGCTTCGTGCTGGAGCGGCAGGAGAAGAAGCCCGATTTCATCGCCAAATGGCGGGTCAAGGATCTGGGCCTGTTCGAACTGGGCGGCGATATCGACGCCGAGACCTGGGGCCAGAGGCTGGCGCGCGGCGGGGCGACGCTGCGTGAAGACGCGGCCGCCAAGTCGGGGCCAGCGGTGCGCAAGAGCGCCGAGATGTCGCCGGCCGCGCGGGCGGTGTCCAGCGCCATCGCCTGGGGCGTGCTGCTGCTGTGGTGGACCGGCCTGTTGCCGATGGCCTCGATCCGGCCGGAGGAACTGGCCGGCGTGGTGGACGGCGTCGACTATGGCCGGATCCTGGTCCAGGTCGTCGACGCGGCCTACTGGCCCGTAACCCTGTTCGTCGTGGCGCGGATCCTGTTCGACCTGACGCGGGCGGCGTCGGGGGGGAATGTGCGGCTGACGGCCCTGGGCGACATGGCCTTCGGCGCCGCGGCGGCCTGGGGCGTGGCGTGGCTGTGGTTCTGGTCGCCGCTGACGCCGGTGATCTGGGTCGGGACGGTGACGGAGTTCGCCGAGCGGGCGCGGGCGCTGTTCCATCCCACGGCGGATGACGTGGGCGGTCTGGCGGCGATCCTGATGATCATCGTGGTCTGGGCCTTCCTGGCCGAGATCTGGCGGATCCTGCGGGCGGCGGGGCGACTGGTCGTCGGCCGGTAGGGGACGCCGGCGCGGATGTGTTGAACCTCCGGCCGTTTCCGCCGTTGCTGTCCGTCGGCGGCGCTGGGCGGCCGGGGGCGAGAGCATCTGAGTGACACTACAACAGGGTTTGGCCTTCGGCCTGGTCGGCCTGACGGTCGCGGCCTTCATCTGGGGCCGGTTCCGGTATGACCTGGTCGCGGTGGCGGCCCTGGTGGCGGGTCTGGCCATCGGGGTGATCCCGGCCGAGGCGGCGTTCGAGGGGTTTTCCAACGATGTGACGGTGATCATCGCCTGCGCCCTGGTGGTGTCGGCAGCCTTCGCCAAGTCGGGCATCGTCGAACTGGCGCTGAAGCGGATCCTGCCGCACCTGAAGACCGAACGCAGCCAGGTGCCGGTGCTGACGGCGGCCGTGACCCTGTTGTCGATGGTGACCAAGAACGTCGGCGCCCTGGCCATCATGATGCCGGTCGCGCTGCAGGTCAGCCGGCGCACGGGGACCAAACAGTCGCGGCTGCTGATGCCCATGGCGTTTGGGGCCATGGCGGGGGGGATGGTGACCCTGGTCGGGACCGCGCCCAACATCCTGGTCGCCGAGGTGCGTCAGGACATGGTCGGGGCGCCGTTCCAGATGTTCGACTATGCGCCGGTGGGCCTGATCCTGACGGGGGCCGCCCTGGTGTTCCTGACGTTCGGCTATCGGCTGCTGCCCAAGGACCGGACGGGGACCATCGGTCTGTCGGCGGCCCTGTCGGCCAACGCCTATCTGACCGAGGCGCGGGTTCCCGACGACTGGACGCTGGCGACCAAGCCCATCAGCGCCCTGAAGGCCATGGCGCCGGACGAGATCCAGGTGATGGCCCTGATCCGCGACGGCAAGCGCAAGGCCCGGCCGCGCGGCAATACCCTGATCCGGGCCGGGGACACCCTGCTGATCAAGGGGGATCAGGAGGCGCTGGAGGAATTCATCGTCGCCACCAAGCTGAAACTGGTGCGCGGCGACCGGCCGGTGCTGCTGGAGGAGGCCAAGGACGAGGTCCATCTGGTCGAGGCGGTGATCGGGGCGGACTCGTCCCTGACCGGACAGTCGGTGCGGTCGCTGGACCTTTACGGCCAGTACGGGCTGAACCTGCTGGGGGTGTCGCGCAGCGGCTATGAGCTGACGCAGCATCTGCGGACGGCCAAGCTGCAGGCGGGGGATGTGCTGTTGCTGCAGGGGTCCGAGGCCGGCCTGCCGGGGCGGCTGGCGACCCTGGGTCTTTTGCCCCTGGCGGAAAGGGACATGCGGCTGGGCGGCCAGCGGCGGAAGTTCCTGCCCGCCGTGGTTCTGGCTGTCGCCATGGTGATGGTGGGGTTCGGCCTGATCCCCGTGGCCATCGCCTTCTTCGGCGCGGCGGTGGTGATCGTGGCCCTGGGCGGGTTGAAGATGCGCGAGGCCTATGCCGCGCTGGACGGGCCGCTGCTGGTGCTGATCGCCGCCCTGATCCCGGTGTCGGACGCGATCCAGCAAACGGGCGGGGCGGATCTGATCGCCGGGGGGCTGAAGTCGATCTTCCAGGGCATACCGCCCGTGGTGGCGGTGGCCGGCATGATGTTCGCGGCCATGGCGGTGACGCCCTTCCTGAACAATGCGGCGACGGTTCTGGTGGTGGCGCCCATCGCCGCGACCCTGGCCCAGCAGCTGGGCTATCGGCCCGACCCCTTCCTGATGGCCGTGGCGGTGGGGGCGGCGTGCGACTTCCTGACCCCCATCGGGCACCAGTGCAATACGCTGGTCATGGGGCCGGGCGGGTACAGGTTCTCGGACTATCCCAAGCTGGGGGCGCCGCTGAGTCTGCTGGTGCTGGTGATCGGGCCGCCGGCGATCCTGTTATTCTGGCCTATGTGATCGGGCCCATGTGATCAGACCCATGTGATCAGGCCCGGCCCCGGCGCATCCGGGGCCGGGTCGGGCGTCAGCGTGTGCGGGCGGCGGGCGCGGCGTCGCACGTCAGGCGGCCGTTGTCGTTGCGGACCTGGGCGCCGCGGCAGGCGCGGACGCTGAGGGTCGAGGCCACCGACTGGCCGTCCTTGGCGATGCAGCGTGCGCGCAGCCGATCCCCGTTCAGCGAGATGTTGCGGCAGGTCTCGCGATAGCTGCCGACAGGCAGGGCGCGGCCGGAAACGGCCGGCTGGGGATCAGGACGAGTTTGGGCGACAGCGACGGCGCCCACGGCGAACAGGGCGGCGGCCGCCCCGACCGAGGCGCCGATCGAGACGAGTTTGGAAACAGACAGACGAACCAAGGCGTAACTCCCATTTTTCTATTTGCGCCTCTGCGGGCGAAAAACGAGGTTATGCGCGTCTGAGCCTGTGTCCAGTCCTGATCGCGATCAGGCGTCTGGGACTTCACCAGCGCGGCGAGACGTGGGCCGGTCCCTTGAACACCGCATTGGCGAACAGGGGCTTCAGGCCTTCCAGATAGCCACGCACCGTCGGATCCTGGGTGAAGGCGATCAGCTGGCCTGAGCCCAGGGTCTCGACCATGACGACGGGCTTGAAGCCCAGCTGGGCCTGGTTCTCGGCCCACAGTTGGCCCGAGGCCAGCAGCCGGTCCGAGCCTTCGAACCGCACGGCGTTGGTCCCTTCGCCACGCTTCAGGGGGGCGTAGATGTCGGCCCCACGCACCAGGACGTTCAGCGTTTCGGGCAGGCCGGCGCCGATCCAGTGGTCGGGATCGACATGGGCCCGGGCCAGGACGCCGGCGACCGAGTCGGGGCCGTGGTCGCTGTGGGCCAGCAGGGCGGCGTAGTCGGTCTGGTTGGCGATCCGGGCGGGGGCGGCGGGCTTGTCCTCGTCCTTGTCCAAGGCGCCGTCCTCGCGACGCGAGGCCAGCATGTCGCTGTCGGCGTCGGCCAGCAGGCGGGTGGCGGTTCCCAGGCTGATCAGGGTGCCGCCGCGCGAGACCCAGTCGTGCAGAGCCTTGACCCCGGCCTCGCCCAGGACGGAGGCGTAGTCGCGGCCCTCGGGCAGAATCAGGACCTGATAATGGGCCAGGTCGGCCTCGCCGAAGCTGGCGGTGCGAATGGCGGTGACAGGATAGCCCAGGTCGCGTTCCAGCAGCCAGCGGGTCGCGCCCGCGGCGTCGGGGGCGGTCGGACTGTCCCAGGCCAGGGCGATGCGGGGCGCGCGGAGACGCACCACGTCGCTGGAGCCGAAGCCGGCGCCGCGCTCGACCCAGGACTCGTCTACGCCCACGACTTCGGCGCCCGTGTCGGCGGCGAGGCGGTTCAGGGTGGCGATCAGGTCGGCGGGCGCGCCCGCCTTCGGCAGGATCAGGGTTCCGGCGGGCCAGTCGCGGCCGTTCTGGGTGAAGGGCTGGTCGGCGGAGTTGATCGTCAGCCCGGCCTGAAGGGCGGCGGCGAGGAAACGGGGCTGGGCCGATCCGGGCGCGACCAGGAAGCCGTAGCGGGCCTCTGCGTTCCGGACGGCGGCGGGCGTGACCAGTTCGGGGCCGCGCGCCTCGACGGCGACGCTCGGCGCGCTGTCGCAGCGGGTCGCATCGACGCCGAACATCAAGGGCAGGGACCAGGCGGTGACGTCATAGATCTCGTCGCCCAGGCCGCGCGCGCGGCGGCGCTCCTGTTCGGCCAGGAAGTCGGGCGGGACAGGCACGTCGCGGGTCAGCAGCACCTCGGCCATCCGGCGCTGGGGCTGGGCCAGGTTGATCACATAGTCGCCCGCGCGGTGTTGGCCGGCGCAGGCGAAGGCCTGGCGCGCGACCCCGACCTCGATGCCCGAACGGACCAGCAGGCCCGCCAGACGGTCCGCCGCCGCCGGATCCGACGCACGCGACAGAACATAGGCGCCCCGTCCCGCCACGCCGTCGCGGTGATAGGCGTAGAAGTCGTTCAACAGCCGGTCGTGATTGCGCGAGGCCGTCTCGATGGTGGCCAGGGTGGCGGTCAGGTGGGCGCGCACCGTGTCGGCGTAGGTGAAGACCTCGCCCGAACTGCGGCGGGCCGCCAGGCCCCGGGCCGACCCGACCTCGTAGGTCATGGAGACGGCGCCCAGATAACCCGGCCAGCCGTCGCCATAGCCGGGATAGAAGGCGTCAAAGACCTTGCGGTTGAAATAGGCCAGACCCGCCGCATCGAACCGGGCGCCGGTGTTGCGGCCGAACAGGGCGCGGTTCTCCAGGGTGCGCGGCCAGATCCACGGGTTCAGCGGCTCGGCCTCGGGCGGGAAGAAGAAGGTTTCGTCCGAGCCCATCTCGTGGCTGTCGACGACCACCTGGGGCCGCCAGTCGCGAACCAGGGCGGCGTGACCCTGGGTCTCCGGCTGGGTCTGGATGAACCAGTCGCGGTTCAGGTCGAACAGATAATGGTTGTAGCGGCCGCTGGGCCAGGGCTCGTCCCGCTCGGCCGAGGCGGGGTCGGGATTGGGCGTGGAGCCGCGGCCCGAGGCGAAACTGTTGAGGAAACGCTCGCGTCCGTCCGGGTTCTGGGTCGGGACAAAGACGACGACGGTGTTGGCCAGCCAGGCCTGGGCGGTCGGATCGGTCAGCAGGCGACGGGCGGCCTGCATGGCGGCGTCGGCGGGGCTGATCTCGTTGCCGTGGACCGAATAGGCCATCCAGACCAGGACCGGCTGATCCGCGATCAGGGCGGCGGCCTGCTGGGGCGAGGTGCGGCGCGGATCGGCCAGGGCGCGGGCGTCGGCCTTGATCTGGTCCAGCCGGGCGATGTTGGCGGGCGAGCCGACGGCGGCCCAGAACAGGGGGCGGCCCTCCCAGGTCGTCGCATAGTCGCCTATCGCCACCCTGTCCGGAGCGGCGGTCTTCAGCGCTTCGAAATAGCGACGGACGTCGGCGGCGCGCGTGATCTCCTGACCGCTGTCATAGCCCAGGGTCTGGCGGACGGTGGGGATGTCGGCGGCGGTCTGACGCGCCGAGACGGGCTGGACCGCGAGCAAGGCGGCGGCGCAGGCGCTGGCCAGGGCGAAAGCGAGCGGACGCACGGAACGACGATGACTGGACATGAACTGAACCCCCGGGAGGCGGACACCTTAGTTGGGGCACGGAAAAAGAAAACGGTCTTGACGTGTAACCTATAGGTGATATGTCACCTCAAGGTTACGTCAGGAGGGCGACATGAGCAACAGCGACGATCAAGCGATCCAGCGCGTGAAACTGGAAAGAAGACGGTGCTGGTGGACGGCGCTCGCCCTGGCCGTCGTCGGCGCCGTAGCCATGGTCGGCGGCGCGGGGTTCGCGATGGTCTCCGGCGCAGAGGGCGACCGGGCGACGGCGGCCGGTGTGGCGACAGGGATCGGATTCGCCCTGACCCTGATCGGGGCGATCTGGGCGTGGAGCGCGCGTCCGGGCCAGTCGATCATCGTGGCGGCGAGCGGAGAAGGGGCGCGGCGTGACAAGTTGGAGCGGGCGCGCACCCAACAACTGGTGATGCTGCCCGTGGTGCTACTTCTCTTCATGGCTCAGGCGCATCGGGCGATGGAGCGGATCCTGGGTGGAGACCATAATCTGGGCGCCTATGTGCAGGTTCTTCTGCCGGTTCTTTACGGCTGGCTGATCCCGCTTATCGTCATGGGCTGGGACGCACACACACGCAAAAACCGCCGGTTCCTGGAAGACGAGCTGACCCAGCTCATGCGGGCCAGATCGATGATCCTGGCCTTCGTCGTGCTGATGGCGGGCCTGACCGTGGCGCTGGGCCTGGGGCTGTGGCGTCCACAGTACGGGGTCATGGCCTTGCCCTATGTCCTGGCTCTGGGCGGGGCCTCGGCGGGGCTGCGGTTCGCCTGGCTGGATCGGGAGGCCGGTCGCGATGGGTGATTTGCAATCGGATTGCGGGCCGAGAGTCTTGAGGAGCGGCGTCCATGGATGAGGATGAAAAGCAGGCGGCTCTGGCGCGTGAGCGCCGCCGCCGGCGCCGGCACGGGTTCGCCCTGGTGGTCTTCACGCTGGGCATCGTCGGGATCGGCGCGCTGGCCGCCAGCGAAGATAGTGCTGATGCGCAATGGGACATGGCGGTCGCGGCGGCGGGCGGCGTCGCCATGCTGGTCGGGGCGATCCTGGCCTGGTTCAGCAAGCCCGGCCAAGATCGACGACGGCTGGACGCGATCATGACGTATCGGGACCGCGTTCAACGGAACAGGACCATCCAGTTGTTCACCATGAGCCTGGTGGTTCTGATCGAGGGGATCATAATCATCGGCTTTTCGGACGACCTGCTCGCCGGGCGTGTCAGTGAGGCTGTGGTTCCATTGCTGATGGCCGTCACGGTCAGCTGGATCATTGTTATGACGGTTATGGAGTGGGACGGCGGTTCGCGGAAAGTGAAGAAATTCCTCGACGACGAACTGTCCCGTCATATCCGGGCGCGCGCGACGGGCCTGGCCTTCATTGTCCTGATGGCGGGCGCCACCCTGGCCCTGGCCGCCAGCGTGTGGGCGCCGAACTGGACGCCGCTGGTGTTGGCCTTCTCGCTGCTGGCTTCGGCGGGGGCGGCGGCCTTGCGGTTCGCGCTTCTGGATCGAGAGGCGTCCGGCGATGGGGAGTAGTCGGCTGGGGTTGAGGCTGAAGGAGGTCCGCACGGCGGCCGGCCTGACCCAGGCCCAGCTGGCCGACGCCGCCAAGGTGTCGCGCAAGACGATCAACACGGTGGAGAACGGGGTCTTCATCCCCTCGACCATTGTGGCCCTGGAGCTGGCGCGGGCGCTGAACACGACGGTCGAGGCGATCTTCTATCTGAAGGACTGAGCATCCATGTCCGAAAACCGCGAGACATCGCCGGACTGAACGCCCATCCTGCGGCCTATGAAACAGACGCTGGATCAGGAGGCCTGCTGGCGGGCCTTGGGCGCGCGGGACGCTCGGTTCGACGGGCGGTTCTTTACCGGCGTGACCTCGACGGGGATCTACTGCCGGCCGGTCTGTCCGGCGCGGACGCCCCGGCGCGAGAATGTGGTGTTTCATCCCACGGCGGCCTCGGCGGAGGCGGCGGGGTTTCGCGCCTGCCTGCGCTGTCGGCCCGAGACGGCGCCCGAGATGGGGGCGTGGCGCGGCACGTCGAACACCGTCAGCCGGGCCCTGGCCCTGATCGAGGCGGGGGCGCTGGACGGGGGCGATGCTGATGCGCTGGCGGCGCGGCTGGGGGTGGGCGAGCGGCATCTGCGGCGACTGTTCCGCCAGCACCTGGGCGCGGCGCCGGTCAGCGTGGCCCAGACGCGGCGCGTGCTGCTGGCCAAACAGCTGATCCACGAGACCGACTTGTCGATGGCCGAGGTGGCGATGGCGTCGGGCTTCGGCAGCGTGCGGCGGTTCAACGAAACCTTCCAGGCCCTGTATGGCCGTCCGCCGTCGGAACTGCGGCGGCGCAAGGCGGAAGGCGAGGGCGGAGGCCCGGTGAAGCTGGGCCTGGCCTATCGCCCGCCCTATGACTGGAGCGCGATGATGTCGGCCCTGGCGGCGCGGGCCGCCCCGGACGAAGCGGTGGCCGACGGGGTCTGGCGGCGCAGGCTGCGGACGGCGACGGACGGGACGGACGGCGAGGTCTCCGTGCGGTCCGGGTCTGAGGGCAAGGCGGCGGTCGAGGCGCGGGTGGACGAACTGAAAGCCCTGCCCGGCGTGCTGGCGCGGGTGCGGCGGGTGTTCGATCTGGCGGCTGATCCCGAGGCGATCCGGCGGGACCTGTCGGCGGATCCGGACCTGCGTGCGGCGCTTGAGGCCTGGCCGGGACTGCGGCCGGCGGGCGATTGGATCGACGCCGGAGAGGATGCGCCCAGCGACCGGCTTGCGCCCGTGGATGCGGCCCTGGCGGCGCGGGCCGAAGCCTGGCGCCCCTGGCGCGCCTATGGCGCCCTGTACTGGAACCGTGTGACGGAGACGGCCGATGCCTAGACAATCAACGCCGATGACCCTGACCCTGGATCGGATCGGCTCGCCGGTGGGCGAGGTGCTGGTGGCGACCGATGGCGAGGGGGCGGTGCGGGCGCTGGATTTCCATGATTATGAAGACCGGATGCGCCGGCTGCTGCACCGCCACTACGGCCCGGTCGAACTGGTCGAGGGGCGGGCGCCGGAGGCGGTGCGTCGGGCGGTCGAAGCCTATTTCGGCGGTGATCTGACGGCGTTCGACGCGGTGGTGGTGAAGACCGGCGGGACCGTGTTCCAGCAGGCGGTGTGGGCCGCGCTGCGGGCCATTCCGGCGGGCGAGACGCGCAGCTATGGGCAGCTGGCGGCGGCGATCGGGTCGCCCAGGGCGGTGCGGGCGGTGGGGCTGGCCAACGGCTCCAACCCGGTCGGGGTGATCGTGCCTTGCCATCGGGTGATCGGGGCGAACGGGACCCTGACCGGCTATGCGGGCGGGCTGGAGCGGAAGCGCTGGCTGCTGGCGCACGAGGCCGGCGGCCGGCTGCTCTGATCGGCGAGGCAACGGCATCGGTCCCCGACCGTTACCCAAGTCCACAGACCGAAAGAGTATCGACGATGAAACTATCCAATGGCGCCCTGGTGGCGGTGGTCGACGGCGAGAAGCTGGTCCTGTTCAAGAACACGAACGCCCAGGAAATCCGGCTGTCGCCGCTGGAGATTCCGGCGATGGAGGATCGGGTTTCCGGCTCGTCCGGCCGCCGTTCCAGCGAGGCCAACCCGGACAACGACACCCAGGCCGAGGACGGTTTCGCCATGGGCGTGGCCGAGGTGCTGAACAAATGGTCGGTCACGAACAAGATCGACGAACTGCTGGTGATCGCGGCGCCCAAGACTCTGGGGGAACTGCGCAAGCACTGGCACAAGGATCTGGAATCCAAGCTGGCCGGCGAAATCGCCAAGGATTTGACCGGCCACTCCAGCGACCAGATCGCAGCGGCGATCGAAAAAGCCTGAGCTGAATCAGGTTGATTTGAGGGCGGCGGCCGGAGACGGCCGCCGCCCTTGGCGTGTCTAGACGCCGTCCAGGAACAGGCGGCAGGCGGGGTTGGCGGTTTCGTCGACATAGGGGTAGCCCAGGTCGGCGAGGGCGGCGAACAGTTGGGCCTGTTCTTCGGGTGGGACGCTGACGCCCGCCAGCACCCGGCCGACGTCGTCGCCGTGGTTGCGGTAGTGGAACAGGGTCAGGGCCCAGGCGGGCTGGAGGCTGTTGAGGAAGCGCAGGAAGGCCCCCGGCCGTTCGGGGAACTGGAAGCGCAGGATGCGTTCGTGGGGCAGGCCGACGGTGCGGCCGCCGACCATGTAGCGGACGTGCAGTTTGGCCGTCTCGTTGTCGCTCATGTCCTCGACGGCGTAGCCGCCGTTGCGAAGCGCGGCGATCAGGTCGTCGCGCTCGTGCGGGCCGTTGCGCAGGGCGACGCCGACGAAGATCTGGGCGTGGCCGTCGCCGGACCAGCGATAGTTGAACTCGGTCACCGAGCGGCCGTCGAGACTGTCGAGGAAGCGGCGGTAGTCGTCGCGGTCGTCCTTCATCGCCACGGCCAGCAGGGCCTCGGCGCCCTCGCCGATCTCGGCCCGTTCGGCGACATGGCGCAGACGGTCGAAGTTCAGATTGGCGCCCGAGTTGATGGCGATCAGCGTGCCTGCGCCAGGGTGGGCGGCCGCCCAGGCCTTTAGCCCCGCCAGGGCCACGGCGCCCGAGGGTTCGGCGATGGCGCGGCTGTCGTCGAAGATGTCCTTGATGGCGGCGCAGATGGCGTCGGTGTCCACCAGGACGATCTCGTCCAGCAGGTCCTTGCACAGGCGGAAGGTCTCCGTCCCCGCGCGGCGCACGGCGACCCCGTCGGCGAACAGGCCGACCTCGTTCAGGGTCACGACCTCGCCGGCGTCGATGGCGGCCTTCATGGTGGGGGCGTCGACCGGTTCCACGCCGATGACGCGGGTGTCGGGGCGCAGGAATTTGATGATGGACGCGACGCCGGCGGCCAGGCCGCCGCCGCCGATGGGCACGAAGACGGCCTCGATGGGGTCGGCGTGCTGGCGGGCGATCTCAAGCCCCACCGTCCCCTGGCCGGCGATGACCTCGGGATCGTCGAAGGGGTGGATGAAGGCTGCGCCGGTCTGGCTCTCCAGATGGCGGGCGTGGGCGTAGGCCTCGTCGAAACTGTCGCCGTGCAGGACCACTTCGCCGCCCAGGGCGCGGACGGCGGCGACCTTGATGCCGGGGGTGGTGGTGGGCATGACGATGACAGCGGGGATGTTGCGGCGGGCCGCGGCCAGGGCCACGCCCTGGGCGTGATTGCCGGCCGAGGCGCAGATCACGCCCCTGGACAGTTCGGCCTGCGACAGGCCGGCGATCTTGTTGTAGGCGCCGCGAATCTTGAACGAAAACACGGGCTGCAGATCCTCGCGCTTCAGCAGCACGAGCCGGTCCAGCCGCGCCGACAGGCGGCGCAGCGGATCAAGCGGGGTCTCCTCCGCCACGTCATAGACGCGGGCGGTGAGGATGCGGCGGATGGTGTCTTGCATCAAAATGTCGGTCGAGGCGTGGGTGAGGAAATGAAGTCGCCGTTCGTCTAGGCGATTTTGCCCCATTTGTGAAAGGTTCGTGCGCTCAAGACGGCGAGTCTCCCGTGCTTGGCGGGGACGCGATGATTTCTCTTGCGCGCGGCCCCCATCGGCCTACATTGGATGTGCTTATGCTAACTTTGAGCATAAGGGTCGATAGGAGAGGCTCATGGCGGACGGCGCCTTTGGTCTGACGAAGGAACTGGAGCGGGAGACCGCCGGGGTGTGGGCGAAGGTCAAGGACCATGTCACGCCGCTGGAGTGGCCCGAACAGGCGCGGCTGATCAGCGAGATCAACCGGCTGAAGCGCGAGCGCGACGCCGTGATCCTGGCTCACAACTACATGACGCCCGAGATCTTCCACGGGGTCGGCGACTATGTCGGCGACAGCCTGGGCCTGGCCAAGGAGGCCGCGCGGTCGGATGCGAAGGTGATCGTCCAGGCGGGCGTGCATTTCATGGCCGAGACCTCGAAGATCCTGAGCCCGGAAAAGACGGTGCTGATCCCCGATCTGCGGGCGGGATGCTCGCTGGCGTCGTCGATCACGGGGGCGGATGTGCGGCTGATCAAGTCGCGCTATCCGGGGCTGCCGGTCGTGACCTATGTGAACACCACGGCCGATGTGAAGGCCGAGACCGACATCTGCTGCACCAGCGCCAACGCCGTGCAGGTGGTGGAATGGGCGGCCAGGGAATGGGGCGTGGATCGAGTCATCCTGATCCCCGACGAATATCTGGCGCGCAATGTGGCGGCCCAGACGACGGTCGGCATCATCGCCTGGAAGGGCCGTTGCGAAGTGCATGAACGGTTCACGGCCGACGATATCGCCGAGATGCGCGCCGCCTATCCGGGGGCCGAGATTCTGGCCCACCCCGAATGCCCGGAAGACGTGCTGGCGGCGGCGGACTTCGCCGGTTCGACGGCGGCCATGACCGACTATGTCGAGGCGCGTCGGCCCAAACAGGTGGTCATGATCACCGAATGTTCGATGGCCTCGAACGTGGCCGGGGACGTGCCGGGCGTGCAGTTCATCGGGCCTTGCAACCTGTGCCCGCACATGAAGCGGATCACGCTGGAGAACATCCGCGACTGCCTGTTGCACATGCAGTTCGAGGTGACGGTGCCGGAGGTGATGATCGAGCGCGGGCGGATGGCCGTGCAGCGGATGATCGACCTGCCGCCGCCCGTCGTTCCGGCCCGCTATGACCTGGTCAAGGCGCGGCATCACGTCGATGTGGAGCTGATCTGAGCGAGACGCGGCGATCGGTCCCGTGGTCGGGACCGATTGCTGCGCCCATCTGGACGCCATGAGCAATATCGACACCCCGAACCGCACGCCCGATCGCATCCCCGGCCCCTGGGATCCCAAGCCCGAGGACCCGGCCGTGCGCGTCGCCCCCGCAGCCCCGGCCGAGATTCCGGTCGAGAAGGATCAGAGCCTGGTCTGGGCCCTGCTGTCCACGGCCCTGATGGGCGGCTTCCTGTGGTGGATCACCGGCAGCGCCATCGTGGCGGGCGCGGTGCTGATCGGCCTGTTCGTCCATGAGGCGGGGCACGCCCTGGCGATGAACAAGATGGGGATGGGGCCGGCGCGGATTTATATCATTCCCTTCCTGGGCGGGCTGGCCAAGGCGCGGCGGGAGCCGAAGAGCGAATGGGACGGGGTGCTGGTTTCGCTGGCGGGCCCGGCGTTCGGTCTGTTGGCCATGATCCCGTTTGTCGGGGTGTGGATGGCGACCGGGCAGGGCGAATGGCTGATGGGCGCCTTCTTCATCGCCATGCTGAACCTGGTGAACCTGGTCCCGGCCCCGCCTCTGGACGGGTCCAGAGCCCTGGGGCCGGTGCTGACGCGGGTGCATCCGCGGCTGGAGCAGATCGTGCTGCTGGTCATCGGCGTGGCCGTGGTCTGGTGGGGACTGTCCACCGGGCGATTCATCCTGGCCGCCTTCCTGGCCCTGTCGGTCTTCGCCCACTTGAAGCGCGGCGTCTGGCGCGCGGCCTGGGGCACGCTGAGCTGGCCCGAGGCGGGCAAGAGCCTGGTCCTGTACCTGCTGACCCTGGCCGTCTGCGCGGCGGCGGCCCTGGGCGCATTGCTGCCCATGGTCGGGGGCGATCCGGCCGGGGCGGTGAGCCTGGGCCTGAACTCTCTTGGAGTGCGCTGATGAACCGAACGCGACATGACGGGCCCTTGGTCGTCGGCGCCGGTCTGGCGGGCCTGTCGGCCGCGCTGGAGGCGGCGCGGGCGGGGGCTGAGGTTCTGGTGCTGACGCCGGAGCCCTTGCTGAACGCCTGTTCGTCCGCTTGGGCGCAGGGCGGGATGGCGGCGGCCCTGACGGCTGTGGATTCGCCGGAACTGCATGCGAAGGACACCGAGGCGGCGGGCGCGGGTCTGGTCGAGCCGACGGCGACGCGGGCCCTGACCGATGCCGGGCGCGAGACGGTGGAATGGCTGGCGGCCCTGGGCGCGCCGTTCGACCGGGACGCGGACGGCGGCTTCGTGGTCAGTCTGGAGGCCGCCCATTCGGTGGCGCGGGTGGCGCGGGTCGGCGGCGACGGGGCCGGGCGGGCCATCCTGTCGGCCGTGGTCGCGGCGGTGCGGGCCGAGAAGCGGATCACGGTCTGGGAAGACGCGCGGCTGAAGGCCCTGTTGCTGGACGCCGACGGCCGGGTGGTCGGGGCGGTGGCGGCGCGCGGGCCGGGCGGGCGTCTGGTCGAGATCACGGCGACGGCGGTGGTTCTGGCCACCGGCGGGGCGGGCGGTCTGTTCGCGGCCACCACGACGCCGGCGGCCCTGAAGGGCGAAGGCCTGGCGCTGGCGGCGCGGGCGGGGGCGGAGATCCTGGATCCCGAGTTCGTGCAGTTTCACCCCACCGCCATCGACGTGGGTCTGGATCCCGCGCCGCTTGCGACTGAAGCCTTGCGCGGCGAGGGTGCGCGGCTGATCGACGGCGAGGGCCGGTTCCTGCTGGGCGAGGCGCCGGACGCGGACCTGAAGGCGCGCGACGTGGTGGCGCGGGCGGTTCATGCCGCGCGGATGGAGGGGCGGGGCGCCTATCTGGATGCGCGCGCGGCCATCGGCGAGGCCTTCCCGCACGAGTTTCCGGCCGTGTTCGCCGCCTGTATGCGCAGCGGCCTGGACCCGCGCATCAGTCCGATCCCGGTGATGGCGGCCTGCCATTATCATATGGGCGGGATCGCCGCCGACGCCGACGGACGCACCACGGTGGCGGGCCTGTATGCGGTCGGGGAATGCGCCGCGACCGGGGTTCATGGGGCGAACCGGCTGGCGTCCAACTCCCTGCTGGAGGCGGCGACCTTCGGGCGGCGCGCGGGACGGGCGGCGGCGCTGGAGACCGGCGGCGGACGGCCATTGCCGGTCGAGGTCACGCCGGACCTGCCCGAGGCGGCCATGTCCGAACTGAGAACCGCGATGACGGCTCATGCGGGGGTGGTGCGGAATGAAGCGGGCCTGTCGGGCCTGATCGCCCTGATCGACCGGCTGGAGGCGCAGTATGGCTCGGCGGCGGCGCTGGAGGCGGCGCGTCTGGTCGTGCAGGCGGCGCTGGATCGGCGTGAGAGCCGGGGCGGGCACTATCGCTCGGATTATCCGCAGACGGCGGCTGTGGCGGACCATACGCGGGTGCGGAATGTGCGCCCGGCGATGCGTCCGGCCGTGCTGGAGCCCGCCGCGTGAGCCGGTCCCTGCCGGATGTGCTGATCGAGCCGGTCGTGCGGATGGCCCTGGCCGAGGATCTGGGCCGGGCGGGCGATGTGACGGCCATGGCCTGCATTCCCGCAGACGCCCGGATGAAGGCAGGATTCGTGGCGCGCAAGCCCGGCGTCCTGGCGGGGATCGACTGCGTGCGGCTGGCGGTGCTGGCGATGGATCCGCAGGCGTCGGTCGATCTGCGGCTCGAGGACGGCCACGCCTTCGAGGCCGGGGCGGTGCTGGCGGTGGTCGAAGCCGAGGCGCGGGCCTTTCTGTCGGCCGAGCGGACGGCGCTGAACCTGGTCGGGCGGTTGTCGGGCGTGGCGACCCTGACGCGGGCCTATGTTCAGGCGGTCGCCGGGACCAAGGCGCGGATCGCGGATACGCGCAAGACCACGCCGGGCCTGCGGGCGCTGGAGAAACATGCGGTGGCGTGCGGCGGGGGGATCAACCATCGCTTCGGCCTGGATGACGCCATTCTGATCAAGGACAACCATGTGGCCGTGTGCGGCGGGGTGGCCGAGGCGGTCCGCCGGGCCAGGGCCTTTGCGCCCCATCTGATGAAGGTCGAGGTCGAGGTGGACGGACTGGATCAGCTGGAGGCGGTGCTGGGTCTGATCGCCGAGGGAGCGGCGCCGGACGTGGTCATGCTGGACAACTTCAGCCTGGACGACCTGAGGACCGCCGTGGCGCGGGTCGCGGGGCGGCTGACGCTGGAAGCCTCGGGCGGGGTCGATCTGACGACCGTGCGGGGCATCGCCGAGACCGGGGTGGACGTGATCTCGGTCGGGGCCCTGACCCATTCCGCGCCCGTGCTGGACATCGGTCTGGACGCGCTTTGAGCCTTTAGAGCGGGAGCGGTCTCTCGAAGCCGCTCCCGTCCATGGATCAGACCGGGTTGGATACGTCCGTGGCCTCGACCTTTGCGGCGGTCTTGGCCGACGTGACCGCAGGGCGGCTCGTGCGGGCGGCGGCGGTCTGGGCGGCCGGCTGGGGCGACGGCTGGGCGCGCGAGGCGGCTTCCGGTTGCGGCTGGGCTTGCGGGCGCGGCTGAGCGGCGGGGGCTGCCGGTTCCGGCGCTGACAGGCCTTCCTGGGCCAGGACCAGGGAATAGGCCACGGCCTGTCCGGCCTGGCGGGCGGCCTCGACCGGATCGAGCCCGGCCTGGATCAGACGGGGCTGGTCGCCCGCGGTCGAGGGCCGGGCGGCGTAGGTGAAGGCCCCGCTGGCGCCCGAACGTCCGCCGAAGCGATAGAAGAGGTGGCTGCCGACCTGATTCACCCGGATCAGCGAGTTGCGCCAGACCGGCGAGACGCCGGTGGTGTGGAAATGGGTGGCGTTGCCGACGGCCGAATAGACCGATCCCGACAGGGCGCCCGAGGCGATGCTCTTGGCGCGGTTCCAGGCCCCCGAGTTGACCCGACCGCGCATCGCGCCGTTGCAGGTGAACGAGAACTGGCAGCCGGTGCGGCGCGCGGCGCCCTGATAGACGACGCCGCAGATGGTCTTGGGGAAGGCGGGGTGGCGGACGCGGTTCAGGACCACCTGGGCCACGGCCTTCATGCCGTCACGGCCTTCGCCGCGGGCTTCATAATAGACGACCTGGGTCAGGCAATCGAGATCGCGGCTGGCGTCCAGGGCGTTGGCCATGCGGAACGGCCGGGCGCCGACCGGCGTGGTCAGATTGGCGCGACGCAGGTTCGGATCGCGGTTGTCGTTCAACTGATCGAGGCGGGCGGCCAGGAGTTCCGCCTGGCGATCGCGCTGGGCGGCGCCCGCGCTGGTATAGGGATCGTGTCGGCGTGCGATCGAGAGCGCGCTGGCGTCCAGGCCCCCGGCGGCGGCCGAGAGCGCTTCTTCGGTGAAGCCGGCGGCGGTGGCGCCGTGAATCCGTTCGGCCTGGGCGCGCAGCGTATTCGCCTGCGCCAGGGTTCCGCCCAGATAGGCGCCGCCAATCGCCAGTCCCACCAGACCGCCAAAGGCCGCTGCAGCCGTCATGGGCTTGATCTTCGCCACACGATCGGCGCGCGACGCGGCGCGCGTCTGAGAGGAATGCGACAACGAGTTAGTCCTGTTCAGCAGGGCGAGAAACGCTGCCCCCGGGGTAGTCTCGCCTGCTGGGCGACTCTGACGGTCGCGTTCCAACTGCGGTCAACGCACGGCTCATGCTGCCCGGCGTCGAGGACGGGCCTATATAGCGAAGTTTGTGACCTGAATGTGGCTGATTCGCAAGCCTGCGGTTAAGGCGTCGAAACGATTAGGTATTTTCACTGTATCGCACGGGGGGAATGACAATCCGGGCCGGAATGTGACAGTCGTGACAACGAATACTGTATTGTATTGCAGTAGGTCTTCATTCGCAAATGTGACAGCCCGCGATATCAGCTAAAGCGCCTGCCGGGTTCTGTTCATTTTGCGATCATGGGCCGTATTCGCGACTTGACGCTGGGAAGGGAACCTGTGCGTTGCGGTCGCGTTGAAGCGTGACCTTTGGAGAGAAGCCCCATGTCGAGACCCCTTGTGATGGCGGCTGTCGCCGCCGCGACCCTGGCCCTGGCCGCCTGCGGAACCACGATCGAACAGAAGGCGGCGAGCGGCGCGGTGGCCGGCGCTGTCGTCGGCGGACCGGTCGGCGCGGCTGTCGGCGGCGCCGCCGGGGCCGTCGTCGGCCAGGCCCAGAAACCCAACTAGAACGCGTCGCGCCCTTGTTTCGGCAGGGGCGCGACCTATCTGCATCACTGGACGGGCGATGCGCGGCATATGCGCGTCAAATCGTGCGTCCGTCCGATTTCGCTGCGGTGAACCTTGCTTTTGGCGCGCGTATCGGCTTTGTGCGGCCCGCTTCTGGCCGTGCGTTTTTTCGTCGCCGCCTGATCCCCGATAGCCGCCCCTGGCTGTTCACAAGGAACCCTGACGCTTTCGCATGAAAGATCTGAAGACCGGATTTTCCGACCGCATTACCGCCCAGCAGGAGGCCAAAAAGGCCCTGCTCGCCAAATTCAAGCCGAAGGCCGCCGCCCCCGACCCTGAATTCGAACGCCTGGCTGAAAAGCGCGCCGCCGAAAAGGAGGCCCTGCGCCAGCAGCACGAGCTGGCCAAGGCCGAGCAGCGCCGTGAAAAGGCCGAGAAGGACGCCGCCCGCATGGCCGCCGATCTCGAAGCCCAGGAAGCCCTCGAGGCCGAGAAGCGCGCCGACCGCAAGGCGCGCAAGCAACTGACCAAGGAAGAGCAGAAGGCCAAGCGCGACGCCCGCTACGCCGCCCGCAAGGCGCGTCGCTAAGTCTCTCAAGCCCTGCACTGAAGGATCGACGCGTCGCGGGTTTCTGCGGCGCGTTTTTCTTTGGCCGCTCTATCGGGCCGACGGACCTATTCGGCGGGAAGACCTATTCAGCAGGAAGGCTGGCGCGGCCGTCGATGATGCTGCGCAACTGTTCCGTCGAATAGGGTTTGCGCAGGAAGGGCCAGGGGGTGTCGGCCAGCACCTGGTCCACGTCGTCGCCGACATAGCCCGAGGTCAGGGCGATGCGCATGTCCGGCCAGTCTCGCGCCGCCTGCCGGGCCAGATCGACGCCGCTCATGCCGCCCGGCATGACGATGTCGGTCAGCATGATGTCGAAGCGCGCCGCCTGTAGCGCCTTGAGCGCGTCGGGACCGCTTTCGGCCAGCACCACTTCGAGACCGAAACTCTCCAGAAGATCCAGAGCCACGGCCGCCACGCTGGCGTCGTCCTCGACCAGGAGCATGCGGCCGCCCTTGGCGAAGGCGACGTCCGCGCTGACGGGAACGGGGGCGGGGGCCGCGGTCTCCTGGGGCTGGAGGGGCGGCAGATAGAGACGGATTTCGGACCCGCGCCCGACCGTGGAGGCGATATGGACCCCGCCGCCCGACTGGCGTGCGAAGCCATAGACCTGGCTGAGCCCCAGTCCCGTGCCCTTGCCGACGGGCTTGGTCGTGAAGAAGGGTTCGAAGACGCGGTCGATGACCTCGGCCGGCATGCCGGATCCGTTGTCCGACACCGACACGCAGACATAGTCGCCGGGCGCCAGTTCGGCGACCTGACCGGGTTCGACCGAACAGGTCATCGTCTGGACGGTGATCCTCGCTCCCTCGCGGACCTGCGCGGCCGGGGGCGCGCCCATTGGGGCGCCGTCGCGCATAGGGCCGCCGGTGACGTCGCCCAGGGCGTCGCGGGCGTTGACGATCAGATTCAGCAGGGCGGCCTCGAACTGGGCCGGGTCCACGTTCGCGCGGACGCCCCCGCGCTTCAGCTTGACCTTGAAGTCGACCGCCTCGCCGACGGCGCGACGCAGCAGGGGTTCGCCCTCGCGGATCAGGCCGTTCAGGTCGATGGCTTCGGGGCGCAGGGCCTGGCGGCGCGAGAAGGCCAGCAACTGGTGGGTCAGGCTCTCGCCGCGCCGAGCGGCGGCCAGGGCGGCCTCGCCCAGTTTCTTCTTCTTGGCCGGGTCGTCCGAGCGCAGGATGATGTCCAGGGCCCCGATGACGACCGTCAGCAGATTGTTGAAGTCGTGGGCCACGCCTCCGGTCAGCCGGCCCACGGCCTCCATCCGCTGGGCATGCATCAGGTGGGCCTCGGCGGCGGCCTTTTCCGTCAGGGCCTCGGCCACCCGGTCCTCGAGCAGCTCATTGATGCGTTTCAGGTCGTCCTCGGCCCGTTTGGCGTCGGTGACGTCCAGGCTGGCGCCGACATAGCCCTGGAAGACGCCCGAGGCGTCGAAGCGCGGCACGCCCTCGGTGCGGATCCACCGCAGGCCCAGGGTGGGATGATTGACCCGGCTGAGCGCCTCGAACCGGTCGCGGGCCTGGAAGGCGCGGGCGAAGGCGGCGTCGAAGACCGTTTCGTCGTCGGGATGGATCAGGCGCCGCCAGGCGTCGGCCAACTGCCGATTGGAGCGGATGCCGCAGAAGATGCGATAGCGCTTGTTGCCGAAGATGATCGACGGCGTGGCGTCCGTCATCCAGATCAGGGCCGGGGCGCTGTCGGCGACGGTGCGGAAGCGGACTTCCGATTCAGTCAGCCGCGCCTGGGCCTCGCGCATGTCGGTGACGTCGAAGGCGACGCCGACGAAACCGACCACCGCCTGTCCCGTCAGGCGGGGACGCGAAAAGGACTTGAGCCAGCGCCATTCGCCGTCATGGCGACGATAGCGGGCCTCCATGGAAAAGGGCTGGCCGGTCGCCTCGCCGTCGGCCGATTCCTGGACGATGCGGGCGACGTCGTCGGGATGGAGGGACGAACGCCAGTCTGCGGCCCGCGCCGATTCATAGTCGGCGCCGAAGAAGTCGACATAGGCCTGGTTGACGAAGGAGCGCTGGCGATCCTGATCCGTGACCCAGATCAGCACCGGCGCCGTATCGGCGATGGCCCGGAACCGTTCCTCGCTCTCGCGGGTCTGGGTCTCGGCGCGGGCGCGCTCGACCTCGGTCCAGGTGCGGGCGGCGACTTCCTCCAGAAGGCGCGCCTCGGCCTCGGTCCATCGACGGGGACCAGAGGCGTGGGCGAACAGGAAGGCGCGCAGACGGCCTGCGCGGATCAGGGGCGCGCGGATCAGGGCGCGAGTCCCGATGGCGTCGAAGGCGCCCGCGACGTCGGCGGTGCGCGGATCCTCGTACACGTCGTCGATCCGGACGGTGCGGCCCTGGGCCAGGTCGGCGATCAGGCCCTCGCCAAAGGCGTCAAGGCTGATCCTGTCCCGAACGGCCCCGTCGTCGGCGGCCCACTGGCCGGTCACTGAGATGAGGCCGCTGTCGGGATCGATCTCGCCATAGCCGACGCGGTCGGCTGCGATCAGACGTCCGATCGACGCCTCGACCTCGCTCATGATGAGACCCGGGTCGGACAGGTCGCGCAGCCGGTCGCTGAGGGCCAGCAGGAAAGCCTGCTGCCGTTCCGCGCGGGCGGCGGTTTCGAGCGCCTCCCGGTTCTCGGTGGTGTCGAAGGAGATGCCGGCGTAGCCGAGAAAGACCCCGGCCTTGTCAAAGCGCGGCTCCACGGCGACGCGCATCCAGCGCCACGCCCCGTCGTGACGCCGGAACCGAGCCTCGAACCCATAGGGGCGAAGATCAGGCCGGGCGCCGGCCTGGGCGGCCTCGACCTGCGGCTGATCATCGGGATGGATGGTCTGTTTCCAGCCGTGGCCGCTCAGGGAGGCGGCCGTGCCGCCGTAGAAGTCGGTCAGGGCGATATTGGCGAACTCGACCGCCCCATCGACATCCGTCAGCCAGATGGGCGAGGGGGCCGTGTCCGCCAGAAGACGGAACCGGGTTTCGCTGTCGCGCAGGGCGGCCTCGGCGGCGCGGGCCTCGGTGACGTCGATGTTGACCCCGATCATGCCCATGAAGCGGCCGTCGGCGTTCAGACGAGGCCGGGCCTCGCTGCGCAGGACGCGCCATTCGCCGTCGTGGCGACGGTGACGCCCCTCGACGACATAGGCGACATGGTCCCGATCAGCCTGACGGCAGACGGACAGCACATGGTCCCGGTCGTCCGGGTGAAGGAAGGCGTCGGCGTCGAAGTCGCTGGGATCGTCCAGCCCGCCCCAGAACAGGCGCTGGTCGTTGTTCAGATGGATGACGCGGCCGGTCTCGTCGGTCATCCAGAGCATGACGGGGGCCAGTTCGCTGACGATCTGCAACCGTCCTTCGGTCTCGTCGATGCGCGCGTTGGACAGGGACAGCGCCGAGACGACCGCGTCCAGCTGCGCCAGCGCGCCGCGCAGGCAGGCGCCCATCCAGGCGCAGAACAGGCCGACCACGATGAAGTTGAAGGTCGCCACGACGCTGAGACCGGGGGGCATCCCCGGCTTCGAGCCGCTGCTGACGATCACCAGGGACCAGCCCCCGATCAGGCATGCCGCCAGCGCCGTGGCGCCCGAAAGCCGGCCCCCCGCCAGGGCCGCCAGGATGACGCCGGGCAGAAGGATCATGAAGCCGGTGATTTCGCCGTAGAAGGCCGCTCCGGCTGCGCGCAGCAACAGGGCGGCGCCGGCCCCGATCAGTCCGATGACAATCCGGGTCCAGACCGAACCCGGCTTGAGCCGCGCGAGCGCCAGCAGACCTCCGTCGGCGTCCCGAAGTCGCCTGAAGACCACGGCTGGGTCCATGCTTCGCCCGCTCCCGACGCGTCGTTCTAAAGTGACGCTTGTCCATGCAACGCTCGCTCGCGCTTCGCGTTCCTGACAGCCATATTCGACCGGACCCGTTCCGGCGTAAAGTTAATCAACCCATGGAGCGCAACATGACTGACACGATCGACACCGGCCTGTCCCAGACCGAGCGTGGCGACGTCGCCCAACAGCTGACACGCGTTCTCGCCGACGCCTACGCCGTCTATCTGAAGACCCACGGCTATCACTGGAACGTGCGGGGGCCGGAGTTCTTCGCCCTGCACAATCTTCTGGAGCAGCAGTATCGCGATCAGTGGGAGGCGCTGGACGACATCGCCGAACGTATCCGGGCGCTGGGCGAGTTCGCGCCTCAGGGCTATGGCACCTTCGCCAATCTGACCAGCATCCGCGACGGCGACCCGGAAAAGGACGCGCCCGAGATGCTGCGCGAGCTGATGCGCGACCACGAGACCCTGATCGCCACCATGCGGGCGGCTCTGGACGTGGCCGACGGCGACGGGGACGACGTGACCGTCGATCTGCTGACCCAGCGCCTGGGCTCGCACGAAAAGTTCGCCTGGATGCTGCGCTCCACGCTCGGCGGCCGATAACATCGGTCTGCGGGCGCCCGAAAACGGCCCCGAAGTCCGCGCATAGGGCTGACGACGACGACGCTCCGGCTCCCGGAGCGTCGTCTCCTTTCTGGATTTGAATGACACTGGCCCACTGGAAGATGATCTGGACGGCGCTGAAGCGCTCGGCGGCGGCTCTGCCCGCGGCCGGCGCGGTGCTGGGCGTCGCCATGGCCGCCGGGTCCAGCGTGCGTCCCGACGCCGACCGGACGGCCGAGGCCGTGGCCCGGATCACCGGCGGGGACATGAGTGCTCAAGGCCTGGACGCCGTGAAGGGGCGTCTGACGCCTTCGCAACTGGCCCTGGCCCAGCGTCATGACCCGAGCCTGCTGCAGCCCGCGGCCTATTCCACCGACGGGGCGATCCTGGCGACCGGCGCCCTGCGTCCCGCCCGGTCCTTCGTCTTCAAGGGCAGCGCCGAGGATCGGCGCCGCGCCCTGCGATGCCTGACCCAGGCCGTCTATTTCGAAGCGGCGCTGGAGCCGGACGCCGGTCAGGCCGGCGTGGCCCAGGTGGTGCTGAACCGGGTGCGCGATCCCAACTACGCCAACACCATTTGCGGCGTTGTGTTCGAGGGCGCCGAGCGGACCACGGGCTGTCAGTTCAGCTTCACCTGCGATGGATCCCTGTCCCAGGCGCCGGTCGCCTGGGCCTGGGAGCGGGCGCGCAAGGTGGCGGAGAAGGCGCTGAACGGCGCGGTCGCCCAGCAGGTCGGGACCGCCACCCATTACCACGCCGACTATGTGAACCCCTGGTGGTCGCCGTCGGTGGCCCGGGTCAACAAGATCGGCGTGCATGTCTTCTATCGCTGGAAGGGCCTGTACGGCGAAACCGCCGCCTTCCGCACCGTCTACAAGGGCCATGAGCCGGTGATCGACGAGGCGCGGTTCTCGCGGCCGCGGCCGGGCGTCCAGCCCGGTCAGGCGACCGGGGGCGCCGATCCGGACACTGTGGCGGCGCCGGGCGGGGATGCGCCGATCAAGACCGTCGAGATCAACGGCCAGCAACGCGTTGTCGGCGTGGTCAGTCTGGGCGGTCGTCGCCTGCCGACCCAGGAGGAAGTCGTCGCCATAAACGCCCGGCTGCGGACGCTGGAACAGCCCGCTGCAGCCGTCGCGGTCGCGCCCGAAGGCGTGGCGGACATGCCGGTCGAGGAAATCGGCCGACCGGCGTCCTGAAACGCGCCGACCCGCGCTTTGCAACGCTTCGCGTGGGCAGAGCATTCACATGATCGACCGGAACGACCGGCCCAGCGAGGACGCCTGCTTGACCCACGCCGATAAAGACAGTCCGCGGTGGGACGAGTCCAAGCGCCTGGCGATCCTTCGGGACTACGGGGTCCTGGACACCGACCGGGAGGCCGCCTTCGACGACATCGTCGCCCTGATCGCGCGGATCTGCGAGGCGCCCATCGCCGTGGTCAATCTGATCGATGCAGACCGCCAGTGGTTCAAGGCCGAGGCAGGTCTGGGCGTGCGAGAGACGCCTCTGGCCACCTCCTTCTGCGCCCATACGCTGTTGCAGGCGGACGGAATGGTGGTGCGCGACGCGTCCCTGGACCCGCGCTTCGCCGCCAATCCCCTGGTGACGGGCGAACCCCATTTGCGTTTCTACGCCGGGCGGCTGTTGAAGACGCAGGACGGCGTGCCGCTGGGTGCCCTGTGCGTGCTCGACACCAAGGCGCGTCCCGAGGGACTGACCGATCTGCAGCAGATGGCGCTGCAGACCCTGGCCGACCAGGTCATGTCCCAGCTGGAGCTGCGCCGCGTCCTGCGCCAGCGCGAGGAAAGCGAGGACACCACCCGCCGGGCGTTGCAGGCGTCGAACTATGTCGGCGCATGGGACTGGGACATCGTGGCGGACCGGGTCGTAGCCGACGAACGGTTTGCGGCCATGTACGGCGTCGATCCCGTCGTGGCCCGCGCGGGCGCGCCGATCGCCGACTTCACCCGATCCGTGGATCCCCAGGACGAAGCGCGGGTCCAGGCGGAGATTCAGGCCGCAATGTCGGGGGAAGGTCGTTTCCATAGCGAGTACCGGGTGCGCGACGCCCAGGGCCAGGCGCGCTGGATCGTGGCCCGCGGCCAGGTCTATTTCGATCCGACCGGCGCGCCCGTGCGGTTTTCGGGCGTCGTCGTGGATATCACCGACCGGAAACAGGCGGACGCCGAGCTGGAGGCCATCGCCGCGCGGCTCAGCGCCAGCGAGGCCCAGTTTCGGGTCCTGGCGGACGCCATGCCGCAGATGGTGTGGTCGACGCGACCGGACGGCTTCCACGATTACTACAATGCGCGCTGGTACGAGTTCACCGGCGTGCCCGCGGGATCGACCGACGGCGAGGGCTGGACCGACATGTTCCATCCCGAGGACCAGCCCAGAGCGATGGAGCGCTGGAGGCGATGCCTGGCGACCGGCGAGCCCTATGAGATCGAATACCGGCTGAAACACCATTCCGGCGTCTATCGCTGGACCCTGGGGCGGGCGGCGGCCGTGCGGAACCCGGACGGCGAAATCAGCCGCTGGTTCGGCACCTGCACCGACATCGATGAGCTGAAGCGGTTGGAGCAGGGCCGCGAACTGATCAGTCAGGAGCTGAGCCACCGCATCAAGAACATCTTCGCCGTCATCACGGCCCTGGTGGCCCTGTCGGCGCGGCAGTACCCGGAGGCGCGGGCGTTCGCCGCCTCCTTGCGGACGCGGATCACGGCCCTGGCGCGCGCCCACGAGTTCGTGCGGCCGCACACCGAGACGTCGCAGCCGACGGTCGGCGCCAATACGCTGCACGCCTTCCTGTCGGACCTGTTCCAGGCCTATGCCGATGACGCAGGCGCGGCCCGGGTCCATCTCGCGGGCGACGACGCGGTCTTCGACGATCAGGCGGCGACGTCGGTGGCCCTGCTGTTCCATGAACTGGCGACCAACGCCGCCAAGTACGGGGCCCTGTCCCGGACCGGGGGGCGGGTGGATCTGGCGACGCGGCGGGAAGAGGACCGGTTCATCCTGACCTGGATCGAAACCGGCGGCCCTCCTGTGTCAGAGGCGCCGACACGAACGGGCTTCGGATCGTCCCTGGCCTCGCTGTCCGTCGAAGGCCAGCTGGGCGGGCGGCTGGTTCGGGATTGGCGTCCCGAAGGCCTTCGAATCCTGGTGGATTTGCCGGCCACGGCGCTTTCCCGTCGCAGGGCGGCCGAAAAGGCGCATTAGATCGCCTTGGCTGAAACCGATCCCGTCCATCTGCGTTGTGTTCGTTCCCGCACACAAGTTCAGTATCCATGACCGCGCGTATCCTCATCATCGAAGACGAAGCCCTGGTCGCCATGGAACTGCGCTTCGTCCTGGAGGATCTGGGTCATGAGGTCGTCGGCGTGGCCACGACGGCGAAGGGCGCGCGCGACATGGCGCGAGAGATCGATGTGGATCTGGCCCTCGTCGATATCCACCTGTCCGACGGACCCACCGGCATCAGTCTGGGGCGGGAACTGGGTCAGGACATGGGCGTGACCGTCCTGTTCATGACGGCCAATCCCGGCATGGTGCGCGACGGCGTGGCCGGCGCCATGGGCGTCCTGTCGAAGCCGACCGACGAGCGATGCGTCCAGAAGGCGATCGACTACGCCCTTCGCTGCAGACACGGCGAGCCGGTGGAATACGCGCCGCCGGGCCTGCAACTGTTCGCCTGACGTCCTCCCGGCCCCTGAGGTTTCAGACGGCCGGGCGGCAGGCGTTCACCAGACCCCGATCTTTTCCGCTTCCTTGTGGCTGATCGGATGGTGAGCCTTGGCGTGGTCTTCCTCGGCCAGGAAACGGCTGACCTCCAGCGCGGCCATACAGCCCATGCCGGCGGCGGTGACAGCCTGGCGATAGATGTCGTCGGTCACATCGCCCGCAGCCCAGACGCCCTCGATGGCCGTCGCGGCCGTGCCCGGCTTGACCCGCAGATAGCCGCCCGAGTTGGTTTCGAGCTGGCCCTTGAACAGTTCCGACGACGGGGCGTGGCCGATGGCGATGAAGACGCCGTCCGCCGGGATTTCCTGCGTCGAGCCGTCCTGGACGTTCTTCAGCCGCACGCCGGTGACGTTCTTGGCCATGCCGTCGACGACGCCGACGATCTCCTCGATCGCCGAGTTCCAGATCACCTCGACCTTTGGATTGGCGAACAGGCGGTCCTGCAGGATCTTCTCGGCGCGGAACTCCTCACGGCGGTGGACCACCGTGACCTTGGCGGCGAAATTGGTCAGGAACAGCGCCTCTTCGACGGCGGTGTTGCCGCCGCCGACGACCACGACGGTCTTGCCGCGATAGAAGAAGCCGTCGCAGGTGGCGCAGGCCGAGACGCCGAAGCCCTGGTAGGCGGCCTCTGACTCCAGACCCAGCCATTTGGCCTGGGCGCCGGTGGAAATGATGACCGTCTCGGCCAGGATCTCGTCGCCGCCGTCCAGCTTCAGCTTGAACGGGCGCTGCGACAGGTCGGCGGAGACGACGATGTCGTGGATGACTTCCGTGCCGACGTGCAGGGCCTGGGCCTGCATCTGCTCCATCAGCCAGGGGCCCTGGATTGTCTCGGCGAAGCCGGGATAGTTCTCGACGTCGGTGGTGATGGTCAGCTGGCCGCCGGGCTGGATTCCGGCGATGACGACGGGGTTCAGCGAGGCGCGGGCGGCGTAGATGGCGGCGGTCCAGCCGGCGGGGCCGGAACCGATGATGGCGACGCGGACGGTACGAGCTTGGGTCATGACGCCTATTTAGGCGCTGATTCCCGTTTGCGCGATGCTAGTCTCGCCTCGGGTGCAAAGGGAGGCGGGGATGAGCGACAACAAGGCGGCTGTCTTTCCGGTCGGCATAGGCGTGGGGATAGCGATCGGGGTTGCGCTGGGCCTGGCCCTGGACAATCTGGCTCTCGGGATCGGGGTCGGGGTCGCCATCGGCGCTGGGCTGGGCATGGTCTTCAGCGCGAAACCCAAGTCGAAGAGGGGCGAGGGTTCGGACGGCGGCGGGCCAGTGATTTTCGACGGAGGGGACACGCATCATTACGGCCATGACGGGGGTTCCGACGGCGGCGGAGACGGCGGAGGCGGGGACTGACGAGACCATCTTCCGCTCATCCCGGCGAAAGCCGGGACCCAGTTCTTTCGCTCGGCACTGCGCTGGACCAAAGGCGGTGAGTCCGCCTCACATCTAAACGCCCAAAGCCCTGGGTCCCGGCTTTCGCCGGGATGAGCGGAACGTAGTTGGGCTTAGCGTGTCCCCATCGCTTCCAGCACAGCCCGCGCCGCGCGCTCGGTTTCGGCCAGGGGGTCGTAGGTCCAGCCGTCCAGCGTTCCGTCGAACGGACGGGTGGCGCCGCGTTCGGCCAGGTCATCGTGCAGCCGGGCGAACTTGTCGCCGGACTTCAGCGGGATCATGGGCAGGACGTGGACGGGCTTTCCGGTCGAGGCGGCCTCGGCGGCCATATTGGCGCTGTCCTCGGTGACCAGGATATGGTCGGCGAAATGCAGGAAGCCGAACAGGGGGTTGTCGCCGGTCCCGTCCCAGATCCAGCCGGGCAGGTCGGACAGGCGCGCGGTCATGACGGCCTTGGCGGCCTCGGGCGTGCGGCGCGAGAAGGTCAGCATCAGCGATCCCCCGGATGCGCGCACGGCGTCCGCGATCTGGTCGGCCAGGTCCGCCGCATGGGCCTCGGTCAGGTCGAAGGCCTTGGATCTGCCGCCGATCAGCACCGCGACACGGGGATGGGGCAGGGGGGCGATCCGGTCCGCGAAGGCCGGCGCGGCCTGGGCGATCCGGTCGGGCGTGATGCGGTGGGGCGAGCCGGTGATCTCGAAGACATTGTCGCCCGACAGGCCGTCGTGTGCGGGGGCGACGACCATGTCGTAGCTGGCGTTCGACCAGCGCGGGTCCTGGGTCTGGACCACGAAGGTGCGGCCCTGGCTCCAGGCCTTGACGCGGGTCGAGAGCGGCAGGGTGGCGCGGCCGGTGGCGATCCACAGATCGGGCCATGGCGTCGTCAGCGGGTCGGACGTCGGCGCCAGCATGGCCGGGGTCTTGAAGGCCGACGGCAAGCGGTCGAACAGGGGGCGCCAGCGGATGTGTTTGACGGCGATCTCGGCCGGGGTCAGGCGTTCCACCGCCTCGGCGAGGCCCAGGGCCTGGTTCTCGATCCCGGCGCGGCCGTCCGAGACGACCCAGATGGTCAGGACGCGGGAAGACGAGGGGGCGGTCACGCGTCGATCGACGCCGGCCTGACCCATGTCATGGCCTCGAGCTTGTTTCCGTCAGGGTCGCGCAGGAAGGCGGCATAATAGCCCGGCGCGTAGTCGGGCCGGAACCCGGGGGCGCCGTCATCGCGGCCGCCGGCCGCCAGGCCCTGGGCGTGGAAACGATCAACAGCGTCCCGATCGGATGCGGCGAAACAGACATGCACGCCATTGCCTGCGGAGCATGGCTGGCGATCATGGGGGATGGAGGCCCAGAATTCGGGAAAGGCGCGGCCATAGGCCATGCCCATGACATGGTCCATGACCCTGCCGATCCCCAACGCGCCGAGCGCGGCGTCATAGAAGGCGCCCGCCTTCTCAAGATCGGAGACGCCCACAGAAACATGCGACACCAAAGGCGGGCGTGTTCCTGCGGCGTCGGTCACGATCTTACTTCCACTCGACCTTGAGGATCTCATAGGCCTTGACGCCGCCGGGGGTGTTGACCTCGACCACGTCGCCGACCTCCTTGGAGATCATGGCGCGCGCGATGGGCGAGGCGATCGAGACCTTGCCCTTTTTCACGTCGGCTTCGTGTTCGCCGACGATCTGGTACCGGGCCTCGTCCTCGGTGTCCTCGTCGACCACGGTGACCGTGGCGCCGAATTTGACCTGGCTGCCCGACAGTTTCGACACGTCAATGACCTGGGCGCGGCTGATCTTGTCCTCGATCTCGGCGATCTGGCCTTCGATCCAGCCCTGACGCTCCTTGGCGGCATGGTATTCGGCGTTTTCGGACAGGTCGCCATGCTCGCGGGCCTCAGAGATGGCCGCAATGACGCTCGGCCTTTCGACCGACTTCAATTGCTTCAGTTGATCGTCGAGGACACGGTAGCCCTCGGCCGTCATCGGCACTTTTTCCATTGGTGTCGTGATTTTTCTGGTTCGCCCGGAGACTGGAAAGACGCGGAGTAGGCACACAAAAGGCCGCGGGGCGGGCGCGGCCGGGCATCAATATTAGGGTTTCTCGTTCAGGATTTCAAGAGCGAGCCCCGTTATCGATGGAGGCGTCAGGCGCGGGCCGGCGGTTCGGACTTGTCGTCGCGGTGCACGACGCCCTTGATCAGGCTGTAGGCCAGCCAGGCGACCGCCGCGAGACCGGCCAGCATGAAGAGGCCGGACACGAGGGCGGCGCCGGCGGCCATGAAGGCCAGAACGAAGGCTACCGCCGCCGTCAGGCCCGCTACGATCTGAATGGTTCGAAACTGCATGGGCTCTTAACGCCCGTGACGTCGCCGGGTTGCGTCCGAGCCGTGTCTTCGCCTCAGGCGTAGCTGTAGGCCCCGCCCCGTTCCAGTGCGCGGCGATAGGCCGGGCGGGCGTGGATCTTGTCGAGGAAGGCCCTCAGTCGGGGTTTGGTCGCCGGGTCGAAGGCCCGGTCGGCGCCGGCCTCCACCGGGAAGCTCATCATGATGTCGGCGGCGGTGAACTGGTCGCCTGCGAACCACTCCGACCGTCCCAGTTCGTCCTCCCAGAAGCCGACATGGGCCCGCAGCTGCGGATCGACGAAACCGGTCAGGGCCTTGGCGGCTATGCTCTTGACCAAGGGTCTGACGAGGCCGGGCGCGCGCCGCGGCAGCATGGAGAACACCAGCTTCAGCAGCAGGGGCGGCATGGCGGAACCCTCGGCGTAGTGGAGCCAATAGGTGAAGCGTCGGGCGTCCTCGGAACCGGCGGCCGGGCGCAGGCGGCCCTCGCCATAGGTGTCCAGCAGATACTCGACCACGGCGCCGGTCTCGGCGACCGTGACGCCGTCGTCCTGGATCACGGGCGACTTGCCGAGCGGATGGATGGCCAGCAGTTCCGGGGGCGCAAGCCGGCTGGTCGCGTCCCGTTCGTAACGGACCACCTCATAGTCCAGGCCCAGTTCTTCCAGCAGCCACAGCACGCGCTGAGAACGGCTGTCGTTCAGATGATGGACTTTGATCATGGAGGCTCCGTTCGAACGGGTTCGACTATCCCCATCGTGAGGCCGGAAGTCGAGGCCTATCGCGGGGAGCGGCCGCTCCAGCGCGGACGGGGGCCGGGGCGGACCTTGGGGCGGGCGCCCTCGCGTCGGTTGCGCCAGACCTCATAGGCCAGGGTGGCCAGGGCCAGCTTGCCGGCGTGACGCCCGGCGACGCGGCGGCCGCCCCGGGACAGCAGCAGGCCGCCGAGCAGGGGAACGAGTTTGTGCAGACGGGACATGGAATCTCCTTCGTCGGCTCAACGCCTCGGCCGGCGGCGCGTTTCGACCTGCGACGACATGAACTGAAGGCCGATCACAGAAGGTTTGGCGCGCGCGACGGCGAAAGCGATGCTAGCCGTGCGTCATGAACAGATCTCGCGTCGCCGCCTTCTTCACCTCGCTGAGCTTTTTCGTCATCGCGGCCCTGGCCGCCGGCGTCATCGTCGGCGCCCTGGCGCAGGAGACTGACGCCCCCTGGCTGACCGGCGCGCTGGGCGTGGTCGAGAGCCTGGGCCAGGTGTGGTTGAACGCGCTGCGGATGACCGTCATCCCCCTGGTGTTCAGCCTGCTGGTGACGGGCATCGTCTCGATCGCCGACGCGGCGGCGACGGGGCGGATCGCGGTGCGGTCGCTGACGGTGTTCGGCCTGCTGCTGGTCGGGGCGACGGTCTATGCGATCCTGGCGGGCCTAGGGCTGCTGGCCCTGTGGCCCATCGATCCGGAGGCGGGGCGGGCCCTGCTGGCCGGGGTTCCGGCGGATTCGCTGGCGACGGTGGGCGAGGCGGCGCGGACCGACGGCCTGCGCGCCTTCCTGGCCAGTCTGGCGCCGGCCAATCTGATCAAGGCGGCGGCGGACGACGGGGTCCTGGCCGTGGTGGTCTTCGCCCTGGCCTTCGGTTTCGCCGCGACCCGGATCAAGGCCGAGCTGCGCCGGCCCCTGGCGGGCTTCTTTGAGGCGGTGGCCGAGACCCTGGTGGTGATCGTCCACTGGGTGCTGCTGGCCGCGCCGTTCGGGGTGTTCGCCCTGGCGCTGGGCGTGGGCCTGAGAGCCGGGCTGGGGGTGGCGGGCACCCTGGCCCATTATGTCGCCATCGTCTGCCTGAGCCAGATCGGCCTGATCATGATCATCTATGTGGTGGCTACGGTCTGGGGGCGGATCTCGCTGGGCCGGTTCGCGCGCGCCGTGGCCCCGGCCCAGGTGGTGGCGGTCTCGACCCAGTCGTCCCTGGCCAGCCTGCCGGTGATGATCGAGCGGGCGCGCGACTGGCTGGGCGCGCCCCAGACCTCGGCGGGTCTGGTCCTGCCGCTGGCGGTGGCGGTGTTCCGCATCACCAGCCCGGTCGCCAATCTGGCCGTCTGTCTGTATGTCGCCCAGCTGAACGGGGTGGAGCTGAGCCTGGCCGCCCTGATCGCAGGCGGGCTGACGGCGATCGCCGTCTCCATCGCCTCGGTCGGCCTGCCGGGTCAGGTCAGCTTCTTCGCCAGCGTCGGCCCCATCTGCCTGGCCATGGGCCTGCCGCTGGGGGTGCTGCCCCTGTTGCTGGCGGTCGAGGTCATCCCCGACATCTTCCGCACCGTCGGCAATGTCACCGGCGACCTGGCCGCGACGCGGATCGTGGCGGGCCAAGACGGGGAAGAAGAGGCGGCCGAAGCCGCCTAGTTGACCTCTAGTTCGTGCGGGGCATCAGGCCTTCGGCGGCCGCGACCGAGGCCTCGACGCCCAGGGTGACGGCCGGTTCCGGCGTGATCTTGAACAGGGGCGAATGGTGGCCGGCGGCCTGTTCCAGCTCGGCCTCGGGCGTGCCGCCGACGCTGAAATAGACGCCCTTCACCCCGGTCTCGGGCTGGACGAAATAGGCGAAGTCCTCGGCCCCCATGCCGCCGCGCGGCGTGTCGCGCAGCACGTCAGGGCCGAAGGTCGAGGCGAAGATGTCGCGCACCCGCTGGGCGGTCTCGCGGTCATTGATGGTCGCCGGCGTGGTCTCGGTCGCCGAGCGGGTCACGACGGGCAGCCGGTCCTCGGGCACGTTCAGGGCCAGGGCTGTGTTGCGGGCCACCCGGTCGATCCCGTCCAGCAGGGTCGTGCGAACCTCGGGGCTGTCGGCGCGGACGGTCAGTTGCAGATCGACCTGTTCGGGAATGATATTGTGCTTGATCCCCCCGTGGATCGATCCGACGGTGACCACCGCCCCCTCCAGCGGATTGACCTCGCGGCTGCGCAGGGTCTGGAGCGAGACCACGATCTGGGACGCGACCAGCACCGGATCGACCCCCATGTGCGGATAGGCGCCGTGCGTGCCCACGCCGCGCACCGCGATATCGACGCTGTCCGAACTGGACGAGGTGATGTCCAGCGGGGCCTCGATCTTGCCGGTCGGGGTGTCGGCCGAGACGTGGAAGGCCAGGGCGTAGTCCGGCTTGGGGAAGCGGGAATAGAGGCCGTCCTCCATCATGGCCCGGGCGCCGAAGATCCGTTCTTCCGCCGGCTGGCCGATCAGGACCAGGGCGCCGGACCAGTTGGCCTTGCGCGCAGCCATCTGACGCGCCGTGCCGACCAGGGCGGTGATGTGCACATCATGGCCGCAGGCGTGCATGACCGGCTTTTCGACCCCGTCGGCGTCCAGCTGGCGCGCCGTCGAGGCGTTGGCCAGGCCCGAGCGTTCCTGAAGCGGCAGGCCGTCCATGTCGGCGCGGATCATGACCGTGGGCCCGTCGCCGTTCTTCAGCACGGCGACCACGCCCGTGCCGCCGACGCCGGTCGTGACCTCATAGCCGAGGGCCGTCAGCTCGCGCGCCAGCCGCGCCGAGGTCTGGACCTCCTGCCCCGACAGTTCGGGATTGCGGTGGAACCAGTCGAACAGGGTCGCGAGATTGGCGTCATAATCCGCCTTCACCGCCGCCTTCAGACCGGCGTCCTGCGCCAGGGCGGGCGTTACCGCCGCCAGGGCCAGAGCCATCGCCGCCGTCGTCAATATCGCGCGTTTCATGTTCGATCCCCCAAGTCCCCGCAGAGACCTTAGACCGGGATCGCCGCGAGGCAAGGGGCGCCCCATTGAGGTTTGCTCACGAGGGGCGGAGGAGGGCGCTGATGCGCGCCGCCGCATTGGCGGCGCCGTCCTGGGCGCGGACCTGAGGGGCGACCGCCTCGGCGCGGGCCGAAACCAGCGGATCCTCCGCCAGCGCGCGAAGGGCCACAGCGACCGTCTCAGACCTGTAGCGAGGTCGCGCCAGCGACCGACCGCAGCCCAGCCGAACCACGCGGGCGGCGTTGTCATACTGGTCGCCGAGGTGAGGCACGACCAGTTGCGGGCGACCGCTGCTCAGGGCCTGATGGACGGTGCCGATCCCGCCCTGATGCACGATCGCCGCCGCGCGGGGGAACAGAAGGGAGAAGGGGGCGTAGGCCGCAACATGGATGCCGGGGTCGGCTTCGGCCAAGGTTCGGTCGCCGTCGGGACCAACCAGCAGGACGGCGCGACGGCCTAGTCGGCGGGCGGCCTTCAGGCTCTCGACATAGAAATCGCCCGGAATGTTCACCGCCGCGCTGCCGAGGGTGAAGACCAGCGGCGGAGGCCCGGCCTTCAGGAAGGCCTCTAGCTCGGGAGAAAGGGCGGAGGGCGCGCCGGTCTCGCTGTCATAGGCGGCGTAGCCGACGACGTCGAAGTTGGGAGCGGCGTCGGCTTGGCGGGGGCTCAGCAGGGGCGAATAGAGGCCCAGATACAGGTCCGCCGAACGGCCTGCGTCGAAGACGATGTTGTCCTTGGTCTGCGGCAGAGCCAGCGAGGCGCGGATGGCGTTCATCGGCGCGGTCCAGCGGGCCGTGCTCATGCGACCGAGCGTCCTGGTGAGATCATTCAGCCAGAGTTGAGGCCCGCTGGTCGCCGGTTTCAGCCAGGGCGCGGCGGGAAGGAAGGGCGGGTCGTAACGCGAGAAGACCATTGTCGGCTGGAGCGACACGGCCACGGAGGGAATGCGCCAATGCTCGGCCGCAAACTGCGCCCCGATGGCGAGGGTGGAGCCCACGACGGCGGCGGCGCCCTCGGTGACGGCGATCAGCTGTCGGGCGGCGTCTTCGGCCCGAGGCAGCAGGATGTCGCCGAACAGGAAGCGATCAGACTTGGCGATGGCGGCGGTCAGGGCCGACAGGTCCATGCCGGTGTCGCGCGTCAGGTCGGCGATGCTGGGGCCGACCTGATGAAAGGTCAGACCCGCAGCCTCGATCTTGTCGCGGTAGTCGACCGCCGTGGCGATCCCGACGTCATGGCCGAGCGACTGCAGGGCGCGGCCCAGGGCGATGAAGGGATGCAGGTCCCCGAGGGAGCCGCCGGTCGCGAGAACGATGCGACCGGCGGCCTCCATCAGGCGTAGTCCTGGATCGGCCGGACATCCAGGTCACCGGCCTTGATGGCGCCGATGGCCTGGGCGGCGGCCAGGGCGCCGGCGGTGGTGGTGTAGTAGGGGATCTTCATCATCAGGGCGGTGCGGCGCAGGCTGAAGCTGTCCTGAAGCGACTGTTTGCCCGAGGTGGTGTTGAAGACCAGGTGGACCTCGCCGTTCTTCATGGCGTCGACGATGTGCGGGCGGCCTTCCAGCACCTTCTTGACCAGGCCGACATCGATGCCTTGGGTGGCCAGATAGTCGCGGGTGCCGCTGGTGGCGATGATGGAGAAGCCTTCGGACAGCAGGGTCTTCACCGCATCGACGATGAAGGGCTTGTCGTCCTCCTTGACCGAGACGAAGGCGCAGCCGGCGGTGGGCAGGGTGGTGCCGCCGCCGATCTGGGACTTGGCGAAGGCGCGGGCGAAGGCGGGGGCCATGTCGGCCTCGCCCTCACGCTTCCAGTCCAGGCCCATGACCTCGCCGGTCGAGCGCATTTCCGGGCCCAGGATGGTGTCCACCCCGGCGAAGCGGGCGAAGGGGAAGACGGCTTCCTTGACCGCGATATGGTCATAGGGCTTGTCGGTCAGGCCGAAGGATTTCAGCGGCACGCCGGCCATGACCTTGGCGGCGATCGAGGCGATCGGCTGGCCGATGGTCTTGGCCACGAAGGGCGCCGTGCGGGACGCGCGCGGGTTGACCTCGAGCACGAAGATGCGCGGGTTCTCGCTGTGCGGCTCTTCGATCGCGAACTGGACGTTCATCAGGCCGCGGACCTTCAGGGCCTTGGCCATTTCGGTGGTCTGGCGCTTCAGCTCGGCCACCGTCTCGGCCGACAGGGACCAGGGCGGCATGGAGCAGGCGCTGTCGCCCGAGTGGACGCCGGCTTCCTCGATATGCTCCAGCACGCCGGCGACGAAGACCGTCTCGTCGTCGCACAGGGCGTCCACGTCCACCTCGGTGGCGCGGTTCAGATAGTGGTCGATCAGGACGGGGTCGGAGCCCGAGACGCGCATGGCCTCGTGGACGTAACGGTCCAGCTGCTCGCGGTCGTGGACGATCATCATGCCGCGGCCGCCCAGGACGTAGGAGGGTCGCAGCACGACGGGATAGCCGACCTCTTCCGCCTTCTGCGCGGCCTCTTCGGCGCTGCGGGCCAGGCCGTTGGGCGGCTGTTTCAGGCCGATGGCCTCCAGCATCTGCTGGAAGCGCTCGCGGTCCTCGGCCAGGTCGATGGAGTCGACGCTGGTGCCCAGGACGGGGATATTGTCCTCTTGCAGAGCGTGGGCCAGCTTCAGCGGGGTCTGGCCGCCGAACTGGACGACGCAGCCGATCAGGTCGCCGTTCGAACGCTCGACCTCGATCAGCTCCAGCACGTCCTCGGCCGTCAGGGGCTCGAAATACAGGCGGTCGGAGGTGTCGTAGTCGGTCGAGACGGTCTCGGGGTTGCAGTTGACCATGATCGACTCGACGCCGATGTCGTCGAAGGCGAAGGCCGCATGGCAGCAGCAGTAGTCGAACTCGATCCCCTGGCCGATCCGGTTCGGACCGCCGCCCAGGATGATGGCCTTCTTCTTGTCCGACGGCTGGGACTCGCACTCGGGGATCTGGCCCAGGGCGCCGGTCTCATAGGTCGAATACATATAGGCGGTGGCGCTGGCGAACTCGGCCGCGCAGGTGTCGATCCGCTTGAAGACGGGGCGGACGTTCAGGCCGCGACGGGCGGCTCGGACGGATTTTTCGGTCTGGCCCGTCAGGGCGGCCAGACGGGCGTCGGAGAAGCCCTTGGCCTTCAGGCGACGGAACTCGGTCGGGTCGGTCGGCAGGCCCTTGACCCGGACATGGCCTTCCTCGCGCACGATGTCGGCGATCTGGCGCAGGAACCAGGGCTCATAGGAACAGGCGGCGTTGACCTCTTCCACCGTCAGGCCGTGGCGGAAGGCCTGGGCGATGACGCGGATGCGGTCGGGGGTGGGGATGCCCAGGGCGCGGACCACGGCGGCGCGGGCGGCGCCGGCGTCCTCGACGTCAGCGACGCCTTCGATCTCGATCTCGTCGAAGCCGGACAGGCCGGTCTCAAGCCCGCGAAGGGCTTTCTGCATCGATTCCTGGAAGGTGCGGCCGATGGCCATGACCTCGCCGACCGACTTCATCGAGGTGCCCAGCAGGGGCTCCGAGCCGGGGTATTTCTCGAAGGCGAAGCGCGGGATCTTGGTGACGACATAGTCGATGCTCGGCTCGAAGCTGGCCGGCGTGACCTGGGTGATGTCGTTCTGCAGTTCGTCCAGGGTGTAGCCGACGGCCAGACGGGCCGCGACCTTGGCGATGGGGAAGCCGGTGGCCTTGGACGCCAGGGCCGAGGAGCGCGACACGCGCGGGTTCATCTCGATCACGACCATGCGGCCGTCCTTGGGGTTGATCGCCCACTGGACGTTCGAACCGCCGGTCTCGACGCCGATCTCGCGCAGGACGTTGATCGAGCCGGTCCGCATCCGCTGATATTCCTTGTCGGTCAGCGTCAGGGCGGGGGCGACGGTGATGGAGTCGCCCGTATGGACGCCCATCGGGTCGATGTTCTCGATCGAGCAGATGATGATGCAGTTGTCCGCCGTGTCGCGGACGACCTCCATCTCATATTCCTTCCAGCCCAGCACCGATTCCTCGATCAGGACCTCGGTGGTCGGCGACAGGTCGAGGCCGCGCAGCACGATCTCCTCGAACTCCTCGCGGTTGAAGGCGATGCCGCCGCCGGTGCCGGCGAGCGTAAAGGACGGGCGGATGACGGCGGGCAGGCCGACGTACTCCAGCCCCTCCAGGGCCTCTTCCATCGAGTGGGCGGCCTTGGAGCGGGGCGATTCCAGGCCCAACTTGTCCATGGCGTCGCGGAATTTCTGGCGATCCTCGGCCTTGTCGATGACCTCGGCTTTCGCGCCGATCATCTCGACGCCGTACTTCTTCAGCGCGCCGGACGCATCCAGGGCCAGGGCGGTGTTCAGCGCGGTCTGGCCGCCCATGGTGGGCAGAAGCGCGTCGGGGCGTTCCTTGGCGATGATCTTCTCGACCATCTCGGGCGTGATCGGCTCGATATAGGTGGCGTCGGCCACCTCGGGGTCGGTCATGATGGTGGCGGGGTTCGAGTTGACCAGGATGACCCGGTACCCCTCGGCCTTCAGCGCCTTGCAGGCCTGGACGCCGGAATAGTCGAACTCGCACGCCTGGCCGATGACGATCGGGCCGGCGCCGATGATGAGGATGGATTTTATGTCTGTGCGCTTGGGCATCGCCAGCTCTTCTTCTTATTGAACGCTAATGGGTCACGACCGCGCATTCCCAGCCGTCGTACTCCAGCTGGAAGGCTGCGGCCCAGGTCTGCATCATGGACGAGACGGGAGCGAAACTCTCCGCATCGACGGCCATGGTGGTCTCGAGAATCGTCATGTCGCCGTCGCCGCGCGCGATGAAGCCGGCGCGCCGCGCCACCTCGCACAGGTCGCCATGGGCGTCTTCGTCGCCGAGGAAGAAGAACAGCGTGTGGCGCGGAGTCACGCCGCTGTCGCCCTGTTCGGCCAGCGCCGCACGCACCATGGCGTCGCGTTCGTCATGACTGATGTCCGAGGCGTCCAAGGGGCGACCTGATCCTTCGTAGTTTGCGCGCGCGTAGCCGCCGCAGGGCGTCGCCATGCGGAGCTCGCGTCGGGTTGTCGGTTAAGCGGCCCGTTTAGAGAGGGAGGGGCGGGGGGGCAACTGGAAACATCAAGCGGCGCCATATCGCCAGATTTGCGCGATCTGGACACAAAGACGCCACGAACCGACCCGCGCTTCAGCGATCCACGTTATGAGTGATCATTTGTGACCGTTATGTTGCTTGATGGTCACATTCAGGGCTTGGATGGGGCGATGCAAAGGCTCTAGGGTTCGCCACCCAAACTTGCGTCCCCCACGTGAGTATTAATGCGCAGCTTGTTCAAGGCTGCGGCTTGATGACTTTGAGAGGTCTCGCTTTGACATATCGTCGTTCTCGGTTGCTGGCAGGCAGCATGCTGTCTGCATTCGGTCTAATGGCGGCACTTCCTGCCGTTGCTCAACAAACGTCGGTCGATCAGGAAGCCGTCACGGTTGACGAGATCGTGGTCACCGGATCGCGAATTCCGCGCCCGAACCTGGAACAGCCGACCCCCGTTTCGACGGTGTCGCGCGAGGCCATCGATAACGCCGGCACCCAAAATCTGGGCGACATCCTGGCCCAACTGCCCGCGCTGAGCGCGAACGCGACGGTTCGCGGCAATTCCGACAGCTTCGGGGACGCCGGCGGCCTGAACTTCGCAAACCTGCGCAGCCTGGGCGCCTCGCGCACCCTGACCCTGGTGGACGGCAAGCGCCACGTCGGCGGCGACGCCGGTAATGCGGCCGTGGACCTGAACGCCATCCCCGCAGCCCTGGTGGACCGGGTCGAAGTCATCACCGGCGGCGCTTCGGCCGTCTATGGCTCGGACGCCGTCAGCGGCGTGGTCAACATCATCCTGAAGGACGACTACGAAGGCGGCGAGATGACCGCCCAGTACGGCGGCGCCCAATCGGGTGACGGCAAGGCGTGGTCGGTCAACGGTGTTTATGGCCGCAACTTCATGGATGGTCGCCTCAACCTGACGGCGACGGCCTTCTACGATCACTCCGACCAGGTTCTTGCGTCCGACATCAAGGCGATCAAGAACTGGGGCACTATCCTCAATCCGGCCGACACGGGCCCTAACGACGGCATCCCGAACCGCTTCCTGGTTCCCAATGTGCTGACCGATTTCCTCGACGAGAACGGCGTGATTCTTGACGCCAATACGGGTGGAATCATCAGCGCCCTGACTCGCGACGGTCGCCCTGTGCCGCAACAACCGCGCCTTGGAACCAACAGCGCCGCCTTCGGCCAGTTCGCGGACTGCGAAACCTGCGCCTCGCTGGACGACTACGTCGTGCTGGTGCCCAAGACCGACCGCTATGGCGCGAACTTCCGGGGTCGCTTCGACATCACGGACAACGTCACGGCCTATGTCGACGCCAAATACGTGCGTTCCGAAATCGAAGACTTTGTCCAGCCGTCCTTCACCTTCGGAGAATACCTGATCGAGGCCGACAACGCCTTCATCACGCCCGATATCGCAAGCGTCGTCGCCGGCCGCGACATCACCTTCGGCCGCTTCAACGAGGACATCGGCGTCCGCACCACCGACATCACCCGCGAGACCTATCGGGGCGTCGCTGGACTGAAGGGCAAGTTCGAGACCGGCCTGGCCGATTTCGGCTGGGATCTGTCGTACAACTACGGTGAGACTCAGAACACCTTCAAGAGCACGGGCAGCACCATCCCCGGCAACTACGCCGCCGCTATCGATGCGGTTCGCGCGCCGGACGGCTCGATCCAGTGCCGCGTCAACGTGCCATCGGCTCAAGGTGCGGATTATGAAGCGCCGGCCGGCATGACCGGCGACGCCTGCGTGCCGTTCAACGTGTTCGGCCGTCAGAACAGCGCCGCGGCGATCGACTATGTCAGCCACGACGCGACCCGAACCCATACCATCACGCAGGAAGTGGTCTCGGGTCTGTTCAACTTCGACACTTCGAAGTTCTTCAACCTGCCGGGCGGACCTCTGGCCTTCGCCGGTGGCTTCGAATACCGCAAGGAAACCAGCGAAAATCTCAACGACCCGTTCATCAAGTCGGGCCTGTCCGACAGTGCGCCGCAGCCTGACGCCTATGGCGAGTTCGACGTCACCGAAGGCTTCCTGGAGTTCAACGCGCCGCTGCTGGCCGACATGCCGTTCGCCTATCGTCTGTCGATCGACGGCGCCTATCGCTACGCCGACTATTCGACCGTCGGCGGCGCGGAGGCCTGGAAAGTCGGCGGTGTCTATGCGCCGGTTCGCGACATCACCTTCCGTGGCACCTATTCGCGTGCGGTTCGTGCGCCGAACATCACCGAGGCCTTCCTGCCGGCGACGGCGGGCTTCTTCTCGGTTACTGATCCTTGCGACGTCGACAACATCCAACTTGACCCGGATCGCGTCGCCAACTGCGCTGCAGCGGGCGTGCCGACGGGCTTCAGCTCGAACACCAATGCGTCGATCGAGGGTGTTTCCAGCGGCAACCCCAACCTCGACGCTGAAGAGGCCGAGAGCTGGACGGCGGGCGTCGTGCTTCAGCCGCGTTGGATGCCGGGCTTCAGCTTCACGGCCGACTACTATGATATCCAGATCGACAAGGCGATCGCGCTGATCGAGGCTCAAGACATCATCGACAACTGCTACGACGCCAGCGGCGGGTTGGACGGCAACTTCTGCTCGCTGTTCACGCGCGGCGCCGACGGCAACATCGACTCGGTCTCCACGACCTTCGTGAACGCCGCCGCGCTGACGACCAAGGGCTGGGACTTCGAGGTGGCCTACACCAAGAACCTGGAGCAACTGGCCGAAGATCATCCGCAGATGTTCGGCGGCCTGCGTGGCCGCATCACGGCCCAGCTGACGGCGAACTATCTGGAAGAGCTGAACTTCTTCGCCTTCGCCGATCGTCCTGACGAGATCGACAACAACAAGGGCGAGATCGGCAATCCGGAGTGGTCGTTCAAGTCGCGCGTTGGATACGTCAACGGTCCGCTGTCCCTGAGCTGGGAAGCCAGCTTCCAGGACGAGGTCGCGCGCTTCGAAACCACCCCGACCCCGGGCGTCAGCGGACCTGAACGCGTCTATCCGTCCTACGTCCGGGCCCAGATGTACCATGATTTCACTGTCCGGTACGCCTTCGACAACGTGCCCTATACGCGCGGTTTCGAAGTGTTCGGCGGCGTCAAGAACGCCTTCGACAACACCCTGCCTTACGGCTTGAGCGGCAACGGTGAATCGTCGGCCTACGACCTCTATGGTCGTCAGTTCTTCGGCGGCATCCGCGCCCGCTTCTAAGTCGAAGCCAAGACTGAAATGGAAAGGGCGGCTCGAAAGAGCCGCCCTTTTTCTATGCGCCGGCCACGGCCGCAATCCAATCCGGCAGTTCCCCGATCCGGCTCAGCGAGACATAACGCGGCTCGTTCACCGGGGCGTCGGCCAGTTCGTGGGCCCAGGTGACGTGGTAGGGGATGTGGACGCCGAAGGCCCCGGCGGCGATGGCGGGCAGGACGTCGGACTTCATCGAATTGCCGGCCATGACGGCCTCGGCCGCGCCGGTGCCGTGGCGGGCGAAGACGCGGTCGTAGGTGGCCCGGTCCTTTTCGGAGACGATCTCGACCGCCGCGAACCGGTCGCCCAGGCCTGACGCCGCCAGTTTGCGCTCCTGGTCCAGCAGATCGCCCTTGGTGATCAGGACCAAGCGGTAGTGTTCGGCCAGTTCGGAGACCACCTCGTCCACGCCGGGCAGGGTCTCGACCGGATGGGCCAGCATTTCACGGCCGGCGGCCAGGATCTCGCGCACGACCTCCGGCGGGGCGCCGCCGTCGCACAGCTCCATCGCCGTCTCGATCATCGACAGGGTGAAGCCCTTCACGCCGTAGCCGTAGAGGCGCAGGTTGCGTTGCTCGGTTTCGGCCAGGCGCGCCTCGATGGTCGCGGCGTCGCCGTGATCGTCCAGCAGGTCGACGAACCGCGCATGGGTCAGGCGGAAGATCGTCTCGTTGTGCCAGAGGGTGTCGTCGGCATCGAGGCCGACCGTGGTGATGTTCATGCCGCGCCCCTATCATGGGACGAAACGCGAGGGGAGACGGGATGAACGGATCGGCGGTGGTGATCGGGGCGACGGGCGGCCTCGGCCGGGCCCTGGTCGATCGCCTGATCGTGGAGGGCAAGCACCAGACCGTCTGGGCGATATCGCGAACCGGGGAAGAGGTCGCGGGCGCACAGGCCCTGGCGGCCGACCTGGAGGAGGAGGCCAGTCTGGCGGAGGCGGCGCGGCGAATCGGCCAGGGCGCGGCGCCGACGCTGATCGTGCTGGCGACGGGCGTGCTGCATGACGGGTTCCAGCCCGAACGGAGCCTGAGGCAGCTCGAGGCGGATCACATGCTGAGGGACTATCGCGTCAACGCCGTGGGGCCGGCGCTGGCGGCGAAACACCTGCTGCCGCTGACGCCGCGCGACCGACGGGCGGTGTTCGCGGCCCTGTCGGCGCGGGTGGGGTCGATCGGCGACAACCGGTTGGGCGGATGGCACAGCTATCGGGCGTCCAAGGCGGCGCTGAACATGATCCTGCGCAATCTGGCGATCGAGATGGCGCGCAGTCATCCGATGGCCGTGATCGCGGGCCTGCATCCCGGCACGGTGGATACAGGCCTGAGCGCGCCGTTCCAGAAAGGGGTGGCGGAGGGGCGGCTGTTCACGCCCGACTATTCCGCCGAACGGCTGCTGGCGGTCATGGCGGGGCTGACGCCGGCCGACAGCGGCGGGGTGTTCGCCTGGGACGGGGCGCGTATTCCCGAATAACGCATATTCGTGACTTGAGGACGGGACCGGTCTTGCGTCACATGGCTGGCATGTCCGTCAAAGGTTCCGCCCGGCTTTTCAGCCTCTTGTTGCTCAGCTTGCCGCTTTGCGGCGGGCCGACGGCCCTGGCTTACGCCGAGACCCCGGCGGCGGTCGTGGCCGCGCCCAGCCGCGAGCGGGCGCGGATGAACCAGCGGGTGTTCGACACGGTCTGGAGCGAGGTGCGGCGCGGCTATTACGATCCTGATCTGCATGGAGTGGACTGGGGCGCGGCCCGCGACCGGTTCCGGCCCCAGGCCCTGGCGGCGGCCGACGACCGGGCGCTGTACCGGGTCGTCAATACGATGCTGGACCTGCTGGACGACGGCCATGCCGGCGCCAGCCCGCCGGCCGCCGTGCGCCGCCAGGACGCCCAGTATGCGCGCCGGGCCGTCATGGGCATGACCCTGATGCGGGGCGAGGATCCCGACCTGTGGACGGTGGAGCGGGTGCGCGACGGCTCTCCGGCCCAGGCGGCGGGGGTGCAACTGGGCTGGACCCTGGACAGCGTCGACGGCCGGCCCTGGGGACCGGACGTGGAGGTGCAGGAGGGGACGCCGGTCCATCTGGTTCTGACGGACGAGACCGGGATGCGCCGCGACACCATCCTGACCCCGCAGCTGATGGACGGGCCGCAGCCGTTCACGGCCGACAAGTCCCGGCCGGGGGTTCTGGTGCTGACGGTGGAGCAGTTCGATGCGGGACTGGGGCGCTGGCTGGGCGGCGAGTTGGACGGCCTGCCGTCGGATGTGGACGTGATCCTGGACCTGAGAGCCAATCCCGGCGGCCGGCTGTGGGAGGCCGAGTCGGTGTTGACCTGTTTCCTGCCCCGCGATCAGGTCTGGGCGACGCGGACCGGACGGAACGGGCAGCCCGTGACCCTGCGGGCTTCAGGCGATTGCGGCGACCGCAGCGCGCCGGTGGCCAATCCGGTCGCGGTCCTGGTGGACCGGGGCAGCCGCAGCGCGGCCGAACTGACGCCCGCCGCCCTGCAGGAGGCCGGGCGGGGCATAGTGGTGGGCGAGAAGACCATCGGCTCGGTCCTGATCGCCCAGGAGACGGACCTGCCGGACGGGGGCAAGCTGACGCTGAGCCGGGCGAACTTCGTCACGGCGGGCGGGGTGCGGCTGGAGAAACGCGGCGTCACCCCGGACATCGCGGCGCCCCGCACCGTGAGCCAGCGCCGCGCGGGCGAGGACCCGACGCTGGAGGCGGCCATCGCCGCGCTCCAGGCGCAGGGAGCGGACCGGGTCCGGTCGGCCGACCAGCCCGCCGGCCTTTAGATCAGCAACACTTGAAGGCGCCCGAGCCGCCGAAGCGACGCTGTTCGTGCAGGCGGAAGAAGGCGATCTTGTCCAGCGGGGGCTGGTCGGGGTGGGTCGTGGCCGCGTGGCGGACATAGGCGTCGTAGTCGGGCTGGCCGATCATGGCCCCCGCCGTCCGCTTGACGCCGCGACCCCACCGCAAGGCGGTGTCGCGGCACAGGCAGAGCAGGTCGTCCGGCGTGGCGGCGGGAGCCGGCCCGGACTGGAGCCCGGACTTAGGCACGGGCGATATCCGCCGCGTCGTCGGACGCCGTCAGCTCGTGCGCCTCGGGATATTCGCGCACGGTCGGCCGGTTGCTGCGATAGGCCTTTAGGCAGGCCAGGACGCCGTAGACCACCATGGTCACGACCACGAACAGGAAGGCCGCCGTCAGCGTCGAGTTGACGTAGTCGTTGACGATGATGCGGTGCATGTCGCCCACGGTCTTGGCCGGGGCGATCAGTTCGCCGGCGCCCAGAGCCTCCTGGTACTTGCGGGCGTGGGCCAGGAAGCCGATGCGGACCTCGGGGTGGAACAGCTTCTGCAGGCCCGCCGTCAGGGTGCAGATCAGCAGCCAGGTCGCCGGGACGACCATGACCCAGGCGAACTTCTCGCGCTTCATCTTGAACAGGACGACCGTGCCCAGGATCAGGGCGATGGCGGCCAGCATCTGGTTGGCGATGCCGAACAGGGGCCACAGGCTGTTGATGCCGCCCAGGGGATCGACGACGCCGGTGTAGAGGAAATAGCCCCACAGGCCGACCGTCAGGGCGGTGGCGACGACATTGGCGCCCCAGGACTTGGTCTCGCGCATCTTCGGCACGGCCACGCCCAGCAGGTCCTGGATCATGAAGCGGCAGACGCGGGTGCCGGCGTCGACCGTGGTCAGGATGAACAGGGCCTCGAACAGGATGGCGAAGTGGTACCAGAAGGCCATCATGGCCTTGCCGCCGATCACGCCCGACAGGATGTGGGCCATGCCGACGGCCAGGGTCGGGGCGCCGCCCGCGCGCGACAGGATCGAGTGCTCGCCCACGTCGCGGGCCAGTTGCTCCAGCTCGCCGGGGGTGATGTGGAAGCCCCACTGGGCCACGGCGGCGGCGGCCGAGACCGCATCATTGCCGATGATGGCGACCGGGCTGTTCATGGCGAAATAGACGGCCGGGTCCAGCACCGTGGCGGCGATCAGGGCCATGACGGCGACGAAGCTTTCGCACAGCATGGCGCCATAGCCGATCAGCGGAATCTGGCTCTCGTTCTCCAGCAGCTTGGGCGTGGTGCCCGACGAGATCAGGGCGTGGAAGCCCGAGACGGCGCCGCAGGCGATGGTGATGAACAGGAAGGGGAACAGCGCGCCGGCGAAGACCGGGCCGGTGCCGTCGATGAAGGGGGTGACGGCCGGCATCTGCAGGTGTGGACGCACGATCAGTATGCCGATGGCCAGGGCGACGATGGCCCCGATCTTCAGGAAGGTCGACAGATAGTCGCGCGGGGCCAGCAGCAGCCAGACCGGAATGACCGAGGCGATGAAGCCATAGACCATCATCAGTATGGCCAGGGTCGGGCCGGTCAGGGTGAAGGCCGGGCCCCAGAACGGGTCGGCCGCGACATGGCCGCCGCCGATGATGGCCAGGATCAGCAGGACCACGCCGATGACCGAGACCTCGCCCACGCGGCCGGGCCGCAGATAGCGGGTGTACAGGCCCATGAAGATGGCGATGGGGATGGTGGCGGCGACGGTGAAGGTTCCCCACGGGCTCTCGGCCAGGGCCTTGACCACGACCAGGGCCAGGACGGCCAGGATGATGACCATGATCATCAGCACGCCGACCTGGGCGATGATGCCGGGGATATTGCCCATCTCGGTGCGGATCATGTCGCCCAGCGACTTGCCGTCGCGCCGGGTGGACATGAACAGGACCATCATGTCCTGCACCGCACCGGCCAGCACCGCCCCGACCAGGATCCACAGCACGCCGGGCAGATAGCCCATCTGGGCCGCCAGCACCGGCCCGACCAGCGGGCCCGCGCCGGCGATAGCCGCGAAGTGGTGGCCGAACAGGACGTTCCTGGGCGTCGGCACATAGTCGAGGCCGTCGTCGCGACGGACGGCGGGTGTCGGGCGCGAGGGCTGCAGCTGCATGACCTTGTTGGCCAGGAAGCGGCTGTAGAAGCGATAGGCGATGGCGTAGGTGCAGACCGCCGCCACCACCATCCAGACCGCGCTGATGCTCTCCCCCTGGTGCAGGGCGATGACGCCGAGGGAGACGGCCCCCAGAATGGCGATGACGCCGAAGATGATAGGGGTGCTGAGTTTGCCCACGAAAATACTCCTGCCTGACCGCCTGGCGGTCACTCAACGCCTGTTTGCACGACAAGCTTCCGCAAGGCCAATCGACTAAAGTCGTAGGCGGCCGAGCGGCGGCCGTTTCAGACCCTGTGCCCGAAAAACAGGGTCTGAATAGTCTGAATAGTCTGAAATCGACCGAACCGCGTTCGCCGTCGTGCCCGTTCTCCTGCGCGACGCCTATCACGTCCCGACGTCGGAATTGGACGCAGACACCCCCGTGCATTCCGCCCGATCCCTTGCTAAGCGCATCGGATGATCGCTCGCCTTCGCCCCGTCCCGTTCGACCTCGGTCCCGTCCATTTCGTCGGCATCGGCGGCATAGGCATGAGCGGCATCGCCGAGATCATGCTGAAGATCGGCTATTCGGTTCAGGGCTCGGACGCCAAGGCCAGCGCCAACACCGAACGGCTGGAGAAGCTGGGCGCGCGGATCTTCATCGGTCACGACGCCGCTCACGTCAGCGAGGGCGTGTCGGCCGTGGTCTATTCGACGGCGGTCAAGGCCGACAATCCGGAGATGAAGGCCGCCCGCGAGCGCCGCATCCCCCTGGTGCGCCGGGCCGAGATGCTGGCCGAACTGATGCGTCTGCAATTCTCGATCGCGGTCGGGGGCACCCACGGCAAGACCACGACGACCTCGATGGTCGCGGCCCTGCTGGATGCGGCCGGTCTGGACCCGACGGTGGTCAACGGCGGCATCATCAACGCCTATGGCACCAACGCCAAGGTCGGCGACGGCGACTGGATCGTGGTCGAGGCGGACGAGAGCGACGGCAGTTTCCTGCGACTGAAATCGACGGTCGCCATTGTGACCAATATCGACCCGGAACATCTGGACCATTACGGCGACTTCGACGCCGTGCGGAAGGCCTTCGTCGATTTCGTCGAGAACATCCCCTTCTATGGTTTCGCCGCCGTCTGCCTGGACCACCCCGAGGTGCAGAAGCTGGTCGCCTCCATCGATAACCGGCGGCTGGTCACGTATGGGACCAATCCCCAGGCCATGGTGCGGGCCGACAACTGCCAGATGGGGCCGGACGGCGCCCGCTTCGACGTCGTGATCCAGAACGGCGAGACCCACCGGATCGAGAACCTGCACCTGCCGATGGCCGGCTGGCACAATGTCTCCAACGCCCTGGCCGCCATCGCCGTGGCGCGCGAGCTGGACGTGTCCGACGAGGCGATCCGCGAGGGTCTGGCCGGCTTCGGCGGGGTCAAGCGCCGCTTCACCACCACCGGCGTCGTCAACGGCGTGCGCATCGTCGACGACTACGGCCACCATCCGGTCGAGATCGTCGCCGTGCTGAAGGCCGCGCGCCAGGTGACTGAGGGCCGGGTCATCGCCGTGGTCCAGCCGCACCGCTACACCCGGCTGCGCGACCTGATGAACGAGTTCTCGACCGCCTTTTCCGACGCCGACAGCGTGATCGTCGCCGACGTCTATCCGGCCGGGGAACAGCCGATCGAAGGGGTGGACAAGCACGCCCTGACCGACGGCATCCGCCGCTATGGCCACCGCCATGTCCAGGCGCTGGAGAACGCCGCCGTCCTGCCGCGCCTGATCAAGGAAGAGGCCAAACCGGGCGATGTGGTCGTGCTGCTGGGCGCCGGCGACATCACCAGCTGGGCCTATGGCCTGCCGGCGCAGCTGGAGGCGTTGGGGTGAGGCTCGGCTTGTCCGGGGGGTTCGAAAGTATATATTATGGCGTGACGGTATATCCCTGGAGGATGTCGTGGCGCTTTATGTGAAGGACCCGGAAGTCGATCAGATGGCTGAACGCCTCAGCCGCATCGGAGGGATCAGCAAGACGGAGGCGGTGCGCCGCGCGCTGCGCCGTCAGTTGGAGCAGGTCGAGACGCCGTCCGACTTTGTCGAGCGCGGCCTTGCCTTCACCCGCGCTCTAATAGCTCGGGGCGACCTCGCCGAGGGCCAGCCGGTGGACAAGGCTTGGATCGACAGCCTCTATGAGGACGACTGATGTTCGTGGACGCTTCGGCGCTTACGGCCATCCTGACCGACGAGGACGACGCGCGGCTACTCTATGCGCGCCTGGAAGCCTATCGTCTTCGGACGACGTCGCCCCTGGCCGTCTGGGAGGCGGTCCTCGCGGTCGCGCGTCGGCTGAAACTGGACATCACCGACAGCGAAGCCGCCGTTGAGGCGTTCTTGAAGACCTTCAATATCGAGGTGGTCGCCATTCACGCCGAGGTGCGACACGAGGCGATCCGCGCCCACGTCCGATACGGCAAGGGCCGTCACCCGGCGGCATTGAATTTCGGCGACTGTTTCGCCTATGCCTGCGCCCGCCACGCGCGGTCGCCCCTGCTGTACAAGGGCGACGACTTTTCCCGGACCGACATCGAAGCCGCATGACCGAGATCACCCTTCCCCCCGTTCGCGGCAAGCTTCTGCGGGACGAACCGCTCGGCCCCTACACTTGGTTCCGCGTCGGCGGCGCGGCTGAGGCCCTGTTCATTCCGGCGGACGCCGAAGATCTGGCTGATTTCCTGAAGGCGCTGGACCCGTCCGTCCCCGTGACGGTGCTGGGCGTCGGGTCGAACGTCATTGTGCGCGACGGCGGGGTCGAGGGGGTGGTGATCCGTCTGGCGGGCCGGCCTTGGGCGCTGGTGACGACGGACGGCGACACGATCACGGCCGGCGCCGGTGCGCTGGACTCCATGGTGGCCAAGGCGAGCGCCAAGGCGGGGCTGGCGGGGCTGGAATTCTACGCCGGCATTCCGGGCACGGTCGGCGGGGCGCTGACCATGAACGCCGGTTGCTACGGATCGGAGACCAAGGATGTTCTGGTCTCGGCCTGGGGCCTGACGCGGTCTGGCGAGCGGGTCGACTACGCTCTGGCCGACTTCGGCTACACCTATCGCCATTCGCAGGCGCCGGCCGACATCATCTGGGTCGAGGCCGTCTATCGCGGAACGCCGGACGATCCCGCCGCCGTCCAGGCCCGCATCACCGAGATCACCAGCCGCCGCGAAACCACCCAGCCGATCCGCGAAAAGACCGGCGGTTCGACCTTCAAGAATCCGCCCGGCCATTCGTCGTGGAAACTGGTCGACGAGGCCGGCTGGCGCGGCAGACTGCACGTGGAGACCGGGGGAGGGGCCATGTTCAGCGACCTCCATTCCAACTTCATGATCAACCCCGGCGAGGCCACCGCCGCCGACATCGAAGGCCTGGGCGAGGCGGTGCGCGCCGACGTCCTGGCGAAGACCGGCGTTCAACTGGACTGGGAGATCAAGCGGATCGGCCGGCCTCTGTCGTAAATCTGAGATTGATTGACGGGGCGACTTAGCGTTAGCGGAACGGGACTCGGGGGAGAACCGCAGATGAAACGCTTAATCGCCGCCGTGGGCGTCTTGGCCGCCGTGGCCGGTCCGGCTCAGGCTCAACTCGTCACGCGCGCGCCCGTCGGCGCGGCCGTCGGCAGCGAAGGGCCCCGTGTCGACATCACGCGATCCAGCGCCGGTTACGCCTATTTCAACCGCGCGGGCGCGGACATCGACCAGCACGACGCCGCCGTCCGCGCCTGTGTGGTCGAGGCGCGGCGGATGCGCCAGCCTGACGACAACGGAGCGGCGGGCGCTGCGGCGGCTGGGGGCCTGTTGGGCGCCCTGGTCGTCGGCGTCATCCAGGGCGCCGTCAACGGCATGCAGGAACGGCGGGGCGTCGCCGCCAATCTGGAAAACTGCATGGTCGTCAACGGCTGGCGCGTCGTGCGGCTGGAAGAGGCAGACGGCAAGACCCTGGCGGACTTGGAGCAGCCGGCCCTGCGCGCCGCACTGGCGACCCGCGTCGGCGCCGATCAGCCCGCAGGCGAGGTGGTTCGGGTCTACGACAATGACGCCGCACGCGGCACGACGGTGGTGATCGGTCGTTCGGGCGACCTCGACAAGCCGTCCCTCAGCCTCCAGTCCCTGGCGCCGGACACGACCGAGCCCGCTGCCGCGCGGAAGGGCCCCGAGGCGCCGCGCAGCGCCCGCCCCCCGCGCGCCCTGAAGCCCGAGGATGTCGCCCTGACCGAGGGGAGCGCCCTTGTGACCGTTCGGTTGACCGGAATGGCGGAGCAGGGCGGACGCACCCTGTTCTTCACCCGCGCGGGGCCGCGACCCGACGTCTATGGCTGGGAGGCCGACGGCCGGCCGGCGCTGTTCGCCGTCGCCTTGCCGACCCGTGGCGCGGTGCGCGGCGACCGCACGCGCGCCGTGACCCAGACCTTCTCCGTGCCGCCCGGCCGCTGGCGGCTCAGCGCCCTGAATGTCGGACAGTACATCACCCACTTCTGCCTCGGCGCCACCGGCTTCGACGTCAGGGACGGTGAGGCGGTCTACGCCGGCGCCTTTGACCTGTCGGGCGAGCGGCTGGCGCCGGACATGCGCGTGCCGGACGACCTGCTGGCGCCGTCGGCGCCCGCCGCCACGGCCGGAGTGCGCCATAGGGCGGCCGAATGGTCCTATGGCGACCGGGAACAGTGCCAGGGCGCCTATCTCTACGCCCTGGACGTGACTCCCGCCCCAGCGTCGCCTGCGCCTTCGGTCACGGTCGAAGCGACGCCGGTCGTCGTGGTGGAAACATCCCCAGCCGAGGCTTCGCAATGATGTCCGAGCCCGTTTGGTTGACGCGCTGTTAAGAACCTGCGCGGCATCCAGACAGCTCTGGAGCCGCCGATGACCCGCGCAATCAAAGACCTTCATGTCGCCGTCCTGATGGGCGGTCTTTCCGCCGAGCGGGAGGTGTCGCTGACCTCCGGCGAACAGTGCGCGCAGGCGCTGGAGCGGCAGGGCGTGCGCGTCAGCCGCGTGGATGCGGGCCGCGACCTGGCCAATGTGCTGTCGGGTCTGATCAAGCCGGACGTGGTGCTGAACTGCCTGCATGGGGCCTGGGGCGAGGACGGCTGCGTCCAGGGCGTGCTCGAGACCCTGCGGATCCCCTATACTCATTCCGGCGTCCTGGCCTCGGCCCTGGCCATGGACAAGAACAAGTCCAAGGCCGTGCTGAAGGCGGCGGGCGTCAAGGTTCCAGGCGGGGGTCTGTACGACCGGCATGAGGTGGCGGCGCGCCACGTGATCGAGCCCCCCTATGTGGTCAAGCCCAACGCCGAAGGCTCGTCCGTCGGCGTCTATCTGGTTAGCGAGGGCGCCAATCGGCCGGTCGCCGAGGTGGGCGAGCCCGGCTGGGCCTATGGCGAACAGGTGATGGTCGAACCCTATATCGCCGGCAAGGAGCTGGCCGTCGCCGTGATCGGCTATGCGGACGGGCCGCGCGCCCTCACCGTGACCGACATCACCCCGACCAAGGGCTTCTACGACTACGAGGCCAAGTATGCGCCCGGCGGTTCGGTCCATGTCCTGCCCGCCGTCCTGCCGCCCGCCGTGTTCGAGGCGGCCCTGCGTCAGGCGGAGGCGGCGCACGTCGCCATGGGTTGCCGAGGCGTGTCCAGAAGCGACTTCCGTTATGACGATGTTAAGGACGATCTGGTTCTGTTGGAGGTCAACACTCAGCCGGGCATGACGCCGACCTCGCTCGCTCCCGAGCAGGCCGCCCATACCGGAATGAGCTACGAAGACCTGGTTCGGTGGATGGTGGAGGACGCCTCATGCCCGCGGTAGTTCGCGGCGGTCGGCGACAGAGTTCGGGTTCCTCGCGTGGCGTCGCCTCCAAGAAGGGCGGGCGGCCGCGCGGCGGCGCGCCCAAGCCCGCGTCCGCCATCCCCGGCAAGATGGCCGCCATCGGCCGTATCGATGTTTCATCCCGCACCGTCATGATCGCCCTGGGCGCCAGCGCCCTGCTGGTGATCGGGGTTCTGGCGACCGGCGCCCGCGCCGAACGGATCGGCCAGTCGGTTTCGCACGGGATCGACGGGGTGACGGCGGGCATGGGGCTGACGCTGAAACGGGTTCATATCACCGGCGCCTCGGCCGAGGCCGAGCCGGCGATCCAGCAGGCCCTGGGCCTGTATTCCGGCCAGCCGATCACCAGCCTGGACCTGAACGCCATCCGCGAACGCGTGCAGGGCGTCGGCTGGGTGCGCGAGGCGCGCGTGGTGCGCCTGTTGCCCGACACCCTGATCGTCGAGATCAAGGAACATGATCGTCTGGCCGTCTGGCAGGACGCCGGCCAGATCAAGGTCATCGACGCCCAGGGCCAGGTGATCCAGGGCGCCGACGCGCGCCGCTATCCGACACTGCCCCTGGTCGTCGGCAAGGGCGCCGACCTGGCCGCCGGCGAGGTCCTGCCCCTGCTGGCCCAGCGCCCGCGCCTGATGAGCCGGGTGGACGCCCTGGTGCGGGTGGACGAACGCCGTTGGGACCTGCGCCTGAAGGACGGCAGCCTGATCCAGCTGCCCGCCGTCGAACAGGAGGCGGCCCTGATCCGTCTCGACGCGCTGGATCAGCGCGAACGCCTGCTCGACCTGGGCTTCGCCCGGGTCGATCTCAGAACGCCGGACGAGGTCGCCGTGCGACCCGCCGCCGACGCTTAAAGGACCAGTACGACATGTCGGGCAAGCAGCGCGGATCGGCGAATGACCAGGGCCGGGGCATGGACCCCCGCGCCGGCCGCGCCCCCGTGATCGCCGCCCTGGACATCGGCCAGTCCAAGGTCTCGTGCTTCATCATGAAGCCGGACGGCGTGCGTCACGCCGACCGCACCATCCGCGTCGCCGGCGCCAGCCATGTCCAGTCCAAGGGCGTGAAGGGCGGCGCCATCATCAATATGGACGAGGCCGCCCAGGCCATCGGCCACGCCGTCGAACGCGCCGAGCGTGCGGCCCAGAGCCCCGTCTCCGGCGTCGTCGTCACCACCGCCATCGGCCAGATGGCCAGCCACCGGGTCCAGGCCCGGGTGTCCCTGGGCGCCAATCCGGTCGGGGACGCCGATCTGGCGCGCGCCATCGGCATGGCCCTGGCCCAGATCCGTCTGCCCAACCGCCGCCCGATCCACGTCCTGCCCATCGCCTGGTCGGTCGACGGCGCGCGCGGCGTCCATGATCCGCGTTCGATGCGCGGGGGTTCTCTGGGGCTCGACCTGCTGGTCGTCTCCATGGCCGAGAATGTCTTCACCACCCTGAGCCACTGTCTCGAGCTGGCGCACCTGGACCTGCAGGGCGTGGCCGCCGCGCCCGTCGTCTCGTCCCTGGCCGCGCTGGAAGAGGACGAGATGGACCTGGGCGCCGTCTGCATCGACATGGGCGGCGGCTCGACCAGCGCCGCCGTCTGGGGCGGCCGGTCCCTGCTGCACATCGAAAGCCTGAACGTCGGCGGCGACCACGTCACGTCGGACATCGCGCGCGGCCTGTCGACGTCCAAGGCCGGCGCCGAACGGCTGAAGACCCTGCACGGCTCGGCCATGGCCAGCGCCAACGAGGACCGCGAGATGCTGGAGGCCCCGCCGCGCGGCGAGGACGCCTCGGCCGGCCCGGTCATCGTCCCGCGCGCCATGCTGAAGACGGTCATCGCGCCGCGCGTGGAAGAGACGCTGGAACTGCTGCGCGACCGGCTGAAGAACGCCGGCGTGGGCCTGGAGCCCGGCGCGGGCCTGGTCCTGACCGGCGGCGCCAGCCAACTGAACGGGGTGCGGGAGCTGGCTGTGCGGGTGTTCGACCGCCCGGTCCGCCTGGGCAAGCCCCAACGGGCGCCCCATTTGGCCGACGCCGCCTCCGGTCCGGCCTTCTGCGCCACCGCCGGAGTCCTGCTGCGCGCCGCCTACGGCCCGCGCGAAGCCGTGTCGGCCAGGAAGCTTATGGCGCGGCAGATCACGGCGGCGGACGCGCCGAAAATCCATCGCGGGAATGTGGTGGGGCGTGTCGCGGGCTGGTTGCGCGACAACCTATGAAAACGGGTGGTGTCGCTATCAGAACTGGGCTTTCGCAGCAATACAGCGACCATCGAGAGCTTTGCGCCGTTGACCATTGGCGATCAGTATCTTCATGATCTATCCTTGGCTTAAACTTGGGAAAACAGCTTCGGCATTGGCGCGCGTGATCTCACGCCCGTCTCCAAGTGTGCAATGTGCTCGACAGCGAGCCGCTCCTTGTGCACTAACTGCGTGGGCGTTTATGACCTCACCGGACGCTATTATCAGGTCGGCCTGACGGCTCGCTTCTAGGTCCAGTCTTTCTAAAATAAGGAAAGGGCTGCTCTCACGGGCCGCCCTTTTTCCTGAAGGTCGTCGTTTTTCGAAGAAACTGCAGCCAAGCTCGCAGTTTGTGCTTTCCTCGAGTCCGACTCACATTATCGCCGTAACCTTCTCTTAACCCTCATGGGTGCAATCCTTAACACGCTCATAACCAATGTGATTCGGCGGGGCGGTCGCATCGGTTTGAAGGGGTCAGGGTCGGAAGGTCGGAAAAGAAATGTCGCTCTCATTGGTCAAGCCGCAACACACTGAACTGAAGCCCCGTATCGTCGTGTTCGGCGTCGGCGGCGCCGGCGGCAACGCCGTGAACAACATGATCGACGCCGGCCTCGAAGGGGTCGAGTTCGTCGTGGCCAACACCGATGCGCAGCACCTCAGCTTCGCCAAGACGGATCGCCGCATCCAGTTGGGCGAGACCATCACCCAGGGCCTGGGCGCCGGCGCACACCCCGAAGTCGGCATGAACGCCGCCGAGGAATCCGCAGACGAGATCCATCAGCACCTCGAAGGCGCGCACATGGTGTTCATCACCTGTGGCATGGGCGGCGGCACCGGCACCGGCGCGGCCCCCGTCATCGCCAAATGCGCGCGCGATCGCGGCATCCTGACCGTCGGCGTCGTGACCAAGCCCTTCACCTTCGAAGGCCGTCACCGGATGCGCCTGGCCGATGCCGGCGTCGCCGAGCTGCAACGCTATGTCGACACCCTGATCGTCATTCCGAACCAGAACCTGTTCCGCGTCGCCAACGAACGCACCACCTTCGCCGACGCCTTCGGCATGGCCGACCAGGTGCTGCACTCGGGCGTGCGCTCGATCACCGACCTGATGATCCTGCCGGGCCTGATCAACCTCGACTTCGCCGACGTCCGCGCCGTCATGTCCGAAATGGGCAAGGCGATGATGGGCACCGGCGAGGCCTCCGGCGACGACCGCGCCCTGCTGGCCGCCCAGAACGCCATCGCCAACCCGCTGCTGGACGAGACCTCGCTGAAGGGCGCCAAGGCTGTGCTGGTGAACATCACCGGCGGTCTGGACATGACCCTGCTGGAAGTCGACGAGGCCGCCAACGCCATTTCGGCCGAGGTGGACGGCGACGCCAACATCATCTTCGGCGCCGCCTTCGATCCGGCGCTGGACGGCAAGATCCGCGTCTCGGTGGTCGCCACCGGCATGGACGAGAGCGGCGTGCAACGCGCCGAACCCTCGGCTCCGGCTGCGCCCTCCCAGACCGCGCCCCTGGCGGATCACGGCGCGCGCCGTTCCGCCGGCGGCCTGTACGGAACCCAGGCTTCGCGTGCGCCCGAGCCCGCCCGCGAACCCTACCGTGAGCCGGTCCGCGCCGAACGCGCGCCGGAACCGCGTCCTGAGCCCCGGATCGAGGCGGCCCCCGTCGTCCCCAGCTTTCAATCCCCTCCCGCGCCGGAGCCCCGGCCCGAGCCGGTGATCCGTGTCGCGGAACCGACCCCGCGCGCCCTGGACCCGATCGTCGATCCGTGGGTCGAGGAGTACGAAACCACCCGCGCGCCGGCCGCGCAGTCGAGCCGCGCGCCCGAGCCCCAGGGCGACCTGTACGCCGCCCGTTCGCCCGAGCCGGCCGTCGATGACTATGACGACCGTGACCACCGCCGCAGCGGCTGGAGCCTGTTCGGTCGCGGCAAGCGCGCCCAGCCGCAGCCCGAGCCGACCTACAGCCCCCGTCCGACCTCGCAGATGCGGTCGGCGGCCCAGCCGCAGGCCCAGGCCGAGCCCGAGACGGGCCATGCGGACGACGATCTGGAGATTCCTTCTTTTCTCCGCCGTCTCGCAAACTGACCGACTGAAATTCTGAAAGCCGCGCCCCGAAGCCACTGGCTTCGGGGCGTTTTCAATTGCGACGGTCCCATAACGAAACAATCCGAAACCCGACTTTCATTTCGCACTTGCGGGGGCAGGGCTAGATCACTCGAGGGGCGTAATCCGCACTTAGAGGCGGGACCCAATCAGATTGAAGCGAGTTTGAGTTTGTCGGTCAGAAACGACCATCACGAGCGCACCATCATCGCGCCGGCCATCATCGCCGGCGTCGGGGTGCACACCGGCCGCCGGGTGCGGCTGGCGGTTCGTCCTGCGCCTGCGGGGGCGGGGATCGTCTTCGTGCGCACCGACGTGACCGACCGCGACAACCGCATCCCCGTCTCGGGCGAGGCCGTTGTCGACGCCCGCCTGAACACCATGATCGAGAACGCCGCCGGCGTGCGGCTGTCGACCATCGAACACCTGATGGCGGCTTTCTGCGCTCTGGGCGTTTCGAACGCCGTGGTCGAGGTGGACGGGCCGGAACTGCCGATCCTGGACGGGTCGGCGCTGGAGTTCGTGCAGTTGCTGGACCGGGCGGGCTTCCGTCCCCAGGCGCAGCCGCAGCGCTATATCGAGATCCTAGAGACGGTTCACGTCACCGAAGGCGACAAGCACGCGGCCCTGTTGCCGTGCGACCGCTATGAAATGCGGTTCGAGATCGACTTCCCTTCGGCGGTGATCGGCAACCAGATCATCGATTTCGTCGTGGACGAGCCGACCTTCCGCAAGGAAATCATGGCCTGCCGCACCTTCGGCTTCGCCCATGAGGTCGAGGCCCTGCGTCAGGCGGGTCTGGCCCGCGGCGGCTCGCTGGAGAACGCCGTGGTCATCGACGGCGACGAGATCCTGAACCCCGGCGGCCTGCGCATGGAACGTGAGTTCGTGCGCCACAAGGCGCTGGACGCCATCGGCGACCTGTATGTCCTGGGCGCGCCCCTGCTGGGCCGTTACGAAGGCTACAAGGCCGGGCACGCGGTCAACAACAAGCTGGTCCGTGCGCTGCTGGCTGCGCCCCATGCGTGGCGCGAGGTCACGCGCGTGCCTGAGATGGCGCAGGCGGGCTGACAAGCGCATCAGCCTTTCCCTCCCCAGCGGGGGAGGGGGGGCGAAGGCGTAGCCGAAGCCGGGTGGGACGGGCAGGGCGCCGGTCCACTGATTTATCTTTTCGGAAATAGTGCGTCCCTGCCGGGCCGCCCCCACCCCGTCGCTGCGCGACGCCCCTCCCCGGACGGGGAGGGAGAATTATCGTGCGCGCGCCTAAACCCCGATCACGCTGATCAATCGGCCGAAGTCCGGTTCGCCCTGCTGAAACGCCCGGCGGTTGGAGTAGAAGCGCGCCGCGTCGGCGCAGGTGTCGTGGCCGGTCCAGACGGCCTGGCCGACGCCGGCCTGTTGCAGGCGCCACAGGACGAAGCCGGGCAGGTCGAACCGGCGTTTGTCGTCGGTCTCGCCGGGGTGGAAGAAGCGTTCGCTGCCGGGGTCGTGGTGGGCGAAACGGTCCTGGAAGTCGAGGCCGACCTCATAGCTGGCGGGGGCGATGCAGGGGCCGACGACGGCGCGGATGTGACGGGGATCGGCGCCCAGGGCCTGCATGGCCGCGACAGCGGAATGAACCACGCCGCCCAGGGCCCCCTTCCAGCCGGCATGGACGGCGGCGACGATCCGCGTCTCGGGATCGGCCAGCAGAATCGGCGCGCAGTCGGCGGTCAGGACCGAGCACAACAGGTCGGGTTCGGCGGTGACGACGGCGTCGCCCTCAGGCCGGTCGCCCTGCCAGGGGCCGTCGGCGACGCGGGCGACGGCGGAATGGATCTGGTAGCAGCCGTTCAGATGATCGACGTCGGCGCCGAAATGGGCGGCGACGCGACGGCGGTTCTCGGCCACGGATGCGGGATCATCCTTCGAACCGACGCCGGCGTTCAGGCCTTCATAGATGCCGGTGGAGACGCCGCCGGCGCGGGTGAAGAAGCCGTGGTCGAACCCGGCGGCGGTCAGCAGCGGATGGGTGATGGGGGCCAGGTCGCTCACAGGTCCCACCCCGGCACGATCAGCGCGCGGGGGGAGAAGATCGCGGCGGCCTTGAACAGGCTTCCCATCTGGTCCTCGGCGGTCAGGCGATGCAGTTGGCGGTCGATCACGGGGGCGGCGTCGGGCCGTCCCGCCTTCAACCGTTCAGCGCGCGCTTCGATCCCCAGCCGTCTCAGGAACTCGCCCTGGGTCAGGCAACCGGTGACATCGGCGCCGGCGCGGACGGCGGCCTCAAGCACGCGCGGAAAGTCGGCCCACTGGGTCAGGTCGGCCTCGCCGGGACTGTCCAGCGGATCGACCTTCTGGTGGCGGCGCAGGGCCTGAAGCGTGTCGCCGGCCTCGGGCCGTGCGCGGCCGTAGTCGATGAGCAGGGCGGCGCCCGAGGCGGCCTTCATCAGCCCGGCCAGGTCGCGGCCGAAGATGGCTTGTTGTTCCGAAATCTCGAACACCTCGCCGGGCGCGATGTCGAAGCCGGGTTTTTCGAACCCGCCGGAAATCGCGGTCAGGCCGAAGATCAGGTCATTGTCGTCGGTGACGCCGATGCGGCGCTCGGCCCAGCCGCCGTCGGTGCGGACGAACTGGCGTGCGGGCAGACAGTCCAGAACCTCGTTGGCGATCAGGATGACCGGGGCGTCGGTCTCGATCCGCGTCAGGTCGCGCACCCAGCGCGGCGACAGGTCGGCGCCGGCCAGGGCCTTGGCCTGGAGGTCGCGCAAGGGGCCGCTGGGCTCGATCAGGATCAGGTCGCAGGCTTCGAGGAAGCCGGGGACCAGGCGCGCCGCGCGCAAGGCGTCGCTCATCAGGGTTCCGTCGCCGGGCCCGACCTCGACCAGGCGGAACCGTTCGGGCGCGCCCAGCCGGTTCCAGGTCTCGACCGCCCACAGGCCGATCAGTTCGCCGAACATCTGGCTGACCAGGGGCGCGGTGATGAAGTCGCCGCCTTCCCCCAGAGCAGGGCGCGAGGCGTAATAGCCGCCCTTGGGATCATGCAGGCAGCGGGTGACATAGTCGGCGACCGTCATCGGCCCCGTCAGGGCGATCTCGCGCGCCAGACGGGTTTTCAGGGTTTCGGCGTCGCTCATGCCTGGACGGGCGGCCGGTTCCAGGCGCGCCAGATCAGCCAGCCGCCGACCAGGATCATCGGGATGGACAGCATCATCCCCATGGTCAGGCCCAGCGGGAAGTCGGGCATGCCGAAGTCGGGCTCGCGCACATTCTCCAGCGCGGCGCGGCAGACGCCGTAGCCGACCAGGAACAGGCCGGTGATATAGCCCGGCTTCTTCAGCAGATCGAACTTCCAGATGCCCAGCGACAGGATGGACAGCAGGACGATCCCCTCAAGGCCCGCCTCATAGAGCTGGCTGGGGTGGCGAGGCGCGTCGCCGGCGGGGCAGAAGCCGTACATCTGCTGGATGCGGGCGTTGCAGAAGCGGACGGCCCAGGGAACGGTCGTCTCGCGACCCCACAGCTCGCCGTTGATGAAGTTGGCCAGACGGCCGAACATCAGGCCGATGGGCACGACCGGGGCGATGACGTCGCCGAGGCGCAGCATGTCGATCTTCTGGCTGCGGGAATAGAGGACGATGGCCAGGCAGACGCCCAGGAAGCCGCCGTGGAAGCTCATGCCGCCGGTCCAGAGCTGGAACAGTTCGAACCGCTCGCCCAGGGTCTGGCCGGTGAACAGCTGGGCGTACATGATCGGCTTGTAGAACAGGGCGTAGCCCAGGCGGCCGCCCAGGATGATGCCCAGCACGATCCACAGGACGAGGTCGTCCAGCTGGGTGGTGTTGATCGGCGGCTTGCCCGGCGCCCACAGGCGTTCGGTCTTGACCAGACGGGCGGCGTACCACCAGCCCAGGACGATGCCGGCGACATAGGCCAGGGCGTACCAGCGGATCGGAAGCGGTCCGAGATGGATCAGGACCGGATCGAATTCGGGAAAGGGCAAGGGGCGTTCCTGTGCAAGCCTGTCTCAGAAGGGCGGTTTAGCAAGCGTCGCCGGCTGCGTCGCCTGTGAAGAAAGATCACGACGCCTTGATGGCGTCCGCGAAGCAGCAGAAAGAAAGGTTTCATTCACCATAGTCGGTGAAGCTTCGTTAACGACGTTGAAGTCGGAGACCGCCATGCAGACCCGCAATCCCATCCTGGGCGAGTTCGCCAAACTGACCACCGGCGCCATGGGCCTGGCCCAGGCGGCGGGAGAAGAGGCCAAGACCGCCTGGCGGGCCCAGACCGACCGGATCGCCGCCGAGATGGACCTGGTCCGCCGCGACGAATTCGATGTGCTGAAGGACGAGATCGCCGCCCTGCGGGCCGAGATCGCCGAACTGAAGGCGGCCCAGAAACCTGCCAGCAAGCCCGCCGCCAAGGCTTCCGGCAAGCTCGCGACGGGAACGTCCACAGATGGAACTCAACCCGGGGACGCAGCCGGTTGAGCCGAATCCGCGAACAGGCTTACCACTCTGTTAACGGCCGCGATTCTCGCGGACGCAGCGCGAATCGAGAGACTTGATGGACATCGCCCGGCCCGAGGAAATGGACACGCCCTTCGACCCGCTTGAGGTCGTCGAGCATGTCCTCACGGCCGAGAACCTCCCGTTCGACCGCACCGACGACGGCGACCTGGCCTTCGCCCTGGCGGGGGACTGGAAGGATTACGAGCTGTGGTTCGCCTGGCGGCCCGAGGGCGATTGTCTTCAGCTGTGCTGCGCCCTGGATCTGCGTGTGGCCAAGAGCCGCAAGACGGCCGCCTATGAACTGGTCGGCCTGATCAACCAACGCACCTGGATGGGGCATTTCGAGGTCTGGGCCGAGGACGGGGAGATCGTCTTCCGTCATTCGCTGGCCCTGCCGATGGGCGAGCGCCCGACCCTGGCCCAGGCGGCCTCGATGATCGATGCGGCCATCGAGGCGGCGGATCGCTATTACCCCGCGTTCGACTTCATGGTGCGTGGGAACAAGAAGCCGCAGGAGGCCATCGACGCCTGCCTGTTCGAGACCGTCGGCAACGCCTGATGGCGGGGTCCGTCCGGTCCGGGGGACCTGTCGTCCTGGTGGGCTGCGGCCGGCTGGGCTCGGCCATTCTGGAAGGCTGGCTGCTGACGGAGACGGTCGCGCCGGCCGATCTCATCATTCTCAGTCCGTCGGAAAAGCCCGCCGCCGAGGCGGCGCGGGCCCACGGCGCGCGGATCAATCCACCGCTTGAGGCCCTGACGGAGGCGAGCGTGATCGTGCTGGCGGTCAAGCCGGCGATCTGGCGCGAGGTGGTGAGGCCCCTGGCGCCCTTCCTGAGCGATCAGGCCGTGATCCTGTCGGTCATGGCGGGGGTGACGGCGCCCACCCTGGCCGAGGGGATCGGCGGCTGGCCCATCGTGCGCGTGATGCCGACGACCGGGGTGTCGCGCGGGCGCGGCGTGGCCTCGATCTGGTCGGCGGATGATCGCGCCCAGGCCCTGGGACGGGCCTTGTTCGAGCCGATGGCCGAGACGGTCGTTCTGGCGGACGAGGCCCTGATGGATGCGGCCACGGCGGTGGCCGGATCGGGCGCGGCCTATTTCTACGCCTTTACCGAAGCCCTGGCCCGGGCGGGTCAGGCCAGCGGCCTGGACGCGGCGACCGCCGACGTCCTGGCGCGAGCCACCCTGCGGTCGGCGGCGGATTCGATGGGCGACGATGATCTGGAAGCCCTGATCGGCCGCATCGCCTCGCCTGGCGGCTCGACCCGCGCCGGGCTGGACGCCCTGGCGAAGGACGGCCGCCTGACGCGGATGCTGGACGAGACGGTCGCGGCGGCCGTGCGGCGAAACCGCGAGATGGGCTGAAACCCGGCGCCTCTCTCCCGTCGCGAAACGGGAGTGAGGCCTGCGGGATCAGAATCGGCCCTGTTCGATCTGGTCGCCCAGACGTCCGAAGGCGCGGTCCGCGTCATGCCAGACGCCGTAGCCCCAGACGTCGCGGATGTTCGGCGAAAAGTAGGAGAAGTCCACCGGCCGGGACTGGCCGTCAGCGGTGACGATCTCGCCCTTGATCGCCGCGCCGCCGATGGACACGCTGCGGATCGGGTCCAGGCCCGGCGTCTGGCGGATCTGTTCGAAGGTGGGGCGATTCGGCTTCAGGTCGACCAGGACCAGATTGGCGGTTGCGCCGGGATAGCGGTGCTCCAGCGCCTGACCGACTTCAGCCTTCAACTCGTCGATCTGTTCATTGACTTCACGTTCGCCGAGCTTCTCGATCTGGCGTTGCAGTTCCGGGCCGACGGTGACGTTGACCGTGGGGGTTTGCGCCTGGGCCATGGCGGCGACGGCGAGCGCCGCGGCCAGAGGCGCGAAGAAGGCGAGTTTACGCATCGTGTTTTGTCTCCATGCCCTGTCGGCATGAAGATGATCCTTCCTGCACGGTTCCGCTAGACGCCGGACATCCAAATCTCGCTCCGTCCGCCCGTTTCAGCGCCCCGGTTCAAAAAATACGCCGTCAGGCGGCGGGAACGACGGTCGCCTGGCCGGGCACGCGGATGATCGCCTTCAGCCCGCCGAGGTCGCTGCGCTCCAGGGTGACGTCGCCGCCGTGGCCGCGCGCCACGTCGCGGGCGATGGCCAGGCCCAGGCCGACGCCCTTGCGGTTCTGGTTGCGGGACTCGTCCAGACGGGAGAAGGGGCGGAAGGCCTCGTCATACAGATCTTCGGGAATGCCGGGGCCGTCGTCCTCGACGGCGATCTCCAGCCCGCCCGAGGCCAGCGACCGCGCCGAAAGACGCACATGCTCGCCGTGAGAGGCGGCGTTTCCGGCCAGGTTGACCAGGGCGCGCTTGAAGGCGAGCGGGCGAAGCGAAGCGGTCAGGCCCTGGGCGACCGACAGTTCGACCTCGGCCCCGGCGCGCCTGGCGTCTTCGCCCGCCGCCTTCAGCAGGTCGAGGATCGACACCGGTTGGGGCGGTTCGCCGGCCTCGCCGCGGGCGAAGTCCAGATATTCGTCGATCATATGCTCCATCTCGTCCAGGTCGCCGCGCATGGCGGCCTGACGCTTGAACGGCGGGGCCAGGGCCAGTTCCAGCCGGAGCCGGGTCAGGGGGGTGCGCAGGTCGTGGCTGACCGAGGCGAGCAGGGCGGTGCGCTGGTCGATGTGGCGCTGGATCCGGTCGCGCATGGCCAGGAAGGCCACGGCGGCGGCGCGAACCTCGCGCGCGCCGTGCGGCTTGAACCGGGGCACGGTCTCGCCCCGACCGAAGGCCTCGGCCGCGTCGGCCAGGCGTTCGATGGCGCGGACCTGATTGCGGATGAACAGGATCGCCACCCCCATCAGCAGGACGGTGGCGATGGTCAGCCACAGCACGAAGATATGGGCCTGGGTGGCCACGGCGCGCTCGCGCGGGGCGATGATGCGCAGCACGCCCTGCGGCTCCTGCACCTGGATGTCGACATAGGCGGGGTAGCGGGTGGTGTCGAACCAGTAGGGGCGGTCCAGTCGGGCCGCCAGCGCCTTGTCCAGCACGCGGTCCACCACCCCGATGGGGCCGCGCCTCTGTTCCGTCGGCAGGGTTCGCCCCTCCTGCAGCGCGATCGACAGGGACATGGACCGCTCGGCCCGATCGGCCAGTCGCTCCAGATTGCGTTGGCTGGGGTCGTCCTCATAGCTCTCGACGGCCCAGGCGATATCGCCGGCCAGGCCCTCGGACAGGCGCGCCGTCACGGTCTGCCAGTGGGCGTCGAAGAAGATCCAGGTCACCACCACCTGCATGACCAGCACCGGCAGGACGATGATCAGCAGCGACCGCCCCCAGAGCGAGGTCGGCAGGCGCCGCTTCAGAAAGCGCGGCCACAGATAGGCGGGCAGCAGCCGCATGGTGTTCGTCGCCGGCTCAGTCGGGCGCGAGCATATAGCCCACGCCGCGCACGGTCTGGAGATAGCGCGGATTCTTGGGGTCGGCTTCCAGCTTGCGCCGCAAGCGGGTGACCTGAACATCGACGGCGCGGCCGGTGATGTCGGCCGTGTCGGGCGACAGGCTCATGCGTTCGACCGGGGCGTGGGCGTGAAGCGCCAGGGTCTTCAGCAACTGGGCCTCGGCCTCGGTCAGGCGCTGGGGCGCGCCGTCGCGGATCAGCTCCAGCCGTTCCATGTCGAACACGGCCGTGCCCAGCTTGATCTCGCGCGGGCCGATGGGCTTGCCGCCCGTGCGGCGCAGGATGGCCTCGATCCGCAGCACGAGTTCGCGCGGTTCGAACGGCTTGGACATATAGTCGTCGGCGCCCCGCGACAGCCCCTCGATCCGATCCTCGGGATCGCCGCGCGCCGTCAGAAGCAGGACCGGCGTCTTCGAGGTCTCGGCCTTGGCGCGAACCCAGGAGGTCAGGTCCAGGCCGCTTTCCCCCGGCATCATCACGTCCAGAACGACCAGGTCGAACTCGATCAGCTCCATCATCCGCTTGGCCGCCGCCGCGTGGGCGGCGCCGGTGACGCGGTAACCCTCGCGCGACAGATACTCCTTCAGCAGTTCGCGGATGCGGTCGTCGTCGTCGACGATCAGCAGATGGCGACCCACGCCCGGCCCGGCGATGGGACCCGAGCGGCCATATGCGCGCGTTTCGGCCATGCTCATCCGCGATTCTCCCGATCCCGGCCGTTGACCTGAGCGATTCGGGGAGCTCTAACAGACAGAGTTCTGCAGGAGACGTGTTTCAATGGCCTTCGTTCCTTTCGACGATCGTGATGGATGGATCTGGTTTGACGGCGATTTCGTGCCCTGGCGGGAAACGAAGACGCATATTCTGACCCATGCCCTCCACTATGGCTCGTCGGTATTCGAGGGTGAGCGTATGTACGGCGGCGAAATCTTCAAGCTGACGCCGCATTCGGAGCGCCTGAAGCGGTCCGCGAACCTGCTCGATTTCGAGATACCTTACAGCGTCGCTGAAATCGACGCCATCTGTAACGAAACCTGCGCCAAAAACGGCTTGCAGGACTGCTACGTGCGCCCGGTCGCCTATCTCGGCCCGGAACAGACCAGTGTTTCGGCCCTGAACAACAAGGTCCATCTGGCGGTGGCCGTCTGGGACTGGCCCAGCTATTTCGACCCTGAGGTCAAGGCGCGCGGCCTGCGTCTGGAATGGTCCAAGTGGCGTCGCCCCGATCCGAGGACGGCGCCGACGACCGCCAAGGCGGCCGGCCTGTACATGATCTGCACCATGTCCAAGAACACGGCCGAGCGGAACGGCTTCGCCGACGCCCTGATGCTGGACTGGCGCGGCTATGTGGCCGAAGCCACCGGCGCCAACGTCTTCTTCGTCAAGGACGGCGTGCTGCACACGCCCAAGGTCGAGCACATCCTGGACGGCATCACCCGCCAGACGGTGATCGAGATCGCCCAGGCCAAGGGGATCGAGGTCGTGGTGCGCGACATCCTGCCGGAAGAACTGTCGGACTTCTCGGAGTGCTTCCTGACCGGCACCGCCGTCGAGGTGACGCCGGTGGCCGAGGTGGGCGACTATCGCTTCACGCCGGGCGCCCTGTCGCTGGACCTGATGGAGACCTACGGCCGGCTGGTGCGCCGCCAGGCCTGAGGCGGCGTCACCAACGCAGGGCGAAGCGGCCGACGGCGGCGCCGATCAGGCCGGCGGCCGCGACCCCCAGCGTATACCAGGTGGCGACGAAGGCGGCGGTCGCCTCGCCACAGTGCAGCAGACCATAGGCGGTGGCGGCGATGCCGCCCGTCGCCAGGCCCAGCGCCAGACCGGCCGTCGTCGGCCGTGTCGGCGCCAGCCGTCGCGCCGACAGGAAGACCAGCGGCGCGGCGAAGGCCGAGACCAGCACGATGTTGCGTCCGCAGATGGTCCAGGTTCGGCCCAGCCAGTCGGCCATCCGCTGTTCGGGCGGCGTCAGGCTCATCTCGATCAAGCCCCAAAGCACCGCCCCAGCCACGACGGCGAGCAGGGCGAAGGCGGCCGGGCGCGGATCGACGCCGGGTCGCCCGAGCCGTGTCGCCAGCCAGATCCCGGTTCCCGCCAGGGCGGCGGTGTAGATTCCCTTCAGCCAGGGGATCGGCCCCTGCAGCGCCTGCGCCAGATCAGGCCGGACGCCCAGCAGCAGGGCCACGGCCGCCACGGCTGCCGCCGCGGCGGCGCCCAGCAGGGCGGGGCTGGGCCGTGCGGGCTTGGCCGGCTCAAGTCCGGCGGCCAGGGCGTCGATCAGGTCTTCAGTCTTCATTTGGGTTCACGCTGGCGACCAGCGTCTTCATGGAGCGGTGGACGCTGACCTTGGCCGCGCCCTCGGTAAAGCCGTTGCGTTGGGCGGCCTCAGCCAGGCTGAAACCGCCGACGCGGACATCCTCGATGAGGCGGCGCTGGCGCAGCGGCAGGATGGACAGGACCTTCTTCAGATCCCGGCGGACGACGCCGTCCTCGACCGTGTGATCTGCCAGCAGGACCGACGCCTCCTCCAGCGGCACGTCGTGACGGCGGCCCTGGCGGCGGAAATGATCGATCAGCTTGTAGCGCGCGATCGCATAGGCCCAGGCTGTGAAGGGCAGCGACCGGTCATAGGTCGCGCGCTTGGCGTGAATGGCGATCAGGCAGTCCTGCACGAGATCCTCCGCATCGGCTTCGCAGCCGGTCAGCCGACGTTTGAAGAAGGGGGTCAGGGCGCCGCGCATTTCGGTCAGCAGGGCGCGCCAGGCCGCGGGGTCGCCGTCGAGACCCCGCAACATCAGACGTTTGAGCTCGGCTTCCTTGTCGACCACGCAGCATCCCATTCGCGCCGGACGGGGCGAAGGTTACACGCCCGGCGGCGGACGACGACGAAATATTTCTCGTAACCTTCGCCGCGCCGGGACCGAAACCTCTGCTGTCAGGCCGCTCCGCCCCGGACGGCTGTCACACAGGAAATCGTCCCATGAATATCTCCGCCAAGATCCTGGTCGGCGCCGGCGCCTTGCTGGCCCTGGGCGCCAACGCCGCCGCCGCGCAGAACCGGCCTACGGCCCAGCAGGAAAACGCCATGGAGAAATGCTATGGCGTGGCCAAGGCTGGCCAGAACGACTGCGCCGCCGGGCCCGGCACCACCTGCGCCGGCACCTCGGTGCGCGACTATCAGGGCAATGCCTGGAAACTGGTCGCCAAGGGCACCTGCGCCTCGATCCAGACGCCCAAGGGCAACGGTTCGCTGACCCCGATCCCGAACCGCTGATGCCCCCGCTTCCGACCGCCGGACTGGGCCTGAAGCCCCAGCACTATTCGGAGGCCGCGGCCTGTCCGGCGGCCGGAGCCCAGCGCGGCCTGTGGTTCGAGGTTCATCCCGAGAACTACATGGTCGCGGGCGGCCCCCGCCTGTGCTGGCTGGAGACGGTGCGCGCCGTTCACCCGCTGTCGCTGCACGGGGTGGGCCTGTCCCTGGCCGGTGACGAACGCCCGGATCGCGACCATCTGGCCCGGTTCCGCGCCCTGATCGACCGGTTCGAGCCCTTTGTGGTGTCCGAACACCTGGCCTGGTCGCAGCGCGGCGGCGTCTATCATCCCGATCTCCTGCCCGTCCCGCGCAGCCGCGAGATGCTGAACCTGGTGTGCGACCATGTCGACGAGGCGCAGCGCGTCCTGGGGCGGCGGCTGCTGATCGAGAACCCGTCCGCCTATCTGGCCCTGGCCGGTCATGAGTGGGACGAGGTCGAGTTTCTGGTCGAGATCGCCCGGCGGACCGGGTGCGGCCTTCTGATAGACGTCAACAACGTCCATGTCAGCGCCTCGAACATGGGCTTCTCCGCCGAGGCCTGGCTGGACGCCGTCCCCGGCGAGATGGTGGGCGAAATCCATCTGGCGGGCCATCGCCCCGATCCGGTCTGGGGCGAGGCCCTGCTGATCGACAGCCACGACGCCCCCGTGTCCGAGACCGTCTGGGCGCTTTATGATCGTCTGATCGCGCGCATCGGCCCTCGGCCGACCCTGGTGGAGCGTGACGGCGATGTTCCCGAATTCCCGGTCCTTCTGGCCGAACAGGCGCGCGCCGCCGCAGCGATGACCGCCGTGGAGGCCGTGGCGTGACCGGGTTTCACGCCGCTTTCGACAGGGCGTTGACCGGCGACCTGGAGCCTTTATGGCCGCACCTGGAGGCCGGGGACCGGACGCTGGGGGCGCTGGCCGTCTATCGCAACACGACGATCAAGGCGCGGATCGACGCCCTGGAGGCCAGCTATCCCACCGTGTTGCAGATGGTCGGCGAGGACTGGTTCCGCGCCGCCGCCGCCCCCTTTGTCGCAGAACAACCGGGCGATACGCCGGTCCTAGCTGACTACGGCGCAGGCTTTCCCGACTGGCTGGCCCGCTTCGAGCCGGCGCGGGACATGACCTATCTGGCGCCCTGCGCCCGGCTGGACCGGGCCTGGACCCAGGCCCATCTCGCGGAGGATGCGGCGCCGTTAGAGGCGCAGGAGGCCGCCGCGCTCGGACCCGCCCTGGCGGGGGCGACGGCGGCTCTGCACCCATCGGTCCAGCTGTTCTGGTTCGAGTGGACGGCGCCCTCGCTCTGGCTCGCGCATCGCTATCCCTCCCCGGACGCGTCTCTCGAATGGCGGGCCGAGGCGGAAGGCCTGCTGGTGCACCGCTCGGGCGCCGAGGTGCAGGCGCGGCGGTTGGGTCGCGCGGAATGGGTCTTTCTGGACGCCTGCCGCCTCAGCCGGCCGTTCGGCGTCGCTGCGGCTGCGGCCCAGGCCGCCTCGCCCGGTCTGGATTTGTCCGCCCTCTTCGCCGGCCTCATCGCGCTCGGCGTCTTTACTTCACCCTCGATCCCGAAGGACCGACCATGAACCGCATCGCGGATATTCACAGCCGCATCACCGCCGCCGCGCCCGAGGCTGGTCTGGCCCTGCTGCTGCGTGTCGGCATAGCCACGCCCTTCTTCCTGTCGGGGCGGACCAAGGTCGAGGGGCTGCTGACGATCACCCCCTCGACGCGCTATCTGTTCGCCGAGGAATACCGCTTGCCCCTGCTGCCCGCTGACCTGGCGGCGCATCTGGCGACCTATGCCGAACATCTGGCGCCGATCCTGATCGTGCTGGGTCTGGCGACGCGGCCGGCGGCGGCGGGCCTGCTGTTCATGACCCTGGTGATCCAGGTCTTCGTGGAGCCGGGCGGGTGGCCTGTCCACCTGCTTTGGGCCGGACCGCTGGCCTATCTGATCGCGCGCGGGCCGGGTGCGATCAGTCTGGACCGTGTGCTGAAGATCGACTGATACGCGCACGCCCCTTGTCAGCCGCGTCACTTTGTCCTTGAAGCGGATGAAGCCGGCGCGGGCCGGTCAGGGATCCATCTTTCATGTTCAGCCTTCTGAACCTCCAGAGCCTGTTCGGCCTGGTCGTCATCATCACCCTGTGCTGGGCGATTTCAGAGAACCGCCGTGTCTTTCCCTGGAAGCTGGCCCTGGGCGCCGTGGCGGTTCAGGCCGGGCTGGTGCTGGCGCTGTTCGGCATTCCGGGGTCGCGCACGGTGCTGGCGGCGGTGACGGGCGCCATTGACGGGCTGGCGGTTGCGACGGCCCAGGGGACGCGGTTCGTGTTCGGCTATCTGGCCGGCGGGGACCAGCCCTATGCGGTTCAGAACGAGGGGGCGCTGTTCACCTTCGCTTTCAACGTCCTGCCGCTGATCATGGTGATCTCGGCCCTGTCGGCCCTGTTGTGGCACTGGAAGATCCTGAAGTGGCTGATCCGCGGCTTCGGCCTGCTGTTCCAGCGCACCATGGGCCTGGGCGGCGCCTCGGCCCTGGCTGTGGCGGCCAACATCTTCCTGGGCACGATCGAGAGCCCCATCGTCATCAAGGCCTATCTGGACAAGCTGAGCCGGTCCGAGATCTTCCTGATGATGACCGTGGGCCTGGCGACCGTGGCCGGTTCGACCATGGTCGCCTACGCCAGCATCCTGTCCCAGACCCTGCCCAACGCCGCCGGCCACGTCCTGGTCGCCTCCATCGTTTCGGCCCCGGCCGGGGTGCTGCTGGCGCGGATCATCGTGCCCGAGCCGGACAAGGAGGCCATCCAGTCGATCAGCTATGACTCGGCCCTGAAGTATGACAGCGCCATCGACGCCATCTCCAAGGGCACGTCGGACGGCCTGATGGTGGTGCTGAACATCTCGGCCGTGCTGATCGTCTTCGTGGCCCTGGTGGCCCTGGTCAACCTGATGCTGGGCGGCATCATCATCTTCGGCGAGCCGCTGACGGTCGAACGGATCCTGGGCGTCCTGTTCACCCCCTTCGCCTGGCTGATCGGGATCGAGGCGCGCGAGGCGGCCCTGGGCGGCTGGCTGCTGGGCGTCAAACTGACCCTGACCGAGTTCGTGGCCTTCATCAATCTGGGCAAGCTGCCGGCCGAGGCGATGAGCGAGCGGACGCGGATGCTGATGACCTACGCCCTGTGCGGCTTCGCCAATATCGGCTCGGTCGGCATCACCGTAACCGGTCTGTCGGTGCTGATGCCTGAACGCCGGCACGAGGTGCTGAGCCTGATCTGGAAGGCCCTGTTCGCCGGCTTCATGGCCACCCTGATGAGCGCGGCCGTCGTCGGCGCCTTGCCAGCGGCGGTGTTTGGGCAGTAGGTTTTTCAAAAGAACGGAGGCGCCCGATGAAGCTCTACACCTCGCACCGCGCGCCCAATCCGCGCCGGGTCCGCTGGGTCATGGCCGAGAAGGGCGTCGAGGACGTCGAACTGGTCGAGATCGACATTCTGACGGGTGATCACAAGAAGCCGGAATATCGCGACAAGGTCGGGGTGCCCCACCTGCCGGCGCTGGAGCTGGACGACGGCACGACCATTTCGGAATCCGTGGCCATCGGCCGCTACCTGGAAGCCCTGTATCCGGAGCCCAATCTGTTCGGTCGCGATGCGCGCGAACAGGCGGTGGTCGAGATGTGGACCCGCCGGTGCGAATTCTATCTGTCCAACCCGATCATGCTGAACGTGCGCCACTCGCATCCGGCCCTGGCGGCGCTGGAGGCGGTGCAGATTCCCCAGGTGGCCGACTACAACCGGCTGTCGGCGGAACGGTTCATGAAGACCCTGGACCGGCATCTGGCCGAGCGGGAGTTCATCGCCCTGGACCGGTTCACCATCGCCGACATCGTCGCGGTGGTCGGCCTGGATTTCGCGCGGATGGTTCGCTATCGCCCCCCGGCCGAGTTCGAGAACCTGCACCGCTGGTTCGACGCCTGCCGAGACCGACCGGCGGCCAAGGCCGGGGTCTGAACGGCCTTGCGGTTGCTGACGCCTTCGGATCGTTGGCTGGCCCTGCTGCTGGCGGGGTTGGCGGGCTATGTGGACAGTCTGGGCTTTCTGCATCTGGGCGGCGTCTTCGTCTCCTTCATGAGCGGAAACTCCACCCGGTTCGCCGCCAGCGTGGCCGAGGGACAGTGGCCGGCGGCGGCGCATCTGGCCGCCATACTCGGCCTGTTCGTCCTGGGATCCTTCGCCGGCGCCCTGGTCGCGGGCGGCGAGGACGTACGCTCGCGTAGTCGGGTGCTGATGTTCGAGGCCTTGCTGCTGGCGCTGGCCGCCGCTGCGGCGGGCGCGGGGCTGACGCCTGCCGCCGTCGGCCTGATGGTCATGGCCATGGGCGCCGAGAACTCGGTCTTCCTGAGAAACGGAGAGGTCGGGGTCAGCCTGACCTATATGACCGGAACCCTGGTCAAGCTGGGGCAGGCCCTGGCAGGCGCTGTGAAGGGCGGAGACCGATACGCCTACAAGGCCTATCTGACCCTGTGGGCAGGGCTGAGCTTCGGGGCGGTGCTGGGCGCCCTGACCTTCGGCCGTCTGGGACTGGCGGCCCTCTGGCCCGCCGCCGGCTTCGCCGTGCTTATGGCCCTGATCGTGCGGCTCAACCGCGCGGCGTGAACTTGCGGATGACGCCCGAGAAGGTCATCAGCAGCCGCTCTCCCGTGTTGATCTGGCCGCGCACGAAGATCAGGCTCTTGCCCGCCTTGGTGACCTGGCCGGTCGCCTCGATCAGTTCGCCGACATAGGCGCCGTCGATGAAGGTGGAGTCCAGCTGGACCGTGACGCCCGAGGCGCCCTCCATCTCCTGATAGGCGATCTGGAACATGGCGATGTCGGCGAAGGTCATCAGGCATCCGCCATGCATCCGCCCGCCGGCGTTCATGTGCTTCTGCTCGGCGCGGAAGGCGCAGCGCATGTGACCGTCAGGATCGAGCTTGCCGTAGAAGGGCCCCACCACGACGTCGAAGGTGTCGTGGAGGTCATAGGTCTGCCAGCCGGCGAATTCGCCCTCGGTGACGGTGATTTTCTTCGGCATGACGACTCGGCCTTACTTCTGGTCTCGCTGTGCAGCATATAGGCGCAATGAGCGATCCGATCGAAACCGCAATCCTGAACAAAATCGCCGGGCTGGAGCCCGGCAAGAGCATCGAGCCGGCTGAAGTGGCCAAAGAGCTACAGCCCGAGCAGTGGCAGCGCATGCTGCCCAAGGTGCGCGCCCTCGCCCTGAGCCTGATGCGCCAGGGCAAGCTGACCATCACCAAGAAGGGCAAGCCGGTCGATCCGGACAATTTCCGAGGGGTGACGCGTCTGCGCCAGCCGACCGAGGAAGAGACGGCCCTGGCGCTGAGCCGCCGTCCGCCGGTCGTCGAGGATGATGACGACTGATCTCGATGCAGTCCTGAGCGACATCCGCGCCTGTCGCGCCTGCGCGGGCATGCTGCCGCATACGCCGCGCCCGGTGGTGCGGGTCTTTCCCGAGACGCGGCTGCTGATCTGCGGCCAGGCGCCGGGGCGGCGGGTGCATGAAAGCGGCCTGCCGTTCACCGACCCGTCGGGCGACCGGCTGCGCGACTGGATGGGCGTGGACTACGACAGCTTCTACGCCGACCGCCGCATCGGCGTGGCGGCCCAGGCCTTCTGCTATCCGGGCACGGCCCCGAAAGGGGGCGACCATCCGCCGCCGAGCCGGTGCGCCGACCTGTGGCGGCCGCAGTTGCTGGACGCCCTGCCGCAGATGGAGCTGACCCTGCTGGTTGGCGGCTACGCCCAGGCCTGGGCGCTGGGCGAGCGGGCGAAGCGGAACATGACGGAGACCGCACGGGCCTGGCGGGACTATGCGCCGGACATTCTGGCCCTGCCGCATCCGTCCTGGCGCAACACGGCCTGGCTGAGAAAGAACCCCTGGTTCGAGGACGAGGTGGTTCCCTATCTGCGGGAACGGGTGCGTTCGATTCTGACGCCCCCCGCAAGGATGCGCGCATGAAGCCCGCCTTCCCCGCCGCCGCCATCGCTCTGACCTTGGGAGCGTCCGCCTGCGCCGCGCCCCACATCCAGCCGCCGCTGACGCCGCCGCCGGGGTTCGCCGGCGCTCACGTCGAGGACCGCGCCCTGGTCATGTCGGACGGGGCGCGGCTGCCCTATCTGCGCTGGGGGCCGACCGATCGGGCGCCCTGGGCGGTGATCGTGGCCCTGCACGGCATGAACGACCACGACGCCAGCTTCCGTCTGGCCGGCCCGTGGTGGGCCGAGCAGGGGATTGAGACCTGGGCCTATGACCAGCGTGGCTTCGGCGCCGCGCCGGGGCGGGGCGTCTGGGCCGGGCAGGCGCGGATGACCGACGACCTGCGCGAGGTCACGGCCCTGGCCCGCGCCCGCTATCCCGACGCCGTCATCGCCGTGGTGGGCGAGAGCATGGGCGGATCGGTGGCGGCGGCCGCCTTCGGTTCAGACAATCCGCCGGACGCCGACCGGCTGGTGCTGCTGGCGCCGGGGGTCTGGGGGTGGTCGACCCAGGGGCCGCTGAACAGCGCGGCCCTGAACATCGCGGCGCGCGCGCTCGGCGATGTGGCGCTGGAGCCGCCCGAGTTCATCACCCGCGACATCCACGCCTCCAGCAATACGCTGGAGCTGATCCGCAACGGGCGTGATCCGATGAACATTCTCGCGACCCGGTTCGACACGGTCTACGGCCTGGTCGATCTGATGGAGACGGCGTCGCGCAGCCTGGGCCGCATCCGGGGCGACGCCGTGCTGATGTATGGCGCGCACGACGAGATCGTGAAGCGGGGGCCGATGCGTCTGGCCCTGGAGCGGGCGCAGGCTGACGGCGGCGCCCTGAAGACGGCCTGGTATCCAAACGGCTGGCATCTGCTGAACCGCGATCTGGACGCCGAGATCGTTTACCGCGACGTCGCCGCCTGGCTGAGGAATCCCGACGCGGCGTTGCCGTCGGGCGCGCCCGCGGTGCTGCCGGAGCTGGAGAAGCCGGCCGCTCCCGACGGCCGAGCGGCGAGCCGGCGGTGACCCCGTAAACGTCTCTTAACGTGACGTTTACCATCCAGGCGGCATTTTCTGCCTAGCGGGGCGTCAGTGTCTCCCGCGAGTTTGGGGCGGGAACGCGTGGGCGGCTTTACAGCGGCGTTGCAGAAGTTCGGGATCGGCCGTCTGGCGGCCGTCCTCGGCGTCGCCGCAGGCGTGACCGCCGTGCTGGTGGCCGTCATGCTGCGCATGGGTCAGGCGCCGGACGCCCTGCTGTATTCCAATCTGGATCTGCGCGAGGCCGGCGAGATCACCACGGCCCTGCAACAGGCCGGCATCAAATACACCTCGAAGGGCGACGGTTCGACCGTGATGGTGAACCGGGACGACGTCGGCACCGCGCGGATGCTGATTGCAGGAAAGGGTCTCGTGACCTCGGGGTCGGTCGGCTACGAAATCTTCGACAACCAGTCGGTGCTGGGCCAGACGGAGTTCCAGCAACAGCTGAACGAGCAGCGCGCCCTGCAGGGCGAACTGTCGCGCACCATCATGTCCATGCGCGGCATCACCGCCGCTCGCGTCCACATCACCATGCCGCGTCGCGAGATGTTCACCGCTGCGGCCGGAGATCCCACAGCGGCCGTTCTGGTCGGGCTGGGCGGTCGGGATCTGACGCCTGACCAGGTGCGGGCGATCCGCAACCTGGTGGCCTCGTCCGTGCCGAACCTGAAGCCTGACCGCGTCACCGTCGCCGATCAAAACAACCGCACCCTGGCGGCCGGGTCCGATGATGGAACCTTCTCGTCCGCCTCCGCCGCCGAGACCAAGGGCAATACCGAGGCCCAGCTGCAGTCGCGGATCAAGGATATCGTCGAAGGCGTGGTCGGCATCGGCGCTGCGCGCGTCCAGGTCACGGCCGACATCGATCAGAGCCGTTCCACCACCCAGGAGCAGAAGTTCGATCCCGACGGTCAGGTCGTGCGCTCGACCACCGCCAATGGCTCGCAATCCTCGGACACCACGGGCCAGAACGACGGCGGCGTGACGGCCGCCAACAACATCCCCGGCGGCGCGCCGCCTGCCACCACGCCGGCCGGCGCGACCAGTGCGGAAAACGCCGAGACGACAAATTACGAGATCTCGAACACCACCACCACGACGACCAAGGAGCCGGGCGAGGTCAAGAAACTCGCCGTCGCCGTCGCTGTCGATGGCAAGTGGACCCCGGCCGCAGACGGCAAGGGCGAGCCGACCTATGCGCCGAGAACCGCCGAGGAGATCGCCCAGATCAAGTCCCTGGTCGCCGCCGCCGCAGGCATCGACGAGGCGCGGGGCGACAAGATCGAGGTGATCAATGTCCGCTTCAACCACGACACCGGCATCGCCGGCGGTCTGGAAGGCAAGTCGTCGCTGCTGGACTTCTCCCGCACCGACGTGATGCGTCTGATCGAACTGGGCATCCTGGCCGTCGTGGCGTTGCTGCTGATCTTCTTCGTGCTGCGTCCGCTTCTGAAGACGGCGGGCGGCGCGGCGCCTGGGGCTGTGGCCGCAGCCCCCGCCGGCCTGCCTGTGGCCACGGTGACGACGACCGTCATCGGCGCCGACGGTCAGCCCCAGCTGGTGCAATTGCCGGCCCCGAACGAGATGGATCAGAAGATCGACATCGCCCGTATCGAGGGTCAGGTGAAGGCGTCTTCGGTCAAGAAGGTCGCGGATTTCGTCCAGGCGCACCCGGATGAGGCCGCCGGGATCCTGCGCAACTGGGTGGCCGAAGGCTGATGGCCAAGCTCGTGACCAAGAAGCTGTCGATCGACGATCCCAACAAGTTGACGGGGCCTGAAAAGGCGGCCGTCATCCTGCTGGCTCTGGGCGAGGAGCACACCGCCCTGTGGGAACGGCTGGACGACGAGGAGGTCAAGGAGATCTCCCAGGCCATGGCCACCCTGGGCAATGTCACCGCCGAGGCGGTCGAGGCCCTGATGATTGAATTCGTCTCGGGCCTGGCCGGCTCGGGCTCGGTCATGGGCAGTTATGAACAGACCCAGAGGCTGCTGGCCGCCTTCCTGCCCAAGGACCGCGTCGATGGCCTGATGGAGGAAATCCGGGGTCCGGCCGGCCGGACCATGTGGGACAAGCTGGGCAATGTGAACGAGGCGGTTCTCGCCAACTATCTGAAGAACGAATACCCGCAGACCGTCGCCGTCATCCTGTCCAAGGTGCGTTCGGACCACGCCGCCCGCGTGCTGACCGCACTGCCGGAAGATTTCGCCCTGGAATGCGTGCAGCGGATGCTGCGCATGGAGCCGGTCCAGCGCGAGATCCTGGACAAGATCGAAGCGACGCTGCGGACCGAATTCATGTCGAACCTGGCGCGCACCTCCAAGCGCGACAGCCACGAGATGATGGCCGACATCTTCAACAGTTTCGATCGCCAGACCGAGGCGCGCTTCATCGGCGCTCTGGAAGAACGCAGCCGCGAATCCGCCGAACGGATCCGCGCCCTGATGTTCGTGTTCGAGGATCTGTCCAAGCTGGACCCCGGCGGCGTGCAGACGCTGCTGCGGGCGGTGGACAAGGACTCCCTGGGCCTGGCCCTGAAGGGCGCGTCGGAGCCGCTTCGCGAGATGTTCTTCTCCAACATGTCCGAGCGCGCCTCCAAGATCATGCGCGAGGACATGGAATCCATGGGGCCGGTCCGGCTGAAGGACGTCGACACCGCTCAGATGGCCATGGTGCAGGTGGCCAAGGATCTGGCCGCCCGCGGCGAGATCATGCTGGCCGGCCAGGGCACCGACGACGAGTTGATCTACTGACATGAGCACTCCCTTCGCCTTCGATACCGAGTTCGACGCCGACGGTTCGGTGGTGCGCGAAAGCGCCTGGAAGCCGACCAAGCGCAGCTATCTGCCGGCCGAGGTGGACGCCCTGGTCGCCCATGCGCAGCTGGAGGCGCGCCAGCAGGCGCTGAACGAGATCGAGAACATCCGGGCCATGGCTCTGACCAATATCGCCCAGGGCGTGGCGGCGGCCTTGCCCTCGCTGAGGAACGTGGCCCAGACGCATCGTGAACAGTCGGCCGACCTGGCCCTGGCGGCCGCCCGGGCCATCGGCGGCGCGGCGCTGGAGCGTTTCCCCCAGGCCCCCTTGCGCGCCGCCCTTGAGGCGCTGGCCCAGGAGATCGACGCTTCGCCGCGTCTGGTCGTGCGTGCAGCCGGTCTGGACGACGAGGGCCGCGCCCAGATCGAGCGGGCCTGCGCCGACAGCGGTTTCACCGGCGTCGTCGCCTTCCGGGACGAGCCGGGCATGGGTTTTGCGGCCTTCCAGCTGGAATGGGCCGATGGTCGCGCTGACCACGATCCGGAAGGCTCGGCCACACGCGTGGCCGAAGCCCTGACCGCCGCCCTGGCCGCCGAGGCCGGGCACGCCGAACCCCCTATCAATACTGACCGGAGTGATTTCTGATGGCCTCCGACGATCTTTCGCTCGAGGAGTTCCCGGACTCCACCGCCCTGGCCGTGGTCGATGATCATGGCGACAAGACCGCCGCCGACCTGGCCACGGTCTTCGAGGTGCCGGTGAACATCTCGGCCGTGCTGGGCAAGTCGCACATGTCGGTGGCGCAGCTGCTGAAACTGAACAAGGGGTCGGTGCTGGAGCTGGACCGCAAGGTCGGCGAGGCCATCGACATCTTCGTCAACAATCGTCTGATCGCGCGCGGCGAGGTCGTCGTCGTGGACGACCGGCTGGGCGTGACCATGACGGAAATCATCAAGACCGAGGACTCGGGGGGCTGAAGCGACGCCGCGCAGGCTCTGCGCGGCTGAACGACGGCGACCCGGATGAAAGTTTAGAGGAGAAGAACAATGCGTCTTCTGGTGGTAGGCAGACTGAGCGGACAGCTCGCTTCGGCGGTGAAGATGGCCATGGCGCACGGCGCCAAGGTCAGCCACGTCGAGCGCGCGGACCAGGCGACCGAGCAGTTGCGACGGGGGCAGGGCGCCGACCTTCTGATGGTCGATTACCAGCTCGACATCGCGGCCCTGATCGCCGCGAACGAGGCCGAACGGATCACGGTGCCGGTCGTCGCCTTCGGCGTCGACGCCGACGCCCGCGAGGCTGCGGCGGCGATCAAGGCGGGGGCCAAGGAGTTCATCCCCCTGCCGCCCGACGCGGAACTGATCGCCGCCGTCCTGGCCGCTGTCGCCGACGACGAGAAGCCGATGATCTCGGCCGACCCGTCGATGAAGGCGGTGTTGCAACTGGCCGACCAGGTGGCGCGCTCGGAAGCCTCGATCCTGATCACCGGCGAAAGCGGCGTCGGCAAGGAGGTGATGGCGCGCTACATGCACGACAACTCGCGCCGGTCGGAACGCCCCTTCATCAGCGTCAACTGCGCGGCCATTCCCGACAACCTGCTGGAATCCGAGCTGTTCGGTCACGAGAAGGGCGCCTTCACCGGCGCCGTCGCGCGCCGGATCGGCAAGTTCGAAGAGGCCGACGGCGGCACCCTGCTGCTGGACGAAATCAGCGAAATGGACGCCCGGCTTCAGGCCAAGCTGCTGCGCGCGATCCAGGAACGGGTCATCGACCGCGTCGGCGGCTCCAAGCCGGTGTCGGTCAATATCCGCATCATCGCCACGTCCAACCGCGACCTGGCCCGCGCCGTGTCGGAAGGCACGTTCCGCGAAGACCTGCTGTACCGGCTGAACGTCGTCAATCTGCGCCTGCCGGCCCTGCGGGAGCGGCCGGGCGACATCGGGGTTCTGGCCGAGCATTTCATCAAGAAATACGCCGCCGCCAACGGCGTGCCGGTTCGGCCGATCTCGGCGCGCGCACGCCAAGCCATCAGCGCCCACCGCTGGCCCGGCAACGTCCGGGAGCTGGAAAACGCCATGCACCGGGCGGTGTTGCTGGCGACCGGGCCGGAGATCGACGTCGACGCCATCCGCCTGCCGGACGGTCAGCCCCTGACCCCGGCCTCGGGCATGATGGGCGCGGCCTCGACGGGTCAGGAAAACCCCTACGGCGGCGGCGTCGCGGCGCGGGCGGCCCAGGCGGCCGATGCGGTGACGCGCAGCTTCGTCGGTCAGACGGTGGCGGCGATGGAAAAGACCCTGATCCTGGACACCCTGACCCACTGCCTGGGCAACCGGACCCATGCGGCCAACATCCTGGGCATCTCGATCCGCACCCTGCGCAACAAGCTGAACGAATACGCCGACGAGGGCACGACCATCCCGGCGCCCCAGTCGGGCGTCTCCGCCTCGGGCTACGCAGCCTGAGCATGGGGCGCGGTGTGGACAGACGAAAGCTGATCGCCGGCGCCGGTGCGCTGGGCCTGGCCGCCTGCACGCCGCGCACACAGGACGAGATCCCGGCCGAAAAGGCGCCGGACTTCTTCCTGAACGATCTTGAAGCGCGTCACGGCGGCCGGCTCGGCGTCGCGGCCCTGGACGTCGCCAGCGGCCGACGCGTGCTGTGGCGCGGCCAGGAGCGGTTCGCCTTCTGCTCGACGTTCAAGGCCTTTCTGGCCGCCGCCACCCTGGAGCGGGTGCAGCGCGATGAGGAGAGCCTGGATCGCGCCGTCGCCGTCACCCGCGCCGATATCGTCCCCCATGCGCCTGTGACCGAAAAGGCCGTGGGCCGCACGCTGACGATCCGCGAACTGATGCAGGCGACGGTGGAGGTCAGCGACAATCCGGCCGCCAACATCCTGATCCGCGAAATGGGCGGAATCGCCGTATGGCGTTCGTGGTGGCCGACGTTCGGCGACACCACCACCGTGATTTCGCGCCTGGAGCCGGACCTGAACACCGCCCTGCCCAACGACCCGCGCGACACCTGCCTGCCCGAGCAGACGCTGGCCAATATCCGCGAGATGGCCTTCAGCGAGCGGCTGACGCCGGAGAACGACGCCCTGCTGCACGGCTGGCTGACGGCCTCGCCAACCGGCCCGAACCGGATCAAGGCCGCTGCGCCCGAAGGCTGGACCGTGGCCCACAAGACCGGGACCGGCGCCAACGGCACGGCCAACGACATCGCCATGCTGACGCCGCTGAGCGGTTCGCCGGTCATCGTCGCCGCCTATTTCACCGGCGCGACCGAGGCGACCGACGATCAGCGCGACGCCGTGATCGCCGAGGCGACCCGCCGCGCCCTGAAGGCGCTGGGCCGTGACTGATACGCCCATGATGATGAAGGACGGCATGGCGCGCCCCACCGGGCGCGACGTCCTGGGCTGGGTCAACCGCGGCGAAGTGCTGATGGCCGTCGGCGTGATCGGCGTGATCATGCTGCTGATCCTGCCGGTCCCGAAGATGCTTCTGGACCTGCTGCTGGCGATCTCGCTGGTGTCCAGCGTGCTGATCCTGATGACGGCCGTGATGATGAAGCGGCCGCTGGACTTCGCCATCTTCCCGACCGTGCTGCTGGTCTCGACCCTGTTCCGCCTGGGCCTGAACCTGGCCTCGACGCGCCTGATCCTGACCCACGGCCAGGAAGGCCACGACGCGGCGGGTCAGGTCATCAACGCCTTCGGCCAGCTGATGATGGGCGGCAACTTCATCATCGGGGTGATCATCTTCGCCATCATCCTGGTGGTGAACTTCGTCGTCATCACCAAGGGTTCGACCCGGATCGCCGAGGTCTCGGCCCGCTTCACCCTGGACTCCATGCCGGGCAAGCAGATGGCGATCGACGCCGATCTGTCGTCGGGGCTGATCACCGAGGACCAGGCCAAGCTGCGCCGCAAGGAGCTGGAGCAGGAATCGACCTTCTTCGGCGCCATGGACGGCGCGTCCAAGTTCGTGCGCGGCGACGCCGTGGCCGGTCTGATCATCACCTTCATCAACGCCATCGGCGGCGTCCTGATCGGAACCCTGACGCACGGCATGCCGGCGATGGAGGCCGCCAACACCTATGTGCAGCTGACCATCGGCGACGGTCTGGTGACGCAGGTGCCGGCCATCATCATCTCGATCGCCGCCGGCTTCCTGGTGTCCAAGGCGGGCGTCGAGGGGACGGCGGACAAGGCCATGGTGACCCAGCTGGCCACCAACCCGGTGTCGCTGGGCGTTGTGTCCGGCGCGGCCGGCCTGATCGGCCTGATCCCCGGCATGCCGCTGATCCCCTTCGCCGCCCTGGCCATCGGTTCGGGCTTCATGGCCTGGAAACTGGGACGCAGCCGGCTGAAGCCGCAGCCGACGGAGGCCGAGATCGCCGCCGCAGCGGCCAAGCCCAAGGAGGAGGTCGAAGAGCCGATCTCCAGCATCCTGACCATCGACGAGGTGAAGATCGAGCTGGGCTATTCGTTGCTCAGCCTGATCAATGATCTGGAGGGGCGTCGCCTGACCGACCAGATCAAGGCCCTGCGCCGGTCGCTGGCCCAGGAATACGGCTTCGTCATCCCGCAGGTGCGCATCCTCGACAATATGCGCCTGCCGACCCAGGGCTACGCCATCCGCATCAAGGAGATGGACGCCGGCGCAGGCGAAGTGCGTCTGGGCCATCTGATGGCGATGGACCCCGCCGGCCGCCAGGTGGAACTGCCGGGCGAACACATGCGCGAACCCGCCTTCGGCCTGCCGGCCACCTGGATCAACGAGAACCTGCGCGAGGAAGCCACCTTCCACGGCTACACCCTGGTCGATCCCTCGACGGTGCTGACGACCCACCTGACGGAGATCCTGAAGGAGAACATGGCCGACCTGCTGTCCTACAGCGAGGTGCAGAAGCTGCTGAAGGAACTGGGGGTCGAGGAGAAGAAGCTGGTCGAGGAACTGATCCCCAGCGTCGTCACCGTCACCACCCTGCAGCGCGTGCTTCAGGCTCTGCTGCGCGAAAAGGTCTCGATCCGCGACCTGCCGGCGATCCTGGAGGGCCTGGCCGAGGCGGCGCCCCACAGCACGAGCGTCACCACCCTGGTCGAACACGTCCGCGCCCGCCTGGCCCGCCAGCTGTGCTGGCAGCACCAGGGCGGCGACGGCGCCCTGCCCATCGTCACCCTGTCGCCGGAGTGGGAGAGCGCCTTCGCCGAGAGCCTGGTCGGCGGCGGCGAGGACAAGCAACTGGCCATGGCGCCGTCACGGCTTCAGGACTTCATCCGATCCGTGCGCGAGACCTTCGAACGGATCGCCATGTCAGGCGAAAATCCCGTCCTGCTGACCGGGCCCCAGACCCGCCCCTATGTCCGCTCGATCATCGAGCGCTTCCGCGGGCAGACGGTGGTGATGAGTCAGAACGAGATCCACCCGCGCGCCAAGCTGCGCACCCTGGGGCAGGTTTAGACCAGACTGGATCGCGGCCTAGTTCGCGATGGTCCAACCGCCGGCCGAGGCGTTGCGTGCGACGTCGTTGACGGGGCGGGCGACCAGGCCCGACTGGGTGATCCAGACCTCGTAACGGGCGCCGTCGGCCATCGGCATGTAGGCGGCCGAGCCGTACAGGGTGTCCGCAGCATCAACATAGCGCCGGTAGCGGCGGATGGCGTCCCAGGCCTCGACCTTGAAGGGGACGGCGCCGTTGCGGGCGTTGGCCTCGGCCGCCGCCAGGTCATAGGCGCTGCGTTCGCCGTGCAACTCCTGTTCGATGGCCCGATACCGGCCGGACAGCCGGTCCAGCCGGTATTGCGCATCCAGCCCCAGAACATTGGCCCAAGGCTTCCACTTCAGGACCTGGGCCTCGATCCGCCAGTCGTCGCCGTGAACCGGATAGAGGGCGCCCGCAGCGGCGGCCTGGCCCTCGCGCGGGGGCTGGACCAGGTTGATCTCGTAATACTGCGGCCCGATCTGGCGCAGGGTCAGGGTGGCGACCGGACGCTCGTAGGTGAGGCGGGCGTAGGTCTGAATATTCATGCCGAACAGGGCGGCCAGGCAGGCGGCCCAGAGAATGGCCCCGCCGAAGACTGCGCCCAGGCCCCCGCTCAGAGGCTTGCCGCCGAACAGGGCCCGCAAGCCCCGGATCAGCAGCACCAGCCCGATCAGCGCCACCGCTGTCGGCAAAATCCACCACCACCCGATCATCGTCCCGTCCCCGATTAAGCCCCGCCCCCGCAAGGTCATGCCGGGCCATATTAACCACAAGCCGCGAAAAGCCCGCAGGTTTCGTGCAACAGGCGTTTGACGCACGCCCCGGCGCCGCTAATGCTCGTGGCATGACACCTCGACAAAGCCAGAACTGGTCGCGTTTCAGCACCTTCCTGCGGACGCCGTCGCTTGTGCGATCCGTCTCGGGTTTGCTGATCCTGGCCTTCGTCCTGCTGCTTACGGTGAATATCTCGACCTTCGTCATGATCCGGCGCACCGCGACGGTGAACGACACGATCGAACATGCACAGCAGATGCGGCGGGCATCGCGCACCGTCCTGATCTCCATGCTGGACGCCGAGACGGCGCAGCGCGGCTTTCTGCTGACCGGACGGAGCGACTTCCTGCAGCCCTTCGAGGCCGCAAGGGCGGAGCGGGAGCCGGCCCTCAGCTTTCTGGAGCAGGGCGTGGTCGGCGACCCTGTCCTGGAGGAACCGGTGGCGCGCATACGACGCCTGGCGGACGCCAAGCTTCAAGAAATGGAGGGCACGCTGGCCCTGGCGCGCGCGGGCCGCATAGGGCAGGCGATCCAGTCCGTGCGCTCCGGCGAAGGCAAGCGCTACATGGACGAACTGCGCGTGGCCATCGACGACTTCGACGCCCTCAAGTCCGCCCGCATCGCCGACCGCACCCATGCCTCCGAGCGGTCCGCCTTCGTCACGGTGTTGATGAACGCCCTGACCGGCCTTCTGGTGCTGATTCTGGCCCTGCTGTCGGCCTGGATGGTGCGTCGCTACGTCGGCGAGATCCAGAGGGCGCGCGAGGAACTGGATGCGGTGAACGCCGGCCTGGAGGACACGGTCCGCGACCGCACCGCCGCCCTGACCCGCGCCAACGACGAGATCCAGCGGTTCGCCTATATCGTCAGCCACGATCTGCGCGCGCCCCTGGTCAATGTCATGGGTTACACCTCCGAACTGGAGCAGGCGGGCAAGGTGATCGATGCGGCGATCCGCGAGGCGGAGGCCGAAGGCCCTGTCAGCGCCGACGTCGTCACGGCCGTGCGCGAGGACATGCCGGAGGCCCTCGGCTTCATCCGGGCCTCCACGGAAAAGATGGACCGGCTGATCAACGCCATCCTGAAACTGTCGCGCGAGGGGCGGCGCAATCTGGCGCCGGAGCGGCTGGACATGACCGCCATGGCCCAGAACATCGCCGACAGCGTCCACCATCAGACCGAGGCCTCCGGCGCCCGGATCGTCGTCGAAAGCCTGCCGCCGATCGAGAGCGACCGTCTGTCGATGGAACAGATCCTGGGCAATCTGATCGACAACGCCGTCAAATATCTGGACGCCGGCCGGCCGGGCGAGATCGTCGTCTCGGGCGAAGAGGTCCCCGGCGGCTGGATCGTCTATCGGGTCGCCGACAATGGACGCGGCGTCGCGCCCAGGGACCATGAACGAATCTTCGAACTGTTCCGTCGTTCGGGCAAGCAGGACCGCGCCGGGGAGGGACTGGGCCTGGCCTTCGTGCGCAACAGCGTGCGCAGGATCGGCGGGGTCATCGATCTGGAGTCCGAGCTTGGCAAGGGCTCGACTTTCCTTCTGAAATTCCCCAAACGACTGATCCTGTCCGAACCCGGAGGCGTGCTGTGACGCAACCCGTCAAAATCATCATGGTCGAAGACGACCACGGTCATGCCAAACTGATCGAGAAGAATATTCGCCGTGCGAATATCAGCAACGAGATCAAGCATTTCGACGAGGGCGGCGCGGCGCTCGACTATCTGTTCAGTGCGGAAATCCTGGCCAACGGCCCGCTGCTGATCCTGCTGGACCTGAACCTGCCGGATATGTCGGGCACCGACATTCTGGAGAAGGTGAAATCCGACGACCGACTGAAGCGCGCGCCCGTCGTGGTTCTGACGACCACGGACGACAAGGTCGAAATCCAGCGCTGCTACGATCTGGGCTGCAACGTCTACATCACCAAGCCGGTCGATTATGAATCCTTCGCCGGCGCGATCCGCCAACTGGGTCTGTTCCTGTCGGTGATGCAGGCCCCGGAGATCGAGTGACCGCAATCTCCGGCGCCATTCGACTGCTCTATATCGACGATGACCGCGGCCTGTCGCGGCTGGTCGAGAAGGAGTTGAGCCGCCACGGCTTCGCCGTCACCTGCGCGCCCGATGGTGACGCCGGGCTGGCGCTGCTTGCGGCCCATGAATACGACGTCTGCGCCCTGGACCACTATATGCCCAGCCGCGACGGGCTGGACGTTCTGCCGGACATCCTGACCCTGAACGCGCCGCCTCCGGTCGTTTACGTGACCGGCGCCCAGGAAGGCCGGATCGCTGTGGCCGCCCTGCGTGCGGGCGCTGCGGACTATGTCATCAAGGACGTGTCGGAAGACTTCACCTCCCTGTTGCGCTCGGCCCTGGAAGACGCCGTTCTGCGTCGCCGGCTGCAGCGTGAGAACGACATCGCGCAGGAGGAAGTCCGTCTGGCCCGTGACCGTGCCGAGGCCATGTTGCGCGAGGTCAATCACCGGGTCGGCAATTCGCTGCAACTGGTGTCCAGCTTCATGTCCCTGCAGATGCGCCAGATCACCGACGAGGGCGCGCGCGAGGCCTTGCGGGAATGCCAGGCGCGGATCGAGGCCGTGGCCCACGTCCATCGCCGCCTCTACACCTCGGGCGACATGAGCCGGGTGGCCATGGACGAATATCTCGAAGGCCTGATGCACGAACTGTCCAAGTCCGTCGGTCCGGGCGAAGGCTCGCCGCGCCTGGTCGTGGACGCCGCGCCGATGTGGGTGACGACAGATCAGGCCGTGTCCCTGGGCGTCGTCGTCGCCGAACTGGTCACCAACGCCGTGAAATACGCCTATCTGCCGGGCCAGGGCGGCGAAATCCGCATCAAGCTGCAGCCCGAGGGCGAACATCGCGCCATATTGACGGTCGAGGACGACGGCCCGGGCCTGGGCGACGGCGCGCCCAAGGGCACGGGTCTGGGCGGCAAGATCATCTCGGCCATGGCCTCGGGACTGCGTTCGGCCGTCGAGTTCGACGCCGCCCACAAGGGCGTACGCGCCCGGCTGGCCTTCGACCTCTAGGGTCAGTTTAGTCATGCTTCAGTTCGGCGTTCGCAATCCTGCAATCGACTACCGCCACCGGGCGACGGCGTTCGGCGTCGTCGAACGCGACGGCCTGATCGCCTGCGTGCGGGTCGAGCGGACGACCGGAGCCTATTTCGACCTGCCCGGCGGGGCCGTGGACGGGGAGGAGAGCGAGGTTCAGGCCCTGGTGCGAGAATTCGTCGAGGAGACCGGCCTGGACGTCAAGCCGCTGAACCGCATCGCCGAGGCGGGCCAGTATCACCTGAAGAGCAATGGCGAGCCGTTGTGCAACATCGGCGGATTCTGGACCGGCGTGGTCACGGGCGAAAACCCTGACGCCAAATGCGAGGACGACCACACCTTGGTCTGGCTGGACCCGACCGTCGCCCTGTCGCGCCTGCGGCACGACGCTCACGCCTGGGCGGTGGCGGTCTGGCTGCGTCGCGCAAGCTGAGCCTTACGGAACAAGCCTCGCGGCCATCCCGTTCTTCCTGCACGTCGCGGCGCTATGACAGCGCCGCTCGAAAAGGAGAATTCCCATGGCTGATCAAGACCGTATCGAAGGTTCCGCCAAGAACATGGGCGGCAAGATCAAGGAAGGCGCGGGCAAGCTGACCGGCGATTCCAAGCTGCAGGCCGAAGGCAAGGCCGATCAGGTCGAGGGCAAGGTCCAGAACGCCGTCGGCGGCGTGAAGGACAGCTTGAAAGACGACAAGTAAGCCTTACCCCGGTCCCTAACCGCCCGAACGCCGTCCGCGAAAGCGGGCGGCGTTTCGGTTTGGGCGGACCCTGTTTTCAGTCGTCCTTGCCGCCCCAAAGACGTAGCGACAGACCCTTGTTTTTGGCTTCATCGACTGGCCGGCATTCGGAACTGAAGCCGCCTTCGACAGGCCGGGGACGACAGTCCATTTCCTGCGGGGTGGACGACGCGGCGGGCGTCCGCGACTGCGGCCCGCATTGCAGGCCATAGGGCGATCCGCGCTCCGTCGCCTGCGTCATCTGGCAATCGCCCGCCATGCCGACGGGTCGCAGCGCATCCGGCAAATCCTCACCCAGGGCCAAGGCGAGTTGTCCACGCACCTCGGCCTGACAGTCCTCCAGCGTCTTGGCGCCGCGCAGTTGGGGGCTGCAGCGCGCGCGCTCATAGCCGAAGGGATCCGCCAGGCCCCATTCCGGCACCGTATGTCGGGGCGCCGCGACCGGCGTCTCCGCAGCGGTCTCGGCGGCGGGCGCCTCCCACACGACCGAGGGGGCGGTCTGTTGCAGCAACAGCAGGGCGAAGGCGGCGGCGATCATCGGTCAGGCCCTTCGTAATGGGGCGCGTTCGCTTCGAACGCGAAAATCTACCTTGTCAGGGCGCGCATCGCCTTGTCGAGGCCTTCCAGCGTCAGGGGGAACATCCGCTCGTCCATCACCTCGCGCAGCAGGCCGACCGAGGCGGTGTAGCTCCAGTATCGTTCCTGCACCGGGTTCAGCCAGATCGACTTTTCCCACTGTTGACGGGCGCGTTTCATCCAGACCGCGCCGGCCTCCTCGTTCCAGTGCTCGACCGAGCCGCCCGGCATGGTGATCTCATAGGGCGACATGGTCGCGTCGCCGACAAAGATGGCCCGCCAGTCGCCGGGATATTTGTGCAGCAGGTCCCAGGTCGGGATCCGCTCGGTGTGACGCCGCCGGTTGTCCTTCCAGACGCCTTCGTACAGGCAGTTGTGGAAGTAGAAGAACTCCAGGTTCTTGAACTCGGTCCGGGCCGCCGAGAACAGCTCCTCCACCAGCTTGATATGGCCGTCCATCGACCCGCCGATGTCCAGGAACAGCAGGACCTTGATCGTATTGCGCCGCTCGGGCCGCATCTGGATGTCCAGCCAGCCCTGGCGCGCCGTGCCGTCGATAGTGCCGTCGATGTCCAGTTCTTCCGCCGCCCCCTCGCGCGCGAACCGGCGCAGGCGGCGCAAGGCCACCTTGATGTTGCGCGTGCCCAGTTCGACCGTGTCGTCCAGGTTCCGGAATTCGCGCTTCTCCCACACCTTGACCGCCCGGCCATGCTTGCCCGGCCCGCCGATCCGCACCCCCTCGGGGTTATAGCCGCCGTGACCAAAGGGGCTGGTCCCGCCCGTGCCGATCCATTTCGAGCCGCCGGAATGGCGTTCCTTCTGCTCCTCCAGCCGCTGCTTCAGCGTCTCCATCAGCTTGTCGAAGCCGCCCAGCGCCTCGATCTGCGCCTTCTCCTCGTCGGTCAGATATTTTTCGGTCAGCAGCCGCAGCCAGTCCTCGGGGATGTCGGTGGTCAGATCCTCGCCCGCGCCGATCGACTCCACGCCCTTGAACACGGTCCCGAACACCTGGTCGAACCGGTCATAGTGTTTCTCGTCCTTGACCAGCAGCGCGCGCGACAGGTGGTAGAAGGCCTCGATCTCGCGCCCGGCCAGATCGCGATCCATGGCCTCCATCAGATGGAGCCATTCCTTCATCGACACCGGAACCTTGGCGTCGCGCAGGGCGGTGAAGAAGGGGAGGAGCATCAGATGTCGCTCAGGCTGCGAAGCGCCTGGTCCAGTTCTGGCAAGCTTACGCTGGCGATCAGCCAGAGGACTTCCGGCTTCAACGTTTCGTAGCTGTGCGCCACTCGATTTCGCAGACTGACGATGTCGGGCCATGGAATGTCCGGCAGGCGCGTCTTTACGGCCTCGCTCAGGAAGCGGGCGCATTCGCCTGTCCGCAACAGGTTCATGCAGACGGCGTCATAAACCAGCGTCTGACGCATGAAGCCCTCCCGGCCTTCAGACGCGATGTAGGATTTTACACGGCTGGCGGCGTCCAGGATTTCCGCGATCAGGTTCGCGTCGGCTTCGTCAGACAAGGATCAGGTCTTTCTCGACCTTTGTTCTGACATAGGGCCGCATGACTTCCCAGGAACAGAACTCGACCGGCGTCTCCAGTCTTTCCGCCAGCAGGCGTTCCGCGGTCAGAAACTCGATGCCCATGGGCCTGGAAGTATCCACCAGCAGGTCCACGTCGCTGTCGGGTCCCGCCTCGTCGCGGGCGTAGCTGCCGAACAGGCGCAGGTTCACGATGCCCTGCTCCTCGAGCCAGGGCTTCAGCTCACGCAGCTTTTCCAGCAGTTCGGCGCGGGTCATGCCCGCACCATAGTCTATCCGCGTCGCAAGATGAACTCGTGGTCGCGCCAGGCGCCGACCGGGTATTCGTATTCGCCCGCCTTCTCGAACCCATAGGCGGCGTACAGACGCTGGGCCTTTTCATTTCCGCTCCAGACGCCGATCCAAAGCGGCCCCTGGGTATGGGCCTCCATCCAGTCCAGCGACAGGGTCAGCAGTTTCGTGCCCAGGCCCAGGCCTTGCGCGGCCTTCGACACATAGAGGCGGCGCAACTCCATGTGCTCCGGGCGCGCCTCGGGGTGGGGCAGGCCGTTGGGACCCGCGTTGGCGAAGGCCAGCAGTTCGCCCTCCCGCTCGGCCACCCACCAGGCGCAGCCGGACTCGGCCAGCTTCTTCAACGTCGGTTTGGGATCGAAACTGGCGTCGAGAAAGGCGTTCAGGTCGTCCTGCGGATAGGGGATGCTGAAGCCGGTGACGAAGGTGTCGATGAAGGTCTGGCGGCCCAAAGCGCCCAGGGCGGCGGCGTCTTCGGGTCGGGCGGCGCGGATCACGGTCTCGGTCATGGCTCGGCTCTACATTGCGCCGCGTCGCGCGTCACCGGCGACAAGGTCCGGCCGACGGCGTATCGTCGTCGGAATGTCCGCGCCGCTCTTCACCCACCCGTCCATGCTGGATCATACGCCCGGCGCCGGCCACCCCGAGAGCCCGGCGCGGCTGAAGGCGGTGCTGGAGGCGCTGGAGGACGCCGGTCTGGCCGGTGACCGCCGCGCGGCGACCCTGGCCGAGGTCGCGGATCTGGAGCGGGTGCATCCGGCCGCCTATGTCGCGCGCCTGCTTGAGGCGTCCCCTGCCGAGGGATTGAACCGGCTCGACGCCGACACCGTGCTGTCTCCCGGCAGCGTTCCGGCGGCGCGGCTGGCCGCAGGGGCGGCGATCGACGCGGTCCGGGCCGTGGCGCGCGGCGAGATGAACCGCGCCTTCGCCGCCGTCCGACCGCCCGGCCACCATGCGGAGCCGGATCGCGCCATGGGCTTCTGCCTGTTCTCCTCCGTGGCGGTCGCGGCGCGGGTCGCCCAGTCCGAGGGCATGGCCCGGGTGGCGGTGGTCGATTTCGACGTTCACCACGGCAACGGCACCCAGGCCGCGTTCGAGCATGACGACAGCCTGTTCCTGGCCTCCATCCACCAGATGCCGCTGTATCCCGGCACGGGCGCGGGGGATGAGGTCGGCGTCGGCAATATCGTCAATGCGCCGGTGGCGCCCCATGCGGCGCGCGAGGCGTGGCGCGCGACCTTCGCCGGCGGCCTGATGCCGGCGCTGGAATCTTTCCGGCCGGACCTGATCCTGATCTCGGCCGGTTTCGACGCCCATCGTCGCGACCCGCTGGCGCACCAGTCGCTGGAAGCGGAGGATTTCGCCTGGGCGACCCGCGCTGTTCTGGAAGTCGCGCGCCGGACCTGTGCAGGCAAGGTTGTGTCCGCGCTCGAGGGCGGTTACGACCTTGAAGGACTAGGCCGCTCCGCGGTCGCACACGTCGCCGCGCTCGGGGAGGAATAGGACGTCTAAAGCCTTGAAACTTAAGGGCCGTCCGATCGCCATGTCATCCCCCGCCCTGTCCCTCGATTCGACCGATCAGCCTGCGCCGCAGGCCGCAGGATCGACTGAGTCCGGCGCTGTAACGGCTCTGCGCCCGGGCGCCATCACCCTGACGCGTCACGGCGAGCCCGCCCTGTCGCGCAAATGCCTGATCACCGCGCGTCAGTACGGCGACTGGTGGGCCAAATACGAGATCGGCGGCCTGCTGGCCGGCCAGACCCCGCCGCCGGAACTGGTCGCCACCGCCCAGGGCGCCGGCGCCATCTACGCCTCGACCCGCCAGCGCGCCCAGGAGACCGCCGCCGCCGCCGCCGCCGGACGTGAGGTCATGTCGGACGTCCTGTTCATCGAGGCGCCCCTGCCGCCGCCGCCGATTCCCGACTGGATCAAGCTGTCGCCGAAATGGTGGGGCGTGGTGTCGCGCTTCTGGTGGCACGCCTTCGACCACCACGGCGGCCAGGAAACCCGCGCCGAGGCCGAGGCCCGCGCCGAACAGGCGGCGCGCAAGCTGATCGCCCGCGCCGAAACCGGCCAGGACGTGCTGGTCTTCGCCCACGGCTATTTCAACCATATGGTCGGCGCCCGGCTGAAGGCCGACGGCTGGAAACTGGTGCATAACCAGGGCTTCAAATACTGGTCCCAGCGCCGATACGAGAAGCGATAGCCGCATCCACCGTTGATGCAGGCTTCGCCCCCCTCTAGGGTCCGCGCCATGACCGATACCGCCGCCGCCATCCCCGCCGACCTCAGCTTCGAAGACGCCCTGCAGCGCCTGGAGACCATCGTGTCACGCCTGGAATCAGGCCAGGCTCCGCTGGAGGAATCCATCGCCCTGTACGAAGAGGGCGCCAAGCTGAAGGCCCATTGCGAGGCCCGTCTGAAGGCGGCCCAGCTGCGCGTCGAGAAGATCGTCGTTGGACCGGACGGCCAGGCCAAGGGCGTCGAGGCGGCGTCGTTCGAATGACGCCGACCATCGCCTTCGACGACTTCATGAAGGTCGATATTCGCGTCGGCCGGATCGTCAAGGCCGAGCCGTTTCCTGAGGCGCGCAAGCCGGCGTTCAAGCTCCAGATCGATTTCGGCCCCGAGATCGGCGTCAAGAAATCCTCGGCCCAGATCACCCGCCACTACACGTTGGAAGAACTGGAAGGCCGCAAGGTCGCCGCCGTCGTCAACTTTCCGCCGCGCCAGATCGGGCCGGTGAAGTCCGAGGTTCTGACACTCGGCTTTCCCGATGCGGACGGCGAGGTGGTGCTGGTCGGGGTGGACCGCGACCTGCCGCTGGGCGGGCGACTGTTTTGACCCCTATGCTCGCCGCCAATTCGCCCGAACAGGCCGTGATCGACCGGGTGGCCGAGGTCGCAGATCTGGTCACGGTCGCGCTGGACCAGTTGTTGCCGCGCGCCGACGGACCGGAAGCCCGCCTGACCGAGGCCATGCGTTACGCGGCCCTGGGCCCCGGCAAACGGCTGCGCCCCTTCTTCGCGCTTGAGGCCGCGCGCCTGTTCAATATCGACGAACGGTCGGTGCTGCGCGCCGCCTGCGCCCTGGAATGCGTCCACGCCTACAGCCTGGTGCACGACGACCTGCCGTGCATGGACGACGATGACATGCGGCGTGGGCGCCCAACGGTCCACCGCGCCTATGACGAGGCCACGGCGGTCCTGGCCGGCGACGCGCTTCAGACGGCGGCCTTCGACATCATCCTGCACGAAGACACCCACGAGGACGCGGTCGTGCGGTGCGAACTGGCGGCGCGGCTGTCGATGGCCTCGGGCGCGCGGGGCATGGCCGGCGGTCAGATGATCGACCTGCTGGGCGTGCGCGACGATCTGGGCGGCGTCGCCCGGATGCAGCGGCTGAAGACCGGCGCCCTGTTCGCCTACGCCTTCGAGATTCCGCTGATCATCGCCGAGGCCTCGGCCCAGCACCAGCACGCCCTGATCAGCTTCGCCCACGATGTCGGCCTGGCCTATCAGATCGTCGATGATCTTCTGGATGCGGAAGGTTCGGCCGAAGAAATGGGCAAGGCCGCCGGCGGCAAGGATGCGGCCCTGGGCAAGACCAATTTCGTCACCCTGCTGGGGCTCGAGGCGGCGCGACAGAGGGTCGCGCACCTGTCTGACCAGGCCAGGGCTCACCTGGAGCCGTTCGGGCACGAGGCGGAAATCCTCAAGGCGAGCGTGGACTTTGTGCTAAAGCGCCGGTCCTGATACGAAACATTGATCTCCCCCAGGGGTTGATTGATCAGACTTTCAAGGTTTTCCCGGCTGATGCCCGACACCCCGCTTCTCGACACCGTCAAGTTTCCCGCCGACATGCGGGGCTTCGACATCGCCCAGCTGAAACAGCTGGCGCAAGAAGTGCGGGCCGAGACCATCGACGCCGTATCGGTCACGGGCGGCCACCTGGGCGCGGGCCTGGGCGTGGTCGAGCTGACTACGGCGCTTCACCATGTGTTCGAGACGCCCAAGGACATCCTGATCTGGGACGTCGGCCACCAGTGCTATCCCCACAAGATCCTGACCGGCCGTCGCGACCGCATCCGCACCCTGCGCCAGCCCGGCGGCCTGTCGGGCTTCACCAAGCGCAGCGAGAGCGAGTACGACCCCTTCGGCGCCGCCCATGCCTCGACATCGATCAGCGCCGCCCTCGGCTTCGCCGCCGCACGCGACCAGAAGGGCGAGAAGAACAAGGTCGTGGCGGTCATCGGCGACGGCTCCATGTCGGCCGGCATGGCCTATGAGGCGATGAACAACGCCGCCGAGGCGACCAATGGCCAGTTGATGGTCATCCTGAACGACAACGACATGTCCATCGCCCCGCCGGTCGGGGGCATGAGCGCCTATCTGGCCGGTCTGGTGTCCGGCGGCGCCTATCAGAACGTCCGCCGCCTGGGCCGCTCGGTCGCCCAGCATCTGCCACGCCCGTTCCGCAACGCGGCCAAGAAGGCCGAGGAATACGCCCGCGGCATGGTCACCGGCGGCACCCTGTTCGAGGAGCTGGGCTTCTACTACGTCGGCCCCATCGACGGGCACGACATGGAGAATCTGGTCCCGATCCTGAAGAAGGCGGCGGCCATCGAGGACCGGCCGGTGCTGGTCCATGTCGTGACGCAGAAGGGCAAGGGCTACGCCCCGGCCGAGAGCAGCGCCGACAAGCTCCATGCGGTGGTCAAGTTCGACGTGATCTCGGGCAAACAGGCCAAGTCCGTGTCGAACGCGCCCAGCTACACCAAGGTGTTCGGGACCGAGCTGATCAAGCACGCCGCCCTGGATCCCTCGATCGTGGCCATCACCGCCGCCATGCCCTCGGGCACGGGGTTGGACCTGTTCGGCCAGGCCTTCCCCGACCGCACCTATGACGTCGGCATCGCCGAACAGCACGCCGTCACCTTCGCCGCCGGCCTGGCCGCTGACGGGATGAAGCCGGTCTGCGCCATCTATTCCACCTTCCTTCAGCGCGGCTATGACCAGGTGGTCCATGACGTGGCGATCCAGTCGCTGCCGGTGCGGTTCGCCATGGACCGGGCCGGTCTGGTGGGCGCAGACGGCGCGACCCACGCCGGGTCGTTCGACATCGGCTTCATGGGCGCCTTGCCCGGCATGGTGCTGATGGCCGCCGCCGATGAGGCCGAACTGGCGGGCATGATCTCGACCAGCCTGGCCATCGACGACCGCCCCAGCGCCTTCCGCTATCCGCGCGGCGACGGCGTCGGGGTCGAGATCCCGGAACTGGCCGCCCCGTTCGAGATCGGGCGGGGCCGGATCGTGCGCGAGGGGACGTCGGTCGCCATCCTGTCTCTGGGCACCCGTCTTCAGGAATCGCTGAAGGCCGCCGATCTGCTGGCGGCCCGGGGCGTGTCCGCCACCATCGCCGACGCCCGCTTCGCCAAACCGCTGGACGCCGACCTGATCCTGCGCCTGGCGCGCGAGCATGAGGCCCTGATCACGGTGGAGGAGGGGGCCATGGGCGGCTTCGGCGCCTTCGTGCTGCAGCTTTTGGCCGAGAAGGGCGCGCTGGATCGCGGGTTGAAGGTCCGCACCCTGAACCTGCCCGATGTCTTCCAGGACCAGGACGCCCCCGCCGCCATGTATGCTCTGGCGGGGCTCAACGCGGACCATATCGCCGCCGCCGCCTTGCGCGCGCTGGGCGTCGAGACGGCGCGGGCCGCCCGGGCCTGAGACCCGCAGCATGACCGCCGGCGTGTCTCCCCGGCCGGTCGGGTCGGCCTTCCTGATCGGTTACGCCGTCGCCTATATCGGCGCCTTCATCGGCGTGGCGCCCCTGCTTCAGGTGCTCGCGCCCCTCCACGCCGAGATGATCGACGGTCAGGCCAAGGGGCCGTTGCTCAGCCAGGCCCTGTTCTGGGGCTGTATGGCCGCCGGGCTCGGCAATATCGTCGGCGGCGCCCTCAGCGACCGGACCCGGTCGCGGCTCGGCCGGCGGCGCCCCTGGATCGTGGTCGGCGCGGTGCTGACCATCGGCAGCTACGCCGCCATCCAGCAGTCCTCGACCCCGCTGGGCCTGGTGCTGAGCCTGGTCGCTTTCCAGCTGACCTTCAATATCCTGCTGGCCCCTCTGATCGCCCTGTTCGCGGACCGGGTGCCCGAGAACCGGCGCAGCGCCATGTCCGCGGTCATGGGCATGGGCTATCCGCTGGCCGCCATGATCGGTTCGGTCGTGATGGCCTGGGGGCCGCAGGGCGAGGTCGCGCGGTTCGCGACCCTGGCCGCCGTTGTTCTGGCGGCGACCGTGCCCTTCGCCCTGCTGTCGCGCGAGGATCCGGCGCCCGCCGACCGGGTGCGGGCGCCCTTGTCAGGGTTTTCTCTGCCCAGCCTGCTGCACCCCTTCGCCGTTCGCGACTTCACCCTGGCCTGGACCTATCGGTTCCTGGTGGTGACCGGCTATTCGCTGGTGGCCTTCTATCTGCTCTTCTACATCGCCGACGCCATCGGCTTTCCGATCCTGTTCCCCGGCCGCTCGGCCGAGGCCGGCCATTCGCTGCTGACCGCCATCGCCGTCGTGGGGGTGGTCGGGGTCAGCACCGTCGTCGCCATGGGCGGCTCGCGCATCACGCGGCGCAAGCCGCTCGCCATCGCCGGCGGGGTGCTGCTGGCCATCGCGGCGGCTGTGCTGGCGACCACGCAGGACTGGACCACCGTGGTCGTCGCCTTCGCCCTCTATGGGGTGGGCCAGGGCTGCTATGGCGCGATCGACATCGCCCTGATGACCGACGTCCTGCCGTCGGTCGAGGACCGGGGCAAGGACCTGGGCCTGATCAATCTGGCCGTGACCCTGCCCCAGGCGATCGCGCCCCTGATCGCCCTGGTCCTGCTGGAGAACCTGGGTCTGGACTTCCGCAGCCTGTTCCTGGCCGCCGCCGCCTGTTTCGGCGGGGCGACCCTGGCGGTGGCCTCGATCAGGCGGGTTCGGTGACGTCTTCCAGCGGACCCAGACCGGTCGCGGTCTGAGCCAACCGATAGCGTTTCACCGTCTTGTTCTGATACGGCTTGGCCAGGATGGTCGAGACGGCGCGCAGTTCGCCGACCGCCTGATCCCGGTCCAGGGTCAGCAGGACATAGCCCTTGGACGCCTGGTCGCAGAACTTGACCTCGGGATTGGCGGCTTCCAGCGCCAGGCCCAGCGGCAGGCCGCCGACCATGTCGCCGGGCGACGGACTGGAGATGGCCGAGGTCCCGAACTCGACCGCGCGACGCTGGCCGCCGTTGTCATACAATTCGTTGACCCAGAAGGCGTGGCTGTCGCCGGCCAGGACGATCGGCTCGACGCCCGCCTGTTTCATCGTCTCGTACAGACGCTCGCGACCGGCGGGATAGCCGTCCCAGCTGTCCAGGTTGAACGGCAGGCCCAGCTTGAACAGCTGGATCGCGGCCTCGACCTGGGGCTGGATATCGGCGGGCAGGCTGGCGATCATCTGCGCCACCTGGGCGGGCGGCAGCATCTGTTCGATGTTCGGGCCCTTGACCCGGGCCATGACGACCTGGTTGCCCAGGATCTGCCACGGACGACCGGCGGCCTTGGACTGGCTCATGGCCTCGCCCAGCCAGCGGCGTTGACCCTCGCCCAGCAGGTCGCGCGACGGCTCCTGACGCTGGGCCTCGAAGGCGGCGATGTCCGGGCGGCCGTCGGCGGTCTTGGGGATGTTGGCGAAGTCCATCTGTTCGGCGCGGGCCGTCAGACGGGTTTCGACCATGTGCAGGCTGGCCAGATCGCCGAAGTGGAAGCTGCGGTTGATCGCTTCCTTCATCGCGCCGGCCTTGGCCTCGCGGATCGGCATCCATTCGTAATAGGCGCGCAGGGCCGCCGCCTTGCGCGTGGCGAAGTCGCCTTCGGTCGCCGGCTGATGGTTCTCGGCCCCCATCATCCAGACGTCGTTGGCGACCTCGTGGTCGTCCCAGACGCAGATGAAGGCGGCGCGGGCGTGGGCGGCCTGCAGATCGGGATCGGTCTTGTATTGAGCGTGGCGCGTCCGATAGTCGGCCAGGCTGACGATTTCGTGGGGCGGCAGGGGCGCCCGGTTCAGCGGCGCGCCCGTCGCCATGCCGTAGTCGCCCGGCGCCGCGCCGTATTCGTAGATGTAGTCGCCCAGGTGAACGACCGCGTCCAACCGGTCCAACTGCGAGATGGCCTCATAGGCGTTGAACAGGCCGCCCGGATAGAGCTGGCAGGACACCACGGCCAGGTTCACCTGCGGCGTCGCGCCCTGGGGCAGGGTGCGGACCCGACCCGCCGGCGAGGTTACGCCATTGGCGATGAAGCGATAGAAATACTCCCGACCCGGCTCCAGGCCGCGACCGTGCAGGTCGTGCTTGACGGTGAAGTCGCGCTCGGCCCGGGCGGTCAGGTCGGGGAAGCGACGCACCATGTCGGTGAAGTCGGCGTCCCTGGCCACTTCAAGAACCACCGCAATCTCCCCGACCGACGGATCGGCCGGGGTGACGCGGGTCCAGAAGACCGCGGAATGCTGATCCGGATCGCCGCTGGCCACCCCGTGGAGGAAGGCGACCTGACCGGCATGGGCGGTCTGGGCGACGGCGGGCGTCGCCGCCCCCGCGCCGATCAGTCCCAGAAGGCTGCGGCGATCCAGATTCATCGTTCGATCCTCAGAGTTTCAGTTTGAACACCAGGCCGTACGCCGCCGGGCGACCGGCGATGAAGGTCGGCATGCCCAGGGCGTCGCCGGTGTTGCCGGCGTCCTTGATGTATTCCTCGTCGAGAATGTTCTCGCCGAAGGCTTCGACGCCCCAGTTGGTCGAGTCCGGGGTGTAGCGGATACGCAGGTTCAACAGACCGTAAGCGTCCTGATATTCGTCCTGGATCAGGTCGGCGACGAAGTTGGCCTTCTGCAGCGCCGGGATGTCGTTGTCGTCGCTGAAGAAGACCTTGGACTGCCAGGTGTAGGTCGGCTGGACCTCGATCTCGCCGCCGGTCACCGGCAGGCGCCAGGTCGCGCCGATCGAGGCGGCGTTGTCTGGCGACAGGCGGAACTGGTTGCCGTCGTAGATGCCGTTCTCGAAGCGCGAGTGGTTGTAGGCGTAGGTGGCGAACAGGTCGAGCATCGAGGCCACGGCGAAGTTGGCCTGGCCCTCGAAGCCGTAGGACTTGGCTTCGCCGGCGTTGGTGGTGATGAACTGCGTGCCTTGCTGGATCGTCGTCTGGAAGTTTTCGTAGTTGTACATGAAGACCGCGCCGTCCACGCGCAGGCGCCCGTCCAGCAGGGCCGATTTGGCGCCGATCTCGTAGCTGTCGACCGTTTCCGCATCGACCGGGCTGAAGCGCGCCGCGCCGCCGGGGGCGGACGGACCCGAGGCGCTGATCACTTCCGGACGACGGCCCCGTGCATAGTTGGCGTAGACATTGGTGTCGTCGGTCAGTTCGTAGCGGGCCGTGACCCGCCAGGTGACGCCGTCGTCTTCCGAGTCATAGTAGGAGAAATCGCCGTTGTTGGCCGTCGGCTGCGATGTCAGGCCGAACAGCGGGAAGACGCTGGCGGGCAGGTTGGCGAAGGCCGGATTGGCCATGGCGGCCAGGAAGGCCGGCACCTGGGCCGCCGGGATCGCGCCGGCCTGGATCGCCAGCAGGGCGCCGAGGGCCGACCGGCTATCGACCGAGCTGGCATAGCCGGTGGTCTTGTCGTCGCGGGTGTAGCGGACGCCAGCCGACATTTCGAACTTGTCGGTGAAGGCGTAGGTGGCGTCGGCGAAGACGTCATAGGACGTCAGTTCCGAGCTGTTGGTCGAGGTCTCGATATGGTTCGAGTCGAGATTGGCGGTGATCGGAGCAGCGTAGGCGCCGGCGCCCAACGGCGTCAGCATAGAGGTCAGCACGTTGCGCGCCACCGTCGGATAGACCGACAGCGGCAGGGTGTTGTCGCCGACCGCCGTCGGCGATCCGTCCAGCAGCCCGGCCAGTTGTGCCAGAACCAGACGTTCGTCGAACTGGGCCGGGGCGCGCTGGTAGCCTTCCTCGTGGAACCAGCCGGCGCCGACGAAGCCCGTCAGGCGACCGCCGTTGTCGAAGCCCAGGCGCAGGTCCTGGCTCCATTGTTCGCCATGGGTCTCTTCCGCCGCCGTCAGGATGGGCAGGGAGACGCCGTCCGCGTCGAAGGTCTCGTAGTTGTCGAACTCGCGATAGGCGGTGGTCGAGTTCAGGGTCCAGGCCGAATTCAGATTGATCCGGGCCAGACCCGTCACGCCCCAGACTTCGCGGCTCAGGCCCAGCGTCTTGCCGCCGTCGAAATCGCCGCCCGGCGTCAGGGCCGCGCCCTCCCAGGGCTCCTTGCCGCCCAACACCGCGCCGGTGTTCGGATCGGCCGGTTCGTAGGCGATCGACTTGAACGAGGTGCCCGAGGCGTGGTCGTTCTGATAGTTGCCGATCACGTCGAACCGCATGGCGTCCGACGGCGCCCAGGCGCCCGACAGACGCACGGCCTTGGTCTCGATGGCGTTATAGTCTTCGCCGCCCAGCAGGTTCTCGACCGAACCGCCGCGCGTCTTCAGGCGGGTGGCGAGGCGCAGGCCGCCCGTCTCGCCGACGGGCAGGTTCAGCGCGCCCTCGACCATCCGATAGTCTTCGTTGCCGGCCTCGATATTGGCGTAGGCTTCGGTCTCACCCGGCTGAGCGCGATTCTGGACCAGGTTGACGGCGCCGATCAGGGCGCCGCGGCCGTACAGGGTCGATTGCGGACCCTTGGCGATTTCGACGCGCTCCAGGTCGAACAGTTCGACATAGGAGCCGCGCGACTTGGAGATCGACACGCCGTCCTGGAACACCGACACGCGCGGCTCGGCCGTGGCGGCGCCCGAGTCCGAGGTGATGCCGCGCATCACGAAGCCGGGATTGTTCGGCGACTGGTTCTGCACCAGGAAGCCGGGCACGAAGGCCGACAGCTGTTCGAACTCCTGAATGCCCAGGTCCTCGAGGAATTGGCCGGAATAGGCGGTCAGGGCGAACGGGACCTCAATGGTCTTCTGTGCGCGCAATTGGGCCGTGACGATGATCTCGTCCAGCGTCGCCGGCTCCGCCGACTGGGCCTGGGCCCCGTGCGCCGCCGCCATCACGCCGGTCAGCGCCGCCGCAGCCATAAGCCGCGTCTTGAATTCATTCGCCATCGTTTTTCCCCAAGCTTGGCCTGAACGGCGATCAGTAACCGGCGGTGATGTCGCCGAGGCGACACTGCGAACGCCGATGCATGACGTTGAGGCGGCGGATGAAAGACAATTAAGCCGTGTACGTTTCATTAACCGCCCAGGCCGCGACGACAGCGGCGTCGGGCGTTTGGCCGAGCGGGTCCCGACGACGGATCAGGACTTCGGCGGCGCCGTGGAGCCTCTGGGGGCGAAGCCGAAATCGACCATGCTCTGCCGGGGCAGGTCGGCGTCGCCGGCCGTGGAGCGGATCAGCAGTTCGGCGGCGACGGCGCTCATTTCGGCGATCGGCTGAATGACGGCGGTCATGTCGGCGAACCGGGCCAGGGGCGTGTTGTCGAAACTGATGACCGACAGGTCGGCCGGGACCGCCAGGCCGTTCCGTCTGGCCGTGCGCAGGGCCGCGTGGGCCATGCGGTCGTTGCTGGCCAGAACGGCGGTGGGCCGCGACGGCAGGGCCAGCAGGGTCTCCATGGCGGCGACGCCGGACTCGTAGGAAAAATCGCCGCGCGCGACCAGCGTCTCGTCCAGGCCGTGCGCCGAGGCCGACATGGCGCGGCGATACCCCTCCAGCCGCGCCCCGCTGACCGCATATTCCTCACTGCCGGTGATGAAGCCGATGCGGACATGGCCCAGGCCCAGCAGGTGATCGACGGCGAAGGCCGACGCCTTGGCGTCGTCCATCGACACCGCGAATCCGTCCCCTTCTGCGATCGAGGCGATCCGGGCGAAGGGCAGGCCCAGTTGGCTCAGCAGGCCGGTGATGGCCGGGTTCTCAGAGTGGGGCGGGGTCAGGATGACGCCGTCGGGGTGCAGCGCGGCGATGGCCCCGCGCACCGCCGCATCGACGTGGTCCGAATGGGTGTCGACCAGTTCGAAGATCATCCGATAGCCGTGGGCCTCGCACTTCAGCATGCCGCCCATCAGCATCTGGTCGACCCAGTCGGTGCCCTCGCCGGACTTCCAGCCCTCGATGGTCCGGTCCCGGTCGTTCAGCGCCATCAGCAGATAGGAGCGCGAGCCGCCCATCCGCCGCGCCGCCAGACTGGGGACATAGCCCAGCTTGGCCACGGCGGCGCGCACCCGCTCCTGCACCACCGGACGTACATTCGGCTCGTTGTTGATGACTCGCGACACGGTCTGCAGCGAAACGCCCGCCTCGGCGGCGACGTGTTTGATGGTGACGGCGCGACGCAAACTCTGATCCCTTATCCCCTGCGCCATTGTGTCAGCCTTGGCCGCGCGAAGGCAAGCACGCCGGTATCAGGCCGGCACGACCAAAGGCGCGGGCGCCGCCACGGGCGGGGCCTGACAGTGGGTGTCGATGAAGGCCTGATGCGTCGGCAGATCGGCGACGAAGGCGTTCAGGATATTGGCGGCGCGGTCCATCTCGTCGGTCAGGCCGTTGAAGTCGATCCGGTCCACCAGCGGCGGATAGGACCGGGGCCGCACGCCCATCCCGTCCATCACCGCATACCAGCTGACATTGCGAAACAGCGGGTCCAGCGCCTCGACCAGGCTGCCGTTGGCGCGGAAGACCTCCAGCTTGTGCTGCAGCCCCTCGGGCAGGACCATGTCGCGGCAGGCGCGCCAGAAGGCCGTGTCGTCGCGTCGCGTCAGGGCGTAGTGCAGGATGATGAAGTCGCGGATCTCCTCGTAATCCACGGTCATCCGCCGATTGTACTCGGCGATCAGATTCGGATCGCAGTCCAGGTCGGGCATCAGCCGGAACAGGAAGTCCATGCCGCGATAGATCAGGTGGATGGCCGTCGATTCCAGCGGTTCGATGAAACCGCTGGCCAGGCCCAGGGACAGGACGTTCTTGTCCCAGATCTTCTCGCGCACCCCGGTCTTGAACGGCACCACCATCGGATTGACCACCGGCCGGCCTTCGACCTGCTCCAACAGGCGCGCCGTCGCCTCGTCGTCGGACATGTAGCGGCTGCAGAAGACGTGGCCGTTCCCGGTCCGGTGCTGCAGCGGAATCCGCCAACGCCAGCCGCAATCCTGCGCCTGGGCCAATGTATAGGGCTTGGGCGGGCCGACATTCTCGGTCTGGACCGCAATGGCCCGGTCGCACATCAGCCATTCGGACCAGTCCGTGTAGCCGACGCCCAGGGTCTTGCCGATCAGAAGGGCGCGGAAGCCGGTGCAGTCGATGAAGAAGTCCGCCTCGACCGTCTGGCCCGACTTCAGCTTCAGGCTGCTGACGAAGCCGTCGGGCCGTGTCGCCACATCCTCGACGATTCCCTCGGTGCGCTTCACCCCCCGCGCCTCGGCGAAGTCGCGCAGATAGCGCGCCACACGTTTCGCATCGACGTGAACGGCGTAGGATGCGCCACCGATCGGGGTGCGCTGGGCCTTGAACGGCAGCATGAACCGCCCCTGGGCCGCCATCCGCGCCGCTGCGGCGAAGTCCATCAGCGGCCGGTCATAGCCGTTCATCCGCGCCTTCAGCCAGACGGGATAGAAGTCGCTGACATCCACGGGCGCCCCGATGGCGCCGAACGGGTGGAAATAGCTCTCGCCCTTCTGCGTCCAGTCCTCGAACTGGATGCCCAGCTTGAAACTGGCCTGGGTCTTCTGGATGAAGTCGCGCTCGTCGATGCCCAGCCGCTTCAGCATTTCCAGGAAGGGCGGCACGGTGGATTCGCCGACGCCGATCGTGCCGATGTCGTCGGATTCGACCAGTTCGATCTCGGCCATCCGCCCCTTGAAATGTTCAGCCATAAGGGCGGCGGCGACCCAGCCGGCGGTGCCCCCGCCGACGATGCAGATCTTCTTCAGGGGGCGGCGGGGCTGGTCCATGTCGGGTCTCATGCGGCTGAGGCGGGGGCGGCGGAGGGATCGAGCCCCGCCAGGAAATGGGTGTGGTCGGGGGTGCGTGCGACCAGGTCGGCGATATTGGCGCGCATCTCGGCCAGGCTGCGGCTCAGATAGGCGGGGTCCATGGCGTCCACGGCGGGATCGTGACTGTCCGGGTACAGGCCGAAGCCGTCATAGATGGCCAGCCAGCTGGCCGGGTGGAACATCTCCCACCGATAACGGACGAACTGGCCCCGCGCCGTCCACAGGGCGATCTTGCGCTCCAGCGTCTCGGGGATCGCCATCTCGCGGCAGTCGCGCCAGAAGTCCGTGTCGGTGCGCCGGTTCAGCTTGTAGTGCAGGATGATGAAGTCGCGGACCCGCTCCATCTCGCGCGCGGTCTGGTCGTTGAACTCGTCGAGGATCGGCTGGGCGAAGCGGCGGTCGGGGAACAGGGCCTTCAGCCGTTCGATCCCGGTCTCGATCAGGGCGATACTGGTGCTTTCCAACGGTTCCAGGAAACCCGCAGACAGGCCGATGGCGACGCAGTTCCTGGCCCAAGCCTGGGTGCGCCGACCGGGGCGGAACGGAATCCGCCGCGGCTCCGTCAGCGGATCGCCCAGCAGATGAGGCATGAGCTCGGCCAGGGCCTGATCGTCGCTCAGATGGGCGCTGGAAAACACCAGGCCGTTGCCCGCGCGGTGGCGCAGCGGGATCCCCCACTGCCAGCCGGCCGACCGGGCGGTGACGCGCGTAAAGGGAGCCGGCGCGTCGCCGGGTCGGTTGGCGCTCTGCACCGCATAGGCCGCGTCGCAGGGCAGCCAGCGGCCCCAGTCCTCGAACCCGACGCCCAGGGCCTCGCCGATCACCAGCCCCTTGAAGCCCGAACAGTCGACGAACAGATCCCCCTCGACCTCGCGCCCGTCGTCCAGCGTCAGGGCGCGCACGAAACCGTCCTCGGGCCGCAGCTCGACCGAGCGGATCCGGGCGTCGATCCGGGCGCAGCCCCCGGCCTCGGCATAGGCGCGCAGATGCTGGGCGAACAGGCCGGCGTCCAGATGCAGGGCCCAGTCGAACACCGACAAAGACGACGGCGGATTGGGCGAGGGCAGGGTGAACTTGCCGCCGGCGGCCAGCGACGCCCCCAGGGAATAGGACGCCAGCGGCGCGGCGTCGCCCGCGCGGTGCTGCTTCAGCCAGTAATGATGAAACCCGATCCCTTTGACGTCCTGACCATACAGGCCGAAGGGATGGATGAAGTCCGAGCCGGGCCCGGACCAGTCGATGAAACGGATGCCCAGTTTGCACGTCGCCTGGGTGGCGCGCATCACGTCGTCATCGTGCAGGCCCAGCTGCGCATAGAACCGACGGAGGGTGGGAATGGTCGCCTCGCCCACGCCGATCGTGCCGATGTCGGAAGACTCCACCACGGTGATCTTCAGCGGCGCAGTGCGGAAATGCTGGACCAGGGCCGCAGCCGTCATCCAGCCGGCGGTGCCGCCGCCGACGATGACGACAGAACGGATGCGAGGATCGTCGATCTCATCCATGGCCGAATACCAATACGCGAAAAAAGAGGCCGGCGACACGAATGTCGCCGGCCAGTCTGCTCAGGAAGAGATCAGAACCGAGCGCGAACGCCGATGGTGTAACGCGGCTCGAACTCGTTGCGGGCCTGGAACTGCTTCGCGCCGTCCTTGAACTCGAGGTAGTATTCCTCGATTTCGCCCAAGACGTTCGAGCCGTTGGCGTAGACCGTGACCATGTCGTTGACGTCATAGGTCACGTTCACGTCCACGTATTGCGACGTGTCCTGGTAGATCGGGATGAACACCTGCTTCCCGTCGAGGGTTGTGCCCATGGTGCCGTTCAAGCGAGGCGTCCGATAGTTCCAGGCGACCCGAGCCTGAAGCTTGTCGCCCTGGTACCAGACCGCAGCGTTCAGCGAATGCTCGGAGTTGTCCATGAACGGCAGTTCGCTGCCGTCCAGGGCCGGATCATTCGATGTGCTGTCGGAATAGGTGTAGCTGCCGTCGAAACCAAAGTCGGACCAGATCGGGGTGTCGATGAAGTCGGACAAACCGATCTTGGCGCCCAGCTCCACGCCTTGCAGCTGCCCGCCTTCACCCTGCACCGGGCGGTTGACATCCACCAGACGACGGATGACCCCATCGCCGTCGGCATAGGATCCGCTTTGCGGGACCGTACGACGCGTGACGAAGCTTTCGATATCCAGGCGGAAGATCGCGGCGTTAAACATCGTCGCGGGCCCGTGGTAATATTCCAGGGCGAGATCGTAGTTTGTGGATCGCCAGGGGTTCAACTCCACCGTTCCGCCCAGAGTTGCACCCGTGACCCGACGAACGCCGACGGGAGGACGGGTGGGATCGGGGGTTTCGCCCGGTTGCAGTTCGGGCGTATCAGCCGTCGAGATCGTGACGCCCCCGCCGTAGTTGCCCAGATCCAACGGGATCATGGTCTTGGCGTAAGCCCCGCGCAGTCGCAGTTTGTCGGTGAAGTCGTAGGCCAGGTTCGCCGTCGGCAGCCAGTCGTCGTAGCTGCGGCTGGAGATGCTGTCGCCGACGTCGTTGTTGGTGTCGCCATAGGCGCGGGTTTCGCCCGTCAGGTTCTGACGCGCCCGCAGTTCCGTACGGACGTACCGAACCCCGATGTCGCCGTGCAACTGGCCGAACTCGATGGCGCCGTTTAGATAGGCGCTGTCCTCATAGAGATCGACGTCATAGGAGTTGCCGGGGATGATCACGTCATAGGCGTTTCCGAACACCCGTTCCTGGAAGGCGCGAGGATCGTCGAAGTCCCGGGGGTCCGCCACCCACACGCCAGGAATGCCTGACGCGACCGAGCCGAAGTCGGTCAGGAAATAGGTATTGTTGTTCTCACGCAGCAGCGTCGGCCGGTTGACCGTATAGCCTTGGAAGCAGGTCGGGGTGTTGGCGACCGCACCATTGGTGCAGGAACTGGGCGTTGCAGCCACAGGCAGTGCGGCGTTGAAGCCGGGATTGGAGACGAACTCACCCGCCCGGCACTGCGATTGGTCCATCACGACATCGATGGCCTTCCACTGGGCCGAGCAGCCCGCTGGATTGCCTTCGCCCTGTCCGGCGTAGAAGTCCGAGAACAGGTGGAAGCTGGTGATCGACACTTCGCGCGCGCTGTGGCGGACGCCGGCGTCTACGCGGGTCAGGAAACCGAAGGCCGGCGTTTCCTGGAACTCATAGGAACCGTCGAAGCGGACGACGGTCAGGTCCGAGCTGTTGCGCTGGTTGCCTTCCGACGAATAGGCGCCGACCGTATAGCTGTCGAGGTTCGACATATACTGGCTCAGCGGAACATTCCCCAGGCCGCCGACGATGTTGTTTTCGAAACCGCTCCAGGCCAATTTTGATCCGCCGGTGTCGATGTGCAGTTGCGGATCCGCCCCGTAGCCAAACGGGTTGGGACTGATGTAGCGACCGCCCTCGCTGCCGACCACGCCGTTGGAGAAACGCGACGCAGGATACATGGCGGCGATCGAGGCGGGGTAGAAGGTGCCGCGCGTGCGGTCCGCGCCCTGACGGAACAGGGTGAAGGCTCGGTCCGACCCATACTCCCAGTTCGACAGGTCGCCCTGAACCTGACCGTTCATGCTCAGCAGAGAGGCTTCTGCCTTGATGGCCCGGGCGTTGAAGGTGAAGGGGCCGCCCTTGTCGTAGTCCAGCTCAAGGTTGAAGTTCTTGGCTTCGTTGTTTGTGACGCGGTTCACGGTGAAGGAGTTCACCCACCAGGCGTCGACGTCGTATTCCTCGACGTCCAGCCAGCCCAGGCCGGTGTCGGTCGACTCGGTCGGCGTCAGCCAGCCCAGGCCGCTCCAGCGGTTTGAGACGTTAAGGCCGGCGGCGCGGTTATATTCGTCCTGCTTGGTGTAGAAGGCTTCGGCCGTCAGGCGGATGCCGTCCTCGATGTCGAACTGGAAGGCGGCGTTGAGGCCGACCCGCTCGCGCTCGACGACGCGGTTGAACATCTCATAGCCATGCGGCGCGAACCAGGCGTTGCCCGAGCCGCCCCAGTCGTTGCTGCCGAGCAGGCTGCCGGCCGAACCGGCGTAGTTGTTGCCCAGGTTCGAGGTGCTCATGACGCCCGAGATCATTGCGCCCATCCGGTCACCGCGCCAGTTCAGCAGGCCGTTGATCAGATAGTCGTCCTGACGGGTGCGTTCCCCGGTCTGGTATTCGGCGGCGCCTGTCACGGTCGTGCCGTAGCTGAAGTCCATCGGCCGGCGCGTGCGCAGGTCGATGGTGCCGGAGATGCCGGACAAGGCGTTGGACACGTCCTGCGACTTGAACACGACGATCGAGTTCATCAGCTGCGACGGCACGTCGTTCAGGTTCGGCTGGGCGCCGCCCAGGTTGCCCGGGCTCAGATATTGTTCGCCGTTCAGCAGGGTCACGACCTGTGGCAGGCCGCGGATGTTGACGGTCGAGCCTTCACCGGCGGAACGTCGGATCTGGATGCCCGCGATACGTTGCAGGGCGTCGGCGACGGTGACGTCGGGCAGTTTGCCGATGTCTTCGGCCGAGATCGCATCAACCAGCGCCGTCTCGTTGCGCTTGACGTTGATCGACTGGGTCTGCGACGCGCGGATGCCGGTGACGACGATTTCGCCGATCTCGGTCGGGTCTTGGGGCGCCGGGATCGGCGCCTGTTCCGCGGTCTGGGCATAGGCCGGCGCGACAAGCGCCGAACTCGCCATCAAGGCCGCCAGCATGGGCCTCTTGTGGATTCTCATCTCGGTTTCCCTCCTCATTGGCGCCGCGTTTTTGTTGTGCGGCATTGGCTCAAGGCTTGATGATCGACCCTGAAAGCGTGACGTTCGCGCTCAACCCCGCCTCGGCGGCGTCGCGGGCGACGGTGATGCGGTAATCGCCCGGTGCGATGCGCCAGCCGGGCAGTGCGGTGTCATATTCGGCCAGGATGCGCGGCTCGGCCTTCAGCACGATGCGACGCGTCTCGCCCGGCGACAGCGTCATCCGCGCAAAGGCGGCCAGACGCCTGGGCTGGTCGGCCGAGGCGACATACAGCTGGGCCACCTCGGCTCCCGCCCGGTCGCCACTGTTGGTCACATCGACGGCGACGCTCAGACCCTGGGTGTTCGAGACCGCCAGGTTGGAATAGGCGAAGCTTGTGTAGCTGAGGCCGTAACCGAACGGGAACAGGGGTTTGCGCCCCTCGCGTTCGTACCAGCGATAGCCGACGTCCGACCCCTCGACATAATCGACGGCGAAGGGCTGCAGCCCGGCCCCCTGCGGCGCCCCGGGGTTGGAGGCGGCGGCGGCGTCCACGGCCTTCATCTCGGCCAGGCCTGGCACGGTCGGGCGCGGCGCCTGGTCGGCCGAGGCGGGGAAGGTGATCGGCAGGCGGCCGGACGGATTGACCTCGCCGAACAGGATGCGGGCGATGGCCTCGCCCCCCCGCTGGCCGGGATACCAGGCCTGGATCACCGCCGGGGTCTTTTCCAGCCAGGGCATCAGCACCGGCCCGCCGGTCTCCAGCACCACCACCGTCCTGGCGTTGGCGGCGGCCACGGCCTCGATCAGTCCGTCCTGGTCGTCCGGCAGCGACAGGCTCTCGACGTCCTGGGCCTCTGTGGTCCACTGGGTGGCGAAGACGACCGCGATGTCCGCCGCGCGCGCCGCCGCAGCCGCCGCCGCAGCATCCCTGCCATCGACATAGGTCACGGTCGCGTCCGGCGCGACGGCGCGAATGGCGTTCAGCGGCGACGAGGCATGCCAGGTGACCCGCGCGAAAGACGCCGCAGCGCCTGAGGTCAGCGGAATCTCGACCGGGGCGCCGTCCACCGACCGCACCTGGGACGACCCGCCGCCCGACAGGACGCCGACGTCGGCATGGCCGCCGATCAGCACGATCCGTTTGGCCGTCCTGGCCAGGGGCAGGACCCCGCCCTGGTTCTTCAGCAGCACGATGCCCGCCTCGGCGGCGCGCTGGGCCACCTCGGCGTTCCGGGCGTAGTCGATGGGCTGCGGGGTCGTGACCACCGGCGCATCCAGAACCCCGGTCTCGATCAGGCCGACCAGCAGACGGCGCACCATGTCGTCCAGCCGCGCCTCGGGAATCCGCCCGGCGTCCAGGGCTGCACGGAACGGCGCGTCGAAATACAGGGCCCGGTCCAGTTCCTGGCCCGAAGCCTGGTCCAGACCCGCCAGCGCCGCCTTCTCGGTCGAATGGACCGCGCCCCAGTCGGACATGACCCAGCCGTCGTACTTCCAGTCGCGCTTCAGCACCTGGTTCAGCAGGAAGTCGTTCTCGCAGGCCCAGTCGCCGTTGACCTTGTTGTAGGCGCACATGACCGAGCCGGGATTTCCCCGCTCGATGGCGATCTGGAAGGCCAGCAGGTCGCTTTCGCGCAGGGACGCCTCGTCCAGGCGCGCGTCCATGATCATCCGCCCGGTCTCTTGCGCGTTGAAGGCGAAATGCTTGATGGTCGAGACGATCTTGTTCGACTGGACGCCGCGGATATGGTCCCCGGCCATGACCCCGGCCAGCAGCGGATCCTCGCCCAGATATTCGAAATTCCGTCCGTTCCACGGATCGCGGGTGAGGTTCACCCCGCCGGCCAGCAGGATGTTGAAGGTCTTGGCCCGCGCCTCGGACCCGATCATGGCCCCGCCGACATAGGCGATCTCGGGATCGAAGGTGGCGGCCGTCGCCAGGCTGGAGGGCAGGGCGGTGGCGACGTCGCCCTTGCGCTGTTCGACCTGGTTGGCGACGCCCAGGCTGGCGTCGCTTTCGCGCAGGGTCGGTATGCCCAGGCGGGGTATGCCGGGGATATGGCCGGCCGAAGGAATCATGTCGGCGACGGGAGCGCCGGGCGTCTGCGCGGCCATCGGCGGGAAATAGCCGTGTATCAGCTGCAGCTTCTCGTCACGCGTCATCCGGGCCAGCAAGGCGTCGGCCCGGGCGGCGGCTTCGGTTGCGTCGACTTCGGTTGCGACGGGGGTGGCCGAGGCGGGTTCGCTCGAGACTGGCCGGCCGTCCGTCTGGGCGAACACCGCGACAGGCGTCATGCCGATGGCCGTCGCCAGGGCGAGACGACTGATCAGCGACAACGAGAGGAAATTCATACCGGCTCCCAAACTCATCCAGAGACGGCGACGGCCGTCAGAACAGAAGTTGGGACGCGGCGCACACCATCGGGGATGACGGCGGGCAGCCGACATCGTTGCTCGCCGAGGCGAGCTTTTCGATCATGTTTGCGGATGGCGTTTGTCGCGCCGTGGTTCGCCGGCCCGAATGGCCGATGATCGTTCCGCTCCCTGCACGGAGGATCTTCGTCCCCTCGCACGCAAAGGAAAGCACGGATTGAGAGCGTTCACAATACGAAATGGATGTAATGGAACGGCGTTATGCCTGATGGGCGGATCACAAGTCGTTTCAGTCAGAGGTCCAGTCAAACGCCGCAGCGCAAGTCCGCCCGGGCGCACCCAAGCGTAAAACCCAGGCGCGCACTGCGCCTGGGTTCGCCGGTCCGTCTGACGACATAGAGAAGCTTGGATGCAGGGCGGTTCGGGCTCAGATCACCCCGATCATAGAGGCCACCAGCGGGTGGCGCACGATGTCGCGTTCGGCGAGGCGCACCACGGCGATTTCGTCGATGGCCTCCAGACGGGCCGAAATATCGGCCAGGCCGGAAATGCCCGGCAGCAGGTCGGACTGCTGCGGGTCGCCCGTGACCACCATGGTCGAATGCCAGCCCAGCCGCGTCAGCAGCATCTTCAGTTGCACATAGGTGCAGTTCTGGGCCTCGTCGACGACGATGAAGGCGTTGTTCAGGGTGCGGCCGCGCATATAGCCGATGGGCGCGATCTCGATCAGGCCCTCCGCCATCAGGGCCTTGACCCGCTTCATGCTCAGCCGGTCCGAAAGGGCGTCGTAAAGCGGGCGCAGATAGGGGGCCAGCTTGTCCTCCATGTCGCCGGGCAGGAAGCCGATCGACTCCCCGGCCTCGACAGCGGGGCGGCTCAGCACGATGCGGCCGACCTTGCCGGCCTCCAGCGCCTCGACCGCCTTGGCCACGGCCAGATAGGTCTTGCCCGTGCCTGCCGGGCCCAGCGCCATGACCAGATTATGCGCGTCGATGGCCGCCATCATTTCCGTCTGGCCCTCCGACTTCGGCTTCAGCGTCTTCAGATAGCCCTGCTCGCGGTCGTCGTTCGAGGAATGGGGCGACCATCCCGACCGTTCGTTATGGGGGGCGTGGAGCCGACGCACCTTCGACTCCTCCATGAACTCCCGCGAATCCAGGATTCCGTTTTCACGGGACTGACGCTTCATTGCCGCACGCTTTGTCATGGACGTCTCCAGGGCATGAAAAAAGGCGGCCCCATACGGGTTCCGCCTTGGCTGGTCTTGGGGAGGAAAAGGCCGTGGCCCGTGTCGTGACGGCCGCCCGGATCGACAGCTTGGGCGTCAGAAACGGGACTGACCCGCCGCCCAACAACCGAACCCGGATCCCAACGCGCCACGCGAAGCCCCGACTAATGACCGGATCGGGCTTGATCCGGCTTCGGATCCGGGGCCGAAATGGCGACCCACGAATCGCATCAACACTCTGATGCTAACGTGGTTAGAAATCTGTTAAAGCCCTCGTTTTTAGAAGATTAGGCGGCGTTCTGATGACCATTTACACATTGGGCGACAGCAAACCGCAGTTTCCCGCGCCCGGCGAATACTGGGTCGCGCCGAGCGCATCGGTGATTGGGAACGTGATTCTGCACCCCAACGCCAGCGTCTGGTTCGGCGCGGTGCTGCGTGGCGACAACGAGCCGATCACTGTGGGGCCCGACAGCAACATCCAGGACGGCAGCGTCCTGCACACCGACATGGGCTCGCCCCTGACCCTGGGCCGGGGCGTCACCGTCGGCCACCAGGCCATGCTGCACGGCTGCGAGGTCGGCGACTACAGCCTGATCGGCATCGGGGCGGTGGTGCTGAACGGGGTGAAGATCGGCCGCAACTGCATCATCGGCGCGAACGCCCTGCTGACCGAGGGCAAGATCATTCCCGACAACAGTCTGGTCGTGGGCCAGCCGGGCAAGGTGGTGCGAGAGCGCGATCCCGACCAGATCGCCGTCCTGCAGATGTCGGCCGAACATTACGTGCAGAACTGGAAACGGTTCGCGGCGGATCTGCGCGCCCTCTAGTCTCCGCTCAACCCGGCTTGCGCCGGGATGCGCGGGATCAGGAAGTTAGTATCCTTCGCGCCGCATCGGCGTCCTTGTCGATCTGGGCCTTCAGGGCGTCCAGTCCGTCGAAGCTTTCCTCGCCGCGCAGCCAGGCGACCAGTTCCGTCTCGATGACCTGCCCGTACAGGTCGCCGTCGAAATCGAACAGCCAGACCTCCAGCAGCGGGGTCTCCAGCGCATACATGGGCCGCACGCCCAGGCTGGCGACGCCGTTGACGACCCGCCCGTCCGCCAGACGGCTGCGGGTCGCATAGACGCCGTAGGCGGGGCGCATGTAATCGCCCAGCGCGATGTTGGCGGTCGGCACGCCGATGGTGCGGCCGCGCTTGTCGCCGTGGATCACCTCGCCCTGAAGAGCGAAGGGGCGGCCCAGGATGGCGGCGGCCCGGTCCATGTCCCCGGCCTTCAGGGCTTCCCGCACGGCGCTGGATGACAGTTTCAGCCCGTCGGCGTCATCCAGCCGCTCGGCCACCGAAACCGTGAAGCCCAGCCGCTCGCCATAGGTCTTCAAGGCTTCGGGCGAGCCGGACCGCCCCTTGCCGAAGGTGAAGTCGAAGCCGACGGCGGCATGGCGCACGCCAAGCCCCCGCGCCAGCACCTTTTCGGCGAAGTCCGCATCGCTCATGCCCGCCATCTCGCCGTCGAACGGCAGCAGATACAGGATGTCGACCCCCAGGGGCGCCAGGGCCTGGGCCATCTGGTCCGCCGTCATCAGGCGAAAGGGCGCCGCCTCGGGCTGGAACCAGCGGCGCGGATGGGGATCGAAGCTGACCACGCCGAGCGGCGCGCCCAGCCGTTCGGCGGCGGCCTTTGCGCCCGCAATGACCGCCTGATGCCCCCGGTGCACGCCGTCGAAGGCGCCGACCGCGACCGCTGCGCCCCTCAGGGCGTTCGGCAGGTCGCGCCAGTCGCGGACGATCTGCATCAGCGCTGGGAGGGCTTGCGCCGGCGCGGAACGCGGACGACGGCGACGCCGTCCATGATCATGGTCTCGCCGACAAAGCCTTCGCAGCTCAGCTTGACCCGCGCGCTCTCGGCCTCGACCTCGATCACCGTAATCAGGATGCGGACGACGTCGTCGATCCGCACCGGCTGATGAAAGGCCAGGGTCTGGGAGATGTAGATCGACCCGGCGCCCGGCAGGATGGTGCCGACCACGGCCGATCCGAACGAGGCGCTCAGCAGGCCATGCGCGATCCGGCCGCGATAGGCGGTCTTGGACGCAAAGGCCTCGTCCAGGTGGACAGGGTTGAAGTCGTCGGACGCCTCGGCGAACAGCCGAATCCGGTCCTCCGTGGCGACCACGATTTTCTCGGCGGCCATGCCGACGTGAAGTTCGTCCAGGATGTAACCACCGGACGGATGCTGCTGTACCAATTCGACCATGCTGCAGGCTTTAGCTGCGGTGCGACAAAATGGCGAGCCTTACCAGGCGAGTTCGAGCGCGGCGTATCGCGCATATGTTGTTTCAGCCTTCAGCAGATCGCCGGCGCGGGCGGGATCCAGCGTCCCGTCCTCGCCCCGGGCCTGGTCGCCGTGGATGCCCTGGGCGATGAACAGGCAGTCCAGGGCCTGGGCGTTGGCCCCCATGATGTCGGTGACGACGCCGTCGCCGATGCACAGGACGCGCGACCGATCGACCGGCCGGCCCAGCAGCGTCTGCGCCTCCTTGATCGCCAGATCATAGATCGGGGCATAGGGCTTGCCGGCCATGACGACCCGGCCGCCCAGCGACTCGTACAGGTCGGCCAGCGCCCCGCCGCAGTAGATCAGCTGGTCGCCGCGCTGAACCACCCGATCGGGGTTGGCGCAGATCAGCTCCAGATCGCGCGCCGCGCCGACCGCGAACCGCTCGCGATAGTCCTCGGGCGTCTCGGTCGTGTCGTCCACGGGGCCGGTGACGGAGATGAAGGCGGCGTCCTCTGCGCCGGCGGCGCGGTCCAGACCCAGCCCGGCGTAGAGGGGGGCGTCACGCTCTGGCCCGACGATCCAGGCCGGGCCGGGCGCCCGCTTGGCCAGTTCGGCGCGCGTGGCGTCCCCGGAGGTGACGAAGGCCTTCCAGGCCTCGCGCGGCACGCCCAGGCCGTCCAACTGGGCGATCACGTCCGAGGCCGGCCGGGGCGAGTTGGAGATCAGCACCACATGCCCGCCCTCGCGGTTGAACCGCGTCAGAGCCTCGCACGGGGTCGCCCAGCTTTCGCGCCCGTTGTGGATCACCCCCCAGACGTCGCAGAGCAGGATGTCATAATCGCCGGCGACGGCGCCGAGGTGGGGCAGGGCGTGGGGGAGGGTCATGGCGTCTGAGTAGCCGCTCGGACGCCATGACGAAAGTCTCCTCCCCATGAAATGGAGGAGGCAGACAGGGCGGTTCAGCTGAACCGACGCCTTTGTTCGGCGCTGCGCAGGGTGGAGCGCAGGAAGTCGGCGGGCGGGTCGGTCTCGGCCAGAACCTGTTCCTTGATGGCGCGGGGTTCGCCGAACAGGTGGCCCTGGCCCATCGCGACGTCCAGCTCGAGGATGTCGACGACCTGACGCTCGTTCTCGACCTTTTCGGCGATGACCTCGACGCCGTAGCGGCGGGTCAGGGCGGCGAAGTCGGCGGCCTGGATGTCGGGCATGGAGCGCAGCGGCGCCCCGCCGTCGAGATCCAGAAGCTGTTCGATCAGCAGGTCGGCCGACACCTTGATGAACTTGACGTCCGCCCGCTGCAGGTCGGCGAAGTCGAGGTCCAGCGTCTGGACCTTGTCCAGCGAGAAGCGGAAGCCCATGTCGGCCAGCCGCGCCATGTTGCGCGCCTCCACGGCGCCGCGCGCGTCGAAATTGGCCTGGCCCAGCTCGAAGATCAGGGCCTGGTTCAGGTCGCGGTTCTCGCTGAGGAACTCCAGGAAACGCGGGAAGAAGGTCTCGTCGCCCAGCGAGGTCAGGGCCACGTTGCAGAAGACCCCGACCTTGCGGTCCTGGCGCGCCAGCCGGCGCACGATCTGGGCGCAGCGGAACAGCAGCAGATTGTCGATGGCGGGCACCAGGCCCTCGCCCTCGGCCAGCGACAGATATTCGGCCGGCATCATGACCCGGTCGGTCGCGTCGCGCAGGCGGGTGAAGCTCTCGTAAAAGATCGTGCGGCGCTGGGGCAGGGATACGACGGGCTGAAGATAGAGGTCCACCCGACCCTCGCTGAGCGCCTCGTGGATGGTGCGCAGCAGGACGTTGGACTGGGCCTGGCGCCGGCCTTCGAAGGTCTCGACCCCGATGCTGGGGGCGGCCGACAGCCGGTGGTCGATGCTCTCGCTCATCTGCTGGACCAGGGTCTCCAGCATTCGCACTTCGCCGGTCAGGGCGTCTGTGTCTGACAGGGCGCCGCTCTCGATGGCGTGGGCCAGTTCGGTCAGGGCGCCCTGGGTCGACTCCATCGCATCGGCCAGCAGGCGGTGGGCCTCGCGGACCTGGTCGATCTCCTTCTTCAGGGCGCGACGGGCGGCGACGCCCGTGACGATGCCGTGGAAGGCGCCCAGCAGACCCAGCGCCCCGAGCGCGCCCGCCACGCCCGCGCCGGCGCCCAGGCCCGCACGCCACAGGAACGCCCCCACGGTCATGCCGAGGAACAGATAGGCGAAGTACAGAAAGCCCGTGGTCAGGTTACGCATCGGCTGGCGGTGGCCACTCCCGGATGGAATCGCCTGAGTATCAGGCTATCAATGTCGTTCGGCTAGAGCCGGGGCGCAAATAACCCGGCGGAACTCAAGGGAAACCCAATGGAACTGTTCGATCTCACCGGCAAGGTCGCCATCATCACCGGCTCGTCGCGGGGCATAGGCAAGGCGATCGCCGAGCGGCTGGCCGAACACGGGGCCAAGGTGGTCATCTCCTCGCGCAAGGCCGGGCCGTGCGACGAGGTCGCCGCCGAGATCAACGGCAAGTACGGCGAGGGGCGCGCCATCGCGGTTCCCGCCAATATCGCCTCCAAGGAGGATCTGCAGCGGCTGGTGGACGAGACGAACGCCGCCTTCGGTCAGATCGACATCCTGGTCTGCAACGCCGCGACCAATCCCTACGCCGGGCCGATGGGCGGGATCGCCGACGATCAGTTCGAGAAGATCCTGCAGAATAACGTCATCTCGAACCATTGGCTGATCCAGATGGTCGCGCCGCAGATGGTGGAGCGCAAGGACGGGGCGATCCTGGTGATCTCGTCCATCGGCGGCCTGCGCGGCAACGCCCTGATCGGCGCCTACAATATCTCCAAGGCGGCCGACATGCAGCTGGTGCGGAACCTGGCGGTGGAGTGGGGCCCGTCGAACGTGCGGGTCAACTGTATCGCCCCGGGCCTGGTCCAGACCGATTTCGCCAAATATCTGTGGGAGAATCCGGAGCTGCTGAAGACGGTGACGGAGCCCGCGCCGCTGAAAAGGATCGGCCAGCCGGATGAAATCGCCGGCACGGCGGTCTATCTGTGCAGCCCCGCCTCGGCCTATGTGACGGGGCAGACCCTTGTGGTGGACGGTGGATTGACGATTGCCTGGTGAAAACACGCGAGAAGAGCCGAAGTTTGAGCGCGCCTCAGAGGCGCGCTCAAACAGCCCGAAGGGCGGCAGCGCCACAAGCGTGCGGCAGGACCTGATCTGGCGCCTGCAGGCCGTCGCCTTCCAGGCGCTGTTTTCGTTCCTGCGCCTGCTCGGGGTCGAGCGCGCCTCGGGCCTGGGCGGCTGGCTGTTGCGGACGCTGGGACCGAAGACGGGCACCCAGAAGACGGTGATGCGCAATCTGCGGATCGCCTTCCCCGACATGACGGACGCCCAGCGCGAGGCCCTGGCGCTGGAACAGTGGGACCGGACGGGTCGGACCTTCGCCGAACTGGCGGTCATGGATCAGCTGACGCCCGAGGGCGGGCGGGTCGAGGTGGTCGGGATGGAGCGGCTGCACGCCCTGCGTGACAGCGGCAAGGCGGCTGTGCTGATCTCGGGCCATCTGGCGAATTTCGAAGTCATGGCGGCGGTGATCATGGCCTCGGGCCTGCCGTGCCAGGTGACCTATCGGGCGGCGAACAATCCCTATGTGGACGCCCTGATCCGCCAGAGCCGCGAGCGCTACGGCATTCGCCTGTTCGCGCCCAAGGGCGACGGGACGCGCGAGCTGATGGCGGGGATGAAGCGGGGCGATTCCATCGCCCTGCTGGTCGATCAGAAATACAATCAGGGGCCGGAGGTCGAGTTCTTTGGTCAGCCGGTCAACGCCTCGCCGGGGGCGGCGCGGCTGGCGCTGAAGTTCGGGGCGGTGATCCAGCCCCTGTCGGTGGTGCGTCTGCCCGGCGTGCGGTTCCGGGTGACGGCGCATGAGCCGATCATGATCCCCGAGACCGCGGACAAGGCGGCTGACGTGCTGGCGGGCGTCCAGGCGGTGAACCGCTTTGTCGAGGATCGGGTTCGCGAGGTTCCGGAGGACTGGTTCTGGGTTCACCGGCGCTGGCCGGACAGGGTCTATGCGGCCCTGGGCGATCGCCTGGAATCGGCCGCGCGGCGGAACGGCCCGGCATAGGCCTCGACGTCGCGACGTCGGCGGCAGGGACCGCAGTAGGCGCTCGTCTTGATGAAGGCGCGGGGCTTGAGGATGACCGCGTTTATCCGGTCGAGGATGGCCTTGGCGGTGATCGGCTTGACCAGGAATTCGGTGACGCCGGCGTCGCGGGCCGCATAGATGCGGCTCTTTTCGGCATGGCCGCTCATCATGATGATGGGCAGGTAGATGTTGGCGCTGTCCGGGCCGGTGCGGACCAGCCGCGTGAACTCGACGCCGTCCAGCGGGAACATGTTGTAATCGACGATGGCCAGATCGACGGGCTGGTGGCTGAGAATGTCCAGGGCGACGGCGCCGTCGGGCGCTTCGTGAACCTTGTGGATGCCAGCGGAATTCAGCACGGCCGAGGTGATGGCGCGCATATGCTGATTGTCGTCCACCAGCAGAACGGCCAGCGATTGAAGCGATGACATCGGAGCCCCCGAAGCGAGGCGGGGAAGCTACGTGTTTATCCTTACTCTCGCAAGCTGAGCCATAAAATCAGGCCAGACGCCGGGGCGCGCGGGCGCCGACCAGCAGGGACGGGTCCAGATTGCGGTCGCGCCATTTCAGGCGCCAGCACAGATGGGGGCCGGTGGCGCGGCCCGTCATGCCGACGCGGCCCAGGGGATCGCCGCGCCGGACGGGCTGGTTCGGGGTCACGTCCAGTTGCGACTGGTGCAGATAGGCGCTGATCAGGCCCTGGCCGTGGTCGATCAGGGTCAGACCGCCCTCGAAATGCATGTTCGGGCGGGTGAAGACGATGCGGCCGTCGGCCGGGGCGCGGATCACGGTCCCGGCCGGGGCGGCCAGATCGACGCCGTAGTGGGGCCGCGCCGGGGTGCCGTTCAGGATACGCTGGGCGCCCCATTCGCTGGAGATGCGGTAGGTCTCGAGCGGCCAGATGAAGCCGTCGCGGAAGTCGTCGGCGTCGGCCCGGCTGGCGAAGGCCTCGGTCTTGAGGGCGACCTCCTGGCGGATGCGGTCCAAAAGCGCCGGATCGCTGGGTTCGACCGTGGCGGGGGGCAGGCCGTCCACGCGGGTCGAGGGAAAGGCGTAGGGCGCGACGTCCAGGACGCGGCGGGTGGATCGGGCGCCGGATCGGACCTCGATCTCGGCCAGGGCGGGGGCGTCGCGGTCGAAGCCGACGATGAAGAGGCCGTCGGTCGAGGCGGTGGACAGGGCCTCGCCGTCCACGAGGATCAGGGCGCGCGGCTCGGTGCGGCCCAGGGCGTAGCCGCCCTGACGCCAGGCGCCGTTCAGGACCAGATCGACCGCGCCCTGAGCCGGGGCCGAGGCGCCCAGCATCCGCGGGGTCGCCAGGGCCGCGCCGAAGCCGAGCAGCAGCGGGCGGCGGCCGATCAAGGGGCGGTCATCCGGGCGATGAACTCGGCCGGGCCGAAATAGGCCTCCTGCCGGGTCGGGCTCCAGTAGCGCAGCACCTCCAGCGGGATCGGCTTTTCCGTGACGGCGCAGCGCACGAACCGTCCCGGTTTCAACACCGCGAATTCGCCGTCGCCATAGTGGAGGGCGGCCTGTGTCGTGTTCGTCGCGTCCATGGGGTCAGTTAACGATGATCGGGGTTCGAGGCCAAGGACAGTTTCACGCCGTCGCCGGGTTGGGGCCGGCCATTTCGGCCTTGTGATCGATGGCGGCCTGTTTGGCCTCGGGCGAGCCCGAAACCGGCGGGCGGGGCCGGCCGCCCATCCGGTCGGTGAACAGGAAGACGAAGGGGTTCAGCGAGATCGACAGCAGGGCGGCGGCCAGGATCAGGTCGTGGGTCTCGCGGCTCATGGCGCCCAGGCTGACGCCCAGGGCGGCCAGGATAAAGGAGAACTCGCCGATCTGGGCCAGGGAGGCGGCGACGGTCAGGCCGGTGGAGCGGTCCAGCCTGAAGACGCGGGCGATGGCCAGGGCGGCCAGCGACTTGCCGATGATGACGATGCCGAGGACGCCCAGAACGGCCCAGGGCTGGCGCACCAGGATCATGGGGTCGAACAACATGCCGACCGAGACGAAGAACAGCACGGCGAAGGCGTCGCGCAGGGGCAGGGACCGTTCGGCGGCGTTGTGGCCCAGCGGCGAGGCGTTCATCACCAGGCCGGCCAGGAAGGCGCCCAGGGCGAACGAATGGAACAGATAATAGGCCAGCCAGGCGATGCCGAGGGCGATGGCAAGGACGCCCAGGGTGAAGAGCTCGCGCGAGCGGGTGTGGGCGATGCGGACCAGCAGCCAGGGGATCAGCTTGCCGCCGACGACCAGCATGCCGGCGACGAACAGGCCGACCTTCAGCAGGGTCCAGCCGATGCCCATGCCCAGGGCGGCGAGATCGGTCTGGGTTCCGGCGGGGACGATGATCATGGGCAGCATGACCAGGGCGATGACGATGACCATGTCCTCGACGATCAGCCAGCCCACGGCGATGCGGCCGACCTCGCCCTTGACCTGTTTGCGCTCTTCCAGGGCGCGCAGCAGGACCACGGTGGAGGCGACCGACAGGGCGAAGCCCATCAGCAGGGCCTCGACATCCCCCAGGCCCAGCACCACCCGGCCCAGGGCCCAGCCCAGGACGGTGGCGACGGCGATCTGGACCAGGGCGCCGGGCACGGCGACCTTGCGCACCTGCATCAGATCCCGGGGCGAGAAGTGCAGCCCGACCCCGAACATCAGCAGGATGACGCCGATCTCGGCCAGTTGCGGCGCCAGTTCGGTGTCGGCGACGAAACCGCCCGTATAGGGGCCGACGGCGACGCCGGCGACCAGATAGCCGACCAGGGGCGACAGCTTCAGCCGATTGGCCAACATGCCGAACACGAAGGCGAGGACGAATCCTCCGACCAGGGTGAGAATCAGGCTGTCGGCATGCGGCATCAAGGCTCCTGTCGCGGGCGAAGGGGTGATTTTTGGATAGGTTCAGGTGGGGCGCTTTGCCCCGTCTGACAAGATGACGCAGTGTCGCGTCGGGTTGAATTGGCGTCATCTTCGCGCTTTCGCTGCGAAGTTCATGGAGGGCTGGGCGGGGCGCCGGGCCTTCGCCCGGAGTTTTGTGTTTTGAGTACCGTTTTGACGAAGGTTTGACGCCCCGCGCGAATGGTTGGCCTGCAAGCTCGGGGCGCCGAGCGGTGGCGGTCTTATCGCCTAACCCCATAAGCCTGCGACGGGTCGGCGGGGTCTGCGAACCCCGTCCCGAGTACGGCCGAGTATCCCCCTCGACCCTCCGGCGGCGTCCTGAGACGTCGTCGGCGCGGAGGGATTGCACCCCCGCTCCCGTTCCATCCGCTCCCGCCGCCGCAAGGTCGCAGGCCAAGCGAGCCCTCCAAGCGACGAGACCGAGGCGGATTATAGGGGACGGGGAAACCCAGGCGGGGAAGTCGGGGCGATAAACTGACAAGGGGTTGGAATCATTGGAGTCAGACCAGCGTCATTGTGACAGTTGGCGCCGTTCGGGCCCCCTCCGTCTCGCCGGCTTCGCCGGCGATCCACCTCCCCCAGGGGGGGAGGAATGGGGTGACGGAGATCCTCCCCCCTTGGGGGAGGTGGCGCGGCGCGGAGCGCCGCGACGGAGGGGGCCCGTGAGGCTAGCCCCGCACCACCTTCACGCATCCCGCCGCCTCGCGCGCCCGTTCGCGGGCCTGGTCCACGTCGGCGCCCCGGGCGACGGCGACGCCCATGCGGCGGCGGTCGAAGGCTTCGGGTTTGCCGAAGAGGCGCAGGTCGGCGGTCGGGACGGACAGGGCTTCGGCGACGCCTTCGAAGGCGACGCCTTGCGCCTCCAGGCCGCCGTAGATGACGGCGCTGGCGGCGGGTTCGCGCTGGGTGACGTCGACGGGCAGGCCCAGGATGGCGCGGGCGTGGAGGGCGAACTCGCTCAGGGTCTGGCTGGCCAGGGTGACCAGGCCGGTGTCGTGGGGGCGGGGCGAGACCTCGGAGAACCAGACCTGGTCGCCCTTGACGAAGAGTTCGACGCCGAAGACGCCCCATCCCTTGTTGTCTGGGCCGCCGAGCGCCTCGGTGACCTTGCCGGCGATGTCCTGCGAGGCGGCGAGGGCGGCGGGGCTCATGGCCTGGGGCTGCCAGCTCTCGACATAGTCGCCCTTGACCTGGCGGTGACCGATGGGGGCGCAGAAGTCCGTGCGGGTCGAGCCGTCGGCGGCGCGCGAGCGGACGGTCAGCAGGGTGATCTCGAAATCGAAGTCGATCCGGCCCTCGACGATGACGCGGGCGCCGGCGACACGGCCGCTGTCCTGCGCATAGGTCCAGGCGTCGGCGATTTCGTCGGGGCTTTCGACGAAGGACTGCCCCTTGCCGGACGAGGACATGACCGGCTTGACGAAACAGGGGTAGCCGACGGTTTCGGCGCCGGCGGCGAGTTCTTCGGCGCTGCCGGCGAAGGCGTAGGGGCTGGTGGGCAGGCCAAGCTCTTCGGCGGCGAGGCGGCGGATGCCCTCGCGGTTCATGGTCAGCTGCACGGCGCGGGCGGTGGGGATGACGACGGCCAGGCCGGCGGCCTCGATATCGGCCAGGACCTCGGTGGCGATGGCCTCGATCTCGGGCACGATGATGTGCGGGGCCTCGGCCAGGATGACGCCGTTCAGCACCTGGGGGTCGGTCATCGGGATGACGTGGCTGCGATGCGCGACCTGCATGGCGGGGGCGTTGGGGTAGCGATCGACGGCGATCACCTCGACACCCAGCCGCTGAAGCTCGATGGCGACCTCCTTGCCCAGTTCGCCGGAGCCGAGAAGCATGACGCGGACGGCGGTGTCGGAGAGGGGGGTGCCGAGTTTCATCGACGTGTTCCTTTCGTCATCCTCCGGCGAGCGCAGCGAGACCGGGGGACCCAGCGGCGCCGAAGGCGAAATGGTTCAACAGCACCAGCGGCGGCGTGCGCGACAGGTTCGCGCTCTCGCGCGCCGCTGGGTCCCCCGGTCTGCGCCGCTTCGCGGCTTGCCGGAGGATGACGAAGATTACAGCCGGGCCTTGACCGCCGCGACGACGGCGTCGGCGGTGATGCCGAACTTGTCGTAGAGGATTTCGGCGGGGGCGGAGGCGCCGAAGCCGGTCATGCCGATGAAGGCGCCGTCTTCGCCGATGAAGCCTTCCCAGCCCTGTTTGATGGCGGCTTCCACGGCGACGCGGATCGTGCCGCGGCCGATGACCGAGGCGCGGTAGGCGGCGTCCTGTTGTTCGAACAGTTCGAAACAGGGGACGGAGACGACGCGGGTCGGGACGCCTTCGGCCTCGAGGGTCTCGGCGGCCTTGAGGGCCAGGGCCAGTTCCGTGCCGGTGCCGAACAGGGTGGCCTTGGCCTCGCCCGACGCGGCCTTGATCTCGTAGGCGCCCTTGGCGGAGAGGTTTTCCGTGCCCGCGACGGTGCGGACGGCCGGGGTCTTCTGGCGCGACAGGGCCATGGCCGAGGGGGCGGTCTTGGTCTCCAGCGCGATCTTCCAGCATTCCATGGCCTCGACCGTGTCGGCGGGGCGGAAGACCAGGAGGTTGGGGATGGCGCGCAGGGCGGCCAGGTGTTCGACCGGCTGGTGGGTGGGGCCGTCCTCGCCCAGGCCGATGGAGTCGTGGGTCAGGACGTGGATGGCGCGGACCCCCATCAGGGCGCCCAGACGGATGGCCGGGCGGCTGTAGTCCGAGAAGACCATGAAGGTGCCGCCGTAGGGGATGACCCCGCCGTGCAGGGCCAGGCCGTTCATGGCCGCGGCCATGCCAAACTCGCGGATGCCCCAGTTGACGTAGCGGCCCTCATAGGACGGGGCGTCCAGGATGGGGGTGCCGGCGACGAAGGTGTTGTTCGAACCGGTCAGGTCGGCCGAGCCGCCGACCAGTTCGGGGATGGCGGCGAAGACCTGGTCCAGGGCGGCGCCCGAGGACTGGCGCGTGGCCTGGGCGGGCTGGGTCTCGATCAGTTCGGCGATCTTGGCGTTCAGGGCGTCGAAGGCGCCCTCGGGCAGGTCGCCCTTCATGGCGCGGGTGAAGTCGGCGGCCTGACCGGAGGCGGCGAGGCGGGCCTCCCACTTCTTGCGGTCCTTGGCGCCGCGACGCCCGACCTTGGCCCAGGCGTCGGCGATGGTCTGGGGCATTTCGAAGGGTTCGTGATCCCAGGCCAGACCCAGACGGGTGGCGGCGATCTCGGCGGCGCCCAGGGCGGCGCCGTGGGTCTTGTGGCTGCCTTCCAGGGTGGCGGCGCCCTTGCCGATCTTGGTCTTGCAGGCGATCAGGGTGGGCTTGTCCTGGCGGGTCGCCCATTTGAGGGCGGCCTTGATCGCATCCATGTCATGGCCGTCGATGGCCTTGACCGCCCAGCCGGCGGCCTTGAACCGGGCCTTCTGGTCGGTCGTGTCGGACAGGGAGACCTTGCCGTCGATGGTGATCTCGTTGTCGTCCCACAGGACGGTAAGCTTGTTCAGCTTGTAGCGGCCGGCCAGGGCGATGGCTTCCTGGGACACGCCCTCCATCAGGCAGCCGTCGCCGGCGACGACCCAGGTGCGGTGGTCGACCAGGTCGTCGCCGTATTTGGCGGCGAGGTGACGTTCCGCCATGGCGAAACCGACCGAGGTGGCCAGACCCTGGCCCAGGGGGCCGGTGGTGACCTCGACGCCGGGCATGTGGCCGTATTCGGGGTGGCCGGCGGTCTTGGAGCCCCACTGGCGGAAGTTCGACAACTCCTCCTTGGTCGCGGCCTTGTAGCCGGTCAGGTGCAGCAGCGCGTAGATCAGCATCGAGCCGTGGCCGGCCGACAGGATGAAGCGGTCGCGGTCGGCCCAGTCGGGGCGGCTCGCGTCGAACTTCAGGAACTTGGAGAACAGCACCGTGGCGACGTCGGCCATGCCCATGGGCATGCCGGGGTGCCCCGACTTGGCCTGTTCGACGCCGTCCATGGCGAGGACGCGGATGGCGTTGGCCATCTGCTGGGGCGTGGCCTTGGGGGCGGATTTGGCGTCGGTCACGGGGGAAGACCTTTCGGCGGAAGCGGAAATTCAGAAGCGCGCCGCTTTACCCCGGCGCGTCCTCGGGTTCTATACGCAATTTGAAGGAGCGACCGATGGCAGACGCCACCACGGCCGCACGGGCCCGTATCGACCGGGCCCTGGCCGAACTTGAACGCAAGATCCTGGAGCTGAAGGCTCGCCCGGCCTCCGCGCCGGTGATCGCCGACGACGACCTGTTCGCACCCAGAGCGGGGAACGGGGCGGATGCGGCGCGGGTGGCCGAGCTGGAGGTGGCCGGGCGCGAGGCGTCGCAGGCCTTGGCCCGGGCGGCCGCCGCCGTGCGCGAGGTGCTGGATCAGGACGACGAAGAGACCGAAAGCGAGGCCCGCTGATGGCGACGGTGACGGTGGAGGTGAACGGCCGACCCTATGCGGTGGGCTGCGCCGACGGGCAGGAGGAGCGGGTCCGCATCCTGGCCAAACAATTCGACAATCAGGTGCGCCAGGTGGCCCAGGACGTGGGTCATGTGGGGGACCTGCGGCTGTTCCTGATGTCGGCCCTGATCCTGTCGGACGAATTGCACGAGGCGCGCCTGAACGGGGGCGGAGGTCCTGCGCCCCAGACAGCCGCCGCGCCGCCGACCAGCGACGGGGTGGCCGAGGCGCTGAACGCCGTGGCCGCGCGGATCGAGAAGATCGCGCAATCTATCTGATCACGGTCAATCTCTGATCACGGCGCTTGAGAAGGCGGGGCGTAGCGCCTATCTTGTCAGACGGCGGGTCCTGCTGCGGCCCTCGTCGAAGGCATACATTTCCTCGCGACCTTAATTCACTCAAAGGGATCTGTCCCTGTCCGGGCTCGAGGGCCTGGGCATATGGAGCCCACCTGGCTACCCAGGTTCGAGAGGATTTAAACGCCCTTCACGGTTCTTGCGGCGCCGCCAACCTCTCTCTTTTTGTCGCTACCGCTCGCCGCGCGGCGGCTCGCTGCTTGAGCGAGGCCAGCATGCGAGGGGCATGGTCTCTGTGCGGAACCGGATGGGGCGTGTAAGCCCGCGTCATGACCCTTGAGAAGCATGAACTCCGGTCGGCCGCCCGCGCGCGGCGCAAGGCTCTGGCCGAGGCCGATCCGATGGCCGCCCGGCGCGCCGCCGACCATGCCGAGGCCCTGCCGCCGGGGCAGGTGGTGGCCCTGTACAGCGCCATGGGGTCCGAACTGGACGCTGAGGCCCTGGCCGTGGCGCTGGAGGCGGCGGGGCGGCGGCTGTGCCTGCCGGTGGTGCTGGAGCGGGACGCGCCGATGATCTTTCGCGCCTGGTCGCCGGGCGAGCCGCTGGAGATGGACGCCGCAGGCTGCCCCGCGCCCCTGCCGCTGGCCGAGGTGTTGGAGCCGGATCTGATCCTGACGCCACTGCTGGCGTTCGATGCGGCCGGCGGACGGCTGGGGCAGGGCGGCGGGTTTTATGATCGCACCTTTGCGGCGCGGCCCGAGGTGATCCGGGTCGGCTTCGCCTATGCGGGACAGGCGGTCGAGGCGCTGAGCCTGGAGGCGCACGACATGCGGCTGCACGGGGTGCTGACCGAGGCGGGGTATCGGGATTTCGGCATATCCCATTGACATATACGTTAGTCGGGCCGATAGCGAACTCATGAGCCCGCCGCTGAAAGCCACAGTCTTCAAGTCGAACCGCTCGCAGGCTGTGCGCCTGCCCAAGGCGGCCGCCTTTCCGGATGACGTGAAGGAGCTGCGCGTCATCAAAGAGGGCAAGAGCCTGCGCCTGGTGCCGGTCAACGCCCTGTGGGACGACTTCTTCGACCGGCCCGGCATTCCAGACTGGCCGGATCGGGATCAGCCTGAGATGCAGAAGCGGGAGGAGTGGTGACCGGCTTCATGCTGGACACCAGCATCTGTATCGAAATTCTGCGGGGCCGCAGCGCTGCGCTGAATGATCGTTTGAAGAGCGAACAGGCACCGTTACATGTTTCGACGGTGGTCGTCATGGAATTGGCGGTCGGCCCGAACAAGCTGGCCGATCCGCGACGACGCGATTTGCTGGAGGCGTTTCTGGCGCGTCTGGAAATTCTTCCGTTCGATGAGGACGCCGCGCGCCACACGGCGGAAATCCGCGCCGTGCTGGAGCGCCAAGGCCGGCCCATTGGACCCTATGATTATCAGATCGCGGGCCACGCCCGCAGCCAGGGACTGACCGTGGTCACCCGCAACATCGGCGAATTCGAGCGTGTAGCCGGCCTCAGGGTCGAGCACTGGTCGGATCCTAGTAAAGGCGTACACGAATGAGACTGGCCTTCTTCGGCGACGTCATCGGCAAGTCCGGCCGTGACGGGATCAGCGATCATCTTCCGGGCCTGAAGCGCGACCTGAAGCTGGACTTCGTGGTGGTGAATGCGGAGAACGCTGCGGGCGGTTTCGGCATCACCGAGAATACGGCGCGCGAGCTGTTCATGGCGGGCGCCGACTGCCTGACCCTGGGCAACCACTCGTGGGATCAGCGCGAGGCCCTGACCTATATCGTGCGCGAGCCGCGCCTGATCCGGCCCGCCAACTATCCGCGCCTGATGGATGCGCCGGGCGCCGGGGCCAATCTGTTCGAGACCGACACGGGCCGCACCGTCCTGGTGATGAATGTGCTGGGCCGGGTGCATATGGACCCGATGGATGATCCGTTCGGAGCGGTGGAGCGCGAGCTGGCGGCCGCGCCCCTGGGCGCCGTGGCCGATGCGGTGATCGTGGACATGCACTGCGAGGCGACCAGCGAGAAGATGGCCATGGGCCATTTCTGCGACGGGCGAGCGTCGCTGGTGGTCGGCACCCATACCCACGTTCCGACCGCCGACTGCCAGATCCTGCCGGGCGGCACGGCCTATCAGACCGACGCCGGCGGCTGCTGCGACTATGACAGCGTGATCGGCAACGAGAAGGAAGAGCCGCTGCGCCGCTTCACCACCCGGATTTCGGGCGGGCGCTACATGCCGGCGTCCGGCCCGGCGACGGTGTGCGGCGTGTTTGTCGAGACCGACGACAAGACCGGGCTGGCGACGCGGGTCGAGCCGATCCGGGTCGGCGGACGGCTGAGCCAGGCGGTGCCGGTTCTCTGACGTCAGGCCAGGTTGAGCGTGTTCGATCCCGCCTCGATTGCGAAGGTCTGACGGGTCGTCAGCGCGCCGGAGCGGGTCGAGACCTTGTCCAGGACCTTGAACTGGGTAGTCCACAGGTTCGGGATCGCTTCGCAGATCAGATAGCCGCGCTGGGTGTTGCGGAACTTCAGCTGGGGATTGGCCGACAGGAAGCGGTCGTAGTCGGCGCCGCGGTCCGAGCCGTCGCCGCCGGAGCTGATCGAGGTGCCGACGAATTCGACGGCGATGGGGGCGCCCTCGGGCTGGCTGCCGTCCAGCCACAGGCCGCCAGCGTAGTTCTGATGCTCGTCGCCGGTCAGGACCACGACATTGTCGATGCGGCGGTCGCGGATGTGACGCAGCAGACGGTTGCGGGGCACGCGATAGCCGGCCCAGCTGTCGGTGTTGACCCCTTGGCCGCCCGAGGTGTTGCGGTTCAGGTCCATCATCATGACCTGCTGGGCAAAGGTCTTCCAGCGCGCCTTCGAGCGGTCGAGATTGGTCAGCAGCCAGGCCTCCTGGGCGTCGCCCAACACCTGGGCCGTCGTCGCCTCTATGCCGGGGCAGGTGGCGTTGTAGCGGTCGCCGCAGGGCTGGTCCGTGCGGTACTGGCGGGTGTCGAGGAAGGCGATGTCCAGCAGGTCGCCGTACTGGGCCCGGCGATAGGCCTGCATGCCCGCGCCGCGCGGGAAGGCCGACTTCCGCATCGGCATGAACTCGTAGAAGGCCTGCATGGCGGCGGCGCGACGCAGCAGGAAGACTTCAGGCGGCGCGCCGTCCTGATCGATGTCGCCGACCCAGTTGTTGTCGACCTCATGGTCGTCATAGGTGCAGAACCAGGCCGCCGAGGCGCGCGAGGCCTGAAGATCCGTGTCCATCGTGTACTGGGAGTAGCGGCGGCGATAGTCGTCGAGGCTGTAGATCTCGCCGCCCAGGTGGACGCGGGTGTTGTCCTGGGGGCCTGAACCCGACTGGTAGATCGGGTTGCCCCGGCCTTCGTAGATGTAGTCGCCGTAGCAGAAGATGAAATCCAGATCCTCTTCCGCCATCTTGCGGTGGGCGGTGTAGTAGCCGCTCTCATAGGCCTGGCAGCCGGCGACGCCGAAGCGGACGGCCGAGACGGCGTCGCCGGCCAGGGGGGTGGTCTTGGCGCGACCGACGCCGCTGCGCTCGGTCCCGCACTGGAAGCGGTAGAAATAGAGGCGGGCGGGCTCCAGTCCCTCCACCTCGACATGGACGGAATGGCCCAACTCGGGCCGGGCGATCGCCTCGCCGGACCGGACGACGGTGTTGAAGCCGCGGTCGGCGGCGACTTCCCATTTCACCGCGACGGGCGCCTTGGGCATGCCCGAGCCGTAGGCGACCGGGTCGGGGGCCAGACGCGTCCAGATGACGAAGCCGTCAGGCAGGGGATCGCCTGCGGTCACGCCCAGCCGGAAGGGGTTCACGTCGAAGACGGCCTGGGCCAGGGCGGGGCCGGTGTTCGACAGGGCCAGGCCGCCCCCGAAGGCGGCGAGCATGGACCGGCGGGAGAGGGCGAGCGTGGTCATCGAAAATCCCCGAACTGGAGCCCGGCTCTATCGCCGCGATGTGACAGATTTTCCAGCCGTATCCGCATCCGCCGGGGCTCGGCACGCCGCCTCGGGCGTCAGGCGGCGAGGCGACGTCCCGACAGGACGACCGCCTTGCGGATCTGTTCCAGTTCGGCGGCGCGTTGTCGGGGCGTATGGGCGGCCATCACATGACGCTGTCCGGCGAGGGCCAGGGCTGTGCGTTCGTCCGGGTTGCGGATCAGGCGCTCCATCGCCTCGGCCAGGCTTTCGGGCGTGATCTCGTCGACATAGAGGGCGTGGTCGCCGCTGGCCTCGCGCAGGCCGCCCCGGCCGGACGAGATCAGGGCCGCGCCCGCCGCATGGGCCTCGACCGCCGTCAGGCCGAAGGGTTCGTCCCAGACCGAGGGGGTCAGGGCGATGGCGGCGGTCTTCATGATGTCGCGTACCTCCGACAGGGGCGCCGAATGCAGGGCGGCGACCCGGGGGCCGTACCGCTCAAGCGGGGCGAGGTGGGGCCCGGCCCAGGCGGCGTGCCTGTCCCAGTCGTTCAGCATCAGCACCGCACGCCAGTCGGGGTGGGCGTCGAGCACGGCGGGCAGGGCGGCGCACAGGACGTCCAGACCCTTCTCCGGCATGGCCCGACCGGCGAAGGCGATCACCCGCTGCCGGTCGTCGGGCGAGGCGAACCAGGCGGCCGCGTCGATGGGGTTGGGCAGGGCGTAGGCGCGGTCGGCCAGGCGGGGATAGGTGCGGGCGAAGGCGTTCCGCTCGGCGGCGCTGACGAAGATGAAGCCGTCCATTCGGCCATATCGGGCCGCGTAGCGCCAACGGTCGATCCGATGGCGCGCAGGCTTCAGCGCATTATGCCGATAAAGAACATGGACGGCTTGGGGAAAGCGTGACGATACGGACAGGGCCTGTTTCACCTGCTGGTGGTGTTCGATCAGATCCGGCCCGAAATCGCGCAAGGCGTCGATGAGACCTTGCTGTGTATTGCGGCGCGGCAGGGTGGTCACCATGCCCGGCGCATTATGATCCTGGGCGCCCTCCAGGCAGAAAATTCGCGTGTCTGCGTCGCCGTTGAAGAGGGCGAGAGTCCGCACGACCGTCTCCATGGAGTTGGGGCGGGCCTCGGAGAAGAGCGAGCCCGGAGGCAGCAGAATGGCGGTGCGCAGCGCGATGTCCCCGGAGATAATTAGCCAGCGAGGGCTCGCCTGATCGGCGAGACCGACTGTCAAACGCTCCAGGTCGGGAAATCCGTCGCCGAAATCGTCAGCGTCTGCGCGCTCGCAGCCGCAGCCGCATCGCCTCGCGGCTGCGAAGGGTGATCTGATGCACCGGCCGGGGTTCGATCGTCGTGACGGGCTCGATCTCGGCGGCGCGCAGGATGGAGGCCAGGGCGATCACCGCCTCCTGGATGGCGAAGGCGGCGCCGATGCAGACGCGGGGGCCGGCGCTGAAGGGGATGTAGGCGTAGCGGTCGATGGATTTGCGGTTCTGCGGCAGGAAGCGTTCCGGCTTGAAGGCGTCGGGGTCGTCCCACAATAGGCTGTGGCGCTGCAGGATCCACGGCGAGATGATGACGGTGGCGCCGGCCTTGATGGTCTGACCGCCGATCTCGTCGTCGGCCAGGGCCTTGCGGGCCATGGTCGGGGCGGGCGGGAACAGGCGCATGGTCTCGTCCAGAACGGCGCGGGTCCAGGGCAGGGCGTCGGCCCATCTGGGATCGGAGACGTCAAAGGCGTCGGCCTCGGTTTGCAGGCGGGCCAGGTATTCGGGCTGGCGCGACAGCAGGTGCAGGGTCCAGCCCAGGGCGCGGGCCGTGGTCTCGTGCCCCGCCAGGATGAAGGTCAGGATGTTGGCGGCGACCTCTTCGTCGCTCAAGCCGGGGCCGCCGTTCTCGTCGCGGGCCAGAAGAAGGGCGCTGAGCAGGTCCTCGGGCGGGGCGTCGCCGGATTCAATGCGGGCGCGGCGGGCCTCGACCAGTGTGGTGACGCGCTGTTCGAAGAAGCGGGCCGAGCGGAAGCTGGCCAGACGGCCCAGGCGCGGGGCCCAGTCCGGCGCGCCCAGGACGTCCAGCGGATCAATGCGGGCGCCATTGGCCAGGAACTGGTTCAGGGCGCGCTCGAAGCCGCGCGCCTCGCCGCCCAACTCGTCCGAGAACATGGTGGCGGACAGGATGTCGAAGGTCAGGCCGGACATCTCGCTGTCGATATCCAGCACCCGGCCACGCGCGGACAGGGACCAGCCGGCGACGCGGGCCTGGCAGACCTCGGCCATGCGGGCGTTCAGGGTGGCCATCTTGGCCGGGGTGAACAGGGGGGCCAGGATGCGGCGGGCGCGGCGCCAGACGTCGCCCTCGGTCAGCAGCAGGCCCTCGGCCAGCATGGGCCCCAGGACGCGGCGTTGCAGGTCGCCCTTTTCATAGTTGGCGGCGTTTTCGGTCAGGACGTGGCGGACGCCCTCGGGGTGGCTGACCACCAGGATCTCGCCGAAAGCGCTGTTGCCGTGCAGTTGCGGCTCGGTGAAGTGCCGCTCGGACCACATACGGAGGGGGTCGCGCCAACTGATCCAGAGGAAGGGCAGCAGCGACAGGGGCTTGCCCGTCCGTCGAGGCGGTATGGCGGGGCGGAAGATGTCGGTCGCGGTGGCGTCCATTAGACGCTCCTATGCAAATCGCCCGTCAGCCAGGCGCGTGGTTCGTAAACGCTCGATCTGGTGCGTGCGTTCACGAAGCATAGTGGACCAGCACGACGTCAACGAGAAGGCGACGTCCTGCCGATGGCGCCCAGCAGTCGCGCCATGTCTTCAGCGGCCAGATCCTTCGCGCGTTGGCTTGAGGTCGCGGGCTTCGAAACAGGGGCCGACGGCGCCGCTGGAGCCGTTTGAGACGCCCTCTTCTTTTCGCGCCGCTCGAACAGAAAGCGTTGAAGCCCCCAGACAAGGTGAGGCGTCCACGGTTGGTCGCAGGCGGTTGTCTTTCCCGCCTTGTTCAGCAGGCCGGCGACCTCGTTGGGCCTGGTGAAGCCGCTCTTGAAACAGGCACGGAGCAGAGGGTCGAGCTCATCCAGGAACGCCTCTTTGGAGCGGTCGCGAAAGGCGAAATGCTTCAGTTCGTCCCTCGTGATCTGGGAGGGCTTGGACGGCGCGCGTCCGACAGGCCGCTCCGGCTTCTGCTCCCGAGAGCGTCCGGGCGGCGTCGCTTTGGCCTTGGGGGAACCCGCCCGTTTTCCACCGCCGAGATAGGATCCCTTAGCCATGCTCAGTTCGCCGCCGGAGCGGGGGGCGGCGCCCAGGCCTTCAGCTCGGCGATCTCGCGCGTCTGGGCATCCACGACGCTCTGGGCCATGCGCCGGATTTCCGGATCGCGGCTGTCGCGCAGAGCGACCCGGGCCGTGGCGACGGCGCCTTCGTGATGGGCGATCATCTTGGCGACATAGGCCTGATCCGCGGTCTGAGACGCGGCCTGTATTTCCGCTGTCGTGCGGGTGGCCGCCGCCTGGTTGGCGGCCGAGGTTTCACGCAGCGCCTGCTGCACCGGATCGCCGCCGCCGTCGCAGGCCCCTAGCACGAGGAGCAGCGCGATCGGCGGGGCGGTGCGGATCATGCGGCGACGCCGAGCCAGCCCGGCATCCAGCCTTCGTGCCATTCGCGCAGGTGGGCGACGGGGATGCTGAACAGCTCGCCCTTGTCGCCCTTGGAGGCGAAGGCGTCGCCGCCGGCCTGGCCGACGACCGAGGCGTGCAGGCCGGCGGCCTGGGCCTTGGCGATCAGGGCGTCGGCGTCAGGGACCGCGACCAGGTAGCGGGCCTGATCCTCGCCGAACAGGAAGATGTGGGCGTGGGCGGCGCTGGAGGCGTCCAGGGTCACGCCGACGTCGGAGGCCAGGACCAGGTCGGCGGCGGCGCCGATCAGGCCGCCGTCGCTGAGGTCGTGGACCACGGTCAGGTCACCGGCCTCGATCAGGTCGCGGACGAAGTCGCCGGTCTTCCTTTCCAGCTTCAGGTCGACGGGGGGCGGGGCGCCGTCCTCGCGGCCCAGGACCTCGCGCAGATAGATGGAGGCGCCCAGTTCGCCGACGGTCTGGCCGATCAGGACCAGCGTATCCCCGGCCGCCATGGTCGAGAAGTTGGTCACGACGTCATAGTTGGGCAGCAGGCCCACGGCGCCGACGGTCGGGGTGGGCGGAATGGCGACGCCGTTGGTCTCGTTATACAGGCTGACGTTGCCCGAGACGACGGGGAAGGACAGCTCGCGGCAGGCCTCGGCCATGCCGTCGATGGCGCGGACGATCTGGCCCATGATCTCGGGGCGCTGCGGATTGCCGAAGTTCAGATTGTCGGTGATGGCGATGGGGCGCGAGCCGACGGCGGTCAGGTTGCGCCAGGCCTCGGCCACGGCTTGCTTGCCGCCCTCGTAAGGGTCGTTCTGGACGTAGCGGGGGGTGCAGTCCGAGGTCACGGCCAGACCCTTGTCCGTGCCGTGGACGCGGACCACGCCGGCGTCGGCGCCGGTGGCCGAGTCCTGCAGCGTGTCGGCCATGACGTGGCGGTCGTACTGTTCCCAGATCCAGCGCTTGGAGGCCATGTCGGGGCAGGCGATTACCTTCATCACCGCATCGGCCCAGTTTTCGGGGGCGGGGACGTCGGCGGGGCTCAGCTTCGGTTGCAGCTCCGGCTGGACCCAGGGGCGGTCGTACAGGGGGGCGTCGTCGAACAGGGGCGCCAAAGGCACGTCGCAGACGGTCTCGCCGTGATGCTTCAGCACCAGACGGCCGGTGTCGGTGGTGACGCCGATGGTGGCGGCGTCGAGGCCCCATTTCTTGAAGATGCGTTCGCCGTCGGCCTCGCGGCCGGGCTTCAGGACCGCCAGCATCCGCTCCTGGCTTTCCGACAGCATCATCTCATAGGCGGTCATGCCCTCTTCGCGCTGGGGCACGGCGTCCATGTTCAGCTCGATGCCGACGCCGCCCTTGCCGGCCATCTCGACCGAGGAGGAGGTCAGGCCCGCCGCGCCCATGTCCTGGATGGCGGCGACGGCGCCCGAGGCCATCAGTTCGAGGGTCGCCTCGATCAGCAGCTTCTCGGCGAAGGGGTCGCCGACCTGGACGGTGGGGCGTTTCGATTCCGACTCATCGTCGAACTCAGCCGAGGACATGGTGGCGCCGTGGATGCCGTCGCGGCCGGTCTTGGAGCCGAAATAGACCACCGACAGGCCCGCCGAGGGCGCGGCCGAATAGAAGATGCTGTCGGCCTTGGCCAGGCCCACGCACATGGCGTTGACCAGGATGTTGCCGTTGTAGCCGGCGTGGAAATTGGTCTCGCCCGCCACGGTCGGCACGCCGACGCAGTTGCCGTAGCCGCCGATGCCCGAGACGACGCCCTTGACCAGGCGTTTGGTCTTTTCGTGCGACGGATCGCCGAAGCGCAGGGCGTTCAGCAGGGCCACCGGGCGGGCGCCCATGGTGAAGACGTCGCGCATGATGCCGCCCACGCCCGTCGCCGCGCCCTGATAGGGTTCGATGTAGGAGGGGTGGTTGTGGCTCTCCATCTTGAAGATGCAGGCGTCGCCGTCGTCGATGTCGATCACCCCGGCGTTCTCGCCCGGGCCGCAGATGACGCGGTCGCCGGTGGTGGGGAACTTGCCCAGGTGGATCTTGGAGGATTTGTACGAGCAGTGCTCGGACCACATGACCGAGAAGACGCCCAGTTCGACATGGTTGGGCTCGCGGCCCAGCCGGTCGAGGACGACCTGATATTCATTCGGGGCCAGGCCGTATTCGGCGGCCAGATCGGCCATGGTCTTTTGAGGAGCGGTCATGGGCGGGGCTTCTAGCCGCAGATGGGCCGATAGGCTATATTCTAGACAGTATTTTGGGAGTTCTAGAATGGGCCTCAGCATCAAGCGCGCCGAGACGGAGCGCAAGGCGCGCGCCGTCGCCGAGCGGCTGGGGGTCAGTCTGACCGAGGCGATCGACATCGCTCTGGACAAGACCTGGAAGGAGCTGACCGCCGAAGAGGGCGCGGCGGAGCGGGCGAGCAAGCGCGAGGCCCTGTTCGCCTATCTGCGGACCCTGCCGCGCGGCGATGGCCGCTCTCTTCAGGAAATTGACGACGAGATGTACGACGAGCACGGTCTTCCGCGCTGATGGTCATCGACACCTCCGCCTTCGTCGCCATTGTTCTGAGAGAGCCGGAAGCGGCCGCGTTCGATGAGCGGATTCGTTCGACGACGACGCGCCGGGTCAGTGTCGCGACCTGGGTGGAACTGGCGGCGGTGCTGACGTCCCGGCTGGGCGTGGACGCCCGGCCCGTGCTCGAGCGTCTTGAAGACGAGTATCGGCTCGACTTGGTCCCCGTCGATCAGGCGCAGATGCGGATCGCCTGCGAGGCCATGGTGCGGTTCGGCAAGGGGCGGCGTCCGGCGCGGCTGAACTATGGCGACTGTTTCGCCTATGCGCTGAGCCTGAGCAGCGGCGAGCCCCTGCTGTTCAAGGGCGAAGACTTTTCGAAGACGGACGTGGCGATCACGATCTGAGTAGGGGGGAACGTCCAGAGGCTGGGCGTCATTTCGTGTGTAGCAACACGGAGTTCACCATGACCGACACCCCCATCGACCCGGCCGCGACCCCTGAAGATGAAGACCTGCCCGAGATTGCGGCCGACGACGCCGGCGCCTCGGCTATGGCCGAGCAGGCCCAGAACGAAGCCGAAGTCAAAGACGAGGGGGAGGGCATCTGATGCGCTCCACCCCCTCGACGAAGGTCACGCCGGCCACCGGCCAGCAGATGGATCGGTCCAATGATCCCGCCACGACGCGCGAGATGGACGAGGCTGCGCCCGAGCAGGCGATGATCAGCCGGCGGCAGCGGCTCACCGGACAGGCGACCGGGATCGGCAGCGTCGGCTTTCAGGAGGCCGGCGCCTTTGACGTCGGCGCCGGGGAAGATGCGGCGATCGATACGCCCGTGACGCCCGGCAAGAAGCCCTAACGCTCGACCCCCGGCTTCAGCCGGAAGGCCAGCAGCACCCCGCCGACCAGCAGGACGATGGCGCCGGCCAGGGCGGTGAAGGCGACGGCGGGCTTGTCGGTCTGTTCGGCGACGAAGGCGCCCAGCAGGCCCCAGGCGGTGGGCAGGGGATAGGCGAGGGTCCGCAGGCTGGCGGTCACCGCCAGGGCGACGCCGGTTGTTGCGATGATGGCCAGAATGGCCCAGGCCTCGGGCGACAGGGGGGCCGGCAGGGCCTCGAAGGCGGTCAGGGTGGTGATCAGGTTCAGCGGCGCGGCCACTGTCAGCCAGCCCGCGAGCGCCGCCAGGGGCCAGACCAGTAGCAGTCGGTCGCGATCCGTTCGGCTGAGCGCCCGGATGGAGCCGGAATAGGCCACCAGCGGCGCGAGCAGGGCGATCAGGGAGGCGAAGATGACGATGACGCTGGCCGCCTTCAGGTTCAGGGCGGCGACGACGATCCACATGCCGATGCCGAAGAAGGCGACGGCCGACGGCCAGCCCATCCGGTTGATCAGGGGGCTCTCGCCCGTCTGGGGCAGCACCTGACGGACGGCGTAGGCCAGCAGGCCTAGATAGATCAGGCCCCAGATCGAGAAGGCGTAGCCGGCGACGCGCAGGGTGCTGTTTCCATCCGCAGCGAACTCGGCCTGGGTCAGGCCCAGGCCCGCCAGGTTCTGGACCAGCGGGACCACGATGGCGAAGACGGCGGCGGCCAGCACCACCAGTCGGCGGGTGCGCTGGGCGGGCGTGGGACGAAGGATCGAGGACATGCGGATTCCGATACGACGGTGTTCAGGTGGAATGTACGCGCCGGACGGCGGTAAGGTTCACCGTTGCAGCGTGAAAAGTGAAGCTTGCCTGCGCCACGCCCTCTGTGCTGCTTGTCATCGGGCATGACGAACGCCGCCGGACGCTGGATTTTCTGCCTGATCGCTATGGCCGCATCGGCCGTCGCAGGCGTGGGTCACGCCCAGACAAGTGGAGCGACTGTCGTTCTCACCCAGCCGTCGCAGGACGCCTGGGCGCGCGTTCGCCAGGCGCTGACGCCCGAGCAGCAGGGGTTGGAGGTGCGCCGCTTTCTGTCGGCCCTGGCCGCGGCGAACGGCAGACCGATAACGCCCGCCCTGGACGCGCGACATATTGCTTCGGGTCGCGCCGTGTCGCTGGACGATCCGGCGCTGCTGCAGCGGCCGCAGGCGCATGAGGTGACCCTGACGGTCGATGGGCGGTTCCTGGTCTTTCGTCCTTTGTCACGCGCGAGTCTGGACCCCTTCCTGGGGCGTTAGAGGAACCGCCTGTCATGTGGTCGGTTGTTCAAGCCCACACGAACTGGAGATGACCATGGCTGACCGCGACGACGAAACACCCATCTTCGAAACCAACGAGGTCGAAGCCAACCTCGCCATCGAACACGGTCAGGGCGTCGGCGCCCGCGAACTGGCCGCCCAACGCGATCCGGGCGGCGTGGTCACGGCCGACGAGGACGAAGACCTGGAGAACGGACAGGCGGCGCGTCCGGAGTGAACGCGCCCCTGTTTGCTTGACTGCGGTTCGATGATCGTCGTTCATGCAGTGCATGAACGCAAACGCCCCCGTCGCTCTGGAGACGCTTCTTCAGCACGCCCTGTCCGCTCGAGCGGGCGGAAATCCCGACGCGGCGCTCGCGGCGGCGGAGCGGGTGCTGGGTGTCGATGGACGCAACGTCCTGGGGAATATTCTCAAGGGCGACGCCTTTGCCGCCCGGGGCGATGCGCGGTCCGCCTCGAGTTTTTACGGCGCGGCCCTGGCCAGCGCGCAACAGCGCGGGGCAGATCCCGAACTGAAGGGCGAGTTGCGGCGGGTGCAACAGGCGCTGGCGGACATGAAGCGCCGGTTCGAGGAGGAACTCCTGGCCGGGATCAAGGCGCGTGGATTTGACGAAGCCCGGTCCAGCGAGCGGTTCGCCCTGTCGCTGGACCTGCTGACAGGACGAAAGCCGCTGTATCACCAGCAGCCGAAATCCTATCTTTTCCCAGGCCTGCCTCAGGTCCAGTTCCAGCCCCGCGCCGACACGCTCTGGCTGGCGGAGATCGAGGCGGCGACGCCCGCCATCCGCGCCGAACTGGAGGCGGTGCTGGTGGAACCCGCCCTGTTCGCACCCTATGTCGAGGACCGCTCGAACCGACCACGCAGCGGACAGGCCGGCATGCTGGAAAACCCCTCCTGGAGCGCGGTCTTCCTGTGGAAGGACGGCGCGGTGGTTCCCGAGGTCGCCGCGCGGTGCCCGCAGACGCTCAAGGCGCTGGAGGCCGCGCCGCTGAGCATAATTCCCGGGCGGTCGCCGTCGATCCTCTTTTCGAAACTGGCGGCCGGGGCGCGGATTCCGCCGCATCACGGCCTGATCAACACCCGCCTGATCTGCCACCTGCCGCTGGTGGCGCCGCCGGGGTCCTGGTTCCGGGTGGGGTCGGACCTGCGTCAGTGGGAGGAAGGCAAGGCCTGGGCGTTCGACGACACGATCGAGCATGAGGCCTGGAACGACAGCGACCAGGACCGGACGATATTGATCTTCGACGTCTGGAAGCCCGAGATCACCGAGGAAGAGCGAGGGCTGATCTGCGCCCTGTTCGACGCCATCGACGCCGGGGGTGGGGCGACGCCGAAGCTGGGGACCTGACCGGGCCGACGATCCGTCAGTTTTCCATTCTGAAGTTCACGCTGAACACGATCAGGCGGCCTGCCAAAGGCCGCCCGCTGGCCGCGGCTTCGTCCGTCAGCTTCAGGCGCGCGCGCGGAAGAGACCTTTGAACCGCCAAGCCCAGATGGTAGCCGGGCGGTTGCTCGCTCTCCGTCACGCACTCGGTCAGGCCGCCGTCGTCCTCGGCGACGCACGAAAGCACGACATAGCCCATGCGGGGGCTTCGGCCCCTGACCGATTCCGGAAAGGTGGGGCGAGGCATGGTCCGCCACATCACGGCGGCGGGCAGCCCGTCCTGGCCATTGCCTTCGATCTGATCTGCACGCTCCTCGCGCGGGTCGATGACAGGGCGGCCGCAGGCCGTCAGGGTTTCGGCGATGGCCTGGCTGGAGGGCTCTACATCCATGACGTAGCGGGTGCGCGGACCACCCGGGCGGTCAGCCGGAATCACGACCTGCAGCTTTCCGCCTTCAGCCAGGTCCCGCGCGACCAGGGCGGGGATGCGACTGAACGCCATCGTTCGCTGCGATCCTACCGTCCAGACTGTCGTTTTTGATTCGCCTTCATCGCCGACCTGAATCCCCAGCTCTCGTGTCGGCTGATTCTTGGGCGCTTCCGGCAAGCCGCTGATCATCAGATCGTACACGCCGCCTTGACACCTCGCGATGAGGTTGAGGCCGGACGTAAAACCAATGGTAGCCACTACGGCGTCGTGCTCGGGAAGACGCGCCAGGGTCCAATCCTCCCGTGCGGAATCAACCGGCGCGGGGGGCTGCGAGGCCTCTTGAGCCCAGGCTGTAGAGGATGACAGGCAAAGGAACAGGACGGCGGAGATGGAGCGAAGCATTGCGTTACTTCGCCTCAACGACAGATTGCCGTCAAGCCGCCGCGTAGATGCTCTGGAACAGCACGGCGCCGTCGGCGGAGCCCAGTTCAGCCTCGAAGGCGCGGTCGGGGTGGGGCATCATGCCGAGCACATTGCCGCGTGCATTCTGGATGCCGGCGATGTCGTTGACCGAGCCGTTCGGGTTGTCGACGTAGCGGAAGACCACCTGGCCTTCGCCCTCGATCCGGGCCAGGGTCTCGGCGTCGGCGAAGAAGTTTCCGTCGCCGTTGCCCTGGGTCATGACCACCTCGCGCTGGCCCTGGTAGCCGGCGGTGAAGCGGGTCTGGCCGTTGGAGACAGTCAGGGCGATGGGCTTGCAGACGTATTTCAGCCCCTTGTTGCGCAGCAGGGCGCCGGGCAGCATTCCGGCCTCGCACAGGATCTGGAAGCCGTTGCAGATCCCGACCACGGCGACGCCGTCGTCTGCGGCCTTCTTGACCGCCTGTATCACCGGGGACTGGGCCGCCATGGCGCCGCAGCGCAGATAGTCGCCGTAGGAGAAGCCGCCGGGAATGACGATCAGGTCCAGGCCCGAAGGCAGTTCGGTCTCGGCGTGCCAGACCATGGAGACGGGCTCGCCAGTGGAGCGTTCGACGGCGACCTTGCAGTCGCGATCACAGTTGGAACCGGGGAAGACGATGACGGCTGCGCTCATGGCGCGGGCCTCTAGCACCGTTTTCGGGAAATGTCAGTGCGCGGGTTCAAGAAGTCCGAGGCGGGTCTCGATCCGGCCGAGGCGGGCGTCCTGACGATCGACAATCTGATACAGGTTGGAGACGTCCTGGTCAGGCCGTTGAGGTGGAGGCGCATGGCCTGAAGTTCGCCTCTCACGCCGGCGACATTGCCGTCGATCCGGTCCAGGCGTGTCTGCATGGACTTCAGCACTTCGTAGATGAGGTCGTTGGTGACGTCGGCCATGAGTTCATACTACCATAGTTACGCCAAACGCTTGGACGCGGCGCGTCTCCGTCCCTCCGCCCACGCCGCCACGAAGATCGCGAAGCCGCCCAGCGACAGCCCGACGCCGACCCAGCCGGTCGAGGTCCAGCCGTAGCCGGCCGCGATGGCCATGCCGCCCAGCAGGGGGCCGATGGCGTTGGCGGTATTGAAGGCCGAGTGGTTCAGGGCGGCGGCCAGGGTCTGGGCGTCGCCGGCGACGTCCATCAGCCGGGTCTGCAGCACCGAGCCCAGGCCGCCGCCCCCGCCGATCAGGAAGACGACGATCATGACGGCCCACAGGTGCGGGGCGGCGAAGGGATAGAGGGCCAGGGCCGCGGCGCTCCACAGCAGAAGGCCGCCCGCCGCCGGGAAGCCGACCCGGTCGGCGGCCCAGGCCCCCAGGATATTGCCCAGGAACATGCCGACGCCGAAGACGGCGAAGACCCAGGGCATGATTTCCGGCCCCACGCCGGTCACGGCCTGAAGGGTCGAGGCCAGATAGGCGTAGACGGCGAACATGCCCCCGAAGCCGACGGCGCCGACGCCCAGGGTCAGCCAGACCTGGCTCCGCTTCAGGGCGCCCAGTTCGCGCACGGGACTGGCGTCCGGATGGGCCGGGTCGCGCGGGGCGAACAGGGCGACCAGACCCATGGTGGTCACCGCCAGGACGCTGACGATGGCGAAGGTCCAGCGCCAGCCGAAAGCGTGGCTGATCATATTGGCGAAGGGCACGCCGATGACCGTGGCGACCGTCAGACCCATCAGGACGGTCGAGACGGCCCGGGTGCGGAGATGCAGCGGCACGACCGACGCTGCGACCAGGGCCGCCACGCCGAAATAGGCGCCGTGCGGCACGCCGCTGAGGAAGCGGAAGACCAGCATCCATTCATAGGTCGGCGCCAGGGCCGACAGGCCGTTGCCGACGGCGAACAGGGCCATGAAGCCGATCAGCAGCAGCCAGCGCGGGCTGCGAGCGCCCAGCACCGCCAGGATCGGCGCTCCCACAACGACGCCGGCGGCGTAGGCGCTGATGACATGGCCGGCGGCCGGGGCGTCGACGCTCAGGCCGGCGGCGAAGTCGGGCAGGATGCTCATGGCCGCGAACTCGGTCACGCCGATGGCGAAACCGCCCATGGCCAGGGCGATCAGCACCAGGGCCACCCGTCCGGCGGTCATGGGTTCGTTGGTGACGTCGGAATCGACGACGGCGCCGCCAGCGGCCATGAAAGCTATCCGTAAAGGTGGAGGGGGATGTTGCGATGCAACATAAGGAGCCTCCTCCTTGGATCAACGCCTCAGCCGCGGTTTTCGTAGGTCGCCGTGATCGAGGTCTTGGCCAGGGTGTGGAAGTGGAGGTTGAAACCGAAGACGGCGCCGGAATCGTCGGCGGTCACGTCCAGCCGCTCCACGTCCACGGCGAAGACGGTGAAGATGTAGCGGTGCGGGCCGTGGCCGGGGGGCGGGGCGGCGCCGCCGAAGCCGGCCTGGCCGAAATCGGTGCGCCCCTGGACCGCGCCGGAGGGCAGGTCGCCGCCGGGCGAACCGGCGCCGGTCGCCAGCTCGGTCACGTCGGCGGGGATGTTGGCGACGGTCCAGTGCCAGAAGCCTGAACCCGTCGGGGCGTCGGGATCATAGCAGGTGACGGCGTAGCTCTTCGTGCCTTCGGGCGCGCCGGACCAGGCGAGGTGGGGCGAGGTGTTTCCCTTGGCGTGGACCTGGGCCTCGGGCAGGACGCCGCCGTCCTGAATATCCCGGGATGTGAGGGTGAAGGTCATCGACGTCTCTCCGTTTCGTGATCGCCAGTTAAACGGCGTCGGGCGCCGGGGCGTTGCACTGCGACATTCTGTCACTAGCTGTAATGCGGATGCGGTCAAGCCAAGGCGGGTCGGATGCTTCAGTCCCTGATCGACAGGACGTTCCGGACACGGTCGATCGCCGTCCGGCTTCCTGGCGGCCGCACGCTGACGGCTGGTCCCGGAACGCCGGAACTGACCGTGGTCATCGACGACGCGCGGACGGCGCTGGCGATCGGTTCGAACCCCGAGCTGAAACTGGGCGAGGCCTATATGGCCGGCGCCCTTCGGATCGAGGGCGGGTCCATCTACGACTTCCTCGCGCTCGCCGCCTCTCAGCTGGCCAAGACGTCGCGACGTCTGGGCCCGGGCTGGCGTCTGCGCCGGGTGATCGAACAGGCCAACGACCGCGCCCACGCCCGGGCGAACGTACATCATCACTATGACCTGACGGTGGACTTCTACCGCCTCTTCCTGGACGCCGACCTGCAGTATTCCTGCGCCTATTTCGAGACGCCCGAGGCGACGCTGGAGCAGGCGCAGGTCGCCAAGAAGCGGCGGCTGATCGACAAGCTGGTGCTGTCGCCGGGCCAGAGGGCGCTGGACATCGGTTGCGGCTGGGGCGGTCTGGGCCTGTCGCTGGCCGAGGCGGGCGCGCATGTCACCGGCGTCACCCTGTCGACGGAGCAGCACCGCACCGCCAATGCGAGGGCGGCCGAGCGGGGGCTGGCCGACAAAGCCGATTTCCGGCTGCAGGACTATCGCGACCTGAACGAGCCGTTCGACCGGATCGTTTCCGTCGGCATGTTCGAACACGTGGGCGCGCCGAACTATCAGGCGTATTTCGATACGGTCGCGCGGCTGCTGACTGACGACGGGGTGGCGGTGATCCATTCCATCGGCCGCAAGGGGCCGCCCAGCCGCACCCAGCCGTGGATCCGCAAATACGTCTTCCCCGGCGGCTATATCCCCGCCCTGTCCGAGGTGCTGCCCGCCGTCGAGCGCGCCGGCCTGTGGGTCACGGACATGGAGGTGCTGCGCCTGCACTACGCCGAGACGCTGAGGGCGTGGCGCACGCGCTTCCTGGCCCGCCGCGACGAGGCCCGGGCCATGTACGACGAGCGTTTCTGCCGGATGTGGGAATTCTATCTCGCGGTCAGCGAGGTCGCCTTTCGCGAACTGGGCCAGATGGTGTTCCAGCTTCAGCTGACGAAGCGGCCGGACGCCGTGCCGCTGACGCGCGACTATCTGTGCCGATGAGGCGGCGGCTTCACGCCGCCTCGATGCGGTAGCCTTCGATCACCGTATTGGCGAGCAGTTGCTCGCACATCTTCTTGGTCTCGGCCTGGGGGTCTGCAACGCCGTCGAGGTCGAACTCGATCAGCTTGCCGACGCGGGCGTTCGACACGCCGGCCCAGCCCAGACCCTGCAGGGCGCCTTCGACGGCCTTGCCCTGGACGTCCAGGACGCCGGGCTTGAGGAAGACGTGAACCTTGACCTTAGCCATTAATGCAGCCCCCCTTGGATCACCGTCGGCATGCCCTTCATGATGCCCAGGCGACGCGCGACTTCGGTGTAGCTTTCGATGACATTGCCCAGATCGCGGCGGAAGCGGTCCTTGTCCATCTTCTCGCCGGTCGTGGCGTCCCACAGGCGGCAGCTGTCCGGGCTGATCTCGTCGGCCAGGATGACGCGGCTGAAGTCGTTTTCCCAGATGCGGCCGAACTCGATCTTGAAGTCGACCAGGGTGATGCCGACGGCGCCGAACATGCCCGACAGATAGTCGTTGACCCGCACCGTCATGGCCAGGATGTCGTCCAGTTCCTGGGTCGAGGCCCAGTTGAAGGCGGTGATATGCTCTTCGGTGACCATCGGGTCGTTGAGCTCGTCCTTCTTGTAGTAGAATTCGATGATCGAGCGGGGCAGGGGGGTGCCTTCCTCGATGCCCAGACGCTGGCTCATCGAGCCGGCGACGATGTTGCGGCACACCACTTCCAGCGGAATGATCTCGACTTCGCGGATCAGCTGCTCGCGCAGGTTCAGGCGCTTGATGAAGTGATTGGTCACGCCGATGCCGTTCAGGCGCGACATGATGAATTCGCTGATCTGGTTGTTGACCACGCCCTTGCCTTCGAGGACGGCCTTCTTCTGCGCGTTGAACGCGGTGGCGTCGTCCTTGAAGTACTGGATCAGGGTGCCGGGCTCGGGTCCTTCGTACAGGATCTTGGCCTTGCCTTCGTAAATCTTCTTGCGCTTGCTGTTCATATTCCGGTCCCGGCCTACGGGCGCCCTCCAAAAACAAAAATCGCGCGGCCATGATGGAAAGGGGAAGACCCGGTCCTGGCGGCGCGTTTCGGAATCGTTCGGGCAGTCAATCTCGTTCGGCGACTCCTTAGCCGAACGCGGCCTCCGATACAAATGAGGCGAAACCGAAATGCGGGAGGGAGGAGGAGGGGATGCGACGGAAGTCATGTTGCGTTCAGGCGCGGTCGGGCTATAGACGGCGCTTGCCCCGAGGTTAGCGGGGCGTTCGGAGCTATGCTGAGCGACATGACGACCTTCGACGATCGGGAAAAAGGCTACGAGGCCAAGTTCGCCCTCGATCAGGAGCAGGAATTCAAGGCCATCGCCCGGCGCAACAAGATGTTGGGCCTGTGGGCGGCCGAGAAGATGGGCCTGTCGGCTGAAAGCAGCGACCAGTACGCGGCGGCCATCGTGCGCGCCGACATGGAGCAGCCCGGTGACGAGGACGTGTTCCGCAAGGTCGCCGGCGACTTCAAGGCCTCGGGCCTGTCGGTGTCGGAAGGCGAGATTCGCTCCAAGATCGACGAACTGGCCTCCATCGCGCGCGAGCAGATTCGCGCCGGGGAGTAGACGTCCGGCCTAAGGGCGGGTTTGAGAATTCGAAAGGGCCGCACCCGGGGGAAAGTGCGGCCCTTTCTTTTTGCCGGGGACGTTGGGGGATGTCTCACCCGGCGTACTGTGCGTCTCGCGCCCCTGAAGAACACGGCGCGCGAGATTTGGTTTCAGCCCGTTCCGACCGGACTGTAATTATTTTTTACGGCATCAGAACCGCATCGACGACGTGGACCACGCCGTTCGACTGGGCCACGTCGGCCTGGGTGATGGTGGACTTGCCGCCCTTGGCGTCGGTGATGACCCAAGTGTCGTTCGGACCGGCCGCGACCTTCAGTTCCTCGCCCTGAACCGTCTCCAGCGTCGCGGTGCCGCCGTCGGCCTGGGCCTGGGCCGCGATGTCGGCGGCGGTCAGACGTCCGGCGACCACGTGATAGGTCAGGATCTTGGTCAGATCGGCCTTCATGGCCGGCTGCATCAGGGCGGTGCGGGTGGCCTCGGGAATCTTGTCAAAGGCGGCGTTGTCGGGGGCGAAGACGGTGAAGGGGCCTGGGCCCTGAAGCGTCTCGACCAGGCCGGCAACCTGAACCGCGGCGACCAGGGTGGACAGGTTCGACGCCTTGGACGCATTGGCGACGATGGTCTCGTTCGGGCTCATGGCCGCGCCGCCCACCATGGGATCGGCCGCCATCGGGGCCATGGCGGTGGAGTCTGCGGGCGTGGGGGTTTCGTTGTTGTTGCAGGCGCCGAGCGCCATCAGCGCCCCGCCGGACACGGCGACGAGCATGAGCGTGCGAATATTGGTCATGGAGTTTCGTTCCCTATTGGCCCGCGTTGTCGCGGTCACGACAAGGTTACGTTCGGCATGACCTAAAGGATGCGTGTCGCGCGACAAGATAGCGCAGATTGACCGTTCAGTCTTCGAACACGACCGTCTTTGTGCCGTGCAGCAAAACGCGATCTTCCAGATGGCGTCGCACCGCGCGGGCCAGAACGCGACGTTCGATGTCACGACCTTTACGGATCAAATCTTTAGCCGCCCCTTCTCGGGGAGAAAGTCGCCCAGTACGGCCCAGTCCGCCGCCTTTGCCGATAAGGATACTGCGTGGGCCGGGCTCGAGGACGGAAGGTCGATCAGGGCGACCCCGTCGCGGTTGGCCAGGATCCGCCGGCCCATCCTGGCGGCCAGCTTGCCGTTGAAGGCGACCGCGCGCAACTCGGACAGGCTCTGGATCAGTCCGCGAAGATCGGCCGCCTCGGGCGACCGGATCGCCGCGTCCAGGCTGCCGGATCGCTGGGCTGAGGCGATCACGTCCCACAGGCCAACGCCGCGCGCTCTCAGGCGATCCAGGCGGTCGGGGTAGGGCAGGGCGGTCAGGGGCTCGTCCAGCACACCGCCGATCAACGGCCAGAAGCCGTTGCGCGGGTGGGCGTAATATTGGGCCGCCTTCAGCGAGGCGTCGCCGGGCAGGCTGCCGAGAATCAGCAGGCGGGTGTCCGCATCGACGACGGGGGGAAAGCCGATGCGGCGGTCGTCTTGCGGCTGGGGGATCACCCCTCGCCGAACACCCGCTTGAACACCACGTCCACATTCTTGGTGTGATAGCCGAGGTCGAACAGGGCCTCGAGCTGTTCGGCGGGCAGGGTGACGCGCTCGTCGGCCTTCAGGAAGTCCAGGAAGGCGCCTTCGCCGCGCCAGACCTTCATGGCGTTCTCCTGCACGGCGGCATAGGCGGCCTCGCGCGAGATGCCCGCCTGGGTCAGGGCCAGCATGACCCGTTGCGAATGCACCAGACCGCCCAGGCGGTCGATATTGGCCTGCATGTTCTCGGGATAGACGTTCAGCCGCTCGACCACATTGGCCAGACGCTGCAGGGCGAAGTCCAGGTGGATGGTGGCGTCGGGGCCGATGCCGCGCTCGACCGACGAATGGCTGATGTCCCGCTCATGCCACAGGGCGACGTTTTCCATCGCCGGGGTCACGGCCGAGCGGACCAGACGGGCCAGGCCGGTCAGGTTCTCGGTCAGGATGGGGTTGCGCTTGTGCGGCATGGCCGACGAGCCCTTCTGGCCCTTGTCGAAGAATTCTTCCGCTTCCAGCACCTCGGTGCGCTGCAGGTGGCGGATCTCGATGGCGAGCCGTTCGACCGAGCTGGCGACGACGCCCAGGGCGGCGAAGAAGGCGGCGTGACGGTCGCGCGGGATGACCTGGGTCGAGACCGGTTCGACCTGAAGCCCCATCTTGTCGGCGACATATTGCTCAACCGCCGGATCGACATTGGCGAATGTGCCGACGGCGCCGGAGATGGCGCAGGTGGCGATCTCTTCCTTGGCCGTGATCAGGCGGCGCTTGGCGCGCTGGAACTCGGCGTGATAGCCGGCCAGCTTCAGGCCGAAGGTCACGGGCTCGGCGTGGATGCCGTGCGAGCGGCCTACGGTCGGGGTGTATTTATGTTCCTTGGCGCGGGTCTCCAGCGTCGCCAGGACGCGGTCCACGCCGTCGATCAGCAGGTCCGAGGAGCGGGCCAGCTGGACCGCGAAACAGGTGTCCAGCACGTCCGACGAAGTCATGCCCTGGTGCAGGAAGCGCGCCTCGTCGCCGACGATCTCGGCGACGTGGGTCAGGAAGGCGATGACGTCGTGTTTGGTGGTGCGTTCGATCTCGTCGATGCGGTCGGCGTCGAAGGTCGCATCCTTGCCCTTGGCCCAGATGGCGTCCGCCGCGTCCTGCGGGATCACGCCCAGTTCGGCCATCTTGGCAGCCGCGTGGGCCTCGATCTCGAACCAGATCTTGTACTTGGTCTCTTGCGACCAGATGGCGGCGGCGACGGGGCGGGAATAGCGCGTGATCATGGGCCGGTCGTGTCGGTCCGGCCGCCGCCGGAGTCAAGGTTTGCGGCGACCTAAAGCTGACCCATCGTATTGTCGTGATCGACCGCCTGCCGTTTCAGCCAGGCGACGAAGGCGGTGGCGCTGGGCGAGGGGGGGCGGTCGCGGGGCTGGACGACGGAATAGGCGAAGCCGACCGCTTCCGAGCCGTCGGGGAAGGGGGCGACCAGACGGCCAGAGGCCAGGTCCGCCTGGGCCAGGGTGCGTTTGGCCAGGGCGACGCCGCGGCCGGAGACGGCGGCCTCGATCAGCAGGCTGGACTGGTTGAAGCGCGAACCGCGGCGCGGGTCGGGGTGGCGCACGCCGCGCGCCTTCAGCCACATGGCCCAGTCCGGGCGGCTGGGGTCTCCGTCGTTGGACATGTCGTGCAGCAGGATGTGGCGCACCAGGTCGGCGGGTTTGCGGATCGCATGTTCACCGTCCATCAGCGATGGGGCGCAGACGGGCAGGACCGTCTCGGTCATCAGCCGGTCCACGGTCAGGCCGGGATAGTCGCCGGGGCCATAGCGGACGGCCAGGTCCACCTTGCCCTCGGTCAGGTCGGCCGGCTCCATGTCCGCCGAGATCCACAACTCGATCTCGGGATGGGCGGCGTGGAAGTCGTCCATGCGCGGCATCAGCCATTTGGAGGCGAAGCCGGGGGCGATGCTGATCGACACCTGTTTGCGGCGCGGCGGTTCGCGCAGCAGGGCCGAGGCGTCCATCAGCCGCTCGAACCCCTCGCGCAGCAGGGGGACGGAGGAGCGGCCGAGATCGGTCAACTGGAGGCCGCGCGCCTCGCGCACGAACAGGGGGTCGCCGACGATGTCCTCGAGCAGGCGGATCTGCTGGCTGACGGCGCCCGGCGTGACCGACAGCTCGTCGGCGGCGCGCGAGAAGTTCAGGTGACGCGCGGCGGCCTCGAAGGCGCGGAGAGCGTTGAGCGGGAGCAGGGAACGGGCCATCGCCGTTAGAAATCCTATCAGCGCGCCAAAGGCAATCTGGTTTGCGGGTCTGGGCGGGGAAGCCGATGGTTCGCGCTCTGCCGTCGTCCCCTCCTTCCCCTGATGACGGCCCTGAAAGCAAGATGATGCGTGTATTTCTCGCCTCCATTCCGCTTGAGGCCGCCAGGATCGTGATCATAGGCGGCGGCGAGCCCGCCCTGGCCAAGCTGCGACTGTTTCTGAACACGCCGGCCGAGCTGCTGTGGTTCGCGCCCGACGGCGCGCCGCCGAAGATGGAGACGCCGTTGACGGCGCCGGAGCCGGTGCTGCGCGCGCCCGAAGCCGAGGATTTGGCGGGTGCGCGGCTGGTCTTCATGGCGCTGGATGATGCGGATGAGCTGACGCGGCTGGGCGCCCTGGCGCGGGGGGCGGGGGCCCAGGTCAATGTGGTGGACAAGCCCCATCTGAGCGACTTCCAGACCCCCGCCCTGATCGACCGCGACGAGGTTGTGATCGGGGTCGCCACCGGCGGATCGGCGCCAATCCTGGCGCGCGACGTGCGCTCGCGGATCGAAGGCGTGCTGCCGGCGGGTCTGGCCAATGTGGCCCGGCTGGCGCGGGAGTTGCGCGACACGGTCAAGGCCAATGTGCCCGACTTCATGGCTAGGCGTCGGTTCTGGGAGAAGGCCTTCCGGGGACCGGCGGCCGATCTTGCGGCGGCAGGCCGCACGGCCGAGGCGCGGCGCGAGATGCTGCGGCTGCTGAATTCGGCCGCGCCGGAACAGGGCGTGGTCCATATCGTCGGGGCGGGGCCGGGTGATCCGGAGCTGCTGACGCTGAAGGCGCTGCGGGTGTTGCAGGACGCCGACGTCATTATTCACGACCGTCTGGTGCCGGACGCCGTGCTGGAGCGGGCGCGGCGCGACGCTAAACGTCTGTATGTCGGCAAGGCGCGCGGCGAACATTCGGTGCCCCAGGACCAGATCGAGGCCCTGATGATCGAGGAAGCCAAGGCCGGCCACCGGGTCGTGCGGCTGAAGGGCGGCGATCCCTTCGTCTTCGGTCGCGGCGGCGAAGAGCTGGAGGCGATGCGGGCGGCGGGCGTGGCGGTCTTTGTGGTGCCGGGCGTCACGGCGGCCCTGGCCTGCGCGGCCTCGGCGGGGATTCCGCTGACCCACCGCGACCATGCCCAGGCGGTCACCTTCGTGACGGCCCAGGCCAAGCCCGGCGGGGTCGAGGCCGACTGGTCGCGACTGGCGGGACCGAACCACACCCTTGCCATCTATATGGGCACGGACCGGGCCGAAGAGACGGCTGATCGTCTGATGGCCGCCGGGCGGTACCCGTCGACCCCCGTGGCCGTCGTCGAGAACGGCAGTCGGCCGGACGAACGGGTTCTGACCGGCCGGCTGGACGGGCTGGGCGCCTTGGTGCGGGGCGCAGACCTGAGCGGGCCCGCTCTGCTGTTCGTCGGCGAGACGGCGGCGTTCTCGACGGTTCAGATCGACGCGCGAGACGAGGTCGCAGCGTGAAGATCCTAACGGCGAACCGCCTGTCGGACGGCCGCGTCATCTATGCGGGCGCTGACAATCAGCCGGTGGAGCAACTGGCCCAGGCCTCGGTGCTGGATGAGGCGACGGCGGAGATCGTGCTGGCCGAGGTCGCTGCGCGACCCGACATCTTCGTGAACCCCTATCTGTTCGAGGTTGAGGACCATACGCCTTCGGGCCGGGACCGGCTGAAGGAGCGTATCCGCGCGACTGGACCGACCGTGGGCAACAGCCTGGTGCGGGAGCCCGCCTGATGTATCGCTATGACGAGTTCGACCACGCCCTGGTGCGTGAACGGGTCGAGGAGTTTTCTGACCAGGTGGCGCGCCGCGCGTCCGGCGCCCTGAGCGAGGACGAGTTCAAGCCGCTGCGGCTGATGAACGGGGTCTATCTGCAGCTCCACGCCTATATGCTGCGGGTCGCCATTCCCTATGGGACGTTCAACAGTCGGCAGATGCGCCAGCTGGCCCATATCGCCCGCACCTATGACAAGGGCTACGGCCATTTCACCACGCGGACGAACATCCAGTACAACTGGCCGGCACTGACCGACCTGCCCGCGATCCTGAGCGATCTGGCCGAGGTCGAGATGCACGCCATCCAGACCTCGGGCAACTGCATCCGCAACACCACGACCGACGTCTTCGCCGGCGCCGCCGACGACGAGCTCGAGGATCCGCGTCCCTGGTGCGAGATCATCCGCCAGTGGTCGACGATCCACCCGGAGTTCAGCTTCCTGCCGCGCAAGTTCAAGATCGCGGTGATCGGGGCCGAGAAGGACCGGGCGGCGATCCGAACCCATGACGTGGGGCTTCAGATCGTGCGCGGCGCGGATGGCGGGACCGCCTTCCGCGTCTTCGTCGGCGGGGGGCAGGGGCGTCTGCCCCATATCGGGCAGGAGATCGCATCAAGCGTGCCGGCGGCGGACCTGCTGGCCTATCTGACCGCCATCCTGCGGGCGTGGAACCTGCTGGGACGGCGGGACAATATCCATAAGGCGCGGATCAAGATCCTGGTCGCCTCGGTCGGGCTGGAGGCCTTCCGCGAGGAGGTGGACAAGCACTACGCCACCCTGCGCCACGAAGACCTGCGGATCCCTGAGGACGAGGCCGAGCGGATCAAGGCCTATTTCGCTCCGCCGCCGTTCGAGGATCTGCCCAAGGCCAGCGCGCCGTTCGACCGCGCCCTGCTGGCCGACCCGGACTTCGCCCGGTTTGCGAGGAACAATGTGCGGCGGCACCGGCAGGCGGGCTATGCCTCGGTGGTGGTCTCGCTGAAGCCTGTCGGGGGCGTGCCGGGGGACATCACGGCGGACCAGATGGACGCGGTGGCGGATCTTGCCGAACGCTACGCCTTCGACGAACTGCGCGCCGCCTATGAGCAGAACCTGGTCCTGCCGCATGTGAAGCTGGACGATGTGCCGGCGCTGTGGCGGGCGTTACGCGAGGCGGGGTTGGCGACCGCCAACGCCGATCTGGCGACCGACGTCATCGCCTGCCCAGGGCTGGACTATTGCAGCCTGGCCAACGCCCGGTCGATCCCTGTCGCCCAGGCCCTGTCGAAGCGGCTGGCCGACATGGACTATCAGGAGCGGCTGGGGCCGGTCCGCATCAATATGAGCGGCTGTATCAACGCCTGCGGCCACCACCACGTCGGCCATATCGGCGTGCTGGGCGTCGACCGGAAGGGCGAGGAATACTACCAGATCACCGTCGGCGGTTCGCCCGACGAACAGGCGGCGCTGGGCGACATCGTCGGCAAGAGCCTGCCGGCCGACGAGGTGGCGCCCGCCATCCAGCGGACCCTGGACCGCTATCTGCAAATCCGCGCCGAGGGCGAGCGGTTCATCGACACGGTGCGCCGCGTCGGTCCCGATCCTTTCCGCGACGCCATCTATGAGACGCTCGATGCTGCAAACGCTTGAAGGGGTTCAGAACGGACCACGGCTGTCGGTCACCACGCCGCTGGAGGAGGTCGAGGCGGCCGCCGCCGCGACCGACGTCCTGGTGCTGGAGTTCGACGCTTTTCGCGACGGGCGCGGTTTCTCGCTGGCGGCGGTGCTGCGCGAGCGGGGCTATGCCGGGCGGCTGATCGCGGCAGGCAAGGTCCTGCCGGACCAGGCGCGGCATCTGCGGCGCTCGGGGTTCGACGCGGTGGAACTGGCGCCGGGCGCGGACACGGCGGCCTGGGCCCGGAAGGATCAGGCCTTCAGCGGCTCCTATCAGCCGGCGGTCGATCCGGCCCCGACCATCTGGCAAAGGCGGCGGGCGGCGTCGAACGATCGCGATCTGCAGGCCCTGGCCGACCGGCTGAACCGCGAGACCGAGGGCAGGGACGCTTCGGAGATCCTGAAGGCGGCGCTGGACCCGGCCCTGGGGCTGCGCGTCGGCGCCATATCCTCGTTCGGGGCGGAATCGGCGGCCCTGCTGCACATCGTGGCCGAGACCAACCCGGACGTGCCAGTCGTCTTCCTGGAGACCGGCCAGCATTTCCTCCAGACCCTATCCTATCGCACTCAGCTGACCAGGACCCTGGGGCTGACGGACGTGCGTCTGGTCACGCCGGATGCGAACGAGAAGGCGACCCTGGACGCCCGCGACGACCTGTGGAAGACCGACGCCGACGCCTGCTGCGACCTGCGGAAGGTGCGGCCCCTGGCGAGGGCGACGGTCGGGTTCAACGCCCTGATTACCGGACGCAAACGCTATCAGGCCGCCACCCGCGCCGAGCTGAAGCCGTTCGAGGTGCTGGACGGGGTGCTGCGGATCAATCCGCTGGCGGACTGGGACGCCGAGGACGTCGAGGCCTGGCTGGAGGCGCACGACCTGCCGCGCCACCCCCTGGTCGAGCAGGGCTATCGCTCCATCGGCTGCTGGCCCTGCACCCGCGCGGTCCAGGACGACGAAGAGGCGCGCGCCGGACGCTGGTCGGGGATGGACAAGGTCGAGTGCGGCATCCACCTAGGGCGACGTCAGGTCGCCGCCTGATCCCCTCCCGATCGATTTCCCCTGAAAGCTGAAACGTGTCCGTCACACCGTCCGTCATCGACCTGATCGGCCATACGCCGCTGGTCCGCCTGAACCGCCTGTCCGACGAGACGGGCTGCGAAATCCTGGGCAAGGCCGAGTTCATGAACCCCGGCGGCTCGATCAAGGACCGCGCCGCCCTGTCCATCGTCCAGGGTGCGCGGGCGTCCGGCGCGCTGAAGCCCGGCGGGACCATCGTCGAGGGCACGGCGGGCAACACCGGCATCGGCCTGGCCCTGGTCGGGGCGGCCCTGGGTCATCCGGTGGTCATCGTCATTCCGCGCACCCAGTCGGAAGAGAAGAAGTCGGCCATCCGTTCGCTGGGTGCGCGCCTAGTCGAGGTGGACGCCGCCCCCTTCTCCAGTCCCAATCATTTCGTCCATTATTCGGGCCGTCTGGCGTCTGAACTGAACGAGAGCGAAGAGGCCGGGGCGATCTGGGCCAACCAGTTCGACAACACCGCCAACCGCGACGCCCATTATACGACGACCGCGCCGGAGATCTGGGAGCAGACGGGCGGCAAGATCGACGCCTTCGTCTCGGCCGTGGGGTCGGGCGGCACCATCTCGGGCGTCGCCGCCTATCTGCGCGAGAAGAAGCCCGAGGTGACCATCGCCCTGGCCGACCCCGCCGGCGCGGCCCTGTTCAACTGGTTCACCAAGGGCGAGATGACGGGCGAGGGCTCGTCGATCACCGAGGGGATCGGGGTGGCGCGGATCACCGGCAATCTGGAGGGGTTCAAACCCGACCACGCCTATCGGATCGAAGACGCCGAGTTCCTGCCGATCCTGTTTGACCTGGTGAAGCACGAAGGCCTGTCGCTGGGCGGATCGGCCGGGGTCAATATCGCCGGCGCCGTGCGGCTGGCGCGCGAGATCGGGCCGGGCAAGACCATCGTCACCTGCCTGTGCGATCCGGGGTCGCGCTATGCGTCCAAGCTGTTCAATCCGGAATTCCTGACGTCGAAGGGCCTGCCGGTTCCAGGCTGGGCTTGAGACCCTCTCCCGCTTGCGGGAGAGGTGGCCCGGCGTCCGCGCAGCGGACTAGGGTCGGAGAGGGGAGTCTCGTTTGAACAGAAGACTTCCCCCATCGTCAGGCGTGTCGCTGCGCGCCACGGCCTGACACTTCCCCCGCGAGCGGGGGAAGGTCCTATTTCTCCTCCGCGATCCAGGCATCCATCCGCTGGTCCAGCAGGGCGAGCGGCAGCGGGCCCTCCGTCAGCAGGGCGTCGTGGAAAGTGCGGATGTTGAACTTCGGTCCCAACTCGCGCTCGGCGCGGGCGCGAATCTCGCGCAGGCGGATCTCGCCGATCTTGTAGGCCGTGGCCTGGCCCGGCCAGCCGATATAGCGCTGAAGCTCGGTCTCGATATTGTGGGGCGCCAGGGCCGAGTTGTCGCGGAAACAGGCACGGGCCTGCTCTTCTGACCAGCCCATCCAGTGCAGGCCGGTGTCCGCGACCAGCCGACAGGCGCGCCACATCTCGTAGGACAGGCGGCCGAACCGCTCGTAGGGCGTACGGTAGAAGCCCATCTCCTCGCCCAGATATTCGGCGTACAGGCCCCAGCCCTCGGTGAAGGCGCTGACATTGGCCTGACGGCGGAAATAGGGCTGGCCCTCGGCCTCCTGTTGCAGGGCGATCTGGATATGGTGGCCGGGGACCGCCTCGTGCAGGGTCAGGGCCGGCAGTTCGTACAGGGGGCGCTGGTTCAGCTTCGACGTATTGACCACATAATGGCCGGCGACGCCGTTCTGCATCGAGCCGCCGTTGTAGCGGCCGGTGGTGTAGTTTTCCTCGATCTGCGGCGGGACCGGCTGCACGTCGTAGGGCAGGCGGGGCAGGGTGGCGAACAGGGCGGGCAGGCCGCCGTCCGCGCGCTTGGCCATCTCCGACGCCTTCTCGATCAGGGCCTCGCGCGTCTGGGCGTAGAACTGGGGATCGGTGCGCAGGAAGGCCAGGAAGCCGGCGAAGTCGCCGGTCCAGCCGGCGGCCTTCATTTCCACATCCATGCGGGCGCGGATGCGGGCGACCTCGGACAGGCCGATCTGGTGGATCTGGTCCGGCGTCAGGTCGGTGGTGGTGTGGCCCCGCACCAGATAGGCGTACATTGCCTTGCCGCCGGGGCGGTTTCCCAGACCGGGTTCGACCGGGGCCTTGGGCCGGTATTCGGTCTCGAGGAAGCTCAGCCAGGCCTGGCGAGCCGGGACGATGGCCTGTCCCACGGCCGCCGCCGCCTGGGCCGTCAGACGATCCCTGTCCGCCTGGGACACGGTCGGGGGCAGGGTGGACAAGGGTTTCAGCAGGGGCTCGGCGTCGGGCGTGATCGCCACGTCGTTGCGCGCCCCGGCCAGGGCGCTCTCGGTCACGGAACGGGCCTGGACCAGGCCGGTGGCCAGGCCGCGCCGGGCGTTGTCGGTGGTCTGGGCGTAGATGTGTCCGAAGCCCCGGATGCGGCGGACATAGGCCTCGGCCTCGGCGACGGAGTTCAGGCGGGTGCTTCCGCCGATATAGAGGGCCCAGGTTCCAGGGCCGCCCTCGCTGTCGAAGGCCAGGCGCGAGGTGTCGTAATCAAGCCCCTCGAGGCTGCGGTTCAGGCTGTAGATCAGGAAGGCGTGGTTGACGCCGCCGGCGTGGGAAAGACTTGCCGGGTCGATGGCCCCGAGCCGGGCGACGAAGGCCTCCAGCGGCGCGCGCTGGGCCAGTTCGAAGCTGCGCGACAGGTCGGGAACCCGGCCCATGGCCTCGACGTCGCCCTCGCTGCTGGCGGCGAAGGGGTCGATCGACTTCAGATAGGCCTCGTAATCGACGATCAGGGCGTCGAGGGCGGCGTCAGCCGGACTGGGGGCGAGGGCGGCGGGGGCAGGCGTCGCCGAGGCTTGCGCCATGGCCGCCGCCGGCGACGCCGCGGCGAGCAGGGCCGCGACGGCCAGGTAAGAGATCTTCATGACGCCCTCCAGAACAGCCCGTACAGGCAAGCCGAGCCGGCGGGGCGCGTCAAGCCGTCGGGATCAGTCGCAGGCGACGAAGAAGCGTTCGATGTCGGCGCGCGTCTGGGGGTGGGCGGCGTAGGTCCGCCGCCGGTCGCTGTCCCAGACCGCGATCCAGCCCAGACGGCGAAAGCGCTGGAAGACCGGATCGCGCGTGCGGGCCTTGGCCTCGGCGTAGTGGCCGTCGGTGACGCCGGCGTCTTCGGAAGTGGCCGGATAGTTTTCGGTGTCGCCGCCGGATTCCAGATGAAGCTGCCGCGACGGCTTCTCCAGGACGGCGGCCAGCTCCAGCGCGCCGGAGCCGGAGCCGCAGAACAGTTTCAGCTTCACCTCGTCGCTGTTGGCGACGCCGTAGGCCAGGGTGTTTTCCCGGGCCTCCTGGTTGAGGAACCAGTCATAGTTCGGCGTCGGCGCCGGGGCGCCGGCGTCCGCCATGGAGGTCGAGACCGGCGCCGGCGTGGCGCAGGCGGCCAGGGCCGACAGGGCGAGCAGGGACGACAAGGGCTTCAGCAGACGCATGATCGGTGTTCCTATCCGGCGCAACGATCCGCGAAGCGGCGAAGCTTGGCAAGATGGGGGCGTTCGACCTTGACCGCGCCGGTCCGGTCGCCCGTCATGATCACCATGTCGCCGGAGCCGACAAAGGCCGCGAACAGGGGATGATCGGTGCGTAGCGTGACCTCCAGCCTTCCGCCGCGCCCGATTCGCGCCGCGCTGGTGGTCGAAGCCGCGCCGGACGTCAGTCGGGCGAAGCCGGGCTGGGTCTCCGGCGCGGACCTGGCGTCGGTGTCGTAGAGAGTGACGGTCGCGACGTTGGATCGGGGCGCACACTGCAGCGTGGCCCTGAGCGCCGGGGTGTCGGTCACCTCATTGGCCAGAACGACAGGGCCTTCGCTCTCGTAAAGGGTCCAGGTCCAGGCCAAGGGGGGTGAAGGCGGCGGGGCGGCCGCCTGCAGGCCCGCCGCCAGAGCGACCGCGAGAACAAGGTTCATGGATCAGCCCCCGCTGATGGCGACGCGAAATGGCGTCTCCACCCATTTCGTCAAGCGCGCGACGATCCGCAATAGGAAAGGAAGCCCGCGATCATCCGGCGCTCATCCGGGCCGGCCTTCAGGACGAACCGCCCGGAGTCGCCCTGCACGCGCATCGCGCCGCGCGAAGCCAGCCCCGTCAGGCTGGCGTCCTGCAGGGAGAGGCGGGTTTCCGTCGCGTCTCCGCCGCTCATGGGATCCAGGGGCGCAGGGCCGTGAGAGGCCGCGATCAGACGCGGCGTATCCGGCTGGACGTCGCCATAGACCACGGCGGCGGCGTCGCCGGGGGAACAGGTGACCATCAGGGCCAGTTGGTCCGAGTTCTCGACCCCGTAGGCCAGCTTGGCCATCGCGCCTTCATGGCTCAGATGCCAGTTCATCGTCGGCGTCTCGACGGGTGGGAAGGCGTCGAGCGGTTGGGGCCTGGCGGCGAAGGCGACCAGGGCGACAGCAGCGGCGGCGGGGATCAGAACCTTGAACATGTGAATACTCGCGTCTGACGAACAAACGCGGTTACGCATCAAGGGTTCACGGCTCCGCTTGAGCCGCCGTCGTCCTGTGGCCGAGCGGCATCAGTGGATCAGAACGGGCTGAACCGCTCCACCAGGCTCTGGGCGGCAGGCGTCGCCTGCATCCGGCTGATGTCGCCACGACCGCCGTAGGAGATGCGGGCCTCGGCGATCTGGGTGTGATTGATCGAATTGGCCGACGAGATGTCCTCGGGTCGCACGATGCCGGCGACGGTCAGTTCGCGGACTTCGCGGTTGGTGCGCACTTCCTGCCGACCCTGAATCACCAGGTTGCCATTGGCCAGGACGTCGGTGACCACGGCGGCGACGGTCAGGGAGACCTTTTCCGAGCGGTTGACCGAACCAGAACCGGCGGCGTTGGTCTTTCCTTCCAGCCCGACCATGTTGGCCGGGTCGAAGCCACCGGGGAAGACGCGGCCCAGGCTGCTCTCCAGGCCGAAGAAGTTGGAGACTCCGTTCGCGGAGGTGTTCGAGCGCGCCCTTTGGGTCGAGTTCTGGGTCTGGGCCCGGTCGTCGATATCGATCCTGACCGTCAGGATGTCGCCGACGTGACGCGCGCGCTGATCGCCGAAGAAGGTGCGGGCGCCGACGCGCCACAGGCTGTTGGCGCTGGCGGGGGTCGCTTCCTGACGCAGACTGGGGTCGGCCATATAGGCCTGTTGCGCCGGCACAAGCGCGGCCGGATAGCCGATGGGGGCCAGTTCCGGGCCACGCACGGCCTCGATGGCGGTGGAGCAGGCGCCGAGCGAGGCGGCGGCGGAGACGGCGGCGACGATCAGGATCTTGCGCATGACGGATTCCCCTAGCGGGCGGCGAACTGTTGAGGATTGGCGCGGACCCTGTCGGCGGCGGGGCCGGCGACAGCCTGGCCCGGACCGGACGCGACGGCGTCGATGACACGGTTGGAGGCGGTGTTGAGGACGGCGACGGGCTCGCCCAGCGCGGCGTTGCGCATGGCCTTGCCCATGATGCTCAGGTTCACGCCGCCGACCTGATAGGTGACGCGCACCATGTCGTTGCGGGCGATGACCTGCTGTCCGCCGCCGGCCGGACGATAGACGGGACGGTTCTGGGGCGCAGAGGCCTGCAGGTCTGTTTGGGCGGCGGCGGCTGAAACCGGACCGGTCGATCGGCGGACGGCGACGCGCCGCAGACCATTGGGATTGGTCCAGTCCAGACCGGCCTGGCGGGCCTGGGCCTGAAGCTGGCCGGCCTCGATCACCACCGACGGGCCGACCCGCTGCGCCACGACCACTTCGGCGGCGGCGCCGGCGCCGTCGAAGATATCGCCCAGGGTGACGCGGCCGTCGTCATCGACAGGATTGGACTTCAGCGAAACCGGTCCGGCCCATGCGGCGCTGGAAACGGCGGCGAGGGCGGCGGCGAGAACCAGGGCGCGACGGATACGGGTCATGGCTTAGCTCTTCACCTGAGCGGTCACCGACAGCATGTTGTCGGCGGTCGAGATGACCTTGGAGTTCATCTCGTAGGCCCGTTGAGCGATGATCAGGGCGCTGATCTCGGCCACGGAGTCGACGTTGGAGGCTTCAGTGTAGCCTTGCAGGATCTTTCCGAAGCCCGGGCTGCCCGGCGTGCCGATGTTGGCGGCGCCCGAAGCGGCCGTTTCCAGCAGCAGGTTGTCGCCGATGGCCTCGAGACCGGCTTCGTTGAAGAAGGTCGCGAGTTCGATCTGGCCGACCGTCGTCGGCGCGGTCTGGCCGGCCTGGGTCACCTGGACCAGACCCGATTTGGAGATGGTGACGTCGGTCGCGTCCTGCGGGATGGTGACGGCCGGTTGCAGCGCATAGCCGTCGTCGGTGACGATCTGGCCTTCCTGGTTGACCTGCAGGTTGCCGGCGCGGGTGTAGCCGATCTCGCCCGAGGGCAGGGTGATCTGGAAATAGCCCTTTCCGTCGATGGCCATGTCATAATCGTTGCCGGTCTGGGCCGGCGTGCCCTGTTCGGTGACGCGATAGACGGCGCCGGCCTTGACGCCCGCGCCGATCTGGATGCCGGTCGGAACGACGGTGCCCTGGCTGGACGACTGCGCGCCCATCCGTTCGACGTTCTGGTACAGTAGGTCCTGGAACTCGGCGCGCTGCTTCTTGAAGCCCACCGTGTTCATGTTGGCGATGTTGTTGGAGATGACCTCCACGTTCAGCTGTTGGGCGGCCATGCCCGAGGCTGCGGTTCTGAGCGCTTGCATTGTCCGGCTCTCCCTTAAGCGGCCTTGCCGAGGCGCTCGACGGCGCGACGGCTCAGGTCATTGGTGTTCTCGATCATTCGGGTGATGCTTTCGTAGGCCCGGCTGATCTCGATGAGATTGGTGATTTCGGTCAGCGAATTGACGTTCGACGCTTCCAGAGATCCCTGATGGATCTGGACGTCGTTGGCCTCGACCGGCTGGACGTTCGAGCCGTTGCGATAGAGGCCGTCACCGCCCTTTTCGAGCACGCCGAGCGTGTCGAAGCGGACGACCGACAGGCGCCCGGTGATCTGGCCGCTCTGGGTGATGGTGCCGTCTGCGCCGACGGAGGGGGCGCCGAGGGCCGGGTCCAGCACGATCTCCGCCCCGCCGCCCAGCACGGCCTGACCCTGTTTGGTGGTCAGCCGGCCTTCCGGATCCATGGTGAAGGCGCCGTCGCGGGTGTAGGCCTCGCCGGCCGCGCCGTCTCGAACGGTGAAGAAGGCGCCCTCGCCGGCGATGGCGAAGTCGAGGGGGCGGCCGGTCTCGGACATCGAGCCCTGGCCGAAGTCGCGGCCCACGCCGTTGTCCAGCACGAAGCTGGCCGAGGGGCGGATGGAGTCGTTGCGGGCGCGCTGGCCCACTTCCGTCCCGACCATCAGCTGTTCGACCTTGAATCCGGTGGTGTCGGCGTTGGCGACGTTGTTGGCCACGATGTCGAGTTCGCGGCGCAGCGTCATCTGACGGGACAATCCGATATAGGCGGCGTTTTCCACGAGTGGCGTGCTCCTTCGATTCCTCCCTCGCAACGACCGTGCCAACAGGGTTAATCCAGCAGGAATGGCGGTTTGAGGGGGCGGGAGGCCGGTGACGCCCGGCAAAAACTGCCGTTTGTAAACGTCGCGTTAACCAAGCCGGGCCGATCCTCCCCATGAGATTCTCCGGGGCGAGCGCATGTTCAAGTTTGGCAAGAAGAAGGGCGACCCGAACGCCGATGCGCCCGCCGACAAGTCGGTCGATGCGGACGCGGCCGAGGGCGAAGAGGGCGCGCCCAAGAAAAAGAAGCTGCCGATCCTGTTCATCATCGCGCCCGTGGCCCTGCTGGTCCTGGGCGGCGGCGGCGCGGCGGCCTTCTTCCTGATGAAGCCCAAGCCGGCCGAGGCCCATGGCGAGGAAGCCGCCGCCGCAGGTCACGGCGAGGAGAAGGCTGAGGAAAAGGGCGGTCACGGCAAGGAAGAGAAGAAGGCCGAAGGCGGCGGACACGGCGCGCCCGCCGAAGGCGGCGAAGCCGATCCGGCTCTGGGCAAGATCAGCGAAGGGCCTGACGGCGTCACCTTCTACACCCTGCCGGACATGGTCATGAACATCCAGTCGGCCGACGGCCGGCCGACCTTCCTGAAGCTGAAGCTGACGCTGGAGATGCACGACGCCGAGGTGGCGACGCATCTTCAGTCCGAGATGCCGCGCCTGCAGGACATGTTCACCGGCTTCGTGCGCGAACTGCGTCCCGAGGATCTGAGCGGCTCGGCCGGCACCTACCAGCTTCGGGCGGAGATCCTGCGCCGCGTCAATCTGGTCGCGGCGCCCGGCAAGGTGGACGCGGTCCTGATCGAAGAAATGCTGGTGCAGTAGGCATGACCGATACGGCGCTCGATTCCTTCGGCGGCATGGGCGATCCGGCGGACGCCCTGTCCGAACGCGTCCTGAACCAGGACGAGATCGACAGCCTGCTGGGCTTCGACCTGGGCGACGACGACGGTTCGGAAAAGTCCGGCATACGCGCCATCATCAATTCGGCGCTCGTCTCCTACGAACGCCTGCCGATGCTGGAGATCGTGTTCGACCGCCTGGTGCGGTTGATGACGACCTCGCTGCGGAACTTCACCTCGGACAACGTCGAGGTGTCGCTGGACAATATTTCGTCGATCCGCTTCGGCGACTATCTGAACTCGATCCCGCTGCCGGCGATCCTGGCGGTCTTCCGGGCCGAGGAACTGGACAACTATGGTCTGCTGACGGTCGATTCCAATCTGATCTATTCGATCGTCGATGTGCTGCTGGGCGGGCGTCGCGGCACGGCGGCCCTGCGGATCGAGGGGCGCCCCTACACCACGATCGAACGGGTGCTGGTGCAGCGGATGGTCGAGGTGGTGCTGAACGACGCCCGCCTGGCCTTCGAACCCCTGACGCCCGTCACCTTCAACCTGGACCGGCTGGAGACCAATCCGCGCTTCGCCGCCATCGCCCGGCCGGCCAACGCCGCCATCCTGATCAAGCTTCGCATCGACATGGAAGACCGCGGCGGGCGAATCGAGCTTCTTCTGCCCTATGCGACGCTGGAACCGATCCGGAAAATGCTGCTGCAGCAGTTCATGGGCGAGAAGTTCGGCCGCGACAACATCTGGGAAGGCCACTTGGCCACCGAACTCTGGACGACCGAGACCGAGGTGCGCGCCGTGCTGGACGAGCAGATGATGCCCCTGTCCACCGTGCTGAATCTCAAGGTCGGCGATACGATGATGCTGAACGCCACGCCGGATTCGGAAGTCTCGATCCGCGCCGGCGCCATCCCCCTGACGACGGGGCGAATGGGCCGCAAGGGGCAGCATATCGCCGTCCGCATCGAAGGCCCGGTGAACCCGGAAATCGCCGCCCGCATAAGAGGACCCCGCTGATGACCGGCATGATCATGGATGCGGTGCTGATGCTGCTGCTCGTCGCGGCGGTGGGCTACGGGATCAAGCTGGAACGCAAGCTGTCGGCCCTGCGCACCGGCCAGGTCGCCTTCGCCCAGGCGGTGACGGAACTGAACGCCGCCGCCGGTCGCGCCGAGGCCGCCCTGGCGACCCTGCGCGCCTCGGGCCAGGAGACGGACCTGCTGCACGACCGCATCATCAAGGCGCGCGAGGTGAAGCAACAGCTGGAAGCCCTGATCGCCCGCGCCCCCGTCGCGGCGCCGATGCGGCTGCAACAGGAAGAGACGGCCCCGCGCCCCGAAATCGTTCGGCCGGTCGCGTCCGCGCCTTCGCCCGCCGCCGTGGTCAATGATGATGACGAACGCGCCCGGCGCATGGCCGCCCTGGCCCAGCGCATTCAGGGCATGTCCGGCCCCGCCGCGACGTCGCGAGCCGGGGCGCCGGCGGGTCGCGACAACGTCGCCGCCATCGTCCAGGCCCTGACCTCCGTCGGCTCCGCTAACCATTCCGCCAAACAAAGCCTCAACGCCGCGCGTCGTAATCTCGACGACGATCTGTTCGCCGCCTGAGTTCGGAACCCCATTTCATGGCTCGCATACCCCGCCTTCTGCCCCTGATCGCCGTCGCCATTGGCGGGGTTGTCGCGGTGCGCGCCGTCGGCGTCGCGCCCGGCCTGTTCGAGGGCGCCAAGGCCTGGGCGGAAGAGGCGCCGGCCGCCGCCGGCGCCCCGGCCAAGCCGGCCCTGCCCGGCACCTGCGCACTGTCGCCCGAACAACTGGCCCAGCAGGCGGGCATTTCGCCGGCCGAATTGAAGATCATCCAGTCGCTGTCGCAGCGCCGCACCGAACTGGACGCGCGCGACCAGGATTTCGCGACCACCCTGCCGCTGATGGTCGCCGCCGAGCAGAAACTGGACGCCAAGGTTCAGGCCCTGGCGGCGCTGAAGGCCGAGATGAAACAGATGCTGGGCCAGGTCGACGAGCGCGAGAAGGCCGAGATCGATCGGCTGGTCCAGGTCTATTCCGCCATGCGCCCCAAGGAGGCCGCGCCGGTCATGGCCAGCCTGGAGGATCGGGTCCGCCTGCCCGTCGCCGCCGCCATGCGTCCGCGCACCCTGGCCGCCATCATGGCCCAGATGACGGCGCCCCAGGCCAAGGAACTGACCGAGAAACTGGCCGCCCGGTTCCAGGCCCAGCAGATGGCCGCCCGCGCCGCCGCCGCCGAAGCCGCGACGCCGCCGCCCGCCGCGACCCCGGCCGCACAGCCTGCGGCCCAGCCGGCCGCCGCAACGCCTTCGCCCACGCCCGCCGTCGCGACAGCGCCCCAGGCGCGGCCCACGCCTCGTCCCGCCGCCCGCCAGCCGGCCCGTCGGCCCGCCAGCCGCCCTGCCAGCCGACCTGCGGCGAGCCCGGCCGCCGCGCCCGCCGCCGCCGGCCCGCAGCCTTACAAGCCTGCTGCTGCAGACGCCCAGCCGCGCCAGACGGTGCAGTAGGCGCATCCGCATTCCTCCGTAGCGGCGACAGGCGAATATAATAACCATTCCAGCGCATCATCGCCTCACGCTCCATCAAGGAGCGAGGCACAGAGGATGATACGCCGTGGTCGGCGAACTTCTTTATATCGCGCATCGTCTTCGGCGCGTCCTGATCCTGGGCGTGATCGTCACGCCGCTGGCGGTCTTGGCCCTGATGGTGCAGCGAAGTCTGAGCTTCTGATCGGCCGGTTTCGGTTGGCATGAGGGCCGGGCGCGGCTATCACCGCGCCTTCCCGATATCCGAGCCGCCGAACGATCATGTCCGACACGCCCCCCGACCGCCTCTCCGTCGATCCCTCCAGCCCCTTCCATGATGCGGACGTGCTGCAACGCGGCGTCGGCATTCGCTTCAAGGGCGAGGAAAAGACCAATGTCGAGGAATACTGCGTTTCCGAGGGCTGGGTGCGGCTGGCCCTGGGCAATCGGGTGGACCGCAAGGGCAAGGCCCTGACGGTCAAACTGCAGGGCTTGGTAGAACCCTATTTCCAGAACGGCTGAGTCTTTCTAGGCTGCGGCTCTTCCCCGAGTCTGGAGCCTGCCGATGTCCTTCCGTCTGCTGACCGTCAGCGCGCTCGCGCTCGGGTTTGTCGCCGCCGCTGCTCCGCTGGCCAGGGCCCAGGACGCAGCCACGGTGGAGCGCGCCATCGCCGTTCGTGACGCGGCGCTGAAGTCGAACATCGCCCTGGACTATGTCACCCAGCTGACCACCCGCTTCGGCGCGCGGCCGGCCGGGTCGAAGTCCGAGCAGGACGCCGCCGCCTGGGCCGCCGACTATCTGCGCGCCCACGGCTTCCAGAACGTCCGCATCGAAGAATTCCCGCTGGTCGGCTGGGAGCGGGGCGAAGGCTCGGCCGCCATCGTCGGCAGGAACGCCCAGTCGCTGGTCGCCGCCGCCCTGGGCCATTCGCCCGCCACGCCGCGCGGCGGGGTCGAGGCGGACCTGGTGCGCTTCTCCAGTTTTGAGGACCTGCAGGCGGCCGATCCGGCGACCGTTCGCGGCAAGATCGTCTATGTCGATCTCGGTCAGATGCACCCGATGCAGGACGGCTCGGGCTATGGTCCCCAGACCCGGGTGCGCGGCGCCGGTCCCGGCGTGGCGGCGGCCAAGGGCGCGGCTGCCTTCGTCATGCGCTCGGTCGGGTCGGACGAGGACCGCATGCCCCACACGGGCACGACCCGCTATGTCGACGGCAAGCCGACCATCCCGTCCTTCGCCCTGTCCGCGCCCGACGCCGACCAGGTCAGCCGGTTGATCGCCCTGGGCGAGCCGGTGCGGATGCGCCTGACCTCGACCGCCCGCACCTATGAGACCCACAGCCAGAACGTCATCGGCGACCTGCCTGGCGCGACCCGGCCGGAGGAGATCATCGTGCTGGGCTCGCACATGGACAGCTGGGATCTGGGCACCGGCGCCATCGACGACGGGGCGGGCGGCGCCATCACCGTCGCGGCGGCCAAGGCCATCGCCGACAGCGGGCGGCGTCCCGCCCGCACGATCCGGGTGATCTTCTACGGTTCCGAAGAAGTCGCCCAGCCCACGCCCCAGACCGGCAATGGCGGCGGCGTCTACGCCCGCAACCAGGGCGTCGCCCTGGAGAAACACGTGATCGCCGGCGAAAGCGACTTCGGCGCGGACCGGGTCTATGCGCTGCGCTTGCCGGCCGGCGCCCAGGGCTCGGACTTCCAGAAGGCGGCGACCCGCGTCCTCTATCCGCTCGGCGTCCTGGCGTCGGCCCAGGTCGAGACCGACGGGGGGGTCGATGTCGGTCCCATGGGGCCGCTGGGCGTGCCCTTCTTCGGTCTGGCGCAGGACGGGACGCGCTATTTCGACCTGCACCACACCGCCAACGACACCCTGGACAAGATCGACCCGGCGCAGTTGAGCCAGAACGTCGCCGCCTGGGCGGGCCTGCTCTGGCTGATCGCTGATTCCGACGTCGATTTCCGCGCCATGCGACCGGCGACGACGACAGCGACGCCGGCCGCACACTAGGGTCGCTTGGCCACATGGTCCGGTTCTGGCTATAGAGCCGGACCGGCTCGCGGGCGTGGCGAAACTGGTAGACGCAGCAGACTTAAAATCTGCCGGGCGCAAGCCCTTGCCGGTTCGACCCCGGCCGCCCGCACCAGATCTTGAAGGATCCAAGCGTCGTGCCCGCCAGACCGGCGCCGAATCGCGTTGGTCGGGTCAGAACGGAAAGAAGACCGGGATGGCGATCATCGCGGCGACCCAGGTGACCAGGTTCAACGGCAGGCCGACACGGACGAAGTCCATGTAGCTGTAGCCGCCCATGTTAAAGACCAGCACATTGGTCTGATAGCCGAACGGGGTCGCGAAAGCGGCTGAGGCGGCCATCATCACGCCCACCAGGAACGGGCGGGGATCGACGCCCAGGCTTTCGGCCAGGGCCACGGCGATGGGGGTGATCAACACGGCGACGGTGGCGTTGGACAGGAGCTCCGTCGCAAACAGGGTCACGCCGTACAGCACGATCAGCGCGCCCAGGGGCCCCATCGGCCGGATCACGTCGATCAGCCGGTCCGCCCCGGCGGACGCCAGGCCCGTCACCTCGATGGCGGTGCCGACCACCACCATGCCCGCGATCAGAAGCAGGATTTCGGGGCGAAGCCCGGCATAGGCCTCTTCGGGGGTGATCACCCTGAGCAGGATCAGCGCCACCGCCCCGGCGAAGGCCGAGGCCGCGATCGGAGCCCAGCCGAGCGCGGCGGACGCGATCACCAGAGCGAAGATCGCCAGGGAGATCAGCGCGGGCCGAAGCCGGAAGGGGCGATCCGCCGCGCCGAACAGGGCGACGTCGCCCAGATGGGCGTCGCCCGAGCCGTCCGACTGGTTGCGCGATTCTCCCAGGCGCGGCAGGCCAAAGGGCAGGGCGCGACGGCGTCGCCCGGCCGCCTCCGCCTCGGCGCGGCGACGCGCGCCTTCCATTTCGGCCAGACGGGCGGCCTGGGCCTCGTCCTTGGCCACCGACCGGCCGAGCTGTCGCGCGCCGACGAAATAGAGCCACAGGCCGCCGATCACGGCGATGAACAGACCCACGGGCGTGATCTCGAACAGGCCGAAGACCGGCTGGCCCGCATTGCGCGCCATGTCGTTGACCAGCAGATTGGTCGAGGTGCCGATCAGGGTCAGCAGGCCGCCCATCACCGTCACATGGCTGAGCGGCATCAGGAACCGCTTGGGCGACAGCTGCAGGGACTGGGCGACGTCGCGGATCACCGGCGCCGCCAGCACCACCACCGGCGTATTGTTCAGGAAACCGCCGACGGCGCCGCACAGGCCGATGACGATCCAGATGCCCATGGCCCCGATCCGGGCCGCCAGTCGGGTGGCCTGGCGGATCAGCAGGCCCAACAGGCCCGACAGTTCGATGGCGTAGGCGATGACGAACAGGCCGGCCAGGGCGATGACAGCGGGGCTGGCGAAGGCGCTCTGCACCTCGACCGGCCGCACCACCCCCAGCAGCAGCAGGACGGCGGCTCCAGTCAGGGCGACGACATCGGCGCGAAGCTTGCCGTGGATCAGCACGCCGACCACGCCGATGAGCACCGCCAGGGCGGCGATCTGATCGAAGGTCATGACCCTGTGCAGACCGGTCTCCGTAGCTTTCGTCAACCTTTTTCGCACGATGGCCCCCGAAAGCGCGAACCCATGCTAGGGTGGATTCATGCTGGAACCGACCGTGTCGCCTCGCCCGTCGGTCGTCGCGCTTGCGGCGTCCCTTGTTTTCCTCGCCGCCTGCCAGCGCGAGGAGGCCGCCCCCGCTCCGCCGCCGGCCCCGGCCGTCAGCGCGCCGCCGGTCGTCGCCATCGGTCCCGCGCCGGTGCTGGATCGGGCTGGGCTCTTGCAGGCCATGGATGTCGCGGCCTCGGCCTATGCCGCCGGCAAGGACCCGGGCGGGGCCACCCTGGCCGGTCGCCGCTTCGTCATCCGTCAGGCCTTCGGCTGCGCCGGGCCCGCGCCGACGGGTCGGTCGGCGGCTGGGGCGACGGGGGGCGACGGGCTGGCCGCCTGGTCGTGGGGCGACAAGGGCAAGAGCCTGAAACTGACCCTGGCGCCGGCCGATTGGACGGGTTCGCCGATGGTCGCGGGCGGCGCCGACAGTTGGGAAGCGGCCGAGGGGTTCTGGCTGCCGCGCCCGTGGTTGCGCACGGACGGCTGTCCGGGCGTTCCGAGCGATGCGGCGGCGGACGGCGCGACGGCGGTCTCGCCCCAGACCTTTGGTCTGGCGGCCGTGTTCGAGGAAGACGGTTCGCGCCTCGGCCGCCGCAACGGCCGGGCCTATGAATTCACCGTCCGCGCCGAGGGCGACCAGGCCCCGGTCGCGCCGACGAACGGGTATCGACTGGTGCTGGAGGGGCGGATGACGGCCTTTGCGGACGGCCGCGCCATTCGTTGTCGCGCCGCCGGACCGGATCAGCGCCCGGTCTGTATCGGCGCGGTCCAACTGGACCGGGTCGCCTTCGAGGACGCCCAAGGCCAGGGGCTCAGCGAGTGGCGGCCGGGGTAGGGCCGGGGCTCGCCATTCGGCGGCGCCGGGTCAGGACGAGGATGGATCCTCGGGGGCGGCGCTACGGACGGACATCATCGTGGCGAGGCGATCCGCTGCGGCGGTCATCGTCTCTCGATCCATGCGCGAAAGGCCGTCGAACCGGGTCGTGAAATTCTGGCCCAGCAGGCCCGGCGACGCCGCCAACGCCTGGCGGCCAGGCTCGGTCAGGCGCGCGTGAACCACACGTCGGTCGATGCTGGACCGATAGCGGACGACCATCCCCTTGGCCTCCAGCTTGTCGAGAACGGCCACCACGGTGGGCGCCGACATGGAGACGTCGCGGGAAATGGCGCTGGTGCTCACCTCGCCCATCGCGCGGATCGATTGCAGCACAAGAAGTTGCGGCAGGGTCAGGCCTGTCAGCCGGGCGATCTCGCGCGACCGGACGTCGATCGCCTGGGCGATCCGCCGCACCGAGCGGAGCAGGGACGTGGACAGGTCTTCAGCCGCGTCGGGAGAAATATCGCTCATCCGGTTGAACTCTTTCGTGCACGAATCATTTGTACACGCTGCTTCCACAATTCAAGGAGGACCCATGTGCGGTCTTAGCGGCGAGATCAATTTCGATGGACGGCCGGCCGACGCTGGCGCTGTCCAACGCATGACCGATGCGCTCTCGCCCCGTGGACCGGACGGGTCCGGCATAGTGATGCGCGGCCCGGTGGGGCTGGGGCACCGCCGGCTGAAGATCATCGACCTGTCCGAGGCGGCGCAGCAGCCGATGGTCGACGCCGACCTGGGCGTGACCCTGGCGTTCAACGGCTGCATCTACAATTATCCCGAACTGCGCGAAGAGTTGCAGGGGATGGGGTTCCGCTTCTTCTCGCACGGCGACACCGAGGTCATCATCAAGGCCTGGAAGGCCTGGGGCGAGGCCTGCGTCGAGCGATTCAAGGGCATGTTCGCCTTCGTCCTGCATGAGCGGGATACCGGCCGCACCGTGATCGCCCGCGACCGGTTCGGCATCAAGCCGCTGTATCTGGCCGAGAGCGGCCAGCGGCTGCGGTTCGCCTCGACCCTGCCGGCCCTGCTGGCGGCGGGGGACGTGGACAAGACCATCGATCCGGTCGGTCTGCACCACTACATGACCTTCCACGCCGTGGTGCCGCCGCCGCACACCATCCTGAAGGGCGTGAAGAAGTTTCCGCCGGCGACGATCCGGGTGATCGAGGCGGACGGGACGGCCAAGGACCGGCTGTATTGGCAGCCCGACATGACCCGCCATGCCGAGGACGCGGCCCTGACGGCCGAGGACTGGCGCGACCGGGTGCTGGACAGTCTGCGCGAGGCGGTGAAGCGCCGCATGGTCGCGGATGTGCCGGTCGGGGTGCTGCTGTCGGGCGGGGTCGACTCCAGCCTGATCGTCGGCCTGCTGGCCGAACTGGGTCAGAAGGACCTGATGACCTTCTCGGTCGGCTTCGAAGAGGCCAATGGCGAGAAGGGCGACGAGTTCGTCTATTCCGACCTGATCGCCAAACACTATGGCACCAAACACCACCAGATCTTCGTGCCGCACCGGCGGCTGATGGAGGCCCTGCCGGGCACCATCGGGGCCATGTCGGAGCCGATGGTCAGCTATGACAATGTCGGCTTCTACCTGCTGAGCCAGGAAGTCTCGAAACACATCAAGGTGGTGCAGTCGGGCCAGGGGGCGGACGAGGTCTTCGCCGGCTATCACTGGTACCCGCCGATGCTGGCGGCGACCGACCCGGTCGAGACCTACGCCAAGGCCTTCTTCGACCGCAGCCATGCGACGCTGAAGACCCAGCTGAACGGCGCCTATATGGCCGACACCGACGTCAGCCGCGCCCTGGTCGAGGCCCATTTCGCGCAAGGGCGGGCGGCGACGCCGGTGGACCAGGCGCTGCGTCTGGACAGCCAGGTGATGCTGGTCGACGACCCGGTGAAGCGGGTCGACAACATGACCATGGCCTGGGGTCTGGAGGCGCGCGTGCCGTTCCTCGACCACGAGCTGGTCGAACTGGCCGGGCGGATCCCGCCCGAACACAAGCTGGCCCAGGGCGGCAAGGGGGTGCTGAAGGAGGCGGCGCGTCTGGTGATCCCGTCCGAGGTGATCGACCGCAAGAAGGGCTATTTCCCCGTCCCCGCGCTGAAATACATCCAGGGCCCCTATCTGGAGATGGTGCGCGAGGCCCTGACCAATTCGGCCGCGCGCGACCGGGGCCTGTTCGACAGGGCCTATCTGGACACCCTGTTCGCCAATCCCACCGAACACATCACGCCGCTGCGCGGGTCGGAGCTGTGGCAGGTCGCCGTGCTCGAGATGTGGATGCAACAGCATGGCGTCTGACGTCCGACCTGAACGGTCCAAGGCGCACCGGCTCAAGCGGCTGCGTCATGAGGGGCTGAAGCCGCCGGTGCGGACGGGGGAGGGGCCCAGCCCCAACGCCGTGCTGGACTGCGGCTGGGGCCGGCTGCTGTTCGCCCAGACCTTCGACACGGCCGAGCCGCTGGTCGACGCCCTGCGCGCCGAGGGGCCGGACCGCCGCGACATCGCCTTCTATGTCCGTAATCCGCATGTCCTGCTGGCCCAGGCGCCGCAGGAGCTGTTTCTGGATCCGTCGCACACCTATCGGCTGGAACTGGCCACCTATCGCGCCAGCCGTCGCCAGCCGAGGGGGTTCACCGTCCGGCGCCTGACGTCCGAGATGGACGCCCAGGCGGTCAACGACATCTACGCCAAGCGCAAGATGGTGCCGGTGCCGCCTGACTTCTTCTGGTCGCATCGCGACGACCGGACCCTGACCTATTTCGTCGCCGAGGACACGACCACCGGAGCGGTGATCGGCACCGTGACGGGGGTCAATCATGTCCGCGCCTTCGACGATCCCGAATGCGGTTCGTCCCTGTGGTGTCTCGCCGTCGATCCCCAGGCGACCCAGCCGGGCGTCGGGGAGGCCCTGGTCCGGCGTCTGGCCGAGCATTTCAAGACCCAGGGTCTGGCCCACATGGACCTGTCGGTCATGCACGACAATGATCAGGCCATCGCCCTGTACGAGAAGCTGGGGTTTCGCCGCGTGTCCTTCTTCGGGGTCAAGCGCAAGAACCCGATCAACGAGGCCCTGTTCGTCGGACCGACCGACGATCACGACCTGAACCCCTATGCCCGGATCATCGTCAACGAGGCGCGGCGGCGCGGCATCCATACCGAGATCATCGACGCCGAGGGCGGGCTGTTCCGCCTGAACTGGGGTGGCCGGTCGGTGCGGTGCCGCGAGAGCCTGTCGGAGCTGACCTCGGCCGTGGCGCTCAGCATCTGCGACGACAAGCGGATGACGCGGCGCATCGTCGAGGCGGCCGGGGTGCGCGTGCCCGAGCGGATCGACCCCGGCGACCCGTCCGCCATCGACACCGCCCTGGCCAAGTTCGGCGCCCTGGTGGTCAAGCCCGCGCGGGGCGAGCAGGGCCAGGGCGTCTCCGTCGGCCTGACGACGATGAACGAGGTCCAGACGGCCCTGACCCGCGCGCGCCGCATCTGTTCGGAGGTGCTGATCGAGGAACAGGTTCAGGGCGAGGACCTGCGCCTGGTGGTGATCGACTACAAGGTCGTGGCCTGCGCCCTGCGTCGCCCGCCGCGCGTCATCGGCGACGGACGCTCCACCCTGCGCGCCCTGATCGAGCACCAGAGCCGTCGCCGCGCCGCCGCCACAGGCGGGGAATCGACCATTCCCATCGACGGCGAGACCGAGCGGACGCTGGCCGAGGCCGGTTATCGGCTGGACGACGTCGCGCCGGAGGGGGCGGAGGTGCTGGTGCGCAAGGCGGCCAATCTGCACCTGGGCGGCACCATCCATGATGTGACGGAGGAGGTGCACCCGACCCTGATCCGCGCCGCCGTCGCCGCCGCCCGCGCCATCGACATCCCCGTCACCGGCGTCGACCTGATGGTGAAGTCGCCGCGCGAGGCCGACTACGCCTTCATCGAGGCCAACGAACGCCCCGGCCTGGCCAATCACGAACCCCAGCCGACGGCCGAGCGGTTCATCGACCTGCTATTTCCCCTGTCCGCCCCGACCTCGGCGCGCGCCGTGGTCCGGGCCGACGTCTGAAGGAGGCCCCTTGGCCCGTCCTGCGATAGACCTAGACTACCTCAAGTCCCGTCTCGCCGACCTGCTGAACACGCCCAGCCCCACCGGCTATACGGACGAGGCGGTGTGGCAGTCGTGCCGCGAGCTGGAGCGGCTCGGGCTCGACTACGAACTGACCCGGCGCGGCGCCATCCGGGCCCGGCTGCCGGGCCGGACCGCCAAGCCCGCCCGCGCCATCGTCGCCCACGTCGACACCCTGGGCGCCCAGGTCAAACAGGTGAAGGACAACGGCCGGCTGGAGCTGGTGGCCATCGGTCACTGGTCGTCCCGCTTCGCCGAGGGCGCGCGGGCCACGATCTTCTCCGAGGGCGGCGCCTGGCGTGGAACCATCCTGCCGCTGAAGGCCTCGGGTCACACCTTCAACGAGGAGGTGGACACCCAGCCCGTGAGCTGGCGCCAGATCGAGCTGCGCATCGACGCCGTGACCCACGGGCGTGACGACACTCTGGCGCTTGGCGTCGACGTGGGCGACATCGTCGCCATCGACCCCCAGCCCGAGTTCATGGACACCGGCTTCATCGTCTCGCGCCATCTGGACGACAAGGCGGGGGTCGCCACCCTGCTGGCCGCGCTGGAATGCATGATCCGGGAAGAGCGCATCCCGACGGTCGACACCTGGTGGCTGTTCACCATCGCGGAGGAGGTGGGGCTGGGTGCTTCGTCCGTGCTGATCCCGGACGTGGCGGCCATGGTCACCGTCGACAACGGCACGACCGCGCCGGGCCAGAACTCGTCCGAGTTCGGCGTCACCATCGCTATGGCCGACCAGACGGGCCCGTTCGACTGGCACCTGTCGCGCAAACTGGTTCAGCTGGCGCGCGAGCATGACATCCCGCACCAGAAGGACGTCTTTCGCTATTACCGCTCGGACTCGGCCTCGGCGCTGGAATCGGGCGCCGACATCCGGACGGCCCTGGTCACCTTCGGCATCGACGCCAGCCACGGTTATGAACGCATCCACGAAAGCGCGTTGACGGACCTGGCGCGCCTTCTGGTCGCCTATGCCGAAAGCGACGTCGAGATCGGCCGCGACGCCAAACCGCTGAGCGGCGTCAAAGGCTTCACCCACCAGCCGGTGGATGAAGACCACGACTAGTCTAACCGCCGTCGCCCTCAGGGGCGCTCTTGGCCCTCCGAGCCCTTGGGAGAGGGAGATCCATCTCCACGTCCTCGCAGGAACAGGATTGCGGCGCCTCCGACCAATATGAGGCCGGCCAGGCTGGTGGCGTAGGCGGCGCCCACGAAAAATGGCAGCCAAGGCAGATCGACAGCGCCGAAATTCTTGAACAGCAGCAGCGCCACGCTGCCCAGATAGCCGGTGGAGTCGGCCACATAGATCAGGAAACCGGCGGTCGCGACCGTGCCCGAATAGGCGATCATCCGGTCGAACAGCATGGCGTTGAAGGGGGTATAGGCGAGGTACAGGCCCGCGCCGCCGGCGATCATCCAGACGATCGGCGACAGCAGGCCCTGCTGAAAGGCGAGGGTCGAGGCGCCCAGGATGGCGAACCCGGCCAGAATGACGCCGTGCATGAACAGCAGGGCCCGGCCGTTGTTCTTCACCGCGATCAACACGCCCATCGCCACCAGCGACAGGGCCGCCACCGGCCCTTCGCTGGCGGTGAAGACCGAGGCGGCGTCGCCGTAGCCCAGCGCCTGCCAGATTTCGGCGGCGAAGTTGTCGCGCAGGTCGCGGAAGGCCGTCAGCATCACATAGGCGGCGACCAGCAGAAGCAGCACCGGCCAATGCGCGGCCAGGAAGGCGGCGCGCTCTCTGGCCATCATCGGCCGACGCGCCACGCGCTCGGCTTCGTCAGCGGGACTGGGCGCGGGCAGGGTGGCGAGGGCCAGCACCGAAACGGCCAGCAGAGGCATGAAGACCACCCCGACGGCCGCCGGCATCCAGAACTCGCTGACCTGCCAGTTCTCCATCAAGGCCTTGCCGACCGATTTCACGACGCCGGAAGACAGAATGAAGCTGGCGCACAGGATCGCCCCCAGTACCTCGCTGGTGCGTCGCCCCTCCATGAAACCGAACACGAGGCCCCAGATCAGACCGAGCGGCAGGCCGTTGAGGAACAGGGCCGCGACATTCCATGGCGCAGGCACGACCGCGAACAGGACCAAAGCGATCCAGGAGACGCCGATCAGCAGGATGATCGCGGCCGCTCGGCGTTCGGGCCGCATCTCCGCGATCACCTTGATCCCGATCAGCTTGGACAGGGCGTAGCCGGCCACCTGCGCGATCACGAGGGCGATCTTGTAGTCCAGGGCGAAATCCCAACCGGCCACGACATCGAAGGTCGCGGCGGTGAAGGGTTTGCGGAAGGCGTACATGGAGAAATAGGCGCAAAATCCCGCCAGGCCCGCGAACGCCACAAAGACAACGGGGTTGGCCTTCGCCAGCCAGAGCCGCATCCGGTTCATCGTTTGACATCATCCTGTTGCACCCGCGTGGTCTAGACCACTGCTGCGACGCTTGAATGACGAGGATGATGGGATGATGGGACGGTACGACGTCGCCGTGGTGGGGGCGGGAATCGTCGGCCTGGCCTGCGCCCTGGCCGCTGCACGGCGCGGCCTTTCGGTGGTGGTGATCGACCGTGACGCCCAGGCGAACGGCGCCTCGATCCGGAACTTCGGTTTCGTCACCGTCACCGGCCAGCCGCGCGGCCGGGTGTGGCGCCGCGCGCATCGCAGCCGCGCCGTCTGGGACGAGGTCGCGGGCGAGGCGGGCGTGCCGATCCTGCAACACGGCCTCTGGCTGCCCGTGCGCAGGCCCGAGGCCGCAGCCGTGCTGGAAGCCTTCATGGCCACCGAGATGGGCGAAGGCTGTCGGCTGATGACGCCGGACGAGGCGCGGGCCCGGTCGCCGGAGACGACCGGACCTGACACGGTCGCCGCCCTCTGGAGCCCTCATGAATTGCGTGTGGACTCCCGCACGGCCATCCCGCGACTGGCCGCGTGGCTGGAGGGGCGTTTCGGGGTCGAGTTTCTGCGTCAGACCGTCGTCCAGGCGGTCGAGCCGCCGCGCGTCGTCACGGGCCGGGGCGTCGTGGAGGCCGCGCGGGTGGTGGTCTGTCCCGGAGACGATATGGTCAGCCTGTTCCCGGATTGCCTGGCTGACGCCGGCCTGGCGCGCTGCAAGTTGCAGATGATGCGGCTGGCGTCGCCTGGCTTCGACTTGCCGGCGCCGGTCATGTCCGACCTGGGTCTGGTTCGCTACGGCGGCTACGCCGACTTGCCGGAGGCCGCCGCCCTGCGCACGCGGCTGGAGGCGGAGCAGGGCCGGGCCCTGGCCGAGGGGGTCCACCTGATCGCGGTGCAGGACGCCGACGGCGCCCTGGTCGTGGGCGACAGCCATCACGACGCCGCCACGCCCGATCCGTTCGCCGACGAGGCGGTCGATCAACTGATCCTGGATGAATGGCGCGCCGCCACCGGCCGGCCCGCGCCGCCCGTCCTGCAACGCTGGACGGGGACCTATGCCCGTGGTCCGCACGCCGACCTGGTCGCCGCGCCGCACCCCTGCGTTCGCCTCGCCCTCATCACCGCCGGCAACGGCGCCTCCACCGCCTTCGCCTTTGGCGAAGAGGTGATCGCAGACCTGTTTCAGGAGACGTTCGAACCATGACCTCCATCCGCGACAGCTTCGACATGGTCGTTTTCGACTGGGCCGGCACCATGGTCGATTTCGGCAGCCGCGCCCCGGTGCTGGCCCTGATGGAGGCCTTCGCCGTCCTCGGCGCGCCCGTCAGTGAAGAGGAGGCCCGCCGCGACATGGGCCGGGCCAAGGCCGACCACGTCCGCGCCCTGTTCGAACAGCCCCGGATCAACCAGGCCTGGCAGGCGGCCCACGCCGCGGCGCCGGACCAGCAGGCTGTCGATCAGGTCATGGCCGAACTCCAGGCGCCGATGATCCGTCTGGCCGAGGAGACGGCGGATCTGATCCCCGGCGCCGCGGACGCCGTGGCGCATCTGCGCAGCCAGGGTCTGAAGATCGCGTCCTGCACCGGCTACACCCGCGAGATGATGCAGGCGATCCTGCCGCGCGCCGCCGCTCAGGGGTACGCACCCGACCTTGTGGTCTGCGCGCACGAGACCCCGGAGGGGCGACCCTCGCCGCTGATGATCTACAAGGCCTGCGCCGATCTGGGCGTCTGGCCCCTGTCGCGCGTGGTCAAGGTGGACGATGCGGAGGTGGGCGTCGCCGAGGGGCGCAATGCCGGCTGTTTCACCATCGGCGTGGCCGCCTCAGGCAATATGGTCGGTCTGACCGCCCAGGCCCTGGCCGATCTGGACGGCGATGAACGCGCCGTTCTGTTGAAGGCCGCCGCCGACCGGCTGCGTGACGCGGGCGCCGATCTGGTCATCGACACGGTGGCCGATCTGATCCCCGCGCTGGAGGCCGAGGCGGCCCGGCGCGCCGGCCTTTCCTAACGCACCCGAATATCGACGCTGATCTTCAGGGCGTCGTGGCGCCAGTATTCGCGGTCGAACTCGACCACGCGACCCTGGGCGTCATAACTGGTGCGGACCACATTCAGTCCCGGCAGTCCCGACTTGACCTGAAGCGCCTCGGCCTCGCCGCGGGTCAGGGCGCACGGCTGCATGTCCACCCGGTTGCGGGCCACGGCGATATTATAGGCGGACTTCAGGACGCTGGTCAGCGAACCGTCCAGCGGGTGGCTGAGCAGGTCCGGGGCCAGGGCCGCGTCGACGACGATGGTCTCGACCAGTACGGCGCGGCCATCGACTGAACGCCGTCGGCGAATGCGATACATCGGCGCGCCGACCGGGCGGCCGAAGATGGGGGCCAGGGCGGGGGTGCAGGCGATTTCCGTCTTGCTGAGGGTCTCGGTCTCCGGGCGGCGGCCCTGGGCCTCGACATAGGACATGAAGCCTTCCCACCGGGTCGGATCATAGACCACCGGCGGGGGCGAGACGTACCAGCCGCTGCGGTCCTTGCGATAGATGATCCCCTCGGCCTCCAGTTGGAACAGGGCCTCCCGGATCGTGCCGCGCGCCACCCCGCCGCCCACTTGCAACTGACGCTCGGAGGGCAGGCGTTCGCCGGGCTTCAACTCTCCTCCCGCGATCCGTGTGGCGATGGCGTCGCGCACTCCGAGATAGTGAAGGCTGTCCGGCTGAGTCATGGGATCGCTCGATCGACGGTCGATTCCCGCCCCACCGGAGGATGAGAAGTCGTGTCTGTGGGGTCAAGTGAACCGGATCAGCCCCTGACGGTTCAGACATTCGCCGCTCAAGCTTCACGAAAACTTCGCCGAAAATCTCCGTTCATCTGGTCTATACCAAAATTGAAGAGGGGGATTTGATCCATGTCAAATGATCGGCGGTCTTTCCTGCGGGGCGCGCTGGGCGGCGTCGCGGCCGGCGCAGCCTTGAACCTGTTGCCGGCGACGGTGCGCAAGGCCATGGCCATTCCGGCCAACAACGCCACCGGCACCATCATGGACGTCGAGCACGTGGTCATCTTCATGCAGGAGAACCGCGCCTTCGATCATTATCTCGGGGCCCTGAACGGGGTGCGGGGCTTCGGCGATCCCCGGCCGCAGCGCCTGCCGGGCGGAGCCTCTGTCTGGCGTCAGCCCAGCGCCGAGCATCCGGACGGCTTCGTCGCCCCCTTCCACGGCGATTCCCGCACCACCAACGCCTATACGGTCGATGGCGCGGATCAGGGCCATACGGCGGCGATCACCATCGTCAACGGCGGCCGCTATGACCAGTGGGGCCATTCGCGCGAGCTGCACAAGCGGATGGCCTATTACAAGGCCTCCGACCTGCCGTTCTACTACGCCCTGGCCGGCGCCTTCACCGTCTGCGACGCCTACCACTGCTCGACCCTGACCCAGACCTATCCGAACCGCCTGCACCTCTGGACCGGATGCAACGGCGGCGGAAAAGTCGGCGGCGATCCGGAGATGAGCAACTACGGCGAGGACGAGACCCCCAGCGCCGACATGGCCGAGGACAGGCCGATGGCCCGCGGCCCGCACGACTGGACCACCTACGCCGAACGGCTCCAGGCGGCGGGCGTCAGTTGGAAGGTCTATCAGGAATACGACAATTTCGGCGACAACATCCTGTCGGTTTTCAAGCCGTTCCGACCCTGCCCGAAGGATTCGCCCCTGTATCAGCGCGGCCGCGCCTGGGTGTCGGAAGACAAGACCGGCGCGGATCGCACCCGCTCGGACGGCGAACAGCTGGTGGAGGCCTTCCGCGCGGACATCGCCGGCGGGCGGTTGCCCCAGGTGTCGTGGATCGTCACGGCGGCGGATCTGTCCGAACATCCATCGGCCGAGCCGTCGAAGGGCGAGCATGTCTGCGCCAAGTTGATCGAGGCCCTGGTCGATCATCCCGAGGTGTTTTCCAAGACGGTCTTCATCGTCAACTACGACGAGGCCGGCGGCTTCTACGACCATGTCCAGCCGCCCATGCCGCCGCTGACGCCCGACCAGGGGTACAGCACCGTGTCCGTCGCCGGCGAGGCCAAGGACTATGGGCAGGATGCGGAACGGCCCCACCACGGCGCCCATCCGCTGGGCCTCGGCATCCGGGTGCCGGCCATCGTGGTTTCGCCCTGGAGCCGTGGCGGCTTTGTCTGTTCGGAGGTGTTCGATCACACCTCCACGCTTCAGTTCCTGGAAAAACGCTTCGGCGTCAGGGAAGAGAACATCAGCGACTGGCGTCGGACCGTCTGCGGCGACTTGACCTCGGCCTTCGACTTCGCGCGCCCGAACCAGGACTGGTCGGCCCTGTCCCTGCCGGCCACGGCCGACTACATGCAGCGCGTCGCCCGTTCCAAGGCCGCGCCCAGTCTGCGGATTCCGGAGCGCCAGACGCCGGCCTTCCAGGACGGCCCCCAGCGCGGCGCACGTCCCTTGCCCTATGACCTGGCCGCCGCGGCCCGCGTCGCGGATGGGGCGGTCCTGATCGATCTGGTCAACAGCGGGCGGACGGGCGCGGTCTTCCAGGTGTTCGACAATACCGACCGCGCGGGGCCGTGGCGCTTCACCCTGGGATCCGGGGAGACCTATGCGGCCGGACATTGGAACGACGGCCGGCCCGGCGTCTATGATCTGACGGTTCACGGTCCCAACGGCTTCTATCGTCGGTTCGCCGGCGACGCCACGCGGCCCCAACCCCAGGTGACGATCTCCACCGACGCCAAGGGTCTTCTCACCGTCGAGTTGACCGGTACGCAGGAAGGGACGGCGCAGGCGGTGCTGGACATGGACGCCGCCTATCCCCTGTCCGAAGGGGAGGCGCGCCGCCGCTTGACCCTTCGTCCCGGAACGGCGGCGCATTCGGTCTGGGATCTGCGCGGCAGCGACCATTGGTACGATCTGACCGTGACCTTGGCGGACGATCCGACCTTCATCCAGCGCCTGGCCGGTCATGTGGAGACCGGTCGTCCCAGCCGCACCGACCCGGCCATCGGACGCATGCGCCTGTGACCGACGCCACGCCCGCCCACCCGATTTCGACCCAGCTTACAGACGGACTTTCGATGACTTCTCCCGTGGATGCCGACGCCTTCTTCACCGAACTGTCGGACCTGTTCAGCCGACTGGGCGCGCTGCATTACGGCGAAGACGTCAGCCAACTGGAGCATGCGCTGCAGACCGCGCATCACGCGCGCGTCGATGGGGCGCCGCCGGCCCTGGTGGCGGCGGCCCTGCTGCACGACGTCGGCCATATGATGCAGAAGGCGGGCGAGGACGCCGCCGACCGCGGCATCGACACCCGCCACGAACATATCAGCGCCGGCTACCTGTCGCGCGCCTTTGGCCCGGAGGTGACCGAGCCGGTCCGGCTGCACGTCGCGGCCAAACGCTGTCTGGCCGCCACCGCGCCCGGCTATGTGGATCGGCTCAGCGCGGCCTCGCTCCAGAGCCTGGCCCTGCAGGGCGGGCCGATGAGCCCGGCCGAGGCCGAGGAATTCATGGCCCTGCCGGCGGCCGAGGCCGCGCTGCGGCTGCGGCGCTACGACGAACTGGGCAAGGCCCAGGGCGTCGAGGTCGACGGCTTCGAGGCCTATCGCGAGCTTCTCTGCGACCTGATCAACCGCAGGGCGGAAGCCTAGTTTTCATTTCAACTATGGGGGTTGTTGAATGAGTAAGCGTTTCCATCGTCGCCGGTCCGGATAGCCGGGCCAGCGAGAGAATGACCGACGTCGCCTGTAGCGGCGTCAACACAGCCGAACACGATCGGCCGGGGGATCCAACAGGGTGATCGACACCGACAGGGCGCGCACGCGCGTCGCTGATCGCTGACGGCTGCCTTGCGCCGACCCTGATCGGTCGAACCGAAATCACATCAGGATCAATGGAGACAGTCATGTCGCGTCATGTCATCGCCCGTGCGCGGGCCGTTCATCGTCAAATCTTCGCCGGCGCCGATCTGCGCACGGTCCTTCTGGCGGGTTCCGCCGTTCTGGCGGCCTCGTCCGCCCACGCTCAGACAGTTCAGGCCCCGGCAGCGGCCGAGGTGGACGAGGTCGTCGTCACGGGGCAGCGCCTCAGCACCGCCAACGCCATCGAGGCCCAACGCCGGTCGGGCGTGGTCTCGAGCGTGATCTCGTCCGACGACCTGGGCAAACTGCCCGACGCCAACGTCGCCGACGCCCTGGCGCGCGCGCCCGGCATCAATGTGGTGGTGAACCAGGAAACGGGCGAGGGCGAATATGTCTCGGTCCGGGGGCTGGCCGGCACCTTCAACGCCTATTCGATCAACGGCGTCCGCGTCGCCCTGACCGACCCCGACAGCCGCAAGATGTCGATGACGGTCCTGCCGCCCAACGGTCTGAAGAGCATCACCGTCTCCAAGACCCTGACGCCGGACATGGACGGGGACGCCATCGGCGGCTCGGTCAACTTCCAGACCCCGACGGCCTTCGACTTCACCAAGCCGGTTGCGCGCGCCTTCCTCAGCTACGGCGTCAATGACCGCGCCCAGGAACAGGGCGAAGAAGACGGTTCGGGCCAGGTCCAAATGGACTTCGCCAGCCGCCTGTCGTCCGACAGCCGTTTCGGCGCCTTCGTCTCGTTCAACTACGGCAAGAGCAACAGCCTGAACGAAGAAACCGAAAACGACGGCGAGTGGGAGCCCTATCGCTGGCGCAAGGACAGCGAAGAGGCGATCGACGAACGCTCGATGTATCTGCCGGGGATCGACCTCGACTACCGCCGTATCGAACAGGAGCGTTTCGGCGGAAACTTCTCGCTGGATTATCAAGGTCAGGCGAACGACTTCTATCTGCGCGGCCAGTACAGCCGTCTGGAACGGACGGGCACCAACGACTACACTGATTTCCGCAGTCGCAAGACCAAGCGCCTGCAGCAAGTCGATGTTGAAAACTCAAGCCTGATCCAGCCCGACAACGCCGTCGTCGGTTTCGGCGCCAAGGGCCGTATCTACAGCTACACCGTCGCCCAGATGAAGGACTTCGACGCCGACGGCGTGATCACCGACGCTGACCGCAAGAGCAGTTCGTCCTACTGGTCGCTGTTCGGACGCTCGGGCGTGTGGAGCCCCGAGACCTTCCAGTTCGCCCGCACCTTCCAGACCCTGGACCAGGTCTCAACCCTGGGCACGATCAACCTGGGCGGCCAGAGCCGTCTGAACCGCCTGACCCTTGATTACGACCTCAGCTACAGCGCGGGTGAGAAGGGCGGACCGGACAGCTTCTCGATCGGCTACAACTGCGACGCCTGTTCGGCGCCGTTCAATCAGACGGGTCTGCTGTGGTCGTCCTACGACCCCCGCTTCCCCATGCCGCAGCTGCCGGCCTTCGCCCAGAACGCGCAGAACGATCCCAATCTGCTGCCCTATGACGGGGGCGGGCGCAGCCGCGACAAGCAGACCGACGCGCGCACGGCGTTCAAGTTCGACGCTGTCTATGAGATGGAAGGCGTGGTCCGTCATCTGAAGGCGGGCGTGAAGGTCCTGCGGTCCGAGCGCGAATACGACGCCACCCCGATCTGGGGCGGTTCGTTCGACAACACGCCGCTGGAGGGCAAGAGCCTGGGTCAGTCGGGCCTGATCGACCGCGAGGTCGGCTCCGTTCTGAACGGCCGCTACTACTATGGCGCCATCCTGAACCGCGATCGGGTGACGGCCGCCATCGAGGCCGCCCAGAAGGCCAATCCGGTCACCTATTCCTACGCTGATCTGAGCTCCAGCGATAAGAGCGGCGAAGAGACCATCTACGCCGGCTACGGCCTGGCCAGCTTCCAGTTCAACGATCTGGACGTGGTCGCCGGGGTGCGGATCGAACACACCGAGGTCAGCAACACCAACTGGATCGAAGACGGCGCCCAGACCGGCTTCGGCGACACCGACAGCCAGTACACCAATGTCCTGCCCAGCGTGACGGCGGTCTATCGTCCGTCGGACAACTTCGTCTATCGCGGCGCGATCTGGACCAGCTTCTCCCGGCCTGAGTTCAGCAACATCTCGCGGGGTGTCAGCGTCGGCCGGGCGCCGCCGCGTCCGGGCCAGACCCTGGGCGACATCGTCTCGATCAGCCGCGGCAATCCCGATCTGAAACCGGCCGAGGCCCTGAACCTGGACGTTTCGGCTGAATATTACCCGGACCGGTCCAGCCTGGTCTCCATCGGCGTCTTCCACAAGAAGATCGACCACTTCATCTTCACCAACGGCAGCGCGGTCGACGCCGACACCCAGGAAGGCACGATCACCATCAGCCAACCCAAGAACGGCGAGACGGCCAAGATCACCGGCGTCGAACTGAACCTGATCAAGTCGTTCGAGGGCATGGGCGCGCCCTTCGACGGCTTCGGCGTCGAGGCCAACCTGACCCGTCAGGTCAGCGAGGCGGAGACCGGCCTGGACTATCGCAAGGGTCGGTCGATCTCCTTCATCCAGGCGCCGGATCTGATCTACAACGCCTCTCTGACCTATCAGAAATACGGCTTCGAAGCCCGCCTGTCATACCAGTACCAGGGCGCCTATATCGAAGACCTGCGCGACAACGCCGTGGATAAATGGGTCCAGCCGAACAAGAGCCTGGACTTCCACTCGCGCTACAACTTCCGCCCCGGTCTGACGATGGACTTCGATGTCCAGAACATCCTGGACGGCCATCGCTACTACACCACCAAGGGCGAGAGCCCCTCGTACCAGAAGGACTATATGGAGCCCGGTCGGAACTTCCTGGTCCGCCTGGCCTACTCCTACTGATCTGAAGACGAAGCGCCGCCCCGCCCCCGATCTTGCGATCGGGGGCGGGCGAGAGCCCGACGGGCGTATGGGCGCTGGCGTCCGATGGAGGACGATACGACCTCTGGGTTCTGGGACCGTCAGGACGGGTCGGTCATTTCGTCGGCTGACCCAAGGCTGAGGCCTGGACGGCACGGGACGAAGGCCCGAGCCGTCCAGGCGCCACGCCCTCTTCACCAGATCTGGGTTTGGGCGGGAATGCTGTTGAAATAGCTGCAGAGGTTCACATAGGGGCCGCGATTGCAGGTGGCCGGGCTCTGGATCAGGTTTCCAGAGTTGTCCGTGTTCTTGGCCGGCGTGCTGCCGGGTTTGTGAGACCACAGGCCGTTGCTGTCCCTTCGGTACCAGTGGAAGTCATTTCCGGGCCAGATGACCAGGCAGATGATCTGCCCCGCCGCCGGGGTGACGTTGGGATTGGGGATCAGGATCTGGCCGTCGCGCTGCGAGGCGGCGCCGACGTTGTCGCAGCTGAACGTCGTGTACATCTGACCGGACCCGCGCCCGGGCTGTGCGAAACTGTTGGTGATCTTGTCGTTGGCGTAGTTGTAGCAGTTGTTGTTCGCCATGATGTAGGGGTTGTTGTTCCACTTCCCGGGATCATAGGGCGGCGCGGCGAACACCGTGGGCGCGGCCTCCGCCTTAAAACCCTCGCCGCCGATTTCCTCCGAGACATAGTCGTAGAGATCGTCCGGAAGCGCCGCCCGGCCGGTTTCGAGCAGGAACAGTTCGGTTTCGGGCGATCCGAGGTTGAGCGAGATATTGAGGCCGCCGATCTCGGCCAGGCCCTGGTGGACGAAGATGTGCGAATCCAGCGCCTTCTCGCCCGTGCTGAGGATGCTGAAGCCCCGATAGCCCAAGGCGCCGGCGATGCCGGGGGGGCGAAGAAGTGACCGCTCCTGCGTGGATCGGAGCCGTTCCGTGAGTTGAAGCACCTGGTCTTCCGCCAATTCCCAAACCGGGTCCGGACGACCAGAGAAGATGTGAAGCGTAACGATGACTGACATAGTGTTTGCTCCCTGTGTGCAACCTTAAAGTGTCGCATCTGGGCGGCGAAGTCAATCTTAGGTCGTGAAGGTTCGCGATAGGGTCGTGTCCGGATCAATCCTGACGGCGCGCGTCGCGCGCCAAGCGGGCCGCGTCACGGTCCATCTCGTCCGCCTTGGCGGGTAGGCTGGCGGCGACGGCCAGGAGTTCGGCGTCGGTGACGCGGTTGCCGCGTGTGCGGTTCTCGGCGATCTGGCGGGCGCGATAGGCGGGGTCGCGAAGGCGGACGGCCTCCGACCGCAGGTCCTGGGCGCTCTTGCGCATCTGTTCGGCGCCCTGGGCCATCTGGCGGCGGGCGTCCACGCGGGCGCCGGCGGCCTGGAGGCGGGCCTGTTCGCCCATGCGCCGCGCCTTTTCGTCTTCGACGCGAGCCTGGGCGGCGGCGGCGCGGGCCTGGTCGCCGTCGAGGCGGGCGATTTCGGCCTGGGCGCGGCTTTCTTCGGCTTGGCGGCGGCTTTCGGCGGCGTTGCGACGGGCCTCTGCGGCGTGGGCGCGGGCTTCTTCGGCCTCGGCGCGGGCGTCGGCTGCGGCGCGTTCCGCTTCCGGAGAGGGGACGCCGCCGTAGCTGTAGGTGTAGCTTGAACGGAAGACTGACGGCGCCGGGGGAGCGGGGGGCGCCGGCGGGACGACCATCGACGGCGGGGCGGGCGGCGCAGGCGGGGCCGGGGGCACGGGCGCTTCGGGCGGACTGGCGTAGTCCTGGCGGCTCAGCTCCAGGGCGGCCAGCGGCGTGGCGACGGCGGCGAGGGCGGCGATGGTCAGGGCGACGGTCAGCGGGCGACGGCGGGACGGCGTGTTCGACATGATGCAGGCGATCCTTGTCTTCAGGGTGCGGGCGTCGGCGGCCATGGGGCTGGCGGCGCAGGGGATGGAGCGGGGGACGGGATGCGCGGCCAGGCGGACCAGGGCGCGGGCGTAGACCTGACGGTCCACGGTGGTCAGGGCGTCGGCGTCGGCGGCCTCTTCGGTGCGGGCGACCAGGTCGAGGTGCAGGGCCCAGACCAGGGGATTGAACCAGAACAGGGCCAGGCTGAGCCGCGACAGAACCAGGAAGACCCAGTCCTTGCGCCGCAGATGGGCCAGTTCGTGAGCGAGGATGGCGGGGGCGGCCTCGCGTTCGGCCAGGCTGGTCGGATCGACCAGGATGACGCCGGGCGCGGCGCCCCAGCTGAGCGGACCCGACAGGCGGTCGTTGGCGATCAGGCGCGGCGGTCGGCCGGTGGTCTGGGTGTCCAGCGCGGTCCGCCAGGCGGGGCATTTGACGGCGCGGCCTTCGTGGGTCCAGCGCTCCAGGGTGTGCAGGCCCAAGAGGAGCCGTCCGGCGACCGCCGCGACGCCGATCAGCCAGATCAGACCGACGATCAGGGCGGGGGTGGGCCAGGGCAGGGCGCCGGAGATCTCGACCCCGGCGACGGGGCCGACCTCGCCCTGCCACATGGGTAGGTTCTGGGGCGTCACGAGGGGTTCTGCGGCGGGCAGCAGCGCCAGTTCCAGCGACGGCAGGACCGCCATGATCACCGGCAGGGCCAGCAGAAGACAGGTCACGCCGCGCAGGATGTCGACCCGGTCGACCGGCCGCTGGGCCAGAAGCCGCGAACAGGCCAGGCCGGCGCCGGCGATCAGGCTGGACTTGGCCAGCAGGGACAGCAGAAGGGCCCAGGTCACGACTCGCGCTCCACGGCTTCGTCGATCATGCGTTCGAGGGCGGCGGCTTCCTGCGGCGTCAGCTTCTGACCCAGGCCCAGCAGGGCGGTGGCGGCGCTGGCGGCCGAGCCGGCGAAGAAGGTGTCGATCATCCGTTGCAGGGCGCCGGCGGCGACCGCCTCGGTGCGCTGGACCGGGCTGTAGACATAGCCGTCGGGGCCAGGGGCGCGTTCGATCAGACCCTTGGCCTCCAGCCGCGACAGCAGGGTGCGGACGGCGGAGTCGCTGATCGGGTCGGACAGGGCGTTGCGGACGGCGGCGGCTGAGCCTCTCTCGAGCCGACACAGGGTCTCGAAGACCTCGCGTTCGCGGCGGGGCAGGGATTCGATCATGAGGCTGTTCCCGTGGCTGTTGACGCTACACCTGTAGCGCTACATGCGTAGCGGATTGGGGCGGGAATGAGGCGGCGGGATGAACTCGCGGTAGGGTGGGAATTCTACCCGTCATTTAGGGGGGGCTCACCCCACCCCCGTCACCCTCGGACTTGTTCCGAGGGCCCACCTATCCGCCGCAACGACGCTTAGGGTTGTCGCACTGTCCCGCCGTTCCGGATCGCGTCCGGCGTGGGCCCTCGGAACAAGTCCGAGGGTGACGGAAGGTGGGGTGCGTATGTGCCGTGTGCAATTCCTTCGCTGGCGAAGGGTGACGGGTGGTGAAAGCTAGAGCGAAACCTCGCGGCCCTCGGCGGCGCTGCGGAGACCCGCGTCGAGGATGCGCATGACGGTCAGGGCCTGGTCGGCGGGGACGGGCGGGGGCGCTTCGCCACGAACGGCGTCGCGGACTGCGGCGTAGAAGGCCGGGTAGTCGCCCCGTTCGGGCGTCGGGGTCGTGCGGAGGGTTTGGCCGCCGATCTGTTTCGTCAGGACGCCGGGCAAGGGGTCCAGGCCCCAGTCGGGGTCGCCGGGGCGAAGGCCCGCCTTGGACTGGTTCTCCTGGGCGTCGAGGCCGTGTTTGATGAAGCTGCCGCCTGTGCCGTGGACGACGTAGCGGAGCGAAGCCTCGGCGGCGAGGTGGCTCATGTTCAGGATGACGCGCAGCCGGTCGTAGCGCAGCAGGACGTGGGCGTAGTCGATGGCGGTGGCGCCCTGACGCTGGGCCTGGAGGTCGGCGTAGACGGCGAGGGGCGGACCGAACAGCTGCACCGCCTGGTCGATCAGGTGCGGGCCCAGGTCGGCCCAGACGCCGCCGTCGCGCTGGTCCTTCCAGCGGTCGGTGACGGCGGGGCGGAAGCGGTCGAAATGGCTTTCGAACACGGCGACATCGCCCAGTGCACCTTCGGCGATCAGGCGGCGCAGGGTCAGGAAGTCGGCGTCCCAGCGGCGATTCTGGAAGACGCTGAAGACGCCGGGCGCTTCGGCGGCGACGGCGGCGACGGCTTCGGCCTGCTCAAGTGTGGCGGCGAAGGGCTTGTCCACCACCACGGACTTGCGGGCCTTCAGCGCGGCGATCGACTGTTCGGCATGCAGGGCGTCCGGCGTGGCGACGACGATCAGGCCGATGTCGTCACGGGCCAGGGCGGCGTCCAGGTTGGGCAGGACCTCGACGTCTGGGAGGTCGGCGTGCACCGCCTCGGGCCGCGACGAGACGACGGCGGTCAGGGTCAGGCCGGGGGTCGCTTCGATCAGGGGGGCGTGGAAGGTCTGGCCCGCCAGGCCGTAGCCGACGACGGCGACGCCGATGGGTGCGTGTGAGGTCATGCCCCGATCAATAGCGGTCCGGGCGGGGGCCATCCAGCACATAGGGCACCACGCCGCGCTCGTTCTCGGGGACGTGAAGGGCGCGGTCCAGGGGGGGAAAGGCGCGCTGGGTGCAGTCGGTGCGTTCGCAGATGCGGCAGCTGACGCCGATCCGGGCGGCGGGGCCGTTCAGGTCCAGACCGGCGGCATAGACCAGAGACCTGGCGTGTTCGACCTCGCAGCCCAGGGACAGGGCGTAGCGGCGGTCGTTGGCCAGGTAGGAGCCGCTGGGCTTGGACACGGAGCGTGCAATGGAGATGTAGCGCGAGCCGTCGGGCATCTCGGCCAGCTGGACCCCGATCCGATCCGGCGTAGCGAAGGCCTCGTGGACATTCCACAGGGGGCAGGCGCCGCCGAAGCGGGCGAACTGGAAGCGGGTGGCGCTGTGGCGTTTGGTGATGTTGCCGGCCATGTCGACCCGGGCGAAATAGAAGGGCACGCCGCGCCAGCCGGGCCGTTGCAGGGTCGAGAGCCGGTGGCAGACCTGTTCGAAACTGACCTGGAACCGGGTGCGAAGCCGGTCGATGTCGTGCTTCTCGGCCCGCGCCGCCTCCAGGAAGGCGCGGTAGGGCAGCAGAAGCGCGCCGGCGGCGTAGTTGGCCAGGCCGACGCGGGCCACGTCGCGCGCGGCCTGGGTGCGGAAGGCGGCCTGGTCCAGTTCGGTCTCGATCCGGTCGCGGAAGGACAGCAGGGCCAACTGGTGGGCCAGTTGGAACGACCGGGTCGCGCCGGGCCGCCAGGCGTCCAGGGTCAGCACCCGGTTGGCCGGATCATAGCGGCGCAGGGCCTCCTGACCCGCGACATAGACGGTGCGGACCCCGTGCCGGTCGGCCAGCAGGGTCTCCAGCGCCCGTTCGATCGGGCCGTCCTGGGGGACCGCCGCGGCCAGGGCCTCGGCCGCCGTATCCAGGCTGTCGACGTAGTTGTCGCGGTAGTGGAAGAAGTCGCGCACCTCCTCATAGGGCAGCAGGGCGACGCGGGCGCCCAGTTCGTCGCGGCCCAGGGTGTCGTCCAGCGCCTTCACCCGCTCGTCCAGCTGGCGGAAGGCCTGGTGCAGGGCCAGGAACTGATGGGCCAGGCGCGGGGTGTTGGCGACGGCCTGTTTCAGCTCGGCCGCCGTCGGGGGCTCGGCCCCGCCGCTGACCGGGCCGGCGATGTCGGTGGTGGCCTCGCGCAGGTCGGCGATCAGGCGGGCGTCGCCCTCCAGATCGAACAGGCTGGCGTCGATATGGAAGGCGCGGGTCAGGGCGATCAGGACGCGGGCGGTGGCCGGGCGCTGATTGGTCTCGATCTGCGACAGATAGGAGGGCGACAGGCCCAGACGTTCGGCGCAGGCCTCCAGCGTCCAGCCGCGCGCCTCGCGCAGCTTGCGCAGCTTGGCGCCCAGGAAAAGCTTCTCAGCCATTCGCAAGTTTGCAGTTCATCGTCGCCACCTTTGCAAGTCCGCGCAGTTCCGCACCTTTTGCAAAGTTGCGTTTGCCATTTTGCGATGAAGCCGCCACTCCTTGCCGTTCGAACACAAGGCCGAAACCGATCATGACTCAAGCCATCCTTGAAGAACTGGAGCGCCGTCGCGCCGCCGCCAAACTGGGCGGCGGGGAAAAGCGTATCGCCGCCCAGCACGCCAAGGGCAAGCTGACGGCGCGCGAACGCATCGACGTTCTGCTGGACGAGGGCTCCTTCGAGGAGACCGACATGTTCGTGGAGCACCGCAGCCACGACTTCGGCATGGAGACGCAGCGCATCCCCGGCGACGGGGTGGTGACGGGGCGCGGCACCATCGGCGGGCGGCTGGTCTATGTCTTCTCCAAGGATTTCACGGTGTTCGGCGGGAGCCTGTCGGGCGCCCATGCGGCCAAGATCGTCAAGCTGCAGAAGATGGCCCTGACCACCGGCGCGCCGATCATCGGCCTATTCGACGCGGGCGGGGCGCGGATCCAGGAGGGGGTCGAGAGCCTGGCGGGCTACGCCGACATCTTCCTGCAAAACACCCTGGCCAGCGGCGTCATTCCCCAGATCAGCGTGATCATGGGGCCGTGCGCGGGGGGCGACGTCTATTCGCCGGCCATCACCGACTTCATCTTCATGGTGAAGGACACGTCCTACATGTACGTGACCGGCCCCGACGTGGTGAAGACCGTCACCAACGAGGTGGTCAGCCACGAGGACCTCGGCGGGGCGCGGGTCCATGCGGGCAAGTCGGGCGTGGCGGACGGGGCGTTCGAGAATGATCTGGAGGCCCTGTCGGAGGTGCGCCGCCTGATCGGCTTCCTGCCCCTGTCGAACCGCGAAAAGCCGCCGGTGCGCGAGAGCTATGACGAGCCGGAGCGGGACGAGCCGAGCCTGGACACCCTGATCCCGGCCAATCCGAACCAGCCCTATGACATGAAGGAGCTGATCCTGAAGGTGGTCGACGAGGCCGACTTCTTCGAGATCGGGGCCGACTTCGCCAAGAACATCATCTGCGGCTTCGGGCGGCTTGACGGCCAGACGGTCGGGATCGTCGCCAACCAGCCCCAGGTGCTGGCGGGGGTGCTGGACATCGATTCAAGCCGCAAGGCCGCGCGGTTCGTGCGCTTCTGCGACGCCTTCGACATTGCCCTGGTGACCCTGGTGGACGTGCCGGGCTTCATGCCGGGGACCAAGCAGGAGTACGGCGCCCTGATCAAACACGGGGCCAAGCTGCTGTTCGCCTATGCCGAGGCGACCGTGCCGAAACTGACCCTGATCACGCGCAAGGCCTATGGCGGCGCCTATGACGTGATGAGTTCGAAACACCTGCGCGGCGACGTCAACTACGCCTGGCCCACCGCCGAGATCGCCGTCATGGGCGCCAAGGGGGCGGTCGAGATCATCTTCCGCAAGGAGGCCGGCGATCCGGCCGCCCTGGCCGCGCGCGAGGCGGAGTACAAGGACCGGTTCGCCAATCCGTTCGTGGCGGCGGGGCTGGGCTATATCGACGACGTCATCATGCCGCACGGGACGCGGCGGCGGCTGGTGAAGGCGCTGCGGACGCTGAAGAACAAGGTCCAGGAGAACCCCTGGAAGAAGCACGATAATATTCCGCTGTGACTGCTGAACGCTCCACAAGGACCTTGCTTTGCTCGTCGTGTTTTCACGATGAGGGGCTGCGCTTGACCGCCGAGATCGTCGGCGTACCGAACAAACGCAGGTGTCCAGCTTGTGGCGTTACGGGTGGTGCCAAATTGAACGAGGGTGCCCTCCATCAGGTTGCGGGAAGTTTCTTCGTGCAGGGAAGCGTGCTTCGTACAGACTTCGGTGGTGCGCCTAGGATTCAAGCGAACACCAGCCAAACGACCAGCGTGGTTTTAGCTGAGCCACTGCAAAATGACGCTCGCCTGATCGAGCGAGCTACAGGTTTGGGGTTCTTCCACTACGGACCGCGGCTGTGGATGATCGGTGAGATTGAGCCTCTAAAAGACCTGCAAAGCCGTCTTAAGCGACGACCTATTATCGATCGCATCCTGTCAGAATTTCCCGAAGAATCGCTGGGTGTCGGAGAGAAGCTTTACAGGGTTCGCCTGAATCCTTCGTCTCCTGGCGCGCCAAATGAATACGACTCGCCACCTGCCAAATTCGCAAAAGCCGGGCGACTCAATGCGAAGTCGCAGTCAACGTTTTACGCCTCTTCAGACTTACAAGTATGTCTGCATGAATGCCGTGTTTCGGCGGAAGACGACATCTACGTGGCTACAATGGATGTCGCCAAAGAAATGAAAATCTTGGACCTCACCGAGATTCTTGACGAAGAAGAAACTGAGTTCGAGAGCCTCGACCTGGCAGTTCACATGGTCTTTCTCGCACGAAGCCACGCCTACCCAATAGCTCAGGCGATATCTAAAGCCGCTAAGAATGCCGGCTTTGAGGGTATCCGCTATCCTTCGTATTTCAGCCTCCTGCGAACGGGAGGACTGCCTTTTGAAACTTCTTATGGGCTTTCAAACCGTAGGCTAAGTAGCCTACGCGACTACGAGAAGTCGAAGATTGTCTCAAATCTCGCGATCTTTGGACGTCCGGTTTCTGACGGCCGCGTGTCTGTGAGGAGCATGAATCGGTTTGTGCTGAGCGCCGTCCAATATGGCGGGCGCTTCGGCCCATCGGCGGTCGATTAAATGGTTTCACTGATCAACTCTGGCTGCCCCAAAGCAGTGCGTAGGAACGTCCATGTTCTCTAAAATCCTCATCGCCAACCGGGGCGAGATCGCGGTTCGGATCATCAAGACCTGCCGCCGCATGGGCATCAAGACCGTGCAGGTCTATTCGGAGGCCGACGCCGGGTCGCTGGCGGTCGAGATGGCCGACGAGGCGGTGCTGATCGGGCCGGCGCCGGCGGCGCAGTCCTATTTGCTGGCGGACAAGATCGTCGAGGCGGTGCGCCAGACGGGGGCGCAGGCCGTGCATCCGGGCTTTGGCTTCCTGAGCGAGAACGCCGGGTTCGCGCGGCGGCTGAGGGACGAGGGGATCGCCTTTATCGGGCCGAACCCCGAGGCCATCGAGGCCATGGGCGACAAGATCAGCTCCAAGAAGCTGGCGGCCGAGGCGGGGGTCTCGACCGTGCCGGGGCATATGGGGCTGATCGAGACGCCGGAAGAGGCGGTCAAGATCGCCAACCAGATCGGCTATCCGATCATGATCAAGGCCAGCGCCGGCGGCGGCGGCAAGGGCATCCGCGTGGCCCATTCGGACGCCGACATGGCCGAGGGGTTTGCGGCGGTGAAGGCCGAGGCGCTGAACGCCTTTGGCGACGACCGGGTCTTTCTTGAGAAGTTCATCATCGATCCGCGCCACATCGAGATCCAGGTGCTGGGCGACAAGCACGGCCATGTGGTCCACCTGTTCGAGCGCGAATGTTCGATCCAGCGCCGCAATCAGAAGGTCATCGAGGAGGCGCCCAGCCCCTTGCTTGACGAGGCCACCCGCGCGGCCATGGGGGCGCAGGCCGTGGCTCTGGCCCAGGCCGTGAACTATGACTCGGCCGGTACGGTCGAGTTCGTGGCGGGGCAGGACAAGTCGTTTTATTTCCTGGAGATGAACACCCGTCTTCAGGTCGAACATCCGGTGACGGAGCTGATCACCGGGGTCGATCTGGTCGAACAGATGATCCGTTCGGCCTGGGGTGAAAAACTGGCCTTCGAACAGAAGGACCTGAAGATCGACGGCTGGGCCATCGAGAGCCGGATCTACGCCGAGGATCCCTATCGCGGCTTCCTGCCGTCCATCGGGCGGCTGGTCCGTTATGAGCAGCCGGAAGAGGGCGATCAGGGCGACTATACGGTCAGGAACGATTCCGGCGTCCGCGAGGGCGACGAGATCAGCATGTTCTACGACCCCATGATCGCCAAACTGTGCGCCTGGGGCGAGACGCGCGAGGACGCGGTGACGGGCATGGCCCGGGCGCTGGAGGACATCCATCTGTCGGGGCTGGGGCATAATGTGCCCTTCCTGGCGGCGGTGATGGACCAGGACCGGTTCAAGTCGGGCCATCTGTCGACCAGCTATATCAAGGACGAGTTCCCGGACGGCTTCCACGGCCTGCGCCCAACGCAGGCGCAGGAGCGGATCCTGATCGCCTCGGCCCTGGCCATGCACGAGGTCATCGCCGAACAGGACGGCGACCCGTCGGACCGCACCGACTGGATCGTGATGATCGACAAGACGCCGCACGGCGTCGGCCTGTCCTATGACGAGGACGAGGAGATGATCCTGACCCTGACGGGCGGCGGCGACATCCGTCTGTCGGACATCGACTGGCGGCCGGGCCTGGCCCAGTTCAAGGCCGAGCTGGACGGCGAGCCCTTCACCGCCGAGGTCAAGCGCGTCGCCGACGGCTTCGACATCCGCCACCGGGCGGCGCGGGCGCGGGTGCGGGTGCTGCGGCCGCATGTCGCCGAACTGTATGCGCGCCTGCCGGAGAAGGCGGTGGCGGACACCTCGAAGATGGTGCTGTCGCCGATGCCGGGGCTGGTGGTGTCGATCCCGGTGTTGGTGGGGCAGGCGGTCAAGACCGGGGAGACGGTGGCGATCATCGAGGCGATGAAGATGCAGAACATCCTGAAGGCGGAGCGCGACGGGGTGGTGAAGGCGGTGGGGGCGAAGGACGGGGATCCGGTGGCGGCGGATGACGTGCTGGTGGAGTTCGGGTGATGTTTTCTTCGCCCCCTCACGTTTTCGCCCCCCGCTCCGTCATCCTCGGGCTTGACCCGAGGACCGGAGGGTCCGCCGCACAGGCGAAGCCGTCGAACGCAGGTCTCGCCCTACGCCCGGTCCTCGGGTCAAGCCCGAGGATGACGGGAGTGGGGGCGGGAGGCGTCGCATGAGCTTCCCCACCCCCACGCCCCTCGAATGGCGCGAGTCCGCCCAGAAGGCGCTGAAGGATCGGCCAATCGAGTCGCTGATGCACCTCGACGCCGACCAACTGGTGACGCGGCCGCTGTACGCCGGAGCGACGGGCGTGCAGCCGATCTTCGCCCCGCGTCCGTCCGATTCCGAAGGCCGGGCCTGGGATCTGCGGACCCAGGTCGAGGGGGATGATCCCGAGGCGGTCAATGAGGCCGTGCTGACTGATCTGGAGAACGGCGCCGCCTCGGTGGTGCTGAAGGGGCGGGTGCTGGCGGATTCAGCGCCGCTGGGTCGAGCGCTGGAAGGCGTGGCTCTGGAGCTGGCGCCGGTCGCGCTGGAGGCAGGGATCGACGGGCCGGATGCGGCCAACGCCCTGGCGGTCGTGGCCAAGGGCTCGCCGCGCGCCCAGCTGAGGTTCCACATGGACCCGGTCTCGGCCTTCGCCGAGGCGGGCGGGGCGCCGCGTTCGGTGGAAGCGCATTTGAGCCTGGCGGCCAATACGGCGGCGCGCCATGCGGGGGCCTATCCCGACGCGACCTTCTTCATGGCCAGCGGGCGCGTGGCGCACGAGGCGGGCGGATCGGTGGCGCAGGAGCTGGCCTTTGCGGCCTCAAGCGTCGTGGCCCATGCGAAGGCGGCTGTGGACGCCGGGATGTCGGTCGAGGCGGCTTTGCGCGGCACGGTCGTCGGCCTGTCGGTCGATGCGGAATATTTCGACAGCCTGGCCAAGGTGCGGGCCATGCGGCTGATCTGGGCGGCGTTGACGCGAGGGTTTGGCGTTGAAGCGCCGGCCGTGATCGAGGCGCGGTCGTCGCGGCGGATGCTGGCGGCGCGCGATCCCTGGCCCAATCTGCTGCGGCTGACGGCGGCGGGGTTTGCGGGCGCCGTGGGCGGCGCGGACGTGGTGGTGCTGGACGGTTTCACCCGCGCCTCGGGGCGGTCCGACGCCTTTGCTCGGCGGCAGGCGAGGAACACCCAGCTGGTGCTGATGGAAGAGGCCAATCTGGGCCGGGTCGACGATCCGGCGGCGGGCAGCTGGTATCTGGACGCCCGGACACGGGATCTGGCCGAGGCCGGCTGGGCCGAGTTCCAGATGATCGAGGCCGAGGGCGGTCTGGTCGAGGCCCTGAAGGGCTCGGTGATCCAGCCCCGCATCGCCCGCGCCCGCGCCCTGCGCGAGGCGGCTCTGACGAACGGCGCGGCCCAGATCATCGGGGTGACGAAATATGTGGACGCGGAGGTGCGGCCGGCTCCCGTCGAGGCGGCTGACGTGGCGCCGGCGCCGGTCGAGCGGGTGTGCGAACCTCTGAGCCCGATCCGCTTCGCCGCGGCCTTCGAAGAGGTGATCGGATGAGCTTCCCCGATTTCAGCAAGATCGCCCTGAACCTCGACGCGACCGGGCAGGGGCCGGCGCGCGAGCCGTGGGTCACGCCCGAGGGGCTGACGGTCGAGACCGCATACGGCGCCGAGGCGCTGGAGGGGCTGGCGCACCAGGACGGTTTGCCGGGCTTCGCGCCGTTCGTGCGCGGGCCCTATCCGACCATGTATGCGGGCAATCCCTGGACCATCCGCCAGTACGCCGGATTCTCGACCGCCGAGGAGTCGAACGCCTTCTATCGTCGCAATCTGGCGGCGGGTCAGAAGGGGCTGAGCATCGCCTTCGATCTGGCGACGCACCGGGGCTATGACAGCGACCACCCGCGGGTGAAGGGCGACGTCGGCATGGCGGGCGTGGCCATCGACAGCATCTATGACATGCGGACCCTGTTCGACGGGATCCCGCTGGACCAGATGTCGGTGTCGATGACGATGAACGGGGCGGTGCTGCCGATCCTGGCCCTCTATGTCGTCGCGGCGGAAGAACAGGGCGTGCCGCATGCGGCCCTGACCGGGACCATTCAGAACGATATTCTGAAGGAGTTCATGGTCCGCAACACCTACATCTATCCGCCCGAGCCCTCGATGCGGATCATCGCCGACATCTTCGCCTGGACGGCGCAGGAGACGCCGAAGTTCAATTCGATCTCCATCAGCGGCTATCACATGCAGGAGGCGGGGGCCTCGGCGGATATCGAGCTGGCCTATACGTTGGCGGACGGGATCGAATATCTGCGGGCGGGCGTGGCGGCGGGCATGCCGATCGACCGGTTCGCGCCGCGCCTGAGCTTCTTCTGGGCCATCGGCATGAACTATTTCATGGAGGTGGCCAAGATGCGCGCGGGCCGCCTGCTGTGGGCCGAGGCGGTGCGGAAAGAGGGCGGGGTCGATCCGAAATCGCTGTCCTTACGCGCCCACTGCCAGACGTCGGGATGGAGCCTGGCGGCGCAGGACGTGTTCAACAATGTGCCGCGCACCATGGTCGAGGCCATGGCGGCGGCGGGCGGGCAGACGCAGAGCCTGCACACCAATGCGCTGGACGAGGCCCTGGCCCTGCCGACCGACTTCTCGGCCCGGATCGCGCGCAATACGCAGATCCTGCTGCAGTCGGAAACGGGGCTGACGCGGGTCATCGACCCATGGGGCGGCAGCTTCTATGTCGAGCGGCTGACCCACGAACTGGCTGAACGGGCGCGGGCCCATATGGCCGAGGTCGAGGCCCTGGGCGGCATGGCCAAGGCCATCGAGGCCGGGATTCCCAAGCTGCGGATCGAGGAATCCGCCGCCAAGACCCAGGCCCGGATCGACACCGGCCAGCAGACGGTGGTGGGGGTGAACAAATATCTGAACCCCGTCGTCGACGATATTCCGATGCTGAAGGTCGACAACGCGGCGGTGCTGGCGGCCCAGATCGACAAGCTGAAACGGCTGAGGGCCGAACGGGACCAGGCGGCGACCGATGCGGCGCTGGAGGCCCTGACTGAGGGCGCGCGGGGCAGCGCTAACCTGCTGGAGCTGGCGGTGCAGGCGGCGCGGGCCAAGGCGACGGTGGGGGAGATCTCCGACGCGCTGGAGGCCGCCTTCGGCCGCCATGTGGCGACGGTGCAGACTGTGTCCGGCGTCTATGCGAAGGAGGCTGGGTCTGACGCCCGTTTCGCCCGCGCCCGCGAGATGGTGGCGACCTTCGTCGAGAACGACGGCGGGCCGCCGCGCATCCTGATCGCCAAGCTTGGGCAGGACGGGCACGACCGGGGCCAGAAGGTGGTCGCCACCGGATACGGCGACCTGGGCTTCGACGTCACCGCCGGCGCCCTGTTCCAGACCCCGGCCGAGGCGGCGCGCGATGCGGTGGACAAGGGGGTTCATGCGGTGGGGGCCTCGTCCCTGGCGGCTGGCCACCTGACCCTGGTGCCGGAACTGAAGGCCGAGCTGGCGCGGCTGGGGCGGCCGGACATCATGATCGTGGTCGGGGGGGTGATCCCGCCGTCCGACGTCCAGCCCCTGCTCGATATGGGCGCGGCCGCCGTCTATCTGCCCGGTTCGGCCATCGCCGACACGGCGGTGGACCTGATCGAGAAGCTGAACCAGCGGCTGGGTTACGCCCAGCCTGCTCCAAAGGAGACCGCATGATCGGCGCCCTGAACCATGTCGGGGTCGCGACCCCGTCCATCGCGGACTCGATCAAACTGTATCGCGACATTCTGGGCGCGACCAAGATCGGCGAGCCCTTCGACCTGCCGGCGCAGGGGGTGAAGGTCTGTTTCGTCGATACCCCGACGGCCCAGATCGAGCTGATCGAACCCTATGACGACACCAGCCCCATCGTCGGCTTCCTGGCCAAGAACCCCAAGGGCGGCCAGCATCACGTCTGTTTCGAGGTCGCCGACATCCACGCCGCCGTCGCCGAGATGCGGGCCAAGGGGGTGACCATCCTGGGCACGGGCGAGCCGCGGATCGGGGCCCACGGGACGCCGGTCGTCTTCCTGCATCCGCGCGACATGGGCGGGGTGCTGATGGAGCTGATGGAGACGCCGAAAGGCGCGCACTGATCGCTGGAGCCTTTCGCCAGCTTCGCCGTTAAGTTTGCCATGGAAGACCTGACCATGATGCGCCGCCTGACCGCTTTCGTCGTCCTCGCCGCCCTGACCGGGGTCTCCGCTTGTCAGCAGGCGGAGCCGGAGCAGCCGACCGCCCCGGTCGAGCCCCAGCCGGCGCCCGCGTCGGCCGCTCCGGCCGTCGGCTACGCCTGCGAGAGCGGGGCGATGGTCGAGGCGCGGTATCCCGACACGGCCACGGCGCAACTGGCCTACAAGGGGCAGACCTATGATCTGCGCTCGGTCGAGGCGGCGAGCGGCGCCCGCTATGTCGGCTCGGGCGTCGAATGGTGGACCGCCCCCCGCGACGGCCAGGAGAAGGCGACCCTGAGCCGCCTCGGCCCCAACGAGGAGGTCGGGGTGGCGGTGCTGGAGCAATGCGCGCGGCCGGTGGCGACGGCGGCGACCGCCGCGCCGGCTCCGCAAGCCTTGCCGGGCCAGACGACCACGCCCGCGCCGGGCGGGGTCCTGCCCGCCTCGACGCCCTGCAAGGGACCGCAGCTGAAGCTGGCGGCCGAGGGCGGCGACGCCGGGGCGGGCAACCGGGTGCGCAACTTCAGCCTCCAGAACCTCGGCGCCCAGGCGTGCAGCCTGACCGGCTATCCGGGCGTGACCCTGCTGGACGGGCAGGGGCGGGCCCTGACCTCGATCCGCGCCGACCAGAGCCCCGGCAGCTATTTCCGCCAGGGCCAGGCGCCGACGCCGGTGGAGCTGGCGCCCCGGGCCAAGGCCTATTTCGAAATGGCGTGGAGCGTCGTGCCGGACGAGACGATGCAGAAGACCTGCCCCAGCGTCGCCACCCTGCGCGCCACTGCGCCGGGCGACACGGCGGCCGTCAGCCTGCCCTTCGAGTTCCAGCCGTGCGGCGGCAAGGTCCGCGTCAGCCCGATCCGGGCTGAGGCCGATCCCGAGATGGCGACCTAAGACGGGTGGAATCCCGGTCGAAATCGGCGTAGGTCGCGGCCATGACCCAGAGCTTCTATGACCGCGTCGCCGGTGAACTGACCGAGATCGACGCCCAGGGCCTGACCAAGCCCGAACGCATCATCGCCTCGCGCCAGGGACCGGTGATCCAGGTCGCCGGCCGCGACGTGCTGAACTTCTGCGCCAACAACTATCTGGGCCTGGCGGGCGACGAGCGTGTCGTCCAGGCCGGGATCGCCGCTCAGCAGAAGTGGGGCGCAGGCACGGCCTCGGTCCGCTTCATCTGCGGCACGCTGGAGATCCACAAGGAGCTTGAAGCCGCCATCGCCGGCTATCTGGGCTTCGAGGACGCCATTCTGTTCGCCGCCGCCTTCGACGCCAACGGCGGTCTGTTCGAACCCCTGCTGGGCGAGAACGACGCCATCGTCTCGGACAGCCTGAACCACGCCTCGATCATCGACGGGGTGCGGCTGTGCAAGGCCAAACGCTATCGCTTCGCCAACTCGGACATGGATGAGCTGGAAAGCCGGCTGAAGGAGGCGCGCGAGGCCGGCGCCCGCGACATCATCATCGCCACCGACGGCGCCTTCTCGATGGACGGCTATATCGCCAAGCTGGATCAGATCCGGGTGCTGGCCGACAAATATGACGCTCTGATCATGGTGGACGACTGCCACGCCACCGGCTTCCTGGGTCCGCAAGGCAAGGGTTCCTTCGCCCACCACGGGGTCGAGGTCGACTTCGTCACCGGCACCTTCGGCAAGGCCCTGGGCGGCGCCATGGGCGGCTTCATCTGCGCCAGGAAGTCGGTGGTCGAACTGCTGAAGCAGCGGGCGCGGCCCTATCTGTTCTCCAACGCCCTGGCGCCGGCCGTGTGCGGCTCCAGCCTGGAGGCCATCCGTATCGCTCAAGGGGCGGAGGGTGACGCCCTGCGCACCCGTCTGTCGGCCAACGCCCACCGCTATCGCATGGCCATGACCGATGCGGGCTTCGACCTGCTGAACGGCGAACATCCGATCATCCCTGTCATGCTGGGCGACGCCAAACTGGCCCAAGATTTCGCGGCGCGCGCGTTGGAGCTGGGCGTCTATGTGATCGGCTTTTCCTTCCCCGTCGTGCCGCGCGGCCAGGCCCGCATCCGCACCCAGATGTCGGCGGCGCATAGCTTCGACCAGATTGACCGGACGGTGGCGGCGTTTACGCAGGCGGGACGAGAACTGGGCGTCATTTAGCCCTCTTCGCGCGCCATCGACGAAGAACAAGCGGTGAGGAGGCGTGGGGCCTCAGCCGCGGGCTTCGGAACAAGCCGAGGCCATGATTTCAGGGAGTTGAGACTATGACCGACACGATGAAGGCCCTGGCCAAGACCGCCCCGGGCGTCGGCCTGGAACTGATCGACGCCCCGATCCCTGAGGCGGGACCGGAGGATGTGCTGATCCGGGTGCACCGCACCGCCGTCTGCGGCACCGACATCCATATCTGGAACTGGGACGAATGGTCCCAGAAGAACGTTCCGACCCCGATGATCACCGGCCATGAGTTCGCCGGCGAGATCGTCGCCGTCGGCAAGGACGTGGATCGCCCGCTGAAGATCGGCCAGCGCGTCTCGGCCGAAGGGCACGTCATCGACCTGAACTCCGAGGCGGCCCGCGCCGGTCATTTCCACCTGGACCCCAAGACGCGCGGCATCGGCGTCAACCGCCAGGGCGCCTTCGCCGAGTTCGTGGTGGCGCCGGCCTTCAATGTGATCGAACTGCCCGACGACGTGCCCTATGAGATCGGCTCGATCCTGGATCCGTTCGGCAATGCGGTGCACACCGCGCAGCAGTTCGACCTGCTGGGCGAGGACGTCCTGGTCACCGGCGCCGGCCCCATCGGCATGATGGCGGCCGCCGTGGCCCGTCACGCCGGAGCGCGCACCGTGGTCCTGACCGACATCAACGATTTCCGGCTGGAGCTGGCGCAGAAGGTGGCGCCGGGCGTGCGCACCGTGAACACGACCAAGGAAGACATCCACGACGTGATGAAGGAGCTGGGCCTGAAGGTCGGCTTCGACGTGGCGCTGGAGATGTCGGGTTCGCCGATCGCCTTCAGACAGTGCGTCGACACCCTGATCATGGGCGGCGGCATGGCCATGCTGGGGATCCCCGGCAAGCCGATGGAGACCGACTGGGGCGCGATCATCCTGAAGGCCTTGACGATTAAGGGCGTCTATGGCCGCGAGATGTTCACCACCTGGCGCAAGATGCTGGGCCTGCTGAAGGCCGGCCTGGACCTGAGCCCGCTGATCACCCACCGCCTGGACTACGCCGACTACCGCGAAGGCTTCGAGGCCATGAAGTCGGGCCAGTCGGGCAAGGTGGTGTTGAACTGGGACAAGGCGGCCTGAGCGGATTTCACCTCCCTGTCGGCGAAGGCCGACGGGGAGGACCGGTCGCGCAGCGACCAGGCGGGGGCGACTCCGACAGTGGTGATGACCGATCCAGCTTCAGAAACCGAGTCGCCCCCTCCTGGCGCTCGCTGACGCGATCGCCTGTCCTCCCCGCGCGCCTTCGCGCGCGGGGAGGTAAAGTCGCCCCTCAGTTCGCCTTGCGGATCAGTTCGTCGGCCAGGGCCGCGGTCAGATAGCCGTCGGCGATGCGGCCGTTGGCCTGTTGCCAGCGGCGCAGGGCCGTGCGGGTGTTGGTTCCGATGACCCCGTCGACCCCTTGAGTGTCATAGCCCAGCCGTGTCAGGGCGGCCTGGGCGCCGATCCGTTGTTCGCGCGACATGGAGGCGTCGTTGGGCCAGGCCTTGGTCAGGCCGGGCTTGCCCATGATCCCGTCCGCCGTCAGGCCGATGGCCAGGGCGTAGGAGACCGAGTTGTTGTAGCGCCGGATCACATAATGGTTCGGCAGGGCCAGGAAGGCCGGGCCGTTGGCGCCCTGGGGCAGCAGGATGGTCGCCTCTTCCAGCGCCTCGGCGCCGTTCGGCGTGCCGCCCTGGGCCAGGCGCACGCCCCTGGCCGCCCAGTGGGCCCAGTTGTGTTTCGGCCCTTCGGCCTCGGCGTAGTTGAAGCCTGCGGGCAGGACGACTTCGTAGCCCCAGCCCTGGCCGCGCTTCCAGCCGGCCTGGGCCAGCAGATTGGCGGCGGAGGCCAGGGCGTCCGCGTCGTCGCCCCAGATGTCGACCTTGCCATCGCCGTCCTGGTCGACGCCCAGGCGCAGATAGTTGTCGGGCATGAACTGGGTCTGGCCCATGGCCCCGGCCCAGCTGCCCTTCAGGCCTGCGCGTTCGCGGCGGCCGTCGACGACGATGTCCAGCGCGTCCTTCAGCTGGGCCTCGGCCCAGTCGCGGCGGCGGCCGTCATAGGCCAGGGTCGCCAGCGAGCGGATGACGTCATAATCGCCCTGAACCTGACCGAAGGCGCTCTCCTGAGCCCAGACCCCGACCAGGATCTCGGACGGCACGCCGAAGCGCTGGACCACCGGCCACGGCACGCGGTCGATCCGCTGCTTGGCCTGGGCGATTCGCACCGGCGTCACCGCATTCTGGATATAGGCGCCAGCGGGCTTGGAGAATTCGGGCTGATTGCGGTCCAGCCGCACGACCGAGGCGTCGGGCGTCAGCCCGGCCAGTTCGCGTTCGTAGTCGGCGCGACGGCCCCCGCCCTTGCGCGCCAGGAATCCCTGTTTCCAGCCTTCGAACCCCTGCTGGTCATAGGCGGCCAGGGGCGGCGTCTGGGGCGCGGGCGTCGGCGCCGCGACGGGCGCGCCCGGCTCAGGCGTCGGCGTCGGCAAATTGACGGGCGGCTCGGGCAGCATCGGCGCGCAGGCGGCGACACAGCAGATGAGGAGTAGGCGATAGGAAAAGCGCATGAGATTCAGACTACAGCCCCCGAGGTAATAGGTGAAATGACATCCGCGCGAATGGCTTTCACGCGCCACAAAGCGCCTGTGGCGCGAAAGCGGCGCCGGGAGACTCCCCTATTGACGTCGTTAACCCTCAATTTCATCGACGCGCTAACGAACTGCGGCGTATTGGCGCAGGGTCCTCTGACGGCCTGATGGCGGAGTGGCGACGCGACGGGCGTGCAACCCCGGAAACCCTCCGTTCGACTCGGAGGTCAGGCCTCCATCTTCTTTTTTGGTGCTATCGCCCTTCGGGCTGCTTGAGCACATCTCTTTGAGTGCTACCGCCCTTCGGGCTGCTTGAGCACATCTCTTTGGGTGCTATCGCGCTTTGCGCTACTTGAGCACGGGTCGGGGATCGCCGCGCCGGGCAGGCGGAGATTGGGTTTTCCGTGCATTTGCCTTGTAGCGGGTTGACCTTCTCCGGACCGCTCTCTATACGACCGCCTCCGCCGCGATCCGCCCGGATCAGCGGCTTTCTTATTGGCTTCTCTCAGGACGTCCGACCATGAAGGTCCGCAGCTCGCTCAAGTCCCTGAAGACCCGTCACCGCGACTGCAAGGTCGTGCGTCGCAAGGGCGTCGTCTTCGTCATCAACAAGACCGACCCGCGCTTCAAGGCGAAGCAGGGCTAAGCTGCGTTCGCGGCGCGCCGCTCGGGCGGCGTGCGCACGCAGGGCCGCGCTTAGGTCGCCCGAAGGGCGACAGCGCGACAAAAGCTCTGACGATCCACAGGCTGCGGGCTTTGTCCGCGGCCTTTTTCGTGTTCGGCGGTTGAGCCGCGCCGCTGGGCGTGGTTAGCGTCCGCGCTTGATTTCTGGAGTATTCCCCATGGCCGATGACGCCGCCTTCGACGCCTCGTCCGATGTTCTGACCGCGACGGCCCAGGGCCGGCTGCGCTCCATCATCGAGCGTCTTGAACGCCTTGAGGAAGACAAGCAGGCCGTGATGACGGACATGAAGGAAGTCTTCGCCGAGGCCAAGGGCGAGGGCTATGACGTCAAGATCCTGCGCAAGGTCATCCGCATCCGCAAGCAGGACAAGGCCAAGCGCCAGGAAGAGGACGCCATCCTGGACCTCTATCTGTCGGCCCTCGGCGAGATCTGAGACTGACCCGGCTTGAAGCGCACCCCCTTCAAGCCAGGCGGCGGCCTTTCGCGCTCAGGCGGGCCGAAGGGCGGTAGCGCTTTCAAGACGCGCTCAAGCAGCCCGAAGGGCGATAGCGCGCCCAAGAAGCCGCTGCCGAGCCCGTTCGAAATCCAGCGTGAGGCGGCCAAGCGCGCCGCTCTGAACGCATTGAAACGCGCCCGCCGCTCGGCAGAGAAGGCGGGCGTTTCTCTGTCCGAATGGGAGGGCGAGTTCCTCGATTCGGTCGGCGAGCGGGTCAAGACCCACGGCCGCGCCTTCGCCGACCCCGAAAAGGGCGCGCCCGGTCAGGCCCTGTCGGCCATGCAGGGCCGCAAGCTGAAGGAAATCACCGCCAAGGCCAAGGGCGAGGAGCCTAAGCGGCGGTGGGGCAGGAAGAAGGAAGAGTGATGTCTTCCTTCTCCCCTTGCGGGAGAAGGTGGCCCGAAGGGCCGGATGAGGGTTCCGCCGGTGGGCCAGTTCGCACCACCGTGCCCCTCACCCTTTCGCGCCAGAACGACGGCTTACGCCGCCGTGCGCTCAAGCCCTCTCCCGGTGGGAGAGGGAGGCGTTCACCCCGCCTCCTTCAGCTGACCCTCCAGCCCCTGTTCGCGGACCTTGCGGTACAGGGTGGAGCGGCCGATGCCGAGGCGGCGGGCGATTTCGCTCATGTGGCCGGCGTAGACCTCGATGGCGTGCTGGATCAGGTCGCGTTCGATGTCTTCCAGCGTCCGCAGATGGCCGCGGTCGTCCAGGATGCGGATCGGCTGTTCCGGCAGGGGCGGCAGATCGGCGTAGGACGGAGCCTCGGTTCTGAGCGCAGCCGTCGCCGCCTCCGGCATGGGCGCCACCACGCCCGAGATGGACGGGAAATCATAGGGCTGAAGGAAGGGCGAGTCGGCCAGGACGATGGCGCGGAACACCGCGTTCTCGAGCTGGCGCACATTGCCGGGCCAGTCGAAGGCCTGGAGCATGGCCTGGGTCTCGGGCGCGCAGGCGACGATCCGCTTGCCTTCCTCGGCGTTGAACCGGGCGATGAAATGATCGACCAGGGCCGGGATGTCCTCGCGGCGGTCGCGCAGGGACGGGGCCTCGATCGGGAAGACGTTGAGGCGGTAGAACAGATCCTCGCGGAAGGCGCCGTCCTTGACCTGTTGGGCTGGGTCGCGATTGGTGGCCGAGACGATGCGGACGTCGATCTTGACCGGGCGTTTTCCGCCGACCGGATCGATCTCGCTCTCCTGCAGGGCGCGCAGCAGCTTGACCTGAAGATCCAGCGGCAGTTCGCCGATCTCGTCCAGGAACAGGGTGCCGCCGTCGGCCTCGCGGAACTTGCCCAGGGTCTTGTCGACCGCCCCGGTGAAGGCGCCCTTCTCGTGGCCGAACAGGATGGATTCCGCCAGATTGGCGGGCAGGGCGCCGCAGTTGACGGCGACGAAGGGCTTGCCGGCCCGGTCGCTGGCGCCGTGCAGGGCGCGGGCGATGACTTCCTTGCCGACGCCGCTTTCGCCTGTGATCAGCACCGGAATGGACGACTTGGCGGCCCGCGTTCCAAGAGCCTTGACCATTCGCATGGGGGCGCTGTCGCCGATGATATCGTCGAAACTGGCGCGCCCTTGCGCCCGTTTGGTCAGCCGGCCGACCTCGGCGGTCAACTGGGTCATCTTCAGGGCGTTGCGCACCCCGACCAGCAGACGCTCAGGGCCGACCGGCTTGACGAAGAAGTCCTGGGCGCCGGCCTGCATGGCCTTGACCACGGTGTCGATGCCGCCGTTGGCCGTCAGGACGATGACCGGGGTGGTCACGCCCGCGCTGCGCAGTTCGGCCAGGCATTCCAGACCCGACATCTCGGGCATCACCATGTCCAGCAACAGCATGTCTGCGCCGCCGCCCCGGAGCATGCGGTCAATGGCTTCGCCGCCCCCGGCGGCATGGACCACGGCGTAGCCGTCGCGTTCGAGCACGGCCTGCAGCAGGCGGCGCTGGGTCGGATCGTCGTCGACCACCAGAACGGTCTTGGCCATGGGAGCCCCTTGTCATCACCGATAGGCCGCCCGTGGTGCGGACTGGCCCGTTTCGGGACGATTTCTAGGGGGACGAGGTGAAAATCGGGTGAGAGGGCGTGGTGAGCGGGACGTTAACCAGGTGACGCCGTCGCGCACCGAATCTGCGGCTGGGCCTTCAGCGTCTGATCGGCCACGACCAGGTCCGGCAGGCTGGCGGGGGCGACGGTCACAGCCTCGGCGAAGGCCTTGGGCAGGTCGTTCGGCGATACCTTCCCGCACATGACGCTGTAGGATCCGGTTTGCGACCATTGTCCCCCGGCGTCCTGGGCGAAAGCCATGATGGACCCCGGCGCCGCCAGCAGAACCTCGACCCGGCCGTCGCCGTCCAGGTCCAGGGTGCGCAGGCGGCAGGGCGCCTCGCTGTTGCAGGTGTACATCAGGGCGTCCTGGCGACCCAGCTGGGCGGTGAAGCTGGGCGGGGTCGTCTGGCCGTCGACCGGCTGGATCCGGGTGCCCGCCAGCCGTTCGTTCCGGTCCTGAACGGAATAGGCTTCGCGATCTACGCGCACGCGTGCCGCCCGCGCCAGCTCGGCAATCTCCGCATCCGGCGACTGTATCAAACGATCAAGCGCAGCCAGCCCCGCCTTGCCGCTGTCGAAGCGCAGGAAGTCATAGTCGAAATCCTTGGCCGCCACGGCCCCGCGCTCCAGCCGCGCGACCTGGTCCTTCGCCGACAGTCGCGCCGGGTCGGCCTGGGGGCTGAACAGGGCCAGGATGACCGCGACCGACAGGACGGCGGCGGCGACATTTGTGCGTTCCAGCGGCTTCATCCAGGGGCCGGGGCGGACGGCGGCGAACAGATAGCCCAGGCCATAGACCGCGCCGATCGCCGCGCAGGCCGTGGCGATGATCCGATCCGGCGTCAGTCCGTGCTGGCCGATGCGCAGCGCCAAGCCCCAGAAGGCCAGACCGACCAGGGGCGCAATCAAGGCCGAGGCGACCCGGACGCCGTAGCGCAGCACCACCGGGGGGCGATGGTCGGGACGGCCGTCCTGATAGGCGGTGTTGATCAGCACGATCAGGGCCGCGGCCGCCGACAGCACCAGGGCCGTTGCGCTGCCCGTCTCCCACAGGCCGTCCAGCCCGGTGAAGGGCAGGGCCGCGAGGAAGCCGCCGACCAGCACGGTGATGACCAGCAGCAGCCAGGACAGCAGCATCAGGGCCACGGTCCGCACGCCCCGGATCAAGCCGTCGCGCACATCAGTCAGATGCACCGCCGTGGCGAAGGCCAGGCTGGTCAGCGGCAGGGAGAACCAGCTCTCTTGCAGCAGGTCGCTGAGGAAGCTGAGCCCGATGATCTTGAACAGGCTGGCCCCGAGCAGAAGCAGCAGCCAGAAGGCGCCGGCGAAGCCGACCGACAGCACCCCCTGCACCCCCGCCATCCAGGCGGCGTCGAAATAGGCCGGGTAGGAGGCCGCCAGCCGGCGCTCGCGGTCGGCCGGCACGACCAGATGATGGGCGATGAACAGGGCCGCCGCCGCAAAGACGAACAGCGGGAAGGTCGCCTCGCGAGCGCCGTCGGCCTGGCGGGCGATGTCGTGCCAGGCCAGCAGGGCCAGCACCAAACCTGCGATCAGGCTCCAGACCACATAGACCCGCAGCCTCAGCTTGCCGACGCCGGACAGCAGGACGGCGGGCAGGAACAAGGCGGTCAGCAGGGCCGGGGCGAACAGGTCGGGATGGCGCTGCGACCAGCTGGCGCTGTCGCCCTCGGTGGCGCGCAGCAGCAGGTACAGGACGATGCCCTGCACCAGGCCGACCGTCAGCCGCACGATGGCGATCCGGCGGCGGTCGCCGTCCGGCGTGGTCCCGCCCCAGCCCGTGCCGAGAATATTCGCCGCTTCGGTGGTCATGACGCGCCCTTTTGTCCGGTTCGGAGCCCGACCTGGGCGCGCCATCTAGCCGGATCGGGGGTGTTCAGGGAAGCGGCGCCTCGATCCGACACGCCCGCGCCAGATAACAGCCGCGCGGGGCGAAATGGATGTGGACCTGGTCCAGGGCCGGATGGTCGAACGCCTCGGCAAGCCGTGCATCCAGATCGGCGCCGTCGATCACCAGCCCCTCGATCATCATGTTGCGCCGGTCATAGAGGCGCAGCGACAGTGGTCGTTTGGTCAGCATCTCCGGCGCCGGTCCGGTGATCGGCGCCTGTTCCACCGCCGACTCGCGCACGAAGATCGGTCCCGAGGCGCGATAGGGCGAGGTCGGGTCGGTCAGATGGGCGTGATTGACCAGCACAAGGGCTTCGCCGGCGTCGGCGTCGCGCAGACTGACCCGGCAGGGGGCGCGGCCGGGGGCGTCGGCGACCCACCGGCGTGCGCCGACGGCGGCTAAGTCTTTATCGGACATGGCGAAATAGGGCGTAAAGGGCGCCAGGGGCAGGGCTTCGATACGGTAGGTCATGCGGGATCTCCGGGGTGAGGTCCTTTGCTTGCGATGATCCGCGCGTGTCGTCTGGCGGCTTCCGGCCGTTGCATCGGCCTCGCCGCGCCCCCACAAAGGCAGGCATGAACGCCCCCTTCAAAGCCCCGCCCCAGTCAGAGCCTGCGGAAGCCCCGCTGTGGGACCTGACCGACCTCTATGGGTCTCGCGACGACGCCCGGATCGCCGCCGACCTGGATCGGGCGCGCGCCCTGGTGGACGAGATGAACGGCCTGCAAGGCCGGCTGGCGGGGCAGGACGGCGATCCGGCTTCCTTGGGCGCCGCGCTGGATCGGGCGATCAGCCTGTATGAACAGGCGTCGGACGTGCTGGGCGCGCTGGGGGCCTACGCCTTCCTGGCGGCCTCGACGGCGCGGGACGACGCAGGGGCGCAGGGGTTCGAGGCGGATGTGCGCGAGAAGATCACGGCCATCGCCACCCCGACCGTCTGGCTGACGCTGGAGATCAACCAGATCGACGACGCCGCCCTGGAGGCCGCGCTTCGGGCCCACGCCGGCGCATCGCGCTGGCGGCCGTGGCTGCGGCGGGTGCGGGCGATGAAGCCCCACGAACTGTCCAGCGAGCTTGAGACCTTCATCGCCGAACGCGGCCCGATCACGGCCCAATGGCCGCGCCTGTTCGACGAGCAACTGGCGGCGCTGCGCGCCAAGGCCGGGAGCGAAAGCCTGACCCTGGCCGAGGCCCTGAACCGGTTGTCCGATCCTAAGCCCGCGCGCCGCAGGGCCGCCGCCGAGGGGCTGTCGGAGGCCCTGGCCGCCCGCGCCCCGACCCTGGCCCTGGTGCTGAACACGGTCGCCGCCGACAAGGCGATGGAGGATCGCTGGCGCGGCTTCAAACGCCCCGCCGACAGCCGCCACCTGGGCAACGAGGTCGACGGCGAGGCGGTGGACGCCATGGCCGAGGCCGTCGCCGCCGCCTATCCGCAGCTGTCGCACCGCTATTATGCGCTGAAGGCCAAGGCCATGGGCAAGGCGCGGCTGGACCACTGGGACCGCAACGCCCCGATCGAGACCACCGCCCCGCGCGCCTTCACCTGGACCCAGGGGCGCGAGATCGTTCTGGACAGTTTCTCCGACCTTGGGGCCGAGTTCGCGGAGCGCGCCGCCGGTTTCTTCGACAAGCCGTGGATCGACGGCCGCGCCCGGCCGGGCAAGCAATCGGGCGCCTACGCCCACCCGGTCACCGCCGACCGCCACCCCTATGTCTTCCTGAACTGGATGGGCGAGCGGCGCGACGTCCTGACCCTGGCCCACGAACTGGGCCACGGGGTGCACCAGACCCTGGCGGCGGACCAGGGCACTCTGTTGGCCGACACCCCCCTGACCCTGGCCGAGACCGCCTCCATCTTCGCCGAGGGTCTGACCTTCGATCGTCTGCTGGCGACAGCGCCCAAGCGCGAGCAGCGCGGCCTGCTGGCCGGGCGGATCGAGGACGGGCTGAACACGGTGGTGCGCCAGATCGCCTTCCACCGGTTCGAGACCCGCTTCCACGACGAGCGGCAGAAGGGCGAGGTCTCGCAGCAGCGGATCAACGAGCTGTGGCTGACCGAGATGGGCGCCTCCCTGGGGCCGGCGGTGGCGCTGAACCCCGGTTACGAGCACTGGTGGGCCTATGTCAGCCACTTCGTCCACTCGCCCTTCTACGTCTACGCCTACGCCTTCGGCGACCTGCTGGTGGCGGCGTTGATGGAGGCGCGACGGGCCGATCCGACCGGGTTCACCCCCCTGTACCGCGACCTGCTGGCCGGGGGCGGGGCCAAGACCTATGTCGAGGCGCTGAAGCCCTTCGGCCTCAATCCGCGCGATCCGGCCTTCTGGAGCGTGGGCTGCAAGCGGCTGGAACGTCTGGTGGATCAGTTCGAAGCGCTGGGGTGAGAGGCTGGCGTCCGGCTGAACCCGCGCTATAGTCGCCTCAACGACAAGACCGAGGGAGTTCTCATGGCCGACGCTCACAATCCCGCCACCGCCGAGGCAGACGCCGACGCGACCGCCTATGTCCGGGGCGGGATGCAGATCAATGAACAGGCGGCGACCTTCAAGCTGTTCATGGATCTGGCCAAATGGGGCTCGCTGGCCGTGGCCTGCCTGCTGCTGTTCCTGACCCTGTGGTTCCATCCGGGCGGCAACCTGATGGCGGCCCTGGTCGGCGCAGTGGTGCTGGGGGGCGTCGGCTTCTTCGCCCTGAGGCCCAAGGCCGACGCGGGCCACTGAGCACCCGTCCGCAACGATGCAATAACGACGCGCTTTGACGGCGTCTTCGGAACCGGCCTAGTCTCGCGTCCCATACAGGAACAAGGGGATTCGCTTGGCCGTCGCTATCGCCGCCACCCGTGAACGTCGCGAAGGCGAGACGCGCTGCGCCGTCACGCCCGAGACGGTCAAGAAGCTGATCGCCCTGGGCGCGACCGTCACTGTCGAGGCCGGGACCGGCCTGGGCTCCTCCATTCCCGACGCCGACTACGCCGCCGCCGGCGCGGCGGTGAAGCCCGACACCCGCGCGGTGCTGGACGGCGCCGACATCGTGCTGAAGGTGCGCGGCCCGACGGCCCAGGAGACCAGCGCGCTCAAGCCCGGCGCAATCGTCATCGCCATGCTGGACGCCTGGCGCGACAAGGCCACGGTCGAGGCCCTGACCGGCGCCAACGCCACCGCCTTCGCCATGGAATTCGTGCCCCGGATCACCCGCGCCCAGGTCATGGACGTGCTGTCGTCCCAGGCCAATCTGGCCGGCTACCGCGCGGTGATCGAGGCGGCCTACGCCTATGGCAAGGGGTTCCCGATGATGATGACGGCGGCCGGCACGGTCGCCGCCGCCAAATGTTTCGTCATGGGCGTCGGCGTCGCCGGGCTTCAGGCCATCGCCACGGCGCGGCGGCTGGGCGCCGTCGTCACCGCCACCGACGTCCGCCCCGCCACCAAGGAACAGGTCGAGAGCCTGGGCGCCAAATTCCTGGCCGTCGAGGACGAGGAGTTCAAGAACGCCCAGACCGCCGGCGGCTACGCCAAGCCGATGTCGCCCGAGTATCAGGCCAAACAGGCCGAACTGACTGCCAGCCATGTGGTCAAGCAGGACATCGTCATCACCACCGCCCTGATCCCCGGCCGCGCCGCCCCGGTGCTGCTGACGGCGGCCCATGTGGCCTCGATGAAGCCGGGCTCGGTCATCGTCGATCTGGCGGTCGAGGCGGGGGGGAATGTCGAGGGTTCGAAGCTGAACGAGGTCGTGACTACCCCGAACGGCGTGACCATCGTCGGCTGGTCCAACCTGCCCGGCCGCATCGCCGCCGACGCCAGCGCCCTGTACGCCCGCAACCTGTCGGCCTTCGTCGGGCTGATGATCAAGGACGGGGTTCTGGCCGTGGATCTGGAGGACGAGATCCTGAAGGCGGCCGTTGTGACGCACGGCGGGGCCGTGGTGCATGAGGGGGTGAGGGGATGATATCTCGGCAAGTTCGACGAGCTCTCACCATCCTTTCTCTTACTACCATGGTCGGTAGTTCGCTCCTGATTGTCCTGGGAGTGGTAGTCACGGTCTATGCCGAGATGACAGGACCACGACTTTCGGATGGTCCCTTCACAATGTTCTTGGAGGGGCGGTTGGGCGGCTTGCTCATGGGGCTGCTGACGAGTGCAGTTTTGCGAACCTTGCTCAGCATTGACGCACGTCTGGAGCAGAAGGCCTGACCATGGAACATGTCGATCCCACCGTCTTCCGCCTGGCCATCTTCGTCCTGGCCATCTTCGTCGGCTATTATGTCGTCTGGAGCGTGACCCCGGCCCTGCACACGCCGCTGATGGCCGTGACCAATGCGGTGTCCAGCGTCATCATCGTCGGCGGCCTGATCGCGGCGGCGGCTGTGTCGGGCGATGCGACCGGCCCCAGCGCCTGGATCGCCAAGGGCGCAGGCGTGGCGGCCGTGACCCTGGCGAGCGTCAACATCTTCGGCGGCTTCATGGTCACCCGGCGGATGCTGGCCATGTACAAGAAGAAGGAGCGGCCGGCTCCCAAGGGCGCAGCATGATCGATCCCGCGCAGATCGCCATAACCGGCTCCTGGATCGCCACCGGCGTCGGCTTCGGCCTGTGGCTGTACGGCTGGTTCGGGACGAAACTGCCGCTGAAGCGTCAGCGGCTGCACGACTGCGGCATCGCCCTGGTCTTCTCGGCCATACTGGTCCGGGTCGTGAGCCAGGAGCGGCCGCTGGGTGTTTTTGAATGGGCCCTGTTCTTCATCGGCCCGTTGTTCATCGCCGCCGCCCTGTGGCGGCTGGCGCGCACGTCTTGAGGGGAGGGGCGTGATGAACGCATCGTTGGCCGCACTGGCCTATCTGGTTTCCGGCGTCCTGTTCATCCTGTCGCTGCGCGGCCTGTCCAGTCCCGAGACCAGCCGCCAGGGCAACACCTTCGGCATGATCGGCATGGCCCTGGCCATCGGCGTGACCCTGCTGACCCTGGGAACCACCGGGGCGCTGGACGCCGTCACCCTGGCCCTGATCGCGGGCGGGGTCGTCGTCGGCGGCGGGACCGGCGCCCTGATCGCGCGGCGCGTCGCCATGACCGACATGCCCCAGCTGGTCGCCGCCTTCCACAGTCTGGTCGGCATGGCCGCCTGCCTGGTCGCCATCGGCGCCGTCTATGCGCCCGAGGCCTTCGGAATCCTGTCCGAGGACGGGACGGGCATAAAGACCCTGTCGATCATCGAGCTGTCGCTGGGCGTCGCCATCGGGGCCATCACCTTCACCGGCTCGGTCATCGCCTTCGCCAAGCTGAACGGCAACATGAGCGGAGCGCCCATCATCCTGCCGGCGCGGCACCTGATCAATGTCGGCCTGGGTCTGGGCCTGGTCTTCCTGATCGGGATCCTGATCGGCACCGGCGGGGCGGCGACCTGGGCCTTCTGGGGCGTCTTCCTGATCGCCCTGGTGCTGGGCGCGACCCTGATCGTCCCCATCGGCGGCGCCGACATGCCCGTCGTGGTGTCGATGCTGAACTCCTACTCCGGCTGGGCGGCGGCGGCGCTTGGCTTCACGCTGGAGAATATCGCCCTGATCATCACCGGCGCCCTGGTCGGCAGTTCCGGTGCGATCCTGAGCTACATCATGTGCAAGGGCATGAACCGCAGCTTCATCAGCGTCATCCTGGGCGGCTTCGGCGGCGCCGACGCGGCGGCCGGTCCCGCCGGCGCCAAGGAGACGCGGCCCGTCAAACAGGGCTCGGCCGAGGACGCCGCCTTCATCATGAAGAATGCGTCCAAGGTCATCATCGTGCCCGGCTACGGCATGGCGGTGGCCCAGGCCCAGCATGCGCTGCGCGAAATGGCCGACAAGCTGAAGGAGGAAGGCGTCGAGGTGAAATACGCCATCCACCCGGTCGCCGGCCGGATGCCCGGCCACATGAACGTCCTGCTGGCCGAGGCCAACGTTCCCTATGACGAGGTGTTCGAGCTGGAGGACATCAACGCCGAGTTCGCCACCGCCGACGTCGCCTTCGTCATCGGCGCCAACGACGTCACCAACCCCGCCGCCAAGACCGACCCCCAGTCGCCGATCTACGGCATGCCGATCCTGGACGTGGAAAAGGCCGGGACCGTGCTGTTCATCAAGCGCGGCATGGGCTCGGGCTATGCGGGGGTGGAGAACGAGCTGTTCTTCCGCGACAACACCATGATGCTGTTCGCCGACGCCAAGAAGATGGTCGAGGGGATCGTGAAGGCGCTGTGAGGCTCCACTGTCGTCATCCTGGGTACGAGGCCCAGGATGACGGGTTGAGCGCGCAGCTTCATATTCCGTCATCCGGTGAAGCAGGCAGATGAAGCTAAAGGGCGCGCCGCCCATCGTCTCGCCAACCGCTGAAACCTCTATCGCCCGAGCTTGACCGGCGCTATCACGCGTCCGTGAACGCGCTGTCCAAACCCGCCCCCGTCGCCCATCGCCGTTTCGAGGCGCTCGATTCCCTGCGCGGGGTGTGCGCCATCCTGGTCGTCATGTTCCACATGCCGGTCGCCAGCCACTGGCGGACCTGGGACTTCATCCAGCACGCCTATCTGTTCGTCGATTATTTCTTCGTCCTGTCGGGCTTCGTCATCGCCCATGCCTATGCCGAGCGGCTGAAGACGGGTGCGGACGCCGGGCGGTTCATGGTGCGGCGGTTCGGGCGGATCTGGCCGATGCACGTGCTGATGCTGGCGGCCTATGTCGGCCTGGAGCTGGCGCGTCTGGCCTTCCATTTCGATAGTGCGGCGCCGTTTACCGGGGACCGGTCGGTGTGGGCCATCTTCACTAATCTGGCCCTGATCCAGGCCTGGCATGTCCATCCGCATCTGACCTGGAACGGCCCGTCCTGGACCCTGAGCGCCGAATGGGCCTGTTATCTGATCTTCGCCGGTCTGGTGCTGGTCGCGCCCAAGCGGTTCCGCTGGATCGGCCTGGTGCTGGCCATCGTCGGCGGCGTTCTGGTGGTCAGCTACGCCCGGCGCTGGATGAACACCACCTATGACTTCGCCGTGCCGCGCGCGGTCTACGGCTTCTTCCTGGGCTGCCTGTTGCAGGGTCTATGGATGAACATCCCGCGCCTGAAGGGGCTGGCGGCCACGGGGCTGGAGATCGCGGCCGTCGTCGCCGTCTGCCTCTTTGTGGCCTGGGCCGAGGGGCCGGTGACGGTGGCCGTCACCCTGGTCTTCGTCCTCCTGGTCTGGGTGTTCGCGGGCGAGGAGGGGCGGGTGTCGCGGCTGCTGGACCATCCGGCGCTCGTGACCCTGGGGCGCTGGTCCTTCTCTATCTACATGGTCCACATGTTCATCCTGACCGTGATGCTGATCATCGCGCGCAAGCTGGACTGGATGCCGGGCGGGCGGCGCGTCGATTTTGGCTCGGTCTGGCTGAACGACCTGTTCGCGCTGGGCCTGTTCGGCTTCATCGTCGTGGTCGCGGTCGTGGCGCACAATCGGGTCGAACGCCCGGCCCAGCGCCTGATCGACCGCTGGACCAAGCCCAAGGCGGCCTGAACCCTAAGAGGCCGCGTTCAGGCCGCCATCAGCCAGGGCGTTTCCGCCGGGTCCGACCGCGCCTCGTCCCACAGGGCGTCTTCGTCCGAATAGCGGGCGATGGCGGCGGCGGAGATGACGTCCACCACCTGTTCTTCCAGCCGATCCCAGATGACGGCCAGATCTGACGACCCGTCGGCCTCGCACGGCACGATCAGATAGCGGTTGGCGTTGACGGCGGTGTTCGGTTGGAAGCGAGCCATTTGATGATCTCCTGAAGCGGTCGGCCTCTTGTCGATGATTGTGTTATGGCGCACTGTTGCGTCAGAAACGGACGTATCATTTCAGGAGCGGCGGTGAGACACGACAAGGCGGCCATGGTGATCGACCTGGCGCGGCGCATGGCCGCCAGCGCCGAAGGCCTGACCATCGACGAGATGGCGCGCGACATGCGCGTCGGCCGCCGCACCGCCGAACGGATGCGTGACGCCGTCCTCATGCTGTTCCCCCAGGTGGAGGAGGTGTCGGATCCGCCGTCGAAACGCTGGCGCATCCGCGGCGGCCTGTCCGCCTTCGAACAGGCGCCGACCGCGACCGAGATGCTGGAACTGGCCAAGGCCGCCTCGGCCCTGCGCGCCGCCGGCGAACCGGCCCGCGCGGCGGCGCTGGAGGCGCTGGAGCGCAAGCTGAAGGCGGCGATGCGCTCCACCACCCTGAACCGGATGGCCCCGGACCTGGAGGCCCTGGTTCGGGCCGAGACCATCGCCGTCCAGGCCGGCCCGCGCCCGTCGGCGGACGAGGGGTTGCTGACCGCCATTCGCGGGGCGGTGCTGGCGCAGCAGCCGCTGGGCTTCACCTATTCCCGACCGGGCGCCGAGCCGCGCAGGCGGACCGTCGCCCCCTGCGGCGTCATGTTCGGCCGGGCCAACTATCTGGTCGCCGCCGACCGGGAGACGGGCCGCATCCAGACCTTCCGCCTGGACCGGATGACCCATGTCGCCCCGCAGGACGGGGTGGCGGTCCCGCCCGCCGATTTCGACCTGGGCGTCTTCGCCAGCCAGTCCTTCGGCATCTATCAGGACGAGATCGAGGATGTGGTGCTGCGCATCGCCCCCGAGGGTGCGGCCGAGGCGAAGAGCTGGCGCTGGCACCCGACCCAGTCGTTCGAGGATCAGGCGGACGGCGCCGTCATCGTGCGGTTCCGCGCCTCGGGCATGCGCGAACTGGCTTGGCACCTGTTCACCTGGGGCGAACAGGCCATGATCCTGGCGCCCGAGCGGCTTAAGGCCGTCATGGCCGGGGAACTGGCGGCGGCCGGGCGCGCTCTGGACGCGGCCCGCGCATGACCAAGGCTTAAGGTGACGCTGTCGCCGGCCCTCGCTATCGCAGGCCTGACCTGTTGGAGAACTTCATGCGTCTGAAGACGGCCCTCATATGCGCCGCCCTTGTCGGCTTTTCGACCGTTGCGGCCTGCGCTTCGCCCGCCGTCGTCGCGTCGCAAGACCCGAGCATGGCCGGAGACGGCCGCGTCGACGTGTCGGTCGAACGCAACGGTGATCGCTGGACGGCGGAGTATGTGCTGGATCGTGACGCCCCGGCCTGGGCCTTCTTCCGGTCGGCTCTGCTGCGCGAGAGCCGCCAGCCTTGGCGTCCGGCCTGGTGGCGGGTGGAGACGCCGGGCGTCGTGCTGGAGCGGATCGGCGATTACGACGTGCTGCGCTCGACCGACGGCGGCCCTGTGCCGCGCAATGTCCGCATCGCCATGACGCCGCGCCCCGGCGATCTGGAGGCGGAGTATGATCCGGCGCTGGTGTTCTCGGACGGGACGGTGGCGCTGTTCTCCGGTCAGTTCGACGTCATCCCGCTGGAGTCCGCCACCGCCGCCCGCGCCCTGCCGCGCGACCTGAACGGCGTCGATGTGCCCGGCGGCCCGGCCAGCGTGACCTGGCGTGACCGCGCCGGCCCGGTGCTGTTCAAGGGCGAACGCGCGGCCCAGGTCACGGCCGTTGACGCCCAGACCTATGTCCTGTTCGGCGACGCCACGACCCGCCGGGGCGAAGGGATCACCACCGTCATCGATCCCGGTCTGCCGCGCTGGCTGGGCGAGGAACTGGCCGGCTTCACACCCCGCGTCATGGCCTATTACGCCCAGCGCCTGGGTCGGGCTCAGGGCGAGGCGCCGACCCTGATGGTCAGCTGGACCGGCCCGACCAGATCCCTGTCCAGCATGGGCGGCAGCGTTCTGCCGGGGCTGATCTCGATGAATTTCGAAGGGGAGGGGGTGCTGGACCCCGACGCCCAGGCCCTGGCCCGGGCCCACTGGTTCATCGGCCACGAAGCGGCGCATTTCTGGCTGGGCTCTCAGGGGCTGAAATACCAGTACGCCCGCGAGGCCTGGATCACCGAGGGCGGGGCCGACTTGATGGCCGTGCGCGCGCTGAAGGCCATCGACCCCGCCTATGACGACCGGGCCGAGTTGCAGCGCGAGGTGGACGACTGCGTCACCCTGGCGGCGGGCAAGCCCGTGGCCTCGGCCGGCGACCGGGGCGACAACCGCGCCTATTACGCCTGCGGCGCCGTCTGGGGCCTGGTCATCGAAGCGGCGGAACGACGCGCGGGCGGCGGCGACTTCTTCGACGTGGTCGCCGATTTTCAGCGCCGCGACAATGACGACGGGGTGCTGAGCCGCGACGAATGGCTGGGCGCCCTGACCCGCCTGTCGCGCGACCCCACCCTGGCCAACGACATCTCGACCATGCTGGACCAGGGCGTCGCCAACCCTTCCGCTGTCATCGCCCGCCTGTTCCAGCGCACCGGCGTCGCCTTCCGCCTCGACAACGGCCGGGTGATCCTGATCTGACGGTTTGACGCGGATCAAGGCGGGACGGGGCCGAAGGGCGCATCCAGACTCCGGCAACAAGGAGCACCGCCATGACCTATGCGAGCCTGATGGTCTATGTGGATGACGAGGCCGACAATGTCGCGCGGATCGGTTTCGCGCGCGATCTCGCCGCCATTCACGACGCGACCCTGATCGGGATCTCCGTCAGCGAGCCCGAGCCGCCGCTGGTCGACGCCTATGTCGCCGGGGGAATGGCCGGTGAAATCCTGGCCCTGCGCCGGGACCAGGCCGACGGCGAACTGTCCGCCGCCAAGGCCCGTTTCCTCGAAGCCATGAAGGACACCGGCATAGATCACGAATGGCGGGCGGAGACGGGCTATCCCGCCTCCTGTGTCGCACGCCATGCGCGGGCGGCCGACCTGATCCTGGTGGGGCGTGACGCCGGGCGTCTGCCCTATCGTGCGCCGGACGCGGGCGACCTGATCATGAACATCGGCCGGCCCGTCCTGGTCGCGCCGCCCCGGGCCTCGGCCGCGCCGGTCGATGGGGTCGTCCTGGTGGCGTGGAAGGAAGGGCGCGAGGCTCAGCGCGCCGTCGCCCCCGCCTTGCCGCTGATGAAACAGGCGCGCGAGGTCAAGGTGGTCGAGATCTGCGCCTCGGCCGACGCGGCCGCCGCCGCCGCGCGGGTCGCCGACGTCGCCGCCTGGCTGCGCCGCCACGGCGTCGTCGCCGAAAGCGAGGCCAAGGTGCGCGACGAACGCCCCGCCGGCGACCGCATCCTGGCCCTTGTCGAACAGACCGGCGCCAATCTGATCGTCGCCGGCGCCTGGGGCCATTCCCGGATGCGGGAATGGGTGCTGGGCGGCGTCACCCAGGCCCTGCTGAACCGCAGCCAGTCCTGGCTTCTGCTGAGCCACTGAGGCCTCAGCGGTCCTCGCGGGCGTGGAAGATGCGGGCGACGACGACGGCGTCCGCATCGACGCGGTATTGGACGACGTAGCCGCTGTCGCCGAAGCGGATGTAAAGCTCGCGGTGATCTTCCTTTTCCCGTCCCGTGAACGGCGTGCGGAGTAGAAGGGATACGGATTGGGTGATTGCCTGAAACGCGCGCAGGGCGGCGCGTAGATTGCGGTCGGCCAGAAAGGCGGCGAGGCGTCGCCTGTCACGAACCGCCTGTTCCGAGAAGCGGAGTTTCACCGTCGGGCGTCGAGGCGCGCCTTTAGGTCCGTTTCGAACGCCGTCGACCATTCCTCGAAGGTTTCGTAGACGCCCGTGCGATCATATTCGGCCAGAGCTTCCGCCGCGGTCGGACCCTCTGGAGGCGCGGCGTGAAGCCCGGTCAGCCCCGCTTCGAAAGCAACTTGGTCTTCTCTGACGCCACATAAGTTCTCTGTAAGCGTCCTGTCCAGGACAGCGACGGCATAGGCTTCCGGCGTCATGCCCGCCGCATGCGCGGCGGCCTTGAGCCGCTCAAGCGCCTCGTCGGTCAGGGGCAGGGTCAGGACATGATCGGCCATAATTTGCAGTCTGTCACAACTATGAGTTGTTGTGAACTCACATCGCCGCGAACGGGTACGGGCTGACCGATTTGGACCAGTCGTCCACCGCCAGCGGCCGGTCGATGGGCGCCGCAGCGCGTTCGGCGCAGGGATGGCGGTGGCACAGGCGGCAGGCGGGGCCGATGGGGGTGACCTCGGGCCGTTCCAGATCCAGGCCGTGGGCGTAGGCGAGCCGGTGGGCGTGGCGCAGCTCGCAGCCCAGGCCGACGGCCAGATCGTGGGCGTCGCCATAGCCGTCCTGGCCCTGGCGTTCGACCGTGCGGGCGAAGGTGAACCAGCGCCCGCCATCTGGCGTCTCGATGATCTGGGTGATGATCCGGCCCGGCGTGCGGAAGGCCGAGTGCAGCCGCCAGCGCGGGCAGGCGCCGCCGAAGCGCGAGAAGGGGAAGGCGCCGGCGGCATAGCGTTTGGAGATATTGCCCGCCTGATCGACCCGCATCAGGAAGAAGGGCACGCCCCGCGCCGTCGGCCGCGACAGGGTTGTCAGCCGATGCGCCGCCTGTTCGTAGCTGACCCCGAAGCGGGCCTGGAGCCGCGCCAGATCATATCCGGTCTCTTCCGCCGTGCGCTGGAAGGCGGCGTAGGGCATCAGGATCGCGGCGGCGAGGGTATTGGTCAGGGCCACCTTCAGCAGGGATCGCGTCGGGCCGTCCGGGGCGTTCGCGGCCTGGACCATGGCGTTCAGGGCCGGGCCCTGCTCGGCCAGGGCCAGTTGATAGGCGATGGCGAAGGCGCGCGACGACGGGCCCAGGGCCTCGGACAGCAGCAGGCGGCGGCGGTGCAGGTCGTAGCGGCGGGTCCATTCCACCATGACCTCGGCCGGCAGGGTGCGGACGCCCAGATCGTGTTTCGCCGCCAGCCGCTGGCGCGCGGCGGGTTCGAAACCGTCGGCGTGGGCCGGCACCTCGGCCGCCAGGGCCTCGGCCAGGGCCTCGCCCATCTGGTCCAGTTCAGGGAAGTGGTTGCCGCGCGACTGGATATATTCGCGAACCCATTCGGCCGGGCTGGTGTCCACCAGGCCTTCGCCGTTCTCGGCGGCGGCGCGGGCCCGGGCGCGGCCGTCGTCGAAGGCCTGGTACAGGCGCAGCATGGCGTCGGCGACGCCGGGCGCCTCTTCCAGCAACTGCACCAGTTCGTGGCGGGGCAGGGACAGGCCCGCGAACAGAGGGTCGGTCAGAACTTCGCCCAGCCGCGCCTCGTCCGCCGCCCCGCCCTGGTTCAGGCTGCGCAGATCGACGTCATAGGTCTCAGCCAATCGCAGCAGCAGTTGGGCCGAAACGGGCCGCTGATTGCGTTCTATGTGGTTGAGATAGCTAGGCGAAACGCCTAGGTCGGCCGCCATGGCCGTCTGAGTCAGAGCCAGGTCGCGCCGCAGCCGCTTCAGCCGGGCGCCGAGGAAAAGCTTGCGATCAGCGGCGATTTCCATGGTCGGAGAATGTCACATTATGACTGACTATGCAAAGTCATGATATGACAAACTGACATCAATACGAGCTTAGACACTGTGTCATTCGTGACTTCAGCGTGTTCTTGTCTCCGAGACGGCGGCTGCGGCCGCGCCATTCAGAGACCGAGTTCGACCATGACCACCTTCGCCGACCTGGTTCCTTCGCCCGCCGGCCGTTTCGACGGCATCGAGCGCCCCTATACGCCGGAAGACGTTCTGCGCCTGCGCGGCTCCGTGCCGATCACCCACACCCTGGCCGAGCGCGGCGCCAACCGTCTGTGGCAGTTGCTGCACGACGAGCCCTTCATCAACGCCCTGGGCGCCGTCACCGGTAACCAGGCCATGCAGATGGTCCGCGCCGGGCTGAAGGCCATCTATCTGTCAGGCTGGCAGGTCGCGGCCGACGCCAACACCGCTTCGGCCATGTATCCGGACCAGTCGCTGTACCCGGCCAACGCCGCGCCGGAACTGTGCCGCCGCATCAACCGCACCCTGCAGCGCGCCGACCAGATCGAGCACGCCGAGGGCGGCGCCAAGCGCGACTGGTTCGCCCCGATCGTCGCCGATGCGGAAGCCGGCTTCGGCGGCCCGCTGAACAGCTTCGAGATCATGAAGGCCTTCATCGAGGCGGGCGCCGCCGGCGTCCACTTCGAGGACCAACTGGCGTCGGAGAAGAAGTGCGGCCACCTGGGCGGCAAGGTCCTGATCCCCACCCAGGCGCATGAGCGCAATCTGGTCGCCGCGCGTCTGGCCGCCGACGTCATGGGTACGCCGACCATCACGGTCGCCCGCACCGACGCCGAAAGCGCCCAGCTGATCACCTCGGACATCGACGAGCGCGACCAGCCCTTCATCGACCGCGAAAACCGCACCCCCGAGGGCTTCTTCCGCCTGAAGGAGGGCACGGGCCTGGATCATTGCATCGCGCGCGGCCTGTCCTACGCCAACATCGCCGACCTGCTGTGGTGGGAGACCTCACACCCGGACCTGGACGACGCGAAGAAGTTCGCCGAGGCCGTGCAGAAGAAGCACCCCGGCAAGCTGATGGCCTACAACTGCTCGCCCTCCTTCAACTGGAAGGCCAAGCTGGACGACGCCACCATCGCCAAGTTCCAGCGCGAGCTGGGGGCCATGGGCTACAAGTTCCAGTTCGTGACCCTGGCCGGCTTCCACGCCTTGAACAACTCGATGTTCGAGCTGGCGGACGGCTATCGCGATCGCGGCATGGCGGCCTATTCCGAGCTGCAGCAGCGCGAGTTCGCCAACGAGGCCGCCGGCTACACCGCCACGCGTCACCAGCGCGAAGTCGGCACCGGCTATTTCGATCAGGTCGCCACGGTCATCTCCAACGGCACGTCCTCGACGACGGCGCTGAAGGACTCGACCGAGACCGCCCAGTTCACCCACGCGGCTTAAGGCCCCCTCAGCTTAAGGCCCCCTCAGCTTAAGGAAAGGAACCTCCATGGAACCGCTGACCCGAACCGAAGCCATCATCGACTTCTGCCTGGCGCCCCTGGCGCTCGACACCGGCACCGAGGCCGAACGCGAGGTGCGCCGTCGCATGACCCATGTGCTTCGAACCTATCAGGCCAAGGTCGCCAAGCCGATCGCCGTGGACTTCTCGTCCATGCCGTCCCAGGTGATCAACGAGGCCGCGCACGGCTACGAATAGGCCGTCCCGCGCAAGGAAAAGGCCCGCTCCGATCGCTCGGGGCGGGCCTTCGTCCGTCTGAACGGGTTTAGCGCGACGAAGACGGCGAGGTGTTCAGCGAGGCCGTCGGCGACGGCGCGGGCGTCTGCGTCAGGGTGACCGAAACCGGCGAAACCGCGGCGGGGGGCGTGCTGGCTTCTTCGGGATCGCCGACCGTGATCGAGGTCGTGAGCACCGCCTGGGTGGTGCAGGTGGCCAGGTCGCGTGCGACGTGACGGCCCAGGCAGAACATGTCCTCATAGGCGGGGCGCGAGGCGGCCAGGCACTGGAACAGCATCAGTTTGGACATGTTCAGGCAGAATTCGCTGTTCGTCTCGACCACCAGGGCGTCGGTATTGGCCCGGGCCTCGTCGCCGGCGGCCCCGAGAGCGGCCAGGGCGGCGATGGCCAGCGACCGCGTCAGGGCCGGCGTATAGGGCGGCGCCTTGCGCGACGCCTCGATCGACAGACCCTGGCCGGTGTTGGCGGCCGTGAACAGACGGCTCGATTCATCGCCGGAAGGCAGCATGGTCGCCGCCGACAGGGTCTTGGCGCCCTCCAGCCGAACTTCGCGGTTGGGCACGTGGGTGACGGCCCAGCGACGGCGCGGATCGTTGCGTTCCTGAACCGTATAGGCGTCAGCCTCGACGGCCTCGGCGATGGCGCGCATCGCGACGGCGTCCTTGCCGATGGTGGCGGTGATCAGGCCCGCCGCAGCGTCGGCGCCGGGCAGGGTGGCGGCATAGGCCGGATCGGCGACGATCTGGGCGATCATCTGCTGGCGCTGGACGGGATCGGCGGCGAACTGGCGCACCCCAGCCACGAACTCGGGCGACTGAAGCGCGATGATCGAGCCGTAGGCGATCAGGCCGCGCGACAACTGGGCCGGCTCATACGAGGCGCCCTTGCGGATGGCGGCCTGGATGGATTCGGCGTCCGGGAAGCCGCCCGGCTGGATGGTCTCGGCCTCCCGCAGGAAGGCGACATAGATCGAGGCCGCCTGGGCCACGCCCTCGTTCAGCGAAACCGGCGGCGGAGGCGGCGGGGGAGGCGGGGGCGCCTCTGGCTCCTTGGTGGTGCAACTCGCCAGGAAAACAGCGGCTGCCAGGGCGGCGATCGACAGGCCGCGGGTCATGAAGGCCTTGGGCATAGGGGCGCGTCCACAGAACTATGGCCCCGGACGGGGCGTGTACTTGAAGCCGCTTATAACGTGAGGAAAGTGGTTTGCCGAAGATTAATCGAACAACTTCGACACGGATTCTTCGTTGGCGATCCGCCGGATAGCTTCACCGATAAGCGGAGCCACGGAAACCCTGCGGATTTTCGGGCACTTCAGGACTTCATCGGGTTGTTCGATGGAGTCGGTGATCACCAGTTCCTTCAGCGGCCCGTCGGTGATGCGCTGCACGGCGGGGCCGGACAGAACGCCGTGGCTGATATAGGCCGAGACCTCGGTGGCGCCCTGATCAATCAACGCCTTGGCCGCGTTCACCAGGGTGCCGCCCGAATCGACGATGTCGTCGAACAGGATGCAGCTTCGGCCTTCGACGTCGCCGATGATGTTCATGACCTCGCTTTCGCCCGCCTTGGGGCGACGCTTGTCGACGATGGCGAGGTCGGCGTTCAGGCGGCTGGCCAGCGATCGGGCGCGCACCACGCCCCCGACGTCGGGCGAGACGATCATCAGGTCGTCGCCGCGCGCATAATTCTCGCGGATGTCCTGGGCCAGGACCGGCGTGGCGACCAGATTGTCGGTCGGAATGTCGAAGAAGCCCTGGATCTGGCCGGCGTGCAGATCCATGGTCAGCACCCGGTCGGCGCCGGCGCGGGTGATCAGATTGGCGACCAGCTTGGCCGAGATGGGCGTGCGGCCGCCGGTCTTACGGTCCTGACGCGCATAGCCGAAATAGGGCATGACGGCCGTGATCCGACGGGCGGAGGCGCGCACCAGCGCATCCGTGATGATCAGCAGCTCCATCAGATTGTCGTTGGCCGGATAGCTGGTCGACTGAAGGATGAAGACGTCCTCGCCGCGGACGTTCTCCTCGATCACGGCGAAGACCTCATTGTCGGCGAACCGCTTGACCTGGGCCTTGGTCAAGGGGGCGTCCAGATGGTCGGCGATGGCCTGAGAGAGGCCGCGGTTGGAGTTGCCTGAGAGCAGCTTCATCGGCTGGTCATCCTTTCGCCGTCATCCGACCCCCATGAACGGCGGTCGGTTGGCGCGCTCTTTACCAGCGGTGCCGGGCAGGGCAAGTCGTGTGCGGAGAGTTTTCGTCGGCATGGCGCGGTCCGGTCGTGGGTGCTAGAGAACGCCGCGTTCGTTTCCGAAGCCAGGCCGAGGGTCTGTCTTTGCTCGTCATGGGGTCATCCTTGTCCGTTTCCAAGATCCGTTCCGGCCTGGTGCTGATGGCTGCGGCCGCCGCCGCAATGACAATCGCGGGCTGCGCCGGCAACGCACGACCCAAGCTCGCCTATGAGGAACGGCCGGTCGAGGCCCTGTACAACACCGGCTACCAGCGCCTGGAACAGCGCCGCTGGGCCGACGCCGTCGACTATTTCCAGGAGGTGGAACGCCAGCATCCCTATTCGGACTGGGCGCGCCGCTCGATCCTGATGCAGGTCTACGCCTTCTATCAGAACAATAATTACGCGGACGCCATCGCGGCTTCGGACCGGTTCATCTCCCTGTTCCCGGGCAATCCCTCGGCGGCCTACGCCTTCTACATGAAGGCGGTCTGCAACTTCGAACAGATCACCGACGTGGGTCGCGACCAGGGCTACGCCAACGCCGCCCTGGCCGGGCTGAAGGACGTGGCGCGCCGCTATCCGGGCACGCCCTACGCCAGCGACGCCGCCGTCAAGATCGACATGGTCAACGACCAGCTGGCCGGCAAGGAAATGAACATCGGCCGCTATTACCAGCGCGCCAACCAGCCGCTGGCGGCCCTGAACCGCTACAAGGCCGTCATCGCCAACCCCGAGTTCCAGCGCACCTCCCACACGCCCGAGGCCCTGTACCGCCTGGTCGAGGTCAATCTGCAGCTGGGCCTGAAGGAAGAGGCGACCCGCAACGGCGCCGTCCTGGGCTACAACTTCCCCGGCAGCCCCTGGTACGCCGAGGCCTACGCCCTGCTGACCGAAAACGGCCAGACCCCGGACAAGGCCCCCGAGGCCAAGCGCGAATCCTGGCTGCAGCGGATCATCCCCGGCTGACCCGCCGAAGACTGTCGCCGGAAAGCCTTGTGCATTTCAGCACATCTCCCGATTCTGTCGGCGTGATCCTGATTCGTTCCACCGGCGACCACCTGCCATGCTGACCGCCCTTTCCATTCGCGACGTCGTCCTGGTCGACGTGCTGGATCTCGACGTCGAGACCGGCCTGACCGTGCTGACCGGCGAGACGGGGGCGGGCAAGTCGATCATTCTGGACGCCCTCGGTCTGGCCCTGGGCGGGCGCGGCGACGCCGGCCTGGTGCGCCACGGCGCCAAACAGGCCGTGGCCACCGCCATCTTCAGCGCCCCGGACGATCCCGACCTGCTGGCCCTGATCGCCGACAAGGGGTTCGAGGTCCAGCCGGGCGAGGACCTGATCCTGCGCCGGGTGCTGAACGCCGACGGCCGCAGCCGGGCCTATGTCAACGACCAGCCCGCCGGGGTCACGGCCCTGCGCGAGATCGGCGCCGCCCTGGTCGAGGTTCACGGCCAGCATGAGACCGTCGGCCTGCTGGACTGGCGCACCCACCGGGGCTCGCTGGACGCCTATGGCGGTCTTCAACCCCAGCTCCAGGCCGTCGCCGCCGCCTCGACAAAGCTGAAGGCCGCCGAGGCGAAACTGGCCGAGCTGAAGGCCCAGGCCGCCGACGCCGCCGCCCGCGTCGAGGAGATCACGCTCAACCTGTCCGAACTGGACGCCCTGGACCCTCGCGCCGACGAGGAGACGGAACTGGCCGGCGAACGCGCCCTGCTGGGCGCCGCCGAAAAAGCCATCGCCGACCTGGCCGACGCTCGCACCCAGCTGGGCGGCGACAAGCTGAGCCAGAAACTGGGCGCGGCCCTGCGCGCCGTCGAACACGCCCGCCAGCGCGCCGGCCAGGCGGGGGCCGAGGGCGACCATCCGGTCATCGTCAAACTGTCCGCCGCCGTCGAGGCCATCGACCGCACCATGGTCGAGGCGGCCGAAGCGGTCGCCGCCGTGGACGCCGCCGCCGACGCCTTCGACTATGAGCCCGGCCGCCTGGACAAGGCCGAGGAACGGCTGTTCGCCCTGCGCGCCGCCGCCCGCAAGTTGAACACCACGGTCGACGCCCTGCCGTCGCTGCGCATCCGCCTTCGCGAGCAGCTGCGCCTGATCGAGGACGGCGAGGAGGCCCTGGCCAACGCCGGCCGCGAAGCCGCCGAGGCCGCCGAATCCTACGATTTAGCCGCCACCTTCCTGACCTCGGCGCGCGAGGCGGCGGCCGACCGCCTGACCGCCGCCGTCATGGGCGAACTGGGCCCGCTGAAGCTGGAGCGCGCCCGGTTCCGCGTGGCGCTGGAGCCGATCGAGGGCCGGCGCGGCCCCGACGGGGTCGAGACCGTGCGCTTCCAGATCGCCACCAACGCCGGAACCGATTTCGGGCCGCTGGACGCCATCGCCTCGGGCGGCGAACTGGCCCGTTTCGCCCTGGCCATGAAGGCCGCCCTGGCCAGCCGCGAGGACATGCGCCAGCCGGTGATGATCTTCGACGAGGTGGACCAGGGCGTCGGCGGCGCCGTGGCCGAGGCCGTCGGCTCGCGCCTGAAACGCCTGTCCACCGGCGCCCAGGTCCTGGTCGTCACCCACAGCCCCCAGGTCGCCGCCCGCGGCCACGCCCACTGGAAGGTGATGAAGGCCGACCACGAGGGGATGACCACCACCACCGTCGTCGCCCTGGACGACGCGCGGCGTCAGGAAGAGATCGCGCGGATGCTGTCGGGGGCGGAGATCACCGATGAGGCGCGGGCGGCGGCGCGGGCGCTGATCGGGTAGGGGTGTTGGAGGCGGCTTCTGACTCAAACAAGCAGTTGGGAGTGTCTGCTTTCGGGCAACCGGCCTCCGTGATCGCATCTCACAGAACCAACGACGATCTCCGACGACGATTTCGGTGCACACGCAAGTGCGCGTTCCGGGCTGCATTGGCTGATGGTGGCCGCTAGCCGTCGCCTGCTCTCAAGTCCGGCTCCTCGGCGCAGATCGCTGCGAGGAAATCGATGAAGTTCCGCACGCGTGAGGGCATGCGTCGGCCGGCAGCGGTGACGGCGTTGATCGGGAAAGCGGGCGGTGCATGCTCTTCCAGAATTTGGACGACCTGACCGGAGGCCAGCTCATCCGTGAACAGCCAGCTCGCGTGATGGGCGATGCCGAGGCCTGCCAGGACCGCGCCGCGGACATGCTCGGCGTCATTGGTTCGAAACGCGCCCCCGCCATCCACCGTCACCAGCCTGCCGTCTACATGGAACCCCCACCCGACGATGTCGCCCTGGTAAACATAGCCGATACGTTGGTGGCTGCGGAGTTCGTCCAGCGATCGCGGCGTGCCGTGCTGGGCGAGATAGCCGGCTGAGGCCAGGGTAATCATTCGCATGTCGCCGATGCGCCTGGCGACGAGGCTTGAATCCGAAAGCCGACCGATACGGATCGCGACGTCAATGCCTTCCTCGATAAGGTCGACATGCCGGCCGGAGACTTCCATCTCGATCGCGACGTCGGGAAAACGGGCACGGAATTCGAGCAGCCGGGGAATGACGAACATCCTCCCGAAGGCCGGCGAGAGGGTCACGCGGACCAGACCTGAAGGGGCCGACTGACCCTCAAGGACTCGCTCTTCGACTGTGTCGAGATCCTGCAGGATCCGCACGGTGGCCTCGTAATAGTCCTGTCCGGCGGGCGTCACGGCGAGGGCGCGAGAGTTTCTCGCGAGCAGTTGCGTCCCAAGCCGCGCCTCAAGCGCGGCGAGCTGTTTGCTGACCGTCGGCTGGCTGACATTCAGGTCTCGCGCGGCTTGTGAAAAGCTCCCGCTTTCGACGACGCGCACGAACATTCGCATCGCATCCAACTTGTCCATCGCTGATATTCCTGGAGAGGATAGAAGGCATAGCGGGTCCCGGTCTTACCAGAACCTACCTATATTCTAGAGATGAGGCCGAAAGGACGGCGCTCGGAGCGCCCGGCCTGAACAGCGTTTGGACCTACGAGACGCCGCTGGACGCGGTCGCCGACATCGCGGGGCGCCTCGCCTTCTATTCCGATCGCGTTTCCATCAGCCTGCAAGACTAGCTAGCGCCAGCGCGGTGCGCCCCCACCGGCATATGCCTAAGAAGAATATAAGTCATTCATTTTGGCTCAATAGCATTCTCAAATGGCATGCATCATCTTCGTTTCGAACGCTCCTCCCAAGGAGTCAAAACCAAGGTGCTGCTATGACAATGAAGATTTACGGCGATCCCGGCTCGGGCAGTCTGCGGCGCGTGACCACGGCCGCCCGGATCATGGGCGTCGACCTGGAACGCGTGAAGGTTGACCTGTTCAAGGGCGAAAGCCAGACGGACGACTTCAAGTCACGGCTGAACCCGCACGGTCTGACGCCGGTGCTGGAAGATGGAGGTTTTGTTCTCTACGAGGCCAGCGCGATCAATCTGTATCTGGCCGGCAAGGTCAATTCCCCCCTCGCCGGAACGACCGAGACCGAGCGCTTCGAGGTCCTTCAATGGATGTTCTGGTCCGGCGAGCAGTGGCGCATTTTCGCGACGGCCCTCTTTGACGAGCGGGTCGGCAAGACGGTCATGGGCCTGCCAAAGGACGAAGCCGTCATCGCCTTCGCCGAGGGCAAGATGCGCGCCGCGGCCAGGGTGCTCGACCAGCACCTTGAGGGCCGCAGGTTCATGGTTGGCGATGCCTTGACCTTGGCCGATATCGATATCGCGGGTCCCTTCTCCCAGATCGATCGTTCAAAGCCTCCGCTGCGGGACTATCCGAACCTGATGGCCTGGCACGACAATCTCCTGGAGTCAGTCCCGGCCTGGGCCGAGACGAAGGCCGAGGTCGACAACCGCATCGACACCTTCCTAGCGGGCGTCGGCGTCACGCTCTGAAACGGAAACCGCCAGTCGGCCGACGTCGCGGCGCCGTCAGGGGTACGCAGCGACAGAGCTGGCTGGCGCGCGCATCCCGGAACCGCAGACTTCGCAATTCACCTGACGAAAAGTGGCCGAGACGATCAACCGCGTGCTGGCCGGCGGACAATGAAATCATGAGCGCGAATATGCCGACTGTGGAACACGAACTCTTCTGGATTAGCGGCAGCCCCTATGCGTGGCGGGTGCAACTGGCGCTCGGTTACAAGGACCTGCCCTATGTCTCCCGGCGCATGGACTCGGCCAGGCAGGAGAACCGCTCCCCTGAATTCCTCGAGCTCAATCCGCGTGGCAAGGTGCCTGTGCTGAAGACGGGCGAGACGGCCCTCTACGAATCCGTGGCGATCATCGCCTTCCTGGATCGCACCTATCCCGCCGTGCCGCTGTTCGGTCGGACAGGGGAGGAGCACGGCCGCATCTGGCAGCGGGTCAACGAGTTCGAGAACTATACTCGCGATCTCCTCGACGTGGAGATCATCCGCCCGCTCTTGCGCGGCCACGCCAAGGACGATCCCGAGGGGATGCGCGCGTCCGCCGCGCGTGCGATCGATGCGCTTGGCTGGATGGAGCAAGCCCTGTCGGTCGCGCCTTACCTGGCCGGAGAGGTCATCAGCGCGGCGGACATCGTGGCGCTGCCAAACATCCAGATGCTGCGGCGGGTCGGGCTGCGTTCGGAAGCCGCCGAGATGGCGCTTGGCCTCGAAGACCTGGGCTCCCGTCTGCCGGCTTTGGCCGCGTGGCTCTCGAGAATGGAGACAATGCGGGGCTATGAGGCCGCTTATCCACCGCATTGGCGGAGTTAAGCAGAGCGCCCTTTGATCAGACGTTGATCATCACTCTGGCAGCGGTCTGCGTTCGCGCCGCTTGTCGCAAGCCGGTTGATCGACATGGTGTTCGTCGCCCAGCAGGCGTCAGCCTTTGCTGGGCGACGACCGCGAACAGCTGAATGCCGATGCACCACGTCGGATCGATGGCGCCATCAGCCTGCTCGCGCGCGCCCGGGTGGTCGGTCGCGTCCGACAGGCCGTAAGTGACCTCCACCGCCATTCCACGCCTTGCCGGCGTGAGTGTCTGGCATGTGGGCCGACAATAATGTCTGCTCCTGGCGCAAGTCGGCAATGACTCGAGCAAGAGCTTCGAGCATGCCGCCCTAATTCCCGAAAGGATGTCGTTGGATTTCAAGCGCGCGAGATCCGGGATTCCCAATCGACCTGACACGCTTCAAACCTGCCCTATAATCCCCGCCGGTCTTTGAAAAACGTGAAGTCTCGTCCATCGCACCCTTTGCACATGGCGCCGTTTCGCCTGTGCACGTGCAATCGCCGGAACGGCGCCTCGGCCAAAGTGCACTATCTACACCCTGTTTTTTCGTCTCCGCCGCCGTGGGCCTCGTCCGGGGGAGACGGCCTCGACATCAATTCCGCGCGGGTTAGCGGTCCTGTCATCATCGTGCTAAGAGCCGCACCCTTTATACGGGCGGCGATGTCGCCAGAGCATTTCAGTCTTCAGGAGAAGCACACATGAGCAGGGTGCTGGTCATTGGCGCCGGCGGCGTCAGTTCGGTCGCCGTCCACAAGATGGCGATGAATGCGGACATCTTCTCGCACATCACCCTGGCGAGCCGGACGAAGTCGAAATGCGACGCCATCGCCGAATCCGTCAAGTCGCGCTTTGGCGTGACCATCGACACGGCGGCGATCGACGCCGACGACGTGGCGGCGACCACGGCCCTGATCCAGGCGGTCAAGCCCGCCCTGGTCGTCAACCTGGCCCTGCCGTATCAGGACCTGGCCATTATGGACGCCTGCCTGGCCGCCGGGGTCAACTATCTCGACACCGCCAACTACGAGCCGCGCGACGAGGCCAAGTTCGAATACAAGTGGCAGTGGGCCTATCAGGACCGCTTCAAGGAAGCCGGCCTGATGGCCCTGCTGGGCTCGGGCTTCGACCCCGGCGTGACCTCGGTCTTCACCACCTATACGAAGAAGCACCTGCTGGATTCGATCGAGACGCTCGATATCCTGGACTGCAACGGCGGCGACACCGGCCTGCCGTTCGCGACCAACTTCAATCCCGAGATCAATCTGCGCGAAGTCACCGCCCCGTCGCGTCACTGGGCCGACGGCCAGTGGGTCGAGGGTCCGGCCCTGTCGCACAAGCAGACCTTCGACTTCGAGGGCGTGGGGCCCAAGAACATGTACCTCATGTATCATGAGGAACTGGAGTCTCTGGCCAAATTCTATCCGGAAATCAAGCGCATCCGCTTCTGGATGACCTTCGGCGACTCCTACCTCAAGCACCTGGAAGTGCTGGAGAACATCGGCATGACCTCGATCGAGCCGATGATGTTCCAGGGCCGCGAGATCATCCCGATCGAGTTCCTGAAGGCCCTGCTGCCGGAACCCTCGTCGCTGGGCCCGATCACCAAGGGCAAGACCAATATCGGCACCATCGCCACCGGCCAGAAGGACGGCGCGGCCAAGACGGTCTACGTCAAGAACATCTGCGACCACCAGGAAGCCTATGCCGAGACCGGCAACCAGGCCGTCAGCTACACCACCGGCGTCCCCGCCATGATCGGCGCGGCCCTGATGCTGACCGGCCAGTGGAAGGGCGAGGGGGTGTTCAACATTGAACAACTGAACCCCGATCCCTTTATGGACATGCTGAACAAGCACGGTCTGCCGTGGACGGTCGAGGAACTGCCCGCTCCGCTGGACTTCTGAGGATACGCCCATGGTCATGCAGACCCAGGCCGGCGGACCGGGCGCCTTCGCTCGGTTCGATCTGAACCGCGTCCCGTCGCCCGCCTTCGTGGTCGACGAGGTCGCGGTGCGTCGCAACCTGTCGGTCCTCCAAGACGTCGGCGTGCGCGGAAACGCCCGGGTCCTGCTGGCCCTGAAGGCCTTTTCCATGTGGTCGCTGGCCGACGTCGTCGGGGAATACCTCGACGGCGTCTGCGCCTCGGGCCTATGGGAGGCGCGGCTGGCGCGGGAGTTCTATCACGGCCACCTGACCACCTATTCCCCGGCCTACAAGCCCGCCGACCTGCCCGAGATCCTGCGTCTGTCGGACACGGTCATCTTCAACGCCCCGGACCAGATCGCCCGTTTCGCCGACCTGATCGCCGCCGCCCGCGCCGGGGGTGAGACGTTCGACATCGGCCTGCGGCTGAACCCCGAGCATTCGGAGGGCGAGGTCGCCAAATACGACCCCTGCCAGCTGGGCTCGCGCCTCGGCTTTCCGGTGTCGCAACTGACGCCCGAGCATTTGCAGGGCGTCGACGGCCTGCACATCCACGCCCTGTGCGAACAGGGGTTCGAGCCGCTGGAGCGGATCTGGGCTGCGGTGGAGCCGAAGCTGGCGCCCCTTTTGCCGGACCTGAAGTGGATCAACCTGGGCGGCGGCCACCATGTGACCCGCGCCGACTACCGCATCGACGCCCTGGTCGGCTTCCTGAAGGACCTGGGCGAACGCTACGGGCTTCAGGTCTATATCGAGCCGGGCGAGGCCATTGCGCTCGACGCCGGCATACTGGTGGGCGAGGTGCTGGACACCTTCCATAACGGCCTGCCCATCGCCATCACCGACATCTCGGCGACCTGCCACATGCCCGATGTGATCGAGGCGCCCTACCGCCCGGCCATGCTGAACGAGGCCGAGGGCGGCGTGACCTATCGCTTGGGCGGGCCCTCCTGCCTGGCCGGCGACATCATCGGCGACTATGGCTTCGCCACTGCGCCGACCGCCGGAACCCGCATCGCCTTCCTGGACCAGGCCCACTATTCGATGGTGAAGACCAACACCTTCAACGGGGTGCCGCTGCCGGCCATCGCCCTGTGGAACAGCGACACCGACGCGCTGAAACTGGTCCGCGAATTCGACTATTTCGAGTTCCGCGACCGCCTGTCCTGATATCGAGAACCTCGACGAATTCTCCAGAATTTGTCGAGGTTTTTTCCAGGTTCAGACCCCCAGAATCCAGCCTTCTTCCTGCTCGACCTGGGCGATCAGTTCGGGTGTGGCGTCCTTGGGCGGGCCGAAGGCCTTGGCCAGTTCGCCGGCCTCGTCCATCTGGGCCAGGGCCTCGGCGGTGGAGCGGACCTGGGCCTGATCCTTGAACTCGCCCTCGTTGGGCTTGCCGTCGAACATCGACGGCCAGACCTCGACCACCAGCGCCGACAGGGGCTCGACGTCGTCGGGCGTCAGGGCGCGCCAGCCCGTGCCGAACGGCCAGACGGCGCCTGCGGGGCCGAGGCTTTCCAGCAGGCGGCGCACGGCCGGGATGCCCACCAGGGTCTGGCCGCCCACGGCGCCGGCGCCGTGCATCTGCCACACGCTCTTGGGCTGCAGCTTGCCTTTGCGCGCCGCATTCTCGGTCGCCCGGAACTCGGGAATGTCGGCGCCCGCGCCTGCGGGCGGCTTGGTGGTCGTCAGCCAGCGCTGCGCCTGTTTCGCCGGCGCCCCCCACAGCGGCCAGGCCTCGTCGGTCATCAGCCGGTTCATCTTGGCCGCCACCTGATAGCGGTTGTTCGTATTATCGGCCTTGTCCACCACATTGGCAGCGATGAATTTCCACATGGCCTGCCAGGGGGTTCCGTCCAGCTTCAGCCGCGCGGCCGTGCCGACCGGATAGCCGAAGTTGAAGTCCAGCCCGACCAGAACCCGGTCGCCGCGCTTTCTGTGATCCGCCAGGATCGAGGCCAGCAGGGCCTCGCCCTCGGCCCGCGTGGCGACATTGTGCGTCTCGGTATAGAGGCGGAACCGCACGTCGCGCTTCGCCACCCCGATCCACAGCGAGGTGTCGCCGAGTTTCTTGGTTTCGGCGGCGGTCCAGTCGGCGACGACATAGGCGTCGAATAGGCGGGCCAAGGCGGCCTCCCGTAAAAAGGCGTGTCGATAGGAATGAGCGGGGGTTCTAGACCTCTCGCCGCCCAATCGGAAGGGGGGCGGTCAGCTCTTCAACAGGGCTTCCAGGTGCGACAGCCACCGTCGGCCCAGCCGCAGCGCCTCGCCCGGCGAGCCGGTCTCGCCTGCCAAGGCGGCGTCCCACAGGGCCAGTTCGAACTCCGGATGGCGGGCGTCTGCGAACATCAGTCGCAGCACCACCTGTTCGGCGTCGGGCGCCAGCACGTCCAGCGACTTGCGCGCCTCGCCGCGGCGAATGCGGGCGACCACATGGCCGTCGACGATGATTTCGCCGCCCTCGACCTCCTCGAAGGCGTAGGCCAGGCCGTGGGCGCCGTTGGCCCAAAGCACGACAACCTGTTCGATGTCGAAGTTCAGGGCGCAGGCCCGGCCCTCGCGGGGCGAAACGGCCTCGACCTCGGGCGGAGCGCCCAGGGCCTTCAGCAAGGCGCGGCGGATGCGGCGCGGCGGCTCCATCCACCAGGACAGGGCCAGGGCCAGGGTCGTCAGCAGGGCCGCCGCCAAGGCGATCAGCAGGATCACCCGCACGACCTCCGCCATGGCTCAGGCCTCCGTCCCGGCGGACAGGTCGATATCGACCACCACCGGCACATGGTCGCTGGGCTTGTCCATGTCGCGCGCGTCGCGATGGGTCTCGACCCCCCGCAGCCGATCCGCCGCCTGGGGCGACAGCAGGGCGAAGTCGATGCGGATGCCGTGGTTCCTCTGCCAGGCGCCGGCCTGATAGTCCCAGAAGCTGTAGGTCCCGGCCGGTTCGCCCCCGACCTCGTGCGCGTCGGCCAGGCCCAGGTTCTTCAGGGCGCGGAAGGCCTGGCGGCTCTGGGGCTGGAACAGGGCGTCGTCAGTCCAGGCGGCGGGGTTCTTGGCGTCTTCCGGCTCGGGAATGACGTTATAGTCGCCGCACAGGGCCAGGGGCTCCTCGAAGGCCAGCAGGCCGCGCGCGTGGCGGTTCAGCCGTTCGAACCAGGCCAGCTTGTAGTCGAACTTCTCGGTCCCGATCGGATTGCCGTTGGGCAGATAGATGGACGCCACCCGGAGCGGCCGGGGCGCCTCGATCACGGCTTCCAGATAGCGGGCCTGTTCATCGGTCTCGTCGCCGGGCAGGCCGCGCCGGATGTCCGACAGCGGGTATTTCGACAGCAGGGCCACGCCGTTGTAGCTCTTCTGGCCGTGGGTCTCGACGTTATAGCCCAGGCTCTCGAAGGCCTCGCGCGGGAATTTCTCGTCCACGCATTTGATCTCCTGGAAACAGGCGACGTCGGGGGCGGCCTGCTCCAGCCATTCCAGCACGGTGGGCAGGCGGGCGTTGACCGAGTTCACGTTCCAGGTGGCGATGCGCATGAGGGCGACGGTAGGGCGCGTCTCGGTTTCGGAAAAGAGGCGACGCAAAACAAAAGGGCCGCCGGATCGCTCCGACGGCCCTTTGTAGGTTCTGCGATGGTCGCTTAGGGCCGGCCGCCGGCCGGCGCCGGAGCGGCGGCGGGCGCGGTGGTCAGCTTGCAGCCGCCGCCGATCTGCTGGGCGGTGGCGCAAGGATAGACCTGTTGCACGACATTCTCGGTGTTCAGACGGGCGATGAGGCCGTCGCCGGCCGCGCATTTGGCTTCATAGAAGACGCCGTTGGCGTTGCGGCCCATCAGACGGGCTTCGGTCACGTCGCAGGAGGCGGCGTCCGAACCCGCGAAATAGGATTTCACAAGGGCGGCGTTCTCGGCCGAGGTGGTGAAGGCGCAGGTTCCATTTTCAGCCAGCACCTGGATGCAGGGGGTCTTGGTCCAGGTATTGTTCAGTTGCTTGAGCCAGAAGCCCGCGCCGTCGGAGCAGCCGGCTTCGTACATGACGCCGCCGTCGTTGGCCTTGCCCAGCACCTTGACCTCGTTGATCGTGCAGGCGACGCCTGCCTGGACGGCGTATTCGCGCAGGAATTTCTGCGTGTCGGTGTTGGCGGCGATCGTGCACTGGGGACCAGGGTCGGCGGCCGGGTCACGCGCACGCAGGGTTTCGGCCGAATGGGCCAGCAGGATGCAGCTGGCCGCCTCGGGCGGGGTCTTGGCTTCGATGATGAAGCCCGGGCCGGCGGTGCAGGCGACTTCATAAACTGTGGTGTTGGCGGTCGTCTGGCCGAGAAGCTTGGATTCGCTGACCTGGCATCCGGTGTTGGCCAGGGTGGCCTGCTCCTGGGCGGCAGCCTGGATCTGCTCGGCCGTCGGGGCGGCGGGGCGGCGTTCGCGGCGTTGACGCGAGGCCGAGGCGCGCGAGCCGCCTTCAACAGTGGCGGGCTGGTTTTCGGGGCCGCGCTGCTGTTGCGCGAAGGCGGGAGCGACCGATATGGCGCTGAACAGGAGCGCCGCGAGGGCGGCGGCGATGCGGGCTTTCATGGAACACCTTCGGTTGGGAACGGCTGAAGGCTTCGTGGCGGTCTAATCGGGCGGGGTCAAGGCGGCTGTGGACGGCGTGGGCAAGACCTGACTAAGGTTTGATCGTTTTTATTGGAGACGCACTTGGCGGACGATGCAGCGGCCCTGAACCAGGGGATGGAGGCGCGAGGCCTGACCTATCCCATGCCCGATGCGCCCGTGCCCGGCGTGGCGGTCGAGGTCGCGCGCGGGGTGTTCTGGTTGCGGTTCGCCCTGCCGTTTCAGCTGAACCATGTGAACGTCTATGTCCTGCGGGACGGCGACGGCTGGACGGTCGTTGATACGGGACTGCGAACGCCGGACGCCGTGGCGGCGTGGGAGGCGGCGCTGGCCGGACCTTTGGAAGCGCGCTCGATCCACCGGCTGATCTGCACCCATATGCACCCCGACCACATTGGCCTGGCGGGGTGGCTGTGCGCGCGCAGCGGCGCGCCCCTGCTGATGTCGCGGCTGGAATATGTCACCGCCCGGATGTTGATGGCCGAGGGCGGCGACGCGCCCGAAGACGGTGAACGCTATTATCGCGCTGCGGGCTGGAGCGAGGCTCAGATCGATCGCTGGCGCGCGGACTATGGCGGTTTCGCCAAGGGGGTGTCGCCGATGCCGCGCAGCTATCTGCGGCTGTCGGATGAGGATGTGATCCAGATCGACGGGGACGACTGGACCGTGGTGGTCGGATCCGGCCACAGTCCCGAACATGTCTGCCTGTGGCGGCGCTCGGATGATGTCTTCATCGCCGGAGACCAGATCCTGCCCCGGATTTCATCCAATATCTCGGTCTGGCCGACCGAGCCTGAAGCCGATCCTTTGGGCGACTGGATGGACTCCCTGGAGAAGCTGCGGGACCTGTTGCCCGAGGGCGCATTCGTTCTGCCGGCGCACGGCGAACCCTTCCACGGCGTTCACGCCAGGCTGGACGCGCTGAAACGCGGGCATGAGGTCGCGCTGAAACGGCTTGAGCGGACGTTGCGTCAACCGTCTAGGGTGATCGACGGCTTCCCGGCCGTGTTCGGTCGGGCGGTCGGAGACGGGGTGCTGGGCATGGCCACGGGCGAGGCCCAGGCGCACCTGAACTATCTGGAAAAGCGCGGCCGCGCCGAGCGGACGCGCGACGAGAACGGCGTCGACTGGTGGACAGCCGTCAAATGGGACGAGGAAACGACGTGAGCGAACATATCCGCACCCAACTGGCCGACGGCGTCCTGACCCTGACGCTGGACCGGGCCGACAAGAAGAACGCCATCACCCAGGCCATGTATTCGGCCCTGTCCGAAGCCGTCGAACAGGCGCGGACCGACGATACGGTGCGGGTGCTGCTGCTGCGCGCCGAGGGCGACAGCTTCTCGGCCGGCAACGACATCGGCGATTTCATCGCCATAGGGTCGCAGACCGAAAAGCCGTTCGACATGTCGGTGTTCCGCTTCCTGAAGGCGCTGGCCGATCTCGACAAGCCGCTGGTGGCGGCGGTGAAGGGGCGGGCGGTCGGCATCGGCCTGACCATGCTGCTGCACTGCGACCTGGTGGTGGTGGCCGAGGACTCCCTGCTGTCCGTGCCCTTCGTCAACCTGGCCCTGGCGCCCGAGGCGGCGTCCAGCCTGCTGCTGCCGGCCGTGATCGGCCATCAACGGGCGTTCGAGATGTTCGCCCTGGGCGAGCCGCTGGACGGCAAGACGGCCGTGGCCTGGGGCCTGGCGAACCGGGCGGTTCCTGCCGATCAGGTCGAGGCGACGGCGGCGGACCTTGCGGCCCGCGTCGCGGCCCGCGCGCCCAACTCCCTGCGCAAGACCAAGCGGCTGATGCGCGACGCCGAGGGTCTGTGGGCGCTGATGCAACGCGAGGGCGAGGCCTTCGGTTCGCAGATGAAGAGTCCTGAAGCCATGGAGGCCTTCATGGCCTTCACCCAGAAGCGGGCGCCGGACTTTTCCAAGCTGGGCTGACGCCAGCGTCACAAGACTGCGCCTTGATTTGGCGCAGCTTTGGTTCTAGGTGCGCGCGCCTCTTTCTGGAGCGCCCATGTCGCACGCCCTTGCCCAGACGGCCGCTGTCGCCGGCCGTATCGACGCCGAGATCCCGGCCGACGCCGACGGCGTGGAGGCCCTGGTTCTGGCCGCCTTCGGGCCGGGTCGTTTCGCCAAGACGGCGGAGCGACTGCGCGAGGGTTCGCGCCCAGCGGCCGGATTCGTCGCGCGCCGGGACGGCCGCATCGTCGGTTCGGTACGGCTGTGGCCGGTCCTGATCGGTCAGACGCCGGGTCTGTTCCTGGGACCCATCGCCGTGGACGCCGCCAGTCGCAGCGACGGCCTGGGCGCCGAACTAGTGCAGGCCTGTTTGGACCAAGCGCGGACCCTGGCGGTCGGCGGGGTGCTGCTGGTCGGCGACCGGGCCTATTTCGAACGTTTCGGCTTCGTCGGCGCGCCCGAAGCCGAGATGCCGGGGCCGGTGGATCGTCGTCGAGTGCTGTGGCTGGCGACAGGCGTCGAGACCGTCTCCGGGCCTGTTCGCATCGGCTGATCTTTCGCCTGGCCTTGGCGGGGCCTAAGTCATGGTCCGATATGACGCACATGGATGACCAGAAGCCGGGACTGAAAGCGATCGTCGAGGCGGCGAAACAGGCGCCCGGGCGGGGCCTGCCGCCGGTCCACCTGTGGAACCCCGAACACTGCGGCGAGATCGACATCGTCATTCGACGCGACGGCGTCTGGATGCACGAGGGATCGCCCATCGGCCGCGAGGCGCTGGTGCGGCTGTTCTCGACCGTCTTGCGCAAGGACCCGGACGGCTATCATCTGGTGACGCCGGTCGAGAAGTTGAAGATCGCGGTCGAGGATCTGCCGTTTCGGGCCGTGGCGGTCGGGCGCGAGGGCGACGACCTGATCTTCACCACCGACGTCGGCGACGAGGTGCGGGCGGGCGAGGCCGACGCGATTGTGGTGGAGACCGATCCGGAGACGGGCGAGCCGGCGCCGCGCGTGCATGTGCGGCGCGACCTGTGGGCGCGAATTGCGCGCTCGGTCTTCTATGAACTGGTCGAGATGGCCGAGGAAGTCGATGGGCGGCTGGTTGTGCGGTCCGGCGGGCGGGCGTTTTCCCTGGGGGCTGTGGCGTGACCCTGGCGACCTTGAGGAACCGGCTGGTCCAGCGGCTGGACCCGGTCGAAGCCTGGCGTCCGGAAGGGCTGGCGGCGCGGTCCGACTTCGACCTGAACCCCAAGGCGGCGCGGCCGATGCGGGAGTTGCGGCCGGCGGCGGTGCTGATCCCGGTGGTGGCGCGGCCCGAGGGCGCGACGGTGCTGCTGACGCGGCGGGCCGACACCCTGGTGCGGCATACAGGGCAGATCGCCTTTCCGGGCGGTCGGTTGGATCCTGGCGAGACCGCTGTGCAAGCGGCCCTGCGCGAGGCGGACGAGGAGGTGGCCCTGAACCCGGCGAAGGTCGAGGTGCTGGGCCTGTCCGACGCCTATGAGACCGGCACCGGGTTTCTGGTCACGCCCGTGATCGGCTGGCTGCACGAGGCGCCGGTCACGACGCCGGCGCCGGCCGAAGTGGCCGAGGTGTTCGAGACGCCGTGGGACTTCCTGATGGATGCGGCCAACCACCGCCAGGACTTCTATGACATGGACGAGGGACTGCGGCGCTGGTTCTGGGCCATGCCGTGGGGGGAACGCTATATCTGGGGCGTGACGGCCGGGATCCTGAAGGCGCTGCATGTCCGGCTGTACGGCGACGAGCCGGCGCCCGAGGTCGCCGCCGAGGAAGATGCGGCATGACCGTGTCCATGCGGGGGCAGCCCTGGCTTGAGGCCAAGGCCACACGGGCGGTCATGGCGGCCTTGCAGGCGGCCGGCGGCCCCGACTGCGCCCGGTTCGTCGGCGGCTGCGTCCGGAACAGTCTGCTGGGCCAGCCGGTGGACGACATCGACATCGCCACCCGATTGAGGCCCGAAGAGACGATGACGGCCTTGCAGGCCGCGGGACTGAAGGCCGTGCCCACGGGGCTGGAGCATGGCACGGTCACGGGGGTGTCCGAGCGTAAACCCTATGAGATCACCACCCTGCGCCGGGACGTGGAGACCGACGGGCGGCGCGCGGTGGTGGCCTTCACCGAGGACTGGGCCGAGGACGCGGCGCGGCGGGACTTCCGCCTGAACGCCCTGTACGCCGATGCGGCCGGCACGGTGTTCGACCCGACTGGCGGCGGCCTGGCGGACGCCGCCGAGGGGCGGATCGTCTTCGTCGGCGAGGCCGAGACGCGGATCCGAGAAGACTATCTGCGCATCCTGCGCTTCTTCCGGTTCCAGGCCTGGTACGGGCGGGGAGAGCCCGATGCGTCCGGGCTGACGGCCTGTGCGGCGTTGAAGGCCGGGATGGCGCAACTGTCGGCCGAACGGGTGTCCAAGGAATTGCTGAAACTGCTGGCGGCGCGCGATCCGCGATCCACGGTGCGGGCGATGGCCGAGACGGGCGTTCTGGGTCAGGTCTTGCCCGAGGCGCAGCCGCTGAACCTGTTCGAGGCGATGTGCGGACTGACAGGCGATCCGGTGCTGCGTCTGTCGGCCCTGTTGCCGGCGGATGAGGGCGCAGTCGTGAGGATCGCGGGGAGCCTGCGGCTGTCGAACGGGACGCGGGACCGGCTGGCGGCGGCTGTTGCGGAGGGGCCGGTCGTGGCGACGGACATGACCGAGGCCGAGGCGCGGGCGGCGATCTATCGGCTGGGACGCGGCGCTTTCGAGGATCGGCTGACACGGGCCGAGGCGGCGGGCGGAGACGGCGCGGCCTTGCGACGGCTGGCGGCCGGGTGGACGCCGCCGAAAATGCCGGTGGGCGGGCGGGATCTGGCGCGGCTGGGGCTGAAGCCCGGGCCGGAGACGGGCCGCGTTCTGAAAGCCTTCGAGGCGGGCTGGATCGCCGATGATTTTCCGTCGGACGGGCATGAGGGGCGGTTGAGGGCCGCTATGGCTTCGCCCGCGTGAATTCGGTGACGACGGGATAGTGGTCCGACCCGGTCGGTTCGCCGATGCGGCGGCTGATCAGGGCCAGGTCCGGCGAACGATAGACCTGATCGATGGTGATGCCGGCGAAGGCGGGCAGGCGGCTAGGCCAGGTGCCGGGGAAGCCGGGAGCGGGCAACAGGTTCATGTCGGACTGGATCTGACGGCCGATCCGGGCGCTGGACACGCTGTTGAAATCGCCGGCGACGATGGTCGGATGAGGCGCCGCCTTTTCCCGTCGTGCGGTCAGGGCCATGACCTGGTTTATCTGGCCCCATTGATACTGATACGGCCAGGGGCGGGTCAGGTGGACGCCGAAGACGTTGACGGCCCCGACCGGCGTTTCGACGACGGCGCCTATGGCCGCCAGATCATCGCGAAACGACGGCAGCTTGCCCTGGATCGGATAGCGCGAGGCCACGATGGACAGGGCGCGACCGCTGGGGTCTTCGATGCGGCCCATGACCGCCCGGTGGGGATAGCCGGCCAGAACCTGGTCGATCCGGTCCGCCGGCGCATCTCCGACCTCGACCAGAACGACGATGTCGGCGTCGGCGTCGACGATGGATCGGCGAATCGCGGCGACGTCGGTGTTGTCCACCCAGAGATTGGCTGAGTACAGGCGGATTATCGGCTGGCCCGGCTGCGGGCGGCCAAGGGGCGTCATCCACTGGGGCCAGGCGGCGGCCAGCAGGACAAGGCCGGCCAGCACGCCTACGACAAAGGCCGGCCACAGACGCAGGACTAGGCAGGCCAGGGTCAGCACCGCCGCAGCCAGCAGCACGGGGGCGGTGAACTGGGCCAGGATGTCCACCCATCGATGGCCGATCCCGCTGAGACTGGCCACGCCGAAGCCCGACAGCCCGATCAGAACGAGGCTGGCCGCCGCATTGCTCGCCGGCTTCAGCAGGGACATGGCTTATTGCCTTTCTTGGTGAACGGTGTCGGCTATACCGCGTTAGGGCGACGCTTGGAGAGGCGCGACATGGCCAGACGGTCCATCACGGATATCGAGAAGATCTGGTCCAATGTCGAGGGGATCAAGAAGCTGTCGGACCGGGTGATCGGCATAGGACCGTTCGGCATCGGCATGGACGGACTGCTGACCTGGGTCCCGGTGGTGGGTACGGTCTATACGGTCGGAACCGGGGCCTGGCTGGTGATGCAGGCGGTGCGGGCCAAGGCGTCGCCGGCGACCCTGGCGCGGATGGCGGCCTATATGGCGGTGGATACGGCGACGGGCACGGTGCCGATCGCCGGCGACGTGGTCGACACCTTCTTCCCCGGTCAGTTGTTGGCGGCCAAGGCGCTGCAGAAGGATATCGAGACCAGCCACTGGGTCGAGGATTCCGAAGCCAACGCCCGGGCCAGCGGCGACCACGAGCGCCACCTGGAGACGGTTCGAAACGACAAGAAGCTGCGCCGCATCGTCTATCTGCACGACTGAATTACGGGCGCAAGCCGCGCCCTGATCACCTAATTTCGGCGATTTTCTTCAACTCATACCGTGGGTTGAATGACAAATTCGCCGTTCAACACGCCTGATCTGGCGGCGCCTGCAGACTGATCTCCGACAACAACGGAGATCCTGATGAGCGACGATTTCACCGCGCGGCTAGTCCTGCCTTATCTCGCAGCCGGTCAGATGCAGAAGCATGTGACCCTGAACGCGGCCCTGACGCGGCTGGACGCCCTGTTGCAGACGGCGGTGGTCAGCCGGACCCTGACGACCCAGCCGGACGCCCCCTTCGACGGCGATCTCTACATCCTGCCGCACGGCGCCGCAGGGACGGCGTGGAGCGGCCGGCCCGCCGGCGCCCTGATGCGGTTCGAGAGCGGCGGCTGGAGCGTCGTGGCCGCGCCGGTGGGGATGATCGCCCTGGTGCTGGATACGGCCGTCCTGGTGGTGCGGAGTGAAGAGGGCTGGAGCCCGTTGGGACAGTGGCTGGGCGAAGTGCAGGGGCTTTCGCGGTTGGGCCTCGGCACGACGGCGGACGCCGCCAATCCGCTGGCGGTCAAGACCAACACCGCCCTGTTCACCGCCCGCGGCGTGGCCGAGGGCGGCGACGGAGACCTGCGTCTGACCCTGAACAAGGAGGCGGCGGGGGATGTCCTGTCGCTGCTGTTCCAGAGCGGCTACGGCGGCCGGGCGGAACTGGGCCTGGCAGGCGACGAGAACCTGAGCCTGAAGGTGAGTCCCGACGGATCGACCTGGCTCCGGGCCTTCGGGGTGGATCGCGCAACAGGGCGGATCGCATTCGACAAGGGCGCGACGCGACGGGAGACGACGGTCTTCACCACCGACGGCGCCTATGAGCCGCCGTCCTGGGCGCGGTGGATCGAGGCGGTCTGCGTCGGCGGGGGCGGCGGCGGCGGATCGGGCATGGCGGGGTCGTCGGGAACCGCGCGCTTCGGCGGCGGCGGCGGCGGCGCGGGCGGACTGAGCGAGGCCTGTTGGGCGGCCGCCGACTTGAACGAAACCCTGGTTGTCGGGGTCGGAGCGGGCGGTGCGGCGGGGACGGCCGGCTCAGGCGCGGGCGCCTTGGGCGGGGCGGGAGGTCAGAGCGCGGTGAGCCTGGGCGGAACCCTGTTGCTGCGGGCCGGAGGCGGGGCGGGCGGCCTCGGCGCAACGGCTTCGGCGGGCGCGGGAGGCGCCGGCGGTCAGGGCCTGCGGGCGGGAAACGCCGGTGGCGGCGGTTCGATCACGGCGACGGCCTTCGTCGGCGGCGAGACCGCCTGTCCCGACGGTCCTGGCGGGGGAGGCGGCGGCGGCGGGTTGAGCACAGCCAATACAGCGCGGTCTGGCGGCCCGGGCGGCGCAGGCGGCTGGGCGGTCCGTCAGGCGCCGGGCGGCGCGGCCGGTGCGGCGGGGCAGGCGTCGTCGGCGCCAAACCTGGCCTGGGTCGGCGGCGGGGGCGGCGGGGGCGGCGCTTCCGCCGTCGGTGCGGGAACAGCGGGTGGCGCGGGCGCCCTGTTCGGTGCGGGCGGCGGCGGCGGGGGGGCGGGCCTGACCCTGTCGGGCGCGGGCGGCGCAGGCGGGGGAGGCGTGGTTCGACTCACGGCCGTCGGATGAGCCGGCGGCTGAACCGACCCGAGCCTGTGGAGGTGCTGGAGCCCGAAGTCTGGGACGCCCCCGACAGATTGAATGACACGGCCTGGCGCGCCCAGACCGGCTTCGACGGCCGGTGCGCGACCGAAATCTTCGACAAGGAGGACGAGGAATGACGAGATCGACGACGCCGGATCCGATCCGGCCCCAGAACGGAACCCTGGCCGAGGGACGCTGGCTGTGGCGCAGGCTGTACGCCTTCGCCGTCAGCGTCGGCCTGTGGCTGCTGTTGATGCGGACGGTGGCGCGGATGCCGGCCGAGATGCTGCCCAAGATGACCGATGGGCTGATGGGGCTGCTGGCCCTGATCCTGGTTCTGTATCTGGTTGCGCCCACGGCCGAGCAATTGGTGGCGCTCATCGCCAATGCGCGGGTGCGGTTGACGGGAGGCCGGCCATGAGCGGCCTGTTGTCCGTTCGCTCAAGGGCGCGATTGAAGGGGGTGCATCCAGCCCTGGTGGCTGTGGTCGAGGCGGCGGTCGCACGCAGCCCTGTTGATTTCATGATCACGGAGGGGCTGCGATCGCCTGAACGGCAGGCGGCTCTGGTCCAGGCCGGAGCCAGCCGGACCTTGAGGTCTCGCCATCTGAGCGGCCACGCCGTCGATGTGGCGGCCCTGGTCGAGGGGCAGGTCCGTTGGGACTGGCCGCTGTATGGACGCATCGCCTCGGCCTTCAAGGCGGCGGCTTTGGAGTTGAAGACCCCCATCGTCTGGGGCGGCGACTGGAAGAGCCTGCGCGACGGCCCGCATTTCGAACTGGATCGAAGGATCTTCCCATGAGGGCCGTGTCCATCCTGAAGGCGCTGACGCCGCTCGGCTGGCTCGCCGTCGCGGGTGTCGTGGCGGGGTTGGCGGCGGCGCTTCTGGGCGGTCTCGGTTTCCGCTGGGACCCGCTGGGCCTGCAGCAGCGCCGGTTGGCGGCGGCCGAGGCGCGGGCCGCGTCCGGCGAACGTGACGCCCGGGCCCAGGCGGCGGCGCGTCGTCTTGAGAGCGAGGGGGCGGACGAACAGTTGCGTCGTCTCGATGATTTTCAACAACAGCAGACGGCGGCGGCGCGCGCGACCGCGACCGCCGTCGCACAGGCCAGGAACGCCGATGACGCCGAAATCCCTCTGGAAAGCCGCCGCGCCGACCGTCTGCGCGCTCATGACCGCGAGCTGTGCGGGCTCGCTACTGACCTCGACGGTTGCGCCGGTGCGGCTCAGCCTGCCGGAGGCGGCGAGGCGGCCGTGCGCCCTGGCGGTTTTGCCGGCTGAACCCACAGCCGCGGACCTGGACGCCGCCTATGTGCAGCGCGGCGCCCAGATCCTGGCCTGCGACGGGGCGAGGCGGTTGGCGGTCGAGACCCTGCTGGCGGAGCGGGCCATGCAGGACGCCCGGATCTCGGAGGCGGCGAAAGAGCGACCCTGACCGCAAAGCGGCAAAAACGACTCGGCAACTTCTGCCGCCATGCGACGGAAAATGCCGGGTCAGCGTGCGGCTGACTTTGAAAAATTCAACAAAATCAACAGTTCATCTCGGTTTTCTCGCCGTGCCAGCCTGGCCCCGCCTTTGCTCTTAGGAGGGCGGAGCAAAATGCTCCCGACGCCAAAACGGCGTCGTACATGCACAGAAGTGAAGAGGGCGGCCAAAATGGCGAGCATCAATACGAATTACGGCGCAGCAATTGCGCTCCAGAACCTGAACAAGACCAACGCTCAGCTGGAAATGACGCAAAATCGCGTCAACACCGGCATGAAGGTCTCCTCCGCCAAGGACAGCGGCGCGATCTACTCCATCGCGACCGGCCAGCGCGCCAACATGGGCGCCATGGAATCCGTGCGGGCGTCTCTGCAACGCGGCCAATCCATCGTCGACGTGGCCCTGGCCTCGGGCGACACCGTGACCGCCGCCTTGGAAGAGATGAAGGGTTTGGCTGTCAGCCTGGCCGCCTCCACCGGCGCAGCCCAGACCTCCTACTTGACCGAATTCCGCGCGCTGGGCGCTGAAATCACCTCGTCCCTGGCCGGCGCGACCTTCGACGGCGTCAATCTGTGGACCGGCGCGACCGCGACGAACCTGATCAAGGACGTCAGCGGCGGCACCACCGCCATCGGCTTCACGGTCGCCGGCGGCATGGCGGCGGACACCGACATCACCACCATCACCAGCCAGACCATCACCGCAGCAGCCGCGACGACGGCGGTCGTCGATGCGGCCATCACCAAAATCACCGGCGCCCTGTCGACGCTGGGCACCCAGTCCAAGTCGGTCGGCCGTCAGGTCACCTTCGTCAACAAGCTGCAGGACGCTACCGAGAACGGCATCGGCAACCTGGTTGACGCTGACCTGGCCAAGGAAAGCGCCAAGCTGACCGCCCTGCAAACCAAGCAACAGCTGGGCGTGCAGGCGCTGTCGATCGCCAACTCGGCCAGCCAGACCCTGCTGAGCCTCTTCCGGAACTAGGGCGGCCTTCAGGCGCGTCTCTTTCGGGGCGCGGTCGGCCGCCGGCCGCTCCACCTCTTTAGGCTCTGCTCGGCAAAATTTGCCGAAGTGCGGGCTGTAGTGGGCAAATATTGCCGGGCATCCAGGGAGGGTAAATCAATAGTAAACGCGACTTTTCAATAGGTTACGATGATATTTCGCCGTCGCCTCTGGCCCGGCAATTGCTTCTTACCCACCGAGCAAAAAGCTCCCTTCGCCAAAATGGCGTTGGATCTCACGAAGTGAAAGGAACGCCAAAATGGCGAGCATCAATACGAACTACGGCGCGTCTATCGCGCTGCAAAACCTGAACAAGACCAACTCGGAGCTGGAGCGGACGCAAAACCGCATCAACACCGGCATGAAGGTCTCTTCGGCCAAGGACAGCGGCGCGATCTTCTCGATCGCCACGGCTCAACGCGCCACTGCTGCGTCCCAGGATGCGGTCCGCTCGGGTCTGCAACGCTCCCAGTCGATCACCGACGTGGCGCTGGCCGCCGGCGACACGATCACGACCGCGTTGGAAGAGATGAAGGGTCTGGCGGTCAGCATCCAGGCCTCGACGGCCGGTTCCAGCGCCGAGACCTCTTATCTGGCGGAATACAACGCTCTGAGCCTGGAAATCACCTCTGCGATCTCCGGCGCCTCGTTCGACGGCGTCAACAGCCTGACGACGCCTCTGGGCGTCGCCGGCGTGACTGACGTCAGCGGCGGTAGCAAGGCTCGCGCAGACGCCACAACCGCCAAGATCGATACCGCCATCTCCACCGTCACCGGCGCTCTATCGACGCTGGGCACCCAGTCCAAGTCGCTGGGTCGCCAGATCACCTTCGTGAACAAGTATCAGGACGCGCTTGAAGCCGGCGTGGGCAACCTGGTTGACGCTGACCTGGCCAAGGAAAGCGCCAAGCTGACCGCCCTGCAAACCAAGCAACAGCTGGGCGTGCAGGCGCTGTCGATCGCCAACTCGGCCAGCCAGACGCTGCTGAGCCTCTTCCGCTAAGGCCCGGAGGCCCTGTCGTCTCGACGGCCGGGCCATAGGTCTTGAACCCCGAGCAAAACGCTCCCGTCGCCAAAACGGCGCCGGCCATCACGAAGTGAAGAAGGAACGCCAAAATGGCGAGCATCAATACGAACTACGGCGCAGCTATCGCGCTACAGAACCTGAACAAGACCAACTCGGAGCTGGAGCGGACGCAAAACCGCATCAACACCGGCATGAAGGTCTCTACGGCCAAGGACAGCGGAGCGATCTTCTCAATCGCCACCGGACAGCGGGCCAACGCCTCCGCTCAGGATGCGGTCCGCAGTTCCATGCAGCGCGGTCAATCGATCGTCGATGTGGCCCTGGCCGCCGGCGACACCATCACTTCCGCCCTGGAAGAGATGAAAGGCCTCGCGGTCAGCATCGCCGGATCCACCGGCGCGGCAAAGACGTCTTACGAGGATGAGTTCAAGGCTCTGGGTGTGGAAATCAAGTCCGCTCTGGACGGCGCGAGCTTCGACGGCGTCAACCTGCTGACCACCGCCTCCGGCGCGACCACCACGGTCCGCACCGGCACGGGCGCGACCGACACCAAGGTTCTGGGTACGGCCGCCGCTCTCAGCGCCAATACCGATCTGGCCAAGTTTACGGCGGCGACGCCGGCTGTCGCCGACTTCACGACCGCCAACGTCGATCTGGTCGTCACGGCTGTCACCAGCGCCCTTTCGACCCTGGGCACCCAGTCCAAGTCGCTGGGTCGCAGCATCAGCTTCACCAACAAGCTTCAGGACTCGATTGAAGCCGGCGTGGGCAATCTGGTGGACGCCGACCTGGCCAAGGAAAGCGCCAAGCTGACCGCCCTGCAAACCAAGCAACAGCTGGGCGTGCAGGCGCTGTCGATCGCCAACTCGGCCAGCCAGACGCTGCTGAGCCTCTTCCGCTAAGGCCCGGAGGCCCGGTCGTCTCGACGGCCGGGCCATAGGTCTTGAACCCCGAGCAAAACGCTCCCGTCGCCAAAACGGCGCCGGCCATCACGAAGTGAAGAAGGAACGCCAAAATGGCGAGCATCAATACGAACTACGGCGCGTCTATCGCGCTGCAAAACCTGAACAAGACCAACTCGGAGCTGGAGCGGACGCAAAACCGCATCAACACCGGCATGAAGGTCTCTTCGGCCAAGGACAGCGGGGCGATCTTCTCGATCGCCACGTCGCAACGCGCCGCCGCCGCGTCCCAGGACGCGGTCCGCTCGGGTCTGCAACGCACCCAGTCGATCACCGACGTGGCCCTGGCCGCCGGCGACACCATCACTTCCGCTCTGGAAGAGATGAAGGGCCTTGCGGTCAGCATCGCCGGATCCACCGGTAATGCGCAGACCTCGTACCTGGCCGAATACAACGCCCTGGGAACCGAAATCGCTTCGGCCATCACGGGCGCGTCGTTCGACGGCGTCAACAGCCTGACCACTCTGGGCGCCGATGCGGCGATCACGGCCGTGAATACGGGCAGCATCACCGCCGCCAACGCCACGACCGCAAACGTCGATGCCGCAATTACGGCGACGACGACGGCTCTGTCGACTCTGGGCACCCAGTCCAAGTCGCTGGGCCGCCAGATCACCTTCGTCAACAAGCTTCAGGACGCTCTTGAAGCCGGCGTGGGCAACCTGGTGGACGCCGACCTGGCCAAGGAAAGCGCCAAGCTGACCGCCCTGCAAACCAAGCAACAGCTGGGCGTGCAGGCGCTGTCGATCGCCAACTCGGCCAGTCAGACGCTGCTGAGCCTCTTCCGCTAAGGCCCGGAGGCCCGGTCGTCTCGACGGCCGGGCCATAGGTCTTGAACCCCGAGCAAAACGCTCCCGTCGCCAAAACGGCGCCGGCCATCACGAAGTGAAGAAGGAACGCCAAAATGGCGAGCATCAATACGAACTACGGCGCAGCCATCGCGCTGCAGAACCTGAACAAGACCAGCTCGGAGCTGGAGCGGACGCAAAACCGCATCAACACCGGCATGAAGGTCTCTTCGGCCAAGGACAGCGGGGCGATCTTCTCGATCGCCACGTCGCAACGCGCCGCCGCCGCGTCCCAGGACGCGGTCCGCAGCTCGATCCAGCGTGGTCAATCCATCGTCGACGTGGCCCTGGCCGCTGGCGATACGATCACGAGCGCGCTGGAAGAACAGAAGGGCCTGGCGGTCAGCATCGCCGGATCCACCGGCGCCGCCCAGACTTCATATCTGGCGGAATACAACGCCATCGGCACGGAAATCGCCAGCGCGCTGGCGGGCGCCACCTTCGACGGCGTCAATCTGTACAAGGCGAACGCAGCCGCCATCACCGTGCAGACGGGTCCTTCGACCTCCTACACGCTGAAGGCCATCGCGGGGGCGGACACCGCCGTGGCGACCACGACGGCGGCCGTGGCCGGCGACGCGGCCACTATCGTGGCCACGGTCGACTCGGCCATCACCGCCTTCACCAGCGTCCTGTCCGATTTCGGCACCAAGTCGAAGTCGCTGGGACGCAGCATCACCTTCGTCAACAAGCTTCAGGACGCTCTTGAAGCCGGCGTGGGCAACCTGGTGGACGCCGACCTGGCCAAGGAAAGCGCCAAGCTGACCGCCCTGCAAACCAAGCAACAGCTGGGCGTGCAGGCGCTGTCGATCGCCAACTCGGCCAGCCAGACGCTGCTGAGCCTCTTCCGCTAAGAATGATCGGTCGGGACGGCGCTCGCCGTCCCGACCCTTCGCTCTCGTTCAAACCTAGAAGGGCGCGGTCCATCCGCGCGAGGAGCCATGGTAGACAATGTCGCGAGCGTACCGCCGGTAAAGATTTTTGCTTCCGAAAACACCGACCTCGCAGCCTATTCGCCTCCAACCAAGCCGCAGTCGCCAAAGACCGCAGTCGAGGAAAAGGGCGAGTCCAGCAACTACCGCCTGACCATCGAGACGGCTGAGAACGGCCGCTACATCTATACGATCAGCGACCCGGTTACGGGCCAGGTGGTGCTGAAACTGCCGCGAGAGGTGGTTCAGGATCTGGCCAAGGACCCGGACTACAAGGGCGGAAATCTGCTGAAGACCTCCATCTAGCGAGGTCTTTCAGTCAAGCGGACCCAACGTCGCCGGCTCGCCGGGCGGCGCAAACATGCTTTCTTCGTTGTTAACCATACGCTCACGACTCATGGTTAATCCTGCAGGGAACAGAACGTCCGGGGCTTGAAGCCATGACCACCAGCATCCACACCAATACCTCGGCGATGATCGCCCTGCAGAATCTGAACCGCACCAGCGACCAGCTGGCGTCGACGCAGAGCCGGGTGAATACGGGCCTGAAGGTGCAGGGCGCCAAGGACAACGCCGCCGTCTGGGCTGTCGCCCAGGGACAGCGCGCTGACAAGGGGTCTCTGGAAGCCGTCACGACCAGCCTCAACCGGGCGACCTCGATCGCCGACGTCTCTCTGGCCGCGGGCGAACAGATCTCGGACATTCTGCTGGAAATGAAGCAGAAGGCGACCGCCGCAGCCGATCCTAGCCAGACCGCCGCGACGCGCGCCTCCTATGACCAGGAATTCCAGGCGCTGTTGAAGTCGGTGCAGTCCTTCGCCGACAACGCCATTTTCGACGGGGCCAATATTCTTGACGGCTCCGCCACGACCGACATGACGTTCCTGGCGAGTGCGGACGGCAATGAAACCATTGCGATGAAGCGTCAGAATCTGACGCTTGTCGGCCTGGGCCTGGCGGCCAACTCCTATGACTCGAACAAGGCGACTGCGGCGATCGACGCCTGGACCGACAATGCCGGCACGCCGGAAGACGAGACCCTGCTGAACGCCGCTCCTGATCTGCTCACCCAGGAAAAAGCCAAGTTCGCGCTGCAGCGGATCGACGACGCCATCACCGTGGCCAGTTCACGACTGTCCGAACTGGGGGCGCAGGCCAAGCAGATCGAACGCCACACCACCTATGTCGGCAAGCTTTCGGACTCGCTGGAAGCCGGCATCGGCAATCTGGTCGACGCCGACCTGGCCAAGGAAAGCGCCCGTCTCCAGGCCCTGCAGGTGCAGCAACAGCTCGGCGTCCAGGCCCTGTCGATCGCCAACCAGGCGCCGCAGATGATCCTGTCGCTGTTTAAGAACTGACGCCGCGGCTTAAGACTTCGTTATCGGGCTCGGCCGCACTGTAATTGCCGGAGCCATGTGAGATGATCAACAACAGCTATCTGCTGGGTCTCTACGGGATCACGACGGACACCGGGTCGCTGATCGGCTCAAACACGCCTGCAGCCAAGCCAAAGAAGACCCAGCCCACGGCGCCTTGGGCTTCGACCGCGTCGGCGACTGCGCCCAAGGCCAGCGAGCTGGTGCGGGCGGCCCTGGCGGGACGAAACATCATCAACGAAGGTTCGGTCGAACTGGACCTGTCGGGCGCGTCCAGCGACTATCGCAAGATGTTCGCCCTTTATCAGGGACTGAACAGCCTCAGCGCCCTGGCGGATCGGGCGAGCGTCAAGGGATTGACGGCTGCGGAAGCCGCACAGGTGTCGAAACGCTTCAGCGAGGGATTGGCCGAGATGTCGGCCTATCTCAAGACCGCCGACTTCGAGGACGTCCGCCTGGTGCAGGGCGTGTCGCAGACCAAGGTCAAGACCAGCTATGCGCTGGAGCGGGCGCCGACGACCTTCACGACCGCACCGCTTCACCAGGGCGTCGCCACAAGCCCGGTCGCCGCGTTCGAAGGCGACGTCAAGTTCTCGATGACGGCCAAGACCGAGACCGGAAGCCAGACCGTCGCCATGGACCTGTCCGAGATGGGCTCCACCGAACGGTCGATGGTCAATGTCGTCAACTATATGAACGGCAAGCTGGAGGCGGCCGGCGTCGCGACGCGGGTCGGGACGCAATACATCCCCGCGGAGCCCAAGACGATCAAGTCCGGCGACAAGACCATCACCCTGCCGGCCGGGCCGGACCAATGGGCTCTGAAGGTCACGAGCGGCGCGGGCGAGAAGGTCAGTTTTGCGGCGGTCGATACGTCCGACGCCGTCTATGTGACCCAGGGCGTCGGCAAGGCCGGCGCGGGACAGATATTGAAGTTCCAGGCCGACGGCGGCGCTGCGCCCGCCGCGCAGCAGGGCGTAAACGATCCCTTCTGGGTCGAGGGCCGGGTCGGGCATACCGAGATGCCCGAGGGCGTCGAGGCGGTGCGAGCCAGCGCCGTGGCTCCGGACGGTTCGGTCTGGGTCGTGGCCGATCTGAAGGCCGGCGACGCAGCCCAGCCGATCAAGGGCACGCGCGACGTCGCCCTGATGAAGTATGATTCCGCCGGCAATCTGATGCAGACCAAGCTGTTGGGGGCGGCGTCCAGCGCGAACGGCTTCTCCATCGCCATCGACGACGACGGACGCGTGGCCCTGGCCGGTTCGGTCACAGGGGCGCTGGTGCCGGGCAAGAGCGGCGACAGCCCCACGACCGCCGATAGTTTCGTCACGCTTTTCGATGACTCCGGCAAGGAACTGTGGACCCAGCGCCGAGGCGCCAAGGCCGCCGACGAGGCGACGGAGGTCAGTTTCGGCGCGGACGGCGTGGTGTATGTGGCGGGACGGTCCAAATCGGCCATGTCGGGGACTGTGGCCCTGGGCGGATGGGATTCCTATCTGCAGACGTTCCAGGAAAAGCCCCTGACCGTGACCGGGCCGATCACCGGGGTGAACGCCTCCACCTTGCAGTTCGGCAGCGCCGGCGACGATTCCGTCCAGGCGATGACCGTGTCCGGTTCAGACCTCTATACGGCCGGGGTCGAGAACGGGAAGGCCATCGTCCGGCGCTTCACCCTCGATGCAGGGGGTGTGCCGACCTTGGCCTCGACCCGCGACCTGGGCTACGCCAGCGGTGAAATCGCGGGCGTATCGGTGGAAAACGGCAAGGTCGTCGTGACCGGCCATACCGATAATGCCGCGCTGGACATCGGCACGGTGACCAACGCCCACGCCGGCGGCAAGGACGTGTTCGTCGCCACCCTGTCGGCCGATCTTCAGGCTTCGGGCAGCGACCGGCTGACCTATTTCGGCGGGGGGGGCGACGACACCGCCGCCGATGTCGAAATCAAGAACGGCAAGGTCTGGATCACCGGCACGAACCGGGCCGAGGGCGCGACCAAGGACAGTCCGACCCAGGGCTATCTGGCGCGTATCGACTTGGCGACAGGCGCGGTGGAGCAGAACAAGACTTGGCGCGCCGCTGACGACCAGGCCAAGCCGACCAGTCTGAGCTTCGCCGCAGGCGGTTCCAGCGTGCTGGACCGGCTGGGGTTGCCGCAGGGCGAGATCATGCAGGCGGACTCCAAGCTGCTGACCGTCGGCACCGCCGCGCGGGTCGGGGATCAATTCAGCATTTCGCCGGCAGGCGGCGGGCGGGCCGTCACCGTGACGATCGAGGCCAAGGACACGCTGGAGACTCTGGCCAAGAAGATCGTGAACGCCTCGGGCCGCCAGCTGGACGCCAAGGTGGTGACGGACCTGAAGGCCGTACCCGTCACCCAGCGGCTGCAGATATCCACGGCGGCGAACCGGGAAGGGGCCATCATTTCGTCGGGCGCCGTCGGCAAGGACGCCCTGGCGGCCCTGGGTCTGACCCCCGGTTTCGTCAGCCCCGTCAAGCCGGATAAGGATGCGCCAAAGACCTTCGGTCTGAATCTGTCGACCCTGTTGAACCTGAACGATCCGGCCTCGATCAAGGCGGCGAACGAGGGCATCGCCCAGGCGATGACGGCCGTCCGGTCCGCCTACAAGTCGCTGGCGCCCTCGACCGGGACGATCACCAACACCCAGACCGGAAAAGGTTCATCGACCGCCTACTACCAGACCCAACTCGCCAACTTCCAGGCCGCGCTGAGCCGCCTGTCGGTCTGATCGGCGTCATGCGCGCCTAGGCGGTTGACGCCCGGCGTGCGTTCCGGGTTATTGGGCGCTTCAGTTGCGAAAGCCCCTCATGGCCCTTCCGAACGACAATCGCGTCATCATCGCCATCGGCGCCGGTCTGGTGATCATCGCCGCCGTGGTGCTGGCGCTCATCTTCACCGGCGGCGGCGACAAGACGCCGGAAGCCCCGCCGGCCGCGAGGGGCGGTCTGACCGTCGACCTGGCCGACGCCCCGACGCTGGAGCCGACACGCGAGTTGCGCTGCTTCGTGGACGGCCAGTTCGTGGGCATGGCGACACTGGCCGTCTGCGCCCAACGCAACGGCCTGGCGACCGACGCCCTGGATGTCGGCATCGACGAGACGGGCGCCCTGGCGGCCGCCCCCACCGCCGCCTTCGCCCCGCCGCCGGAACTGCCGCCGGTCGAGATGGCCCAGGCCGATCCCCTGCCGAGTCCGGCTCCGGGCGCCGCCGCGCCCAGCAATCCGGCGCCCGCGCCGTCCGCCGGCGCCCAGTGCCTGCGTCACTCCGGTTCGGACTGGCGCGTCCTGTCCAGCGGCATGAGCCTGAACGCCTGCGTCCAGGCCCTGTACGCCGGCACCTGCGTGCGTCCGGGCGACGCCCAGTACGGCCGCTGGGGCGACACGACCCTTCGCCTCGTCCCGCGCCGGGTGGAACAGTCGGGCGACAACAGCCGTTTCCGCACTCTGGCGGAGCAGGACCGCAACTGCCAATTCCCGGGTCTGAACTGATGCGCGTGCTCGCCCTTTCCGTCATCGCCGCCGCCGCCGTCCTGGCGGCGTGCAGCAACCAGCCGAAGTTCGATTTCGAGCCCGGCGTCTGCTATTTCGTCGCCACCCCGGACGGTCAGCCGCCGCGCCTGCAGAAGATGGGCGAGAACGTCGCCCAGATCGAACTGTGCGCCGGCCAGCTGGAGGAGATGCGTCTGCGCTTCCTGCGCATGGGCGGCTCGAACCAGGAGGTCGCGGGGGCCTATCAGGGCCGCTTCATCTTCGTGGACCGCGAGGGCGTGAAGTTCGGCAAGACCCTGACGGGCAGCCGTTTCTTCGCCATGGCCCGCACCGGCGACGGCCGTCTGGCCATTCCCGGCGCCATCCAGCGTGACGAGACGGGGCGCCCGATCGCGATCGCCGCGCCGCCGCCCGAGACCAAGTAGGGCCCGGGCTGTCGTAGAAGAGACTTGCGTGACGTGAACAAAGGTGGAACATTTCGTTAATCCACCGGTTTGGCGGGTCTGATGTCGAATGCGGCTGGCGGTGATCGGCGGCGGCTCTAAGACATCCGGCTGAATTACGGAGCGGGCGAGGGACTCGCCGCTCCCTACGAGAAGGAAGTTTCCATGGCGGGCAGCGTCAACAAGGTCATTCTGGTCGGCAATCTGGGCCGCGATCCCGAAATCCGGTCGATGCCGAACGGCGACCGCATCGCCAACCTGTCGATCGCCACCTCGGAAACCTGGCGCGACAAGTCCTCGGGCGAGCGCAAGGAAAAGACCGAGTGGCACCGGGTCGTCATCTTCAACGACAACATCGTCAAGGTGGTCGAGAACTATGTGAAGAAGGGCTCGACCGTCTATATCGAGGGCGCGCTCCAGACCCGCAAATGGACCGATCAGCAGGGCGTCGAGAAATATTCGACCGAGATCGTGGTCAGCCGCTTCAAGGGTGAACTGACCATGCTGGGCGGCCGTTCGGAAGGCGGCTCGCAAGGCGGCGGTTACGGCGGCGGTGGTGGTGGTGGTCGCGGTGACGACGACTACTCCTCGGGCTTCTCCACCGGCGGCGCCAACAAGCCGAGCGGTCCGAAGGAAAGCTACGACCTGAACGACGACATTCCGTTCTAAGGTCGATCCGAACCAACCATGGGGCGGGGGCCTTACAGCTATCGAGAGGATCCCGCCGTCCCGGCCTTCCCGGACGACCGACCCCTGGTCCTGTTCGACGGCGACTGCGCGCTTTGCTCCGGCTCGGCGCGCAAGATACTGAAGGCAGACCGGGTCGGGCTGTTCCGGCTGGCCCCGACGCAGTCGCCCCTGGGGCGGGGGCTTTTGATGCACTACGGCGTTGATCCCCAGGATCCGGCGACCATGCTGCTGATCCAGGACGGCGTGGCGCGCGAACGCTCCGACGCCGTCCTGGCCATCGCCGCCCAGCTGCCTGCACCCTATCGGTGGGCGATCATAGGTCGAATCGCGCCACGGTTCATTCGCGACCGCCTGTATGACTTCGTGGCGCGTCGCCGTCGCCGGTTTCCCGGTTCGACCTGGTGCGCCCTTCCTCCGGCGGGCGTCGATCTGAAGGATAGAGTGCTGGGATGAGCGGTCGCGTGCTGGTGCTGGGCGCCAACGGCTTCATCGGCTCGCACGTAGCGGCGGCCCTGTCCGCAGAGGGCTGGAGCGTAAGAGCGGGCGCGCGGCGTATCGCCGAACCGTCCCGACGCGCCCCGAGCTTCGACTGGATCGTCGCCGACTTTTCGAAACTGACGACGGCCCAGGCCTGGGCGCCCATTCTTGACGGGGTGTCGGCCGTGGTGAACTGCGTCGGCGTCCTGCAGGACGGCGGCGGCGACAGCACACGCGCGGCCCATATCGACGGGCCGCGCGCCCTGATCACGGCCTGCGAGGCGGCGGGCGTCCGGCGTCTGGTGCATATCTCCGCCGTCGGCGCGGACGAAGAAGCCGGCACCGACTACGCCCGCACCAAGGCGCAGACCGAACGGCTGGTCGCAGATAGCGCGCTGAACTGGCTGATCCTGCGGCCGTCGCTGGTGGTGGACCGGGCGGCCTTCGGCGGCACGGGTCTGATCCGCGCACTGGCGGCCTTTCCTCTGTTCAGCCCCGTCGTGGGGGGCGATCAGACCTTCCGCCCGATCCCGCTGGGCGATCTGTGCGCCGCCGTCGTCGCGGCCTTGAAAGCGGGCGCCCCGTCGCGTCAGTCGCTGGACATGCCGGGGCCGGAGGCGGTGACCATGGTCGAGACGGTGCGCCTTTATCGCGGCTGGCTCGGTTTGAAGCCTGCGCCGGTCCTGCCTGTGCCCCGCGCCTTGGCTGCGCCGGCCCTTGCCGTCGGCGACCTGCTGGGTCGGCTGGGTTGGTCCTCGCCGATCCGCACGACCGCGATCAGACAGATGGACTACGACGTCTCCGGCCACGACAGCGGCTGGGCCGAGCGTTTGGGCGTGTCTTCGCGCGGTTTTACGCGTTTCCTGGCCGAGACCCCGGCTTCGGTCCAGGACGTCTGGCACGCGCGGCTGTGGTTCGTCCGCCCGATCTCCATCCTGACCCTGGGCCTGTTCTGGCTGATCACGGGCCTGATCAGCTTCGGGCCGGGCTGGAACGGCGCCGTCGCCATTCTGCACGAGGGCGGCTACGGCCGCTGGGCCGGGCCGGTGGCCTGGTGGGGCGCCCTGCTGGACGTGGTGCTGGGCCTGGCCCTTTTCGTGCGGCCCTGGACCGCGCGGGTGGCGATCTTCATGTGTCTGGCCACCATCGGTTATCTGATCGCGGGCACGCTCAGCCTGCCCCATTACTGGATAGACCCCTTGGGGCCGTGGCTGAAGGTCCTGCCGATGATGGCGCTGTGCCTGTTTGTGGCCGCAACGGACGCCCGCCGATGAGCCTCTATTTCGCATTGAAAATCATCCACATCCTGTCCGGCGCCGTCCTGTTCGGCACAGGGGCGGGCATCGCCTTCTTCATGCTGCGCGCCCACGCCACGCGCGACGCCCGCACGGTGGCCGAGGTCGGCCGCATCGTCGTCCTGGCCGATTTCGTCTTCACCACCACCGCCGTGGTGGTCCAGCCGATCAGCGGCCTGGGCCTGATCCATCTGCAGGGCTGGTCCCTGACCAGCCCGTGGCTGCTGGCGGCCTATGGGCTTTATGTCTTCGTCGGCGTCTGCTGGCTGCCGGTCGTCTGGATCCAGTACCGGATGATGAAGCTGGCCGAGCAGGCGGCGGGGCAGGGGGCGGCGTTGCCGCCCGCCTATCATCGCCTGTTCCGATGGTGGTTCGCTCTGGGCTGGCCGGCGTTTGCGGGCGTCCTGGCCATCTACTGGCTGATGGTCGCCAAGCCTGAATTTTAAGCCGGAAACCTAAGCTCATTCAAAGTGAGCCGACGCGAGGCCTGCGCCGTGCGATAGCCGGATCATGACCGCCGCCGCCCCCGCCCCGCCGTCGCACAAGCCCCACGCCCTGACCGGTTTGGAGATCGCCGCCATCGTGGCGATCATTGTCGTTTGGGGCGTGAACAATGCGGGGGCCAAGCTGGCGACCGAGACCCTGCCGCCGTTGCTGGTCGGGGCGATCCGTTTCGGTCTCGCAACGGCCTGTCTGATCGTCTTCGTCCGTCCGCCGTTCCCGGACTGGAGGAGCCTGCTGCTGATCGTCATCGTCGGCGGGCCGATCCAGTATGGTCTGGCCTACACCGCCTACTGGATGGCGACCGACGTCAGCCCCGTGACGGTGGCCAACCAGTTGTGGATCCCCTTCACCGCCCTGTTCGCCTTCCTGATCCTTGGCGAGCGACTGAGCAGGGCCGCCCTGGTCGGCATGGGCGTGGCCTTTGTCGGCGTGGCCTGGATGACGCTGGACGCCCATGCGCTTCAGGACTGGAAGGCCATCCTGGTCGCCATCGCCGCCGGGGCGGCCTGGGGCGTGACGACGGTGGTCGCGCGGCGCACGACCTCGATCCCGCCGCTGAAGATGCAGGGGCTGCTGGCGCTCGGCGCCTTTCCGGTCATGGCATTCGGTTCGGCGGTGTTCGAGCACGGGCAGTGGGAGGCGGTGAAGTCCGCCACGCCCATGGTCTGGGCTTCGCTGCTGTGGGCGGGGATCGTCTCCTCCGTCCTGGCCACCACCCTGTTGTTCTGGCTGGTGCAGCGGCGCGAGGCCGGGCGGGTGACGCCCTATCTTCTGGTGACGCCCGTGGTGTCGATGCTGATCGGCTGGGGCTTGATGGGCGACGTGCTGACTCCCCAGATCCTGACCGGCTCGGCCATCACCATGGGCGGGGTGGCCCTGGTCGCCCTGGCCGAACGGGGCTTGCGCGCGGGGGCCGCCAAGGCTTGATCTGTTTCCTGAGCGATTCAGGAATCCGTCATGCCCCACGCCCCTCTCGACGCCGATCATGTTTCCCGCCGCTGGCTGGGCAAGGAGACGCATGAACTGGCCGCGAACGAGGCCAGCGTCGTTCGCAGCGCCGCCGAACGCCGCCCGATCTCGGAGGATGTGAACGAGGCCTTCGACGACCGCCAGAGTTTCGGCGACCGTTTGGCCGACCGGGTGGCGGAATTCGGCGGATCCTGGACCTTCCTGATCGCCTTCGGCCTGTTCCTCGTGACCTGGACCTTGATCAATCTGGTTCTGAGACGGGATGCGTTCGACCCCTATCCCTTCATCTTCCTGAACCTGATGCTGTCGATGATCGCGGCGGCCCAGGCGCCGATCATCATGATGAGCCAGAACCGTCAGGCCTCGAAGGACCGGCTGGACGCCGGCAACGATTACCAGGTCAATCTGAAGGCCGAGATCGAGATCATGGCCCTGCTGGACAAGGTGGAACACCTGACGGCGCGCCAGCAGGAACAGACCGAAATGATCGAGCGGTTGCTGGCCGAGAAGGGGCGTTAGGGCGTCAGCTCGCGCTCAACGCCGCGCAGGCCACCCGGTCGCCGGCCCCGCCGATGGGCTGGCTCGAGTGGTCGTCGGGATTGGCGTGGATGATGATCGCCGACCCGTCGGCGTCCCACAGCCATTGGCCGGGCCCTTCCGAGGAAATCCGCGCGCGGGTGGTGAAGAGTTCGGCGTTCACCTTGCCGTCGGCGCCGGCATAGACGTTCGGCAGGTCGCCGTCATCGGGACCGGCGGCGTTCAACAGGCCGTGCGGCGCCTTGGGCTCGCCGTGGTTGATATGGGCGCCGGACGAGGTGAAGGGCGCGGCGCATTCGCCGGTCGCATGGATATGGATGCCGTGCCAGCCGGGCGTCAGGCCCGAGGCCTCGACTTTGATCACTAGGCCGGTCGGCCCCTGGCGCAGATCGACGCGTCCGATATTGGCCCCCTGGGCGTTGATCAGAACGGCCTGTCCGGTCGCGCCGACGGGCGCGCGTTCGGCCTGCATCTGGGCCGCGTCGGCGGTCGAAGCGCAGGCTCCGGCGAGGGCCAGCGGGGCGGCGAGAGCGAGGGCGGCGGCGAGAGGCGTGAAGCGCATGTGGAACGTCCTTTCAGAGACGGGCTTTCACGGCGACGTCGCTTTGCCACCGGGGCCCTGGAATGCTAGAAATCGTCACAGCGGATCACGTTCCGATTCCGGCCGCATAAAGCCACGCTTCCTTGACCGACGACAGCTACGAAAACGCCGCAACTCCGATCGTTCCGGGAGGCGGCGGCTCCGACATTTCCACGATCACGATCGAGGACGAACTGAAGCGTTCGTACCTCGACTACGCCATGAGCGTGATCGTTTCGCGCGCCCTTCCTGACGCCCGTGACGGCCTCAAGCCGGTTCACCGTCGCATCCTGTATTCGATGCACGACCTGAACATGACGCCCGAGCGCAGCTATTCGAAATGCGCCCGCGTGGTCGGCGACGTGCTGGGCCGGTTCCACCCCCACGGCGACGCCTCGGTCTATATGGCCTTGGTGCGGATGGCCCAGCCCTTCTCGATGGGTCTGATGCTGGTCGACGGCCAAGGGAACTTCGGCTCGGTCGACGGCGATATGCCCGCCTCGATGCGTTACACCGAGGCCAAGATGGCCCCGGCCGCCGTCGCCCTGATGGCCGACATCGACAAGGACACCGTCGATTTCCAGCCCAACTACGACGAGAAGGAGCTGGAGCCGGTCGTCCTGCCGAGCCGGATCCCGAACCTGCTGGTCAATGGCGCCGGCGGCATCGCCGTCGGCATGGCGACCAACATCCCGCCGCATAATCTGGGCGAGGTCGTGGATGCGGCCCTGGCCCTGCTGGACGATCCCAACGTCACCGACGACGCCCTGCTGGACATCGTGCCCGGTCCCGACTTCCCGACCGGCGGCGAGATCATGGGCCGCACCGCGCCGCGCAACGCCCTGCGCGACGGTCGTGGTTCGGTCATCGTGCGCGGCCGCGCCTCGGTCGAAGAGATCCGCAAGGATCGCGAAGCCATCGTCGTCACCGAACTGCCCTATCAGGTCAACAAACAGACCCTGATCGAGCGCATCGCCGAAATGGTGCGCGAGAAGCGTCTGGAAGGCATTTCCGACGTCCGCGACGAATCCGACCGTCAGGGTATGCGGATCGTCATCGAGCTGAAGCGCGACGCCTCCGGCGACGTGATCCTGAACCAGCTGTGGCGCTACACCGCCATGCAAAGCTCGTTCGGCGTCAACATGCTGGCGTTGAACCACGGCCGGCCCGAACAGATGGGCCTGCGCGACCTGCTGCAGATCTTCCTCGACTTCCGCGAGGAGGTGGTGGTCCGCCGCGTCAAGTTCGAGCTGAACAAGGCCCGCGACCGCGGCCACGTCCTGGTCGGTCTCGCCGTCGCCGTCGCCAATATCGACGAGGTCATCCACATCATCCGCTCCTCGGCCGATCCGACCGAGGCGCGCGAGCGACTGCAGGCCAAGCCTTGGCCCGTCGGCGACATGATGGCCCTGGTCGAGCTGATCGCCGACCCCCGCAGTGTCGTCATCAACGGCGACAGCCTGCAACTGACCGACGAACAGGCCCGCGCCATCCTGGCCCTGACCCTGTCGCGTCTGACCGGCCTGGGCCGTGACGACATCTTCGGCGAGGCGAACGGCCTGGCCGACACCATCCAGGGCCACCTGACCATCCTGTCGGACCGCAAGAACGTCCTGGCCATCATTCGCGACGACCTGATCGACGTGAAGGACAAGTTCGCCGTGCCGCGTCGCACCCTGATCGGGGAAGGCGACGGCGAGATGGAGGACGAGGACCTGATCCCGCGTGAGGACATGGTCGTCACCGTCACCCACGGCGGCTACGTCAAGCGCGTCGCCCTGAACGCCTATCGGACCCAGCACCGCGGCGGCAAGGGCAAGTCCGGCATGACGATGAAGGACGAGGACGCCATCACCGGCGTGTTCAGCGCCTCGACCCACACCCCGGTCCTGTTCTTCGCCACCAACGGCAAGGCCTACAAGCTGAAGACCTGGCGCCTGCCGCTGGGCAATCCGCAGTCGCGCGGCAAGGCCTTCGTCAACCTGCTGCCCATCGAGCCGGGCGACAGCATCATGAACGTCCTGCCCCTGCCCGAGGATGAGACGACCTGGGGCGACTACGACATCATGTTCGCCACCAGCTCGGGCGACGTGCGCCGCAACAAGCTGTCGGACTTCGCCACGGTCAACCGCGCCGGCAAGATCGCGATGAAGCTGGAAGGCGAAGACCGCATGGTCGGCGTCGGCCTGTGCACCGCCGATGACGATGTGCTGCTGACCACGGCGCTGGGTCGGGCGATCCGGTTCAAGGCCGACGATGTGCGCGTGTTCAAGGGCCGGGATTCGACCGGCGTCCGGGGCGTGCGCCTGCAGGACGGCGACGAGGTCATCTCCATGGCCATCCTGGGCCGCGTCGATGCGACGCCGGAGGAACGCTCGGCCTACGTCAAACACGCCAACGCCATGCGCAAGGCCCTGGCCGGCGCGGAGGCGGAAGAGGATGTCGCGGCTCCGGCCGAGGCTGAGGACGAGGTCGCCGACGCCGCTCTGACCGTCGAGCGGATCGCCGAACTGGGCGCCGCCGAACAGTTCATCCTGACGGTCACCGAGACCGGCTTCGGCAAGCGCTCCTCGGCCTACGAGTATCGCCGCACCGGTCGCGGCGGCCAGGGCCTGACGGCCCACGGCCTGGGCGGTCGCGCGGGCACGCGCCTTGCCGCAGCCTTCCCGGTCGAGGAGACGGACGATCTGCTGCTGGTCACCTCGGGCGGGCAGATGATCCGCACCCGTATGGACCAGGTCCGCATCGTCGGCCGCTCCAGCCAGGGCGTCACCATCTTCCGCACCGGTAAGGACGAAAAGGTCGTCTCGGTCGAACGCCTGCCGGAAAGCGGCGGTTCGGATGAGGCGGACGCCGCGAATGAAGAGGGCGGCGAGGACTAAAGCCAAGACCCTCTCCCGCCGGGAGAGGGCTTGAGCGCCCGAGAGCATAGCGATCGGTCTTGCGCGACCCGAAGGGCGGCGCGAAGCAGCCAAAGGGTGAGGGGAACGGTGGTGCGAACTGGCCCACCGGCGGACCCCTCATCCGGCCCTTCGGGGCACCTTCTCCCGCAAGGGGAGAAGGAAGGAGGAGAGGGGAGCGGCCATGACGTCTGACATCCTGATCGACGGCCTTCCCGCCAGCCCTGACGACCTCGCCCACCAGGCCCTGGTCAACTACGGCGCCTACACCTCCTTCCGCGTCGAGAGCGGCGCGGTCCGGGGCCTCGACCTGCATCTCGCCCGCCTCGACCAGGCCGCCGTCGAACTGTTCGGCGAAAGCCCTGGCGAGGCCGAGTTCCGGCGTCTGTTGGCGCGCGCTGTCGAGGGGCGTGACAAGGCCTGGATGCGCGTCAGCCTGTTCTCGCCCGAGATCGGCCATCGCAATCCGTCCTTCGTCGGCCGACCCAAGGTGATGACCGTCGTCTCGCCGCCCCCGCCGCCCCTGGCGACCCAGATGCGGGTGACGGCCGTGCCTCATGGCCGCGAGACGCCCCACCTGAAACACGTCGCCACCTTCGGTCAGACGCGCGTGCGCCGGGCCGTGCGGGCGGCGGGCTTCGACGACGCCCTGTTCGTTGATGACCAGGGTCATGTGTCCGAGGGCGTCACCTGGAACATCGGCTTCATCCAGGGAAACCGCATCGTCTGGCCCCAGGCGCCGATGTTGGCGGGCGTGACCCAGGTCCTGATCGAGCGGGGCTTGGCTGGACTGGGCCTATCGTCGCAGACCCGGCCAGTGCATCTTTCGGAAATCGCAGGCTTCGATGGCGCATTCCTGTGCAACAGCGCCACGTCCGCCTGTCCCATCACGGCAGTTGACGACACGGTTTTCGCCGTCGATCCGACCCTGATGACGGCGATCGAAACCGCCTGGGCCGCCAATGATCCGCTGTCCTTGACGGTCCAGCTCTCCTGATTTGGCAAAAAAAGCCTAATGAATTCAGCGTCGCCGTCAGCGAACTCAGCAATCGACGCGCCTGGGTTTACGGCGGGTGTAAGGTCGCTCAATGACCGACGTGACGCCAAAACCCGCCCCGCCGTCCACCCGCCTGCTTTGGCGCTTTTGGCGCCTTGTCACCCTGTTTTTGCGACACGCCTCCACGCCAACGGCCTGCTAGGCCGAACCTTTCGCACCTGCTAAGTCACGCCGAACAGCAGGCGACAGGCTGGGGAGACACGCCATGCGCATCGGACTCTATCCGGGCACCTTCGATCCAGTGACCAACGGTCACACCGACATCATCAAACGGGCGTTGAAGCTGGTGGACCGGGTGGTCATCGGCGTGGCCCAGAACGACGACAAGGGGCCGTTGTTCACCACGGCCGAACGGGTCGAGATGCTCCAGGCCGAGGTGGCCAACCTGGGCGGCGACATCGTGGTCCAGCCCTTTTCGACCCTGTTGATGCATTTCGCGGAAGAGCTGAACGCCAATGTCATCATTCGCGGTTTGCGCGCGGTCGCCGACTTCGAATACGAGTTCCAGATGACGGCCATGAATCAGCGCCTCAATCAGGACATCGAGACGGTATTCCTGATGGCCGATCCCCGGCATCAGGCCATCGCCTCGCGGCTGGTCAAGGAAATCGCCCGTCTGGACGGCGCGATCGACAGTTTCGTCAGCCCCGCCATCGCCGCGCGCGTGCGGGACAAGGTCAAGAACAGAGGATGAGTTCGTCAATGCGTCTTGGTGTGATCGCGGCGGCCGCCGCCGCTCTTCTGGCGTCGGTTGCGACCCAGGCTCCGGCCGTGGCCCAAGCCCAGGTTCAGGCTCCCGCTGCGGACTGGCGCACCGTCGCGCCCGAGAACCTGCTGGTCATCGACACCCCCAAGGGCCGGATCCTGGTCGAGCTGACGCCGGTCGCCGCCCCCGCCCACGCCGAACGCATCCGCACCCTGGCCAACCAGGGCTTCTATGACGGGCTGAAGTTCCACCGCGTCATCCCCGACTTCATGGCCCAGACCGGCGACCCCCAGGGCACGGGCGAGGGCGGCAGCGAACTGCCGGACCTGAAGGCGGAGTTCAGCTTCCGTCGTGGTCGCGACGCCGGATTCGTCGCCGTGCCGAATGCGGGGCAGGGCGTGCGCGGTCTGATCGGCGTTCTGCCGGTCGAGACCCAGCCCGACGCCCAGATGATGATCACCGCCGACTTCAAGGTCGGCGCCCACGGCCTGTTCTGCCCCGGCGTCCTGGGCATGGCCCGCGCCGGCGCGCCCGACAGCGCCAACAGCCAGTTCTTCCTGATGATGGGCGACCGGGACCAGTTGAACGGCGTCTACACCGCCTTCGGCCGCGTGGTTTCGGGCCTGGACGTGGTGAACAAGCTGAACAAGGGCACGGACGCCGAAGACGGCAAGGTCGCCAACCCTGACGTCATGACGCGGGTCCGCATGGCCTCGGCCCTGCCGGAAGGCGAACGGCCCACCGTCCGTGTGCTGAATCCGGCCAGCGCCGCCTTCGCCGAACGGATCGCGGCGGCCCGCACGGCGCGCGGCGGCAGCTTCAATATCTGCGACGTTCAACCGGTGGCTGAGGTCGTCGGCGGCTGATCGCCAAAATACAGGGGAGGGCCGGGCGATGACCATTCGAAACACGCTGATGGCGGCAGGCCTTGCGGCGCTGCTGGCCAGTCCGGCTCTGGCGCAGCAGGCGGCCGTGCCGCCGCCCCCGCCCGCGCCGACCGAATGGCGCGCCGTCGCGCCCGACAATCTGCTGGTCATCGACACGACCAAGGGCCGGATCCTGGTCGAACTGGCCCCCGAGATCGCCCCCGCCCATGTCGAGCGGATCAAGCTGCTGGCCTCGCGCGGCTTCTACGACAATCTGGCCTGGCACCGGGTCATCGACTGGTTCATGGCCCAGACCGGCGACCCCCTGGGGACCGGCGACGGCCAGAGCTGGTATCCTGACCTGAAGGCCGAGTTCACCTTCCGACGCGGACCGGACATGGCCTTCACCCCCGCAGCCACGCCGGCCGGGGCCCTGATCGGCTTCTACCATTCCCTCCCGGTCCAGACCCAGCCCGACGCCCTGATGGCGGGTACGGCCGACCGCAAGGTGCATGGCTGGGGTCTCTATTGCCCGGGCGTCGCCGGCATGGCCCGCGACGAGGGCAATGACACCGCCAACAGCCAGTTCTTCCTGATGCGTCAGGCCTATCCGGCTCTGGACAAGCGCTACACCATCTGGGGCCGCGTCGTCGTCGGGCTTGAGGTCGTGCGCGCCCTGAAAGCCAGCCCCAATCCGGACGGCGTCGTCACCGATCCCGACCGGATGACGCGCGTCCGGCTGGCATCCGACCTGCCGTCGGCCGAGCGCCCGGCGGTGCAGATGCTGAACACCACCTCGCCGACCTTCCGCGCCCTGGTCGATCAGGCGCGTCAGGCCAAGGGGGCGGACTTTTCGGTCTGCGACATCGACGTGCCGGTGCGGCTGGCGACGGCGGGCTGACGCTCAGGTCGCCGCAGGTCCCCGGCCTCGGCCCCGCCGACGCCTGCGCCGCTTGGGCGGCTTCTTGTCTTCGCGCATCTGCTGCAGCAACAGGCCTTCACGCAGGCCCCGGTCGGCGACCCGCACCCGTTCCGACGGCCAGGCGCGCTGTATGGCCTCCAGAATGGCGGCGCCGGCCAGGACCAGATCGGCGCGATCGGGTCCAATACAGGCCTCCCTGGCCCGGCCGTCCGGGCCCAGGGTCTTCAGCCGTTCCGCCGCCGCCTCGCAGTCGCCGCGCGTCATCCATAGTCCATCGACCCGGTCGCGATTGTAGCGCGGCAGGTTCAGGTGAATGCCCGCCAGGCTGGTGATCGCGCCCGAGGTGCCGACCAGATGGGCGCGGTCCGCCAGGAACAGCTCCATCATGGCCGCATCCTCGATCCCGCCCGCCGCAATGGCCGCGCCCATGTCGTTCACCATGGCTTCGTACCAGTCCTCGCCGGCGCCTTCCGGCTCCGGGTGGCGCTCGGCCAGGGTGACCACGCCCAGGGGCGCGGACATCCAGGCGGTGGTCTTCCAGTCGGCGTCTTCCCGCTTCAGCCAGGACAGTTCGGTCGAACCGCCGCCGACATCGATGATCAGCACGGCCTCGGCCTTGGGATCGATCAGGTTCAGACAGCCCTCGACCGCCAGCCGCGCCTCTTCGGCCGGATCGATGATCCGCAGCCGCAAGCCGGTGCCCTTGCGCACACGATCGATGAACTCGGCGCCGTTCTCGGCCGCGCGGCAGGCCTGGGTGGCGACCGCGCTCAGCCGAACCGACTCCACGCCCTTCCTGACGATCCGGTCGGCGCACAGGGCCAGGGCGTCATAGGCCCGGTCCATCGCCCGCGGGTCCAGCCGTCCCGTGCGGGACAGGCCTTCGCCCAGCCGCACGATCCGGCTGAAGCTGTCGACCACCCGAAAGCCGTCGCGCGACGGCCGCGCGATCAGCAGCCGGCAATTATTGGTCCCCAGATCGAGCGCGCCATACAGGGGCGCGTCCCGACCCGACGCATCCCGCTCGCGGGAAGGCTGGGACCGCTCGTCGCGCCGTCGGGGCGCGCCGTGGGTCTCCGGCATGGGCCGTCATTCCGATGTGGGCGGTCCAAAGCGGCGCCCGTCCGGATCAGCCTAGCCCGCGAAGATCGTCCGCGCCAAGCCATTCTGTCAGGAAGATGAACGGACCTGTGGGCGTCCCGGTCATCCGCACCAGCGTAACAAGACCTCATGACCCAGGTTCACACCGCCCGTTTCGCCATCGGCCAGATCGTTCGTCACCGCGACAACGCCTTTCGCGGCGTGGTGATGGACGTCGATCACGGCTACGCCGGCCCCGCCGTCGAAACCGGCGCGGTGGCGGCGGACCAGCCCTTCTACCGCGTCTTCGCCCTGGGCGAGGACGGCGGCTTCGTCGCCTATGCGGCGGAGGGGGTGCTGGAAGACGGCCAGTCCGTCCTGCTGCCCGATGACGCCCAGCGCTGGTTCACCACCGACGCCGAGGGCCATCACGCCCCCCTGCATGAAGGCATTCACTGAGGAAGACTTGGAAGGGGCGTCCGCCGGGCGTTAGGATGGGGCAAAGAGGAGCGTCCATGTCCGACTTCGAACACGTCTTCGAACAACCGCCAGAGGGCGCGGCCGCCGACTGGACCATTCCCCAGAACTGGGCCGCCTATACCGAGGTCGAACACCAGACCTGGGACACGCTGTACGCCCGCCAGATGAAGATCCTGCCCGGCCGGGCCTGTGACGCCTTCCTGAACGGGCTGAGGGCGCTGGACCTGAATGCAGGCGGAATCCCCGAATTCGAGATCATCAATCCCAAGCTCCAGGCCCTGACCGGCTGGACCGTGGTCTGCGTGCCCGGTCTGGTGCCCGACGAGGTCTTCTTCGATCACCTGGCCAATCGCCGCTTCGTCTCGGGCCAGTTCATCCGCAAACCGGACCAGCTGGATTACCTCCAGGAACCCGACATCTTTCATGATGTCTTCGGCCATGTGCCCATGCTGACCGACCCCGATTTCGCCGCCTATATGGAGGCCTATGGCAAGGGCGGACAGCGCGCCGCCGGTCTGGGCATGCTGCCGAACCTGGCCCGGCTCTACTGGTACACGGTCGAGTTCGGCCTGATGCAGGAGGCCGGAGCCTTGCGCATCTACGGCGCCGGCATCGTCTCGTCGGCGACCGAAAGCGTCTTTGCGCTGGAAGATCCGTCGCCGAACCGGCTGGGTTTCGATCTGGAGCGGGTGATGCGGACCCTGTACCGGATCGACGACTTCCAGCAGGTCTATTTCGTCATCGACAGCCTGGAAGCGCTGAAGGACGAGACGCTGAAGGACTTCGGCCCCGTCTATGACGCCCTGAAAGGCCAGGCCGACCTGCCGATTGAGACCGTCCTGCCCAGCGATCAGGTCTTCACGCGCGGCACTCAAGCCTATGCGTCCAGGGGCGGGCGGTTCGCGGCCTAGGGCCGCTGGAACGGATAGAAGCCGCCGCCCAAATCCAGAATCGCCGTCAGTTCATCCAGCGCGCTCCGGCTCTCGTTTAGCAGGGCCGGATCGGCGAGGTCGGCGGGGCGCAATTCGTCGCGGTACCAGCGCTCGCCCCATGTCTTGAGCCGAGCGTGCAGCGCGTCCGTCAGGCGCATCGCTGGATTGGTCGCCGCCAGTTCCGCCTCGGTCAGCACGACCCGCAGACGCAGGCAGGCGGGGCCGCCGCCGTTGCGCATCGACTGGCGCACATCGACGTAAAGCACCTGGCCTATGGGACCGTTGGAGGCGGCCAGAGCCTGCGCCACCGCATGGCTGCGCGGGTTGTCGCGGGTCTCGGTCGGACAGATCAGGGTCAGGCGGTCCTCGCCCGGAATCTGGATCAGCATCGAGTTGAACAGGTAGCTGCTGATGGCGTCGGCCAGGGGCAGGTCGGCGGACGACACCTCGACGAAGATCGGGTCGAACAGGCCTTCGGCCGCGCGACGGATGGCCGCCTGGGTTCCGGCCGTGTCCTCGAAGGCGAGGTCGTGGAAGAACAGGGTGTCCCGCGCCCCGACGCAGACCACGTCATTGTGGAAGGTGCCGCCGGCGATGGCGGCCTTCGACTGCTGGGCCAGGACGACGCCGCTGGCGCCGTGGCGACGACCGACGGCCTGCGACGCCTCGCGCGTCTGGCGGGCGGGGTAGGGGCCGTCCCAGGGCGTGAAGGCCTCGCGCCCCCAGACCAGCAGATTGACGCCCGACGCCCCATGCTCGGCGCACAGGCGCACATGGTTGGCGGCGCCCTCGTCGGCCAGATGGGCCACGGAGGGCAGGGCGTCATGGACGGCGAAACGATCGGCGGCGGGGAAGAGGGCGTCCAGCGCCCGCTTCGTCTGCTGATGCTCCAGCGACCGGTGCAGATTGGTGACGAGATTGGCGGGTGTGAAATGCACCCGACCGTCGGCGGCGTCGGCGCTGGGCGTCACGGTCGCGGCGTTGGCGGCCCACATGGGCGAGGCGGAACAGGCGGCGGCGGCGAAGGATGGCGCGTCCTTCCAGGCCTGTTCCAGCACCTGGGCGTCCGAGCCCGTGAAACCGAGGGTGCGCAGGAAGGGGATGTTCGGCCGCTCATGCGGCGGCAGGACGAACTGGGGCAGGCCCAGGTCCGCCAGGGTCTTCATCTTGTCGAGCCCCTGCAGCACCGCCGCGCGCGGGTTCGACGCCTCGCCCTTGTTCAGGCTGGAGGCCAGATTGCCCGGCGACAGGCCGGCGTAGGAGTGGGTCGGGCCGATCAGGCCGTCGGCGTTGGCTTCGATGGCGGGGGTCATTCGGCCCTCTCCCCTTGCGGGAGAGGGAGGTCGCGCACGACGGCGCAAGCCGTCGTCCTGGCGCGAGCGGGTGAGGGGTCACGCAGGCGGTCGGCAGGGAGAAACCCCTCATCCGACCCGCTGCGCGGGCCACCTTCTCCCGCAAGGGGAGAAGGACTCACGACCGTAACCCCTTGATCTCGCCCTCGATGTTCGCGACCGCGTCCGCCTCGAAGCTGGCCACCGGATAGGCGCAGTAGTCGGCGGCGTAATAGGCCGACGGCCGATGGTTTCCGCTGGCGCCCAGGCCGCCGAAGGGCATGTCGCCGGCGGCGCCGGTGGTGGGGCGGTTGAAGTTGACCACGCCCGCGCGGATGCGACGGATGAAATGGTCCCAGTTGGACGGGTCGTCGCTGACCAGGCCGGCGGACAGGCCGTACCGGGTGGCGTTGGCCGCCTGGATCGCGGCGTCGAAGGTCGGCACGCGGATCACCGACAGGAAGGGGGCGAACATCTCCTCGTCGGGGACGTCGATCCCGGTCACGTCGATGACGGCCGGCTTTACGAAGGCGCCGGGCAAGTTGGCGACGGGACCCGAGGCGCGGATGACCTTGGCTCCGGCGTCGATCCGTTCCTGCAGCGCTTTCAATGCCGCTTCGGCGGCGCGGGCGGAGATCAGCGGTCCGGCGTAGGGTTCGGGGTCGCTGTCCCAAGGACCGAAGACCAGGCGGTCAGACAGGGCGGCGATGGCTTCGATGATGGCGTCGCCCTGCGCTCCCTCCGGCACGATCAGGCGCCGGGCGCAAGAACAGCGCTGGCCGGTGGTGATGAAGGCGGACTGCACCGCGATGCCCGCGACGGCCTGAGCGTCGGCGGCGTCCCAGACTACCAGCGGATTGTTGCCGCCCAGCTCCAGCGCCAGGATGACGTGGGGATCGTCGGCGAACTTGCGCCGGAAATGGGCGCCGGCCGCGCCCGAGCCGGTGAACATCAGGGCGTCGATCCCGGCGTCGAGCAGGGCCGCGCCGGTCTCGCGTCCGCCCTGGACGACATTGACCACGCCGGTCGGCAGGTCGGCGGCGGCGAAGGCCTCGGCCATGACCTGACCGACCAGGGGCGTCTCATCCGACGGCTTGAACACGACGGTGTCGCCAGCCAGCAGGGCGGGGACGATATGGCCATTGGGCAGATGGCCGGGGAAGTTGAACGGGCCCAGCACCGCCGCCACGCCGTGTGGTCGATGCCGCAGCGTCGCCCGGCCGAAGGCGGTGTCGCTGGTCCGTTCGCCGGTGCGTTCGTCATAGGCGCGGATCGAGATGTCGACCTTGCCGATCATGGCGGCGGCCTCGGTCTTCGTCTCCCACAGGGGCTTGCCGGTCTCGCGGGCGATGGCCTCGGCGATCTGGGGCGCGCGGTCCTTCAGCACGGCCTGATAGCGTTTGACCGCGTCGATGCGGTCGGCGCGAGGCGCGTCGGCCCAGGCTGGAAAGGCGGCGCGGGCGGCGTCGACGGCGGCTTGGACCTGAACCGGACTGGCGGCCTCGCCTTCCCAGTTCACGGCTTCGGTGGCGGGGTCGATGGAGTTGAAAATGGTCATGGCTCTATTCCAGTCCGCTCATCACGATTTCACCCGCACGCTGGCGCCTGCGCCCACCTTCAGGGCCGCAGCGGTCTCGGCGCCGATGCGAACCGTGTCGCCGTCGATGTCCGCCTTGGCGCGGACGGCGCGGAAGGCGGCGATGCTGTCGGTCGAGATCAGGGCCGGCAGTTCGGCCTCGACCCGGTCGGTGATCTCGACCGTCAGGCGGCGCGCGTCGCGCACGGTGCGGATATTGTCGCGCCCGCACGACACGGTCGGACCGGCGTCGAAGATGTCCACCAGACCGTTGGGCCTGAAGCCTTCGCTTTCCAGCAAGGCCATGGCCGGTACGCCCTGGGGGTGGACCTTGCCGATCACGGCGCGCGCCGGCTCGGGCAGCAGCTCGGTATAGATCGGGTGGCGCGGGGCCAGGTCCAGGATGAATTGTTTGTCGGTCGATCCGCTCATCCTGTCGGCGTGATCAAACTCCATCGGGAAGAACTTGTGCGCCACATGGTCCCAGAACGGGCAGGCCCCGTCTGGCGAGAAGACGCCGCGCAACTCGGCCAGCACGTTCTCGGCGAACAGTTCGGGCTGGGCGCCGATCAGCATGTAGCGCGACTGGCTCAGCAGGCGACCCGCCCCGCCCTTCCTCCGATCGGCCTTGAGGAACAGCGACCCGACCTCGGTCCAGCCCGTGCATTCATTGACCAGCACCAGGGTCTGGTGATCCAGCTTGACCCCGAGGGACGGCGAGGAGGCCGTGTTGTTGACGATGCGGAACGAGAAGAAGGGCCGTTTCAGACCCACGGTCGCCTTGACCGATCCGACCCCGTCGATGTCGCCGGTGTCGCCGTCTTCCAGCATCAGGGTGTACCAGGCCTCCTGGTGCGTCATCTCGCCCCGGAAACTGGCCTGGCTCAGCTCCAGCCGTTCCGCCAGGGCGTCGGGATCTTCCGGCAGGCTGGTGAAGCCGGGGCCGGACAGGATGGCCAGCTCCAGCAGATAGTCGAGATCGGCGGGGCCGGCGGGACGGACGACGAGCATTCAGAGGGTTTCCATCCGCAGGGCTTTGAGTTTGGCCGCGTCGATCTCGCCCGAGGCGATCTTGCACAGGATCAGGGCGCTGAGCTGGGCGCGTTCGACGAAGCTGTCGGGCCAGGCGAACTCCTGTTCCGAATGGATGTCGCCGCCCCGGACGCCCAGGGTGTCGATGTTGGGCAATCCGGCGGCGTGGAGGTTGTTGCCTTCGCAGACGCCGCCCGAAGGCTTCCAGGCGATGGGCTGGCCCAGCAGGGCGCCGGCTTGTTTCACCGCCTCGAACAGGGCCGTCTGGGCGGCGTCCATCGGCTTGGGCGGACGGGTGAAGCCGCCGTGCAGGTCCAGGGTCAGACCCTCGAACGGCGGCGTGGCGGCGATGGCGTGGACCGAGGCGTCGATCCAGTCGGCGGCGGCCTTGTCTGGCACACGCACGTTGAACCGCACCACAGCGTTGTCGGCGACGACGTTCAGGGCCCCGCCGCCCGAAATCTTGGCCACATTGACGGTGACGCCGTCCTTCTGGCCGTTCAGCCCGTGAAGGGCGGCGGCGATCATGGCCGCTCCCGCTATGGCGTTGCGGCCCTCTTCGAAGGCGCGGCCGGCATGGGCGGCCTTGCCCGTCACGATCAGATGATAGTTGCCGCTGCCCTTGCGCGCACCGGCCAGGGTGCCGTCCGCCAGGGCCGGTTCATAGGTCAGGCCCACATGCCCGCGCGCGCCCAGTTCGGCCAGCAGCGGGGCCGAGGCGGGCGAGCCGATCTCCTCGTCGGGGCTCAGCAGCACGGTCCAGCCGACGCCGTGCTTTTCGGGGTGGGTCTCGAAGGCGTCCAGCGCGGCCAGCAGCACGCTGATCCCGCCCTTCATGTCGGCGACGCCGGGGCCGTTCAGGGCGCCGTCCGCGCGGGTCGTGACGGTCTGGAAGCGGCTGTCGGCAGGGAAGACGGTATCGTAGTGGCCGGTCAGGACGACCTGGATCGGAGCCTCGGGACGGGCGGTGATCTTCAGCGCGTCGGCGTGAGCCTCGGTCCGCACCGAGCCGTCGTCGGCGACGGTGGTGGAGCCCTGGGTGGCGATCCGTTCGACGACGGCGCCGGGCAGGGCCCTGGCTACGGCCTCCAGCGCGTCCAGCACGGCGTTCAAACCGGCGGCGTTGCGGCTGCCGGAGTTGATGTTCGCCCAGTCGATGGTGCGGCCGATAATCGCCTCGCGTCGCGCGGCGACGTGGTCGAGGACGGCCTGGTCCGTGGTCAGAATCCGCATCGGCCCGACCCTAGCCGTCGCGGGGCCAAAGGTGAAGGTCGCGTGGGGCACGTCGGGCGGCTGAGGCTTAGTTCCGGTTCGGGCGGCGGTCGGTGCGCTGGCCGGCTTCGCGGCTTTCGCGGCGCCAGCGGATCGACAGGCTGGTGTCGCCCTGACCGCCGAACTGCGAACTGATGGCCAGGTTGCGGCGCGGCTGCCATTCGACCTTGACCGCCGCCCCGCCTTCGCCGCCGCCGATGACCTCCAGATAGACGTTGTCGGTGATGTAGCGACCGCCGGCGACCGTCACGGCCGAGGCCTGGCCGCCGAAGGACAGACGGTCAAGCCCGGCCAGTTCGCGCAGGTTCCCGATCACGTCGAAGCCGCCGCCGCCCGCCAGGGCCGCGACCCCGGCGGCCAGTTGCGCCGCCTCGAACGGCGACAGTTGCGAGGCCGAACGGCCGAACAGCACCTGCGACAGGATTTCGTCCTGGGGCAGGGCGGGGGTGGACGTCAGGGCGATCTTCGGCTGGTCGGCTGTGCCGGTCACGGCGATGGAGGCGGTCAGGGCCGTATCCTCGCGCGTCGCCGACAGGTTCAGGCGGATCTGCTTCGGATCGGTCGACAGGGTCACGCGGCCGGTGTCGTTGAAGATGAACCGCTTGCCCGCGAACTCGTAATCGCCGCGCACCACATTGGCCGTGCCGGTCAGTTGCGGCTGGGCGATGGTGCCGCGCACCCGGGCGTTGACGTCGAGCACGACGTTCAGGCCGCGGCCGCTGACCCGCACCTTGCCGCCGGTCGAGCGCAGGGCGATGTCCATGCCGATCTGCGGCCCGCGTTGACGGGCCTCGGTCTCGACCGGATCGCCGCCGGGACGATTGATCTCGACCACGTCCATCGAGACGATGCCGGTGGCGCCGGGCACTTCCGGCTCGATCCGGGCCTCGTCGATATTCATCTGGCCCGACAGCTGGATGTTGCCGTCCTGACCGCGAACAATGGTGATCGGACCTGAAGCGCGGGCCTCGCCGATATCGTTGTCGATGACCCGGAACCGCGTGAGGTTCAACTGCGCCGTCGAGCCCGAGCCTTCGCGCAGCCCGATCCGGCCCTGGCCGGCGACTGTGCCGCCGGCGGTGTCATTGGCGGTGAAGGTCTCGATCAGGGCCGTGGTGTCGTCGAAGCTTGTCCTCAGAGTCAGGTCGCCCAGGACCAGGCCGACCGCCTTCTCGCGATAGGAGCCCTGGGTCAGGTCGAACCGTCCGTTCAGGCGTGGCGCGGCCAGGGTACCGCCTAGGGTCGCCTGGCCCGCCACCTGGCCCGCCAGACTGCGGTCGCCGCCCAGAAACAGGTCCCAGATCGGCTGGATCTGGCCGTTGATCGAAACATTGCCGGACATGGGCCGCTGGCGGGCGATGGCCAGACGCAGCGGGGCGGCCGAGGCCTCGACCGGCAGGACGACATCGGCCGCCGCCTGGACAGCGCCCTCGTCGGACGCCGTCGCCTTGATCGTCAGGCTGTTGTTGATCAGGGTCGCGTCCAGCCGGCCGTCGACCGAAAGCCCGCTGGGGGCGTCGATGCTGCGGACATCCGCCAGGGTGACGTTGGCCGCCCCGGACAGGTCGTCGCCCGCGCCGCGCAGGGCGACCCGCCCGGTGGCGCGGCCGCGGAGATTGGGCGACAGGGTCTGCAGGTCCACGCTGGTCAGGTCAGCCTGGATGATCGCCGTGCGCGCGTCCTGACGCAGATCGGCCAGCAGCACGCCGCTGCCGACACCCAGGTCCAGGTGGGCTGTCCGGCTCTGGCCGTTCAGGGTGATCATGGCGGCGCTGCGGGTGGTGAAGGCCACCTCGCGCACCCGGCCGCCGCCGCGCAGGGTCAGGGTCTGGGCGGCCCCGCGCCGCGAATAGACGCCTGTGCCGTTGAACTGGGCGGGGACGCCGCCGCTGACGTCCAGCGCCAGGGTGAAGGGCAGGTTGTCCAGCGTGCCGCGGCCGTCCAGGTCGATGGTGCGGATGTTCCAGCTCTGGCCGGCCAGGCGGATGTTGCGGCCGTTGACGTCCAGGATGGCGCTTTCGGATCCGCCGCCTTCGGTCAGACGGATGCGGCCGTTGGCCTCGCCCGACGCCAGGAAGGCGCCGGTGCGGGCGGTGAAGGTCAGGTCCGCGCTGGAGGGGACGTTGTTGGACAGGGCGATCGCCCCCTGGGCGGTCACCCCGCCGGCGTTGACGTCCAGATCGCTCAGCCGGATCCGCCGCCCGCCCAGGAAGAAGTTCCCGGACGCCCGGGCCGGGCCGTAGTTCGAACCGCTGGTCACAGTGATCCGGCCGTCCGACGCATCCGCGCCCTTGCGGAAACTCAGGATCAGGTCGGCCTGGGTCAGGGTCAGGGCGCCGGCCGTGACCGTATCGAATCCGGCGGTCAGATCGACGCGCGGCTGGGACAATGTGCCGGTCAGGGCGCCGCGCCCGTTCATGTCGCCGCCGATCTCGACCGGCCCCACGGCGAAGGGGCCGCGCGCGTTCCAGTCCAGCGCCAGCCGCAGGCGGCCGTCGGTCTCGATCAGGCCCTTGGCCCCGGCGCGGCCCGCCGCTCCGGTCAGTTCGCCGCGATCCACCTCGATCCGGTTCCCATTCAGCTTGCCGGTCAGTTGCAGGCGCGGCGTGCGGCCCAGCAACCGGTTCAGCTCGTCCATTCCGACCGTCAGATTGCGGCCCCGGCCGTCGAAGGTCAGCACCCAGGGCGCGCCGGTCTTGGCCGACGAGGCGCGGACCGGACCGCCAAAGGCGCCCTTGGCCTCGGGCAGGACCCGCGAGGCGTCGGTCAGTTGCGCATCGCCGCGGAAGCCCATGCCGCTCAGCAGATTGCGCGAGCCCGAGCCCTTCAGCGTCAGCCCCTGGCCTTGAAGATCAAGTTTTTCCAGCAACAGGGCGCCGTCCTTCATCCGGGCGGCCTCCATCTGCACGCGCGGCGTCGCGCCCAGCAGGCCGCCGATCAGCCCCTCGGATGAACCTCCGACGGCGCGGATGTCCCCGTCCAGATCGATCCGGCCGTCCTTGACCTGGACGTTCAGCGGACCGGCCAGGCGGGTGGCGCGATAGCTGGCCAGATTGGCGTTCAGCAGGCTGGCCTGACCCTCCAGGGTCCAGGTCTCGGCGTCGCCCTTGAACAGTCCGGAATAGGCGGCCGGCCCGCCGACGTCGGACCCGACCAGACGGCTCAGCGAGACGGTCTGGAGATCCAGCCTGATTCCATCAGGCGAACTGCGATCCGACATGCGGATCAGACCGCGGGCCTCGGACGCGACATTGTCCGACATCAGTTTCCAGCCCACGCCCTGGAACGCCTTGTCCTTGGCCGGCACCATGGCGAAGCCGAACCGGGCGGTGCGGCCCACGCGCTGAACAAAGGGTTCGAACAGGTCCGATCCGCTGAAGTCGAAGAAGCCCGAGACGCGCGATCCGTTTTCGCCGAACCGGCCATCGACGGTCAGGGGCGTGAACTGGCCGGTCTGGACCTTGGCGTGGACCATGTCGGCGTTCACCAAGGCCACGGCCGAGAAGGGCAGGTCGGGCGAATAGCCCAGGGATCCGGCCAGCGGCCCGCCCTGGGCTTCATTGGCGCGCAGATTGACGCGGGTCTCTTCCAGCTTGCCGCCGAAGGTCGCCGCCAGCCGCAGATAGTCGCCGTGACGGTTCAGGCTGTCGGCGTTGACGGTCGCGGTCTTGGCCCCGCGTCGCGGCAGGGCGATGTCGCCCGTCAGGTTCCAGCGGCCGTATTCCTTGGAGAAGCCTTCCAGCAGTTCGACCCTGGCGGAGAAGCGGTCGATATCGACGTCGATCGGTTGGGGGCCGCCGGGTTCGCCGCTGGGAGCGTCCAGAACCGGCCGACGAACCAGCTGGATCACCTCGGCGCTGATGTCGGTGGCGTGGAACCGACGGGTGATCAACGGCCAGTAGGACCAGTCGACCCGGACATTGCGGGCGTCCAGCCAGACGCCGTCCCGGTCCGTCACCGTGACCCGGTCCAGGGTGAAGTCGTCGAACAGGTCGCCCTTCAGCCCATAGACGTTGATCCGGCCATAGCGGCTGATCTTCTGGCCCTGGACGAAGCCGGTCACCAGGTCACGCCCGCCGTCCGAGACGATGTACATCCGCCCGCCGATCAGGGCGATGACCAGCAGCACCAGCAGGCCGCCGACCACGCCGCCGACGACCAGGGCCAACAGCTGCAGCAGGCTGCGCTTCTTGCGAACTTCGGCCGCGGATTCTTCCGGCGGTGCGGCGTCCGGCGTGTTTTCGGGCGGGGCTTCGGTCAAAACGCCTGCCCGATGCTGATGTAGATCTGGAAGGCGGAATCGCCCTCGCGCTTGTCCAGCGGCACGGCGATGTCGGCGCGGATGGGACCGAACGGCAGCTTGTAGCGGACGCCCAGACCCGCGCCGTACCGCATGTTGGTCAGGTTCGGCGTCTCCTGGAAGCCGACGGCGCCCGCATCGACGAAGGCCACGGCCTGGAAGCTCTGACCGATGTCACGGCGCACCTCCAGCGAGGTCTCGAACAGCGACAGGCCGCCGCGCGGGGTCAGGTCGGGCAGTTTGGGATTGACGCTCTGATAGGAGTAACCGCGCACCGATCCGCCGCCGCCCGAGTAGAACAGACGGTCCGACGGCACGCTCAGCTCGCCGCCGCCGATGATCGAACCGATGCGGAGACGGCCGGCCAGAACCGTGCGCGCCCCGTCCTGGAGCGGCAGATAGGCCGTGGCCTGGGTTTCGCCGCGCAGGAACAGGATCGTGTCCTGGCCGGTCACGGCGGTCGGCTGGACCGAGGCGGTCACGCGCCAGCCCTGGATCGGATTCAGCGGGTCGTTGGAGTTGTCGATATAGGCGCTGGTCCGCCCGGTGATGATGGCCAGATCGCGATCGAAGCTGACCGCACGGGGCGGGATGGAGGTGTAGTCGTACCGGATCTCGTTGTACCGGCCGGCGTCCAGCCCGACCCCATAGTTGAAGTAGGAGGTCTTGCCGATCCGCTGCTGCAGTTCGGCGGCCAGCACCAGGGCGGTGCGGTCGTAGGCGTCGGTGTCTTCCTTGACCACGCCGGCGCTCAGCTTCAGCGTCCGACCCGGCTTGCGCCAGTGGGGCAGGGACAGGTCGGCGCCGATCCGGCTGTCGATATCGGCCAGCCGTGTTTCCAGCCGAAGGGTGTCGGCGCGGCCGAACCGGTTGTAGCGGGTCCAGATCAGATCGACCCCCGCGCCCTCGGCCGTGGACCAGGTGGCCCCGGCCTCCAGCACGCGGCGCGGCCGGTCCTGCAGATTGACGATGATGGGGCGATGCCCGTCGGCGTTGGTCTGGTCGACGGGCGCCAGGGCGACGCCGACCCCGTCATAGACCCCCGTGTCCAGCAGCCGGCGTTCCAGTTCGGCCACCTGGTCAGGATCATAGCGATCGCCCTCGGTCCAGGGGGCCAGGCCCGCGACCCAGGCCGGGTTGGTGCGACCGGTCCGGGGCATGACCACGCCGTCCAGCAGGACGAGTCGGCCCGAGTCGATGCGGTATTCCGGGGCGACCGTGAAGGCGGCGTGATCAACCACGACGCGGCGCGGATCGGCCTTGGCGTCGGCGTAGCCGTCGCGGACCAGGGTGGCGACGGCCCGGCCCTCGCCGGAGATGACGTCCACGGCCCGGCCAGGGGCTCCCGCCTTCAGGCCTATGGCCTTCAGGGCGTCGGCGGCGCTTTCGGCGTCGGGCGCTGGATCGGTCCAGGTGATCGTGGGCTGGGTCAGCAGGAACCGGCGGCCAGGCTGGACGTCCACGATGGCCGACGGCCGATCCTCGCCCTCGACCACGTCTTCCAGCACGGGCTGGTAATAGGCTTCGGAACGCAGCAGGGCCTCGGCTGCCGACAGGGCACCCTGGGCGCGGCGGCGGGCTTCGAAACGGCTTTCCGGGGCCCCATCCACCTCGCCGACCGCACGTTCCAGCATGCGGCGCAGTTCGGCGTCCATGTCGCCGCGGATCTGGGCGCGAGGATCGGCTGAGGCGGCCTGGGCGGAAAGGCTGCAGGTCGCCAGGGCAGCGAGAAACAGGGTGGGCCGGAACGTCAAACTCTAGCTTTCGTCAAGGGCGCGGACTCCAAGTCGGCGTCTCGGTACGCCCTTGCATCCTGATGTGGCGGCGAAGCGGCGCGCCTCAGTAGAACAGGGTTTCGCTTTCCGGCTGAACCGACTGTTCGGACGTCCGCTCTTCCGGCGGAAGGGGGGCTGGCGCGGGCGCCGGCGCCGGATCGGTCACTTCAGGCGCGACGACAGGCTCGGCCGAATCCTCGGCGGCGGGAGCCTGTTCTTCGACCGGAGGGGCGTCGGCATAGTCGTCCTGCGACCTCGATTGGTAGTCGTCGCAGCCCGCAAGCACCAGCGCGCCCAGCGCCGTCGCGGTCAGAACGAAGATCGAGCGTCTCATCAGAAATAGTTCCCCGGATATCGTCCGTTGCAACGCCCTCGGCGCCGCCTCGTTCCCATAGCGCGGAAAACTTCAGGGGTCATCCCGCCTCTTGCTCCAGGCCGCCTCGCCCAGGGCGGTCAGGGGCGGGACGGTCGGCGTTGGCGGTTCGGCGCCGTCGAAGCGGGGCGCAGGGGCGGGCAGGCCGTTCCGGAAGGTCGCCCGGTCGCGATTGTGCGGATGATCCGGCGCCTCCGCCAGGCCGAGGACGGGCGTCACGCAGGCCTCGGTCCCGGCGAAATGCGTCGCCCAGTCGTCCCGGTCCCTCGCCGCGAACAGGGCGGCGAACCGGTCGTGCAGGGCGGCCCAGCCGGTCCTGTCATGCTGAGGCGCTTCGGACGGATCGATCCCAAGGCCCGCCAGCAGCGCGGCGTAGAAGCGCGGCTCCAGCGCCGCGACCGCGATGAAGCCGCCGTCCCGACAGGCGTAGCAGCGATAGAAGGGCGCGCCTCCGTCCAGCAGATTGGCTCCGCGGCGCTCGCTCCATAGCCCCTGGCCGCGCAGGGCCTGGAACAGGCCGCCCAACAGGGCCGCGCCGTCGGTCATGGCGGCGTCCACGATCCGGCCCCGTCCGGTGGTCCTGGCCTCCAGCAAGGCCGCCAGCACCCCTGTCGCCAGCATCATGGCCCCGCCGCCGTAATCGCCGACCAGGTTCAGCGGCGGGGGCGGCGGGCGGTCCGCCTCGCCCATGGCGTGCAGCACCCCCGACAGGCCGATATAGTTCAGGTCGTGCCCCACGGCGTCGGCCAGCGGCCCAGTCTGGCCCCAGCCTGTCACCCGACCGAAGACCAGGGCCGGGTTGCGGGCGTGCAGAACCTCGGGACCATAGCCCAGCCGTTCCATGACCCCCGGACGGAAGCCTTCGATCACGGCGTCCGCGCCGTCGACCAGGCGCAGGATCCGCTCGCGGTCGCTGTCGGACTTCAGGTCCACGGGTACGGCGGTCCGTCCGCGATGCAGCAGGGCCCCGCCCACCTCGGCGAAAACGGGGACGCCCGCCGAGGCCGCGCGGGTCAGACGCAGCACCTCGGCCCCCATGTCGGCCAGCATCAGGCCGGCGAAAGTCACCGGCCCCAGGCCGTCGAACTCCAGGATGCGCAGTCCGTTCAGCGGTTTCATACGCATTGAGTAGCAGACCCGGTCTTGACCGGAAGAGCGGATTGCAACAGAAGGCGCCCTTCGACGGTTCGGGCCAGTCCTGAACGTCGCACGGTGCGTCCTTAGCTCAGTTGGTTAGAGCATCTGACTTTTAATCAGAGGGTCCTCGGTTCGAGCCCGAGAGGACGTACCATTTTCTCTTTCGCGGTGTCGGGTTCTGGCGGAACCTGGCCTGACCGGTCCCCTGGCGTCCGACGCCAGGCCCGGGCGCCGGAGTCGGCGATTGCGCCCCGGACCTCCGCAAGCTCCGCCGCCAGCGTCCCCGCAGTCCTGTGGCGCCGGTCATCAGCAGCCACCCGTGATAGCCACCCTGGGTGATGCGCTCGAATCCCCCGACCCAGTCCCACCCAAGGAAATGGGTCAGGGCCGCGCCTGCGCCGCCCAACGCCATAGCACCGAGGGCGGCCCAGGTCAGGCGACGATAGGCGAACGGAGCGGCCGCGGAGCCCGCCGCCGTCAGCATGGCCACGGCGAAGGCGACGGCGGCCAAGGCGACAAGGCCGTTGTGACCCGCCTGGGCGGTCGACATCGGCACGCCCGGCGGATCCATTGGAAACCACACCGCGATCGCGGCCGACGCAGCGCCAGCGACCAGCAGGGCGGCCCCCGGGACGCGCCCGGGGCTCCGGCTGTCCCGCCACAGGGCCAATCCCAGAGCCATGATCAACAGACCCGTCACCGCCCAGGCGCCGTTGATCGCCGCGCCGTCCGCCGCTCCCGACATGCCGAGGGCGCTGACTGGATCAGCCAGGTGGGAGTAGCCGGGTTGGTGCGCGCCGCCGAGCACGACCGAAAGCAGAAAAAGCACCGGCGCAAGAAGGCCGGCCACATAGAGGGCCCGGATCACGCTGGCCCCCTTTGGCGCCGCAGACGGCCCGTCATCCTGAGGCCGTCGCGCAGGTTGAGGCCGATCAGCGTGACGTTGACCAGGCCCGCCGCCAGTTCCAGCGCCTGAATCGCGTAAAAGGTCGCGTCAAACGCAGCACTCCGGGCCCTGAACGCCAGGAATAGGGCGGCGGGCAGCAGGATCAGCAGGCCATTGGCGGCGACCACCTGCATGCGTCGGGACTTTACGCCGATCAGGCCGGTCCGCCGGCCGTCAGCCAGGATGAATCCCGAGCCTCCCGTGGCCATGAGGGCCGGGATCAGCACCAGAAAGCCCCAGGGTATGGCTGTCTTAACGGCTGCAACCACCTCCGGGGGAGCAAATATCTCGCTGAGGGCCGTCGAAACCCAGAAGATCGCGATCATCAGAATCGCGATCAGGCCGGCGATCACGTGAACGACTCTGAGCATGATCCCTCTCCGCTCTTCGGAGGAGGCGGCGGTGGGTAGGCGCTGCTCACCCCTTGCTGATCAATAAGGTGCGGCCGGGCGAACGGGCGTTGATCTGGCTCAATCGGACAGGTGAAAACGACGCCGTCCCTCTGATTCTGCTTCAAAGCGACGCCTGGGGAAGGACTGGCCATGGCTTCCCGTCGCCCGCCTGCCGTGGTTCAAGACGCCATGCGCGCCCTATCTCTGGTCACCACCGCCTCCCTGCTGCTGTCCGGCTGCGGCGGCGCCGTGAGCGATTTTGGGGCCGGGGTCGGGGCCGCGGCGACGGCGCCGCTGGAGGATTTCAACCTGCGCCGGGAATACATCCCGACGGTGCTGTTGCAGGCCGAGGCCAATCCCTATGACCTGCGTAATCTGAACCAGTGCTCGACCATCGGGGCCGAGGTGGCGCGGCTGGACGAGGCCCTGGGGCCGGATACGGACGAGCCGCCGCGCCAGGACGGCTCGTATCGCAGCGAACAGGCGGCCGATGCGGCGGCCAAGGCGGCCCTGGACGCCATTCGCGGGACGACGACCGATTTCATTCCCGGACGAAGCTGGATCCGCCGGCTCAGCGGCGCCGATCAGCATAGCCGCCATGTCCAGTCGGCCATCCAGGCGGGGCGGATGCGGCGGGCGTTTCTGAAGGGGATTGGCATGCAGAGGAACTGCGCCCCGCCGGCGGCGCCGAGCTGGTTCCGGCCGAAGCGGTAGGGGCGGCTTGGCCGTTCGACCCACGACCGACAGGATCTAACGTCTGCCGGCAGGCCGGCGCTTGTCGGTGCGATCGCCTCTGATCTGTACCGCGCCGTCCTTGGCGAAGGCCTCGAAGGAGGATTTGTCGATGTTGCGGAACTCGCCGGTCCGGTCCCAGTCCCAGTCGAACGAGATCCGCTCGCCCTTGTGCGCGAACTTGCCGGACCAGTGGGCGAAGAATGAGTATTTGTCGCCGCCGATGATGATGACGTGGCGGTGCAGGGCCGTCTCGTTCCCCGCGTCGCGGGACGGCTCTTCCAGATAGGTGTTGTAGGCGTGGAAGCCTGACTTCTCGACGCGCATCAAATGGTTCCGGGGGTCAGTTCGACACATGCCGCGCATGGAAGTCGCGGCGGAACTGTTCGAATCGGCCTTCCGAAATCGCGGCGCGCATGGCGGCGGTCAGGGCCTGGTAGAAGGCGATATTGTGCCAGCTGAGCAGGACCTTGCCGAGGATTTCGTCGGCGCGGATCAGGTGGTGCAGATAGGCCTTGGAATACTGCGACGACGGCCCGTCGATGGCGGGATCGAGCGGATCCTGGTCCTCGGCGAAGCGGGCGTTCTTCAGGTTCAGCGGGCCGTCCCAGGTCCAGGCCTGGCCGTGGCGGCCGGCGCGGGTCGGCAGGACGCAGTCGAACATGTCCACGCCGCGATACACCGCCTCGACCAGGTCGATCGGCTTGCCCACCCCCATCAGATAGCGGGGACGGTCGGCGGGCAGCATCTCGGGAGCGTAGTCCAGCACCTCGCACATGGCCTGGTGGCCTTCGCCCACGGCCAGACCGCCGATCGCGTAGCCGTCGAAGCCGATCTCACGCAGCTGGTCCGACGACTGGCGACGAAGGTCCTCGAAGGTCGAGCCCTGCTGGATGCCGAACAGGGCCTGGTTTTCCCGCTCGCCGAACCGGGCCTTGGAGCGGGCGCCCCAGCGGATCGACAGTTCCATGGCCTTGCGGGCCGCGTCCTTCTCGGCCGGATACGCCACGCACTGGTCCAGTTGCATCGAGATGTCGGCGCCGATCCGGTCGGCCTGGATCTCGATCGAGCGTTCTGGCGTCAGGACGTGTTTGGAACCGTCGATGTGGGAGGAGAAGGTCACGGCCTCTTCCTTCACCTTTGAAATCCCGGCCAGGGACATGACCTGGAAGCCGCCGCTGTCGGTCAGGATCGGCTTGTCCCAGCCCATGAATTTGTGGAGCCCGCCCAGCCGCTCCATCCGCTCGGGGCCGGGGCGCAGCATCAGATGATAGGTGTTGCCCAGGATGATGTCGGCGCCGGTCGCCTTGACCTGGTCCACCGTCATCGCCTTGACCGTCGCCGCCGTGCCGACAGGCATGAAGGCGGGGGTGCGGATGTCGCCGCGCGCGGTCTTCAGCACGCCGGTGCGGGCGCGGCCCTCTTTGGCGGAAATCTCGAAGGGGAAGGGCATCAGGCGATCAGTCGTTCAAGCTGTTCGACCCGCGCCAGATCCTTGGGGCGGCCGAACAGGCGGTAGAGGGCGATATGGTCCCGGATGTCGGGCACGAACAGCGGGACGTCGTCGATGAAGACCGGACGGCGCGACGTAAAGGCCACCGGCCGCCATTCGGCGCCGTCGCGGGTCTCCAGATCGGCCATGACCTCGACCAGGATCGGCTGATCCGGGGCGCGGCCGAAGACGGCCGAGCGGAACAGGCCCTCGCCCGGGTCGGGCACGATCTGTCCGTCCAGGGCCGCCAGCAGGGCGCGGGCGTCGCGCGGAGCGCACAGGACGTCGATGTCGGGCACATGCAGGTCGGTCAGACCGTAAAGCGCCATGGCCGCCCCGCCGAAGATCCACCAGGGCTGGTCCAGGTCGCGCGCGGCCTCGCCGACGGCGATCAGGCCGTCCTGGAGGTCTTGCGGGAGATCGAGTTCGAAATCGTCGGGCGTCACGGGCGATCTTTCGTCAGGGGACGGCATTTAAGGGTTCAGGCGGCGGAAGGCTACAGGGCGAGCGGAGGCGCCGACGCGCTTTCGCTGCGAAGTTGGAGGCCCATCGCGAGTGGAGGGCAGGACGGAGCGCCGGGCCTCGCCCGGGATGGATTAGTTTTTACCGTTTCGACGAAGACAGACGCTCCGCGCGCAGGGTGTTTCTGCCGGCCGGGGATATTGAAGCGGCAGTTGTGATGCCTCTTCCCCAAGGCCTGCGTCAGGTCGGCGATCCCTGCGAAGGACCGTCCCGAGTGCGACCGGGTTCCTAACCCCGAGTCCTCCGCCGACGTTTCTGCGCGGGATGAGCCCACCGATGCACCGTCATGCGGCGCGAGGGGATCCCACCCCCGCCCCTGATCCCTACGCTCCCGCCGCCGCAAGGTCGCAGGCCTTACGAGCCCTCCTAACGACGAGACCGGGGGTATTATGCGGGGGTTTTGGGGGGTGATTAGAAGAGGGGGGTGAGATTTTGTTAGGGCGTTGGAATCGTTGAAGGCGAGGCAGCGTCATTGTGCGCGCTGGCTCACCTCCCTGCGCGGGAAGGCGCGCGGGGAGGACCGGTCGCGTAGCGACCAGGCGGGGGCGACTCCGGCGGTGGTGATGACCGACCCGACTTCAGACACCGAGTCGCCCCCTCCTGGCGCTCGCTGACGCGATCGCCGGTCCTCCCCGTTCGCCTGCGCGAACGGGGAGGTGAGGTCATCGGCTTTCGCCCGCCCGGAACAGCAAGGACCCGTCCCCGTAGGAGTAAAACCGATACCCGTCGGCGACGGCATGGGCGTAGGCGGTCTTCATCGCAGCCTGGCCGGCGAAGGCGCTGACCAGCATGAAGAGGGTGGATTTGGGCAGGTGGAAATTGGTCATCAGCACGTCCACGGCGCGGAAGCGGTAGCCGGGGGTGATGAAGATGGCGGTGTCGCCGTGGAAGGGGCGGATCTCGCCGGCCTCGGTCGTGGCGGATTCCAGCAGGCGCAGCGAGGTGGTGCCGACGCAGACGATGCGGCCGCCGGCGGCATGGACGGCGTTCAGGGCGGCGGCGGTCTCGGGCGAGACCTCGCCCCATTCGCTGTGCATCTTATGATCGGCCAGGTCATCGGCCTTGACCGGCAGGAAGGTGCCTGCGCCGACATGCAGGGTGACGGCGTGGGTGGAGACGCCCCGGGCCCGGATGGCCTCGAGCAGGGCGGGGGTGAAGTGCAGGCCCGCCGTGGGGGCGGCGACCGAGCCGTCGTGTTCGGCGAAGACGGTCTGATAGTCCGACCGGTCGCGGTCGTCCTCGGGCCGTTTGGCGGCGATATAGGGGGGCAGGGGCATGACCCCGACGTCGCGGATCGCGTCGTCCAGCGCCGGGCCGGACAGGTCGAACTTCAGGGTGATCAGGCCGTCGTCGCCCTTGTCGGCCACGGTGGCGTCGAGGCGGCCCAGGTCGCAGGCGGCGTCGGCTTCCTGTCCGAAGCGGATTCTATCGCCCGGCTTGATGCGCTTGCCCGGCTTCATGAAGGCGGACCAGACGTCGGGGGCGTCGCGGTGGTGAAGGGTGGCCTCGACGGCGACCGTCAGGGTCTCTCCTTCGGGGCCGGGACGGGTGCGGACGCCCGACAGGCGGGCGGGGATGACGCGGGTGTCGTTGAACACCAGGGCGTCGCCGGGCCTCAGGAAGTCGGGCAGGTCGCGGATGATGCGGTCGTCCAGGGCACCGTCCTTGACCACCAGCAGCCGGGCGGAATCGCGCGGATCGGCGGGGCGCAGGGCGATGCGGTCCTCGGGCAGGTCGAAGTCGAAATCGGCGGTCTTCATCGGCGGGGCAAAGGCCATGCCGGGCGCGGGGGGTCAAGTGCGGCGGCCGGTGAACCTCCGCGCGCCTGCGGGGTTGAGGTAGCATGAAAACCCTCGCACTCCTCCCGTCCGTCCTCATCGGCGCCGTCGCAAGCGCCCGGTCCATGACGCCCATGGCGGCCATTGCGGGGGCGCGGCTGGCGCACCGGGAGACGCCGGGGCGGCTGGTGCTGCTGGATCATCCGCTGTTCAAGTTCGGCGGTCTGGCCATGGGCGTGGGCGAGCTGTTCGGCGACAAGATGAAGTCGGCGCCGGACCGGACGGTGTTCCTGGGCCTGCTGGCGCGGGTGATGAGCGCGGGGATCGCCGGGTCGGCTTTGGCGCCGCGGGGGCGTGAGAAGCTGGGGGCGGCGCTTGCGGTTGGGACGGCCGTGCCGTTGGCTTATCTGGGGCTGGCCGGACGCAAGAAGGCGATGGTGCGGATCGGGCAGACGAAGAGCGGCCTGATCGAGGATGCGATCATCGTGGCGGCCGGGGCGGCGGTGGTGAGTTGGGCGGTGGGAGCGTTCGACCGAGGGCGGTGAGCGGGTATGATAGGGGCCAAATAATCAGGAGCCCTCCCCATGATCACCCGCATCCAGCCCGGCGCCCGCATGAGCGAGGCTGTGGTTCACGGCGACACCGTCTATCTGGCCGGGCAGGTCGGAGAGCCGGGCGATGACGTGATCGCCCAGACGAAGACGGCGCTGGCCGAGGTGGACGCCCTGCTGGCCCAGGCGGGCAGCGACAAGTCGAAGATCCTGATGGCCCAGATCTGGCTGGCCGATATCGCCGATTTCGACGCGATGAACAGCGTCTGGGACGCCTGGGTCGATACGGCTAATCCGCCGGCGCGGGCGACGGGCGAGAGCCGGCTGGCCTCGCCGGACTACAAGGTCGAGGTGATCGTCATCGCCGCCAGGGGCTGACGGGGCGGGGGATAAGGCGGTTGACCCGGCGGGTTGCAGACTGCAAACCGCCGCCATGCTTCAGAACCTCGAAATCCTCGCCCGTGAGGCCAAGTCCTGGCCGTTCGAACAAGCCCGCAATCTGCTGGCCCATGTTCTGAAAAAGCGGCTGGGCGAGAGCGAGCGGGCTGAGGCGCGGGCGCTGATCGACGCCGGCAAGGCCGACGAGGCCCTGGCCAAGTTCGAGGCCCTGCGCCGGCCGGTGGTGCTGGAGACGGGTTATGGCCCCTCGGGTCTGCCGCACATGGGCACCTTCGGCGAGGTGGCGCGGACCACCATGGTGCGCAACGCCTTCCGGGCCCTGACCGGCGACCACTGGCGCACGCGACTGATCGCCTTCAGCGACGACATGGACGGGTTGAGGAAGGTGCCGGAAGGCGTGCCGAACCCGGAGATGCTGCGCGAGGATCTGAATCTGTCGCTGACCCGGGTGCGCGATCCGTTCGGCACGCACGACAGTTTCGGGGCGCACAATAATGCGCGGCTGCGGGCGTTTCTGGACTCGTTCGGCTTCGACTACGAGTTCATGAGCTCGACCGAGACCTACAAGTCCGGCGCATTCGATGCGACGCTGTTGACCCTGCTGGAGCGGTTCGACGCGGTCATGGCCATCATGCTGCCGACCCTGGGCGAAGAGCGGCGGGCGACCTATTCGCCCTTCCTGCCGGTCAGCCCGATCACCGGCCATGTGCTGCAGGTGCCGACGCTGGAGCGGAATGTCGAGAAGGGCACCATCGTCTTCGACGATCCGGCGGGCGGGCGCACCGAACTGCCGGTCACGGGCGGTCATGTGAAGCTGCAATGGAAGCCGGACTGGGCCATGCGCTGGGTCGCGCTGGACGTCGATTACGAGATGTCGGGCAAGGACCTGATCGAGAGCGTGCGCGAGAGCGGCAAGATCTGTCGCGCCCTGGGCGGCACGCCGCCGGAAGGGTTCAACTATGAACTGTTCCTGGATATCGAAGGCAAGAAGATCTCCAAGTCCAAGGGCAACGGCCTGACGATGGACGAATGGCTGCGCTACGGCACGCCGGAGAGCCTGAGCTGGTACATGTTCCAGTCGCCGAAGTCGGCCAAGAGCCTGCACTTCAACGTCATTCCGCGCGCCATCGACGACTATCTGGCCTTCATCGAAAGCTACAAGACCCAGGAGCCGGCCAAGCGGATCGACAACGCCGTCTGGTCGATCCATGCGGGGAACCCGCCGACCCATACCTCGCCGGTGTCGTTCGCCCTGCTGCTGAACCTGGTGGGGGTGGCCAACGCCTCGACCAAGGACCAGCTGTGGGCCTATTTCGCCAAATATCTGCCCGACGCGACGCCGCAGAACGAGCCGCTGCTGGACCAGCTGATGGACCGGGCGCTGAACTATTACGAGGACTTCGTGAAGCCCTCGAAGGCGTATCGCCTGCCCGATGACAAGGAGAAGGCGGCGCTGCTGGATCTGGCGGAACGGCTGAAGGCGTTGCCGGCGGACACCACGGACGGCGAGCTGATCCAGAACGAGGTCTATGCGGTGGGCAAGGCGCATGCGTTCGAGCCGCTGAGGGCCTGGTTCGGGGCGCTGTACGAAGTGCTGCTGGGCGCCAGCCAGGGGCCGCGCTTCGGCTCGTTCGCGGCCATCTACGGCCTGCCGCAGACCATCGCCCTGATCGAGGCGGGGGCGAACGGGCGTCTGGCGGACTAACCAGATCGGCCTTGGCGCGAGCCGCTCTCGGGGGGGGGGGCGGCGTCGATGAAGATGAACGGAAAATAACGGCGAAGCTCCGGGAGCCTTCAGGTTCGGCCGGGCATTGTCTCCTCATCGGCAAGCCCGATGACAGGAGATAGAGTTATGTCGAGCAAGTTTCTGAAGACGGGTCTGGCCACGGCTGCGGCGCTGGCCGCCCTGGTGACCGCCGCCCCCATGGCCGCCCAGGCCCAGGCCAATGGCGTGACCAACTGCGACGCCCCCGGCGGCCGTCAACGCGTTGGCGCCCTGATCGGCGCGGTCGTCGGCGGCGTGGTCGGCTCGAACCTGGCGCGCAATGAGCGCACGGCCGGGACCGTGGTCGGCGCCGGCGCCGGCGCGGCGGCCGGCTCCTATATCGGCTGCAACCAGCAGCGCACCCGCGCCGCGGCCCAGGCCAACGCCAACACCTATCGCGCCGGCACGAACCTGCGCATCCGCAGCGGCCCCGGCACCGGCTTCCGCCAGGCGGGCAGCCTGTCGGCCGGCCAACAGTTCACGGCCGTCGCCTCGCAAGGCGACTGGATCCAGATCGCCGGCGGCGGTTGGGTCAATGCGAATTACGTGACCCGCTAAGGGTCGCTTGCGGAAAGACTGTTTTCGGCGGCGGGCTGCTTACGCCCCGTCCGGTTCCGCCGCCGGGACAGTCGAAGGCTCACGGTTCGCCGTTCGAGCCTGGCCCCGTCCGGTTCGCCGGGCGGGGCTTTCTATTGGCTGACCCACAGGATGCGGGCCATCCATTCGATCTCGCGCCGGGGCACGATCCGGGGCGGATAGTCGGGGTTGATCGAGGACAGGGTGGCGGCGCGGGCGGTCAGGCCGGTCAGCTCCTTGGCCACCACCTCGCCCGAGGTCAGGCGCGCCACGACCCGGTCGCCGCGCCGCACGGCGGGGTCGCCGCGGTCGACGATGACACGGTCGCCCTCGCGATACAGGGGCGCCATCGAATCCCCGCTGATCCGCAGGCTGAAGGTGGTGGCGTTGACCCGGGGCAGTTCGGTCTGATCCCAGCCGTCGCCGACCGGCAGGCCGGCGTCGTCGAAGAAACCGTCCAGGCCGGCGCGGGCCAGGCCCAGCAGGGGCACGGTCGTGGACGTCGGCGGCGCATCGTCGGCCAGGGCGGCGAACTCGGCCAGGGAGACGCCGGTCGCCTGAAGGATCAGGGTCATGCTCTCGGTCGAAGGCCAGCGGGGACGGGGCGGATCGCCGGCGCCGAACCGTTTGGACGGATTGAAACTGGTCGCATCCAGCCCCGCCCGCCGCGCCAGCCCCGACGGCGACAACCCCTCGCGCCGCGCCAGGGCGTCCACGGCCTTCCAGAGTTTCGCGTGCGACAGGGGCATGGGGTTCCCGCGACTGAGTCGGGGAAGTTTAGGGGATGGGATTAGGAATTTCTACCTAGACGCAAACTCGGCCTCAGCCTTGCGCTCCTGCCAGGCCCAGAAGGTGCCGACGCCGATGCAGATGATGATGAGATAGCCGATCAAGTTCATCACTGTGTAGAGCGACGCTATGGGGATCGTCTTCGTCGTCAGGATCATGATGTGAGCCATGACAGTAATCAGCTGTAGGCCGGCTACCCATACGGGCCAGGATTGATGCGCCCGCCAGGCTAAAGCGGCGAATACCACTAGGGACATCGCATCAATGAGAAACATCCCAATAGGCAATCCGCGAAAGCCGTTGTTCTCCTGAACGAGCAGTGAGGCGAACCAAGCGGCAAGAAGATAACCGGCACCGACTCGTTCTCGCGGTCCGCCCTTGATGAAGGCGAAAAGGACCATGCCGACCATGAAGATCGCGCCGACGACCGCATAACCCATGTTCACCATGCAAATCGCCCCCGCACTGAGTGCACGGGGGCGATAATGAACCATTGCTGGTTAAACGATAATGTCAGTCCGCTAAGCTTACCAAAAATTCACCCGACCGAGCGAAGGTGGCCGGTCTGCTTGACAGGCTTGGGATCAAGCCAGTCGTCGGGCTTGCCAACCGGACCGATGGCGTAGGTGCCGTAACCCATACGACGGTGATCCTTCTGGAGTTCCGCGTGGCAGGCGACGATGGACTCGCGGGCGGCGGCGAGGGCGGCGATGGTTTCCATGGCCTTGGCCTGCGACGCGGTGGCGGCGACGGGCGAAAGGGACAGGGCGGCGCGGGCGCCGATGAAGGATTGAACCAGCGTCGTCGCCTGGGTGATGGCGGCGTCGATCGCGTGTTCGGTCGCGTGGAGATCGCCGGCGACGCTGGCGATGACTTCGGTCCGTTCCATAGAAAGCCCCTAAAACAAGGTTTACAAGAGATGTAAGCTTAACATGGATTAACCTTGCTTGGTAGAGTCTTGTTAACCGTGATGGTCGTGCGCGTGTTCAGCGCCGATTGTTCGACGAACGGGGTGTCATTTCTGTTTTCGTCCGCCCGAAGCCGCTGAAAGGCTTAGGGATTGTCCAGCAGGAAATGGGCGGTCAGGGAGGCGATGGGCTGGCTGCGGGCTTCCTGCCAGGCCTCGGCCTGGACATGGGCGACGCGGCGGCCGGCGCGGCTGATGCTGGCGCGGGCGAAGACGTCGACCGGGCGGCCGGTGCGAAGATAGGCTACGGTGACATTGATCGGGCGGGGCAGGCGCGGGCTGGGGAAGGCCAGGGCGACCTGGGCCATGGCCGTCATTTCCAGCAGGGCCGCTGTCGAACCACCGTGCAGGGCCGGCAGCATGGGATTGCCGATCAGCCGGTCGGCGAAGGGCAGGATGACGGTGATCTCGTCGCCGCTGACCAAGGTCTGAAGGTTCAGGAAACGGGCGTAGGGGATGCGTTCGAGAAGGTCGCTCATGCCGTGGCCTCACGGTTGGCGGCCGTCTTCTCCCGGGCGGGGCGCGCGCGGTTCAGCACATAGGCGGACTGGGCCGCCGCGACCGGGTCGGATGGGTCTTCTTCGAAGGCCCAGGCCCGGACGAAGGCGATGGTCGGCGTCAGCCGGTAGCATTTCCCCTGGGCCAGCAGGTCCACGCGCGGATGGGCGGCGCGCATATAGTCCACCCGCAGATCCAGGGTGGCGATGGGCTGAAACTCGGCCATGGCCGTCCAGACCGCCAGGCCGCCGATGTGGTCCAGCAGGGTGGTGACGAGGCCGCCGGCCAGGACGCCGGTGTCGGGATCGCCGACCAGATCGGGCCGCCAGGGCACGCGAATACGGGGATCGCCCTCGTGCAGGCCGTCGAAGACGAAGCCCAGCGCGCTGGTGTGGGCGGACCCCGTCGCCAGCTGGGGCAGGATGGTGTCGACGAAACTGTCTTGCATGCGAAAGGAACGCCCGTGAAGCCGATGATCGTCTCCTGTATGGAGGGGGGACCCGACGGCGTCGAGAGCGTTACGGTCCCATGATCCGCCCCGAAGACCTGCTGCACCCCACGCCCGCCGGCCTGTATTGCCCGCCGGGTGACTTCTACGTCGATCCGGTGCGGCCGGTGGATCGGGCGGTGATCACCCACGGCCATTCGGATCATGCGCGGGCCGGGCACGGCGTGGTGCTGGCGACACGCCAGACCCTGGCCATCATGGCCGAACGCTATGGCGCCGAGTTCGCGGGGCAGATGCGGGCTGTGGAGTATGGCGAGGCCGCCGCGGTCAACGGCGTGGACCTGCGGCTGGTCCCGGCCGGCCATGTGCTGGGCTCGGCCCAGGTCGAGGCGAGGTGGAAGGGCCTGACCATGGTGGTGTCGGGCGACTACAAGCGCCGGCGCGACCCGACCTGCCCGGCGTTCGAGCCCACGCCCTGTCATGTCTTCATCTCGGAGGCGACCTTCGGCCTGCCGGTGTTCCGCCATCCGCCGACCGAGGAGGAGATCGGACGGCTGATCCGGTCGCTGGGTCAGTTTCCGGAACGCGCCCATCTGGTCGGCGCCTACGCCCTGGGCAAGGCGCAGCGGATCATCATGAGCCTGCGCGAGGCGGGGTGGGAGCGGCCGATCTATGTCCACGGGGCGATGGAGCGGCTGAACGCCCTGTATGAACGCGAGGGGATCGACCTGGGGCCGGTCCTGCCGGCGCGGGGTCTGGGCAAGGGCGCCTTGGGCGGCGAGGTGGTGATCGCGCCGCCGTCGGCGATCCAGGATCGCTGGGCCCGCAGTTTCGCCGATCCGGTGACGGCCTTTGCGTCCGGCTGGATGGGGGTGCGGGCGCGGGCGCGCCAGAGGGGCGTGGAACTGCCGCTGGTGGTGTCGGATCACGCCGACTGGGGCGAACTGGTCGCCACCTTCGAAGAGCTGAAGCCCGACGAGATCTGGATCACCCACGGCCGCGAGGAGGGGCTGCTGCGATGGGCCGAGCTGAACGGCCAGAAGGCGCGGGCGTTGCGCCTCGTGGGCTACGACGAGGAGGATGAGGAGGCGCTGGAGGTCCGGCCAGACTGAGCCAGGGCCTGAAGCGCGTCAGGCGCGACGGGCGGCGCGGCGCTTTGGAGCCTGGGCGCTCTCACCATCGCCCTCGCCACTGTCATCGGCGGCGGCCTGGGTCGTCGAGAGGGCGGCGTTCATCGCCATGCGCAAGCGTTCGGGCTTGATCGGCTTCTCGACCACGGCGGCCATGCCGATGGACAGATAGTGTTTGGCGTCTTCCGGATCGGCGTTGGCGGTGAGGGCGACGATGGGAATGCGGCTGACCGGACCGTTCAGGGCGCGAATGGCCTGGGTGGCCTGGACGCCGTCCATGCGCGGCATCTTGATATCCATCAGGATCAGGTCGTAGCGGTTTTCCTGAACGGCCTGGAGCGCCTCGATCCCGTCTTCGGCCAGTTCCGAGCTGCAGCCGAACATTTCGCACAGGGCCTGAGCCACCACGCGGTTGGTCGCATTGTCATCGACGATCAGGATGTGCGGGGCGGACTGGAGGTTCAGCTCGGACAGGTCCGACACGTTCGACGGGGTCTCGACCTCGACCACGGCGCGGCGCGCAGTCAGGTCGAAGGCGAAGGTGGCACCGCGGCCCTGGTTGTTCTCGGCCCAGATGCGCCCGCCCATACGGTCGACCACCTGACGGCAGATCGACAGGCCCAGGCCGGCGCCGTCAGGCCCCGAGCCGTGCACAAAGGGTTCGAAGACGGAATCGACGCGGTCTGCGTCCAGGCCGGGGCCATCGTCGCGGACGCGGGCCTGCATGCGGATCTGGTCGCCCTCGACCCAGGCCTTGAGCCGGGCCTCGACCATGCCGTTGCGCGCGAATTTCAGGGCGTTGCCGATCAGGTTGTTGAACACCTGTTTCAGCCGCACGCCGTCGATGACGGCCGCCAGTTCGGTGTCGCCCTCGTAACCGACCATCAGGGTCACGCCGTCCTGGGACGCGCGCGGCTCCCACAGGGACTGGACGTCGTCCATGACGGCGCGGAGCGGGGTGGGGACGGGGTTCAGCTCAAGCTCGCCCGCCTCGGCCTTGGACAGGTCGACCGCGTCCTGAAGGATGCGCAGCAGGCTTTCGGAGGAATCGACGATGGTCTGGACGTGGGCCTGGGCCGCCTCGTTCAGAGGTTGGCGGCGCAGCAGTTCGGCCACGGCCAGCACGCCGTTCATCGGGGTGCGCAGCTCATGGCTCATGATGGCCAGGAACTGGCTCTTGGCGCGGGCGGCGGCGATGGCCTGGGCGCGGGTGTCGTTGAGGATGGCGGCCTGATCGGCCATCTGGGCGTCGTGTTCGCGCTGGCGGTCGGTGGCGACCTTGAGCAGGGTCGCCGCTGTGCCGACCCCATGATACCGGCCGTTCTTGGTGACGATGAAGCCGCGCAGCAGGGCGGCGGGACCGCCGCGCAACATGATGTCGGAGAAGGCGTCGATCCGGGTGTCGCCTTCGACGACCGCAGGTTCGGCGTCCATGGCGAAACTGATGGGGCGCGTGTCGTAAAGGGCGTGGCCGAAGCGGCCGGCGATTTTCTGAAGGAAGGCGGTGCGTTCGACCAGACCCACGGGGCGGTCATTCTCGACAACCGGGATGACCAGGGTGTCGGGCTCGCGCTCGAAACGCGCAAGCACCGCGCAGCCGAGCGTGGACGGGGCGATGGGCTCGGGCCGCTCTGAAAGGGTCTCAATGATCGGCATACTGCCTGGAACTCCTTACTCCCTGCCAACCTTGACCGGAAGCGCTTGCGGATTAGTTAAGCCGGATCAAAAAGTTTCGTGGATGAAATGCGGCGTCAGGTGCGGACCGGCGACCCGGATTTTGCGCCGTCCGCCCCTCTGGTGTAGAAGGCCGCCCCGACCCATATGGGTCCCCATCCCTTTGTGCATGCGCGCGGCCGACCGGCCGACCGCAGATTCGTCATGAGCGTCATCCTGGAAAAGTCTCCGACATCGGCCCTGGTCCTGTTCTCCGGCGGGCAGGACAGCGCGACCTGCCTGGCCTGGGCGCTGGAGCGGTTCGAGCGGGTGGAGACGGTCGGCTTCGACTATGGCCAGCGCCATCGGGTCGAGATGGAGGCGCGCCAGGCGGTGCGCGCCGGGATGAAGACGGCCCTGCCGCAATGGGCCGACCGGCTGGGCGACGACCATGTGGTGGACCTGACCGGCTATGGCCGGATCGCCGAGAGCGCCCTGACCGCCGACCGCAAGATCGAGATGGACGCGCGCGGCCTGCCCACCACCTTCGTGCCGGGGCGCAACCTGATCTTCCTGGTGGCGGCGGCGGCCCTGGCGGATCGGCGCGGGCTGGAGGTCCTGGTCGGCGGCATGTGCGAGACGGACTATTCGGGCTATCCCGACTGTCGCCACGAGACCATGGAGGCCATGGCGCGGGCCCTGTCGCTGGGGCTGGACAAGCCGGTGGTTATCGACACCCCGCTGATGTGGCTGACCAAGGGGCAGACCTGGGAACTGGCCGACCGGATCGGCGGCGAGGCTCTGGTCGAACTGATCATCGAGGACAGCCACACCTGTTATCTGGGCGACCGGACGCACCGTCACGCCTGGGGCTATGGCTGCGGCGAATGCCCGGCCTGTGAACTGCGCGCGGCGGGCTATGAAGACTGGGTCGCATCCCAAGGCGCCAAGGCGTGACCTATTCGGCCAAGGAAGTCTTTCTGACGGTGCAGGGCGAGGGCGGGCAGGCGGGCCGGCCGGCCATCTTCCTGCGCTTCGCCGGCTGCAATCTGTGGAGCGGGCGCGAGCAGGATCGGGCGAGCGCCGTCTGCAGCTTCTGCGACACGGACTTCGTCGGCGTGGACGGGGACGGCGGCGGCAAGTTCGCGAGCGCCGACCTGCTGGCCGATCATGTTGCGGCGATGTGGCGGGGACGGGCAGGGGATCCGAAACTGGTGGTCTGCACCGGCGGCGAGCCCCTGTTGCAGTTGGACCCGCCGCTGGTCGAGGCCCTGCACGCGCGCGGTTTCGAGATCGCCATCGAGAGCAACGGCACCCTGGCGGCGCCGGACGGGATCGACTGGATCTGCGTCAGTCCCAAGGCGGACGCGGGCCTGATCCAGATCAAGGGCCAGGAGCTGAAGCTGGTCTATCCGCAGCCCAAGGCCCTGCCTGAGCGGTTCGAACACCTGGCGTTCGAACGGTTCTGGCTCCAGCCCATGGACGGCCCCGACCAGGCGGCGAACACCGCCGCCGCCATCGAATACTGCCTGACCCATCCCCAGTGGCGCCTGAGCGTCCAGACCCACAAGTACATCGGCGTCCGCTAATGCCCGTCTTCGAAATCACCAAACAGGCCACCTTCGACGCGGCCCACCACTTCCCCAACGAACCCGAGGGCAGCATCTATCGCCGCGTCCACGGCCATTCCTTCACGGTCGAGGCGACGATCCGCTCCGAGACCCTGGACGCCGAGCACAACTGGGTCGCGGACCTGGGGGCGCTGGACCGGGCGCTGAAGGCTGCGGCGGAGCAGCTGGACCACGGCATGCTGAACGAGCACGAGGGGCTGGAACTGCCCAGCCTGGAGAACCTGTGCCTGTGGTTCGTGAAGGCGCTGAAGCCGGCCTGGCCGGGCCTGTGCCGGGTGCAGGTGGCGCGGCCGACGATCAACGAGCGGTGCGTGCTGAGTCTTTAGACGTTCAGCCACTCCGCCAGCGCCGCATTGACCGTCTCGGGCTGTTCCAGCGTCGAGGCGTGGCCGCAGTTGGGCACGACGACCAGTCGGGCGTCAGGGATGGCGGCGGCCATTTCTTCGGAACGATCCGGCGGGGTCAGGGCGTCCTTGTCGCCGACCAGGACCAGGGTCGGAACCTTGATGTCGGCCAGGCGCGGGCGCGAGTCGATGCGGCCGATGATGGCGATCTGCTGTCGCACGAAGCCGGCGGCGCCGAGGGCCAGGCCCATGCGGACCTGGAGCTCGATCAGGCGCTGGTCCATGCGATGATCGGGGTGCAGCAGGTTGGGCGCGATCTGGTGCAGCACGGCTTCCAGCTCGCCGGCCTCGACGCGGGCGATCAGGGCGCGGCGCTGAGTCGACTGTTCGGGCGTGTCGGGGCGGGCGGCGGTGTCGAGCAGGGCGAGTTTCACGACCCGCTCCGGCGCCTGGCGCAGAATCTCCAGCGCCACATAGCCGCCCATCGACAGGCCGCCGAGGGCGAAGCGGGGCGGGGCGTCGCGAAGGATGGCGGCGGCCATCCCGGCGATGGTGTCGCCCTCCAGCGTCGAGGCGATGGTGACCGGGCCGTGCGACCACAGGGCAGGAATCTGCGGCGCGAACAGTTCGGCCGTGCAGACGAGGCCGGGGATCAGGACGGTCGGGGTCATGCCCCGACATTAGCACGGCTTTCTCTCGCCCACTGAAGGGAAGGCGGCTTGCCTCAGCCGATCAGCAGGCCTTGCCCTGGCGCTGGCGTTGTTCGCAGCGACGTTGGTCGCGCTCGTACTCGCGCTGTTCGCGTTCGCGGCGGGCGCGGGTTTCCTCGTCGGAGGTGGTGACGGCGTCGAAGCCGGCGCCGACGACTGCGCCGGTGGCCTTGGCCGTGCCGCCCACGACGGCGGCGGTTCCGCCGACCACGGCGCCGACGACGCAGCCCTGGAGTAGCAGGGCTGCCCCCAGCAGGACGGGGAGTGCGGCGGCGCGCAGGGGGCGGCGGTCGGTCATCGGAGGAGTCTCTCGTGAGATGTGGAGCCTACAGCCGAATGGTGAACAGGGCCTGACCGTCGCCGGGTCAGGCCGTGCGTTGCGGGAGCAGTTTGCGCCGCTGTCGCGCGATGGCCAGCGGGGTTCCGTCCGCGCCCCAGGCGGTCGCCTCGTCCACCGTCCAGCCCAGGCCCAGGTCCAGCATCCGGAACTCGAAGAAGGCCCAGCCCTCGGGCGCGGTTTCAGGCGTCGGGTCGGTCAGGATGTCGATGCGCAGATCGACGGTGGTCATGGGCGCCGGGGTGGACGAGGCGGTCCAGGCCGGGGGATAGAGGGCGTCCAGCAGATAGCAGAGCCCGACCTCGTCCAGCGGGCGGCGATCGGCCATCCGCATCCAGGTGCGCTCGATCACCGGCTTGCCCCTATTGCCGCCCAGGATGTTGGGGCCGCCGTCGAACCGGTATTCGACGTGCTGGGCGAAGTGGGGCGACATAGGGCCCTGGATGGTGGCGGCGGGGTTCAGGCTGTCCAGCGGGGGCGGCGGCAGATGAAGCGGGGTCAGGGGCGTGGTGTCGCCGTCCAGTCCATAGGTCCCGGTGGCGTGATGGGTCATGCGGCCGTCCTGTTCCGCCTCGACCGCCGCATAGATCACATTGCGGCCGCCGCGCAGCAGGCGCGGACGAAAGACGACCTGATCGCCGAACCGGGCCGCCGACAGATACTGGACCGACAGGGTGCGCAGTGGCGCGGTCAGGGACAGGCCCCGGCGCATCGACTGGGCGCACAGGGCCGCCAACAGACCGCCGAAGGGGAAGCCCTTCTCCGGCGCCATGCCGGAAGGGCCGTTGGAGAAATGACCCGGCACGGGCGCCGACAGGCCGCCGTCGTCCAGGGTGTGGAAGGCCAGGGCGGCGTCGAGGGAGATGGGAGTCGTCATATGGGCCATGGGCGCGATCCTGCGTCAGGCGAAGAAGAGGCGGAAGGCTAGTTTTCAAGTTGCGCTACGCTTCGCGACTTGAGCGCAGAGCCCTCCGCCAGTCAAAGGAACAAGGTCGGCGAACCGGGAGGTCCGTCAGTCCGTTGCCAAACAAGACTGACTTAGCGGGTTCGGTTTGGCAACCCTCTTGCCAAGCGGCTGACGCGGGGTCACTTTTGTCGCATGGGACGCACCGCAGACTACAGCCGCCAAAGCTGCTCCATCGCCGCCACGCTGGAGGTGATCGGTGATCCGTGGACCCTGCTGGTCATCCGCGACGCCTTCAACGGGGTGCGCCGGTTCGAACAGTGGCAGGACAATCTGGGCGTGGCGCGCAACGTCCTGGCCGCGCGGCTGAAAAGCCTGGTCCAGCACGGGGTGCTGGAACCGCGCCCCTATTCCGAACGTCCGCCGCGCAACGAATATGTGCTGACGGCCAAGGGCAAGGATCTGTACGGGGTTCTGGTGACCCTGCACGGCTGGGGCGCCAAACACGTCTATGGCGAGACCGACTGCGGAATCGACATGGTTCATTCGACCTGCGGCCAGACCCTGACGCCGCGCATCGCCTGCGGCTGCTGCGGCGAGATCGTCAAGCCGAGGGAGATCCTGCTGACGCGCGCGGAGAACCGTCCGACGGTGGGGGATGTGATGCCGAAGGACGAGGCGGCTTAGGGGGCGTGGCATTTGCGCAGCCAGGGTTTTAGCCTTGGATAAGTTCAATCGACGTCCCAGCCGGAAGGCGCGGGCGCGGAAGGCGATCTTCTTTGTGGCGGCTTTCATGCTCGCCGCAGGCTGTTTTGCCGTCCTGATTGTATTCAAGAACGCGTCGATTCCGTGGTTTCTCGGCCTTTATGTGTTCAGTTGGACGCTGGCTTTCCTGGCTTGGCGGCAGGGGGTCATTCGCAACTATCGCCTCTGGTTTTCAGGATTGAAGTTCCAGGATGTTCAGGGGCCGGGTTTTTCCACCTTGGAAGTTGCCGCGATAAATGAACTTCTGGCCGTGGCGGGACCTGATGCAGGACTACTGCGCCGCCATTTCGAGGACGCCGAAGTCGTCGCGCGCTACAACTCCGGTGTGGGGGGCGTGACCACCTTTCGCAGCCAGCACCCCAGAAGTCCGGTCAGTGACATCACCAACCATGTGTCCTGGTTTCTGGTGGACGATCTGAGAGCCGTCGTCGGTGCGCAGTTCTGGGCGGATGAGACGGGGGTCTTAGTAATGCTGGAGGTCTTCACAGGTGGACTGGACACCCGAGCATTCGATTGGACAAAAGTGTCCTTTGCAACTGCGCCAGAGGAGCTTCCTAAACCATCCATTCCGTCCATGCCGCCGCTGATCACCGAGCCGCATTGGGTGTATTGGCGTCCCTTACCTGAATGACGAAAGCCGGCCCCACCCTGCGGCGGAACCGGCTCCCGTCATCCCTTGACGCACACCACCTGACGCAGAGTGTGCACGACCTCGATCAGGTCGGTCTGGGCCGCGATGACCGCGTCGATGTCCTTATAGGCCATCGGGGTTTCGTCGATCACCTCGGCGTCCTTGCGGCATTCCACGCCCTCGGTGGCGCGGACGTGGTCCTCGATCGTGAAGCGGCGCTTGGCTTCGGTCCGGCTCATGGCCCGACCGGCGCCGTGCGAGCAGGTGCAGAACGAGTCCGCATTGCCCTTGCCGCGTACGATGAAGGACTTCGCCCCCATAGAGCCGGGGATGATGCCCAGTTCGCCGTCCTTGGCCGACACCGCCCCCTTGCGGGTCAGGAAGACGTCCTTGCCGAAATGCTTCTCCTTCGAGACGTAGTTGTGGTGGCAGTTCACCGCCTCCTGCGTCGTCTCCAGATCCGGCCAGAAGGCCTTCAGCACCCCGAGCACGCTGTCCATCATCACCTCGCGGTTGGCGCGCGCGTACTTCTGCGCCCACGACACCGCCCGCACATAGTCGACGAAGCCGTCCGTCCCTTCCGGGAAGTAAGCCAGGTCCTGGTCGGGCAGGTTGATGTGCCAGCGACGCATCTCGTGCTTGGCCCGTTCGATGAAATAGGTCCCGAACCGGTTGCCCACGCCGCGTGAGCCGGAGTGCAGCATCACCCACACGTCACCCGCCTCGTCGAGGCACAGCTCGATGAAGTGGTTGCCCGTGCCCAGGGTGCCCAGATGGCCGAAGCCGCGCGGGTGCGCCGCCTTGGGGTGTTTCTCGACCACGGCGTCATAGCCCGCCTTCAGATCGGCCCAGCGCGTCACGGCCGAGGCCGGCGGTTCGGCGGCCCAGGCGCCCTTGTCGTTGCGCCCGCCATTGTCGGTGCGGCCGTGCGGAACGGCCGCCTCGATGGCGGAGCGGATCGCCGACAGGTCGTCGGGCAGGTGTTCGGCGCGGATCGAGGTCCGCACCGCCATCATGCCGCAGCCGATGTCCACGCCCACGGCGGCCGGGATGATGGCCCCCACGGTCGGGATCACCGACCCCACCGTGGCGCCCATGCCCCAGTGCACGTCCGGCATGACCGCGACGTGTTTGTGGATGAACGGCAGCGAGGCCACGTTCTTCAACTGTTTCAGCGCCGCATCCTCGATGGGCACCCCTCGGGTCCACGCCTTGATCGGCGCGCCCGAGCCTTCGATCACGTCATAGCCTGACATGGCCGACGTCTCCTTCTCTGTCTGTGATCCTCCCGGACCGGACGGAGAGACGTCGCTTGCGGATACAAGAAACCCCTCCGGCCGGTGGCGGGAGGGGTTGCTGGAAAACCGAAGTCGATGACCGATCTTTCCCTACCTACCCCTCACGCATGCGCATTCGCCCTGGACCGGCAGTCGGTCCAAGCCCTTGGGCGCATTCATGGGGACGTAGTGGGTGAACATGGGTCTCTCGTCTTCGGAGGTGGGCGTTTACACTTCGAAGTCCGCCTGCACAACCCCGCCGGGCGCGGGGGGCACAAGAGACCCGCGACCATCACCCCTCCGGCGTGAGGAACACCGGGTTGGCGTAGCACCACAGGTCGCTCCAGGGGGCTTCGCCGGCGGGCTCAAGCTCGGCGCCGTTGGTGCCGCGCACGCGGATGTAGCGGGGCGTGGGCGAGGCGGGGGGGTGTGACGGATGGTGATGATCTCGCCGTCGCGGGTCCAGTCGGCGGCGGTGAAGCGGCGCTCGACCCGGGTGGAGGGGTTGTGGTCGGCGCCCCCGACGAGGTTGAGGAGGATGGATGCTGCCGCTTTCTGGCAGCAGGTCTGCTAGGATCGCGACGTGTCCCGGTCCGAACGCCTGCTCGATCTTCTGAACGCCCTGCGGCGGCGTCGCCGGCCGGTCAGCGGGCGTGCCCTGGCCGAGGAGACGGGGGTCAGTCTGCGCACCCTGTATCGCGACATCGCCAGCCTGCAGGCCCAGGGGGCGACGATCGAGGGGGAGCCGGGGGTCGGCTATGTGCTGAAGCCGGGCTTTCTGCTGCCGCCGCTGATGTTCACGCCGGAGGAGGTGGAGGCCCTGGTGCTGGGCTCGCGCTGGGTGGCCGACCGGGCCGATGCGCGGATGCGCGAGGCGGCGCTGGGCGCGCTGGCGCGGATCGCGGCGGTGGTGCCGCCGGACCTGCGCGACGAGATGGAGACCTCGGCCCTGCTGGTCGTGCCGGGCGCGCCCTTTCCGACCGATCTGGTCGATCCCGCCCTGCTGAGGAAGGCGATCCGCACCGAGCGGCGGCTAAGGCTGTGTTATCGCGACGAGGCGGGGGCGACGTCGGAACGAGTGGTCTGGCCCTTCGCCCTGGTCTTCTTCGACCGGGTGCGGCTGCTGCTGGCCTGGTGCGAACTGAGGCAGGATTTCCGCAGTTTCCGCACCGACCGGATCGTCGAGGCCGAGGTGACGGAGGCGCGCTATCCCACCTCGCGCCAAGCCCTGCTGAAGACCTGGCGCGAGGCGCAGGAAAAACGGGGTGAGGCGGGATCATGCTGACAGGAACTGGCAGTAGTCCGGTCTAGGTTTGTTCTCGTAGAAGGCGGAGGGCGAACATGACTGACATCGACGACATTCTTTTGGCGGTGGCCGATCCCGAGGCCAGCGCCCGCTTCTATTCGGGCCTTCTGGGGCACCGGCCCCTGATGGCGGGGCCGGACCGCGCCCTGTTCATGATGCGCTCGGGCCGGGCGCTGGGTCTGATGCGGCGGGCCCCTGCCGATGCGGGCGAGGGGCGCGAGCTGGAGTTCCCGCTCGACGACCCGGCCGCCGTCGAACAGGCCCATATCGACTGTTGGGACCGGGGCGCGCGCATCCTGATTCCGCCGATGGAGATGGAGGCCGGGCGCGGCTTCGTGGCGCGCGACCCGGACGGGCATCGGCTGAGGGTCTACGCCGTCTGAGGCTAAAGCGCTTCCAGGAAGGCGACGAGGTCGGCGCGCTCCTGTGGCGTCAGGTTCCGTTTGACCAGTAAGGGATCGGTGGTCGGGAATAGGGGATCATCCTTCTGGTCCAGGGCGGGACGGGGGCGGGCCCCGCCGGCGTCATAGAAGGCGACCACGCCCTCCAGCGTCGGGAACAGGCCGTTGTGCATCCAGGGGCCGGTGCGGCTGATGTTCAGCAGGGAGGGGGTGCGGAAGGCGCCGACGTCGGCGGGGGCGCCGGTGACTTCGTAGCGGCCCAGATCCTGGCGGGCGCGGCCGTAGAAGCTGAGGCCCAGATTGTGGAACTTCTGGTCGCTGAGCAGGGGGCCGGAGTGGCAGTTGGCGCAGCCGGCCTTGGTGCGGAACAGGTGCAGGCCGCGCAGCTGTTGATCGTTCAGGGCGTCGCTCCGGCCGGCCAGGAAGCGGGCGTAGGGGCTGGGGCGGGGCTTCAGGGTGCGCTGGAAGGCGGCCAGGGCCTTGGCGATCCGGTCGGTCGTGACCTGGGGCGAGCCGAAGGCCTGGGCGAAGGGGACGGCGTAGGACGGGTCGGCGGCGATGCGGGCCGTGACCGCCGGCAGGTCGGCGGCCATCTCCCTGGCGTCGACGATGGGGTGCAGGCTCTGCTCCTCCAGCGTCCTGACCCGGCCGTCCCAGAACAGGCTGGTCGCCCAGGCGGCGGTCGCGACCGAGGGGGCGTTGCGCCGTCCCCTTTGGCGGTCATGACCGAAGGAGGTGCGGAGGCCGTCGGCGAAACCCAGCTCCCGCGCATGGCAGGAGGCGCAGGCGATCTGGCCCGAGGCCGACAGTTTCGGATCGTCGAACAGGCGCTGGCCCAGGGCGGACTTTTCCGGCGTGGTCGGATTGTCGGCCGGCTCGGGCGCCGGGGGCAGGGGGGCGAACTCGGCGAAGGTCGCGCCCTCTTGCAGGAGCGGGCGAGGCCAGGTCTCGGGGCCGCCGGCGTAGGCGAGGCGAAGCTCGGCGTCGCTGGACGGCGTCTGGACGCGCGAGACCGCCGCCCCCACGCCCAGATGGAGCGCGAGGACGGCGACGACGAGGGCGGTGATGTCGCGGGCGGGCTTCAAGGTCTTCAGTACTTGTATTTCAGCGAGACCCAGAGGTTGCGGCCCAGCTGGTAGGGCTGGCTGGTCGAGGTCGAGTTGTTGTTCCGGATCGTGTCGAAGAGGTTGTTGACCCGCAGGTCCAGGGTCGTCGTGCCGAACTGGGTGCGGGCGATCTCGGCCTGGAGCGACAGATTGGCGTCGATGGAGGCGTCGTACTGAACTTCGCCGTAGACGTCGTAGGCCGACCCATCGACGGTGATGTTCTCGCCCGTGTCCTCGACCTGGGTGAATTCGTCCTTGAAGCGGGCGTTGAGGTTGGTGCGGATCCGGCCGTTCAGCCAGGTCGATCCCAAGTCGGCGTTGATGATGATGGGGGAGGCGTAGTCCGGGCGTTGATTGTCGGCCAGGGCCTTCCACATGGAGACGACCTCGCCCTTGTAATAGACCAGCTCGGCCTCTGTATCCTCGAGCTCGTCATAGTACTCCATCGCCGACGTCTTGGTGTGGGAGACGTTGCTGTTGAACGAGATCGTGTGGCGGCCGAATTTTCGCATCCATTCGACCGACAGGCCGCGATAGCTGGATGAGCCTTCGTTATCGACCGTCGAGACGGTGCGGGAGCGCGTGCCGAGGGTTTCGCTGATATAAGTCTCGGTCGTTTTGGTCAGAGAGAACTGATCCTTGCCTTCGCGCAGTATGCCTTTGACCCGATACTCGCCGCCCAGCAGACCGCCGGCCACCGCCGCCGTCAGTTCGTCGGAATAGGGCGTCTTCAGGTCGGAGTCTGAATACCGGGCGGTGGACGTATGGGAGTATAAGGTCCAGTCGCCGTAGACGCCTCTGACGGGCGTGCGGCGATAAATGTAGTTGTCCGGTGCGTCTTCCCGCAGGGCGTAACCTAGGAAACCGCGGCTGTAATAGCGGTTCAGACCGACCGTTGCAGTCATTCCGAACCACGGCAGGTCATGGGCGATCGACAGGCGCGGCGAGACATCATGATTGCCGAGGAAGGTCTCATGGCCGTAGCGGAGACCGGCCCGAACCTCGAAACCCCGCCAGTCGAAGTCGTAACTGCCCCAGAGGCTGTAGGTCTGCAGGTCCAGCTGGGTCTGGTAGGCCCTGTAGATAGAATACTGGGTCAGAGCATAGGAGCCGGGCACGCAGGTGAGAGCCGCCGCCTCTTCGGGGTAAAGGCATCTGACTGCTGAACTGACTGTGCTGCGCGAGTAGGCGTAGTTGTCTTGAGGCCGGTTCTTTTCCGCCGTCGTATGGGCGAAGTCGAAGCCTGCGATCAGCTTGCCGCCGGCCAAGGGCTGTGACCACGTGGTCTTGAGGCCATAGTCCTGCTGTGACTGTTCCAGATCGCCGAAACTGCCCATGGTGCAGTTGCTGCTGTCGCACCAGTTGGCGACGGACGACGGAAGGCTGAGATTCACAGCGGGCGCGTCGCGGTCGTTGTCGGAGTCGGCGTAGGTCAGTTGGACGTTCCAGTCGGCGGCTCCATGCTTACCGCGCAGGCGCAGGTTGGAGGCCAGGCCGCCGCCGTGCTGGTACATCTGGTTGTCGATGCCGTTGCCCGAGGCGTTCATGCTCTCATAGGGGCTCCAGGTGATCTGGCCTTCCAGCGTCAGGTCCGTCGCCAGATCATACTCGCCCTTCAGCAGGAAGTTCTCGCTCTTGCTGGTCTGGCCGAAAGGGCCGCCGCCATAGGCGGAGCCGCGGTAGTAGGTGACCGTGGCGTCGGAATAGCTGTAGCCGCCCATCAGACGCAGGCGATCATTTACCGGCAGATCGATGGTGAAGCCGTAGCGCGACTTTTCGTAGCCCGGCTTATCAGGATAGACGCCTTCCAACTCGGCGCGCACGGCGTTGGTCATCCGATAGCTGGCCATGTCCGTCTGGGTGAAGCCATAATAGGCCGTCGCCCCATAGGCATAGGCCGGGGCGCGGGTCTTGATATCGACCACCCCGCCCAGGAAACCGCCGTATTCCGCCGGGATGTTCGAATCGATCAGCTTGATCTCGCCGATCAGGCTGGAGTCGACCCAAATGGACTGCGCGGAGGCCGCGCCGGCGACTTCGCCATAGTGCTGGGCGTTGGTGTTGAAGGTGTCGAGACGCGAGTTCACGCCTACGCCGTCCAAGATGAAGAGGTTGTCCAGATAGCTGGATCCGGCGATCGAAATGCGCGAGGGGCGGAGGTCCTGAAGGCTCTCGTCGTCGGCCATGCCCTCGTTGGCGCTGAACTGGACAGTCGGCGCCAGCTTGAGCAACTGATTGGCGTCGCCCGAGCCGGGCGCGCGGTCCTGGACCGACTCGCCGCTGAAGACCGTCGTGCCGGAATCGACGGCCGAACCGAAACTATAGGCGGTGGAGGCTTTTGATTCGTCTGTGACGACGACGGTGGGGATGGCGTCATCCGCCGCTTGGGCGGTCTGAGCCTGTGCAGCGCCTGCAAGCAGCAAAGCCGCTGCGCCGGCGGATGAAACGAGTGCGATACGCATGGTGATGATCCCCAACCCACTGAGCGGAGGCGGGGTACGCCTGGCTAAATTGAATTGCAACTCATTATCAGTTGCGTTCTCAGCAATCCGGTTTTATGCGCCCCTCATGCCGCCTGAGTATGTTTCTCCGCTCGCCAAGGCAGCGACCGGGGTGGTCGTTGCGGTCGTCCAATTGGGTCTGTTGGCGATGCTGGCGGTCGGGTCTGTTCACCCGCCGACGCCCGATCAGGGCGGCGCGCCGGTGATCGAACTGACGCTGTCGCCGCGCGCGGCCTTCGACAGTGTCGATGGATCGACAGAGGCGGCGGCCTCCAAAGGAGGCGACCATCCGAAGGCTGCGGATGAACCCGAGGTCCAGACCGCGCCCGTCCGACCGGCGCCCAGGCCGTCGCAGACCCGGTTTCCAACACTTCAGACGACGCCCATAGCCCTGACGTCCGCCGTTTCGGAGCCGCTGGTTTCGTTTCAGGCGGAGGGCGGATCGGAAGCTGAACCGGGACCCGATGGGGCGCAGGACCTGCGGCGGGGCCTGACCGGGGGCGGCGGGGCGGCGACGTCCGGCGCCAACGGGGGCGCCCAGGTCGACGACTATTACGCCGAGGTTCTGCGCTGGGTGGAGACGCACAAGCGACACCCCGGGGGCGTCACGGGCCTGGTGACGGTGGCCTTCACCCTGGATCGCCGGGGGCGTGTCAGCGACGCGCGCATCTTGTCGAGCAGCGGTCGAGCGGCGCTGGACGCCGCGACCCTGAGTCAGATCAGGGCCGCAGAGCCGTTTCCCCGGCCCCCTGCCGGCACGGCCTGGCGGACGCGCGAGTTCCGCGTGCGGCTGGACTATCGCCCGCGCGAGGGCGGGCGATCCGCGCGCTGAGGCTCAGACCGCGACCGCCGTCGTGTCGCGGATGAAGCCGCCGCCCAGAACGCGGTCGGGGTCGGCCGGGTCGTACAGGGCGCAGGCCTGGCCGGGGGCGACGCCTTCCTCGCCCTCGTCGAAGACGATGCGGACATCGCCGTCGACCAGGGTCAGACGGGCGGGCGAGGGCTGGCGCGTGGAGCGGACGCGGGCCAGGACGGGGAGGCCGGCTGCGGCCGCCTCCACGATGGTGGCTTCGTCGCCCAGCCAGTTGGTTTCTTCCAAGGTCAGGCTGGCGGTCAGCAGGGCTTCGCGCGGGCCGACGATGACGCGGCGGGTTTCGGGTTCCAGCTTGACGACGAACAGGGGCTCGCCCACGGCGACGTTCAGGCCCCGGCGCTGGCCGATGGTGTAGTCGGTGATGCCGGCGTGGGTTCCCAGCACCCGGCCGTCCATGTGCACGATCTCGCCGGCCTCGCGGCCCTGCGGACGCAGACGGTCGATCAGGGTGCGATAGTCGCCGGAAGGGACGAAACAGATGTCCTGGCTGTCCGGCTTGGCCGCGATCTTCAGCCCCAGTTCGGCGGCGACGCCGCGCACCTGGGGCTTTTCCAGATCGGCCAGGGGGAAGCGCAGATAGTCGAGCTGGTCCTGGGTGGTGGCGAACAGGAAATAGGACTGGTCGCGCGAATGGTCGATCGCCTTGCGCATCTGCGAGCGATTGCCGACCGCGGCGCGGCGGACATAGTGGCCCGTCGCCATGGCCTCGGCGCCGAGGTCGCGGGCGACGTCCAGCAGGTCGCGGAACTTGACCGTCTGATTGCAGCGGATGCAGGGGACCGGGGTCTGGCCCTTCAGATAGGAGTCGGCGAACTGATCGATCACCGCGTCCTTGAACCGGCTCTCGTAGTCCAGGACATAGTGGGGAATGCCGATCATCTCGGCGGCCAGACGGGCGTCGTGGATGTCCTGGCCCGCACAGCAGGCGCCCTTCTTCTTCAGCGCCGCGCCGTGGTCGTAAAGCTGCAGCGTGACGCCGACGACGTCATAGCCCGCCTTGTGCAGCAGGGCGGCGACGACGGTGGAATCCACCCCGCCCGACATGGCCGCGACGACGCGCGCCCCGACCGGCAGGCCGACCGCCGCCCGCGCGCTCTCGACCGCCGCATCCATGTCGGTGCGGCGAATGTCGGGAACGGGGCAGATGTCTTCGACCAGGGTCATGGCCGCCATTTAGTGCGGAACCCGCGCGATTTCGAGGCCTCAGCGCAAGCGTGCCGGAATATCCATGCGATCATGCAACACCTGAGCGATCTCGATGCGAAGATCGTCGTGACGATAGGCGATGACATGTCTGGGCGAACTGACCCGCTCGCTTGGCGTCGCCAGATGACGCGCATGGCGAAGATGAAACAATCTCACCGTTTCGTGGTCCAGCGAGAGCGATTTGGACACAGCATGGTTTGGATGTTGAGCCAGAAGCCGAAAAGCGGCGGTAAAAAGCACTCTGTAGCGGGCGCTGGCGACATCGCCGAACTCAACGGCGCCTGTTCGAAGGATCGCATCGATCTGGCTTTGCGCCAGAGGGGCCACGACGAGATGCAGTGGCAAGGGTCAGCGGCCGAGGCCGTCGAGCCAGGCTTCGATATCCTCGACCTCGATGCCGAGACCCGCGTCCAACTCGTCCAGGCCTTCCTGGATTTTGGACTTGAGCGCGGTCAACTGCGTGTCTTGCTGCAACATATCTGACAGAGCGCTTTGGATGACCGCTGATCGGTCACTAAACGCGCCTGAGCCGACCTGCCTATCGACGAAGGCCTCAAGTTGTTCGCTGAGTTGTACGGCGAAAATGGTCATGCTTGGAATTTAACACAGGCGCTTCCAACGACAAGGGCCGCACCCGTCGCCGGATGCGGCCCTCGTCGTCTTCGGGGGGAACCCTTAGGAGCGGTAGCTCTGGATCCGCGTCGTGCGCAGACCCTGCATGCCCCATTTGTCGATGGCCTTCTGCCAGGCGAGGAATTCTTCCGCCGTCAGGCGGTACTTCGCCAGGGCGTCGTCAAGACTCAGCAGACCGCCGCGAACGGCGGCGACGACCTCGGCCTTGCGGCGGATCACCCACCGATCCGTATTGGACGGCGGCAGATCGTTCAGGGTCAGGGGCGTGCCAGTCGGTCCGACCACGTATTGTTCGCCTTTGCTATTCAGGCGTCGCTCTTGCAACATGGGCTTATGCCTCTTTCACCAACACCGTAGTGTCATGAATGTAGGCCACCCCCGCTAAGGTCGGTTTAAGGGTCGTGGTGAAGGAACTGATAAAACCCGTCCCTCCCCAAACGATTTTGTAAACCTTGCTTGAACGACGATTCATTGAGACTAACGCTTACTTACTCGCCGATCAGCGTTTGATGTTGATCAGTTCGGCGAGCATTTCGTCCGCCGTGGTGATGATCTTTGACGAGGCGGAATAGGCCCGCTGGGTGGTGATCAGGCCGGTGAATTCGGCCGACAGATCGACGGTGGAGGATTCCAGCTGCTGGGCTGCGATCGTGCCGGCGCCGCCGGTTCCGGCCGCCTTCAGGTTGAAGGTGCCGCTCTCCAGGCTGACGGCGTAGGCGTTGCCGGACGCTTCCTTCAGGCTGTCGGGGCTGGGGAAGGTGGCGATGGCGACCTGGGCGATACGACGCATGACGCCATTGTCGAAGATGGCCGTCACGAAGCCGCCCTCGTCGATGGTGATTTCGCTGAGGTTGCCGAAGGCGGTGCCGTTGGTGATGGTCGATTGCACCACCGAGGCGGTGTTCAGCTGGCTGAGACCGCCGGCGGAGGTGTTCAGATCCAGTGTGACCGTCTGGGCCGCGATGCCCAGGCCGTCGGCCCATTTGACCTTGCCGTTGTCGTTCGTATCCGCAGGGTCGATGGTGTTGGTCGGATCGGATTCCAAGAAACTAAGGGTCGCCTGCTCGGGATCGTCAAACAGGCCGATGCCCGGCGTCCAGGACTGCATCTTCTCGATGTCGAGACGGCCGGAGGGCGTGAAGGCGATCAGGCCAGTCTTGATCTGTCCGTTGTTATAGGGTGCGCCGGTGACGACGTCCTCGGCGGGAACCGAGACGATTTCAGCGTACCATTCGTTGGCCTTGTTGCTCTTCAAGAAGCGGATTTCCAGATTGCGCTGGCCGCCCTTCGAATCCGACACCGGGATGTTCATCTTGAAGTCGGGCTTGACGCCGACCGGGTTGTCGTCGTCGGCGTTGTACATCGCCATCGAATTGGTCGAGGGGTCATACTTGGTTTTGGCGATGCCGTCGGTCGCCATGCCGATGTCGGCGAAGTTGATGGCGAAGGGCGTGCCGGGCGTCGCTGCGGCGCCGCTGGTCGGGGTGATGGTGATGGCCGTCGCCGTGGCCGTGGCAGATCCGTTGGAGTTGGCGGCGGCGATGGGGGCGAAGCTCGTCAATGCCCCGGCGCCCGAATAGGTCGCCGTGCCGGTGATGCTGGTGATGCCCGTCTTGATCGTCACCTCGTAAGTGTTGGCTCCTTTGCGGACGTAGGAGATGTCCAAGTCGTGTTCCACCGGCGGTGTGGCGGCGTCGTTCACCCCATTGTAGCGACTGGGGGCCGCCGCGCTGGATACGATCTGGGTCGAACGCAGGTTGGCGTTGACCTGGACGCGGGTCGTAGGTTCCGCCGTGCCGCCGACCTGGCCGATATTGATCGAGCGCAGACGCGACAGATCGGACGGGTCGGTCGAGATGTCGCCGTTGGAATCCACCGGCCAGCCCTGCAGGTAAAGGCCGGCGCTGTTCTTCAGATAGCCCAGGTTGTCGACGCGGAAGGCGCCGGCGCGGGTGAACAGGCGGGTGTCCGTGGCGCCGACGTTTTCGGCCTGGGTCGTGGTGACGAAAAAGCCCTGTCCACTGACGGCGAGATCCGTGCTGGAGGTCGTGCGCTGGAGCTGGCCTTCCTGGCTGACGAAGGACCGGGTGTTGGCCATCACGCCGCCCGCCGAATAGGAACCGCCGGCGCGGGTCTGGCTGTTGACCAGGGTCTGGAACTCGCCCTGCGAGCGTTTGTAGCCGACGGTGTTGACGTTGGCGATGTTCTGCGAGATCGCCGCCAGGGCGGCGGAGTTGGCGGCCAGGCCGGACACGCCGGCCAGCATTGCGCTGTTCAAGCTCATGAAGACGCTCCTTGAATGGAATTCATCGGGAAGGCGGCGGAGCGCATCATGCGGCCGCCTCCTCGGTCGGGACGTCCGGATTCTCCGTATCGTCGTTGCTCGGTTTGTCGGCGATCTCGTTCAGAGAGATCACGGTCGAGAGGGGGAGTATGGTCTCGCCGACCACCAGGTACGGTTCGCCATTATACATTTCGACGCCCTTGACCCGGCCCTGGGTCAGAGCCTGGCTGGCGACGTTGGCGTTCTTGGAGTCCATCGCCGAGACCTTCAGCGTATAGACGCCTTCCGTCAGGACTTCGCCGCCGGTCGTCTTGCCGTCCCAGGTGAAGGAGTGAAGTCCTTCGGACTTGTCGGGCGCCGGACCTTCCCAGACGACCTGGCCCTTGCTGTCCAGGACCTTCAGCGTGGCGGCGGCGGCGTCAGACGCCAGTTCGTAGTTCCAGTCCGCCTTGCCGTCCTTCAGCGTCGTGGCCGACCAGGCCGCGGTCACTTCCTTGCCGATATAGGCGGCGGCGTTGTTCAGATTGCCCGACTGAGCCGCGACCAGGCTGGTCAGCAGGTCGTTGGTCAGCAGTTGCTGCTCCACACCGGCCATCTGGGTCAGTTGGGCGGTGAACTCGTTGGAATCGAGCGGCGACAACGGATCCTGGTTCTTCATCTGCGTGGTCAGCAGGGTCAGGAAGGTCTCGAAGTTCGAGGCCAGCATCGTCGTGCCGCTGTTCAGGCGGCCGGCGGCGTCGACGGAGGAAACGGCGGTGGCCATGGGGTCAGACCCTCACATCGACGCGGTCGCGCGTCTGGGAATGGTTGGTCCAGGCGCCCTGGGGCTGCGCAATGGAAAGGTCGGCCTGGGCGGTCAGGCGCGCGCCGCGTGCGAACAGGCTCTGGTGCTGCTGCTGCTGGCGGTCGAAACCGCCGCCGGACGAGGTGTCGCGTTGGGTGAAATCGAGCGAGTCGCTGGCGAGCTGGAAACCGGCGTCCTGAAGCTGGCGACGCAGTTCGTCGGCGCGGCCGCGCAATTCGGCGGCGGCGGCCGGATTGTCGAAGGCCAGGCGTGCGGCGAGCCGGCCGTCGGCGCCGATCTCCAGGCTTACGTCCACCCGACCCAGATCCTCTGGCGTCAGCACCATGTCGAAGCGGGTGGAGCGTCCCTCAAGCTTGCGGGCGATCTGGGCGGCGAGATGGGCCGTCGTCTCGACGGTGGCGCGCGACAGGGACGAGGGGCTGGTCGTCTGGGTCGTGGTCGTCGCCGCATCGAGCGCGCGGGCCTCCGTGGCGCCATCGACAGGCGTGGCCGGGTCAAGCGACGTCATGGCCGCATCGAGGACCGGAACGGTCCCGGTCGGCGCGGCTTCGGTCGAGGCGGCGTTCTGGGCGGGGGGCGGCGTTGCGTCCGCCATGGCGATGTGGTCGCCGAGCGCGGGTTGCGCCACGTTCTGACCTTGGCTCGCCTCGGCGGGCGCGGGCGCGGGCTTGGTCGAGGCCGGGTTGGGTTGGGCGGCGTTCGTCACGGGCGTCGTCGCCGCCTTGGCGGGCGCGCTTTCAGTCGGTTGCGATGTCGCGATGACCGGCGCGGACCCTGTGTCGGACGGTTCCGTTGGGACCTCGACTTTGGCGTCTATGGCCTGAACCGCTTCGGCGACCGCCAGGCTCGAGATTACCGCGACCGTCTGGACGGGTTGCGCCGCGAGGTTGGCCGATTGGATCGAGACCTTCACGTCCATCTTCGGCGCGGCGGTCTCGATTTTGGGAGAAACGGCGCTGGCGCCGGCGGATTGAACGGGTTCGGAGACCGGCTTTGTCGCCGCCTTTTCGGCCGGCTTCACGATAGAGGCGTCGGCCGCCACGGCCGATTTGTCGGGGGCCGAGGCTGAAGCGTTCTTTACGTCAGCCGAAGCCTGTCCCGTCATCCCCGATTCCGGCAAAGGCGCCTTTGTCGTCACGTCGTCTTTGGCGACGGGCGGAGATGACGCAGCGGCGTGGACTTGCTGCGCGGCCAGACCGGCGAGTGTCTGGTCGACATCAGGGGCGACGGGCGCCGCCGCAGCCGTTTCGTGATTCGGGGCGGGGCTCTGTTCGTGCGCGGAGGTTTCTGCCGAGCCGTTGATCGGGGTCTGCGCGGGGGCGTCCGGGATCGGCGATGGGGCAGGCCTTGCCTCGACCAATGCGGTTTCGGTCGCGGCCGTCGCGTTCTGCTGAGCGGAGGGCTCAACGGTCACGCCTGCCGCGGCGCCCTGTTCAAGGACCGCTGTCGCCTGGCCAACGCTTGCGTCCTCGGCAGCCGCTGTTTCAAGCGAGGGTTCGGACGCTGTGGTCGGCGTAACAATGGGAGCGGCCACAGGAGCCGACTGCGGGAGAGGAGGTTGAGGCGCAGCCGCGAGGTCGGAAGGTGCGACGGGCGTATCCGTCTGTTCGGTGTCAGGCGCGGCGTCTGAGGTCGGCGCTTCACCGGCGATCAAGGCGTCAGGTGCGACGTCCACCGCTTCCGCCAGGGCGGGAGAGGCGTCGGACGTCCCGGCCGCTTCCATCTCCGGGCTGGAGATCACCGGGAGCGAGAGGCGGCCCGGCGTCCGATGTGCAGCTTCGGCCTTTGCGGCGTCTGCTTTTACGCCCTGTATGGCGTCGGCCAGGTTCGAGGAGAACAGGCTGGCGGTCTCGCTGTCCGTGGCGCCCGGCGCAGCAGCGGCCGATCCGGCGGAGGCCGGAGGCGCGGAGGCGAACATGGCGAATGCGGACGGCATGAGAGGCAGGCGACCTTCAGGGCTGGGCGGCGCCTGCTGCGCCTGGTTCTTCCAACAGCCCGTCGCAAGGGGCGGGCCAGTTGCATATTCATTGATTTAAAAGGGAAAAAGCGGAACTCGCCAAAGGCCGGCCATCGGGCGTGGGCCTTTCTTGCCGTGCGTTCGCCCCTTTTTTGCCCGGCTTGGAATGCGTCGCGTCTGGATCGAAATCGACGTCCTCAGGCCTCCGTCATGTCGCGACGGACATGTTGGCCCGACGCTTGCGCACCTTGCGGACCATGAAGACTGCGCGATCCGCGATGTCGTTTAAAAACAACGCTCTGGTTGAGCGGCGGCGGCGCGTGGCCGGGCAAGATCTGCGCATGGCAGGGCAGGGCTTGCCGGGTGGGGCGAGGGGAGCCGGTCCATGTCGCTGACGTCGATCATGAATATCGCGACCTCGGGCCTCCAGACGGCCCAGGCCCAGTTGCGCGTGACGTCGGACAATATCGCCAACGTCCATACGCCGGGCTATGTGCGCAAGACCGTCGATCAGACGGCGGCCGTAACCCAGGGCTATGGCGCCGGCGTCGATATCGCGCGGGTTCGGCTGGCGACCGATCGGTTCCTGCAGGCTGCGGGGATGAGCGCCAATGCGGACGCGGCGCGCGAGACCGTGCGGTATGAACTGTACGACCAGATCCAGACCCGGTTCGGCGATCCCAGCGGCGACGGCGGTTTCTTCGCGGACATAGACAAGCTGTTCGCCAGCTATGCGACCCTGGGCGAAAGCCCCACCTCTTCCGCCGCGCGCCAGGACACGATCTACAAGACCCAGGCCTTGTTCAATGAGGCCGCAGGCATCGCCACCCAGATCCAGGCGGCGCGCCAGGAAGCCGACGGGCGGCTTCAGAACGCGGTCGAGACGATCAATCCGCTGCTGGAACAGATCGCCAAGCTCAACAAGACGATCGCCGCCGGAACGGCCATCAACCAGGATGTGACGGGCGCACAGAACGCCCAACAGACGCTGATCGACCAACTGTCCAAATATATGGACGTCAAGGTGGAGGGCCGGGCCAATGGGGGCGTGACCTTGCGGACCGGGACGGGCACGACCCTGGTCGGCGAAGGAAATGCGACCCTGTCCTACAAGGCGGCGGGGACGGTGGACGCGACGACGGCCTTCTCCGACATCATGATCACCGAACCGAACGGCACGCGCTGGCCGCTGCTGGACGGGGTGTCGTCGGGCGAGATCCGCGGGCTGGTCGAACTGCGCGACATCGACGCCCCGGCCGCCGCCGCCCGTCTGGGCGAACTGACGGCCAAGATGGCCGACGAACTGAACCGGGCCCACAACGCCAACAGCGCCGTGCCCGCGCCGACCAGTCTGACCGGACGAAACACCGGCCAGTCGCTGACGAACGCCCTGACCGGCTTTACCGGCAAGACCACGATCACGACGGTGAACAGCGCAGGCGTGATCCAGGGTTCGGCCGAGATCGTCTTCTCCGGCGCGACCATGACGGTCAACGGGGTGGCCGCCGATCCTACGACCTTCCTGGCGACGGTCAACGCCCAACTGGGGGGGACGGCGACGGTCGGCTTCTCCGATGGACAATTGCGGATCGAGGGCCAGGCCGGAAACGGAATCGCCATCGCCGACGATGCGACGACGCCGAGCAGCAAGGGCGGTCGAGGCTTCTCGCACTGGTTCGGGCTGAACGACCTGGTCAGCACCAAGACGCCGACCTTCTATGAAACCGGTCTGAGCCTGACATCTCAGCACGGTTTCGATGCGGGCGAGAGCCTGACCTTCCGCTTCGGCAGCGAGTCCGGCGCGAGACTGCGGGACGTCACGGTGGCGGTCCCCGCCGGGACCGGGACCATGGGCGAACTGCTGTCCGCGCTGAACGATCCGGTCGCGGGCGTGGGGCAGTTCGGCGCCTTCAGCCTGAACGCCTCGGGCGCATTGAGTTTCAAGGCCTATGACGCCAGCGCCACCACCATGAGCGTGGTCAAGGACGGCACGACCCAGGATCCGTCCGGCGTGTCCATGTCGCAGCTGTTCGGTCTGGGCGGTACGGGCGCGACGCGGGCGGGGGCCTACAGCGTCCGCAGCGACATCCAGCAGGACCCGGCCAAGCTGGCCCTGGCCCAGTTGAACCTGTCGGCCGCCGCCGGAACGCCAGCCTTGAGCAAGAACGACGGTCGCGGCGGACTTCTGCTGGCGGACGCGGGCAAGAAGAACGTCAATTTCGCCTCCGCCGGCGGCAACAGCGGCGGAACCAAGACCCTGTCGTCCTATGCGGCGGACTTCGCCGGCGACATCGGCGGCAAGGCCTCGGCGGCCAAGACGCGCAGCGAGACGGCGACGGCCCTGTCACAGGAGGCCGACAGTCGTCGCGCCTCGGCCGAAGGCGTCAACATGGACGAGGAACTGGTCAATATGACCACCTTCCAGCAAGCCTATAACGCCTCTGCCCGCCTGATCCAGGCGAGCAAGGACATGTACGACACCCTGATCGGGATGCTGAAATGACGCGTGTCGCCACCGCCGGAAACTATCAGTCCGCCCTCCTGAATCTGATGACGGCCCAGAGTCGCGCCGAATTGGCGCAGGAGCGGATGGGCAGCGAAAAGATCGCCACCGACATGGCCGGCTATGGCCGGGGCGCGGAACAGCTGACCAGTCTGACCTCGACCCAGGCCCGGCTGGAAGGGTTCATCGGCGCCGGCGAGAGCGCGGCCGCCCGGCTCAGCGCCCAGGACCTGGCCATGGGCCGGATCTACGAAGCCGGCACGGGCGCCCGCGAGGCCATCGCCAATGGGCTGGCCGCCGGCAGCATCACCAATCTGATGACCGAACTGGGTCTGCACTACCAGAACGTCCAGGGCGGGTTGAACGCCGAGCATCAGGGCTCCTATCTGTTCTCCGGCGGGCGTGGCGACGTCGCGCCGGCGACGGCCAAGACCATGGCCGATCTGGCCGCCGCCCCCTCGACCGCCTCGACCTTTGCGAACGACAGCCTGAAGCAGAAGTCGCGCATCGACGAGAACACCATGGTCGAGACCGGCTTCCTCGCGGACGAAATCGGCGGCCCCCTGACCGAGGTGTTCCGCAACATGCAGGCCTATCAGAACGGCACGCCGGTGATCATCGACGGCGTGACCTATACGCCCACGGGCGTCGGCACCCTGACGGGCCAGCCGGGGGCGGGCGTCACGGCCTTCCTGAACGCCCAGATGACCCAACTCGACAAGGCCAATCAGGGCGTGACCAACCAGAACGCCAAGAATGGTCTGGTGCAGAACCACGTCGAATCCGCCCTCGAAGCGCACGAATCCCAGAAGATCGCGCTCGACAAGATGATGCTGAAAAAGACGGGCTATGACCCGGCCCAGGCCGTGACCGACCTGCAGATGGCGCAGGTGGCGATCCAGGCCTCGGCGCAGGTGATCAATTCGCTGCGCAGCACGTCGCTGCTGGATCTGCTGCGATAGTCCGAGCTCCAGCCTCCCTGATTCCCGAGGCGTTCCATTCTGCATGAGCCGGCGGTGACCATGGAAAGGGGGCGGGCCCTGGCCTGGACGAAGGATCAGTCGGAATGCTGACGGTCCACCCGGCCTATCTGCTGCGACTGCCCAGGGCCGCCCAGGCCGAGACGCAACGGGCCCTCGTCGAGGATCTGACCGCCGCGCGACGCCTTGTCGGTTGAAGAACGAACGAATCCGCTCTGGCGGCGTTGCCGTTGTAGCGCCAGCGTGGCGGTGGGGAATATCCTATGGGGGACGCAGGTCCGACACAGTGCGAAAGGAAAGCGCCGTGCAAATGTCATCGCGCGTTGACTTCCCTCTTGGGCTTGACCATGAGGCGTGTCGGGTTTTCGGCGGTCCCCTTCATAGGTTGGGAAGTCGCTTGATGCCCGTTCTGACTTCCGGGGCGCGATGAGCCAGACCGATTACGAAATCACGGACGCCGGCGACGGGACGGCGAAGCTGCGCCTGGTCGGCGACTGGACGACGACGGCCCTGGGCCGTTTGCCGCAACGGCTCGGCAAGGATCTTGACGGCCGCAAGATCGAAAGCGTGGACACCCGCGACCTGGGCCGTTTCGACACGGCCGGCGCCCTGGCCCTGGTGCAGGCGTCGCATTGCGGCGTGCCCAAGTCGGCGTGGACGGAGCGGCCTGAGGCGGGCCGCATCTACACGATGATCGAGGCCCTGGAGCGCAAGAGCTCGCCTCCGCCGAAGCAGCCAGGCGCCTTTACCCGCGCCTTCGCCAAGATCGGGCGGGGCGTCTATGATTTCGGGGCCGAGGCCATGCTGTCCCTGGCCTTCCTGGGACGTCTGATGGAGGCCGTGGTCGAGGCCGCCAAAAATCCGGGCGGCATCCGCTGGCCCGCCTGGGTCAGCCAGGCCGAGCGGGCAGGTCTGGACGCCATCCCCATCGTGATGGTGACGAACTTCTTCATCGGCGCAGTCGTGGCCTTCATCGGCGTGGACCTGCTGACCGACTTCGGCGCCCAGGTCTTCGCGGTCCAGCTGATCGGCGTGGCCATGTTCCGCGAGTTCGCGGTGGTGATCGCCTCGGTCCTGCTGGCGGGGCGGTCGGCCTCGGCCTTTGCAGCCGAGATCGGGTCCATGCGGATGAACCAGGAGGTCGACGCCATGCAGGTGATGGGCGTCAATCCGTTCCAGGCCCTGGTGGTGCCGCGCTTGGCGGCCCTGGTGCTGATGCTGCCGTTGTTGACCTTCATGGGCATGATCGGCGGCCTGCTGGGCGGTCTGATCGTGTGCTGGAGTTCCCTGAACCTGGGGCCGGCCTTCTTCTTCCAGCGGTTGGTCGAAGACGGGAGCATGGCCCAGCACATGATGGTCGGCCTGGTGAAGGCGCCGGTCTTCGCCCTGGTGATCGCCGCCATCGGCTGTCGTCAGGGGATGTCGGTGGCCGGGGATGTCGAGAGCCTGGGCCGGCGGGTGACGGCGGCGGTGGTGCAGGCGATCTTCGCCATCATCCTGCTGGACGCGGTCTTCGCCCTGATGTTCCTGGAGCTGGACATATGACCGACGCGACGGCGGCGGCCGCCGCGCCGGAAGACAAGCCGGCCGAGAACCTGATCGAGGTGCGCGGCCTGCTGAGCCAGTTCGGCGACCGGACCATTCACGAGAACCTGGACCTGGACCTGAAACGGGGCGAGGTCCTGGGGGTGGTCGGGGGATCGGGCGCGGGCAAGACCGTGCTGCTGAACACCATCATCGGCCTGAAGGAGCCCGAGGGCGGGTCGGTCAAGGTGCTGGGCTACGACCGCGCCACCCTGACGGACGATCAGGCGGCGGATATCGAGAAGCGCACCGGCATCCTGTTCCAGCAGGGGGCGCTGTTCTCATCCCTTACCGTTCTCGAGAACGTGGCGGCGCCCCTGGTCGAACATACCAAACTGCCCAAGTCGGTGATGTACGAACTGGCCGAGCTGAAGATCGCCATGGTCGGTCTGAAACCGGAGCATCATCATCTGAAGCCGGCGGAGCTGTCGGGCGGGATGAAGAAACGGGCCGGTCTGGCGCGGGCCCTGGCGCTGGATCCCGAACTGGTCTTCCTGGACGAACCGACGGCGGGCCTGGACCCCATCGGGGCGGCGGCCTTCGACGAATTGATCCGGCAGTTGGCCGACGATCTGGGCCTGTCCGTCTTCATGATCACACACGACCTCGATAGCCTGTACGCCATCTGCGACGAGGTGGCGGTGCTGGCGGACAAACGGGTCGTCGAAAAGGCCACGGTGCAGGAGCTGGAACGCTCCGACCATCCGTGGATCAAGGAATACTTCCTGGGGCCGCGCGGTCGCGCAGCTACCAAGACCGCGGCCTGAGGAGAGCCGAGTATGGAACGAGACGCACACTACGCCGCCGTCGGAATCGCCACCGTCTGCCTTATGGCGGCGCTGGCGGTGTTCACCATCTGGCTGGCCCGACTGCAGTTCAACAGCGACTATGACCTGTACGACATCGTCTTCTATGGGCCGGTCAATGGCCTGTCGGAAGGCGGCGAGGTGCATTTCAACGGCATCCGCGTCGGCGAGGTGACCGACCTGAACATCGACACCAAGCGCGGCGACCAGGTCATCGCCCGGGTTCGCGTGGACGGTACGACGCCGGTGCGCGTGACCTCGCGCGCCCAGCTGGAGCCGCAGGGCATCACAGGCCTGAACTATATCCAGATCACCGCCGGCTCGCCCAACAGCGCCCTGCTGAAGGACCAGTATCCGGACAATGTGGTGCCGGTGCTGCAAAGCCAGCCGTCGCCGATCGCCGAGCTTCTGAGCGGCTCGGGCACGGTGCTTGCCCAGACGGTGGATGCGCTGAACCGCATCAACCGCGTCATGTCCGACGACAATATCCGCAGCTTCTCGACCAGCGTGAAGAACGTCGAGGCCCTGACGACCGAGCTGGAGGCCCGCAAGGCCATCTTCGCCGAGCTGGAGGCGGCGGTGAAGAACGCCAACGCCACCATCCTTGAGTATCAGGGGCTGGCGGCCGACATGCGCGCCGTCGTCAATACCGACGGCCGCGAAGCCATCGCCAACATCAACCAGGCGACGGCGGAGGCCCGCACGGCCATCGCCTCGGCCAACCGCTCGATCACCGGGCTGGAACGACCGCTGGGCGACTTCGCGACGTCCAGCCTGCCGCAACTGAGTGGAACCATTGAGGAACTGCAGGAGGCGACCCGGTCGCTGCAGGCCCTGATCGACGACGTCCGCGCCAGCCCGCGCGACTTCATCGGGAAACCGCAATCGAAAGAGCTGGAGGTGCAGCCGTGATCCGTTCCCTGGTGCAACTGGGCGCCGTCGCGGGCGTCGTTGTCTCGCTGGGCGGCTGTTCGCTGCTGTCCACGCCGGACCCGGTGCAGAACTACCGGTTCGGCCTGCCGCTGGACGCCCCTTCGGCCGAGGGCGACACGCCCGCCCCCCTGTCGGTGTCGATCCGCCGGATCGAGTTCCCGGAAGCAACCGGCGACGACCGGATCCTGGGCGTTACGGGGACCGAAACCGCCTATATCGGCGGCGCGCGCTGGGTGTCGCCCGCCGCGACCCTGTTCGACGACAGCCTGAAGGCGGCCTTCGCCAATCGGGCCGACCAGATTCGCGTCCTGGGCCGACGCGAACCCGGCACGCCGCCGCTGGTGCTGCAGGTCACGGTGACGACGTTCGAGGCGCGCTACGCCGCGCCGGGGGCGACGCCGGACGTGGTGATCACCGCTCGCGCCCAGCTGCGTTCGGCGCCCGAGCGGCGCACCGGCGGGGATGCGGCGATCCGTCCCGAACAGGGGCGGTCGGTGGAGCGGGTCTTCACTGTGACCCAGCCGGCGGGTGAGAACCGGATCTCGGCCATCGTCGCCGCCTTCGACACGGCGACGCGGGACATCAACACCCAGATCGCCGACTGGACGATTCAGTCGGCGAAGTGAGGGCTGGGGCCCGGCTCAGGTGACCCACTGGAGGGACTCGGCTTCGACCGGGTTCCTGTAGGGGGCGTCGTCGCGCTGCGCGCGGAGCAGGGCGGCCTTGGACGCGAAGTAGAAGGCGGACGGGCGGTCCGGGTCGCCGGCGAAGACCAGCGGCAGATGCGGGCTGCGGCCCTCGAGCCGCTCCAGTATGGCCACGTCCTGACGCAGGAAGGTTCGGCCCCAGGCCGACAGCAGCGGGCTGCCGAACCGCAGGGCGGCGACCGAGCAGAGGATCAGGTTGCGGATCACGACGTCGCCTTCCGCCTGGGGCGTGACGGTGGTCAGGTTGATCAGCTCGAACCCGCGGGCCGTGACGCGCTCCAGCCGGATCGACGGCAGGCGGAACTCGATGCTGACCCTGCGGTCTTCGGACACCAGATCATAGGCGGGGGTGGAGGCGAAGGCGTCCGCCGCGACGGCCGTGAAGCCGAAGGGCGAGGGGCTGTAGCTCTTGGTCTTGGTGCGTCGCGCCTGGCTGCGCCACCACCAGGCGTTATGGATCATCGGCACATGGGCCGGGTCCAGCAGACCCAGGACCGCCTGGTCATAGTCGGCGTGCGCGGGGGCCTTGGAGTAGGCGATCAGGGCGAGGGGCGCCTCGGGCGGTGACGGCAGGTCGGGCGGGGCGACGGCGCCGGCGGGGCAGGCCCAGATCAGTCCCAGGCGGTTGATCAGTCGCCAACAGCCGCAGGCCGTCGTCTGGACGGCGTCCGGGGCCACCGTGGCCGGCAGGTCGATCCATTCGCCGTGGAGCTGAGCCCGCGTGGCGGTGCGGGTCCGAGCGGCGCGCACGGGGTACCAGGCGTGGATCGGGGCGCCGAAGCGGCGGTCGCCCGGCTGGCGCGCCATCAGACGGGCGCCGAGGTCGAGCGGGGCTTCCGGCGAGGCGGCGACGTTGGTCTCTGCGGGCCGAGCCTGGAGCGAAGTCGCCATGGGACGGAGGTCGCCTGTTCTGGCCCCTGGAGGCGTCGGGTGCCGGGAGCGGGCGCCCGGGGTCGCACCCGGAGGTCACGAAGGACCTGCGGGTCATCGACACTAGCGGGCGTGTCATCACCCAACAAGGTTCGATTGGGCGACCCCGGAACGGCCGAAGATCAGGCCGCCTTCAGTCCCTGCGACACCGTGTAGGCGGCCTCGGTCTTGGCGGCGACCTCGTCCAGGGTGACGCCGTCGGCGAGTTCGATCAGCTCCAGGCCTGCGCCGTCCGGCTTTACGTCGAAGGTGGCCAGGTCGGTGATGATGCGGCTGACCACGCCCGTGCCGGTCAGGGGAAGAGTGCAGGCTTTCAGCACCTTGGACTGGCCGTGCTTGTTGGCGTGTTCCATGACCACGACCACGCGCTTGACGCCGGCGACCAGGTCCATGGCCCCGCCCATGCCCTTCACCAGCTTGCCGGGGATCATCCAGTTGGCGATGTCGCCGTTCTGGGCCACTTCCATGGCGCCCAGGATGGACAGGTTGATGTGGCCGCCGCGGATCATGGCGAAACTGTCGGCGCTGCTGAAGTAGGACGACTCGGGGATCTCGGTGATCGTCTGTTTCCCGGCGTTGATCAGGTCGGGGTCCTCGTCGCCCTCATAGGGGAAGGGGCCCATGCCCAGCATGCCGTTCTCGGATTGCAGGGTCACGGTCATGCCGGCGGGGATGTAGTTGGCGACCAGGGTCGGGATGCCGATGCCCAGATTGACGTAGAAGCCGTCCTGAAGCTCCTGGGCGGCGCGTTCGGCCAGTTGTTCGCGGGTACGGGGCATTATGCTTGCTCCTTGCGGGCTACCGCTTCGCTACTTGAGCCCGCCGTCGCGCGGGGACGGACGGTGCGCTGTTCGATGCGCTTCTCGGACACGGTTTGGATCAGGCGGTCGACATAGACGCCCGGCGTGTGGATGTGGTCGGGATCGAGCGAGCCGACGGGGACGATCTCCTCGACCTCGACGACGGTGACCTTGCCGGCGGTGGCCATCATCGGGTTGAAGTTGCGGGCGGTCTTGCGGAAAACCAGGTTGCCGCGCTCGTCGGCCTTCCACGCCTTGACGATGGACAGGTCGGCGATCAGGCCGGTCTCCATCACGTATTTGCGGCCGTCGAACTCGCGAACCTCCTTGCCCTCGGCGACCAGGGTGCCGACGCCGGTGGCGGTGAAGAAGGCCGGGATGCCGGCGCCGCCGGCACGGATACGTTCGGCCAGGGTCCCTTGCGGGTTGAACTCCAGCTCCAGTTCGCCGGCCAGATACTGGCGCTCGAACTCCTTGTTCTCGCCGACGTAGGACGAGATCATCTTGGCGATCTGGCGGGTGCCGAGCAGCTGGCCCAGGCCGAAGCCGTCGACCCCGGCGTTGTTGGAGATGACCGTCAGCCCCTTGACGCCGCTGTCGCGCAGGGCGGCGATCAGGTTCTCGGGGATGCCGCACAGGCCGAAGCCGCCGGACATGACCGTCATGCCGTCGAAGGTCAGGCCCTCCAGCGCGGACGTGACGTCAGCATAGATCTTTCCCATCGCTCTCCCTTTTCACCGTCTGATGAATATCGCGGCGTCTTCCGCTCATAGTCCGGAAGCGATCTTGCGGGCAAGCGGTCGCGGCGGCAATCGCGTCGCATCCGAATGTCGCCCCAAAGCGTATCCCTCGTGATCTGACGGGAGCGCCTGCATGAACCTGACCAATGTCGCCATTCGCCAGCTGCAGGACGCGCCCTTTCCCGACTTCGTGACCCGCCCGGCGATCGACAGTCTGGTCACGGAGGCGCGTCGGCGCCTGGATCGCGACGGTCCCCATGACCCGGCGGCGTTTGCGCGCGAGATGGCCGAGCGGGTCATCGCCGAACATGCGGATGCGGCGAACCGGCAGCACTACGAACTGCCGCCCGAGTTCTTCCGCCTGTGCCTGGGCGAGCGGTTGAAATACTCCTGCTGCCTCTATCCGACGGGAACGGAGACGCTGGACCAGGCTGAGGTCGCGGCCCTGCTGGAGACCTGCGCCCATGCCGATCTGGCGGACGGTCAGACCATTCTGGAAATGGGCTGCGGCTGGGGCTCGCTGTCTCTGTGGATGGCCGAGACCTATCCCCGGGCGCGGATCACGGCGGTGTCGAACAGCCACGGCCAGCGGGGCCATATCGAGGCCCAGGCCAGGGCGCGGGGGCTGAGCAATCTGATGGTCGTGACCCAGGACATGAACCTGTTCGACACCGACCAGAGGTTCGACCGGATCGTCTCGGTCGAGATGTTCGAACATATGGCCAACTGGCGGGCCCTGCTGACCAAGGCCCGGTCCTGGCTGAAGCCGGAAGGGCGGATGTTCATCCATGTCTTCACCCACCGCGACGCCCCCTATCGGTTCGATCACACCGACAGCGGCGACTTCATCGCCCAGCATTTCTTCACCGGCGGCATCATGCCCAGCCACGGTCTGATCCGGCAGTTCCCTGACCTTTTCGCGGTCGAGCAGGAGTGGACCTGGAACGGCGGCCACTACGCCCGCACCGCCAACGACTGGCTGGCCAATATGGATCGCAACGCCGCGCGGATCGCCGTGCTGATGCGCGAGACCTATGGGGACGACGCCAGGCTTTGGACCCGGCGCTGGCGGCGTTTCTACCTGGCGACCGCCGGTCTGTTCGGCAACGACGAGGGCCGCACCTGGGCGGTCAGCCACTATCGCCTGAAACCCGTCTGAGGAGCTTGTCGTGATCAAATATGTCTTCGCCTATCTGGGCGCCGGGATCACCTTTGCGGTGATCGACGCCGTCTGGCTGACCACCATGACCGACCGGTTCTACAAGCCGGTGCTGGGGCCGATCCTGGCCGATAAGCCGGACATGAGGGCGGCGGTGCTGTTCTATCTGATCTCCATCGCCGGGACGGTCTTCCTGGCCATCGCCCCGGCCCTGAAGGACGGAAGCTGGACGCGGGCGGCGATCAACGGGGCGGCGCTGGGCTTCGTCGCCTACGCCACCTATGACCTGACCAATCAGGCGACGCTGGAGATTTGGCAGACCAAGCTGACGGTGATCGACCTGATCTGGGGGACGGTTCTGACCACGATCTCGGCCACCGGCGGCTATTTCGCCGCGCGCTGGGCCGAGGGGCGGTTCGGCTGAGGTCGCTGTCGTTTCGCCTGACACGGGACCGGCATGGCGCAGGGCGGGGTCGTTAAGCTATAGCTAACCCTGTTTTCGACGGGGGCGGTCTTGCGCGCAGGCATCAACGGATTGACGGCGGCCCTGGTCATCGGGGTCGTGATCGGCCTGATGCTGACGCCGGACGGGCGCGGTTGGCTGCGCCATCCGACCCTGATGCTGGGCGGAACCGCCAACGCCTCGGCCAGTCCGCCGTCGGTCGCCAGTCCGGTCGAGAGCCCGGCGCCGGCGCCAGTCGCGAAGGCCGCAGTGACGCCGTTGAAGGCGCGGCTCGCGCAGGGCGAACTGAGGATCGGCGTGTTCGGCGATTCGATGGCGGACGGCCTCTGGGCCGCCCTGTACCGTGATCTGCATGGCGAGAAGGGGGTCACTGTGACCCAGTTCAGCGCGGTCTCCACCGGCCTGTCGCGCTACGACTATGTGGACATCCAGGCCAAGACGGCGCGGCAGTTGAGCGAGACGCCGGTCGATGCGGCGGTGGTGATGTTCGGGACCAATGACGCCCAGGGCATCAGCCTGGACGGGGTGATCCATGATTTCGGCACGCCGGGCTGGAAGGCGGCCTATGGGAAGCGGATCGACGATCTGGTCGGCCTGCTGCGGTCCAGGGACGTGGCCGTCTACTGGGTCGGTCTGCCGAAGATGAAACGGGCCGGGTTCGACGCGAAGATGGCGGTGATCAACGGCGTGGTGCGCGAGCGGATGGCGGCCCTGGGCGTGCCCCTGATCGAGACGACCGGCGTCACCGCCGATGCGGCGGGCGAATATGCGGCCTATCTGCCCGGCGCCAACGGGCGACCGCAGCTGATGCGGGCCAATGACGGGATCCACATGACCATGGCCGGCTATCGCCGCATGGGCGCGCCGGTCGTGGAGCGGCTGAAGCGCGACTCGGGGCTCGATGCGGCGGCGGCCCGGCCGCAGACGACCGGCTGACCATGAGCCTGGGGGCCGTGGGGGCGGCGGTGCTGATGCTGGGGATGCAGAGCGGGACCGAGGTCCCCTATGCGCCCATGCCCGCGCCGGCGCCGGCGCCGGGGGCCTCAGTCTGTGCCGAGGGGATTTGCGGCGTCGAGGCGCTGGAGGGGGTGTTCGAGGCCTTGCAGGCGGCGGAGATCGGCCAGGGCGAGCGGCCGGTCCATATTCTTCAGATCGGCGACAGCCATACGGCCGGGGATCGGATCACGGGCGCCCTGCGCGCACGGTTGCAGGCCCGGTTCGGAGCGGGCGGGCGCGGGGTGTTGCCGCCGGGCGTGCCCTATGCCGGCTATGGGCCGATGCAGGTCGAGGTGACGGCGCGCGACTGGCCCATATCGGTCGCACCCCTGACGGGGCCGGACGGGGCGGCGACCCTGAGGGCGGGGCTGAGCGGGGCGCGGTCGGAGGCGGGCGAGGGGGCGGTGCTGAGCCTGACCGCCGAGCCGGGCGCGGCCTTCGACATCGTGGGGCTGTGCGGCGACAGCGGGCCGCAGGCGGGACGGATCACGGCGACGACGCCGGATGAGACGGTCGAGGCGGAGTTCCGCGCGACCGAGGCGGCGCCCCTGTGTCGGAGCCTGCGGCTGGGCGCTGTGACGACTTCCATCAGGCTGAGCCCGAAAGGCGCTGTGGCCCTGCACGATGTCTGGATCGAGCGGAGCGGGCCGGGCGTGGTGGTGTCGAACCTGGGTGTGATCGGGGCGAAGTTGCGGGATCTGGCGGCGCGGGATCAGGCCGTGGTCGCGGCGGAGCTGGAGGCGTGGCGGCCGTCGCTGATCATCCTGGCCTTTGGCGTCAATGATGGATTTGAAGGGGTGGAGTCCGAGGCCTACGCTGGCCTGCTGCGGGGCCAGATCGAGCGGCTGCGGCGGCTGGTTCCGGGGGCGTCGCTGCTGATCCTGGGGGCACCGGAGGGGCTCAAGTCAGGCATGGCGGGTGGATGCGGGGCGGACGGATCACCCGCGGCCCCGGCGTCGCTGGCCGTGGTCCGGGATGTGCAGCGTCGGGTCGCGGGCGAGACGGGCGTCGCCTTCTGGGACTGGTACGGACGTATGGGGGGCGACTGTTCGGCGGAGCGGCTGGCGACCCTGCCCGAACCCTATATGCGGCCCGACCGGGTGCATTTCACCTCCATCGGGGCGGAATGGATCGGCGGGGTCCTGAGCGAGGATCTGATTGGGGCCCATGACCGCTGGAAGGCGGCGAAGGGGGAGGCGGACTGATGCTGTTTCCGACCCTGGCCTTCGCGGTCTTCTTCCTGTTCGTCTATCTGGTCAGTTGGAGCCTGGATCGGGAGAACGGGCGGCGCAAACTGTTCCTGCTGCTGGCCAGCTGGTTCTTCTACGCCCAGTGGGACTGGCGGTTCGTGGGGCTGCTGATCGCCTCGGCCGTGCTGAACTGGGGCGTGGCGGCCCTGATCGTGCGCAGCGACCGGGCGGGACGGCGCAAACTGTGGGTCGGCCTAGGCGTCGCGGCCAATCTGACTATCCTGGGCTTCTTCAAGTATTACGGCTTCTTCGTCGAGCAGGCTGTTGATCTGCTTGCCCAATTCGGTTGGGAGCGGGACCTGCCGCTGTTGCAGGTAGTGCTGCCGGTCGGGATCAGCTTCTTCACCTTCCAGGGCGTCAGCTATGTGGTCGACGTCTATCGCGGCAAGACGGCGCCGGCCGAGAGCCTGCTGGACGTCATGCTGCTGATGAGCTTCTTCCCGCACCTGGTGGCGGGGCCCATCGTGCGGGCGTCGGACCTGTTGCCCCAGTTCGCGCGGGTGCCGCGGCTGACACGCGAGATGGCGACCCATGGGCTGTTGCTGATCGTCTGGGGCCTGTTCAAGAAGACGGTGATCGCGTCCGAGCTGGCGACGCGGCTGGTGGATCCGGTCTTCTTCGATCCCTCGGCCTATGGGGCGATCGACATAGCGGCGGCGGTCTATGCCTATGCGGTCCAGATCTACTGCGACTTCTCGGCCTATTCGGACATGGCCATCGGGATCGCAGCCCTGCTGGGCTATTCCTTCCCGCGCAACTTCGACCAGCCTTATCGGGCGGCCTCGATGCAGGCCTTCTGGCGGCGGTGGCATATCAGCCTGTCCAGCTGGCTGCGCGACTATCTGTATGTGCCGCTGGGCGGGGGGCGCAAAGGGCTGTGGTCGTCGTGCCTCAATGTGATGATCACCATGCTGCTGGGCGGGCTGTGGCACGGGGCGGCCTGGACCTTCGTGGCCTGGGGCGCGCTGCACGGCGGTGCGCAGGTCGTCGAGCGTTTAGGGCGCGCGTTGGTCAAGGACCGCAAGGTCATCCCCACCTGGCTGGGCGTCCTGATCACCTTCCACGTCGTCTGTCTGGGATGGATCCTGTTCCGGGCCGAGACCTTTGACCTGGCGATGCAGATGCTGGCCGGCCTGGGGCGGTTCGAGGGTTTCAGCCTGGTGACGCCCTTCGTGCTGGTTCTGATCGTCGGCGGGTTGGCGATGCACTGGCTGCCGCCGCGCGCGGTCGAGGGGCTGGCGGAACGGCTGAAGACGGCGCCGTCGCCGACGCTCGGGGTGCTGATCGGGGCGGCCATACTGCTGGTCGAGGCGATGCGACCCGAGGGCGTGGCGCCCTTCATCTATTTCCAGTTCTGAGGCGTTGATCCGACGATGAGCGATCCCAAGGACCCGATCGATCCCTTCCCGACACAGGCGCATCCGCCGGTGTCGCCGTTTCCGCCGCTGGACGAACCGGTGGCGGCTGATCCGTCCAGCGACTGGATCGGCGCCGCCGACGCCCACGACCTGCCGACGCGCGAGAACGCCCTGGTCGCCCTGGGCCGGTTCGCCTTTCCGCCGGCGCCGGCTTTGGACGAAGAAGGCGAGGCGTCGCGGGCGCGGCGGTGGACCAGCCAGACCCTGTTCGTGGCCTGCGCCTTCCTGATGATCTTCAATGCGGAGTCTTTGCAGAACTGGGCGCGTCAGCAGCCGCCGGGCTGGGGCCAGTCCACAGTCGACAAACTGGCGACGGTGTGGGTCGATCAACTGGCCCTGCTGGGCGCGAACCTGCCGGTGGACGGCTTGCGTGACGCTTGGCGCGACGCCCAGGCGGTTCAGTTCGACGGCGCGGCCGAGGATCGCTCCTAGACCGCAGGCCTCGAAACCGCATCGGCCGAGCCGATACGGTTTCGAGGGTGGAGAGTCTTAGTTGACCGTCGCCTTGACGATCTTGCCCGGCGCGCGGGGCGGCTCGCCCTTGGGCAGGGCGTCGACGTGTTCCATGCCGGATTCGACTTCACCCCAGACCGTGTACTGGCGGTCCAGGAAGGTGGCGTCGTCCAGGCAGATGAAGAACTGCGAGTTGGCGCTGTTGGGATCGGCGGTGCGCGCCATCGAGCAGACGCCGCGCACGTGCGGCTCGGCCGAGAACTCGGCCTTCAGGTTCGGCTTCTTGGAGCCGGAGGTGCCGGTGCCGGTGGGGTCGCCGCCTTGGGCCATGAAGCCGGCGATCACGCGGTGGAAGACCACGCCGTCGTAGAAGCCTTCCGAGGCCAGTTCGGTGATGCGTTCGACGTGGCCAGGGGCCAGGTCCGAGCGCAGCTTGATGACCACGTCGCGGGCTTCGCCGTCGCCGGTGTCCAGGGTGAAGGTCAGGGTGTCGGCCATTTCGGTCGTCCTCTTGGGGTTGATTTGAGGCGGGACATAGCCCGCAACGCCGGTCGGGGCTATGTGGGAACGATGAGTGAAGACGAAAAGCCCCAAGAACGCCGCCGGATGGTCAAACCGCCCACGGGCGGCACCGCCGCCGGGCGCGGCATGGGCACCAAAATGAAGACGGCCGACACCAAGTCGATGTCGAGCCAGCAATGGATCAAACGCCAGCTGGCCGACAAATGGTCCGAGAAGGCGCGGGCCGAGGGCTGGCGTTCGCGCGCGGCCTTCAAGCTGATCGAGATCGACGACAAGTTCCACCTGATCAAGCGTGGCTCGAAGGTCATCGACCTGGGCGCGGCGCCGGGCGGCTGGATCCAGGTGGCGGTCAATCGCGGAGCCGGCGCCGTGGCGGGCGTAGACCTGCTGATGATCGAGCCGATTCCGGGTTCGACCTTGTTGCAGGCCGATTTCACACATCCGGGCGTGGACCAGCAACTGATCGACGCCATCGGCGGGGCGCCGGACCTGGTGCTGTCGGACATGGCGCACAATACGGTCGGCCACCGCCAGACCGACCACCTGAAGATCATCGCCCTGATCGAGATCGCCGCCGACTTCGCCATCCGCACCCTTCGGCCGGGCGGGAATTTCGTGTCCAAGAACTTCCAGGGCGGCGACGCCGGAGGGGTTCTGGCGCGACTGCGCGAGGAGTTCGAGACGGTCAAATACGTCAAGCCGGCCTCCAGCCGGAAGGACAGCGCCGAGGTGTTTCTGGTGGCGTTGAACAAGCGGTAGGCGCCAGAATCGGCGCCGCCGAGGCTCAGGCCGTCGCCGGCTGCCGGCCGGCGCGGCGCTGTTCGATGCGCGACCAGATGCGGTCGTGGACGGTGAAGAAGACCGTCTGGACCAGGGGCTCGATGGTGCCGATGGCCAGGGCTGTGCGGATGTCCTGGGTCAGGGCGTAGGCCACGGCCACGGCGACAGCGAAATGCATGACGCCATAGGTCACGGTCTTGACCGCCACCTGTTTGAACGAGCGGGGCAGGGCGTGGCTGTGGCCATGGTGGTCGTGGACGCGGGTCTGTTCGTCCGGCGACATGATGTCGAGCCGGGCGGTGAAGGCCTCGGCCGCCTCTTCGATGTTGGAGGCCATGCGGCGGCGTTCGACCCGGTGCCAGACCCGGTCGTGGATCGAATAGGCGATGGTCTGGAAGAAGGGTTCGACCATGCCGACGGCCAGGGCGATACGCCAGTCGCGCGTGATGGCGAAGGCCACCAGAACGGCCACCACAAGGTGCATGACGCCGTAGCTGGCGATCTTCAGAGCCAGTTTGCGCGCGGTGCTGAGGAGGACGCCGACCATGTTGCAAGAATGGTCATTGGCCCCCTCGGTTGCAAACCAATAAAATCTATCGGGCCCATAAGCCGCAAGACCCTTGCCGTGGCCCCCTCCGCACCGTTATACGCGGCCCGCAAAACGGAGACTCCCTATGGAGATACGCGAAGGACTGACCTTCGACGATGTTTTGCTCGAACCCGGCCCGTCCGAGTTCATGCCGGCGATGGTCGATGTCTCGACCCAGCTGACACGCGACATCAAACTGAACATCCCGCTGCTGTCGTCCGCCATGGACACGGTGACGGAAAGCCGCCTGGCCATCGCCATGGCCCAGTCCGGCGGCCTGGGCGTGCTGCACCGCAACATGACCATCGAGGAGCAGGCCGATCAGGTCCGCGCCGTGAAGCGTTATGAGAGCGGCATGGTGGTCAATCCGGTCACCGTCGGCCCGCAGACGACCCTGGGCGAAGTGCGTGAGATCGTGGCCCGCAAGAAGATCACCGGCTTCCCGGTGGTCGATCCGGCCACGGGCAAGCTGGTCGGCATGCTGACCCACCGCGACATGCGGTTCGAGAACGACCTGAACCTGACGGCCGCCTCGCTGATGACCACCGGCGACCTGATCACGGTGCGCGAGGGCGCGAGCCGTGAAGAGGCGCGCGACCTGCTGAAGACCCGCAAGATCGAACGGGTCATCGTGGTGGACGAAGACTATCGGGCCGTCGGCCTGATCACCATGAAGGACATCGAGAAGGCCCAGGCTTTCCCCCATGCGGCCAAGGACGACCAGGGTCGTCTGCTGGTCGGGGCGGCCTCGACCGTCGGCGACGCCGGATACGAGCGGGCCATGGCCCTGGCCGACGCCGGCGTGGACGTGGTGGTGATCGACACCGCTCACGGCCACTCGGCCTCGGTCGCCCAGGTGGTCGAGCGGATCAAGCGCGAGTCGAACCGTCTGCAGGTCATCGCCGGAAACGTCGCCACCTATGATGCGACGCGGGCCCTGATCGACGCGGGCGCGGATGCGGTCAAGGTCGGCATCGGTCCCGGCTCCATCTGCACCACCCGGATCGTGGCGGGCGTGGGCGTGCCGCAGCTGACGGCCGTGATGGACTCGGCGCGAGCCGCGCGCGGCACGGGCGCTTCGGTCATCGCCGACGGCGGGATCAAATATTCGGGCGACCTGGCCAAGGCGATCGCAGCCGGCGCCAATGTGGCCATGATGGGCTCGATGTTCGCCGGCACCGACGAGAGCCCCGGCGAGGTCTTCCTGTACCAGGGCCGGTCCTACAAGTCGTACCGCGGCATGGGTTCGGTCGGCGCCATGGCGCGCGGCTCGGCGGATCGCTACTTCCAGAAGGAAGTCTCGTCCGAGAAACTGGTGCCCGAGGGCATCGAGGGCCAGACGCCGTACAAGGGGCCGATCACCCCGGTTCTGCACCAACTGGTCGGGGGCTTGCGCGCCTCCATGGGCTATGTCGGCGCCGGCACCATCGCCGACTTCCAGGAGCGCGCCCGCTTCGTGCGCATCACCGGCGCGGGCCTGCGGGAGAGCCACGTCCACGACGTGATGATCACGCGCGAGGCGCCGAACTACAGACAGGGATAAGGCCATGACGACCGAACTGACCTATCTGGCTCTGACGCTGATCCTGGCCCTGGTGCAGGTCTTCCTGCCGGCCGGGGCGCGGACGGTCGAGTTCGGTTCGAAGTGGAATGCGGGGCCGCGCGATGAGACGCCGGCGGCGAAGAAGCCGCTGACCGGCCGTCTCGAGCGGGCCCAGGCCAACCTGTATGAAACCCTGCCGCTGTTCATCGGCGCGGTGCTGATCGCCCATGTGATCGGGGCGTCCAGCGCCCTGACCGTGTGGGGTTCGGCTCTCTATTTCTGGGCGCGCGTCGTCTATGTGCCGCTCTACGCCCTCGGTATTCCCTATATCCGGTCGCTGGTCTGGCTGGTCTCGCTTGCGGGACTGGTCATGGTCCTGGCCTCCCTGTTCCTTTGATCTCTGAAAGTCCGCATTGACCCCAGCCGCCCGTCTCGCCGCCGCCGCCGCCGTCCTGGACTCCATCGCCCAGGGCAACCAACCGGCGGAAACCGTCCTGAAGGCCTGGGGGACCGCCAACCGCTATGCCGGGTCCAAGGATCGGCGGGCCATCGCCGATCATGTCTACAAGGTGCTGCGGGCGCGCGGCCGACTGTCGTGGATCATGGGCGGGCGCGAAGACGGTCGGGCCCTGGTGATCGGATCGCTGCACGCCATTGACGGCCTGTCGCTGGAAGAGATCGAGGCGCTGCACTCCGGCGACGGCTATGGCCCGCGACCGCTGTCGAAACAGGAGCGCAGCCGGATCACGGCGGGGCAGGGGGAACTGCCGGGCTGGGTCGCGGCCGGTCTGCCCGAGTTCGTGGTCGAGGATTTCAAGGCGACCTTCGGGGAGCGCTGGGCGGAAGAGGCCCATGCCCTGATGGCGCCGCGCGCGCCCATCGACCTGCGTGTGAACGACGCGGCGGCCACGGTGGACGCGGTCGAAGCCGAGTTGCGTGACGCTGGTCTGGCGGTTTCGCGCACCCCCTGGTCCGTCCTGGGGCTGCGCGTGCCGTCCGAGCCGCCGCCCAATATCCAGGCCCTGGACGGCTTCAAGGCCGGCAAGTTCGAGATCCAGGACGAGGGCAGCCAGGTCGTCTGCTGGCTGGCCGGCGCGCAACCCGGCGCGACGGTGGTGGACTATTGCGCCGGCGGCGGCGGCAAGACCCTGGGTCTGGCCCAGGCCATGGGGGGGCAGGGCAAGTTGATCGCCTCCGACGTCGTCAACAAGCGGCTCGAGAACATCCGCCCCCGCCTGCAACGCGCGGGCGTCGAGGCCGAGCTGGTGCTGATCGGCCAGAACGGCGGCGGGCTGGAAGCCGTCAACGGCCAGGCCGATCTGGTCTTCGTCGACGCCCCCTGTTCGGGATCCGGCACCTGGCGGCGTCGGCCCGAGGACGCCTGGCGTCTGACGACGGAGGAGGTCGAAAAGCTGCACGCCCTCCAGGTCCGCATCCTGAGCCAGGCGACCAAGCTGGTGAAGCCGGGCGGGCGTCTGGTCTATGTCACCTGTTCGATGCTGGCCCGCGAGAACGAGGCCAGCGTCGACGCCTTCGAGGCCGCCAATCCGGACTTCCACCCGGTCGCCATCGCCGACGTCCTGTCGGCGCCGCAACTGACCGAGGCCGCGCGGGCCAGGTTCGCCGAACTGGCGTCCGGCGCGCGTCTGCGTCTGTCGCCGGCGACCGCAGACACCGACGGCTTCTTCGCCGCCGTCTATCAGCGCGCCGCCTGATGGAGGCTGGGCTGGCGCGGCACGGCGAGGTCTCGGTCCTGTACGTCATGGCTGCGCCTGCCGAATACGGCGACCATCTGCGCGCCCGCATCCAGCCCCTGATGACCGGCGTCGGTCCGGTGGAGGCCGCCGTCGTCCTGACCGCCGCCCTGGCGCGGCTGGAAGCGGGGGGCGGCCTGCCGGACCTGATCGTCTCGCTGGGGTCGTGCGGGTCCCGGGTGCTGGACCACGCCTGCGTCTATCAGGCCTCCTCCGTCGCCTATCGCGACATGGACGCCAGCCCTTTGGGCTTCCCCAAGGGCGTGACCCCGTTGCTGGAGCATCCTGCGATCCTGCCCCTGCCGTGCCCGATCCCCGGCGTGCCGACCGCCACCTTGTCCACCGGCGCCAACGTCGTCTCCGGCGCCGCCTATGACGCCATCGAGGCCGAGATGGTCGACATGGAGACCTGGGCCCTGGTCCGGTCGGCCCAGACGTCTGGCGTGCCCCTGGTCGCCCTGCGCGGCGTGTCGGACGGCCGCGCCGAGCTGAAGGCGCTGGAGGACTGGACCTCCACCCTGCACCATGTGGACGAGAACCTGGCCGCCGCCCTGGATCGTCTGACCGCCGTGCTGGAGGCCGAGGGCCTCGCCGCCCTGAACATCCCCAAGCTTGAAATTCCGGCCTTACACGGCCAAGACCCCGCGCAACCTCCCGCCCCGGATTCGATCACCCCATGACCACGCCGCACGACCACCAGAAGGTCCTCATCGTCGACTTCGGCAGCCAGGTGACGCAGCTGATCGCGCGTCGCCTGCGCGAGGCCAGCGTCTATTGCGAGATCCATCCGTTTCAGAAGGCCGAGGCCGCTCTGGCGGGGATGAACCCCGCCGCCATCATCCTGTCGGGCGGTCCCGAGAGCGTGCACGAGGAAGGCAGCCCCCGCGCGCCCCAGGCCGTGTTCGAAGCCGGCGTGCCGGTGCTGGGCATTTGCTACGGCGAGATGACCATGTGCGAACAGCTGGGCGGCAAGGTCGAGGGCGGCCACACCCGCGAGTTCGGCCGCGCCGAGATCACCGTCGAGAAAGCCTCGCCCCTGCTGGCCGACCTGGCCTCGGTCGGCGAGGAAGAGACGGTCTGGATGAGCCATGGCGACAAGATCGTCGCCATCCCCGAGGGCTTCGACGTCGTCGCCTCTTCGGCCGGTTCGCCCTATGCGGTGATCGCCGACGAGACCCGCCGCTTCTACGGCGTGCAGTTCCACCCCGAGGTGATGCACACCCCGCGCGGCCACCAGATGTTGAAGAACTTCACCCATGGCATCGCCGGGCTGAAGGGCGACTGGACCATGGCCGCCTATCGCGACGAGAAGATCGCCCAGATCCGCGAACAGGTCGGCGACGCCAAGGTGATCTGCGGCCTGTCGGGTGGGGTCGACAGTTCCGTCGCCGCGGTGCTGATCCACGAGGCCATCGGCGACCAGCTCACCTGCGTCTTCGTCGACACCGGCCTGCTCCGGAAGGACGAGGCGAAACAGGTGACCACCCTGTTCCGCGAGCACTACAACATCCCGCTGGTGCATGTTGATGCGTCGAAGGAATTCCTGGGCGAACTGGCGGGCCAGTCGGACCCTGAGACCAAGCGCAAGATCATCGGCCGCGTCTTCATCGAGATCTTCGACCGTGAGGCCAACAAGGTCGAGGGCGCCGAATTCCTGGCCCAGGGCACCCTCTATCCCGACGTGATCGAGAGCGTCTCCTCGTCCAGCGGCAAGGCCCACGTCATCAAGAGCCACCACAATGTCGGCGGCCTGCCCGACTATATGAAGCTCAAACTCGTCGAGCCCCTGCGCGAACTGTTCAAGGACGAGGTCCGCGCCCTGGGCCGCGAACTGGGTCTGACCGACGCCTTCGTGGGCCGCCACCCCTTCCCCGGACCGGGCCTGGCCATCCGCATCCCCGGCGAGATCACGCCCGAAGCCGTCGAGACCCTGCAACAGGCCGACGCCATCTATCTGGACGAGATCCGCAAGGCCGGGCTGTATGACAGCATCTGGCAGGCCTTCGCCGTCCTTCTGCCGGTCAAGACCGTCGGCGTCATGGGCGACGCCCGCACCTACGAAAAGGTCCTGGCCCTCCGCGCCGTCTCCTCCACCGACGGCATGACCGCCGACTTCTACCAATTCCCCTGGGACGTCCTGGCCAAGACCGCGACACGGATCATCAACGAGGTCCGGGGCGTGAACCGCGTCGTCTACGACGTGACGTCGAAGCCGCCGGGGACGATCGAGTGGGAATAGTCCCGACCCTTCGGCAGCATTCGGTATCGCTTCCGAAGCGGCCTCTAAAGGCCTGACAACATTGTGAATTCTGTCGAGACCCTTCGGAGCCATTCGGAGGGTCTTTTTTCGTTTTGTCGGACTGGCCGACGGTACGCCGCTGCATTGATCTGGCGGACTCGGGCTCATACCGTCCTGACATCGGGCCGCGGTCTGACGGTATTCATTTCCAGCAAGTCATTGAGATGAATGAGAAAAAGCCGTCTTGGCGGGACCGATTTCGAGGACCGACGGAGAGAGGCGATTATACCGTGCTTACCGACACTGCGCTGAAGAATTTGCGACCGAAAGCAAGGGCTTACAAGAGTACCGACAGGGACGGCATGTACGTCTATGTCTCGACGGGCGGCGCAATCTCATTCCGCTACGACTATCGGTTCAACGGCCGTCGAGAGACCTTGACGCTCGGGCGTTACGGCAGCGCCGGATTGACGCTGGCCCAAGCCCGTGAGCGGCTGATCGAGGTGAAGAAGGCGATCGCGGACGGGGTGTCGCCCGCGGTTGAAAAGCAGCGCGCCAAACGTCGCCTGAAGGAAGCTCACGATTTCGCACAGGTCGCCCAGGGCTGGATGGACCGCGCGCCGATGGCGGACAGCACCCGCGACATGCGCCGGGCGATTTTCAATCGGGACATCCTGCCGAAGTGGAAGAACCGCCTGCTGAGCGAGATCACACCCGACGATCTGCGGGCCCACTGCAAGGCGATTGTGGATCGCGGGGCGCCCGCCACGGCGATCCATGTCCGGGATATCGTCAAACAAATCTACGGCTGGGCCATCCTCCACGGCGAGAAGATCGACAATCCTGCGGATGACGTGGGTCCGGCTTCGATCGCCACCTTCCGGCCGCGCGATCGCTCACTCACCCCAGCCGAAATCCGGATCATGCTGATGCTCCTGGGTGAGGTCGCGACCCTGCCGACCATCAGGCTCGGCTTGAAGTTCATCCTCCTCAGCATGGTTCGGAAGAGCGAACTTCAGGACGGGGTGTGGACCGAGGTGGATTTCGACAATGCGGTCTGGTCGATCCCGGCTGCGCGCATGAAGCGCTCACGCCCTCACAACGTCTACCTCTCCACCCAGATGCTCGACATCCTGGTCGCTCTGAAGACCTGCGCCGGCAACTCGAAATACATCCTGCCGTCGCGCTATGACGCCGATGCGCCGATGTCGCGGGCGACTTTCAACCGCGTCACCAGTGCGATCGCTGAAAGGGCCGGAAAGGGTAACCTTCCGCTCGAGCCCTTCACCGTGCACGACCTGCGGCGGACGGCCTCGACCCTGCTGCACGAGATGGGCTTCAACTCGGACTGGATCGAGAAAGGGCTCGCTCACGAAGAGCGATCTTCGCGAGGCGTCTACAACAAGGCGGAGTTCGAGACCCAGCGCCGCCACATGGCGCAGGAATGGTCGAACGCCGTGGACGCCTGGGAAGCGGGCCGCGCCTACACGCCGGTTCTGACCGTGTCAGAGGTCAGCGCACCGCGTTTTGATCCGAAATTTTGAAATGCGTCGGGATGCCAGCAGAAAATGCAGGGACAAGGACATGATCGACGCGCGGGATAAGGCTGCCGCCACCAAGCGCACGGCCGTCCGGCCGGGACTGCGCAAGCGGTCGCCGGACCTGTTGGGACTGTAGGCCATGGCCGGGCCGTATTTTCCGCCGCTGGAAGTCGCGGGGCAGACGCTCGCGTTCGACCATCTCGAGCCCTTCGTGCTGGAGATGGCCACCCAGTCGCGTCCGAACGGCGTGAAGATCGATGTCCGGTTTAGCAACCACTGCTTCAGTGAAACCTTCGACGCCGCCCAGCACGACGAAACTGCGGTCGCGGTCTGGGATGGTCCGAGGCGGCGCGTCTTCTGTCCGATCCGCTATGGGCTGTCGCAGGCGCTCCCGCATATCCTGAAGGGTCTGCCGACGGCGCACGTCTATCAGACCCCGGAGGCGAACTTCCTGCGGATCGGTGTGCGCAACGACGGCGGAGCAGGGGACTACAGGGTTTTCTTCCGGGTCAAGCGCGGCGCCGACGCGGGCGTCGATCTCAAGCTCTTCGTGGAAAGCGCCTACAGCCCGGAGCCGGCGCAGGCGCTCGCTATTGCGCACATGAGCAAGGTTCGCTTCGCCGTTCTGATCGACAAGACGCTGAAGGGCGAAAAGCTGAAGTTCCACCGGAAAAGATAAGGGCGCCCGGAGGCGCCCTTATCAGAAGTCACTCGGTAGCCGCTTCCGGGATCGAAATCCCTATCTCGCTCACGCGTGGACCTCCGAAGAGGCGGGTGAGGCTGTTTCAACCGATCTGGCCTCGGGACGACATATAGCTCGCGGGGGTGAAGAAATCAATTATCGGCCCTGGAAGCCCGTGTCCCGTCCCCCTTGCCTCCGCCATCCCCGGCTGAAGCAGTCGATAATCCGCTCGCCGTTTTCTAAAGCGAGGCGCGGCTTACAGGTGCGGTCGGGAGGCGCCCGGCCCGTCGTGGACGGGGCGTGATCGGCGCAGGCGCACATCCGGAGCCTTGGCCGGCGTGACGGGGGTGCGGCGGCGTTTCTCCAGCCAGGTCTGCACCTCCGACAGATCCCAGACCACGCATCGCGGCGTCAGCCGGAAGCGTCTGGGGAACTCCCCGCGCTGCTCCATCTCCCAGATGGTGCTGTCTGCGAGCGGCACCATCTGGCGCAGTTCCGGTTTCTTGATCGTCCGTGGCAGGGGCGAATGGGTCTGTCCCATGATGCATCTCCTCGTTCGGGTCGATTCGAACCGAAAGATGCCGCAGGGAAAACACGCAGGCCCGCGGTGTTGGTCTTACGGTTCTCAGCACCGTCTGCGCAGACGTCGTCTGATGACGCCCGGTCGCTTAGTCGACGGGTCACCGATCCCAGTCACTCCGCCGCGGTCATCCCGCACCGCAGGATGGGCGCCGCCTTCTTCAGGCTCCTTCCTCGCTGCAACTGGGTATCGTGGCCAGTGACCGATAAGCTCCGGTTCTTAGCGGTCGACTTTGACGACGGAATGCACGGTTCGTCGGGCTTGCAGAGCTAAGGGCTCCGCCCTCGCGCGCGCCAGGGTGAAGCGGCTGCGCCGCCGGACCGGCCGGTCTCCCCGACCTTCCGCGCCGGCGAGGATCGTCATGATTGGCATTGGCGTCAGGCTTGTGCAGGTCGGGCGATCCCCCTCCGGCCGGTCCGCCCTGGCCCTTGCTACCCCGGTCTCGCCGACGGGCAGGGTTTCAGGCGCGCAGTTCGCGTGCCTGCAACCCTTGCCCAAAGGAGGCAGAGACATGACTGCTCAATCCATCGAAACCGTCGCGACCGAGGCGACCACCCCCGCCCATGGCGCGGAGATCACCGTGCCGCTGAACCGGCTCAAGGCTTCACCGAAGAATGCGAGGAAGACGCCCCACAGCCCGGCGACCATCGAGGCCTTCGCGGCCTCGATCAAGGCCAAGGGGGTGTTGCAGCCGCCCGTGGTCGAGATCGAGCGGGACGGGGAAGGCGTTCCGACCGGGAGCTACCTCGTCAGCATCGGCGAGGGGCGCCGTCAGGGGCTTCGGCTGCTGGCCAAGCGCAAGGCGATCAAGCGGACCCATCCGGTGCGGGTCATCGTGGACGCCGAGAACGACGCCCACGAGATCAGCCTCGATGAGAACATGACCCGCGAGGCCATGCATCCCGCCGACCAGTTCGAGGCCTTCCAGCGACTGGCTGTCGAGAAGGGCTACGGCCCCGAAGAGATCGGCGCCCGGTTCGGTGTGTCCGCCCATGTCGTGCGTCAGCGTCTCCGGCTCGGCTCAGCGGCTCCGGAGTTGATGGCGGCCTACCGGGCCGGGACGCTGGCGCTGGATCAGTTGAGCGCCTTCTGCGTCAGCGAGGATCAGGACCGGCAGCGGCAGGTGCTGGAGCAGGTCGGCCCCCATACCCCGGCCTACGCCATCCGGCGCGCCATGACCGAGGCCAAGGTGAGCGTCGGCGACCGGCGCGTCCGCTTCGTCGGCGTCGAAACCTATAAGGCCGAAGGCGGCGGAATCCTCCGGGATTTGTTCACCGAGGACGGCGGCGGCTGGCTGGAGGACGTGGTCCTGCTGGACCGGCTGGTCGGCGAGAAGCTGTCCGGGTTGGCCGACGAGGCGCGCGAACGGGAGGGCTGGAAGTGGGCGGAGCCCGCCCTGGACTATCCGGACGTCTCGGCCTTCGGGCGGGTCTATCCGGTGGCCGTCGAACGGTCGGAGGCGGACGCCGCCGAGATCACGGCCCTGTCGGAGGAATATGACCGGATCGTCTCCGAGGCGGGCGCGGAGGGGCTGTCGCCCGAAGAGGATGCGCGGCTGGAGGAGATCGACAAGAGCTTGCAGGCCTTCGGTCCGGACTTCGACTACGCCGCCGAGGCCAAGGCCCGGGCGGGGGTCGTGGTGATGCTCGGCCATGACGGTCTGGCCCGTTTCGAGCGCGGACTGGTCCGCGCCGAGGACGCGGTCGCGCCGCCGCCGGAAGAGGAGGCGGTCGAGGACTGCGGTGGCGACGCCGACGCCGAGAGAGGCGGGCGCGCGCCGGAGCCGGAAGAGGTCGGGAGCGCCCTGTCCGACCGGCTGGTCATCGACCTCACGGCCCACAAGACCATGGGCCTGCGCGACGCGGTGCAGGCGGATGTGGGCGCGGCGCTGGCGACCGTGGTTCATGCCTTGGCGCTGCAGGTCTTCTATCCGGGATATGGCCTCTGGACGCCGCTGCAGCTTCGACTGTCTGTCAGCGGTCTGGAGCGGCTGGCGCCGGGGGTGGACGACGGTCCTGCCGGTCGGCGGGTTCGGGACCGGTGCGAGGCTTGGGGCGCGCGACTGCCCGAGCGGGCCGAGGACCTGTGGGGCGTGGTGTTCGGGTTGGCTCCATCGGACCAGTTGGACCTGATGGCCTGCTGCGCCGGGGTCGGCCTCTACGCCGTGCGTGACCCCCACGACCGGCGACCCGGCGCCTTGGCGCAGGCCGAGACGCTGGCGACGGTGGTCGGCCTCGACATGGCCGGGACGTGGTCGGCGACGGCGGCCAGCTACTTCACGCGCGTCCCAAAGACGCGGGTGCTGGAGGCGGTGACGGAGGCCGTCAACGCGGAGGAGGCGGGCCGGATCGCCGGGTTCAAAAAGGGCGACATGGCCGAGGCGGCGGAACGGCTGGTGGAGGGCAAGGGGTGGTTGCCCCCGGTCCTGCGGACGGTGTCCGATGCGGCGGAGCCGGAGGACGAAAGCGCGAGCGAACCGCGCGATGACGACGCCTATGCGTTCGCGGCGGAATAGCCGTCGCTGAGAGACTGAAAACTTGCCGCGCGCCCTTTTAGGGGCGCGCGGCTTTTTCATCGGCGCCGCCGTGCGGCGGCGAAGACCATCGTTGGGTACGACGCTCGCTCGGCGAGGCGGACAGGTCGAAGACGGCGTATTCAGCCTTGCCGTGTGCGGCCGTATCGCGGAGACTCCAGCCATGAAGAAGAGCCTCGATCATCTACCGCTGCGCAAACAGGCCGAACTCCGTCAGGTGGTCGAGACTGTGCGCGCGGCGTTCGAGGAGGCGATCTCGACCCGTCGCGCCGCGCGGCTCAAGGACGGCAGGATTCTCAAGGTCATCCTCTACGGCAGCTATGCGCGCGGCGACTGGGTCCATGACCCCGTCGGGCGCTACTTCTCGGATTTCGACCTGCTGATCGTCGTCGATCATGAAGACCTGACCGACGGCGAATTCTGGTACGAGGCCGAAAACCGGACCATGCCCATCGGGCCTGACATCCGCACGCCCGTCAGCCTCATCGTCCATTCGCTCGACGACGTGAACGAGCAACTGGATCGCGGTCGCTATTTCTTCGCCGACATCGTGCGCGAAGGCGTGCTGCTCTACGACACGCCGGGCGCCAAGCTGCACAAGCCGGCGGACCTCAAGGCGCGCGTGGCGCTGGAGGAGGCGGAGCGGCACTATGAGAAATGGATGACGAGCGCAGCCAGCTTTCGAAAAGTGGCGGCCTTTTGCATGTCGGACGATGAGCCGAACCTAGCCGCCTTCAATTTTCACCAGACAGCTGAACATCTTTATCATGCGGTGCTTCTGGTCGTGACGCTCTACAGCGGCAAGGCTCACAACCTAGCCTTCTTGCGTAAGAAGGCCGAGGCTATCGACCCTCGCCTAGCCGAGGCCTGGCCCCGCGAGACCAAGTTCGAACGCCGCTGTTTCGAACTCCTGCGCGAGGCCTATGTGAAGGCGCGCTACTCCGAGCACTACAGGATCAGTGGCGACGAACTCGCCTGGCTCTCGGAGCGAGTGAACGTGCTTCGCGTACTCGCGGAGGAGGTCTGCAAGGCGCGGCTCGCAGAACTCCTTGAAGCAGCCTCTAAAGACGACGCTTAAGCAACCGATCAGAAGGGCGATGTGGGGCCAATGGCTGGCTTTGACGCATGGCCGACGCTGATTACGTGCGCCATGAGTCAGACTCCGTACCGTCGGCCTTGCCGCAGGGCGTTGCCGTGAGCGACGTTGCGAGCCTCAGGCGGGGACGGCTTTCACACTCGTCTTCACAGCCGTTGGCCAGCGGACATCGAACCCCTTTGCCTTGGGCCAGGCTATACCGACGCCATTGCTCAGGGCTAGTTGGATGTCCCGCTCTTCAGGGGGAGCGAGTTCCAGCACGATCAGAAGGCAAGGCGGGCCGCCGATCGATTGACGATAATCGAGCAGTTGTCCAAGCGCGGTGCGAATGGCGAACCGCGCAGTGGCCGTTTCGCAAGGCTTCACCTCGACAAGAACCAGGCCCTTGGACGCACAGACATACTGAAGGTCCACGCCGCGCCGGTTCTCCGCCAGTTGGTTGCACCGGCTCGAGATGTAGGTCTTGAAGCGGCTCTGAAGGTCATGGTGCCGGGGAGAGACCGCGATCTCCTGCTCCTTCAGCCACCGGACATAGGGCGCGGTGGTCGGGGCGGCGCTCGCGGCGGACTTCTTCGGGGCCTTGGCCTTGCGGATCTTGGGGTTGACCAGCGTGAGGTCGAACTCAGGTTCCTTCAGCCATGTCAAACAGGGATGGCCGGCGGGTATGGTGCCTCCGACAATGGCGAGCGCTTGGTCCGGACGAATGGCCATATACCCACTATGGCGCTTGGCGATGTCCTGTCGGGGACGTGCCGGATCGCCGCTCGGGAAGACCCCCTCCGGGTCGATAGGAATGGGGTTGTCGAACCAGACGTACTCTTCGGCCGGAGACCGCCAGCGAATATAGCCGGCCAGGCTGTCCCAGTGTTTGTTGAACTTGGCCCGCGTTCCGAACTTCTGCTGGACGGATGGCAGCGCCCATATCCTCTCGCCGTCTGCATGGATGCGCAGAGCCTTGGCGATCTTCGCCATCTCCTTGGCCGAGTTCGCCTGTATCGACGTCGCGACCCCGAGCGCTACCGGCCCGATCTTGGGCCGGTATGCAGTCATGATCATGCCAAGCCGACCGGCCTCGGCGAAGCCCTCCATCCGGCCTTTGCTCTCCGTGTGGAAGATCCGGTAACCCTGCCACTCGCGCTTGGGATCGCCATTCCATTCCTCGTGGCCGTAGCCGTTCTCCGAGACAAACCCGCCGACCGAGCGGCTTCCAGCGGGTCCCAGATATCCGCCGGCGTTCCAGACAAGCGGTTTGAGGATCACCAGCTTGTCGGCAGTTTGCTTCGGCGCCGCCACGGTTTCCCCTTTGGTTCGGTCTCGTTCACGCCATAGTGGGCCAGCAGCGACTCAAGGAGAAGCTTATTGTCTCGCTTCGGCTGTGCGTGAAGGTTTGATGCACGTCTGGCGCGATAGGGTCGGTTTCGGCCAGGTAGGAAGCGTCCCTGAGAGGACGTGGGGAGCGGCGGGTTTGAAGGGTTTCAGCGCATCCACGGTCAAGTCGTGGTTCCAATACCGCTGCGAGCGCAAGGTCCGCTATGAGCTGTCGAGCGATGACGAACTGGCGGCCGTGCCGGTGCTCAAGGACATTCGCGAAGCGCCTTGGGCGAAGCTCGGCAATGAGTTCGAGGACCGGGTGGTCAATCGGCTGGCCGCCGAGGCCGCCGTCCTGCGCCCTGCGCCGGGGGAGAAGGTGCTCTCGGAACGACTGACGCTGGCGTTTCTGCGCGGCGAACGTTCGGAGACCTATGCCGCCCAGATCAACCTGAAGCCCACGGGCGTTCCGCGCTTTCTGGAAGGCACGGGGCTGGAACTCAACCGGAACATCGCCGACCTCGTCCGGCGGGAAATCCTGCCCGACGGTCGTGCCTGCTTCACCATCATCGACATCAAGGCCACCCGGCGGGCGACGGCCTTCCACAAGACTCAGATCGCCTTCTATGTGCGGGTGCTGGAAGAGCGGCTCGCCGAGATCCGCCTCTCCAGTCCGGTCACCCTGAACCGCGATGGGGAAGTCTGGCGCATCCCGGACAACGGCACGGCCCAGGGCGATCGGGCCGACGCCGAGGTGTTCGCGCTTCGACCCTATCTGCGCCAGGTCGATGACTTCTGTAGCCAGACCCTGCCAGCCATCGCGCAGAAGCGGATCGGCTTCGGTCCGTCCGACCAGACCTTCCACCACCTCTATTTCAAGTGCGAACAGTGCGCCTTCCTCGAGCACTGCGTCCAGTCAATCGCGCCGGCCCTCGCTGCGGGGCGCGACGTGTCCGCCGTCCCCGGCGTGACCCACGATTCCAAACGTGCCCTCAAGAGGATGGGGATTGAGACCGTTGGTGCGCTGTCAAAAGCCTACGGACTGGCGAAAACGCCCGGTGCCGGCTGGTCCCTGACCCGCAACGCCTCGCGGTTGGTTGCGCGCGCCGCCGCCCTGGCGACCAACGCGATCCAGCGGACCGAAGAGGAGCACACCTTCCTCATGCCGCCGAGAGCCGATCTGCGGTTCTTCGTCTCGGTAGACTACGATCCGGTCGATGACCGGATTGCCGCCGTCGGCTATCGGCGTGTCGGCCCGGACGGGTCGGCCAGTGATGATATCCGCGTGCCTCAAACGGCTGAGCTTAAAGACGAGGCCGATGCTCTGGTCGCCGTCATGGGGCGGCTGATCGGGGATCTGGCCGCTGTCGATCAGGCCAACCGAGAGGCGATGGATCGGGGGGACGACGCCGCTCTCAAATATGCGCACATCTTCTTCTACGAACCCTCCGAAGCTCTAAGCTTGCAGAAGGCCGTCGGCCGTCATCTGGACGATCCCCGCGTGCGTGGCGCGCTGTTGCATCTCGTGCGGCTGTTCCCGCCGGAGGACATCGTCCCGGAACCGGAGTTCAAAGGCGCGCACCATCTGCCCGCCACGGCGGTGCGAAGCGTGGTCGAACACCTCTACGCCCTGCCGGTCTCGGTCGCCTATGACCTGCGCCAGGTCAGCCAGGCCCTCGCGACCGTTGGTGCGGCCGCCGCCTACACCCCGGCGCCCGGGTTCGAGCGACCCTTTTCGTCCTTGCTCTCGATCGACGTCATCCGCGGCTTCCGCGAAAGCGTGGCCGGCGCACCCGGGACCGAGGACATCGTCGCCGACGTCGCCGCTCGCCTGTCCGCTCTTCAGGGCGTGACCGCCTGGCTCTACGCACAACACGCGGTCGCGACCGCGAGCGGCCAGCCGATGCTGAGACTCAGCAAGCGGCCGTTCCTGTTCCACGAGACGTTCGATCCGCTCGATGCGGCGGATCTGGATGTCCTGATCGCCTGCGAACTTCTGGAGAACCGGGCCGGGCTGCTTGAGGCGCTCGTCAACCTCGCCCAACCGGCCAGCCGGCGCCGCGACGCGAGCCGCGCCATGGCGGGGCTCGAGTTGCTGTCCGTCGTCAACTACGGTCGCGACAAACTGATGAGGTTCCGGATTCCGCCGGCCAGTCAGGACAGCGATCTTGGCCCTAACGACCTGAAACTGATCCTTACCGACGACCAACCGGACCTGCGGCTGGATATGCTGCAGTGGCCGCTCGTCGAATGCCGCATCCTGCAACCGTCTCCGCAGGACGTGGCCTATTCCAACATCGTCAAGGTCATCGTTGGGCGTGGCGTTTTCGACGGCCCCCTGTTCCAGGACCTGCTTAGGACGACCCCCACCAAGGGCTGGCACCTGGACCGGCACTTCATCGACTTCAATACGGACAAGGCCGCGCGCTTCCTGCGGCATCTGGCGGCGGGGCAGGCGGCATGAGCACGCGCGATTACATCCTGCGTTTCCTCAACCAGCCCGAGACCTTCGCCAGCGGCGCGACCGATCCGGAGCTCTGGCTTCAGGCTCTTGGGGATTTCGCAGCGCCCCTGCTCGAGGCCGGCGGCGGTCCGGCTCTGCGCCCGGCCCAGGAAAGGGCGTGGGAAGGTCTGGCCTCCACACGGGCCGGTCTTGTGCTCGGCCCGCCCGGGACCGGCAAGACCCACCTACTGGCCTGGCTGATCCTCGGCTACATTCTGGCGCGGCGATCGGCGGGACTGCCCGCGCGCGTCTTCGTCAGCGCCTTCACGCGCAACGCCATCGGGAACCTTCTCGACAGCGTGGCCGCTCGCCTGGGGCAGTTCGCGCCCGAGGCGTTCGAGGTCCACTATCTCGGAGCAGCGCCGCCCGCTGGACTGTCCGATCGCATCAAACACCGTGCCTCTGTCGCCAAAGAGGAGGGGGAGGCGGCCTTTGCGGATCTGACCGCAGAAGCGGTCGTGGTCGGAGCGTCCGTCTGGCAACTTCACCGGTTGCTCTCACACAAGAAGGCGCCCGGCGACGGCGTCGTCGCGCCCCTGTTTGATCTCATCTGCATCGATGAGGCGTCGCAACTGGTTCTGAGCCAGGGCCTGATGGCCCTGTCAGGCCTCAAGCCCGACGGACGGATCGTGGTCGCCGGCGACGACCGGCAACTGCCCCCGATCCGCGCCGGCCGCGATGTCGATGTCAGCGGACGACAGCTCGGAGGCTCGCTCTACGCCTTCATGAAATCCGCCGGCGCCGAAGAGTTCGCGCTGGAGGAGACCTTCCGGCTCAACGCCCCGCTCACCGCCTTTCCGGAGAAGACCTTCTATCCCGGGAAGTATCGATCGGCAGACGCCGTCCGGGAGGCGCGCCTGACCCTGAAGCCGAACTGGCGCGACGGCCTTGAGCCGTGGGAAGCGCATGCGCTGGACCCCGATTGGCCCATCGCGGTTCTGGTCCACGACGGTCCGCCGGCCTCGAGCAGCAACCCCTTCGAAGCTTGGGCGAGTGCGCGTCTGCTGGAGAAACTGGCCGAGCGACTCGTGGATGTCACCGAAAGCGACGGCGCCTATAAGGGCGAACTTTGGCGCGAACGCATCGCGGCCGTCAGCCCCCACCGGGCGCAGAACGCCGCCATCCGCAACGCTCTGCCGCCCTTGCTGCGCGCCAACGCCTTCGTCGAGACCGTGGACCGGATCCAGGGCAAGGAGCGGGATGCGGTCGTTCTCTCATACTGCGTCGCAGATACCGAGTTCGCCCTGGCCGAGGCCGACTTCATCTTCGCCCGCGAACGTTTGAACGTCGCCGTAACGCGAGCCCGTCACAAGCTGATCGTCCTGATCAGCCGGCGCCTGCTGGAGGCTTCCCCGGTCGACCAGGAGCAGATGGACAAGGCGGAAGGGCTGCGGGAGTTCGTCTTCGACGCCGCGCTCATGCGTGAAGTCGAGATCATCGACAACACCGGCGCCAAGATCGACGTCCAGATCCGGCTGGTCGGCTTCCAGGATTCGGGCGACCTGGTCGATCCGCCGGTCCAGGAGCCCGTCGCCACGTCGCAGACGCAGGCGCTTACCGAGGAGGATGAGCACCTCCTTCAGGCGGTGCGGGATGTCGCCCTGGGCAATTCCTACGGCACCGCCGCGAGCTTTGAGCTCGAGAAGCGCCTCGGCCGCAAGCCCATCCTGCCCGGTTTGAGCCGCCTGCAAGCGAGTGGGCGGATCGACCTGTGGCAGGTCATCACAGCCAAGGCGAACTTCTGGAACGCGCGCCCGTTCGATCCGGCGCGACGCATTTTCCCGGTCGACTACGAGACAGTAAAAGGCCGCGCCGAAGAGGTCATCAACCAATCCAAGCGCGGCCGTAAGCCGCCGCTCTATGACGACGTGCGGCGTCAGTTCGCCTGGGTGAACGCGGTAGGCGGGGATGTCGTGCGTCCCGCGTTCGATCGTCTGCGGGATGAGGGCCTGATCCAGTATTCCAGCGATGGCGAACGGCTCCGGATCGAATGGACCGGCGCATCTACCCTCGAGCCCTTGCCGGAACCGCCGGAGGCCCCCGTCCTGTCCGACGAGGATTTCGCGGTTCTAAACGCCCTCGAGACCCTGGAGGCCAGGCGGATCAACTTCGGGGTCTTCGAAGGCTGGACCTCGGCTGCGACCCTGGCGGATGGCGAAGGCTTCAGCCGGACACAGGCCCAGGCCGCCCTAGGGCGGCTGGCCGCGAATGGCTGGGTCTTGTTTGCAGGCGAGGGGCGGGTGCGGAGCCGAATGGCCGAACTGGCCCGCGAGGTGCGCTATGTGAAGCAGAGGTTCGATCGGGATGATGCGGACAAGCGTCCGTTCCTGGTCCGCAGCCTGAAGGTGGAACTGCGGAACCGCGACAAACCCATCAGAAACGAGCCCCTGGCCGCCGTCTTCGATGGACTGGCTGCTGAACTGGGCGGGACCCATGCTCAGGCCCTGACCTCGCTTAAGGACGGACTGCTCAAGCTCTGGGGGCGGGATGCGGCGATCGCCGGATTCCAGCGCCGCAGCCTTGAGGCGCTCAGCCGGGCCTGGGCGGGGGGCGGGGAGAATGCGGTCGTTGTCTCGGCGGACACAGGGGCCGGCAAGACCGAGGCCGCGGCTCTTCCCTTGATCGCCGGCGCCGCGGCGGACCGGCTTGCCGGCGTCAAGGGCGTGCGCGCCGTGCTCGCCTACCCCCGCATCAGGTTGGCGACCAACCAGGCGCAGCGCCTCGTGCGTTACGCCGGCCTGCTCTCGCGGGAGCCTGGAGCTCCAAGACTCACAGTGGGGATGCAGTTCAAGGGCACGCCCAACCGTCTGGACGCCCTGCAATCCTGGGATCTGGACGAGGGTTGGCGGATGCTGTCGGAAGGCGAGCTCATCTTTCCGCTGTTCGGCTGCCCGGAGTGCGCCCAGACCCTTCACCTGCACAGAGGCGCAGGCCACGATCGCGCTGATCGGCTTGCCTGCGTTGCCTGCGACTGGTCATTCGACGGCTGGATCGGCAGCAAACTGGCCCTGCGCGAGACGCCGCCGGCGCTGTTCATCATCACCACGGACTCGCTCCATCAGTGGATGCACACGCCCATCGCGGGCCGCCTGTTCGGTGATGATCCTGACTTCGCTCCGCCCCGGGCGGTCATGGCTGACGAGATCCACCTCTATTCCCATGTCCACGGCGCCCAGGTCGCGCTGGCGCTCCAGCGCCTGTCGGCGCGGACTTCGATGAATGCGCCAGACGCGCCGCCAATGTTGATGGTCGGGATGAGCGCCACACTGGGCGATCCCGCCGCGACCTGGGGCCGCCTGGCGGGACGTGCTAACGTGCTTTCGATCGCCGCCAGCGCTACGGAGAAGCAGATCAATCCGCGCGGGCGGGAGTATTTCTACTTCATCCAGCCAGAGGTCGAGTCCCGTGGTGCAGACATCGCGGGCGCCTCGACGACTATCCAGAGCCTGATGTGCCTGGCCCACGGCATGAGGCGGCGCACCGACAGCGATGGCGGATTCCGCAGCGTCGTCTTCCTGGACTCTATCGATAAGGTCCGACGCCTGCATGGCGACTACACGGACGCCGAGGAGGGCAAGGAACTCGCAAGCTACCGCACCCGGAAATATCCCGAGGACCCGGCGACCGGCGTGCTCCCGACCCAGTGCTGCGGGGAACCCTACGGCTGTGATCGGTTCCAGAGCGGCGAGTGCTGGGTGTTCGCGGCGACCGATCCCGCACAGGTCGGCGCCCAGGGCCTGCGCCGCCCGGGTCAGCCGCTGAGCATCATCGACCGACCTGTCACCTCCGCCTCGACCGGACGCGTCGAGGACGCGATCAAGGCATCCGACGTCGTCTTCGCCACGTCGTCGCTGGAGGTCGGTTACGACGATCCGGACATCACCCTGGTCTATCAGCACTATGCGCCGCAGAACCTCGCCAGCTTCGTCCAGCGCAAGGGGCGAGGGGGCCGCGGGAGCGATGACCGGCCTATCACGGCCGTGACCCTCTCGATCTACACGAGCCGCGACAGCTGGTGGTTCAAACGCCCCTGGACCATGCTTGAGCCGACCGGCTTCGATAGTCCCCTCAACCCCGACAACTTCTTCGTCCGCCGGGGCCAGATCGTCTCGACCATCCTCGACGCGTTCGCTCGCTTCGAGCGCCGTGCCGGTCCCTTCAATCCCCAATCGCCGCCGCCCGCCGCCCTGGCGGAGGCCGAAGCGCTGGTCCGGCTTGTTTTCGGCGAACCCGTTTGGGAGGGCTATGCGTCAGACTTGGCCGCCTTCTGGGCATTGGCCCTGGCCAAGCGCAATGGAAAAGCCCCCGGAGAAGGACTGCCCCGATTGCGCGCCGACCTCGAGTGGGCGCCGGACCTCCTCTTTGATTCCATCAACCTGCCTCGGCTGAACATCATCCGTGCGGGCGAGGTCGAACCCCGCGCCGAGGATGTCTCCCTGGCTACCGCCACCGTCGCTCCGGGCGGAGCCACGAGACGCTACCACCCGGTCGAGGTCGATTGGCGCCCGCCCGTAGCCGGGCAGGGGCCATGGCTCGCGGCGCAGGACTATGCCTCCGCGCTCGTGTCCAAGCCCTTCGGCGATGATCCCGCCGCCTGGCTCGAGCGGCTGCCTAGAGAGGCCCGAACCTTGCTGCCCGGCCTTGCGGCCGAATATGTGAGGCCCCGGCAAATCACCTTGCAGCGCCTCGGACAGGTGCACGGCGCAACCTGGATCGCGGACTTCGGGCTAGATGCGGCCGACGTAGTCGTCCCTGCGGGCCAGGCCCCGGCCAATCGGCAGATTGGTCATCAATCGCACAGCCATCTGCGCGGCTTCCCGATCCTGAAGCCGACCGACGACCAGGCAAGAGCGCTGCCGACAGAGGATCTGGCGCCTTGGGTCGAGGCGTTCAGCGCCTTCCTCGGCGACGGGGTTGGGGGCAAGACAACCGGTCTGGCCCTGGCTCGGGTGTTCTGGGGCGCCGATGCCGAACTCGTTCTGACCGGTCCCCCTCGCGAAACGCTTCCGATCACCCAGGTCTTCACGAGTCCCGGCAAGGGGCCGACCTTGCACGGCTATCACGTCCAGACCGAAGGCGTCCGGTATCGGCTCAACGCCGAACGGCTCGGCGTCTTCCTCGACGCTGAAGAGGCCCGGGTGACGGTCGACGACCAGGTCCGCAAGCGTGTGGTCGGCGCCCTCGTGCGCTGGAAGGTGGAGAGCGGCGCACAGGCGCTTGGCCTGAACATGTTCCAGATGCGCCGCGCGGGCGAACTGATCGCCAGCGCCCTGGCGGACCCGGCCTATCAGGATCGGCTGCGTCGGATCGCGTTCCTCTGGAACACCGGCGACATCGCCGCCCTCTTCGAGGACGTACGCGCCGATCTGTTGGCCTGCCATCCGCTCCTGTCGCCCGATCGCGTGGCCAAGGTGGCGGGAGCCTTCTCTGACGACCGGCTCAAGCCGATCCTGTCAGACGCGCTTCGCGCGGCGGGAAACCCCGGCGAGATACGGGCCTGGCTCCACTCCGCCGTCGTCCACAGCCTGGCGCTTCGGTTGAAGGACAGCTTCGTCCATGTCGGACACGGGGACGATCGTCAGGTCCTCGTTCACGCTGTCCTGCCCCTGCAGTTCGGGGCTGATGTCGCGGGAGGATGCGACATCACCATCTGTGAGGTCGGCAATCACGGGGATGGAACCACCCGCGCGTTCGTCGCCCGGGCCGGGGCGGGCGCCGGGCACTGGCGGGACGGCTTCCTCGGTGATTGTCCCAATGCATCCGAGGACGCCGCGCTTGATCGCCTGTTCTCGCTTCAGGAACACCATGCCGAATGGCGCGCGCTGGATCCGAACGACCCGGATGCGCTCCGCACCCTGGCCGCGCCGCTCGGACTGGATCCGGACATGCCTCTACCCGCCGGGGTGCTGAGGGTTCTGTTCGGGGTTGAAGCGGTCGGAAGCGAACGGTTCGACCTCTATGATCTGGCGCTCGCCGTGCGGGGATCCAGCCTGTCACTGCAAGCCCGGTTGGGACGGCCCCCGACCGCCTGGGAAGCGACGAGCGTCGCCGTGCGCGGGGCCGAAAGCCAGCCGGACTCGGTCTTGAACCACCTGCTCGCGGCCTATGGCGGGCTCGAGGAAGGCCTGCAGGAAGAAGGGCTCAGCGCGCGGGGACGTCTGGCCGACCAGGTCTATCGGCTGAGCGCACGCCTCTGCGTCGATGGATGTCCCGCCTGCGTGCATCGGCCGAGCGACCTGATGAGCGAGGGCCTGATGGAGTCCTCGACCAGTCGGGAACTGCTGACGCGCTTCCTCTGTCAGGAGGCTTAGCCCCGGACGCGAAACGCGGACAGGGCGCCCTTGTCCGTCAGCCAGGACATGACCTTGGGCGTGACCATGTCCAAGCTGGCTTCCTGGCGGGTGACGGCCCCGAGGAAGGCGTCCACTTCAGGCTCGCCCGTGAACGCCTGCATCGCATCCAGGGTCTGCGCACGCCTCAGGCGAAGCGCCGGCGCGACTTCGGCGAGCTTCTCGGCGGACGGATCACCATTGGCGAGCGTCTGGGCTGCGGTGCTGATCTCCACCAGATCACGCCCGATCGACTCCGCGCCAGAGATCTTGGACAGCAGGTGGCCGACGGCCGCCAAGTCCACGAAGTCCTGCGCCACGAGTTGGGACCAGTGGTTCTTCAGCCGCTCTATGACCTGCGACAGGGCGTTGCCGACCGTGGAATAGTCCGTCGCGACTGCTTCCAGATCAGCCGCGGTCTCGGCATCCTCAAGGCTTTCGCCCACGCTTTCGGCCTTGGCGATGGCTGTCGACAACCGCTGACGCAAGGCCACGTCGTTCAAGCCGTCGAGATCGTTGGCGCATTGCACCAGCCGCGTGAGCAACAGTGCATGGCGGGGCGCCTGTTCGACCGGAACGCGCGCGCGATCAGCAGCGGCACCAAACGCCAGGCTCTTTTTCGCGCTGCTGATCCCGGGTGCGAGGCCTTCGAGCAGTTCGAGGGCGTCCGTCATTTTTCAGTCCTCCAACCGTGCGCGGGCGCGTTCGGCCGCCTCAGCCAGCGTTCGCCCTGCCGCATGAATATCATCGATGTTCACTGTCTTGCTGGCGGCGTCCACGAGATCGCGCACATGGGGCAGGAGGGCGGCGACGGCCGCCTCGCCCCGGTTGAACAGATCAAGCGCGCCTGACAGTTCGCCGGCAGGCGCCGAAATCAGCCAGGCGAGGCTCTCGGGGCCGGTCGGCAGCGTCGTGCCGCTCTCTGGCGACAGCCGCCAGAGCAACTCGATCAGCCTGTTGTGCTGCTCAGTTTCCAGAATGCGGGCCTGGCGTCTCCGCTCGTCCTCCCAAGCCTTGATCTCCGTCGTCGCCCTGCCGATCATGTCGTGAGAGACCTGATCGATCAGCGTCACCAGTCGTTCGTTATGGTCGCGTGGCGCCTTGCCGCGAAGCATCCCAAGCAGCCGGTTGACACGATCCTTCAAAATCTCGGTTTCGCCTCGAACGATGCGGGGCAGGTGTTGCGCCATTCGGTCCGACATCGGACGGATATCACGCCAGTCAAAGGGCAGGTCAGGCGTCGAAGGCTCAACGCCCGGCGAGAAGCTCAAGGTGTTGCGGACATGGGCAAGCGCGTGAGCGGCCGTGCTGGCGTCAGCGAGGCCGAAGGTGGTCGCGGTCCCCTGAGGAAGGCTGATCATGCGTCGTAGCGCCTGCCGCACATCCAGATGTCGCTTGTCGCCCCCGGTCAAGGCGTCCTGCCAAGGTTGGGTGCGCTGGCTGGGCGCGGTCGTGGGGTCACCTTCGTCGCTCAGGAGTGCGATCCACTGGTCAGCGCTTGTCTCCGTGGGTGAAGTCGCGCCACGCAACCAGGCGCGGACAGCCAGCGCCTGGGTCGCCGCAGCGACCGGTGACCATCGGCCGCCATCCGTCGTTAGAGGCAAAAGTCGATCCAGATGCGTGCGTGCCCGTTGCTCAAGGCGGCGGCTGAAGCGAGCCAGTCGCCTTCTGTGAAACTCGGTTTGCTCGCCGGTCAACTCATCGTCGACACGCAAGCGGGCGTAGGCTTCCAGGCCTTCGATAAGCCAGGGATCTCGCGGTATGACGAAATGGGTGTTCGTCGTCTGCCCCGTGCCGGCGATCTTGATATTTGATGCCGTGAAGACCTGCTCGAAGGTGCGGCGATCCGCGCCCAGTCGACGCGGATCAATCTCGCGGACCACCGCGTGGACGGCGCCGTTCCAATCACTCACGTTGGGTACGACCCCGTTCGTGCGGAGCGTTTCCAGTTGCATCAGAAGCTTCTGGAGCTCCTGGCGCGTTGCTTGCCTCGGCTGATCCGTTGCACGCGGTTGCGGTGTTGGTGGACGAACGCGCGGAGCCGTCGCGGGCCCCGTCGGCTCTGTGGGTCGATCAAACGGCTGGATCTCCGGCTCAGGCGTCGTCAGCCGAACCGGCGCGGGTGTCGGCTCAGGCGGAGACACCGACTGACCATCGCCAATCCACGGCAGGTTGAACTCTTCAAGAACGCTGCGCTGAACGCCCGCGAAACGCTCGACGCCGTCGTCGACTGTCTTGCGCGGACGAAGGTCGCCCCAATACCGTAGCACTCGGCTGAGGCGGGCTTCGACCGCAGGATCTGAGGTGCTGTTGTGAACGAGGGTCCGCATCGAGCTGTCCAGAAATGGGGGCTCGAGGTAGCGCGACTCGATCTCGGGCCCGGGATATGCGCCCGTATTGAGCCTCTCCGGATTGAGCAATGTGGGATTGAGAACGCCCTGAAGCACCCCTCGGGGCGTCTTGTGGGTCTGGCCGTCGTCGTCGCTCTTGAGAGCCTCATAGAAGCCATCCACCGCCTCCGGCGTGAATGGATACAGGCCGATGCCATCGGTCTGTCCAAAGGCGCTGAAACAAGGCTCGACCCGAGCGCACATCTGGCAAGGATTTGGCAGCTCCAATGAGGCGTTGTCGCGATAGGCGGACCGCCAGGCGACCAAGCCTTCGACCCCGGTCCGAACAGCGGAGAGATAACGCGCCACGAACCGGGTCCGCTCCCCACGGCTCAGTGCGGCGATCTCGCGCGACTGGCCATCAGTGCTGACCCCGAGGCGGACAGAATGTGTGATCCGCTGCTGATAGTTGGTCTTAAGTTGCCGATAGTACTCCGTCGTCAGGCCGATCACCGAGATCAGCGGACACACGTCGCCGTCGTCCCGCAGGGTCGCGTCGGCGACCAGAGCATCGACCAGGCTGTCGTCGAGACCTTCCCACATCGTCACGTCTTCCAGCAGCAGGACCAGGCGGCGGCGCTCGCTTTCCGACTTGTCCTTGTCTTGCCGCGCAAGCTCGGCGCGTAACTCCATAAAGAGCCTCTTCAGAGCCTCGGCCGAAACGCCGAGGACGCCTTGGACAGCTTGATTGCGTCGCGCGTTCAGGGCCTGCACCATTTTCAGAATGTCGGGGATCTGGTCGGCGAGATCGGCCTGGATCTGCTCCATGGAGAAGCCTTGGGCGAGCGCGTCCTCGATCACGCTGCTCTCCAGCGAGAGCTTCATGCCGAGACGCCGCGCCTTTTCAGAGTCACCCGCAGTATGGGCGTGCCAGAGTTCGCCAAGTTCGATCACATCGGCGATGTCAAAGGTGGCCGATGCGGAGTTGCGGTCCTTGCCCCCGCTCATGATTCGAAGGATGCGATCAGGACCCTTCCAGTGCTCACGCACGGGTGCCGACAGGATCAGCTTGTCGGGCTCATGATCGCGACACCACTCGATGTCCTCGGGCGGCGCGTCGAAATAGTTGGGGGCCAACATGGCGCCCAAGGTGGTCAGGAATTGAAAGGCGCGCCCCTCCAAACCGGCCGCATGTCTCTGGCCCAGACCATCGAAGAGATAACCCAACTCGGTCGGAAGCTTGGCCTTCAGTTGCCTCAGCGCGCCGAGCAGCGAACCGTCCGCCCGCTGGATGAGTAGGCAGAAGTCCCGCTCAGCCGGCCAGTTGACTTCCAGCCACCGGATCAGGTGCGACTTGCCCGATCCGGGTTCGCCTTGAACGACGCAGAAGGCGTGGCGCCGGGTTGGGTTCGACAGTGTCTTGAGCAATCCCTCTTGGGTGGCTGCCTCCAGGTCGAATTTCTCAGACGTCGCTTCGAAGTCCCGGACGGGGGTGTGGGTGGCCAGGAAGATGGCCTCCTCGGCAGCGAGCGCCTGCGTCTGCAGGATCGCGTCTGCATTCGCATGCGTCCAGCAGGGCGTGTCGTGGAGATTACTCATGAGGCCGCCATGAGCTTGACGGTGAGCACCGACTTCACTTCGTGAAAGGGATCCGGGGCGAGGTCGATATAGCCGGTCGCGTCTCCGCGGCGGTCCAGTTCGATGCGTCCCTCGTCGTGCAGTTCGCGTAGAGCCGCGCTGAGCAGGTGAGACAGGCGCTTGGGGTCGTCCTTGAGGGACGCCGTGGCAGCGACCCGCGCACGCAGTGCGCCGCGATCCAGATAGGGCATGCGCTGCGCCAAAGTCTGCAGGACGGTCTCAACGGGCAGGGGGACGCCGGTGGGGAGCGCGGCGCGACGCAGTTCGATATCGACCCGACGTGTTACGTCAGGGTGGAAGCTCAACCGCACGGGCAGTTGAACGGCCAGGCCCAGAAAGCCCATCCAGCGTCTCCAAGCGGTTTGTTTGGTGTCATTGAACCGTCTGGCGTCTCCGGTTTCAGCGTTCCCGAGGTCCGCTTCAACCCGGTCTGCAAAGTCACCTGCGGCCGCCCAGTCCGTGCCGGAACTTTCCGCCTTGAGACCAAGCCAGGCGAAGGTCTCGAGCATGACATGGTCAGGATGGTCTGAGGAAGTTTGGCAGAGGCGATCATGCACCTCGTCAGCATAGGCCTCATAGTCAGCGAGGGGTGGCGCGGCGAGGACATAGTCGGTCGCTTCGGGCTTGAGGAAGTCGAGGCTGGACGCGGCGCCGATCACCTGGCGCTCGGCTTCACCGCCGATGGGACGCGCAACACCATCGGTGACGAAGGCGGGGTTCAACCACGTCCAGAGATCGTCGCGACCGATCCGTCCGCCTTCGGCCGCAACAATCCCGATCGCGGACCAAACTCGCTCCGGCGTACCTTGGGTGCTGCTTAGAAGGCTCATATGCCCGTTCCTTGGAAGGCGACGAAAAACTCGTCGAGGATGGCTTCGTCGTAGGGTGCGTGTTGAGAGGCGATCTGGTGGAGCGCCCGACCGTCAACCCGCGAGGCCGGATCTGCAACCAGGATCAGATGTTGGTGGGGGCGAGCGTTTGCCAAACGCTCAAGCTCCCGGACCCATGGACCGAGTGTTGACAGGGCCGGCGGCAGGAAGGCGGTCGGGAGATCTGGAAGCACGCCGTCACGTCGCAGCCAGTCCTCGGCGGGCTGAACGAAACCATATTGAACCGGATGGGCCGCCAAGGCCGCGGCGATATCTGGCGCCTCAGCCTCAGGCGCCACGATCTGCTCGATCCCGACGCGGGCCAGGCGGCCGATGAGGCGGTCCTGTGACCCCTCAGGCGCGACCAGGATCACCCCTCGTGGGAGGATCGGACGCAGCGTCTCGGCGGGCGGCCAGGCGAAGCGCGCAACATCTGAACGCAAGCCGCCTGGAGGCGAAACGCCCTGTCGCCGGCAGGCTTCGCAGCGACCGCATGCAACCGGCGCAGCGTCAGGTTCAATGAGACGGTAGGCGGACCGAAGAAGGCAGTCGCGATCCTGTCGCTGCATCGCCGTCACGAAGGCCCGTAGCTCGGCGCGGGCGCGGCTCGCTTCCTGGTCGCGACCCGCGAAAATCCGCGCCCAGGCCTGTGACCAAGCCGATGCATCTTGAGGGTTCAGCACTTCATCCCGCAGGATCGTTGCGCGCCAATGCTTGGGCGTCTCGTCCTCGCGCGGGGCCTCGGCTTCGATGGTCAGCACGCTCTGGCGTTGCATGAGGTTCAGCAAGCTGCGGTTCCAGCCGCGGTTCCGCTCACCAGTGTAGCGCGGATCCAGACCGTCCCGTGCGGCGTCGAGCGGGAGAACGAGGCGCAATGCGCCGTGCGAATCCCTGCCGTCGCTGATGGCGCCCTTCAGCAGGGCGATCCATCGCGCTTCAGCGAGTTCGGCCGACAACCAGCCATTTCCCGCCATCGACGCGGCATCGTCTTCGTCCGACTCGTAGCGGCCGACCTCGTCGACTGAGCGGCCCCGGGGTCCTGCCCGGTCCATTTTTCGGGTCCAGAGGGTGACGCCCAGGCCCTGGTAGCCATCGCGCGCCGCTCGCCCCACCTCTTGATACCAACGCGCTGCGCTTTCAGGGAGGCAGGCGTGGATGACCGTTCGAACGTCGGCCTTGTCGACGCCCAGGCCAAAAGCGGAGGTGGCGATCACAAGATCAAGGTCGCCGGCCGCCCAGCGTTCGACGATCTCGCGGCGAGCCTTTGCATCGGATATCGCACCCGTGAACAGCGCGACGCGCTCGTACCCGCCTTCCTGCGTCAGGCGGTCGTGGAGCCTGTCGGCGTCCTCGACCCGCGTTGTGTAGACAACGGCGGGTCGCGGCGCCCGGTCAATCAAGCGATACAGGGCCGCGTCCCGCTCCGATTGATCACTGAAATCCGCTGCGGAAAGATCGAACTGATAGCGTGGCGTGCGCGCATGGATCTCGCCCCAGGGTCCCGAGCCGTAGTCGGCGCGCAGAACGGATTGGGAGGCGGGAGTTAGGGTCGCCGAGAGGAGAACGGTGCGCAGAGCTGGATTGCGCGTGCGCAACTCGCCGATGAACGCGGGAAGTCGTTGGAAGTCCGGGCGAAAACTTCGGCCCCAACTCTCGATGATATGAGCTTCGTCGACGAATACGGCCGAGAGGAGACCTCTCTGGCCATACTTCTCCGGCGCGGAAAGGGCGCACGCAGTTTGCAGGAGATCGGGCCGGGCGGCGCCGAAGGCGGCTTCAGGCGACAGCAAGAGGATCGGAATGTCGCCATTGCGGAAGTTCGCGAGGATTTCCTCGCGCTGCGCCAGGGGCGTCGATCCGCTCATCGCCCGACTGGCCTCCAGGCCAGGCATGCCCCGCAAAGTGCGTTCATGATCTTCCGCCAGCGCGATGGTCGGCACGATGACCACGGCGCAGGCTCCGGGAACGCTCTCCCGCCACAAGAGGACCGGAGCTTGGAACAGAAGACTCTTGCCGGCCCCCGTCGGCATCGAAACCATCAGGGAGCTTCCGTCGGGGGCCGTCAGCGCTGTTTGAATAGCGGACTTCTGAGCCCGGCTCCGATAACGATCGTGAGGCGTCAAGCGCAGCAGGACGGCGTCCGAGGGAGCCGGCGAAACACCGCCCCGGGGCGAAGCATCGATCCTGAGAGCGGCGTCCAAGCCGGGCGCGATGTCCGAAAGGTCTTCATCGACAATTCGGATTGCGCCATCAGCTGTGGCTGCAAGACCGAACCGGGCCAATGTCTCCGTCTCGGACGGCATAAGCTGAGCGGGGGGCAGAGCTCGGCCGCCACTCAAGCGCGCCAGTTCCCGCAGCAAGACCATGCGATCCGCAGGCGTTCTCGCAGCCAAGTAGCGCGTTTTCGTCGTCTCAAGGGTCTCCTGAAGCCAGGCATCAGCCATTGGGCACGCTCCGACCCAGGCAAACGCCATCGTGGCGTCGAAAGGAGAAGCGCTCGCGACCCATGAGCCGGTTCGCGACCTCGAACTGCTGACCCTGCACTCAAACTCCCCCTGGGGGGCATCAAAGCGCAGCAACCCAGCGTTGGCAATTCATGCCAAGTAAAGACCGTTGGATGAATCAGGCGGAGGTCTTCCGCCATCGGTCAAAGCCGCTTCGGCGCAGATCGCAGGCGGGGCACTCCCCGCAGCCACGCCCCCAGGGATTCAGGGTTTCGGTCGCGCCCTTGTAGCAGGTCAGGGTTTCGGACCGAATCAACTCGACGAGGTCTCGGCCGCCCAAGCGGTCGGCCAGAGCCCAGGTCTGAGCCTTATCAATCCACATCAATGGCGTCTCGAGGACCAGCCGCGTCTCCATACCCAGGTTGAGCGCGACCTGAAGCGCCTTGATCGTGTCGTCCCGGCAGTCGGGGTAGCCGGAGTAATCGGTCTCACAGACGCCCGTCACGATATGCTTGAGGCCCCGACGATAGGCGACAGTCGCGGCGAAGGTGAGAAAGAGGAGGTTGCGCCCAGGTATAAAGGTGTTGGGTAGCCCCGACGCCATTGTCTGGATTTCCATGTCCTGCGTCAGCGCGGTCTCGCTGATCTGGCCCAATATGCCGAGGTCGAGGACGCGATCTTCACCCAGCTTTCCGGCCCACGCGGGAAAGGCTTGAAGCCCCTGCATGACTGTCTGGCGCACGCTCAGTTCGGCGCGGTGGCGCTGACCGTAGTCAAACCCGATGGTCTCGACATGGTCGTATCGATCAAGCGCCCAGGCCAGACAGGTTGCGGAGTCCTGCCCGCCCGAGAACAGGACCAGTGCGCCGCTCACGCTGCCTCCCCGAAATAGGTAACGCGCTCCTCCGTAGAGTCGCGGAGCACAGCCACGCTGTGGAGGTTGGAGACCTCATCCTCTAGCTTGCGCCAGATGTAGGCACAGAGATTCTCCATCGTCCCGGGGCCGAGGTCGTTGATCTCATCGAGGAAGCGATGGTCCAAGGCTTCCCGGGCCTGTTCAAGCTTCCGGGCCAGCAGGCCGGTGTCGATAATCATCCCCGTGTCCGGATCCGGTCGACCCCTGAGGGTGACCTCGGCGCGATAAGAGTGGCCGTGAATCCGCCGGCTGCCCTCGGTCTCGATCTCACGTTCGAGGGTGTGAGCGGCGTCGAACCGGAATTGTTTGGTCAGTTCATACATGGGCTGGACCCGAGAAGATCATGAGTCGCCGGAATCGCGGCAGAAGGTTAGGCGTCAACGGACTCTAGAAGCCGACTGCGTCGAGCCCTGACGTCGCGGCGGACAATCCCGTCGAGATATCGGGCGAGGGCGGTGACATCGCCGCCAGTGACATTGATGGCCTTCCAGTAACGGACGTCCCCATTCCCGAAGTCCCAATGTCCCGAGGTCCATGCCGTCTGGCCCTCCAGGCAGGCCAGTCCCTTCTGGAACTCGCTCCAGGTCCGGGCTCCGTCGAATTGGGCAAGGGTCTCCATCACAAAACCCAGCGCCTGAATGCCTGCTCCGCCGACGAGTCGCGAGGTGGACGCTTTGTGACCGAACCAGTCTGGCGAGAAGGTCATCTTCACCGCCTTGTAGAACTCGCTGGTCAGGTCGAAGCACTGACGCTCCCCGTTGGGCTCAGCGACCATCGCCCGCATGATCCCGTCACTAAGGGAGTTCATCAGAACCTTCTGGATGGCGGTATCCTTGATGACTCCCGCCGGGTTGGTGTGCAGGTGGATGAGGCCTTGGAGGGATGAGGACTTATTGTGGTTCAGGCGGTCAGTGAGCTTGGCTGCTAGTTGCCTGCTCTGCATCCTGTCCGGCAGGCCGTCGACCGTGGGCAGTAATTCATAGATCAGGGACTTGGGTAGGGGGCGGGTGTTGTTCACAAGAACAAACTGGCGTCGGAGTTCCGCCTCGTCCCGGCACAGCATCAGGGAGACGAAGAGTTGGAAGTCCTGGCGTGACGTCAGGCTGAGTGCGGTCAAACGCTGCTGGCCGTCGACGACAAGGCCCTTGGGTCCCTCCTCTAGATCGATAGTAACGCGGCAGATGCCGTGATCAATCTCCTCGACGATGACACCTTGGGTGAAGCCGACGACGATGGCGTTCGGCAAAATGGCGCCAGGGGTCTCCAGATAGTCGCGGATTTCCCGAATGTGTCCGGCGATCTGGGGACGCTGGAAACCGCTAAGCGTGCCCGACTCGTCACGCCCCACTCGGTCGATCTCGGCGAACTTCAGAACCTCGCTTGCGGTCGCCGCGAAGGTCAGGACGTCATGTTCGGGGCTCTGGCGCGCGCGGGCGGCCAGGAAGGTCAGGCTCGTCATAGGGTCTCGTTTTGGTTCGACGGCAGGGCGTCGACGACGGTCTTAAAGGCCGCCAGGTTATGGATGCCGCGGCGCTTGTTGCGATTGCTGGCGCGGAAGATCATCACCTCAATGCCGACGTCGCGACAGATGCGGCAGTCGCACTTTCGCCAGGGCTTGTCGGCCAAGGTGGTCCGGTATCGGCCCCGCAGTTTCTCCATGATCGGGTGATCGCGCACCTTCTCATAGGCTTGGCCCGTCGCGAGGACGGCGTTGTATGCCAGGACTCTCTCAAGCACGCCTTCGAGGTCTTGGCCGTCGTGGTCATAGGCCCGCAAGGCCGCAAGCGCGTCAGTCTCGAGACGGGTAAGGACTTCGGCCTTGAAATCCCCCTGCCGGACGTGGGCCTGCAAGCGCGGATTCTCAATCGCCTGAGGCACGCGGATCGCCGTGTAATAAGTCAGGTTAGGGCCGTCCCCCAGCCAGTAGTTTTGCTTGTCATCCTTGAAGGCCCGCAACAGAGGGGAGGTGGTGTCGATGCTTGTGACGTTGAACGGCGCAAACTCGTGGATGTCATTGGCCTTGGCGAAGCCGAGGATGTGCAGGCGGGTCGAGGCCGGGACAACGTCGCGAATGGCGGTGAGGCAGCGTTTGATCTGTTCGGACTTCAGGGGAACCATGCCCCCGATCGCCAGATAGTCGTAACCCATTGCAACGAGCCGTCGGGCGGCCTCAGCCATGCTGGTCGGCGACCAGCCCTGGATGACCCCCATGGGGGTGAATCGCCCCACCTGACGCGCCTCGGCGAGGAAGGCGTCGGCGTTCTCAAGCGTGATCTCGAACCGGCGCAGGGCCTCTTGGCTTCCTCCGTCTAGACCGGTCACCGTCTCGTCGAAATCGAATATAATGTGGTCTACTGAACAGCCGTGGGTGAACCCGCAATCGTCGTAGAACTCCATTGTATCTACGGGCGTATAGGGCGGCGTGTCTTCCTTGACGTAGGTGAAGGCACCGCAGTCACCGAACAGGGCGAGGTTCGCGAACTCAGGCTTGTTGAGGCGCAGAAACTCGCGCGCTCCCACCCGGCGGAACCGCATCGCTTGGGCATCAGTGTATTTGCCCTTCACCGGGCCGTCGCCGACTATCCCGCGAGACACCAGCATGCCGTGATAGGGCGCGTATCCCAGGATCTCGTGAGGATAGGCGTCGTCCCAGTAGGGTTTTCGCCCCGGCGAGTTGCGGTCGTTGAGGAAGTCGTACCCGGGATCGACAAAGTCGAGGCTGTCCGCGAAAATGAACTTCATCGCGCCGGTCTCGACAGGTCACGATCCAGTTTGAGAAGAAGGTCGGTCAGTCCCTTGAGGTGTTTGGGCGTTGCCTGCACCTCGTTCCACGGCCAGTTCAAGTCTTCCCACGTCCCGTCCACCCAGCAGCAGCGCGGCGCCAGACGCGCTAGAGCGGTCGCGACAGCTTCGGCGGGGTTTGCCGTCGCGTCCGCCCGAGTCCAGATCGGATCCATTAGAGCCGCCATGACCTGAATACCCGCCGCGTGCATTAGTCGGCTATCCGTCGATGGCTTGCCCCAGGCGTCTGGGAACACGTCCCGGACGGCGCTCCAGTAGGTCACGAGCGCTTGGTAGGCGGCGTCCAAGCCGCCGTCGCCGTCATATGCACCTAGCGCTCCGCCGGGGCGGAGGTTCTGACGGATTGCTTTGGACAGAGCGCTGTCGGCGACAATGCTGGTCGCGGAACCGGCCAGAGATTCGCGTTTGATTAGGCCGAAGAAGGGCGAGGCTGGATCTTCGTTGAGCGCCGTGCAGAGTTCGCTCGGCGCCTGTCTCGGCTTCAGAGAGCGCGGGAGGTTCACGCCCATCTCCGGGAGCAGTTCGTCGATCAGGCGCGCCGACAGCGGCTTAGCCTTATTGACGAGGATGAACTGCTCGCGCTGGGCAGCGACATCATCGGACTGGAACGCGATCACCGGGACCAACAGGTCTCCACAGTCGGCCTTGGCAAGCGCCAAGGAGCGCTGCTGTCCGTCCACAATCCACGCCGCGCGTTGTCCCGCCGGGCGTACGGGTAGGATTAGCTCGCCGCTGCGCACCTTGTCGTCTTCGCCTGCAGGGCCGCGCGAAGACTTGAACCGGACATCTGATGAGAGAGCGAGAATGATAGCGTTCGGGAAGAGGGCAGGGCCCGCTCGGAGAAACTCCGCGATCTCAGCCACGTGAGTCTTGATCTCACGGCGCTGGAATCCTTCCAGATGTCCATCGGCCCGTCGAAGCCGGCTGATATCCGCGATCTCCGCTATCTGATTGCCAGGGACGAAGAAGGCGTAGACATCAACGTCGGCACCTTGGCGGGTGCGCAAGGCGCGCAAGGTGATCCGGGTCACGAAGAAGTCTCCGCCTTCACCTCATTGAACAGTGTCTTGAATCGACCTTGTTCGCAGGCAAGGCCCAGGGTGTCGCGAAGGTGCCGCAACATGATCGATGACTGCCCGCGCGCGATCTCCCAATCCCGACGAATAGCCACCTTGATCGCCGAACTCTCCAGCCGTTGATTAACCGGCTTGGCGCGATGGGGGATCGGTTCGAGGACGGCCCGAACGGCAGCGGCGTCGTCGTCAGGCGAACCAGAAGTTATCGTCGTCGCAAAATGTCGCATGGCGCGCTGCGCGAAATCGCCTTGCGTGCCGGCTAAGCCGGATGCGACGTCATCTAACCGATCGTCGTATGGCATCCAGGCCGAGAGCAGCTTTGCCGCTAACCCGGCAGGCGGCGCCTTGGAGAATAGGCGTAGGCGCAAAAGCTGAGTGCTGGGCCATTGGCTCCACTCCGTGGCGATCATGTCCAGATACGCCGACGACACGGCGGCCAGGATTAAGCCGTCAGTGTGCTGAGGCCGCACCGTGGGAAAAGGCGAGACCTGTTGGATTGCGGCCCACCACGCGGGCCTATCAGAGGCGGTTTTTAGCCTGACATCGTCAGGGTCCCTGCTGCTGGTCGTCAAGCTATAGACCGGGACCGATGTGTCGCCGTCTACGAGGCCGAGGCCTGCGGAAATGATGGCGAGTTGTCCGTGGACATGCTCGGCTGTTCGCAGCGCTTCGACGTGACCGCGCCCCGCATAAAGGTCGCGTGCCCGCATTTCGGGCGGCACGCCGCCCACTCGTAGCGACCAAGAAGACGCAACTTCACTAGCGCTTCCGGCGTCCAACAGCCGAGCCCGAAGGTTCGGGTTTGTCGAGCCTCGTTTTCTTTTGGTGCAGCAGGTGATTACGAGAGGCACTGTTTTTCCGACATTCACGCCCGATCTCGCTACAGTTTTTTGAGCGCGAGCTGCAATAAGGAGCGTAGTTTCTCACTCGGTCTGCGTGAAATCCACCAAAAACTGTGATGTGATGCCTGCGAGTGGGCGCCTCCGGCCGGAGTTATGCTCCTCCGATTCGTGGAGAAACGGCGTGTCAGGCTTAGTGCAGTTCGCAAAAACGTACTCAGCAAAGGAAATATTCCTGACTTTGCAGGGCGAAGGCGGCCAGGCGGGTCGGTCTGCTGTTTTCCTTCGCTTTGCGGGCTGCAATCTCTGGAGCGGACGCGAGCGTGACCGCGCCAGGGCAATCTGTACCTTCTGCGACACGGATTTCGTGGGTGTGGAAGGCGACGGTGGTGGAAGGTTCAGGACTGCCGAAGCCCTGGCAGACCATGTTCAAGCGATGTGGCGCGGACGAGCGGGCGATCCACGTTTGGTAGTCTGCACTGGCGGGGAGCCTTTGCTCCAGTTGGATAGGTCGCTGATCGACGCCTTGCACGCGCGAGGGTTCGAGATCGCGATCGAAAGCAACGGCACGATCACTGCACCTGAGGGCATCGACTGGATTTGCATCAGCCCGAAGGCTGATGCGCCCGTAGTCCAAACCTCTGGTCAAGAACTCAAGCTCGTCTTTCCTCAGGACAAGGCCATGCCGGCAAAGTTCGAACACCTAGCCTTTGAACGCTTCTGGCTTCAGCCCATGGATGGTCCGGATCATGCCGCTAACACCGCCGCCGCCATTGAATACTGCTTAAATTTTCCGCAGTGGCGGCTCAGCGTCCAGACCCACAAATATATTGGAGTTCGCTAAGCGGGCGATCCGGTGAACATCGGGCGGAGTGGCGCAGTACCCATCGACGATGGGCGGATCAAGACGGTTCAGCGACCAGGATCCTCGTGCGGAGGGCGGTTGACGGCGGCGCGCGGGGCGCGCCGCCGCAGGATCGATCTGCGGCATGCAGTTGGGTCGTGGCGCCGGCGCGTCCGTGCAAGCGTTCGGTACGGCGACGCCAGCATGCGGATTGAGCGTTGGGCGGAGCGGTTCGCGGGCGTTTTGATCCTGCGGCGACGGGGTCTGGGGAAGAGGCGAGGTCTGGGGGCTTCATCCGTGTTGGGCCAGGGAGGCGCGCGGCGTCCGTTCGAATGTCGGGTTTGAAGCGGGGGGAAGCCGCAGCGTGTGGGGCGACCGAAGTCGCCAAACGTCTCCCTGCGTCACGCCTCGTCCTTGCGCGGCCTCTCAATGGGCTTGATCTGGCCGAAGCCCGGCCGACTTCCGCAACCGGTCGGGCGAGTTTCTTCCCCGGCCTTCGGCCTTCCTCGCGAAACAAGAAACTCTCCCTCGTCGGTCCTTCGCTGACGCTGCGGGGTCTCGCTGCGCTCGCCCTGCGGGTCGCCCGGGCTCCGGCCTGTCGATCGCCATCGAGGCCGCGGCAGGCGTGGCCCGAAACCAGCAAGGAGAGACTACCATGGCCACCATCGGCACCTTCACCCAACAAGGCGACGGCTACACCGGCTCGATCAAGACCCTCACCCTCAACGTCAAGGCCGCGCAACTGCGTCCCAACGACAAGACGGACGAGAAGGCCCCCGACTATCGCATCTTCTCCGGCCAGACCGAGTTCGGCGCCGCCTGGAAGAAGACGAGCCAGCAGAACCGCGACTACCTTTCGGTCAAGCTCGACGATCCCAGCTTCCCGGCGCCGATCTACGCTTCCCTGGTCGAGACGGACGACGGTCACAGCCTGATCTGGTCCCGCTGATCGAACCTGCGGCGGCGCGCCCCGCGCGCCGCCGCCCTTCCTTCCATCGCCATCTTCGAGGAGGCCGCCATGACGCGCCCGAACGAACCCGCACGCCCCGACATCCACACCCGCATCACCAACCAAATCCTCGCCCAGCTCGAAGCCGGGGTCCGCCCCTGGATCCAGCCCTGGACTTCCGACGGCAAGGTCAGCCGTCCGCTGCGCCACGACGGGACGCCCTACAACGGCATCAACATCCTGCTCCTCTGGTCGGAGGCCGCCGTCCGGGGCTTCACCGCCCCGACCTGGATGACCTTCCGCCAGGCGCTCGCCCTCGGAGGGCACGTCCGAAAGGGAGAACGCGGATCCACTGTCGTCTACGCCAACACGCTGGTCCGAACGGAGACGTCAGATGCCGGCGAGGAGGCGACCAGCCGCATTCCGTTGCTCAAGGCCTATACGGTCTTCAATATCGACCAGATCGAGGACCTGCCCGAACGGTATGTCCCGCAACCGCAGCCCGCGATCAATCCGGAGGTACGGATCACCGAGGCCGAGGCCTTCTTCGCATCGTGTCGGGCCGACATCCGCCATGGCGGCGGAATGGCCTATTACGCGCCGGGGCCAGACATCGTGCAGATGCCGCCCTTCGAAAGCTTCCGTGACGCCGAGAGCTACTACGCCACCCTCGGTCACGAGATGACCCATTGGACCCGGCACTCCAGCCGCCTGGATCGCTACTTCGGTCGGCAACGTCATGGTGACGAAGGATACGCGCGCGAAGAGCTGGTCGCCGAACTCGGCGCCGCCTTCCTCTGCGCTGACCTGGGTCTCGCCCTCGAACCTCGGGAGGACCACGCCTCCTATCTGGCGTCGTGGCTGCAGGTGTTGCGCAACGACAAGCGCTTCATCGTCTCCGCCGCCGCCCATGCCCAGAGGGCGGTTGATCATCTCCACGGTCTGCAACCCGGATCGGCCTGAGCCGTCAGGGGCGCGACGCTCAGGCGTCGCGCCCCTGATCCTCGCTGTCGCCGGCGACGAAGGCTTCGAAGAGCGCCGTGTATTCCGGATGCCAACGCGAGAGCGGCGGTCGGTTGTTGATGATGTCGCCGGCGGCCCAGGCGATGCGCTTCTCGTCGAGCTCGCGATGGACATCGTTGTCTGGACACAGGATGTAGAAGTCGCCGAACGTCAGCCGCTCCAGCATGAAGTCCACGGTCTGTTCGGCGCTCCATGCGGCGGCCGGCTTCTCCGTCCGTCCACCGGCTGTCAGACCCGTGAAGACATAGCCGGGGATCAGCAGGTGCGCCGAGACATGGCAGTCCCGTGTATTGCGAAGCTGATGTTCGAGCGCTTCGGTATAGGTCTTCACCCCGGCCTTGGAGACATTGTAGGCCGGGTTTCCGGGTGGGGTGGTGATGCCCTGTTTCGAGCCCGTGTTGATGATGAGGCCGGGTCTGGCACGCGCGATCATGTTCGGCGCGAAGACCTGGCTGCCGTCTATGACGCCCCATAGATTGACCGCCATCAGCCGGCGCCAATCTTCGCCGGACCCGATGGCGTCGGTCGCGATCTGGATGGCGGCGTTGTTCATCAGGACGTCGGTGCCGCCGAGGCGACCGGCAACCGAGCGTTCGAGGTTCTCGAGTGCGGCGCGATCGGAGACATCCGTCTCGATCGCGATGACATCGGCGCCCATGACGGCCTCGGACCGGATCGTGCGGACGGCCTGTTCGAGGCGGTCGGCTCCCAGGTCTGCGATGCAGACGGTGAGCCCGAGCGCAGCGAACCGGCGCGCGGCGGCGAGACCGATGCCGGATGCGCCACCGGTGATCACGGCGACGGCGCCAGGCTGTAAGGCGGCGTGAGGCATGGCGGTCTCCGGCGGAATGTGGGGCGCCTCATCGATGACGGACACCAAGATTCGGAGCAAGGCGAGAGGGTCGAACCCGCCAGGCTGGGGCGCCGTTGGGCGGCGGGCGAGCGGCCGGCTTCGGTCGCCGAGGGGAGGGCGGGTCGCACCGGAGGCCTACGGGGCGAAGGGTGTGACGGTCTAGGGCAGGATAGGCTTTGCGCCGGCATTGTCAGACAAACGACCGCCCTCATGGACCGCCTCACCGTTCGCCTCCCGCCCGACCTGGCCCGCCGTTTCGATGCGGCGGCGGCCGGTCACGGCGGTCGGTCCCGTCTGCTGCGTCGGCTGATCGAGGGCGCGGCCCAGGCCAGCCTTCCTGCGGCCGAGACGCCGTCTATCAGTCCTTCAAGCGGCAAGCTGACCCTGAGGCTGGGCGTCGACGACTTGGCCGTGCTGGAGGCTGCCGCAGCCCATGCGGGCCTGTCTCGTACCCAGTGGGCGGTCGCTCTGATCCGACGCCGGCTCCATGGTCGGCCCCAGCTGACGCCTTCAGACTCGGTCGTTTTCATCGGCGTCCAGCGCGAGCTTCGGCGGATCGGGGTCAACGTCAACCAGATCGCTCGGGCCCTGAACACAGCAGTTCTCGAAGGCCAGGTGCTGGCTTTGGAAGTCGCCCAGCTCGACGCTTTCGCGACGGAAATCCGTGGCCATCTGTCCGAGCTCCAGGCCGCCTTCCGATGCAATCTCGACTACTGGTCGGATCGCTGATGGCGGACTTCATTCAGGTACGTGGGTTCGAGGAGGCGATCCGACCGCCCGTCCGGCCCAAGCGCGCGAGGATCACCGATCATGGGACCGTGACCTCGCGCTCGCGCGCAGACATGGCCCCGCGAGCGCGTCTGGATCGGATCGCGCGACGGGTCCCGGAGGTAATGGTCAAGATCACGGGGCGGACGAAAGACGGCGGTCATCTCGCGGCCCATCTGGCCTACATCTCTCGCAACGCCGCCCTCCCACTCGAGGGCCCTGACGGAGAACGGCTAGAGACGCGCGACGCGGTGAAAGCGCTGGCGACCGACTGGATGGCGGAGGTAGAGGCCGATCCCAGGAGGCGGAAGGACGCGTCCGTGAGTCTGTCGATCGTGCTCAGCATGCCGCCGGGAACCGATCCCTTCCGGATGCACGATGCATCCCGCGCGTTCGCGGCGCGGACCTTCGGCGAGACACACCCTTACGTCTTCGCCTTCCACACCGACGAACGTCATCCGCATGTCCATCTGACGGTTCGCACGCTTGGCCACGACGGACGAAAACTGAACCCGAGAAAGGCGGACCTGGAGCAATGGCGCCAGACCTTCGCGGCCGTGCTTCGCGATCGCGGCGTGGAAGCGGAGGCGACGCCGCGACGGGCGCGGGGCGTGGTTCGCAAGGCGGAGATCGGCGCGGTGCTGCGGATGCGGGAGCGTTTCGACACGGGGCAGGGGGCGCCGTCGAAGGCGGATATTGGCGCGGTCAGAGCGGCGCTCGATCAAGCACGCCGGCAGCCGTGGATCGCGCCAAGTCGGGAGCGGCAGGTGGCGGTGCGGAAATATTTCGTCGCCCAAGCTGTGGCGCTATCGCGATCGCCGGACACTGAGGATCAGCGCCTAGCCAAGACCCTCGAGGCCTTCGTCAAGACCATGCCGCCGGTTGAGACCAGACGGGAGGCGTTGGCCAAAGAGATCGAAGGCCGAGCCGTCAAAGCGACGATCAAAGACCGCGAACCGACCCGCCGGCGGTGAGAGGACGGCAAGGTCTGACGAGCGGATTTTCGCTGCGGACATCCACCTGGCAGAGCTGAGGGGACTTGGACCAACGCCACCCGAAGAGTCTGACTTGCGCCAAGACCGGTCGTTCCCTGTTCGCCCGGAAGCGGACGTTCGGACGGCGTTTCGACTCAATGTTCGCTATCGCCCCATAGCCACGACCGTCCAGAACCGGGCGGTGAAGGCTTGAGCTGCTTCCGACAACATCAATAGCGTAGCCTTTGCGCTTGTGAGTTTCTTACCGTTCGATACGTTGCAATCTATCCGGACTGCATCTTCGCGCTGCGGTCGCCCTAGCGATTGCTGAGAGCAGATGTATCACCCCGACCGCGCTCTAACTGATCGTGAGAAGGACGAGCTCGGCCTCGCTGCCGTGGCCGACACGGTGGCAGCCAAAATCCTCGCCTTTCAGCCCGCTGATGGCCTAGTCATCGGGCTCCAAAGCCCGTGGGGGATGGGCAAATCGAGCTTCTTGAACTTTTTCACCGAAACGCTTGAGGCGAGCCCTCAGATTATCGTGGTCCCATTCTCGCCTTGGCTGATCGATGATCGAAACGCACTCCTTCAGGAGCTATTCGCCGAATTGTCGGGAAGCCTCACGAAGAGGGAGAAACGACATTCCCACCGGTGGGACCTTGAAGAGGCGAAGAACAGGCGGGAGGCAGCGCAACGCATGCGTCAGTTCGCTCGTTTGGCGGCGAAGCTGAAAGCGATCCCTACCGCACCTCATCTGTCGTGGTTCAAGGACCTGATGAATCTGCCGGGTCTCAGGGAAGTTGCGGCGATCACGGGATTCTTCATCTCAACCGCCGCAGCGTTCAAACCAACTGATCAAACCTTGGGAGAACTCCGTGGGGAGATCGCTGAGAGGTTGGCCCTGCTCAATCGCAAAGTGCTGGTGATTGTGGATGATGTAGATCGGCTGGAAGTGGCCGAGGTCCGGGAAGTCTTCCGGCTCATCAAAGCGGTCGCGAACTTTCCCAACACGACCTACATTGTGGCGTTCGACCGCGAGCCTATCGACCTTGACGCCAGGCAAGGGGATGATGTCGCCAGATCCTATCTCGACAAAATCATCCAAGTACCAATCTTCCTGCCCGAACCCGAGCCGGTCGATCTCCGGCGGATGTTGACCAATGCGCTGCTCGGGACGAGCTCAGCCGCGGGCATCATCAATCGGCCGCTACGCACGGTTAGTACGCCCTACCAGCAGGATTCAGAGCAACACCGGCTTGCCGAGGTTCTCGATCCCTTGGTCAGGACGTACCTCAGCTCGCCTCGACGCATCCGAATTGTTCAGAATACGCTAATGACCCTTTGGCCATCAGTCTCGGAGGATGTTGACGCGTCGGACTTCCTTGTCTTCCTGTGCCTTCAGAACTTCGACCGACCGCTCCTCGCGTGGGTTGACGACTACCTCGCCCTACGTGCCTCCCGTAGGTTTACCACCATAACCACCAATATGACGTTCAAGCTGCGAGAGCGGCTCGACGAACTCCTGAACGCCACGGTCAAACATCGGTTTGACCGTCTAACGCTCCTGCGTTCTCTACTCCCGGCGATGAGTGCGTACTGATGGCAAACGACGAAAATGCATCGTGGCTGTTCGGCGGCGACAAAGGGGAAAAGGGCGAATGGGAGGCCCACCGGCGCTTTATTAGTCCTCAATACAACGCGATCTACAGGCAGGGTATGGTGGGGCCGAGACACCTTAAGGAGTCAGAGTTTGCCCTCTTCCTCCAAGCCGCCCGAGAGAGGAGCCCGAGGGCGAGCGAGCAGTTTCAGCGATGGTTTCTGACTGACCGCCTTGAGGGAGGGGATTACGGCGATGTTGCGATGGAGCGCATCGGAGCCCGGGCTCATTCTCTCGACGCTGAGACTGCGCTAGGCATTGTCAGGGTGTTTGCCGATGTCATGGATGAGTATTACCGCGCTCGCCCAAAGCGCGAGATGTTCGTCGACACTTGGCAGCAGACGGAACGCATCCTGCGGACCTTCCATACCTCAGTGCCAGACTTCAAGCTAGGCGACGTTGCCTTGGAGATTGCAGCATCGGGCAAAGCTATCGCTTGGATGTGTAGCGCCATTGCTCGCGATGAGATGTGGGGCCACGGCTTTGCAGGTGATCGGCGGCGAGAGGACACACTGCACCTTCTGAACCCCGTGGAAGTCAGAGCCTTCACCAGCGCGCTGGTCGAACGCATATCAGCGATGGCTACCCCCGAGCTTCTTGACCTGCCCCGGTTTGGCACGGTCATGTACACGCTAAGGGACAGTCCGTGGCTGAAGGAGGTAGTGGACAAGGTAATCCAGCGGCTTGCAGGTCCGCGAACCTCGGATGCAACCTTCCTGAGTTTTCTCGAAGCGATGGCAGGCGTGGTCGTCTCGTCAGATCGCGGCGTGTACCGGACCATCTCTCAGAAGGCGATTGCGGGCATCATTGGTGATGAGCAGTTCGACCGCCGCTGGAGTCGTCTGGCGAAGAAGAGCTTGCATGAGGAGCTTGCGACCAAACGAGCGAGGATCATTGCGATGATGGCTGAAGCGAAGAACTGGTAATCCTGAGGCGGCGGCGTCAAGGTCGCCGTCCGATAGCGGGCGTTCTCAAGATCAGGTGTGAGTCAAAGTCGGTCTTACCTATCGCCGGCTCCGATCGCTTTCCCTGGCGTGCAAGCGGTCCGCATGAGGGTGGCGAGGTAGGCCCGGGATCATGTCTCGGGCGCGCTGATACGCGTGCTCTATGAGCCGGCCCTGGGCGGCCGGATCAGTGATCAGCCGACGCACCACGATGGCCGCTTCCTTCAGGTGCCTTTCGGCGGATATGGCGGATGGATCCGCCGAGCGATCGGGCCCCGTCGGCGGTTCTCTCACCTTGTCGCCCGCAGCCTGCCTGTCCCGGTCGCGCGGTTGGTAGCCCTTGACGTCGAGGCCCAAGGCTCGCCCCTGCACCCAGGCCTCCCGGCGAAAGGTCTCGTCGCCAGACACCCGGACCTGCATCCAACCGCGGTGTTGAGCCACCTTGAGCATATCGGCCACCGCGTCGGGATACGCCTGCCGGGTGACGAGTCGCTTGCCCTCGTCCCTGAACATCGGATCGGCGGCGCGATGATCGCGATAGAAGCGTTCAGGACGGCCCTGACGGTCGCGCTCGATCAGATATCGATCCAGGATCGAAGCCGGGATCTCGCCCTTGGTGGTGGAGCGACCATCGGTCCTCTTCTGAGGTGATGGCGAGACGGCGTTATCAGACGTGACCGAGCCGGCGGCTTGGGTGGGCGTCCTCATCGGTCGGCTCCGCGGGCGAGGTCTGGACGGGCGGCCGCGTCGATCATCCGGTCAAGCCAGTTCGCGACCTCCTGCTCGGACGCGCCCAGTTCAGGCGGGGGGCAACCTTCGGCCGCGAACCGGCGAACGATGGCGTCGTAGTCCATGTCGGATGTCTCCATGGCGGGGCGGGGGTCAACTTGGATCGTGCCGGCGCCCACAACGGCGGTTTCGCAGAGGCGTTTCTGGAGGGGCGCGGGTCTCTGTCGACGGGTGAACCGCTTGTCGCGGTAGAAGACGATTTTCTCCGCACGCGTCGGCGGAACGCTGGCCTTGAGAATGATCAAAGTCCCGGCCGGAAGCTGCATGAGTTCTTGCGGGAGCATCAGGGCGCGGCGCTGGTCTGAGGCCGTGGTGCTCCGTCGTCCCGACCCCAGACCTATCGGACGACTGCGACTTTTGGAGGTCACAGTCGTATATCCAAGCCGCTCGCTGAGCTCTTGGGCGACCTTCAGCTCTTTGGGTGCGAAGACGACTTCGACACCGCAGTTGGTCATGATCTCGTCGGCCCCTTCGGGACCGTAGAGCGCCCGGAGCTGAGACGGGCTCTGAATGACAGGGAGCAACCGGAACCCGTAGCCTGCGAGATAGGAGAAGGCGTGGGCCAGAACTGGCGCCCGACCAAGCCGGGCGAACTCGTCCAGAAGGACGAGGACCGGTTGATCACCTGTGGCGAAGAGGCGGCGGGAGTTGAGATCGACCAACAGTTGAAAGAGCAGGCTGTATAGCGGTGCGATCCGTAGCATGTTGTCTGGCGAGGCGCCGAGGTAGAGCGACAGGCGGCCCCGGCGAAGGTCGCGCAGATCGAAATCGCTTGCAGCCGTCGCCGCATCGACCGTCGGATTAAGCCACAGGCCCATTCGGCTGGTGATTGTCTGGCGGATTGAGGCGAAGGTGTTCTCACTCGAGCCGCAGAAGTCTGAGAGGGCGGAGATACAGCCCGCAGACAGGGGCGCGTCGGTCTGGCCCCGCGCCTTGATAATGTCCGGCAAGCGGGTGCGGGCATCGTTACGGGTCAGCTGGCGGAAGATCTCGCCGAGTGAGAACGGCAGATCAGGCGTTTCAGCAACATAGGCGCCGATCCCGATGAAGCCTGTTCGGGCCGCTTCGGACCAGAAGGGATCGGCATGGTCGTGGCCGGGAAAAAGCATCACGCTCATCCGCTGGAGTTCATCCAGGACGGAGATGGTATTCGTGCGGTCGATGTGGCCGAGAGGGTTGAAGCGCGTGGTGCGCCCGTCGAGCGCCAGCGGATCGAACAGCAGGACACGTTGGCCCGCTGCAGCCCTGAACCCCGCTGTCGCCTCATAGTTTTCGCGCTTGATATCCAAGACGACGACCGAACCGGGCCAGGTCAGCAGATTGGGGATGACGACGCCCACGCCCTTGCCCGTTCTGGTCGGTGCGTAGAGCATGACGTGGTCGGCACCGCCCGAGATGAGCAGGCCGGTTGCGGTGCGGCCGAGGAGAATACCCTCGCGGGCCCTTAGACTCGCCGCCGCCTGATCAGCGCTCGAGGCCCAGCGCGCTCCGCCGTGCAGGGGGCGCTTCCGGCTCAGCGCCACCGCGACACCTGTGATCCCGACAAGCAAGGCGCTGATCAGGGACCCGATACCAAGCCAGCGTTGGAGATCAGGGTCGTGGCGGTAGTACCAGAGCCAGGCCGGCACGCGGGTGAGGTCGATATCGGGCGACAGCCGGTTCAATCCAGCCAAGGCGATCAGGACGGCGCCGATCGATCCCAGCGCCGCGAGACAGGCCAGGCCTGCCAGCGCGAGGGCGAGCCTAGCCGCCGGGCTGGCGTTTTCGAACCGGGTCATGCCAGACCTCCGTCACCCCGAACCGGCCATCGGTCTTGCGCATCTGGACGACGATATCGACGAGCAGGAGCAGCAGGGCCCGAATGTCTTCCCGCGGCAGATCGCGGCCCCCCTCGGATTCTCGGACCAGCAGCGTCAGTTGCTCGAAGGCCAGGGACGCGCTGTCGGCGTGGACGGTCGTGATCGAGCCGGGGTGGCCGGAGTTGACGTTGCGAAGATAGAAGAAGGCCGTGCCGTCGCGCAGTTCCTGCAACAGGATGCGGTCGGGCCGCATCCTGAGGGCGCTTTCGAGCAGGGATTTGGCGGTGACCTGCGCGAGGCCCTGGCCTTCCTTGGAATAGGTCAGGTGGACGACGTTGCGGTGGGGCACGACCAGTTCGCGCGTGTCTTCGATCGTCAGCAGCCTCTCATGGTCGGGAATGGCCTCGACCAGACCTTTGGCGAAGGTGGTCTTGCCGGAGCCGGTGGCGCCCGAGACCAGGATGTTGCGCCGTGAGACCACGGCCAGTTTGAAGAAGGCTGACCAGTCTCCCGATCTTTTCAGGGCGAGGAGTTCGGCGTCGATCGGATCGGCAGACGCGTCATCCGCCGCGACGACCGCATCGAACAATCCCCCGGTCGCAAATGCGTCGAGACCGAACTGCCGGCGCGAGGGCTTACGGATGGTGAGGGACACCGTGCCGGCCGGGGCTGCAGGCGGAAGAACGATCTGGCATCGTTCGTCGCCGGGCAGGGTCGTCGAGCAGATCGGCCGGGCGTCGCTGACATCCTGTTTGGTGAAGGCGGCGGCGGCGACGGCAAGCGTCCTGAGCCAGGCCTCGGTGAGCAGCGGCTCTTCATGCCAGCGCCACCGGCCGCCCTGTTCGATCCCGACCTCGCCGGGGCGGTTGATCACCAGTTCGGTCACGTCGTCTGGTGCGAGCAGGGGTCGCAGCGGCGCGAGGTAGTGCTCCAGGACAGCGGTGTCGTCCATCACCTTGCGCTCAGCCGATAGACACCGGCGAAGTTCAGGTCCTGGGCCACGAAAATAGAGACCTCGGCGCCTTGGGGTTTGCGCAGGGTCGCGGGGATGTCGACCGAGTTCTGCAACGCGACGCCGGCCGCGTCCGACGGAAGGCGCGCGGTCTCGCGCACGGCGTCGTCCCGCCCGACGGCGGCGTAGAGACCGTCGTCCACCAGCGACAGCAGGAGGGCGCCGCCGAACCGGTCCCAGAAATGGGTGTCCACGCGGCCGTCGAAACCTGCGCGCCCGAGGGCGTCGGCGGCCGGAGACGCCAGGCCCACGGTGACGCCCGCAGGCGTGACGGCGCGGGTCCACAGGACGAAGAGCCGATTGCGGCCCTGCTGCAGACCGCCCTGGTATTCGCCGAGCACCCGGGTGCCGCGTTCCATCAACACTACGGTTCCGCTCTCGGAGTAGACGTCGCGTGGCAGGATGCAGCTGGCGAACCCCGGGGTCGCGCTGTCCATCGCCGTCTGGAGGATGCAGGGGATGGAGGCTCCCGCCGTCAGCAAGAGGTTGCGATCCCCCAACTGGCGGGCGCGCGCCTCACGGATAGGCGAGGTCTCGCGCAAGCCGTCGAGCGGCGTGACGCGCGCCTGGATCGGCGCAGGGGGCCCAGACGCAACGGCCGCAGCGGTCAGGATGCCGGTCGGTGCGACGCCGGAGCCTTGGCGGCTGTAGGCGAGGACCGGGGAACGCCTCGCCTCGTCGATCAGGGTCTGGCGCCGTTCGGCTGCCGAGGGGCCGTTCGATGCAGGGGAGGGCGAGGTCTCGAGCGCTGGCACCTGTTCGCCAGACGACGTCAGGACCGGTGCGTCGGGATCGAGAGGCTGATCCGTCAGCAGGGGCGGCTCGGTGTCGCGGCGTGCCGGTTCGAACGGAACGACCTGCCGGGCCGGTTCGGTCGCCGCTGCCTTCTGGTTACCCCCCTCGCCACGATCCCAAGTGGCGAAGAGGAAGACCGCGCAGCCGAGCCCCAGTGCGGCCAAGGTGACGACCTTGGACCCGCGGCCGCCGAAACGGCCGGCGATGGGGGATATGCCCCGGTCGGTCGTCGGCGGCAGACCCTGGCCTTCAGGACGGGGTTCCGCCGCGGCGTCGTCTTTCGGTTCAGGCGAGGCGGTCATGGTCGGACTCCTTGCGTCACGCTTCGATCCACCATCGGCGAGGCCGTCCCGGTCCCGGTGGCGACGCCGCGCGGGTCGTAGGCTTCGTTGAAGATGCACAGCACCGAAGCACCGCGGCGCAGCCGCAGGCCCGGGACGACCGCGTGGACGACCACGAACTCGCCGCGTACATCGAAGGGGACCAGGCTTTCCTCGCCCTCGGCGGACACAGCGAAGATCGAAGGAAGGGGCTGGTTAGCCGGGAACCTCAGCACGGTGAAGCGGCCGTTGTCGGTGACCTCGCTGGGCTGCAAGTCCGACGCGCCCTGGACGCTGTAGGCGAGGTTACGGGGGCCGGAGAGGGCCGCCTGATCGAGCGTCAGATCGATCACGCGGTCTTTGATCGCCTCGGCGGCGGCGTCCAGCGACGCCACGGTCGCGGCCTGGAGGTCGGCCGGGTAGCGGAACCGGATCTGGTAGGCGATGGAGGATCGATCGCGGGCGTCTCGCGCCGCCAGTTCGAACGCATAGTGACGCGCCGCGCCTCCACGTTCGGTCACCACAAGCAGATTGGTCGCCTGCAGGCGTTCGCGGGGTTTGAGGAAGAGGACGGAACCCTCGGCCGCGACCTCCCAGCTGACGCTGTCGCCGATCGCGACATGGCGGATGGCTTCGTCCGGACCGAACACGACCTGGGTGGCGGTGCGGAAGGCCCCGGAGATGCGGTAGACGGCGCCCGGGGCGTAGTCGACCTCGACCATCCGGGCGTCGCGCTCTTCGGCCCTGGCCGGTCCCGACGTCATCAGCGCAAGGCCGACGGCCAGGACGATCAACTGACTTCTCATCGGACCACCTCCGGATCGGCGCGGTACGAGGTCACCTGGAACCCGAGCGGATTGCGCAGGCGATCCGGCTCCGACATCGGCGCGCGCGTATAGGTGAAGGCGATGGTGGCGATCCAATCGCTTTCGACAATCTGCTGGGCCTGACGCACCGAGCGGTGGAAGCGCACATTGGCGACGCCTTCGTTGATGAAGCCAATGGCGCGGATCGCGATCACGGCCTCCGCCTCGGGTCCGTAGAGATTCTGGGGACTGGCCGGGTTGGAGCCGCGATAGAGGTCGGCCCAGCGGCGTTGCTCCGTCGCGCCCGACAGGATCGAGACCAGGGCAAAGCTTTCCTCGGCGGCGGGGTCGAGATAGCCCTCTCGGGCGCGGACGTACTGGCCGAGGAAGTACTTGCTGACGGCCTCGTCATAGGTGGCCGGGCCTTCGGCCGAGGACAGACCCCGCACCACATCGACCGCGCCGGTGGTCTGGTCGACCCGCACGACGAAGGGTTCGGTGGTCTTGAGCGGGGTCAGCACCGCCACCGCCGCGACGGCGACGACGGTGAGGCCGGCGGCCACAGCCGCCACGGTCCAGGCCAGCCGGCGCGAGCGTATGGCGGCGCTGAGCCGATCCTGATCCCATCGCCGCGCCTCTGCGAAATAGGCCTTCAGATCGGAGGAGGGGACGCCGGTCATGCGCAGCCTCCCGCGCCAGGATGGATGGACGAAGACGCGTCTGCCGCGGGCGTGAGCACGTTTGGCGCCGCCGGGGAGAGGAACGAGCCGTAAGGATTGGCGGGTCGACGATGGCGGCCGTCGCAGACCGGCGGATCGGCGGTCCGGAAGGTGGCGCAGGCGGACAGGGCCTGGACCGCCAAGGCGATCGACACGACGCGGGACGATGTTCGCAAAGAGGGCATTAGCGGGCTCCTGTGGGACGGATGGATCCGCCGCCGCGCGGCGGTTGACGGCTGGCCTCGAGAGGACCCCGCGCGACGGCGCTGGGGCTGGATCCCAGGGAAGCGGCGTTGGCGAAGTCGGCGAGCCCGGCGCTGGCGCCGCCGGCGATGCCGGCCGCGATCGCGGGCGTCTGCAGGAAGAAGATCGCGCCGAGCAAACAGAGGGCGATGAAGATCAGGCCGCCGACCATCGGGTCGCCGCCCTCGATCGCGCCCCACTGATCCCGGACCAGCGACAGGACGAGCTGGAAGATGGTGATGATCAGGGCGAACAGTACCAGGTAGTTCACCGCCTGGGACAGCCAGCCGAAGAAGAAGCGCCGCGTTGCGTCGAACAGGGCGCAGGCGATGAAGATGGGCCCGAGGGTGACCAGAAGGGCGAGCGCCAGTTTGGCGACGAGAACGACGCCGAAGCCGAGGGCGCAGGCCAGGGCGCCGACGATGAAGACGACCGCGGCGACGATGTAGGGGGACAGGTCGAAGGCCGAACCCTCGCTGCCGATCTTCTCTCCGAGATAGCCGGCGTAGGCGAGGAACTGGTCAAAGGCGGCGCCGACGTTCGGCGTCTCCGCGCCGCTGATGGCACGCGTCAGAAGGTTCGGCAGGTCGCGGAACAGCGGCTCGGTGACGAAGTCCGAATAGGCCGGGGTCGTGGCCAGCACATAGATGAACAGCAGTTTGATCGCGCGGATCGCGAAATCCATGACCGGTTCGCTGATGGCGCCCCGGAAGATCGCGAAGCCATAGAGGACGATGTAGAGAACCAGGGCGATGCGCAGCGGGCCTTCGACCTCGGCGATCACCGCGCCCAGCCGGTCCCCGAGGAAGGCGCTCAGCCTCTCGTCGAGGAAGGTGTAGGCCGGCTCGAAGACCTGAAGCGACATCGCGACCTCCTAAAAGCCTTGCCGGTAGGCGGCCATGCGGTCAGCGCGGCGAGCCTGGGCGAGCCGGGCATGCGCGGCGTCACAGCCTTGCCGGCGGGCGCCGCGTTCGCAGTCCTCGACAGTCGCCTCGAGGGCAGCGCGATCCAGGCGCGGCTCAGCTCTGTGAGCCTCTGGCTCGTTGCAACCCGCGAGCAGGCCCAGCAGGACCAGGGCGCCCTTCATTGAAAGGCCTGACGGTAGGCGTCCATACGGGCCGACCGTTCCGCGGCGATCCGCTCCCGTGCCCGCTGGTCCTCAAGACGGGCTTCGGCGGCCTGGGTCAGGGCCAGGCCCTGCAGCCGGACCTGTTCGTTCTGGATCAGGGCCTGTTCCGCCGCGAGCCGGGCGTTCAGGTCCATAACGGCCCGCGCGTTCGGCGCGGTGTCGAGCGCGCGACGCAGCGTCTCCAGGCCTTCGAGACGATCGGTCGCCGCCCGGTCGACAGTCTCGCCGATCGCCAGGTCACGGGCCGTCCGCGCGCCGGACCGCTCCAGGGCCTCGGCGGCGGCGGACGGCGCGTCAGGCGTATAGACGCGGGTCTCGCGGCGGATCGCGTCGGCCCGCTCCGCCAGTTCGCCGAGCGCCGACAGATTCCCGTCGGCCGCCGACCGGAGCGTCGCCATGTCCGGCAGCGGATTGCGGATCTCCGGCAGACCCAGCCGCTCGGCGATCGCATTGACGTCGGACAGGTCGTTGAGGCTGGCGAAGAGTTCCTCGCCCTGCTGGACCTGGGCCTTCAGGCTGTCGAGCTGTTCGATGGCAGTGCGCGCATCCTTGACCATCTGGGCAAAGGACGTGGGGTCGTAAACAACCTGCTGGGCGTGGGCCGGAACAGCGGTCATCGCGGCCAGCGCGACGGCGATCGAAAGGATGGAGCGTCTCATGTCAGTCTCCTCTGGGAATGGAAGGGGCCCCGCCAGTCGGCGTAGTCGTCCCCGGTCTCGGCTCTCAGCCGGTCAAGAAGGGCGACGGTTTCGGATCGTCCGGACAGGACGGCCAGCGCTTCGTCGAGGCCTTTGAGATCAAGCTCCACGACCACGCTGTCGTGACCCTGTTTGACCAGGAAGCGGTGAGACTCCGGCGTCAGCTCGTCCCGGATCAGCCGGAACTCCTCCTCGCTCAGGCCGAAGCCTTCGACGTAGTCGCGGGCCTGGCCGTGAGCGTTCGGCAGGAAGATCTTGGTCGCGCACTGTTCGAGGATGGTGTGGGCGATCGGCGAGCGCAGCGCGTCGGCCGGGGACTGGGTGCCGAACACCATCAGGGCGTTCTGCTTGCGCCAGGTCTTGAGGCCGTCCTGGGCCAGGTCGGTGAAGGCGGCGTCGCCCAGCACCTTCCAGAACTCGTCGATGTCGAGGACGAGCCGGCGCCCATCCACCCGCTGGGCGATCCGGTGAAAGAGGTAGAGCATCATCGGCGTGCGGACCTCGGGGTGGTCCAGCACATCGGTCATGTCGAAACCGGCGAAGCGGGCGTCGAGCGACAAGGCGTCGTCGTCGCCGTCCAGAGCCCAGCCAAGCGGCCCGCCCCGGACCCAGCGTTCCAGCCGCGCCCCCACGCCGCCCACGTCCGATTGACCGAGCAGGCTGCGCAGCGCTGAAAGGGAGCGTCGCTCGCGCGGGAGGGCCTCAAGCGCGGCGACCGCTTCGTCGATGGCGCGCGCTTCCGGGACCGACAGGGTCTCGTTCGGTCGGGCGACCAGGGTCCGCACGAGCCGGCTGAGGAAGGCGCGATTGGCGGGTGACGGCTCCAACGCCTTGAAGGGCGCGAACCCCGTGGGCACGCCGTTGCGCAGAGCCAGATAGGTGCCGCCGCAGGCCCGAACGAAGATCTCGGCGCCCCGGTCCTTGTCGATGAACAGCTGCTGGGCGTCGAACCGCTCCAGCTGCGCCAGCATGAAGTTCTGGACGACCGTCTTGCCCGACCCGGAGGGGCCGCAGATGAAGGTGTGGCCGAGATCGCCGACGTGGAAGTTGAAGTAGAAAGGGGATCCGGCTGTGGTGCGCAGCGTCGCCACCGCCGATCCCCAGTGATTGCCCTGTGGCTTTCCGACGGGATAGGCGTGGAAAGGCGCGAGAGCGGCGAAGTTGCGGGAGGTGATCGCGGCCGGACGCGTGCGCCGCGCGAAGCCGCCAGGGAACTGGGACCAGAAAGCGGCCTCGAGGCCGAGGTCCTCGCGGGCGACGACCAGGCCGGAGTCAGCCAGATGCGCTCGCGCCTTCGAAAGGTGGTCGGCCAGGGCGGCGGGCGTGTCGCCGTAGACCAGGACGGACGCCTGGTGTTCGCCGAGCACGAACCGGTTGCTGACCAGATCGTCCAGCGCGTCCGAAAGGCCGTCGATCTGGGAAGCGGCGCGGTCACGCGCGGAGACCATCTGGTTCTGCTTGCGCTCCATCACCGATCGCCCGGCCGCCTTGGACAGGAAGGCGAAGGACTGGGTCATGACGAACCCGAAGGGGGCGCTCAGCAGCGGGTTCCACAGTCCGGGCCGGGTTGAGGCCGGATATTCCTTGATGGCGAGAACGCCGGCGTAACGGCCTGCGTCGACGTCCCGAAGCTCCAGGCTTTCGCGTCCGAAGATGACCCTCACCGTATGAACCGCGGATCCGAGATGGCCGTAGACGATGGGGACGCGTCCCGGCCGGCCGGTGAGGACGAGCCGAACCAGCTCCATCGGTTCGGAGCACCAGATGTCTCCGTGTTGGTACAGGCCAAGGCGGCGCGGCGCATAGCGGCCGAGATACTGCTCAAGATCGCGCGCGGCGTCCTCGAGCCGCTTGATCTGTTCGGGGGCGACCTCCGTGTCCTGACGGCGGGCTGTCTGCAGGCGACGCATGAGCGCCGCAGCGCGATCGCCGGGATCACGGCCGGGATGGAGCACCACGCTGACAAAGAGTTCGTTGACGAACAGCCGCCGGCCTCCGAGCCGCGCTTCGTAGGCCTGGCTCAGATCGCGTGCGAAGTCGGAGCGGAACCCGCCCATGACCTCGGGCTGGACCTCGCGCCGGACGATGTGGTGCCAGACCGCCAACCGATCGTCAGCCAGGTTGCGCCAGGTCTGGTTGAGCTTGACGTGCCAGTCGTTCAGATCGCGCGGGTCGGCGGTCTCGAATGCCGCGCCCTGAAGTTGGAAGGCAACCATCAGCGCCCCGCTATCGAGCGTGACGATGTGGTCCGAGGCGTGGCGCGCATAGGGCAGGCCGGCCAGGGCGTCGCCCTCCCTGCGCAGGCGCGACGGCGAGAGACGGAGCTCAGCCACGGAGCAGCTCCCTTGCGCTGTAACGCCGGACCAGGGGGAGGGGTGTCGCCGAGCTGCCGCCCCACAGGGCGCCGTTGCGGGACCGGCCCTTGGTGTCGACGAAGACCAGCAGAAGCCTGAAGGCGTTGTGGTCCACCTTGCAGATCGCGCGAAAGACCAGATGCAGGGCCGGCGCGATCAGCAGATAGAGCAGGCTGCCGCCGACGAGAAAGGCCAGGCCCGAGATCATGACGTTGACGCCCATGGCCTCCATGGGCACGCCCAGGATCATCGCCGGCCGGGTGCAGGCTAGGAACAGGGGCTCTTCGATCAGTCGTTCCTCAGCCATGGTCCGCCCCGCTCAGGGCCAGGGCGGCTTTCGCCACGGCGAGACCGACCAGACCACCGCCCAGAGCCTGGGCGTAGCGTGCCGGCGAGATCAGCCGGACGCCGAGCATCAGCGTCAGCGCAAGCCCGCCGGCGATCCCCGCGACGATCAGACAGGCGTCGGCCCGGGCCATCAGGCGCCGCCCGTGATCAGGCCGACGATCTCGGCGGCGCCGAAGACCACGACGATGCCGAGAATGACGATGGCGGCGCGCCGCAGATCGAACAGGCCGAACATCCACAGGATGCCGACGATGACGACCGCCAGGATGGCCAACAGCCTGGCCGTGTTGCCGGTCAGCATGTCGACGACATTCTGCAGCAGGCCCTCGACATTGGCCTGGGCGAAGGCGGGCTGCACCGACATCAGGGTGGTCGCCAGGGCGATCGCTCCGACCGCGCATTGGCGGCGTCGAATGGGGGACAGGGTCACGGGTTGACGCTCCAGGTCTGGGTCTGTGAGGCGGGGGCGAAGAGGACGACGGCGCTGGCGGTGGCGTGCGCGAACACGTCCCAGGCGGCGGGTGGCGCGACGGGGTCTGGCGCCACCTGATCGGGGAGCGAGCCTGATGCGGCTTCGGTGAGCGGCGGCGCGGAGACGGCCAGGCCCAGGCGCGCCGCGGACGCTTCGACGCGCGCGACATAGCCGTTGCGAAAGCCGCGATCGGGATGACCGGTGTTGTATCGGGACAGGGCCACGCGCAGGGCCTGTTGGCGGTCAAAGGCCGTCGATGCATGATCGAAGCCGGCGCGCAGCACGGTCCCTGCCGCGGTCAGGTTGCGGCAGGGGTCGAAGGCGTCCTCTACACTCAGACGCAGCCATCCGAGATTGCCGGAGTTGATCTGAGCGAGACCGAGATCGATGTTGGCGCCCGAGGCGATCAGGCGGCGCGCGACCCGTGCCGCTTCCTCGCGGGTCCTGGGCTGACGCACGGCGGCGCCGCGATTGACGCCGATCGCCAGGGGATTGAAGCGGCTCTCCGTATGGGCGATCGCGGCCAGGGTCTGCGGCGAGACCCCGGGTGCGCACTGGGCGGAAAGGGCGAGGACGAGGGCGAGATCGAGCAAGGCAGGGCTCCGTTAAGAGCCGTCAGCAGACCCCATCGGCAGCGCCCAATCGATCCGTCAGGGCGCCACCGCAGACCTACGGGGCGAAGGTGCGCGGCTCGCTTTCGCGGCGGTCGTCTCCGACAAGCCGGGCTACGGCCTGGACGCGGGTTCTGACACCCAGCGTCCTGCAGGCGAGCAGGATATGGTCGTCGACCGTGCGGGAGGAGAGGCTGAGGCGACGTCCGATCTCGCGGGACGGTAGGCCTTGGGCGGCGAGGCGCAGACAGTCTGACTGCCGTTCAGACAGGCGGGCGGCGAGCGCGAGACGACCTCCACCGGACGATCTGGAAAGCGACTGGGTCATGGGACTCAAGCCAGACCCGGTTTCGAACTTGCGGCAATACCGCAAGGTTCACGCAGCGAACTTACGGTGTGAGACGAACCCCGGTCACTCGTCCTCGTCCTTCGAGGGCGTGACCAGCCGTCCGATCCGCTCATCGAGCCAGGCCTTGGCCGCGTCATCACGTCTCACGGCCTGCATCCCAAGGTCCTTCAGGGTGCGCGTGAAGGCGTTGATGATCGAGCGCGTGTCGAGTTCCATGATCGCATCGCCCACGTCCTCGTCGAACTCCTGTGTGACAACCCGCAGCGCGAGCATCGCCTTGTTGTCCGCGCAGCGAACGGCGAACTCGGGGGAGCCGAGCGCCATACAGTCGATGATGGCGTAGGGATCACTGTCCGTGGCCTCGGCGAACCGGTGGATCCGCTCGAGATTGATCTTTCCCTTCCCGGCCTCGAAGTGTTCGTAGGACCGCTTGGCCATGCCCATGGCGTCGGCGACCTCGGCCGGTTTCATCCGTCGATGCAGGCGGATCAACCGCAGGGCCGCAGCCAGGATTTCGTTTTGAGAGCGCGGACGATCGCTTTCCATATGCTCGGCTGCCTCGGGTTGTGGAGGTCAACGCGATTCTCGACGCCTTACTCCCGGTGGTTGAAAAATGCGGCAGTTGAGCATCAAATGAAAGACGGGAAGCTCACGGTGTCCCAAGTCTTGCGCAAGGTGCGCAAAGAACAGGCGGTTATCGTATGAAAACTGTTGGCCGGTTCTTGGCTGCTTATAATCTGTCGATGGAGTGGGTGGCGTCGGTGGTGAACGGACGAACCAATGGCCATGCGCCGCGGCTGGGGGGCCTGTGATGCGCGAGCGGGACCAGTTCGCCGTGGCCCGAACCGCCTTGGCAGGGTATGCCGCAGCCGGGCGGTTCGGTTGGGGGCATCCGCTCGTGGCCACCAGCCTGGCCACCGAACTCGGCCTCAGCCCGACGCCCGTCCGCGAGGCCCTCGCCCACCTCGCCGGTGAAGGGATAATCGAGCATCGACCGGGCCGAGGTTATTTCGCGCCTAGCCCAACGGCGGCTGATATTGCTGGGTTATACGAGCTTCACCGTCAGTTCCTTCTGTGGTCCGCGACGACCGATGTTCCGCAAGAGGTGGCGCCCATGGAGTCGCCGGTAGACGAGGTACTGCGGATCGAAGGCGTGTTTGATTGGCTTGCCGATAGAGGCGGTAACAGTGCGGTGCTCGACGCCTACCGCCGGATTCGTCTCCAACTCAGGCCGATCCGCCGGATCGAAGTTCTGCTGCAAGACACCGGTTTGGACAGCGTCCTGCGTCTTGAAAGTCTTCGGCGAGAGGGGCGGTGGGACGCTGTGGCGGAAAATCTCGACGAGTATCACGAACAAAGGATCGCCCTTTCGGCGTCTCTTGAGAAAGTGATGAGACAATCAGCTTGAAGTATATTCCAAATATAGTTTGAAAATACGATGTTTGAGGACCCTCTTGTTGTGACCGGACATTCCGTCTGGATGAAGGAGGTAAGTCATGCTGAAAACGTCAATGTCGAGCCTGTTCGCTCTGGGCTCCGCGCGGCGCGAAACCCGTGCATACGACGAGGGAACCCACATGGAGCTTATCGGCGGCGGGTTCTACACCCCGGCCGGTGTGGGACTGGAGGTCACTCAGTTGGGCTCAGCCCGGGAAGAAACCCGGGCAGTCGAGGACGGCAAGCGGGCCGAGCTCGTTCCTGAGCTTCGCTACACCACGGCGGAAGTCCGCCTCAGCTGAGCAGCCGGCGGAGCCGCCGGCGCCGCCAGTGGCTCCGTTTGCTCATGGAGAGACCCATGAAAACCGCCCTCTACCTCATCGTTTGCGGCTCTGTTCGCCGGATGACTCGCGCCTGTGATTTCGGGGACCGTATCGAACTGATCCCGCCCTATTTCTACACCACGCCGACCGGCTTTCGGGCACGGGTCCAGTGAGTGCGCACGGGCGTGCCTCGACGTTCAGTCGTGAGCGCGCCCAGCCTGCGCAGACAAAATGATCAGGGGAAATATCGCATGGAATCGTTCCTCAAGGACGGAGTGCATGCCGTCGTCGTGGGTGATGACCTCGCCCTAATCGACCTGGATGCGGACGCCTACCTTTGCCTTCCCGGCGGTGCGCTGAGCGTCCATGCCGAAAGCGGCGGCGCCCTGCGACTGAGCGGACCGGGCGAGGCGGCGGTCGCCGAGGCGCGGCTGACTGCGGATCGCGCTGGAGCCCCATCAAGGATTCCGCCGCCGTTGCCCGGCAAGACAGTCATCCACGACGCCCCGCCGAAGGTGTCGCTCGGTCAGATTCTGCAGGGCTGCGGCGCGGTTCTGGATGTTCGCCGCGCCCTGCGCGGAACGGGGCTTCGTCCGATCCTGGCGGTCGCTCCGGACCGTGACGATGCGGTGAGCGCGGAGGCGGTCGCGGACGCAGCCCGGGCCTTCTGGCGGATTGCGCCGTGGCTGCCCCAGGAGGGGGAATGCCTTGTGCGTTCGGCCATGCTGATGAGCTACCTACGTCGCGCCGGCCTTTCGGCGGACTGGGTCTTCGGTGTCCGCCTGTGGCCCTTCTCGGCGCACTGCTGGGTTCAGCTAGACGACTTCTGCCTCAACGACGATGTCGAGCGCCTCGCCGCCTACACCCCGATCTATTGTCGATGAGCGCCTCCACGCCCGATCTGCGAGGCTATGTCGTCATCGACAATGGCGGGGCGTCGACGGGGTGTGCGGCACTGGCTGGCCCGGTACGACAGCTCCTGACGGCCGGTTGGCGCAAGGCCCTCGAGGTCGACGGGTTGAGCGTCTATCTCGGGCCGCAGGCGCCGCTCAAGGTCACCCAGGTCCATCGTCGACATGTCTTGATCGGAGACTGGCGAGGAGACGGGGCGTTTCTTTCGACCTTGGTGGCGCTTCACCGCTCCGACGAAGGCCTGGCGCGCGCCGTGGTTTCGCACGGCTGGGGCCGTTACGTCTTCGTCTGGCGGGACGATGACGGCGATCTGCGACTGCTGCGCGATCCTAGCGGCGCGTTGGACTGTATTTGCTGGCGCTTCGGGTCAGCGCGCATCGCGACCAGCCAACCGCCTGAGGCGCTGAATTCGGTCTTACCTGAGGACCTGGCGATCGATTGGGCTGTGCTCGGCGAGATCGTCGGCGCGGTGAACCTGGCGTCGGATACGCTCGCCCTGACCGGACTCGAAGCCATATCCCCGGGCGGCCTGGCGCGGATCGGTCGGGCGGTTACCCAGACTGCGGTGTGGACGCCGGCTCGCTTCGCTTTAACCGCTGACGCTTGGGACGACCGACCGGAGGCCCTTGTCGAGGTGGTCGATAATTCTATTCAGGCGCTCGTGGCCGGTCACAACCGTATCGTCACCGAAATCTCCGGCGGCCTCGACTCGGCGATCGTCGCCGCCAGCCTCGTTGAATGCGGTGGCGGCCCGAGGTCCAGGTTCGTGAACTATTTCGATGACCAGCCCGAGGGTGATGAAAGGGTGTTCGCCCGCGCGGCCGCCCTTCGGTTGGGCGTGCCTCTGGAGGAAATCCACAAGCCGATCGCTTCCCTTACCCGGCGACAGTTTGATCCGCTGGGGCAGGGCGTCCGGCCGGCGCTCCACGGCATCGACATGGTTTATGACGCCGACATGGCCGGTCGGGCGCGGAAAGTCCGCGCCACGGGCTTGCTCACCGGCCAAGGGGGCGATGCCGTCTTCTTCCAGTCGCCTGACCCCTTGGTGGTGGCGGACCGGATTCGACGGCAGGGGTTGAGGGGAGTGGACCCGGCCTATATCGCGGCGGTGGCGCGCTGGACCCGTCACTCGGTCTGGACCATCGCCCGACACAGCCTGCTGCCCCCACCGCGGCCGCCCTCAAAGACGCGACGACACCGGTGGCTTGCCGAGTCGGAGGCCCTGCCGCCCGCCAAGGCCCGCCAGGTTCTGCAACTCGCCAACTGCCAGACCTACTGGGGCGACTGTCTGCGCGCCCGCTCGGCGACCTTGCTTCACCCCCTTCTGACCCAGCCGGTGATGGAACACTGCCTGGCCATCCCTACCGATCGCCTGACGTTGGGAGCGAGGGATCGCGGCCTCGCGCGGATCGCGTTCAAAGACAGGCTCCCGCCCTTGATCGCCGAACGGCGGGACAAGGGCGATCTCAGCCGCTTCTACGCCTTGGTCGTGCGTCTGAGCGTCAATGTCCTCAAGAATCTCCTCGTAGGCGGCCGGCTTGAGGAGAAGGGCCTGATCGACACCGGGGCGTATGATCAGGCCCTCGCGGACTCCCGCCTAATCTGGGATCCCGCCACCAATCGCTTCCTGATCGTGGCTGCGCTTGAGATCTGGGCGCGCAGCTGGGAAGCTCGGATCGAGCGGGTGAGGCGGGCCAAGATAGCGGTCGAGCCAGCCGAGAATACGTAGGTGAAGGTCGCGGACATTGGCCGGGCTGACGAACTCGTGGCTCTCTCCGAAATAGGTGACGAGCTCCGCCTCGCGGTTCAGCCGATAGAGAGCGCCAAAGATCGAGTCGAAGCGAGAGCCGTCGAAGTCGCTCTGGATGAGCAGGGTCGGGGTGTGGATACGGTCAACGGCGTACAGCGGACTCCGATCGATGTAGCGCTGCGGGTCCGTCCCCAGAGGGACACCGAGACCGCCCTGACCCCCCTCGAGCCAGCCGCTCTGGATGGAAATGCCCGCTTCTCCACTCAGGCTCGAATAGACCCGGGGTTCATAGGCTTCGCTGAGATCGCCGTAGCCGTTCGAAGCGATGATCGCCTTGAAAGCCTCGGTCTGCGTCGCCGCGCGAAGGGCGCCGTAGCCGCCGAAACTGTGCCCGATCAGGGCGGCGCGTTCAGCGTCACATCGGCCTGCCGCGCATGCCGCCTCAACGATCGCTGCGAGCTCCGGACCGAGCGCGCCCAGATCTGAGGATGGTGAGGCTCGCTCGGGCAAACTGGGCATGAGCACCGCGTAGCCTGCAGCGGACAGGATGGCCGGATTGACGTGCAGGTTCAGGGCGCCCGGTAGCAGCCGCGCAGGCGCGGCCGGGAAGACCCGGCCAGGGTAGGCGATCACCGCCACCGGGGGAGGTCTGGAGGTCGGGGCGGTGGGCAGAAGCAACCAACTGCGCAAGGGTTGACCCGTCGGTCCGATATGATCGACCGGGACAACAGTCCCCCAGTCGCGGTGGTCAAGATCGGCGTTCACAGTCGCCAGTTCGATCTCGTCCGCTTGGGTTCGCAGTCGGACTTGGGTCGCGCCGCCCGGGGATCGCCGGCGGGTCACCATGAAGGCGGTATCAGGGCTCGCGGCCGCTACGGTCTCGTCAGCGGGGAGCCGGCCGAAGCAGTGTGCCGAGCCGCTGGCGTGCCGCAGACACCCGTCAGGACCCATCAAGACGCCGCGGCCGAGGCGTTCCGCCGTGGGGTTCTGCGTCGCCCGTGCACCCAGATCGGACGATGTCCCGGCATCGACGAGACTGCCTTGGAGTCCGGCAGGTGTGCGACCGTCCCCGAAAGGGGTCAGACCGCTATTGCGGCTGATGAAGGTGGCGCCGCCGAAGCTCAAAAGGGCTTCTCCATCCTCGACTTGGGCCACGGTCCGGCGGCGTCCGCTACGGTCGGTTATCATCCACGCCTTCGATCCGTCCGCCAAGCGAACCTCGAAGACAGGGCGGTCGCCGTCCCAACTGGCCCGGGCGATCGGAATGGTCTGGCTGTCGCCATTGATCGCGGGCGAGGCGTCGCCCAGATCGACCGGCGTGGCAGGCCCGGCTCGACCCAAGAGCCAGAAACGCCCCGCCTCGAAGCGCCCGCCGACGGGGCGGGAAAAGGCGATCAATCGATCGGAACGCGGCGACCACGAAAGCAGGTGTGACGTGAAATCTTGATCGGGCAGGGGTTCGACCGTCGCCCCGGTTTCGAGATCGGCGAGAAGGATGCGGCGCACGCGTTTGGGCGTGCCGGTGAACAAGATCGTATCGAGGCCATATTGGATGTCGGGCCCGTCGAGCAGCGCGGCGGCCGAGCGGCCGTCGGGCGAGAGCGAGACGTCGATGATCGCGCCCTCGAGGAGGAGGGTCTCGCGGCCGGTCGCGAGATTGACCTGGAGAAGCTGGAGCGGCGTCCCCTTATCGCGGCTATCGCGCGCCGAACCACTCGGCGTGGAGATCGCCGACGGCGAATGTCCGCTTTCGGCGCGTCGCCAAAGGTCGCTCTGTTTTACGACCGATTGAGCATAGACGCCGAGCATATAGGGCAGCGCGCCGTTCCTGCGGGCGGCGACCAAAAGCTCCGTCTCGGAGCGCCAAACGACAGTCTCGCCAAAGCGCGCCAGTTCTGGGGAGAGATCGAGCCATCGCACGGATCCCGTCGCGAGCGTCATGACGCCCATGCTCCATCCCCCCTCCGATAGGCGATAGACGACCATCGAAGCACCGCTCGGCGAGAAGGGGCCCGAGGCGAACCCTGCGGAGTGACCTGGCTCCTCAATGGTGTGGCGACGGCCGCCGTCGGTTGCTGAGAACACCTCCAGCCGGCTCAGCAAGGTCTCGGTATACTGGTCGTATTTATAGGTGCTCGCGGTGTTCCACGGAGCCTGCCGCTCCACGACGACCCATCGGCTGTCCGGAGAAATGCGGATGTTGCCGACGCCCTCTTGGCTCAGCAGGTCGTCGATCGTGAAAGGATCAAGCGCTGGCGCAGACGCCGTCTGGCACAGAATTGGGCTCGCGGGGACCAGAATGGTCGCCGCGGCCATGAGGCCGATAAAGAGCTTCATCACCAGCTCCGGGTCAGCTGGATAGAGACAAGCCGGCCAACCACGCCGGTATTGGCGGCGTCGAAGGCGACGCCTTCAGGCGAGTCATAGAAGGGTGGATCGGTATCCAAGACGTTCTGGACATTCAGCGTCAGGGACGCGCCGTCGAAGATCCCATGCGTAGGTGCATAGCGGAACTGGACGTCCGCCGTCGTCCATGAGCCGATGGGGCGCCCGGTGGCGTCAGGGTAGCCATCCACGTAGTTGATGGCTGCGGAAGCCCCCCAGTCCGAATGGGTCCAGTTGGCGGATGCGCGCCCCCGGAAGTCCACCGGCAAGTTGGGACTATTGATGCCGGACTGAACGGGCGCGGTCGGGGTCGCCTGCGTATCGAACCGGTCCAGATAGGTCAGGTTGGCGTCGAGATCGAACGCGTGGTCGCCGATGTCGAAGGCGTAGCCGAGATTGGCGTCGATCCCTTTGAGCAGCACGCTGGACGTGTTCACAAACCGGGCATCGACGATGGCGCCATAGGCCTCGGCGGGGAACAGATCGGCAAGCGCTGTCGTCGGCAGATCCAGCAACGCCTGCATGTCGGCGCGGTCCTGCGCGTTGTTGATCGGATCGATGATGCGAACGAAGGCCGACAGGGCGGGATTGGCAAGGGCGGTGGTCAGGGCCGTGAAGGCGGGCTGACCGATCTGATTGTCGAAATCGATCCTGAACAAATTTAGGCCCACGCGAAGGCCGGGAAGGGCCGCTGGCCGATAGTCTCCGCCAAGCGTCCAGCTCTTGGCCTGCTCGGGCTCAAGGTCGGGATTGCCGCCGTAGAGAATTTCGGCCAGCACCTGTTGCGATCCGCGCGGGAGGAACGTTGGGCTCTGGTCCGCCGTCTCGTTCAACTCGCGCAGCGCCGGCGCGCGAAAGGACTCGCCGTAGTTGGCGCGCAGCACCAGTTCCGAATAGGGCTGCCACAGAACCCCGACCTTGGGGCTGGTCGTTTGACCGGCGTCGGAATAGTTCTCGAACCGTCCGGCAATCGATAGCTCAAGCCTCTCGAATCCAGCGCGGCGGTAGGCGGCACTGAAGAGGGGGATGCGGACTTCCGCGAAGGCGGATGCCACCTCCCGGTCGAAGGCGACGGGGACGCCGACCGACGGCGCTACGCCTGATGTGAAGCTTGTGTCCTGACGTTCGAAGGTCTCGCGGCGGAAGGCGACGCCCGCTGCCAGTTTGGCGTCCCCGGCAGGAAGGGTGAATAGGGACCCGTCCGCCAAGGCGTTGACGGACGAAACCGTCGTCTCCCCGACCCCGCGCGCCCAGCCGGAGCCGATGAAGGCCAAGGCTGCCGGCGAGCTGTTCGAGCCGTCGGCGAAGGGATTGAAGTAGCCATCGCGCGGTGCGCTGTAGTTGGTCGCCGGATTGTCAGCGATCGCGCCGAGCGCCTCGCGAAGGAAGGTGGAGTTCAGCTGATTGCTGCTCGAGTTTTCACCGTATTCGCGCGCGTAGGCGGCGTAAGTGTCCAGCCGCCAACTTCCTGCCAGATCGATCTTGGCCCCGATCGAACCGCCGAGGCTTTCGGCGCGGCCTTCGATCCTCGGATTGCCGAGATCGCGGCCGAAATTATAGGCGATGATGTGTGATGTCGCGCCTGTCGGAGACACAAAATAGGGGTTAGCTGCGGTCACGGTGAAGGTCGTTGGAAACCCTTGAGACACCGCCTCAAACTCGCGCAGGCCATAGCGAACATCGGCGTTGACCGAGACGCGGTCGCCTAGGTCCTGATTGAGGACCAGATAGGCGCTGTGTCGGTTTTGCTCCGGCAGGACGTTCAGGCCCTCGCGGTGATTGTAGAGATTGCCCTGACCGACGATGAAGTCACTCGGGCTCAGGCCTTCGCCATTCTGCCCACTGGGGATGGCGTAGGTGGGGACATAGCCGCCGGCTGCGGCGTCGAAGACGACGATGTTGCCGGGGTTGCTGAAGATGCGACGCCGGTCGGATCCTCCGAACCGCCGCAAGTCCGCGTCGTTCGCCCGGTCCCGCTCGGATGCCGCCAGGCGGCTGCGGTCATTGTATTCATAGGTGCCCAGGACCGAGCCTGACGACCACCGGCTCCCTACGGTGTGGGCAATCTGGAGCTCATCGCTCGCCCCATCCGAGGTGACGCCGTACCGGACCCGCGTCTCGGCACCGTCATAGTCCTCACGCAGGATGATGTTGACCACGCCGCCCACGGCATCCGCTCCGTACAGCGCTGACGCACCATCGAGCAGCACGTCGATGCGGGCCACGGCGCTGGTCGGTATTGTGGAGACATCGGCGAAGTCGCCCTTGTTTCCTGTGCCCGCCATTCGTCGGCCGTTGACCAGAACGAGAGTCGCATCGCTGCCCAAGCCGCGCAGATTGACGCCCGAGGCGTAAAAGCTGTTCGTACCCGTCCGGTCGCCGCCGTTGCTCATTGCGGCATCGTTACCGGTGCCGCCAAAATTCTGGGGCAGGGCGGCAAGCGCTTGGGCAACTGTTCCATGCCCCTGTCGGTCGATATCGCCCCGGGTCACGGTGATGACTGGCGACGGGCCGTCAGCGACGCCGCGGATCAAACTGCCAGTGACGATCACCTCGTCGATCTCAATCGCCTCATCTGCTGCCTCCGCCCGGACGGAAGGATCAAAGACGACCAGAGTGTTCGGGCTCGTGCGCCGCGCCCTCAGGCCCGTGCCCTGCAGTAGCGCGGTCAGCGCCTGATCGGTCCGCAGCGCGCCGCTGACGCCCGGAGACTGACGGCCGGCTACGAGGTCGGTGGAATAGAGGATTTGCTCGCCGCTCTGCGCCGCGAACAGCGGAAGAGTGGTTTCTAGCGGGCCGGCCGGGACGCGGAACTGGACGGCAGGGGATTGCGCCTGGGCGACGACAGGCATTGCCGCCGCGACAGCGAGTGCTCCGAAAGCAGACGAACAGAGACCGATACGCATAATAATCCCCCGAAATGGATATCCGCACAGACGCGGTTCGGGGAAGAGACGAAGGGGCGCGGCAAAACCCCTCAGCGCGCGCTCATAATTTTCGCGGGGGCGTCACGAATGACGATCTGACCGGAAGCCGTGCGGTCGGCGACGACCGGATAGAGCTCGGTCAGCGCGGACACGAAGCCCTCGACATCGCCCGTGTTGAAAGCGCCGCTGACAGCGATATCGGCGATGGCGGGCGCATCCAGGACGACCTTGGACGCGGTGTAGCGATTGACCTCGGCCACAGCGGCTTCGACGGTGTCGCCGGCGAAGATGAGGCGGCCGGATGTCCAGCTGGTCTCCGACGCCGCATCCACCGACCGGACGGCTGGACGAGGCGAGGCGGTGACAATCTGCTGGCCCGGGGCGAGGGACCACCGCGGCGTGGCTTGCCCCCGGTCTACGACATCGACCTTGCCTTCGACGAGCGTCACCTGCGCGCCGCCGCCCGCGCGGCGGACGTCAAACCGGGTTCCTACGGCGGTGACGTCGGTCGCGCCGGCGCGAACAACGAAGGGGCGGGCGGGATCGCCCTCCACATCGAAGAAGGCCTGGCCGCTCGCCAGCTCTACAGCACGGCGACGGCCGGTGAGCCTGACGGTGATGCGAGACTCGGTGTCCAGGGTAACCTTTGACCCATCGGCCAGGACGACGATCCGCCGTTCGCCCAGCCCGGTTTCATAGGACAGAGGACGGGCAGACCACATTGTCACGCCGACAACCACTGCGGCGACGGCCGCCACGGCGCCGATCGGTATAAGGCCTTTGGCGAGGCGGCCCTGCAGTTTGCGCGAGGCGTCGGCGCGTGCGCGGGCCCCTGCAGTCAAGGCGGCGATATCGGCGTCGCCCTTGAGGCTCCCGGCCGCCTCCCACATCGTTTCGATCCGGGCATAGGCTTCCGCGTTCGCAGGGGTGCGGCGCCATTGACTGAAAGCAGTGATGTCCGAAGCCGCCACCCGCTTCTGGTTGAGGGTGGCGAACCACGACGCGGCCTCGCGTCGTCTTACGTCCAGGTCATTATCGGCAGTCATCGTTCGTGCCTTAGACGTCCAGTTGGGCCATGCAGTGCTCAACAGCCTTGGCCATCCGCCGTTCAACCGTAGCCAGGCTGATCCCGTGGGCCAGAGCAATCTCCGGATATGTCATACCGTCAAACCGGCTCAAGACGAAGACGTCCCGATACAGCGGCGGCATGGTCAGGAGAACCTGCTTGAGGTGCAGCCGGTCGACAGGCGCGTCGACCGCTGTGACCCATATTGGAATCGCCCCCTGCATCGCCCGGTCCCGGAGGGCCATCCGACGCCGTTCATCGCGAACGAGGTTGAGGGCCACGCGAAGGAGCAGAGCCTTGGGGTGACGGATGTCTTCGATGAGATAGGGAGCTAGGCGAAGGTAGGTTTCCTGCACCACATCGGCGGCTTCATCGACGCCCACACGTCCGCGCAGGCGCTTTCCAAGCCACCCCGAATAGCGTCGGTAAAGCCCGTTCAGGCTCGCCGCAGCGTCCGGGTTCATCTCCTTCACATCGCTCACGGCGGCCTCCAGCCGGTTTTCAGGAGGCAGGAATCCGAGAGCGCGCCCGCCACGACCGGGCGCACACAGGGGTGCGCCGCGGTCACCAGCGGACGGACGCCGCGCGTCGAGGCGCGGTCGTAAAGATTGAGCTTCGCACAGGGGATTCCCGGCCCCTGTCGACGCAAGCGCCGACGGCCGACAATGAATCAAAGCGAGTCCCGGTGCAAGGCGGAGGGGTCGGGCGAGGAATCCTCTGCGAAGAGGCCCGCTACTTCAGGGCGAAACGCCGCCTCCGCCACTGACGGACCCCGGCTCAAGTTGCGCCCGTATCTGACGGCGCCCGACGCCGGACTGTGTAAGCGGTCGCCAAAGCAGGGGCAATCAGTCTCTGGCGTTGGCTTTGATCCTAAGGGGCGGCGGGTCCGACGTCGATTCTCCGCAACTTTCTTGCGGAGAATGCGCAACTCCCCTGTGTTGCTCGTGGCTGCTGGTCCGTTCAGCCTTCACCGGTCAATCGCGAGTGAAATCATGGCTCCGAACCTCCAACCGAATGTCGGCTCTCGAGTTTTCGCCTTGAGCCCGCGAGAGCTGGAGTGCCTGTTGTGGGTCAGTCGCGGCAAGAGTTCGGGAGATATCGGCGCCATCCTCGGATTGTCGCCGCGCACGGTCGACAGCTACCTTGAGAAGGTGTGCTCGAAGCTGCGCGTGCGCACCCGGATAGAGGCCGTCGCGGTCGCGGTGGGGGCCGGGGTTATCGAACCGGAGTGACATCGTTGGTCACACGCGATACGCGAGTTTTTCGCTGAGAATCGGATCATGATTGCGCGCCTGAACGGTGATCATGTCGCTTATGCCCGGAGACGTCGTCCAAGCTTTCGCCGGGGAGATCGCATCACGCGATGTGCGTCGCCTCGAATCCTATCTGTCGGAGCAGGTCGCGGCCCAGTTCGACATCGCGGGCGAACTCGTCGGACGTACAGCGCTTCTCGGCTTCTGGCGTCGGCTCTTCCAAAGCTATTCGCTGTTCGAACTTCACATTCTCAAGTCCGTCACCCAGGGCGAGCTGGTCATCGCCGAAAGCCTCTATCTGTTGGCCGCGAACCGTGGCCTCGTCATGAACGTCCGCGCCATCAATGTTTTCGAGGTTGAGAAGGGCGTGATCACTCGGTGGCGCGATCACGCCGATCTGGCCGAGGTGCCTCTGGCGGAGAAGGATCGATGGCGCCGCCTCAGCGTCGCCCGTTGGTGAGGAGGGGAGGGGGCGGGCCGGGAACTTCTGTGTGAAGCTCGACGTCTTCACCCGTGATCGCCGCCGACGCAGAACGTCCCCTGGCTCAAGATCAAAGGCTATCCGGTCAAGGCCCGCCGGGGCCCATCTTAGCCGGAGTAGGAACCAAGCCAAACCCTCAAGTGCGGTGCGCGCGCCAGAGCTTACGGGCGTGCGCCGACGCCGCTCGAACGCCGCCAGTTGTTCGGTCCACCCTCTTGCCGCGGAACGCAGGACGAGGCTTGACAGCCGGGGCGGTCGCGCCCGTTAGGGGTGCAGTGCGAAGTCAGGATCCGGGATGAACACGTCTGAACTTCGCGACGGCCTCGAAGCCCGACAGGTCTGGATCTATTTCGCCGCCGTGATCGTCGCGACGGCCATCGGGTTCCTGATACCGCGCACGGAAGTGCTGGAATCAGCGATCAATCCGGCGCTGGCCTTGATGCTGTTCGTCACCTTCCTGCAGGTGCCGGTCGCCGCCCTCGGCCGGGCGCTTCAGGAGTTGCGGTTCCTGGGCGCCTTGCTGGCGGTGAACTTCATCGCTGTGCCCCTGTTCGTCCTGGGCCTGATGCAGTTCCTGCCGGCCGATCCCCTGATCCGTCTCGGCGTGCTGATGGTGCTGCTCTGTCCCTGCATCGACTATGTCGTGACCTTCGCTCATCTGGGTCGTGCGGACGCCCGGTTGCTCCTAGCCTCGACACCGATGCTGCTGATCGCCCAGATGGTGCTCTTGCCCATCTATCTGCGTCTGTTCCTCGGCGCCGAGGCGGCGGCCTATGTGCAGCCAGGTCCGTTCATCCACGCCTTCGTCTGGCTGATCGCCATCCCGTTCGTTCTGGCGGCGCTGGTCCAGACCTGGGCGGCCCGCAGCAAAATGGGCGAGCGAGTCTCGTCTGGTCTCGGCCTGGCGCCGGTGCCGGCCACGGCCTTGGTGCTCTTCATCGTCGTCGCCGCGGTCATGCCGCAACTCGGACAGACCCTCGACCGGACCCTGAGTGTCGTGCCGGTCTATGTCGCCTTCTCCGTGCTGGCGCCGCTCATCGGATGGGCCGTCTCGAGGCTCGCACGGCTGACGCCGGAAGCCGGCCGCGCCGTCGCCTTTAGCGCTGGGACCCGCAACTCGCTCGTGGTCCTGCCGCTGGCCCTGGTCGTGCCCGGCGCCATCCCCCTGGTCCCGGCCATTATCGTCACCCAGACTCTGATCGAGCTCTTGGCGGAGTTGGTTTACATCCGTGGCATCCACAGGCTGGGACGTCGGTCAGCCTGATCAAAAGAAAGCGAGAGCTTGATCGCTTCCATAGTTCGACTAATTCGGAACTATGGAAACGGAAGCCTCGATTCTCGCTCTCGCCGCCTTGGCGCAGTCTACGCGGCTGGAGGCGTTTCGTCTCCTCGTGCGCCACGAACCCGGCGGTTTGCCGGCCGGTGAGATCTCGAACCATCTGGCCATCCCGGCCAATACACTGTCGTCCCATCTCGGCGTTCTGACCCGCGCGGGGCTGATCAGGTCGGAGCGGCGCAGCCGCTCGATCATTTACCGGGCCGACCTGGACCGGTTCCGCGAGCTGGTCCTGTTCCTGCTTAAGGACTGCTGCGAGGGGAGGGCGGACCTGTGTCAGCCCTTACTGGCCGAACTCGCACCCTGCCGCCCCTGAGGATCCCATGGACGTCGTCATCTATCACAACCCCGCCTGCGGGACGTCGCGCAACGCGCTTGAGCTGATCCGCCATGTCGGCATGGAGCCGCACGTCGTCGAGTATCTGAAGACCCCGCCGTCGCGGGCCATGATCGCCTGGCTGGCCGAACGCACCAGCGCGCCGCTGCGCGACCTGTTACGCGAAAAGGGCACGCCCTTCGCCGAGCTGGGCCTCGGGGACCCGGGCCTGACGGACGATCAACTGCTCGACGCGATCGAGGCCCATCCGATTCTTCTCAACCGCCCGATCGTCGTCAGTCCCATGGGCGTTCGACTCTGCCGGCCATCGGAGGCCGTGCTAGATCTTCTGCCCGCCGATGATCTCAAGCCCTTCACCAAGGAGGACGGCGAGGTCGTCATCGACGCCGCCGGCCAGCGGGTGAAGCGATGATCGATACCCCGGTGGCGGACGCCTCGCCGCGTCGCCTGTCCTTCCTCGACCGCTGGCTGACACTGTGGATCTTCGTGGCCATGGGTCTCGGCGTGGCTCTGGGGACGCTGGCGCCGGACCTGCCCGCCTGGGTCAATAGCTTCTCGATCGGCACGACCAACATCCCAATCGCCATCGGTCTCATCTTGATGATGTACCCGCCGCTGGCCAAGGTTCGGTACGAGGAACTGCCGCGTGTCTTCGCCGACAAGCGGGTGCTGGCCCTGTCCTTGTTCCAGAATTGGGTGTTGGGCCCGGTGCTGATGTTCGCGCTGGCGGTGATCTTCCTGCGCGATCAGCCGGAATACATGACCGGCGTCATCCTGATCGGCCTGGCGCGCTGCATCGCCATGGTGCTGGTGTGGAACCAGCTGGCGCGGGGCGACAACCAGTATGTCGCTGGCCTCGTCGCCTTTAACTCGATCTTCCAGATCCTTTTCTTCAGCCTCTACGCCTGGATCTTCCTCACCGTCCTGCCGCCCCTGTTCGGCCTGCAGGGCAGTGTGGTGGACGTCAGCGTCTGGACCATCGCCGGGGCGGTGCTCGTCTACCTTGGTCTTCCCTTCCTGACCGGCTTCCTGACCCGTCGCAGCCTGATCGCCCGCCGGGGCGCCGATTGGTACGAGCGGCGCTTTCTGCCGCGCATCGGACCGATCACCCTGATCGCCCTGCTGTTCACCATCGTGGTCATGTTCAGCCTCAAGGGCGGGGAGGTGGTGGCCCTGCCGCTGGACGCCCTGCGCATCGCCATTCCGCTGACGATCTACTTCCTTGTGATGTTCGTGGTCAGTTTCCTGATGGGCAAGCTGATCGAGACCGACTATCCGCGCACCACCGCCCTGGCCTTCACCGCGGCCTCGAACAATTTCGAACTGGCCATTGCCGTCGCCATCGCGGCCTTCGGCCTGACCTCGCCGGTCGCCTTCGCGGCCGTCATCGGCCCGTTGGTCGAGGTGCCAGTGCTGATCCTGCTGGTGTCAGTTGCGCTGTGGATGGGCCGACGCTGGTTCCCGGATACGGCTCCGCCGGCGGACGCGGCCTGATGGTCGTCCTGCATCTCTTGGACGCGGATGACGTCGGCCTGATCGCGGCCCTGCGCGGCGCGGGTCTGCCCGAGCCTGGCGCTGGTCGATACTTCGCCGCCCACGAACACGGCGGCATCGCCGGCTATGTCGGCCTAGAAGGGGAAGGGCAGGATCTCCTGCTGCGCTCCCTGGTCGTGCTCGCCGACCTGAAGGCCCAAGGGATCGGGAGCCGCATACTGACCGCCGTCGAGGCCATGGCGAGCGATCTGCGTAGCGAACGGCTTCACCTGCTCACCACGACGGCCGAGCTTTTCTTCGCCCGGCACGGCTTCGTCGTCGCCGATCGGGCGTCTGCACCGCCCGCGATCCGGCGAACCCGCGAGTTCGCGGACGTCTGCCCGGCGTCGGCCGCCTATCTGATCAAGGACCTCTGATGACCCTCGCCCGCTTGCGTTCGCTGCCGGATCCGGATCACCTGCCGGCTCTGGACGCGGCCTATCTGTCCGCCGACCCCGCCCGTGGATTGGGCCCGACCGACCCGGCGCCGCGGATCCTTCTCTTGTACGGCTCGCTGCGCGAGCGGTCGTATTCGCGGCTCTGCGTCGAGGAGGCGGCCCGTCTGCTGCAGCGGATGGGATGCGAGACCCGCATCTTCGACCCCTCCGACCTGCCCCTGCCGGGCGCGCCCGGCGACGACGACCACCCGGCGGTGCGCGAGTTGCGCGAGCACGCCTTCTGGTCGGAGGGCATGGTCTGGTGCAGTCCGGAACGGCATGGCCAGGTCTCCGGCCTGATGAAGCTGCAGATCGACCATCTGCCGCTCAGCCTGGGCGGCCTGCGCCCGACCCAGGGCCGCACCCTGGCGGTGATGCAGGTGTCGGGCGGGTCGCAGAGCTTCAACGCCGTCAACACTCTGCGCCTGCTGGGCCGCTGGATGCGGATGATCACCATCCCCAACCAGTCCAGCGTGGCCAAGGCCTTCCAGGAGTTCGACGAGGCCGGCCGGATGAAGCCCTCGGCCTACTATGAGCGGATTGTTGATGTGATGGAGGAATTGGTGCGTTTCACCATCCTCACCCGGCCGCACGCGGCCCAGCTGGTGGACCGCTATTCCGAGCGCAAGGCGGCCAGGATTCCCCTCGACGCCGCTTCCGATCTGTCGGGGATCGCCATCGCGCGCCAGGCGTGACCTCTCCTCGACAACGCGAACACGCCTCGCATTCCTCCCCCTTAATACGGACCTTGACCCCATGGCCGCGGCGGCCGCCGAGCATCGCGATGGTCGTAACTCGCCAGAAGTGGCGAAAGGCAGTCTCCGGTTGACGTCCTCATCCTAACGAACCTCCAGGCCCTTGCCGCGCTAAGCAAGGGGGACCAGGCGCGGGCCGTCCGGCCGAAAACAGTAATGCCCGAAGCGGAATAGGAGCAGACGTGCCTCGCAACGCAGCCGATTTCCTGTCGATTTACCAGCAAGGCTTCGTGAGGGTCGCTGCGTGCCGTCCCGTCTGCAGGATCGCGGATCCGGCGTTCAACCTGGAGCAGACCCTGAGGCTCGCCCGTGAGGGAGACGAGGCAGGGATCGCGCTGATGGTTTTCCCGGAGCTGGGCCTCTCGGGCTATTCGATCGACGACCTGTTGCTGCAGCGGGCGTTGCTCGACGAGGTCGAGCGGCAACTCGTGAACCTCGTGGCCGAAAGCCGCGATCTCCATCCGGTCGTTCTGGTCGGCGCGCCCCTCCGTCGTGAGGGACGGCTCTATAATTGTGCGGTGGCTATCCACCGGGGGCGGGTCCTTGGCGTGGTGCCAAAGGGCCATCTGCCCAACTACCGCGAGTTCTATGAAAAGCGATGGTTCGCCTCCGGGCGGGATGTGGAAGGCGAGATTACGATCGGGGGCGAGACCGCTCCATTCGGAATGGATCTGCTGTTCCAGGCCGACGATGTCGACGGCCTGATCTTTCATGTCGAAATTTGCGAGGATGTTTGGGCGCCCGCGCCGCCCAGCGACTTCGCCGCGCTCGCCGGCGCGCTGATTCTGACGAACCTGTCCGCAAGCAATATCGTTGTCGGAAAGGCGGACACGCGGCGAAGACTCTGCGAGCTGCAGTCCGGCCGCTGTTGGGCGGCCTACATCTACTCCGCGGCCGGCTATGGAGAATCGACGACCGACCTGGCCTGGGACGGACAGGCCTGCATCTACGAGCTGGGGGCGCAGCTCGCGGAGACGGAGCGCTTCAGCCTGGGGTCCCAGATGGCCGTCGCGGACATAGACGTGGAACGGCTGCAGCTGGAACGTATGCGGACCGGCACCTTTAACGAGGCCGCGATCGCCAACGGGATGCCCGACCGGCGCTTTCGCCGGGTGACCTTCCATCTTGATCCGCCAGTTCGCAACCTCGGCCTGCAACGACGCATCGACCGTTTTCCCTTTGTGCCCAACGATCCCTCCCGTCTCGACCAGGATTGCTACGAGGCGTTCAACATACAGGTGAGCGGGCTGGCCAAGAGGCTTGAGGCGACCGGAACAGCCAAGATCTGCATCGGCGTGTCCGGAGGCCTGGATTCAGCGCACGCCTTGATCGTCGCGGCCAAGGTCTTCGATCTGCTTGGGCGTCCACGCACGGACATTCTCGGGTTCACAATGCCCGGCTTCGGCACGAGCGCGAGGACCAAGTCTAACGCCTACGCCTTGATGAACGGGCTCGGCGTGACCGTCGAGGAAATCGACATCAAGCCGCTCGCCCAGCAGATGCTGCAGGACTTGCGCCATCCGTTCGCGAGGGGCGAACCTGTGTACGACACGACGTTCGAGAATGTGCAGGCCGGGCTCCGGACAGACCTCCTGTTCAGGGCCGCCAATCAGCGGAACGGCATGGTGCTCGGCACCGGCAACATGTCCGAGCTCGCGCTCGGCTGGTGCACCTACGGCGTCGGCGACCAGATGAGCCACTACAACGTCAACGGCTCCCTCCCGAAAACCCTCATTCAACACCTGGTCCGTTGGACAGCGGCGAACCGCCTGTTCGACCCCGCGGTGTCCGACGTCCTGCTCGACATCCTGGCGACAACGATTTCGCCGGAGCTCATCCCGCAGACGGCCGAGGGCGAGTCGCAGAGCACCGAAGGCAAGATCGGCCCCTACGAGCTCCACGACTTCTGGATCTACTATCTCACCCGGTTCGGGCTGCGGCCCTCCAAGATCGCCTTCCTGGCCTTGCACGCCTGGCAGGACGCCGCCGCCGGGAATTGGCCGCCGGGCTTTCCGGACGAGCAAAAGCGGGCCTACCCCATCGGGTCTATTCGCAGCTGGCTGGAGGTGTTCCTGCAGCGCTTTTTCGCCAATCAGTTCAAGCGCTCGGCCCTGCCGAACGGACCCAAGGTCACGACAGGCGGTTCTCTGTCGCCGCGGGGCGACTGGCGCATGCCCTCGGACGCTCATGGCCAGGTCTGGATCGACGAGCTGCATCGCAACGTGCCGGAGGTTCTTGATCCCGCAAGCGACGACATTCCAACGAAAGAGCCCGATGTGCTGCCCGCCGGAGGCAAACCCATCGTCCGATAAGACCGTCTCCCCGGCCTGCGGACTCCGGGGGCGGAGGGCGGTTTCAGAACCGGAAGCCGGCGCCTGCCCATGCGGCCCCCGGCGGGGCGGAAGTTCGCTGAAGGGCTGGCGGCCCTAGCCGATGTCCGCCGGCCGCGCGCCCTTCGGTGCCGCATGCCGGGAGAAGCCGACCACGAGGATAGCGATCGTCAGCAGCTGAACGGCGACGCCTTCGACCGTCGGGTAGAGGCCGAGGATCTCGATACGGGGGATCCAGGCCAGCGGATGGACGTCGAGCCAGCCCGCCTCCTGCAGCGCCGCCACCCCCTTCCCGACGAGGACAACCGACAGGATGGCCATAAGGATCGAGCTCAGGGAGAAGAACCGGCCGATCGGCAGGCGCTTGCTGTAGGCCAGCAGGGCCCAGGCAACCACGGCCAGGATGACCACCGCCGTCAGGGCGCCGGCCAGCATGCCGAGGTGGCCGCCCTGGCTCCAGATCGCCGCATAGAACAGGATGGTCTCGAACACCTCCCGGTAGACCACCACGAAGGACAGCAGGAATAGGAACCAGGCCGACCGTTTCGACAGCGCATGGGAGAGCTTGTCGCGGATATAGGTCTGCCAGGCGTCGGCGTGCGACTTACCGTGCATCCAGATGCCCACCGAGACGAGCACGACGGCGGCCAGAAGCGAACCGAACCCTTCGGTCAGTTCCCGGCTGGCGCCGCTGATGGAGATGAAGAAGGTCGCGGCCGCCCAGGTAGCCCCGCCGGCGACCAGCGCGGCGACCCAGCCGCCGTGGACGTAGCGCAGCACCTCGGGCCGTTCGGCCTTCCTGAGGAAGGCGATCATCGCCACCACGATGAGCAGGGCCTCTAGGCCTTCGCGCAGCAGGATGGTGAAGGCGCCGAGGAAGCTGGCGAGATTGTCCGCCTCCTGGGGCGCGAGGGCCCGCTCGGCCGTGTCCAGCAGGGCGTTCGCACGAGCGACCCGACCGGCGACCTCCTGGGCGGGCGCACCCCGGCTGATAGAGACGCGCAGCTCGGTCATGGCGGTCTCGACCCGGCGCAGCAGGGCGCTGTCCCGGGCGCCGAGGGCCGGCTCGATCGGCTCGACGCCGTCGAGGTAGGCGGACAGCGCCGCGTCGGTGGCGGCCTTGCGATCGCCCCGTCGATAGGCGGCCTCGCTCTCCGCCAGGCGCGTCCGCGCCAGGGTCAGCGTCGATCCGGCCGGGCGCGCCGCGGCCTCGGGATGACGTCGCAGATAGGCGGTCAGGGCCCGCGCCCGGGGTTCGCCGAGGCGGGTGGCCAGCTCGGCCGGCGTGGTCTGGGTGAGGGCGGCCAGGTCGGGAAAGGCCGCGCGGACCGCCGGATCGCCGTCCCACAGGCGCTTGCCCTCGGCGGCTTCGGCGTCGGTGAAGGCGAAGCGGCCGACATAGAAGGCCAGCGCCCAGCGGTCCTCGGCCGGCAGGTGCGAGAAGCTGGCCATCGCCGTGCCCTCCAGCCCCTGGTCGATCACCTGATACAGCCCGAAGACGCTGCGCTGGCGCGCGCGCTCCACGTCGGCGAAGGCGATCGCCGGCGGATCGAGCCCTTCGGCGCCGGGGCCGTCGGCGCGCCCGGTCACGCCGTGGCAGACCGCGCACTGCTCGGCGTAGAGGGCGGCGCCGCGGGCCAGGTCGGGCGGGAACGAGGGCGCCAGCGGGCTCGGATAGGCCGTCAGCACCGCGCCGGCCAGGGCCTTGGCCCGGGCGCCGACGACGGCCGGATCCGCCTTGTCCCGGATGGCCGCCTGCAGGCCCTCTGCGTCGCGCATCAGGGCGGCCTTGGCCGGGTTGGCCGGCAGGGCGTCCAGACGCGTCCGGATCTGGGTGCTGAACTCGATCATCTCGCCGTATTCGGCCGGATTGACGATCTCGCCGTCGGCCACTGCGCCGGCGTAGTCGACCGCCACATAATCCAGCAGCCGCCAGGCGACCTGGGCCTCCGAGGCGGACGGCGCCTGGGCGAGGGCCGGGGCGGCCAACCCTAGGGCGAACAGCAGGGTGAGCAGACGGAGCAGAGGACGCATGGGAGACCTAGTTGTGAGCGGCTCGCAATAGCATTCAAGCGACGCCGCTGTCGCGTCTAAACTGCGGACGCGCCCGGGCCCGCAGAGGCGGCCGCGATCGCGGCTGCCGTCGGGTCAGACTTCGTAACGCGCGGCCGTCAGAGGTGGATCGTGCGCTCGGCTACCGCCAGGCAGGCTTCGCGCAGGGCTTCCGGCAGGGTCGGATGGGCGTGGCTTGTCCGCGCCAGATCCTCGGCCGCCGCGCCGAACTGCATGGCGGCGACCGCTTCATGGATCAACCCGCCGGCCTCAGGGCCCAGGATGTGCACGCCGAGGATCTTGTCCGTCGCGGCGTCGGCCAGAACCTTGACCAGACCGTTCTTCTCCAGACGCGCCTTGGCCATGGCGTTGGCGGAGAAGGGGAAGCGCCCCACGCGGTAGGCCACGCCGGCCGCCTTGAGGTCGTCCTCGGTGCGGCCGACCGAAGCCAGTTCCGGCCAGGTATAGACGACCGCCGGAATCGTTCCGTAGTCCACATGGCCCGCGCCCCCCGCCAGGCGTTCGGCCAGGGCGATCCCTTCCTCCTCCGCCTTGTGGGCCAGCATGGCGCCGCCGATGACGTCGCCGATGGCGTAGACCCCGTCGGCGCTGGTCCGGAACCCTTCGTCCACCGGAATAAAGCCCCTGCGGTCGGGCGCAATGCCGACCGTTTCCAGATCGAGCCTGGCGGTTGCGGGCCGTCGGCCGATGGAGACCAGCACGACATCGGCCTTGATGGTTCCTCGCGCGCCATCGCCCATGGGCTCGACGTCGAGGACGACGTCGTCGCCCTCCATCCGCGATCCGACCACCTTATGCCCAAGGCAGAACTGGAAGCCCTGGGCCTCGAGCACCTTGTGCAGCGCCGCCGACATCTCCGAGTCGACGCCGGAGGCGATCCGGTCGAGCACCTCGATGACCGTGACCTCGCTGCCGAGCCGACGCCAGACCGACCCCAGCTCCAGTCCGACGTAGCCGCCGCCGATCACCGCCAGATGGCGCGGCGCCGCCGTCAGGCTCAGGGCGCCGGCGGAGGTGACGATTCGCCGCTCGTCGATGGGCAGGTCGGGCAAGGTCGCCGCTTCCGATCCGCTGGCGATGACCACCGCCTTGCTGGCCTGCACCTCGAAAGCGCCGTCCGCGGCGCGCACCTCCACCCGGTCGCGCGCCAGCAGCCGCCCGCGGCCCTGGAAGCGGGCGACCTTGTGCTTGCGCAGGAGGTAGGCGACCCCTTCGCCAAGCTCGGTCACCACCTTGCCCTTGTGCCGCATGACACCGTCAAGATCGGCCCGCACATTGTCTACCATGACGCCGAACGCTTCGAGATTGCGCGCCATCTCCAGCCGCTCGGTGGCCTGGAGCAGCGCCTTGGACGGAATGCACCCGATGTTCAGGCAGGTCCCCCCGAGCAGTTCGCGGTCGTCGATGACCGCCACCGACAGGCCGAGCTGGCTCGCCCGGATCGCACACGGGTATCCGCCCGGCCCGCCGCCGATGATCACCAGGTCGTAGGAGGTCGTCGAACGGCTCATGGCGTCAGCCTTTGCTGCGAGTGGATGGGAGAGAAGGGCCCCGGCCAGCCCGAGGAAGCGGCATCAGGCGCCCCCCTCATTGAGGGCCGCGTCGCGCGTCTCCATTCGGAACCCGCTTCCGGGGAGGGCCGGCAGGCGGCGGAAGTCGATCTCCAGATCCTGATCCGGCAGCCGGTAGTTCAGGTCGGCGAGCAGGCCGACGGCGCGCTCCATCAGCTCCACGACGATCCCTTCGCCAGGGCAACGGTGACCGGTCGCCGCATCCCCACCGCCCTGGGGGATGAGACCGAACGGATCTCCGGAGCCGTCGCTGAACCGCTCCGGCCGGAACGCCTCGGGATCAGTCCAGTGTGCGGGATCGTGATTGGAGCCATAGAGGTCGAGGACCACCTGACGGCCCTCCGGGAAGACCAGGTCGCGCCAGCGAAACGGCGCGCGCACACGCCCGATCACTGCCGGGAAGAACGGATAGAAGCGTCGGACTTCCTGGACGAAGGCGCGGCGACGTCCGGCGTCGGCGTCGGCCAGACGGGCCGCATCCGGGTGAGCCTGCATCGCGTGCGCCACAAACACGATGTAGACCGAGGTCGCGACAGTCGGCCGCAATACATTGGCCAGTTCGACCGCCGCCGTGTGGATCGGCAACGGTTCGCCGTCCGCGGCGCGGGTCCAGGCCCAGGCGTGGGCGGCCGTGTCCGGATCCGGCGACAGACGGCCGGCGCGAATGTCTTCAATGATCGAGCCCAGCCAGGCGTCGACGCGGCGACGCGCGTGCCTCGACCACAGATGCCGGGGGCCCCGCGATCCCGCCGCGTCGAACAGCGCCCTCAGGTGACGGACCCGTTTCGCCTCTTCGTGCGGCTCGAGCGGCACGCCGGCCCAGGCGCAGACGGCCCGCGTTAGCACCGGCTGCAAGGCGTCATACAGCACGATGTCGTCCTCGCCGGCCCATTCGACGGCCGCGCGCCGCCACTCCGCTTCGAACAGTTCGCCCAGTCGCGCGACACGGGCTGGCGACATCAGGGACATGAACACGCCCTTGCGGGCGCGGTGGGCCTCGCCGTCCAGCCCCTGGACGCCGCCCTCGCCGAGCAGCGTGCGGCGGACCGGCGCCGGCATGGCGCCCGCCCGCACGATGCGGGTCTCGTCATAGAAGATCCGCGCCGCCTCGCGGCCTCTCAGACAGGTCGTCTCCTTCAGCGCCAGGCGGGTCTCGACGACGTCGGCGCCGGCCTGCTCGAACAGGTGGGAAAGGCGCCGATAAGGGTCTGTCAGCAGGGCCAGGGTCTGGTCGCCGTGTCGCGAGGTCGGCCGATGCGTCATCGAAATCCTCCAGAAGGACGGGCGGTCCGCGACGGGAGCCGCCAATCGCCTCCAAACGTCGCGGTGGGCTAATGGCTCCGGGGTCTTTGCGCCTTCCGGATCTTCCACAGGGTCAAAGCGGCGCGGATGGATCGTGCAACGCCTCGATCACCTTGCAGGCGGAGACCCGGCCCCCGGCGCATTCCGTCGTCATCCGCGACAGTTCGCGCTGGAGGGCGCGGAGCCGGGCGATCTTCTGTTTCACATCGGCGAGATGACGTTCGGCCAGGGTGCTGGCCTCGGCGCAGGGCCGATCGGGGTGATCCGACAGATCAAGCAAGGAGCGGATCGAATCCAGATCGAAGCCCAGCTGGCGGGCATGCCGGATGAATGACAGGCGGCGCTCCGCCGCGTCGTCATACATGCGCCGGTCGCTGGCGGTGCGCGGCGGCGGCGGAAGCAAGCCGATTTCTTCATAGAAGCGGATGGTCGGAACCTTGACGCCCGTGGCGGCGGCCAGTTTGCCGATGGGGCGCAACCCGGACGAGGCGGGAGAGGGGAGGGGCATCGCGTCAGCTCGTAACGGCGGGTGAAAGGCATCTGGGGCGGGGAGGGATCATCGGCCCAGCCCCATCAGGACGACGGCGATGCCGAAGGCGGCAATCGTGGAGGCGCCGGTGAGCGCCATGCCGAAGGCCGGGGCCGCCGCGCCCTGCGCGTAACCCAGGGCGAAGAAACCCCGACCAACCAGATAAAGAGGGACCAACACCGGCAGCAGGATCATCTCCTCGCCGCGCAGCACGGTGGCGAGCACCAGGTGGGCGCTCACCGCCAGAACGGTCTGTTCAAGCGAGTTCTGTAGCACGGCGGCGGGTAGGGCGAGCCTGGCGCCGGGCGCCGCATCGGCGGACCCGGCCGGTCGGCGTCGGACCGGAACCGGATGCTGGCCACCACCCTCAAACACCCCGCGAGCCACAGGAAGACCGGGAGATTCGCCTGCAGGGCATAGGCCAGCCTATCGGCCGTCGCCATGTCGCGCGCCGCGCCGAGAAGGGGCGGGGAAAGCCGCAGCCAGGCGGAGGCCGCCGCTGAGGCGGTGATGAGAATCGCCGGCGCCGAGCGGACGGCGATCGCCCTCTGTTCGGCGGGAAGCCTCATCGCGCCGCCCGTCCCAGGGTCGAGGACGCCGCGCGGCTGTCCGAGCCCCGGACGGTGAGGAGGAGCAGCGCGACGCCGCAGACAATGGCCGCATCGGCGAGGTTGAAGGTCGGCCAGTGCGCCGCCCCCCAATGAAGATCGATAAAATCGGTGACCGCGCCAAAGCGTAGCCGGTCGACGAGGTTCCCGATCGCTCCACCGGCGATGAGGCCTGCGGCGGCCGCCGTCACGGCGCTGCGCGTGCGCCAGATCCACGCCAGCAGGGCGCCGATGATCAGGGAGGCCACGGCGCTCAGCGCCCAGCGGCCGACGGCGCCTGAGCCGGCGAACAGGCCGAAGGTGACGCCGGGGTTGAACCCGAGACGCAGCGCGAGAAACGGCGTGAGGTTGATCGGAGCGTCCAGCTGAGCGCGCGCCGCGGCCTTGGCGGCCTGATCCACGACGGCGATCAGCGCCGCGAGCGCGAAGGCGATCGTCTGCAGGCGGCCGGGAACGCGTCGCGTCGGGTGCATGGTGATCATGAAGCCTCCAATGGATTTCAACTGATTTTGGGCCCTCTAGTTACTAGAGGATCAAGCTGGTTTTATCTGACAGGCGTTTCTTTCATGGAAGCCATGCATTCTCGGCATGATCGTCTAGCCATTGGGAGATGCATGCTTCTCGCGAAAGGGTAATCCGATGACTGAACCCCCTCTCGTCCTGTGCACTTCCTCGCCCGGCTGCAGTTGCGGCGTGGCCTCCAGGTTCGACAGCGCCACCCCGCCTACCGGCGCATCATGATCGCGGTGATCGCCGTCAACTGCGCCGCCTTTATGGCCATAGCCAGCGGCGTGTCCCTGCAAGGCTCGGCGCCCCCTGGGCGCCAATGTGCTCAACTTCCTGGCCGACGCGCCACCTACGGCATCAGCCTGGCCGTGATCGGACGTTCGGTCGCCGTGCAGTCCGGGGCGGCCAATGGCCAAGGCGCCAGCCTCGTTGCGTTGGTGCTGTTATTCCTCAGCTACGCGATCTCGCGAGCCACCTCCGGGGCGCCGTCCCGTGGCATCACCGGACTGGGCCCTCTGGGCTTCTTCGCCAACGCCCTGGCCGGCTTACTGCTGGTAAGCCACTGCGCAGGCGACGCCAACGTCCGCTCGCTCTGGCTATGCGCGCGCAACGACCTTACCCAGAGCCTGGCGTCGCGGCGACCGGCGGAGCGGTCTGGCTGACCGGTTCACGATGGCCCGACCTGATAGCGGGAGCGCTACTCAGGTGAAGATTGCGCATTCTGCAATCTCGATCCACCTGCAGACGCAGCGAAAGAATCGGACGCGATCAGCGTGCGCTCGCTTAAAGATCGCTCGACGTTGCTGAATAGGTCGAGATGGCCGACGACGCGCCACTCTCGGCCTTGCATGTCGACTTTCCCTCTCCCTCACCGCGGATTGGTGGTCACTCGAAACAGTCGCAGCCCCCGAACACTGTAACAGATTGCTTGATCGCCCGAATGAAAGTATCCACCACGCGATGGCGTGGCCAATTGCGACATGGGCAAGACTGATACTGGCGGTGACCCTGGTCTCCGCCGTGTTTTTCGTCGCCCCGATCGCTGACGCCGCGACCTGCGTCCCGGAGACGGCATCGGCTCACGCCATGGTCGTTGAAGATGCGGGCGATGGCGACCAGGTCGACCTTGGCGCTGGGCACGGAGTCTGCACCCACGGCCACTGCCACCACAACGGAACTGCCCGTGCGGATGTCGCCGACCACATCGCGATGCAGATCCACGCGCGGCCTGTTCACGCCTTCCCCTCGAGTGATTTTCCGTCGTCGATCTCTCCCGACGGCCTGAAGCGCCCTCCCAGAGTCTGACCGGACGTCTGCGCCGCCGTGCGCGCGAACTCGTGTCAAATTTCTGGAAGATGAATCATGCCTCCCTCATATCGCAGGCCGCCGCGTTTCGCGGTCGGCTGCGCGTTGGCCGCATTCGCGGCCGTGCTGGCCAGTCCCGCTTGGGCTGACCCCGCGCCGTCCTTCGCCGAGCTGCTCGCCCAGCTGGGTCAAACCCCGGCCACCCTTGAAGCCGGCGCCCTGTCGGACGCCGCCGAAGCACGTGTCCGCCAGGCCCGTGCGAGGCCTAATCCGACGATCGCTCTCGACGCCGAGAACGCTTTCGGCACGGGGCCCTTCTCGGGCTACGCCAATGCCGAAACCACCTTGTCGATCAGCCAGGACCTCGAGCTGTGGGGACGTCGGACCGCGCGGGTCAATGTCGCCCGCGCGGAAGCCGGAACCGCGGCGCTGCAGCGGGATCTCGCCATCATCGACGCCGCCGGAAGGCTCGCTCAGGTCTATGCCGATGCGGAAGCCGCCCAAAGGCGGGCTGCTCTCGCGGAGGAAAGCCTCACCCTGACCATCGCCGATGCGAGGGCCGCCCTTGTTCTTGTCGAGGAAGGCCGTGAGCCGCTGCTGCGCGGCATCCAGGGGGAAAGCGAAGCGGCTGCGGCGCGTGCCTCTCGCGATGAAGCCGTCGCGGAGCGCGACGCGGCCTTCGCGCGGCTGACCGCAGTCGCCATGCTGGCGGCTCCGGTCACGACGATCGACACCAGCCTGCTGGACCTCGCACCTGCCGCGACCTTCGCTCCCCCGGCGGAGGCGCCGGCCGTTCGCGTCGCCGAGGCTCAGCGCGCGGCCGCCGAACGCAGGATCGATGTGGAGCGGATCCGCTCGCGCCCGGACATCAACGCCAGCGTTGGTGTCCGTCGCTACGAGATGGAAGACGCGACGGCGCTGACTTTCGGCGTCAGCATGCCGCTGCCCCTGTTCGACCGCAACCGCGGGAACATCGACGCGGCGCAGGCCGACTTCCGGGCTGCGGATGCGCGGCTCCTGGGCGCCCGCCAGGAGGCCCAGGCCGATCGCGCCGCAGCGCGGGCGCGCCTCGCCGCCTCCGTGAGCCGGGTCTCCGCCGCCGATGCAGGGGTGGCGTCTGCCGAGGAGGCCTACCGTCTGTCGCGGATCGGATCCGAAGCGGGGCGCATCTCTCAACTCGAGCTGCGGGTCACCCGTGCAGCCCTGATCTCTGCCCGAACTTCGGCCGTCGATGCGCGCCTTGCACGCGTCCAGGCCGAGATTGAACTTGCGCGCCAGGACGGCCGCGCCCCCTTCCAAGGAGCCCAATGATGCGCAAGCGCACATCCAACAAGACGTTGCTGATCGGCGGCGCCGCCGCCGTCGTTCTGCTTGGCGGAGGCGGGCTGTTCCTGCTCACGCGCGGGCCGGACGCCGCTCCAGCCGCCGCCGAGGGTGAGGCGGGTCACGCTGAAGAAGAGGGCGCTCATGCCGAGGGCGAAGCCGGCCACGAAGGCGAGGCCGAAGCGCCGGAAGGCTTCGTCGCTCTGAGCGCGGCCCAGGCCCAGGCCGCCAACCTGATCGTGGTCGGCGTCGGTCGGGGAGGGGGCGCCGAAACCCGGCTCTCCGGGCGGGTCGAGCCCATGGTCGACGCGCGCGCCGCTGTGGCGGCGTCCGTCGGCGGGCGGGTCGAGCGGGTTCTCGTAGCTCCGGGCCAGTCGGTCCGGATCGGTCAGCCCCTGGCGAGCGTCGTCAGCGGTGAAGCGGCGACGTTCCGCGCGGACGCAGACGCGGCGGCCGCCGAAACTGAAGTGGCGCGCCAGGCTTATCAACGCAACCGCAATCTGGCGGACCAGGGCGTTGTCGCCCGACAGGAGGTCGAGGCGTCCCGCGCGCAACTGCTCAGCGCCGAAGCCGGCGCCCGCGCGGCTCGCGCGCGGTCCAGCGCGGCGGGCTCGCCCAACGCTTCGGGCCGCCTCAGCGTCACCAGCCCCATCACCGGAGTCGTGACCAGCGTCCAGGTCGGACCGGGCGGCTTCGTCGCCCCTGGCGGCGTTGTCGCCGAGGTCACCAACCCGGCCAGGGTTGAGCTCGTCTTCAACGCGCCGCCTGCTTTGGCCGCCAATGTAAGGGCCGGGGCGCCTCTGCGGGTCAGCAGCCCCAGCGGCGACTTCGACGCCATCGTCACCGGCGTTGCCGCAGGCGCGGGCGGCGAAAGCGGCGCCACGGTCATTCGGGCCCGGCCGACGGGCTCTGTCCTCCCGCCGGCCGGTTCCGCCGTCACGGGGGCGATCGTGACGGGCGAGACGACCGGCGGTCTCACCGTGCCGACCGAGTCCGTCCAGACCGTCGACGGCAACACCGTCGTCTTCGTTCAGGTCCCGAACGGCTTCCAGGCCCGTCCGGTGCTCGCCGGTCGTCAGGCCGGGGGGCGGACTGAAATCCTGCGTGGCCTCACCGGGGCTGAACGGGTCGCCGGCACGAACGCCTTCCTCCTCAAAGCCGAGCTCGCCAAGGGCGAGGCCGAGCACGGTCACTAGGGGCGCACCGCATGTTCAAATTCATCATCGAACTCTCGGTCAAATTCCGATGGTTCGTGGTTCTCGCCACGGCGCTTGTCGCGGCCTACGGACTCCTCGAGCTGACACGGCTTCCCATCGACGCCGTGCCGGATATCACCAATCGCCAGGTCCAGGTGACCACGGTCGCTCCGGCGCTCGCGCCTGAACAGATCGAACGACAGGTCACCTACCCGATTGAAACCGCCATGGCCGGCATTCCCGGCCTGACCACGACCCGATCCCTCAGCCGAAACGGCTTCAGCCAGGTCACGGTCATCTTTACCGACCAGACCGACATCTATTTCGCGCGCCAGCAGGTCGCCGAACGGCTCGCGGGCGCCCGGGAGGCCATGCCTGACGGGGTGGAGCCGACCATGGCCCCGATCACCACGGGCCTCGGTGAAGTGCTGATGTGGACGATCGACTACAAGCCATTCAACAGTCAGAACCTCGCCAAGCCTGGCGAGCCGGGCTGGCAGGCGGGCGGAGCCTATCTGACGCCCGAAGGCGATCTGCTTTCGACCCCGCAGCAGCGCGCCACCTATCTGCGCACCGTGCAGGACTGGATCGTCGCGCCGCAAATGCGGACCGCCCCCGGTCTCGCCGGCGTCGACACCGTCGGCGGCTATGTGAAGGAGTATGCGGTCCGTCCGGACGCGGCGCGCCTTTCCGCCTACGGCCTGGGCATGGGCGACCTTATCCAGGCCCTCGATCGCGCCAACACTCAGGCCGGCGCAGGCTATATCCAGCGCGCTGGCGAAGCTCTGACGGTCCGCACCGACGCCTTGGCCTCCACCGTGGAAGATCTGGCTCAGGCGCCGGTCGTCAACCGGAACGGCCTGATCGTGCGGGTCGCCGATGTCGCCACGGTCGAGATCGGCCAGGCTCCGCGCCTGGGCGGCGCCAGCCGTGACGGCCACGAGGCCGTGCTCGGAACGGCGCTGATGATCGCGGGCGGCAACAGCCGCACCGTGGCCCAGGCGGCCGGGGAGCGACTCGATGAGGTTCGCAAGACTCTGCCCGCAGGGATCGAGGCGGTGACGGTCCTTGACCGTAGCGCCCTGGTCAACTCGACCATCTCGACCGTGGCCCGCAACCTCACCGAGGGCGCCCTTCTGGTCATCGTCGTGCTGTTCCTGCTGCTCGGAAACATTCGTGCGGCCAGCATCACGGCCTTGATGATCCCGATCAGCTTCCTGTTCGCCGTCATCGGCATGAATAGGTTTGGCATCAGTGGAAACCTGATGAGCTTGGGCGCGCTGGACTTCGGCCTTCTGGTCGATGGGGCGGTCATCGTCGTCGAAAGCACCCTGCTGATGCTATCGCAGCGGCGGATCGATCTGGGACGGGCCCTGACCCGTCGGGAACGCCTCGATGTCGCCGTGGCCGCAGCTCGCAAGATGGTCAAGCCGGCCGCCTTCGGTCAGCTGATTATCCTGCTGGTCTTCACGCCCCTGCTGATGCTTGAGGGGGTGGAGGGCAAGACCTTCGTCCCCATGGGGGCGACGGTGATGCTGGCCTTGGTCGGGGCCTTCATCTTCTCCTTCACCTTCGTTCCGGCCATGACGGCCCTGCTGGTGCGGGATCCCAAGAAGGTCGAGACCGACGAACACGGCCACGCCCACGAACACGAAACCTTCCTGCTCCGCCACGCGCGGCGTTGGATCCAGCCGGCCATCCGCGCCGCCGTCGATCGTCCGAAGATCGTCCTGATCTCGGCGCTCGGCGCGGTCGTCGTCGGTGGTCTGGCCTTTTCGTCCCTCGGGCGGGAGTTCATCCCTACCCTGGACGAAGGCGACATCGCCATGCAGGCGCTGCGTGTTCCCTCGGCGTCGCTGGAACAGTCGCTCGCCATGCAGATGGCGTTGGAACGGGTCATCACCGCCCAGCCGGAAGTCGAGACCATGTTCTCCAGGACCGGCACCGCCGAGGCGGCCGTCGACCCGATGCCGCCCAACATTTCGGACAGCGTCATCGTTCTGAAGGACCGCAAGGACTGGCCGGATTCAGGTCTCGAGAAGGAAGCCTTGCTCGAGCGGTTCGAAGAGCTCGCCAACCAACAGATCGGGAATAATTTCGAGTTCAGCCAACCCATCGAGCTCCGCTTCAACGAACTCATTTCCGGGGTCCGGACCGACCTCGCGGTCATGGTCTACGGCGATGACTTCGACACCATGCAGCGGGTCGCTGATGAGGTGGCCGGCGTACTGCGGCAGACCACCGGCTCCGCCGACGTTCGCGTCGAACAAGCGTCGGGCTTGCCGACGCTCACGGTCAGCGTCGATCGGTTCGCGGCGGCCAGCTACGGCCTGTCCGCAGCCGACGTTTCTGAAGCGGTCTCGGCCGCCATCGGCGGCGCGGAGGCCGGCCGGATTTTCGAGGGCGACCGTCGCTTCGACGTCGTCGTCCGTCTTCCGGACGATGCGCGCAACGATCCGGCGGCGCTCGCGGCCCTGCCGATCGTCTCTTCGACAGGCGTAACCGTGCCGCTGTCTTCGGTAGCCCGTATCCAAAGCGCCGAGGGGCCGAACCAGATCAGCCGCAACGACGGTAGCCGACGGATGGTGGTCCAGGCCAACGTTCGCGGCCGGGATCTGGGCGGCTTCGTCACCGACGCACAAACCAAGGTGGACCAAATCCAGCTCCCGCCGGGCGTCCGCCTGACCTGGGGCGGTCAGTTCGAGAACCTCAAACGGGCCGAACAACGGCTGGGCCTGGTTATTCCGATCGTCTTCGTCCTGATCGGTGTGCTGCTGTTTATGGCTCTGGGGTCGTTCTCCGAGGCTGGGCTGGTCTTCGCCTGCGTGCCCTTGGCCTTGATCGGCGGCGCCTTGGCGCTTCTCATGCGAGGGATGCCGTTCTCGGTGTCTGCGGCCGTTGGCTTCATCGCCGTCTCGGGTGTGGCGACCCTGAACGGACTTGTTTTGATGCAGGCCATTCGCGAGCGATTGCAGGCGGGGCTCGCGCCCCGGGACGCGGCGATCGAAGGGGCGTCCAGCCGATTGCGTGCGGTGTTGACGACAGCCTTGGTCGCCATTGTCGGCTTCATCCCGATGGCGCTCGCCCACGGCGCGGGGGCCGAGGTTCAGAAGCCTCTGGCGACGGTCGTCATCGGCGGCCTTCTGACCGCGACGGCCCTGACCCTGCTGGTCCTGCCGACCTTCGCGGCCAAGGCGGTGCGTCATCGCAAGGACGAGGGGGTTGAGGATTGATTGCTCGCACTCAGGATGACCGTCAGCAGCGACGCACGTTGCTGACGGTTCTCGCGCTCAACGCGGGCCTGGCATTAGCGCTCGGGATCGGCGGCTTGTCCGCCGATTCCAGCGCTCTGCTGGCCAATGCAGTGGACAACGCCTCGGACGCTGCTGTCTATCTGATCAGCTTTCTCGCGATCGGTCGGCCTGGTTCGTGGAAGCGGGGGGCGGCGCGCCTCTCGGGCGTCATGCTCCTTATCTTCGGCGCTGGCGTCCTTCTGGACGCGGGTCGTCGATTCCTCATCGGGACCGAACCGATCGGCCCGACCATGATGGGACTCTCGGTCGTCGCAGCGATCATCAACCTGATCTGCCTGCAGTTGATCCGCCGTCAGCACAGCGGCGACGTCAACATGAAGGCTGCCGAGACGTTCAGCTTTAACGACTTCGCCTCCAACGGGGGAATCCTCGTCGCCGGGGCCCTGGTGCTCTGGCTCGGCCAGGCGTGGCCGGACCTCGTCGTCGGCGTCCTCGTGGCCGCCATCGCGTTGAAGGGCGGCCTGGATATCCTGCGCGATGCGGCTAAGGATCGTCCGGCTGAGGGGGAGGGGCAATGATGCCGCTCGAGCCCTCCGACAGCGTCTCCAAGCCCGCAAGCCCCGCTTTGTCCGGCTCCTCGCCCCCTGATGACGCCTGTCGATCAGCGGTCGATATCCAATCCGTTCAACGATGGCGCAAGGCGGGCATTCTCGTCGGGGGCCTGCTTCTTGTCGTCTGCGCGGCGCTCGTCACATCCTGGCCCTTGCTCGAACATCCTGTCGAGCATCTGGGCCTGATCGCCATCATGGTTTGCATCATCGGTCGGGCTTGGTGTTCCCTTTACATCGGTGGCCGCAAGAAACAGGAGATCATATCCGCAGGACCGTATTCGGTCAGCCGCAATCCGCTGTACGTCTTCAGCTTCATCGGCGCGTTTGGCATCGGCGCCCAGTCCGGCAGCCTTAGCGTCGGTTTGGTCTTCGGATTAGCCTGCTGGGTGGTGTTTCGCATCGTGGTCGGCCGCGAAGAACGCTTCCTCTCCGACGCCTTTGGACACGACTACCAAGCTTACCGTGAGCGCACCCCTCGGTTCCTGCCCAAGCTCTCCCTATGGCGCGACGAGGCGGAAATCATGATCCGGCCGGTATTCTTCGTCCGCACGGTGCGCGACGGCTTCGTCTTTCTCCTAGCGCTTCCGCTTTTCGAAGCGATTGAGCAGCTCCAGCGGCTCGGGGGCTTTAATGCCGTCGTGCCCGTGCCCTGAGGTCGGGAGAACCGGGATGACCACCTGCGAGCGGATCGCGCTGGAACCCGCTGGCCCGGCGCGCCTTCGCCCGTGTCGCTATCCCGCCCCCTCGATCGCGGCGGTCGCCGCAAGCAGCCGCGATTCCCAACCCGCAACGGGACCCTATTTATGACCAGCACAACACTGCCGGACCATCTCCACACCAAGTCCGAGGAGCACGATCACGGTGGCGTTCTAGGCTCCAATACGGAGCTGATCTTCGCCCTGACAAGTGGCCTTGCTCTGGGCCTTGGATTCGCCCTCGAGAAACTCGCAACGGGCCTTCCCGCTTGGATTCCCCTCGCCCTCTTCCTGATCGCCTACATCTTCGGCGGCTTTTTTACGGTGCGAGAAGCGTTCGAGAACCTCCGCCAGAAGCGCTTCGAGATCGATACCTTGATGCTCGTCGCAGCCGCAGGTGCGGCGGCGCTCGGGGCCTGGGCCGAAGGCGCTCTCCTGCTGTTTCTGTTCAGCATCGGCCACGCGCTCGAACACTACGCCATGGGCCGCGCCAAACGCGCGATCGAGGCCCTGGCCGAGCTTGCCCCCCGGACAGCCCATGTGCGACGCGACGGGCAGGTCGTCGAATTGCCTGTCGAAGATTTGGTCGTCGGCGACACCGTGGTGGTGCGTCCAAACGAACGACTGCCCGCTGATGGCTTTGTCGTGGTCGGCACCACAAGCATCAACCAAGCCCCCGTGACCGGCGAAAGCATGCCTGTCGACAAGCAGCCCGTCGCGGACCCCGAGGCGGCGCGGGCGAGACCGGCCCAGGTCGGATCGCCGTCTCTCGTCTTCGCGGGCACCATCAATGGCTCAGGCGCCATCGAGATTGAGACGACCCGCACATCGAGCGACACCACCCTGGCCAAGGTGGTTCGGATGGTGAGTGAGGCCGAGACGCAGAAGTCGCCGACCCAGCGCTTCACGGACAGGTTCGAACGCATCTTCGTGCCTGTGGTGCTGGCGCTCGCCTTTGTCCTGCTGTTCGCCTGGGTCGTCGTCGATGAGCCGTTCCGCGACAGCTTCTATCGCGCCATGGCCGTGCTGGTCGCCGCGAGTCCTTGCGCGCTCGCCATCGCCACCCCGAGCGCCGTCCTCTCGGGCGTCGCCCGTGCGGCGCGCGCCGGTGTCCTGATCAAGGGCGGCGCGCCGTTGGAGAACCTCGGCTCGCTCAACGCCATCGCCTTCGACAAGACCGGCACCCTGACCGAGGGACGGCCGCGGATCACCGACGTCATGACGGTGCGCGGGACGAAGGAGGGCGATCTTCTGGCGGTCGCTGTGGCGGTCGAACGGCTCAGCGACCACCCGTTGGCGGAGGCCATCGCGCGCGACGGTGGCGCACGCTTGCGCGATACGATCATCCCGGCCGCGATCGACCTCAAGAGCCTGACGGGCAAGGGCGTGACCGCCCAGCTGCACGGCGAGACGATCTGGATAGGGAAGCCGGAGATGTTCGGCGTCGACGGCGTAGCGCCGCTCGGCGACGAAACAACCTCTGTCGTCGCTCAGTTGCGACTGCAGGGGCGAACCCTGATGGTGGTGCGACGCGGCACGCGCGATCTCGGTGTCATTGGGCTTCTTGATACGCCTCGCCCAGCAGCGCGGCCGACGCTGACCGCTCTTCGCGCCCTCGGCATCGGGCGAATGATCATGATCTCGGGCGATCACCAGAAGGCCGCACAGGCGATCGCCGGACAGGTCGGCCTGACAGAGGCTTGGGGCGACCTCATGCCCGAGGACAAGGTCGACGCCATCAAACGCCTTCGCGCTGACGGCAAGATTGCCATGGTCGGCGACGGGGTGAACGACGCCCCGGCCATGGCCACGGCGACCGTCGGTATCGCGATGGGCGCGGCTGGCTCCGATGTTGCGCTTGAGACCGCCGACGTCGCCTTGATGTCCGACGACCTGTCGCAGCTGCCCTTCACCGTCGGTCTCAGCCGACAGACGCGGCGCATCATTCTCCAGAATCTCTACGTCAGTCTCGGAATCGTCGCCTTCCTTGTGCCGGCGACGATCCTCGGCCTTGGCATCGGCCCTGCCGTGGCGCTCCACGAGGGGTCGACCCTGCTGGTGGTGTTCAACGCTCTGCGCCTGCTCGGCTACCGCGACCGAACGGCGCCCATCCTTCCCAGTGCAATCCCGGCCGCCCCCGTGGCCCCGCCGGCTCTCTCGAGGACATCGTCATGAAGCGTTTCGGATGGATTTCCGTCATCGCCGTCTTTCTCGCCCTGTCGGTCTTCGCCTTCGGGATGATCTCGCGGCAAACCCGCGAGGTCCCTGCGGCGCCGTCGGCGGCTGACTCTCGCCCGAGCGACACCGAGGCAAGCCACGCTGGCGAGACCACGGACAGCCCATCGACTCGCGCCTATCGCGAGGCCAGCGCGAAGATGCACCAGGCCATGAGCATCAACTACACGGGCGACGCCGACATCGACTTCCTGCGCGGAATGATCGCCCACCACGAGGGTGCGCTCGCAATGGCCAAGGTCGCCGTCGAGCATGGCGAAGCCCGCGACGTGCGTAATCTGGCCGATGAGATCATTGCGGCCCAGGAATCCGAAATTGTCCGGATGAGAATCCTTCTTGCGCGCCATGAGGACACGCCCGCGCCCAACGCAAGGCCCTGACGCATGGCCGGCAAACGCTTCACCGTGCGCGGCCGGAGCATTCGTTGGCGGGAAGGCCGCTATCGCCAACGAGGTAGGCGGCGGCTCCAGGCGCGCCCGCTGAAGCCACGGCCCGTGCTCGATACGCTCGTCGCCATCGGGGTCAGCCTGTTCGCAGGAGGCCTGGTCTTCTGCATGGCCCTTCTGCTGCTGGGCGCACACAAGGTGCCGCTGCATTTTGGTTACGGGGCCATTCTGGGCGGCGTGATCGGCTGCTCGTTTGTGTTTGGACCCCGCGATAGGCCCGGACTGATGGTCGTCGGAGGCTTGGTCGTCGTTTGGGTTTTGGGAACGGCCGTCCTCTACGCTTCGCGAGACCAGATCGTCCTGCGTCCACATGAGCACCGCAGCGCCGCCGCCAAGTCTGCGCCACGGAAGGCTGACTGAATGCCCGAAGCCGCGCTGACCGAGCCATCGCCTCGCCCCGTCCGGATCGCGCGCGGCGGCTGGCTGGACGCGCTGCGTTTTATCGTAGGGGCGCTGATCATCCTCTACCATTTCCGCGAGGCCGCGCCTGTGCCTCTCGGACAACTGCATCCAGTCTTCGAGCGCGGCTATCTGCTCACCGACTTCTTCATCATCGACTCCGGCTATGTCCTGGCCCGCATCTACGGTGATCGCCTCGCGTCCGGACAGGCCTCGCTGCGCGCCTATGCGCGCCAGCGCCTGCTGCGGGTCATTCCGGCCCACCTGGCGGTCAGCCTCGTCCTGGTGCTGCTCGTCGGCGGCGCCGCCCTGGCCGGGATCGCGCCCAGCAATCCGCGCTGGTTCGACTGGTCGCAACTGCCCGCGCAGGTGCTACTGGTCCAGGCCTATGGCGTGCCGGGCGGGCAGGGGTGGAACGCCCCGACCTGGACCCTCTCGGCCCTGATCGGCTGCTATCTCCTGCTGCCCTGGATCTGCCGCGCCCTGTGGCGCTGGCCGCCGGTCGCAATGGTGATCGGCGCGACGCTCCTCGTCGTCGCCGCCGATATCGCCGCCTCGCTGTGGCTCGGCGATCCGATCTACCGCCTGCCGATGCGCTACGGCATCCTGCGCGCCCTGCCGCTCTTCCTGCTCGGAGTCGCGGCGGCCTTCTACGGTTCGCGGGTCTGTGTCGCGCCGCACCGGGCCAGGGCGATCGGCCTCGCCGCCGCCTTCGCGCTCGTGGGGCTGCAGGCCTTCGGCGCCTTCAGCCTGGTGTCGCTCGGCCTGATGACCGTGATCATCTGGGCCGCCGGCGCCGTGCCGGTGCGCAGTCCTTCACGGCTGATCGAGCATCTGGCCCTAATGTCGTTCTCGATGTTCCTCACGAATGAGGTGAGCCGCATCGTCTGGTTCGGCCTGCTCGACGCCCTTGGACAGGAGGCGTGGTCGTCCGGCGTTCGCTGGGTCCTGTGGGCGATCGGCTTGGTCGGGGCGTTCGTGGCCGCCGCCGTGTTTCGCTACGGCTTCGACCGACCGGTCCAGACCTGGCTTAGTCCGTCCCGACGGGGGGGGGCGACCCGAATGTCGGCCGCCGCCACCAAACAGGCCATGGAATGGGCCGCGGGCCCCGGCGTCGCCGCGGCCGGGCGCCCGGGCCAGGCCGCCATCGACCCGCCCCGGGCTTGATCAGGGGCGCGGCTCAGTGCTTGTGGGCCCGGACCCCCGCGGCCGCCTCCGGCTCTGTCTGGGGGGCCGGATCCCGGGCCGCGCCGGGGCGCTGCGGGCGGCAGGCCGGACACAGACCCTGGCCTTCGAGCGTGATCCGTTCGATCTCGTAGCCCGCCGCTGTCGCGGCCGCGCCCAGCGACGCCATGCCGGACGAAGGAATCTGGCGACAGAAGCCGCAACAGTCGCACAGAAGAAAAACCGCAGGCGAACCGAGGCGTTTGGGATCGCAGGCCACATAGGCCTTAAGGCTGGAAAGACGATGAACCAGACCGCGGGTCTCGAGGAACTGCAGCGCCCGATAGACGGTCGCCGGCGTCGCGACGCGGGCCTCCCGGTGATACGTCGCCACGAGATCATAGGCCTTGGCCGGAGCGCCCGCGACGTGCAGGAGCTCCAGCACCCTGCGCCGGGGGCGCGTCAGCTTGTCCCCGGCGGCGGCGACGCTGGCGGCGGCTGCGTCCAGGGCGCGTTCCACCTGTGCGGCCGTCGGCGGCGCGGTCTCCCGGTCATGCGGACAAGGCGAGGTCATCAAGGGGCTGGGCTCGCCTCCGGGGTTCGTCGGACGGCGCCCTCCACTCCAACCGAACGGCGCGCTCATTTTTTAGCTTGCATCTACAGTCGCTGGAGGAGGTAGCCTTGCCCAATAGAGATCACAAGGAACAGACATGACGGCGCAAACTCTCGAAAGCCGATACCGGGTCACCGGGATGGATTGCGCCAGCTGCGGCCGCAAGATCGACACGGCGATCCGCAGGCTGCCGGGCGTCGAGGACGTCTCGGTGGCGGTGCAGACCGGCGTGCTCAAGATCCGGCATGGCGGAGACCTCGCCGACGAGGCGGTCCTGCAGCAACTGCGCAACCTCGGCTACAGCGGAGAAGCGGCCGCGCCGACGTCCGGAGCCGTCGCTGCGGCGGCGGGCCCACCTCCGGCGGCCGCCCGGGCCGGGGGCGCCCCGTGGTGGTGGACCGGCAAGGCCCGCCTCACCGCGCTCTGCGGCCTGGCGCTGTTGTCCGCCTATGGACTGGGCACGCTGTTCCCCTCCCTGGAACGATACGCCTTCCTCGCCGCCCTGGCCGTGGGGCTCATTCCGATCGCGTCGCGCGCTTTTTCGGCGGCGCGCCACGGCACGCCCTTCTCCATCGAAATGCTGATGACCATCGCCGCCGTCGGCGCCGTCTTCATCGGGGCCGCGGAAGAGGCCGCCGCCGTCGTTTTGCTGTTCCTCGTCGGCGAGATGCTCGAAGGGGTGGCGGCTGGTCGCGCGCGCAAGAGCATCCAGGGGCTCGCCACCCTCGTGCCCAAGACCGCCTTCGTCGAGGTGGACGGCGTGACCACGGAGGTCGCCGCCGAGACCGTGGCGGTGGGCGCGATCATCCTCGTCCGGCCCGGAGACCGCGTTCCGGCGGACGGCGAGATCATCGAGGGCGCGGGAGACCTCGACGAGGCCCCGGTGACGGGCGAGAGCGTGCCCAAGCGCAAGGTCGAGGGCGATCCTGTGTTCGCCGGCACGATCAACGGCGGCAGCGTCCTGCGAGTGCGCGTGACGGCCTCAGCCTCGGACAACACCATCGCCCGGGTGGTGCGTCTCGTCGAGGAGGCGCAGGAATCGAAATCGCCGACCGAACGGTTCATCGACCGCTTCTCGAAAATCTACACGCCGGGCGTGCTCGTGTTCGCCGCCCTCGTCGCGGTCACGCCGCCGCTGCTGTTCGGCGGGACGTGGAGCGAATGGGTCTACAAGGGCCTCGCCGTGCTGCTGATCGGCTGCCCCTGCGCCCTCGTCATCTCCACGCCGGCCGCCATCGCCGCCGGCCTGTCGGCGGGGGCCCGGCGCGGCCTGCTCATGAAGGGCGGGGCCGTGCTGGAGACGCTGGGCAAGATCACGGCGATCGCCTTCGACAAGACGGGGACCCTGACCGCCGGCAAGCCCGTCGTCACCGACGTCGTCGCCGGAACGCGGGATGCCTCCGCCCTGCTGACCCTAGCGGCCGCGCTGGAAACGGGATCGAGCCATCCGCTCGCCCTCGCCATCCTCGCCCGAGCTGAGGCGGACAAGATCACGGCGCCGCCGGCCTCGGCCACCCAGGCCATTCCGGGGGAGGGCGTGGAAGGCGAGGTCGGCGGCGAACGCATATTCCTCGGCTCGCCGCAGGCCGCGGCCCGACGCGCCCCGATCACGCCGGCCCAGGACGCGGCCATCGCCGCCCTGAACGCCGAGGGCAAGACGGTTTCCGTCCTTGTCGTCGGGGATGGCGTCGCCGGGTTCCTCGCCATGCGCGACGAGGCGCGGCCCGACGCAGTCCAGGGTCTGGCCGACCTGAAGGCGCGGGGCATCCGGACCATCATGCTGACGGGCGACAACCGCCGCACGGCGGAGGCGGTCGCCGCCGGCCTGGGCATCGAGCCCCGGGCCGAACTGCTGCCGCAGGACAAGCTAGTCATCGTCAAGGCGCTGCAGGCCGAGGGGCTGGTGGTCGCCAAGGTCGGGGACGGCATCAACGACGCCCCGGCCCTGGCCCAGGCGGATGTCGGCATCGCCATGGGCGGCGGCACCGACGTGGCCCTGGAGACGGCGGACGCCGCCGTCCTGCACGGCCGGGTCAGGGACATTCCCGACATGATCGCCTTGTCCCGCGGAGTGATGGGCAATATCGGGGAAAACATCACCATCGCCTTGGGCTTGAAGGCGGTGTTCCTGGTCACCACCGTGATCGGGGTGACGGGCCTGTGGCCCGCCATCCTCGCTGACACCGGAGCCACGGTCCTGGTCACCGCCAATGCCATGCGCCTGCTGCGCTGGACGCCGCGTCGTCAACCGTCGTGACTGCCGGCGGTGCGCCTTCTCAGGCCCCGTTGTGGCGACCGAACACGCGGGTCGAACCGTCGTTGAGGATCAGGACGGTCGCATAGGGTTCGCGCCCGGCGGCCTCCATGCCCGGCGAGCCCGCCGGCATGCCGGGCGCGCTTAGTGCGCGGGCGGCGGGGCGTTCGCCGAGCAGCCGCTCGACATCGCTCGACGGAACATGGCCCTCGATGGCGTAGGCGCCGACCACCGCTGTGTGGCACGAGGCGAGGCGGTCCGGAATGCCATGCCGGGCCCGGATCGGGGCGAGATCCTCGCGCTCGACGACCTCGACGATCCAGCCCGCCTGGCGCATGTGGGCGATCCAGCCGCCGCAGCAGCCGCACCATGGCGTCTTGTAGGCGATCATCCGTTTCGGGGGCGCGGCGAGGGCCGGGCCGGGCACGGCGACCAGGGGCAGGCCGAACACGAGGGTCCGGCGGGACAAGCGCGGGCGAGTTTGAACCAAAGTGAGCGCTCCTTGGGAGTCCAAATCCCACCATGGCGGGCGCGGGCCGGTTTGGCGACGGGCGCAGTTGTCGCGCCCTGACCTGACGTCGCCCAGGCGTGGAGCGCCGGCTAAGTCCGCCCATATCGCAGCGGAACCTCTGGTAGAAGGCCCGCACCCGCCCGGGCAGGACACAGCCCCCTGCTCGGCCGGCCCGGCCAAGCGAATCCGTTCGCCTGAGGCGCCCGGGGTCTCGCAACCATGCCTTCGCTGACGTATCGCGACCGTACGAGGCCGGTCACGCAAGCGCTGATCCCCGTGGAATGGTCATGGGCGACGGGATTGAGGAGCCGGCGGAAGCCGGAGGCGAAGCGTCCGCTGCGGCGAACCGTGGCGTCGAGAGCTAGCCCGCCGACGCTTGCGGGGCCCCGAAGGCGCCAAAAACTGCATGTGAGCGGCAACGGCCTCCGCCCGGCCGTATAAGGCGCAACACGGCGCGCGCGACCAACAGGCTGACTTTTCGCGCGGGCCCGCTCGCGAAGACGAGCCTTCGGCCCTCGAGGGCAGCGAGGACGAGGCCGGCCCGGCGCGCCCGGGCCGACGCATTACGTCCCTGGCTCAAGACCAGCGCCTCTCTGTTCCGGAGCCCGCCGACCCCACAATCTCGGTTGCGCCGCCGATTGTAGATGAACTCTCGCGGGCAAGTGCGGAGATCCAAATCGCAAGCGGTTCAGTGATCCGTGGTCGAATGCATGTGAGCTTGAGGTCGCCGGCCGGCCCCTGATGTCTGGTCCACCGCATTTCCACATGATCTCGGCTCGGCGAAGTACGGGTTTGACGAGGTCGGGAGGCGTCGCCGTTCGGAACATCGTCCCGGCGCCGGGGTTGGATCCAGATCACCCGAGGGAGCCTCCGATGCAAATCCAACCAATGATCAGCACCCACCCCGACGTACGCGGCAGCGTGAACGACAGCCTCATTCGCGCGATCGAAGCGGGCTACGGCTGCGCCGCCGTATGCCGCATCTGCGCTGACGCCTGCCTGGCCGAGGAGATGGTCAGGGACCTGACCCAGTGCATCCGGCTCGATCTCGACTGCGCCGATGTCTGTCTGGCTACGGCCGGGCTCGCCGTGCGGCGCGCCGGCAGCAACGAGGCCTTGATAAAGCGCATGCTCGAGACCTGCGCCGAGGCTTGCGCCGACTGCGCCATCGAGTGCGAGAAGCACGCCGAGATGCACGAGCATTGCCGTATCTGCGCCGAAGAATGCCGGCGTTGCGAAGATGCTTGCCGCGAGGCGGCCGCGTCGATCAGGCCTTCACGGCACTGAGGCTGACCGCTGTCATCGGCACAGGGTCGTAGCTTCGACGCTAGCTCGAGCCCAGCTCATCAATCACCGGGCACCTAACCCGCCCGCCTTCACTGCAGTCGGCCACAGCCTGCCTCAGCACTTTCCGTAGCCTCTGCAGATCCTCGATCTTGGCGTCCACGCTGGCGATGTGGTCTTGGGCCATGTCGCGGACTTCGCAGCACGCCTGAACGCCCGGCTCGCTCAGCGCGATCAGGCGCCGAATGGCGTCGATGCCGAAGCCCAGTTCGCGCGACCGGCGGATGAAGCGCAGGCGCTGGGCGTGTTCCGGCTCGTAGCTGCGGTGGCCGCCCTCGGTCCGGGCCGGCGCGGGCATCAACCCGATACGTTCGTAGTAGCGCACCGTTTCCAGGTTCACCCCGGCGCTGTCAGCGAGGCGCCCGATCGTCAAACTTCGTGCGGACATGGCTCTTGATCCTGTAGCGGCTACGGGTTGTAGCCTGTAGCAGAAATCGAACGGGAGGTCCCATGGCCATCGATTACGACCGGCCCCGCATGCCCGAGGTCGCCGTCAGCGCCTCGGCCGCCCTCGGCGGTGTCGCCTCGGTGTTCGCCTGGGCCGCGTGCTGTGTGTTGCCTCTGGCTCTGTCCGTGGCGGGCGTATCCTTCGCCGGCGCCGCGGTCATCGCGGGTGCGCGGAACTGGCTGACGCTTCTGGCCGCCGTCATCCTGGCCGCGGGCTGGCTGCTGCATTGGCGTCGCCTGCGGATGTGTCGGAAAGACGGGGCCTGCCGCCACCCTTCGCGGCTCGCCTTCTGGCTGCTGGTGATCGCCAGTCTGCTGATCGTCCTTTCCATGGCCTGGCAGCCGTACATCGAGCCGTGGGTCATGCCGCGACTGGCGGCCATGCGATGACCCCGGCCATCGTTCTGGATTCGACGCTGACCTGCCCGGATTGCGGTCATGTTGCGACGGAGACCATGCCCACCGACGCCTGCATCTGGTTTTACGATTGTCTCGGCTGCGGCATGAAGCTGAAGCCCCTACCCGGCGACTGCTGCGTGTTCTGCTCCTATGCCGACGTGCCGTGTCCGCCGATCCAGGTAGATGGCAAGGGGTGTTGCGGCTAGGCTACGGCGGCATTGCTGCATTCCCGGAGTTCGCCGTGACCGACCACGCCACGCCCAACCTACCGTCGCGGGATTTCGAAGTTACGTCCCAGTTCTACACTCGACTGGGCTTCGACCAGGACTGGCGCGACAAAGGCTGGATGATCCTGAAAAGGGGCGGTTTGACGCTGGAGTTCTTCCCGCATCCGGACGTGGATCCGCTGACCAGCAACTTCAGCTGCTGCCTGCGGCTGGACGACCTGGACGGGTTTTACGCAGAGTGCGTCGTTTCAGGATTGCCGAAAACCTGCTGGGGCCACCCTCGCCTGCACGCGCCGAAGCTTGAGGAGTCGGGACTGCGGATCGGCGCGCTCATCGACCCGGACGGAAACTTGATCCGCCTTATCCAGAACTGAGGCGTCCGGCGGCTCCCCCACGGGAAACCGCCGGAAACCATCGATGCGACGATCAGTTGTGGTCGGCGTGGCCCTGAGGCGCGGGCGTATCCGACGGCGCCGGGGCGGGCGGCGTCGGCTCGGGCGGGGCGGGCTCGGTCTTCATCTCGTCGCAGCAGCTCATGGCGGCGTCCGCGGCCATGTCCTTGCAGCACTCGCAACCTTCGGCGGCGAGGGCCGCGCCGGCGCTCAGGGTTAGGATCGCGCCGGCGGCGGCCAGCAGGTTGGAAACTTTCATCGTCGTTCTCCTAGTGAACCATAAAGCTGACCGAGCCGGACATCTTGTGGCCGTCCGGGCCCTCGGCGGTCCAGGCGGCAGTGTAGGTTCCTGGGGCCAGACGCGGAAGAGCCACGCCGACGGTCGCGGCGGCGGGCGCTGCGGGGACACTCACTTCGACCGGGGCCTGACCTTCGGCGGTGAGCGTGACCGTCTTGAGGACCATCGTATGCGGGAAGGTGACGCTGAAGCGTTCCGGCGAGCCCTGGGTCATCGCCCCGTTCGCGGGAGCCGTCGTGACTCCCGACTGGGTCGCGGCGGCCTGCGCCGGCATGCTGTGGCCGGCGTGCGGATCCTGGGCGGAGGCGGCGCCGGCGAAAGCCAGGGCCGCCGTGAGGGTGAGAATGCGGATCAAGGGGTGGTCTCCTTCGGTTAGAACCAGGCCTTGAGGCCGACGATGAACCGGATGTCCTCGGCCTCGCCGCCGCGGGCTTCGATGTAGCCGGCGGTGTCTCCGAGCGCGCGGCTCCACTCGACGCCGACATAGGGGGCGAACTCCTTGCGGAACTCGTAGCGCAGTCGCAGGCCCGCCTCGACCGAGGACACGCCCGAGCCAATCTCCAGTTCCGGAATGTCGCTGGCCGAAGCGTCGATTTCGAGGCGGGGCTGAAGGATCAGGCGCTGGGTGATGCGCAGGTCGTATTCGGCCTCGACGCGGGCGGTCAGGTCGCCGTCGGTCGACAGGAAGGCGGCGGCGTCGACTTCCCACCAATGGGGCGCCAGGCCCTGCAGGCCGAGGACCAGATGCGTCGTATCTTCGCCGTCGGGCCGGAAGTCCTGTCGCACGCCGGCCTGGAGGTCCCAGAAGGGCGTCACGGCGCGGCTGTAGAGAGCCTGGACTTCGGCGTCCTCGAGCGCGCCGTTGAAATCGCCTTCGCCCTCGGATTTCCACCAGAAGCGGTTGATGTCGCCGCCCGTCCAGCCCTGGACGTCCCAGAGGTAGGTCTCGCCGCCGTCGCCGAAGCCGGCTTCGAGGCGATCGAGAATGACGGCCGTGGTGCGGACGTCGCCGTTTTCGTGAATCAGGGTCCGGCGAGAGGCGGCCATGGCCTCGGCGCCGAAGACGAGATCGGCAGCGTGGACAGGGCCGGCCAGGGCGGCGGGCGGGAGCGGGTCCTCCGGAGGACGGCCGGGGTTGTCGGCGCTGGTCGCCACATTGGGCGGCCCCATGCTCATGGTCGACATGTCATGCCCGGCGTGAGGGTCGGTCTGCGCGGGTGACATGGCCGACATGTCGTGGCCCGCGTGTGGATCAGCCTGGCCGGGCGTCGCCGCCGGCATCTGGTGTCCCGCCTGCGGGTCTACGGGCGCGGGCTGCGCCGGCATCCGGTGGCCTGCATGCGGATCCGCGGCGGGCGGCGTCTGCGCGGGCGGCATGACGTGACCGGCGTGCGGATCCTGCGCCGGTCGGGCCGGCGCCGCGGTCGCCGGCATAGTGTGGCCCGTGTGAGTGTCCTGGGCCTGGGCGCTGAAGGCGCTGACGGCGAGCACCAGCGGGGCGAGGGCGACGGCGAGGCGGCTCATGACGCGGCTCCGTCCATGGGCCGCACCGTCACAACATTGAACATGCCGGCGTGCATGTGCATCAGCATGTGGCAGTGGAAGGCCCAGTCGCCGGGCGCGTCGGCGGTCAGATCGAAGGTCACCTTGCCGCCGGGCGCGACGTTGACCGTATGCTTGAGGGGCTGGTGACCGGTGGGTCCGCCGGTCACCAGTTCAAAGAAATGACCATGCAGATGGATCGGGTGGGCCATCATGGTGTCGTTGACCAGGGTCACCCGCACCCGCTCGTTGCGCTCGAAGCGGATCGGTTCGACCAGTTCGCTGAACTTTCGGCCGTCGAAGCCCCACATGAACCGCTCCATGTTGCCTGTCAGGTGGATCTCCATCGTCCGAGACGGGGGGCGCGGGTCCTTGTTCGGCTGGAGCGACACCAGGTCGGTGTAGACGAGGACGCGATGATCGACTGTAGTGAGACCGATCGGACGCTCACCCAGACGGTTGGCGGGATCCATGGCGATCGCATCGACGCCGACGCCCACCGCCATGTCGGGCGGAGCGTTCTCGGGATCGCGCATGTTCATGCCCGACATGGACATCCCGGCCATCTCGCCGGCCGCGGGCGCGTTCTGGGCCGGAGCCGCGTGGTCCATGCCGGCCATCGCGCCATGATCCATACCGGACATGTCGGCCATCGCGCCGTGATCCATTCCGCCCATGCCCATGTCGCGCATGGTGAGGTTCGGGACCTCTCGCAGGGGAGGGACCTCGGCGGTCATGCCCAGGCGCGGCGCCAGGGTCGCCCGGCCCATGCCGGACCGGTCGATGGCTTCGGAGACGATGGTGTAGGCGCGGTCCTCGGTCGGCTGGACGATGACGTCGTAGGTCTCGGCGACCGAAATCTGGAACTCGTCCGTCTCGACCGGGCGCACGTTCTCGCCGTCGGCCTGCACCACGGTCATCGGCAAGCCCGGGATGCGAACGTTGAAGATGGACATGGCCGACGCGTTGATGATGCGCAGCCGCACCCGCTCGCCGGGCCGGAACAGGCCGGTCCAGTTCTCCTGCGGTCCATGGCCGTTGATCAGATAGGTGTAGGTCGACCCGCTGACGTCGAGGATGTCGCGCGGGTCCATCCGCATCTGGCCCCACATGCGCCGTTCCTCCAGGCTCATGCGGTCGCTGCCGTCCATGAGCCCCGCCAGCGTGGTGCGCTGCTGGTTGAAGTAACCCGGGCTCTTCTTCAGCTTGGCCAGGATTTCGTGCGGATGCATGAAACTCCAGTCCGACAGGACCAGCACATGCTCGCGGTCGTAGGCGACCGGATCGGCGCCCGCCGGGTCGATCACGATTGGGCCGTAGTGACCCATCGCCTCCTGTAGGCCAGAGTGACTGTGATACCAGAAGGTGCCCGACTGCTTGATCGGGAACTCGTAGACGAAGGTCTCACGGGCCTTGATGCCGGGGAAGCTGATGCCAGGAACACCATCCATCTGGAACGGGACGAGCAGGCCGTGCCAGTGGATTGAGGTGTCCTCGTCCAGCGTATTGGTCACCGCTAGCCGGACGTTCTGGCCTTCTCTAAGGCGTAGCAGCGGCGCCGGCAGAACGCCGTTGATGGTCACCGCATGGCCGGTGCGGCCGCCCACGGTGAAGGGCGTGTGTCCGACGGTCAGGTCGATGTTCGGTCCCGTCAGCGTCGGAAGATCCGCCCGCAGTCCCGCCGATCCTGTTTGCGCCCAGGCGGGGAGCAGACCCTGCAGGCCCAGCAGCCCGCCGCCGGCGGCTGCGCCACGGAGAAGCGTTCGGCGATCGAGGCGGAGCGTGGACATAGGCGAGAAATTCCTTGGTCGGGCTATTCGGCCGTTCGTTCAGATACGCAGCCGGGCGGCGTATCCCTTGCGTCAGGACGCCACAGACGTCGCTATTGCGGCGTGTGCACCTTCCCATCATGGCAGGGTCAAGCGTCTCCGCCGGAAGCCTGGCCCAGAGCCGACGCCAAAGTCTTGCGTGCGCGGGCGACGCGGGTCTCGACCGCCTTGGGCGTGATGCCGAGGATCGAGCCGATCTCGGCGTGAGACCGTCCCTCGAGCGTGGCCAGCAGAAGCGGCCCCTTCAGAGCGTCGGGAAGGTCCCGCAAGGCGCGTTGCAGAGCTTCGGCCCTGCGCTGATCGTCCAGCCGAGTCTCGGGTGAGGGCGCATCGTCGCCGACCGCCGCCGCCTCGGGCGCCTCCAGGCCCATGACGCCGCGCACGACCCTCCGCACCGCGCGCCGCCGGCCCCAGTCTCGACATTTGTTGAGGGCGATGGAGCGAAGCCAGACGTCGAATGGCCGCGCCGGGTCATACCGCCGCAGGGCGAGCCAGGCGGACGCATAGCTTTCCTGAAGCACGTCATGCGCTTCGGACTCGTCGCCAACATAGCGGCGCACGAACCGGTAGAGATCGCCCTTTGTGGCGGCCATCAAGGCGGTGAAGGCGGCCCGGTCTCCGGTCGCCGCACGGGCCTCGATGCTCTGCTCGGCACCCACGCGCGCCGCTTAGCCGGCGTCGTCGTGCAGGGCCTCGACGACCGCGGCGTCGAACACCTCGGCCTGCGCCGGGGTCAGGACGGATCGCATCTCGAACACGTGGGTGATCGTCGCCTTCTGCAGATCGCCCATGGCGGCGTGGAAATGATCGACGGCGGCCTGGACCTGGGGCATGTCGCCGTCACTGGCGGCGATGGCGGCCGCCAGTTCGCGATTGGCCGCGCGGACTTCCGCTTCGAGCGCCGGCCGCTGAGCGGCGAACCGGGCTTCGACCACGTCGAGCCGTCGATCCTGCTCAGGGCTCAGGGTGAGTTTCTCATGGACGACGCTGTGCAGGCTTGGCGGCTGCCGCTCCCGCATGACCCAGATCGCGCTCGCCCAGGTCGCCGCGCCGCTCGCCAGCGCGGCCAGGATGGCCGTGATGACGATCGACTTCCAGGCGGTCCTCATCCCCGAACGTCCAGGCCGGAGAGAGGCGACAAGCCTGCCGAGACTGTGAAAATCCGCATCTCGGACGGCTCCGGCCGTGGAGCCATGAGCATCAGCCCTCCGTTCGCGACCCCGATCACCAGCGCGAGTGCAACGGCCGCGACCCGGACCTGACCCATGCGGGCGCGCTCCCTGTGTTCGCCGATCCGCACCCAGACCGCGTCTTCCATGCCGACCAGCCGGCCGGCGTCGCCCGGCCCGACCGCTGCGATCAGTTCATTCATGTCGTCAGTCATTGCGCACCTGCGTCACACCCCACCTGCCATACGCGCCGGCCTTTCGGTCCCCTCACGAGGGGACGAGCCGTCGCCCGCGTAGATAGCAGAGAACGACCGGGACGCGCCCTGTCGTCCGGGGAAAAGACGTGAGCGACAGAGCAGGGCCCACGCGGGTTCCATTCCCCGACATGCTCGATCCGCTCACGGGCGTGAGGTTCTTTCTCGCCCTCGGCGTCGTGCTGTTCCACTTCCAGCTCTACTGGACGCTCCCGGCGGAGAGCGCGGGCTTGCTGAACCGCGCGCGCCTGGGCGTGGATATCTTCTTCATCCTGTCGGGCTTCATCCTGACCCACGTCTACCTGCAGGGAGACCGGGCCCCGAACTACGGTCGATTCCTGGCGGCGCGCCTCGCCCGGATCTATCCGGCTCACCTGTTCATCCTCCTGGCCATGCTTGGGCTGGTGCTGATCGCGCCTGTGTTCGGCGTCGGGCTCGAGCCTGGCCGGTTCAATCCCGTCGACTTCGCGGGAACCCTTCTGCTGGTCCAGGCGTGGTTCCCGCGCGAGACCATGGCGCTCTGGAACGGACCGGCCTGGTCGCTGTCGGCGGAGTGGTTCGCCTATCTGGCCTTTCCCGCCTATGCCGCCCTTGCGCTCCGGCTGCGAGCCAGGCCGTGGGTCCTTATAGCCCTCGCCATGCTGTTGTTCGTCGCCCTCGACGCCTTCTACCGCACCTGGTTCGGCCGGATGCTGCCTCGGGCCGAGGACAGCCTCGGGATCCTGCGGATCGTTCCCGAATTCCTTTACGGCATTGGCCTCTACTATCTCGGTCAGCGCTGGACGCCTTCGCCGCGAATGTCCCTCATGGGCGCCCTGGTCGCCACGACCCTGCTGCTGACGCTCATGCAGATCGGCGCCGACGACCGAGTCATCGTGGCGGCGGCCGGTCCCTTCATCCTGTCGCTCGCCCTGTTGGCCAAGGCTCCGGTCCGGACCTTTCTGTCTCACCCCGTCCTTCTGTTCGCCGGCGAGGCCTCGTTCGCCCTCTATCTCGTCCACATTCCCATCCTGATGGTGTGGCGCAACGCGGCGCAGGCGTTCGCCGGCTGGGGCGCCGACTATGGAATGGGCCTGGTTGAACTGGCCGCCATGCTTGTGTTGACGCTCGCCGCCGCGGCCGCCATCCATGTCTTCGTCGAGCAGCCTGGCCGACGGTGGCTGCGGGCGCGGCTGGCGCCGCAGCGCGCAGACCCTGTCGAGGCGCAGCGATCCGTCCACAGCGATCAGGGAGAACCCTTTTGAATCCCGCCAATCTGAACCGTCGTCTGCTGATGGGCGCGGCCGTCTTCATCGGCATGGGCGGATCCGCCTGCGCCCAGACCCGTCCGTCCAGAAACCTCACGGTCTTCAAGACGCCGACCTGCGCCTGTTGCGACGCCTGGATCGCGCACATGCGCGAGGCGAGCTTCACCACTACCATCACGGTCCTTCCGAGCCTTCAATCGGTCCGGAGCAGCCGCGGCATGCCGGACGCGCTCGCCTCCTGTCACACCGGTCTGATCGATGGTTATCTGGTCGAGGGTCATGTGCCGGCCCAGGACGTCATTCGACTGCTGACCGAGAGACCGGCGGCGGTGGGTGTGGCGGTCCCGGGCATGCCGCTCGGTTCGCCCGGCATGGAGACGCCGCAGGGGCACAAGGAGCCCTACGACACCCTGCTGGTGCTTCGCTCGGGCGCGACCCGCGTGTTCGCCCGCCACAACCCGCCGGCCTGACGCAGATCGCGCTCAGCCCGTTCAGATCACCCACAATCCGGAGTTCGCCATGTCCCGCACCTCTCTCGCACTCACCTTGTCGCTCGCCGTGCTTTCGGCCACACCCGTCTTCGCTCAGGACCACGCCCACGGGCACGCCCAGGCCGCCGGCTCGGTCGCCGCGGAAGCGGCGGACGCGGCGGCGGCCGTCGACGCCTTTCACGTCGCCCTGAAGGCCGGCGACACGGCCGTCGCCCTGGCCCTGATGGCGCCGGATGTGATGATCTTCGAGGAGGGTGGCGCGGAGCGATCGCGCGACGAGTATGCGTCACATCACCTGGGCTCGGACGCCGCCTTCGCCGCCGCCTCTGAAGCGACGGTGACGCACAGATCGGGATGGGCCGACGGGGACATCGCCTGGATCACCAGCGAAGGCCGCACTACGGGCCAATCCAACGGCCGCGCGGTAGACCGCCTGACGACCGAAACCATGGTCCTCAAACGCCATGCCGACGGCTGGCGCATCCACCACATTCACTGGTCGTCGCGCGCGCACGGCTGACGCTCAGGCCCGCACCAGCGGGTCGCCGACCCTACGACGTCGGTGAGGAACATCGAGAAGACGCCCGCCCTCGCGGGCGGGCGTCCCCGATCAAACGATCAGCAGCAGGTGCAAGCTTCCGCGCAGGCTGCGATAGCGTCGCAGCAAGCGCATACGGCCTGCGCCACGGAGTCCGGCGCGGCCGCGAAGGCGGCTGAACCGGAAGCCAGCAGCACCAGGGCTGCGAGGGTGAGAGTGCGTTTCATGGTTTTGATCTCTGTTTGATTGAATGAGTTCGGTCTTCTTCAACAGGATCAGCGTCGCGGGGGCGGGTCGTCCGCCTCCGCGGTGAAATCGGCATGCCGCGCATCAAGGGATGGATAGAGGACAGACGCATAGACCCGTGCGGGGTGGGTTCACCGCCCTGGGGGACAAGGCCCTGGCAGATGGCCAGACACGTCTTATGGCACGAGATCCTGACGGTCTTCGGCTCGCACGGGACGCCGTCGCCGCTCATCGACATGGACGCCATATCCTGATCGACCGGAGCTTCGCAGGCGATCGAAGCGGTGGACACGAACAGCACGGCAAACGCCGCGAGCAGCGCGGTCGTCAGTCGGAGGAGGTCATGACGCAGGAACGGCATTGTCTGATCAACCTTCAACGGTCGGCGGAGCGACGATCTCATTTTGATCATCGCAATCGAGCCTACAGAGACGCCGGGGGCGGCAGGGTTCCCATGACCGCCACGACGCCAATCAGGGCGAGTCCCAGACCCGTTTCGATCAACAGGCTGCGCCGGAGCGCGCTCATGGCGGCGACGGAGGGTTGGCCCGTCTCCAGCGCATAGCCCAGTGTCGGCGTCAGCCGGAACCGGTTGCTCGCCGCCAGCGCAAGCATCAAACCGAAGAGGACGAGCTTGGCGACCAGAAGCTGGCCGTAGAGGTTGCCCGCGATCGACGCCACGCGCTCGGGACCGATCAGGAACCAGCTGTTCACGAGACCGGTCAGCACCAGCAACAGGACCGCGAGCGTTCCAAGGCCGGCGAAGCCATGCAGGGCGCGATGGATTGCAAAGTCGTCCGGACCGGCTCGGCGCAGAAGCAGGGCCGTCAACGCCGCCAGGGCGCCCAGCCACAAGGCCGCTGCCACCGCGTGAATGATGTTGGCGACAAGATGGATGGGCCCGCCCGGACCCTCGGTGGCCGCGCCGTGACCCGTCCATGCGAAGCTGGCGGCCACGATCAGACCCAAGGCGGCCGTCACGCTCCAGAGCGCGCGACCGGGTTTCAGGGCGACCAAGGCGACAAGCCCAAGCAAGGCGGCGGCGGCCCGCACGACCATCGCCATGCCCAGGGCTGTGCCGGTGACCATAAAGGACAGAGACGCGGGTTTCACGGCTTCGCTCAGCGACCCCGCCATGACGGCAGTCTGGGCCACCAGGGCGGCGAGCGAGCCGAGCGCGACGATGATCGCCGCGAGGCGCAATGTCGGTCGCGACCATTCCAGGTTCGGCGCGTGGGCGTATTTAAAGCTGTAGAGAAGGAACAGCGGCGCGCCGAGAAGGACGACGCCGCCGCCGTATTGAAGCCAACGAAGCGCGATGACCGCGACTTCCAGCACGGCGTCAGCGCACCGTGAAGGTGTAGGATCCCGTCATGCGGTGGCCGTCGCTCGAGGCGATACGCCAGTCGACACGGTAGGCGCCGGCGGCCAGCGGGCGAGCCAGCGCGCCCGTGAGGGTCCTGCCGTCCTCGGCGACCGAGGTGCGGATCGCGATCTTCTCCTCCGCCGCATTGACGACGTCGAAGCCGGAAAAGGCGGGAACGCTGCGTTCGCTGAAGGTCAGGGTCAGCGTCCGGGTCGCGGCCACGGTGGAGTTGGGCGCCGGGGTGGCGCTGACCAGGCGAGCGTGGGCCGCCGCCGGTCCGGCGGCGAAGGCCACGACCGCCGCGACGGCGATGAAGGGTGCGGGGTTGAAGTAACGCATACTCAGTCTCCAGACGTTTGGCCGGTCCCGGCCTTCTGCTTCTCTACGCGCCACACGACCGCGGCCCTCATGAAGAGGAAGCGGGGGGCGGCTGAGGCCTTCCCCCGCACGCCGGGGTCAGCGGCGACGCTTCTCGAGGAGCGCCTGCATCTGGGCGATCTCCTCCTGTTGACCACGCACGATGCCGTCGCACAGGGCGATGATCTCCGGATCGGTCAGGGAGGCTTGCTCGCACATCAACACAGCCCCGGAATGGTGCGGGATCATCGATCGCAGGAATTCGTCGTCGCCAACGAACGCCTGGGTGCGCATGCCGACGAAGCTGCCGACGAAGATCACGACGGCGACCGCTCCAATGACCAGGTTCGTTTTGCGCGACGGGTACATGGACCGCATGAAGACGAGCATGAGGACCGCCATCGGCGCGACCATCATCAGGGTCATGTAGACGTTGTTCAAATTGAGATAGAAGTGACCGAGCGTGGCGATCATCGTGTACATGACCAGGTACATGATGACGAAATCGAGCGCCAACTCGAGGTACAGGCTCCGATAAGGGCCGAGTCCACGAGCGTTGCCTTGCCCGCCGTGGTCCATCTGTTGATGAGACATCGTCCGTATCCTCTTCAGAAATTTCAGTTCGTCTTCGCCTGCCGCTGCGAAAGCCTGGAGACTGCGGACAGCGTCTGAATCAATCCGGCCCGTCACAGCCGGTTCCTCCCTTGGGTGGGTGGGCGGACTGGTGATTGCCTATCCTGGCTAAAGCCTCACCGCGCGCAGTCTCAGCGCATTGCCGATGACGCTGACCGAGGAGAGCGCCATTGCGAGCGCCGCAAGGGCAGGCGAGAGAAGCCAGCCGAAGACGGGATAAAGCAGGCCAGCCGCCACGGGGATGCCAAGGGCGTTGTAGCCGAAGGCGAAAACGAGGTTTTGGCGGATGTTGCCCATCACCGCGCGGGACAGACGCCGTGCGCGCACGATGCCTTGCAGATCTCCGCCCAGCAGGGTGACGCCGGCGCTTTCGATGGCGACGTCCGAACCCGCCCCCATGGCGACGCCGACATCGGCTGCGGCGAGGGCAGGGGCATCGTTGACGCCATCCCCCGCCATGGCGACGATCCGACCCTGCGAACGAAGCTGTTGAACCACAGACGCCTTGTCCTGCGGCAAAACCTCCGCCTGGACTTCGTCGATGCCGAGGCGCCGCGCGACCGCTTCGGCCGTCGTCCGGTTGTCCCCGGTCATCATCACCAGCCGCAGACCGGCCGCTTTCAGCGCGAGGATCGCAGCCGGCGTGGTGGCCTTGATGGGATCGGCGATGCCGATGACCCCGGCCGCCTTTCCGTCGATCGCCACGAATATGGCGGTGGCGCCGTCGTGGCGAAGGGCCTCCGCCTTCGGCTCCAGCGCGGAGACGTCGGTCGAAAGCTCGCCGAGAAAACGGGTGTTGCCCAGGGCGACCTGGCGGCCCTCAATCGTCCCGCGAACGCCGCGACCGACCGGGCTGTCGAAGTCCGCGGCCTCGGTAAGGGGGATGTCCCGGTCCTTGGCTGCCCGGACGATTGCGTCGGCCAACGGATGTTCGCTGCCCCGCTCGAGGCTGGCCGAAAGACGCAGGATGTCCGCTTCCACGAAGCCGAGGGCGGGCAGGATCGCCGTCACCGACGGACGGCCCTCCGTCAGGGTGCCGGTCTTGTCCAGAACGAGAGTGTCGACCTTCTCGAAGCGTTCGAGCGCCTCGGCGTTCTTGATCAGGACGCCGGCGTGGGCGCCACGTCCCACCCCGACCATGATCGAGATCGGCGTCGCCAGACCCAACGCACAGGGACAGGCGATGATGAGCACCGAAACGGCGGCGACCAGGGCGTAGGACAAACGGGGCTCGGGACCGACCAGGCCCCAGACGACGGCGGCGAGCAGGGCGATCGCGATCACCGTGGGAACGAACCATCCGGAGACCGTATCGGCCAGCCGCTGGATCGGGGCGCGACTGCGCTGGGCCTGGGCCACCATCTGGACGATCTGCGCCAGCAGGGTGTCGGCGCCCACCTTGTCGGCGCGCATGATGAAGGATCCGGTCTTGTTGAGCGCGCCGGCCACGACGCGGTCGCCGACATCCTTGGTCACCGGCATGGACTCGCCGGTCACCATGGATTCGTCGACAGCGACCCGACCCTCCAGGAGTTCGCCATCGACCGGGATCTTCTCTCCGGGCCTTACCCGCAGGCGGTCGCTGACGGCGATCTGGTCAAGCGAGACATCTTCATCGATGCCGTCCGCCCGGATTCGGCGCGCGGTCTTGGGCGTGAGGTCCAGCAGGGCGCGGATCGCGCCCGACGTCTGTTCGCGGGCGCGCAGTTCCAGAATCTGCCCGACGAGGACCAGCACGGTGATGACCGCCGCCGCCTCGAAATACACCGGCGCACTGCCGTCGGCCTTCAGGAAGGCGGGCGGGAACAGGGTTGGCGCGACGACGGCCACGACGCTGTAAAGCCATGCCACGCCGACCCCCATGGCGATCAGGGTGAACATATTCAGCCGCCGGGTGCGCAGCGATGTCCAGCCGCGCTCGAAGAAGGGCCAGCCGCACCAGAGAACCACGGGGGTCGCCAAAGCGAACTGGATCCAGTTCGACATCTGGCCCGGGATGAACATGTGGAGATTGGCCAGGTGTCCGCCCATTTCCAGGGCGAAGACCGGCAGGGTCAGGACCAGACCGACCCAAAAGCGTCTGGTGAAGTCGATCAGCTCGTGGTTGGGCGGGGCCTCCGCCGTGACCGTCTCCGGCTCAAGCGCCATGCCGCAGATCGGGCAGGAGCCTGGGCCTTCCTGCCGGATCTCGGGGTGCATCGGGCAGGTGTAGATGGCGCCGGGAACGGCCGGCTCGGCCTCCACGGGAGGGTTCAGGTAACGCATCGGATCGCCGATGAATTTGGTCCGGCACCCCGCCGAGCAGAAGAAATAGTCCTGACCGTCATGACTGGCTCGGTGAGCGGTGGCCGTCGGATCGACCGACATGCCGCAGACGGGATCCTTGACCGTTGCCGCGCCATCCGAGGCCTTCGCCCCGCAGCAGGCGTGACCCGAGGCATGATTGTGAGGATGCGTGGACATGTCGCTCTCTCCGGCTGACCGAAGAGCTAACATATACCCATGGGGGGGTATATCGCAAGATACCCGTCTGGGGTATATGGGGGTGCTCAGGAGGACAGGCCGCATGCAAACCGACACGAAACCCAAAGTCCTCAACAGGCTCAGCCGGATCGAAGGCCAGGTGCGGGGAATCTCCCGCATGGTTGAAGATGACCGGTATTGCGTCGACTTGCTGACCCAACTTCAGGCCGTTCGAGCCGCGCTCCATCGCGTGGAGACCGAAGTGCTACGGGATCACCTCGACCACTGCGTCATGGGCGCTATGACCGGCGACGATCCCGAGGATCGCAAGGCAAAGGCCGGCGAGCTGATCGAGCTCTTGGCGCGGGCCGGACGGTAGAGTTGGCGGAACGAATGGGCCCTCCTGGTCGCTAACGTCGGGATCCCAAGGAGCCGTCATGAAACGCATCAGCCTCGTCCTCGCCGCCTGCGCCTTGGCTACGGCCTGTTCCCCGCAAGCCGAAGAGCCCGCCGTAGCCGCGCCTGAGGCCCCCGCAGCGGCGGACGCCCATGGCGGAATGGAGGGCGGCATGGCTGCGCCTGCGCCCGGCGACTCCGTCGCCACCCAAGGCTACAAGGCCTCGATGAACACGATGATGGAGGCGATGCCCGCCTTCACCGGGGACGCGGACATCGACTTCATGAAGCAGATGCGAGGTCACCACGTCGCCGCCGTCTCGATGGCCCGTGTGGAGCTCGCGCAAGGCAAGGACGCCCAAGCGCGGAACCTGGCCCAGGAGGTGATCACGGCGCAGGAGCGCGAAATCACCCTGATCGACGCCTGGCTCGCCCAGAAGGGAGCGTCGGCGGCTCCCGCCGCCTGATCGCGAGATCAGCGCACCGCGTCCGGACCGACAGACGTGCGAAATCGGCCAACTGTCGACCTCGTGGCCAAAGTCCATGGTCTCGACGGAGAGTATAGCCCAGCGACCCTTAAACTCGGCTGTCGCTACTCTGCGATCTTTTAGGCGGCAGTCGTCAAAGATCAGGTCGTCACCGATGCCTGAACTGCCGCACCCGCAGACGAGCGGGCTTGAACATTTCCATTAGTTTGGAAATATGGAAACCGAAGTTTCGATTCTCGCTCTCGCCGCCTTGGCGCAATCGACGCGGCTGGAGGCGTTTCGCCTCCTCGTGCGTCACGAACCCGATGGTCTGCCGGCCGGTGACATCTCCAACCATCTGGTGATCCCGGCCAACACCCTGTCGTCCCATCTCGGCGTCCTGACGCGCGCGGGGTTGATCAGGTCGGAGCGGCGCAGCCGGTCGATCATCTACCGGGCCGACCTGGATCGGCTTCGCGACCTGGTCCTCTTCCTGCTCAAGGACTGCTGCGGGGGCAGGGCGGACCTGTGCGAACCCCTGCTGGCTGAACTCGCGCCCTGTTGCCCCTAAGGATCCCGTGGACATCGTCATCTATCACAACCCCGCCTGCGGGACGTCGCGCAACGCGCTCGAGCTGATCCGCCACGTCGGCATCGAGCCGCATGTCGTGCAGTATCTGAAGACCCCGCCGTCGCGGACCATGGTCGCTTGGCTGGCCGAACGGGCCGGCAAGCCGCTGCGCAATCTGTTGCGCGAGAAGGGCACGCCCTTCGCCGAACTGGGCCTAGGGGACCCGGGCCTGACGGACGATCAGTTGCTCGATGCGATCGAGGCCCATCCGATCCTGCTCAATCGCCCGATCGTCGTCAGTCCGCTCGGCGTCGGCCTGTGCCGACCGTCCGAGGCCGTTCTGGACCTCCTGCCCGCCGATGATCTCAAGCCCTTCACCAAGGAGGACGGCGAGGTCGTCATCGACGCCGCCGGCCAGCGGGTGAAGCGATGATCGACACCCGCGTGGAGGACGCTGCGCCGCGTCGCCTGTCCTTCCTCGACCGCTGGCTGACGCTGTGGATCTTCGTGGCCATGGGCCTGGGCGTGGCTATGGGGACGCTGGCGCCGGGCCTGCCGACCTGGGTCGACAGCCTCTCAATCGGCACGACCAATATCCCGATCGCCATCGGTCTGATCCTGATGATGTACCCGCCGCTGGCCAAGGTCCGGTACGAGGAACTGCCGCGCGTCTTCGCCGACAAGCGGGTCCTGGCCCTGTCCTTGTTCCAGAACTGGGTGCTGGGCCCGGTGCTGATGTTCGCCCTGGCGGTGATCTTCCTGCGTGATCAGCCGGAATACATGACCGGCGTCATCCTGATCGGGCTGGCGCGCTGTATCGCCATGGTCCTGGTCTGGAACCAGCTGGCGCGGGGCGACAACCAGTATGTCGCCGGCCTCGTAGCCTTCAACTCGATCTTCCAGATCCTGTTCTTCAACCTTTATGCCTGGATCTTCCTCACCGTCCTGCCGCCCTTGTTCGGCCTGCAGGGCAGCGTGGTGGACGTCAGCGTCTGGACCATCGCCGGCGCGGTGCTCGTCTACCTTGGCCTACCGTTCCTAGCCGGCTTCCTGACCCGACGCAGCCTGATCGCTCGCCGCGGCGCCGACTGGTACGAGCGGCGCTTCCTGCCGCGCATCGGGCCGATCACCCTGATCGCTCTGCTGTTCACCATCGTGGTCATGTTCAGCCTCAAGGGCGGGGAGGTGGTGGCTTTGCCGCTGGACGCCCTGCGCATCGCCATTCCCCTGACGATCTACTTCCTCGTCATGTTCGTGGTGAGCTTCCTCATGGGCAAGCTGATCGAAGCCGACTATCCGCGCACCACCGCCCTGGCCTTCACCGCGGCCTCGAACAATTTCGAACTGGCCATAGCGGTGGCCATCGCGGCCTTCGGCCTGACCTCGCCGGTCGCCTTCGCGGCCGTCATCGGCCCCCTTGTCGAGGTGCCGGTGTTGATCCTGCTCGTGTCGGTCGCGCTCTGGATGGGCCGACGCTGGTTCCCGGACACGGCCCCGCCGAAGGACGCCGGCTGATGGTCAGTCTGCATTTGGTCGACTCGACCGATGTCGATCTGATCGCGGCCCTGCGTGGCGAGAACCTGCCTGAGCCGGGCGCCGGGCGATACTTCAGCGCCGACCACTACGGCGCGGTCATCGGCTACGTCGGGCTGGAAGGGGAGCGGCGCGACCTGCTGCTGCGCTCCCTGGTCGTACTTGCCGACCAGAAGGCCCGCGGCCTGGGAAGTCGGGTGCTGGCCGCCGCCGAGACCACCGCCGGCGACCTGGGCGCTGCACGTCTGCACCTGCTCACCACGACGGCCGAGCGCTTCTTCACCGGGCGCGGCTTTGTAGCCGCCGATCGTGAGTCCGCGCCGCCCGCGATCCGGCAAACTCGCGAGTTCGCGGACCTCTGCCCGGCGTCTGCCGTCTATTTGACCAAGGACCTTTGAATGACGTTCACCCGTCTGCGTTCGCTGCCGGATCCGGATAACCTGCCGGCCCTGGACGCGGCCTATCTGTCCGCCGAGCCCGCCCGGGGATTGGGCTCGACCTACCCGGCGCCGCGGATTCTTCTCTTGTACGGATCGCTGCGCGAGCGGTCGTATTCGCGGCTCTGCGTCGAGGAAGCGGCCCGCCTACTGCAGCGCATGGGATGCGAGACCCGCATCTTCGACCCCTCCGACCTCCCCCTGCCGGGCGCGCCCGGCGACGACGACCACCCGGCGGTGCGCGAGTTGCGCGAACACGCCTTCTGGTCGGAGGGCATGGTCTGGTGCAGTCCGGAACGGCACGGCCAGGTCTCCGGGCTGATGAAGCTGCAGATCGATCACCTGCCATTGAGCCAGGGCGGCATGCGCCCGACGCAGGGCCGGACCCTCGCCGTCATGCAGGTGTCGGGCGGGTCGCAGAGCTTCAACGCCGTCAACACCCTGCGCCTTCTGGGCCGCTGGATGCGGATGATCACCATCCCCAACCAGTCGAGCGTGGCCAAGGCCTTCCAGGAGTTCGACGGGGCCGGCCGGATGAAGCCCTCGGCCTACTATGAGCGGATCGTCGACGTGATGGAGGAACTGGTGCGCTTCACCATTCTGGTCCGGCCCCACGCCGTCCAGCTCGTCGATCGGTATTCCGAACGAAAGGCGGAGGGCGTTCCGGTCGACGCCGCGTCCGATTTGTCATCCATCGCCATCGCGGCACAATGAGGTGCCGGGATCGGCGCAGTTAAGCTCGGTCATCGAACCCAAGCTCATGTCTGGTTCTCGGAACTTCGCCAATGACCGCTGTTGGCGCTTCGCCGACATGATTGGTCGATTAGGAGCCGCGAGGGCGACATGGATTCTTTCGAGCTGCTACGAATAGATGAGATGGACTCTGCAGCTCAGATTCGATTTAAATTACGCGTCGACTTGGCTGCCATGCCTCGAATGATCTCGAAAGATAGCGTCATCACTAAAATTTTATGACGCAATATTTCTTAGTGTTTTCAATAGCGTTATTGGGCGACGGTAGCCTAGTCGGCATGGGGTCGTCGTGCCAATAAAAAGAGCTTTGTAAACAACACTGTTGTTGTCATTAAGTAATCGAGTGGGAGTGAGGGGCGGTCATAAGGGGCGTCCCCTGACGAGATGATTGCGGAGTAATGAGCGGAGCATAGCTGCTTGGTTCACATGCCGCGCCCCGTAACCTCACGGTAGTGACGAAGCGACGGGATAGGGAGGCGTCTGTGGGCCGGGCGAAAGGTGATCACGACGTCATCCGCCGGCCTAGCCAGCGGCGCACCCGGCCCACGTACACAGACCACGCCGCGCCGAAGAGGGCCTCCAAGTGTCGTTCCTCGCGCCGGATGGCGAGACGGTCGGTGGCGAAGGCGGCGACGGGGGCGGCCACGAAGAACCAGGCGTTGTCGAACAGGCCCCCGAGGCCGAGCAGAAGCAGCCCGTTAGCGAGATAGATCGGGTTGCGGCTCCAGGCGAACGGTCCGGTCGTGACCAGAGCGGTCGCCGCCCGGTGCGGCAGGATGTTGGCGCGCCGCCGCCGCATCTCCAGCATGGCCCAGAGGTCCAGACCAAGGGCGAGCCCGACCAGGAGGCCGCCGGCGGCGAAGGCGCCGGGGAAGAGTGCGGGCGGAGTCCATAGACGCGCCGTGATGAGCGCGACAAGGACGGCGCCGCCCATGATGAGCGGCGGCCAGGGCCAGCGATTCGGCGCCTGCGGCCTCACCCGCCGGCCAGCTTGAGAACGCCGCGTAGCAGATAGGCGATCACGCCCAGGACACCCACGCCCAGCACCCAGAGGGCGACGAACCAAAGGCACTGCCGGAGCCCGTTTCTGGAGTCGCGACGCATCAGTGGTAACCGTCGTCGCCGACCTTGCCCCGGAACACCCAGTAGGCATAGGCGGTGTAGGCCAGGATGATCGGGATCAGGATCAGGGCGCCGACCAGCATGAACAGCTGGCTGGAGGCGGGGGCCGCGGCCTGCCAGAGGGTGATCTCGTCGGGCACGGCGTAGGGGAAGACGCTGACGCCCAGACCCGCGAAGGTGACGGCGAACAGGCCCAGCGACAGCAGGAAGGGCCAGACCTCGCGCTTCTGACGCATGGTCCAGAAGAAGGCGGCCGCGACGATCAGAACGAGCAACGGCACCTGGGCCGTCAGAAGCACGCCGGGCCAGTCGAACCAGCGCCGGGCGTATTCGCCGTCGAGGAAGGGGGTGGCCAGGCTGACCGCGCCGATCATCAGCAGGGTCGCCGGACCCAGTTTCCAAGCTTGGGCGCGGGCGTGGGTCTGGAGCGCGCCTTCCGTCTTCATGTTCAGCCAGGTGGCCCCCAGAAGGGCGTAGCCGACGACGACGGCGGCGCCGGTCAGCAGGCTGAAGGGGCTGAGCCAGTCCCACCAGCCGCCGCCATAGGCGCGGCCCGACACCTCGACCCCCTGCAGGATGGCCCCCAGGGTGACGCCCTGGGAGAAGGCGGCCAGCAGGGAGCCGCCGAAGAAGGCGACATCCCAGACGGGCTTGGCCCGCACCGTGCGCCAGCGGTATTCGAACGCCACGCCCCGGAAGACCAGGCCCAGCAGCATGGCGATGATCGGCGTATAGACCGCCGGCATCAACACGGCGTAGGCGAGGGGAAAGGCGGCGAACAGGCCGCCGCCGCCCAGGATCAGCCAGGTCTCGTTGCCGTCCCACACCGGGGCGATCGAGTTCATCGCCTTGTCGCGCTGATCGCCGGCCTTGAGCGTCGGGAACAGAATGCCGACGCCCAGGTCGAACCCGTCCATGACGATATAGGCGAAGACGGCGAAGGCCAGCAGGCCGGCCCAGACCAGGGTCAGATCAACGGTCATGATCGGTCTCCTCGCCGGTCGGGATGGGGCGGTCCGGGTCGATGGCGGGGGCGGGGGTGATGCCCGCCGTGCGGATCGGGGTTTCCGCCACGCCCGGCTCGTCCCGGTGCGGCGCATGGCTCATCAGACGCAGGATGTAGAAGACCCCGGCGCCGAAGACGGTGAAATAGACCACAGCGAAGGCGGCCAGGGAGGTTGCGACGGCAGGCGCGGCCAAGGGCGCGGCGCTGTCGGCGGTGCGCAACAGGCCGTAGACGGTCCAGGGCTGGCGGCCGACCTCGGTGGTGATCCAGCCCGCCAGCACGGCGACGAAGCCCATCGGCCCCATGATCAGGGCGAAGCGGTGCAGCCAGGGCGCATCGTAGAGGCGTTTGCGCAGGCGAGCATATAGCCCCCAGAGCCCCAGCAGCAGCATGGCCATGCCCAGGCCGACCATGACGCGGAAGGACCAGAAGACGATCTCCACCGGCGGCCAGTCGACGCGGGCGATGGTGTCAAGACCGGCCAGGGGCGCGTTCGGATCGTGCTTGAGGATCAGGGACGACAGCTTGGGGATCTCGACCGCGCCGTGGACGGTGGCCGCCTCGCGGTCAGGAATGCCGAACAGGATCAGCGGTGCCCCGTCCGGGTGGCTTTCGAAATGGCCTTCCATCGCCATGACCTTGGCGGGCTGATGCTCCAGGGTGTTCAACCCGTGCATGTCGCCGATGAAGATCTGGACCGGGGCGGCGACCAGGATCATGCCCATGGCCATGGCGAACATTTTGCGCGCCCCCTTGTTGGTCCGCTCCTTCATCAGGTGCCAGGCCCCGACCGCGCCGACCACCAGACCGGTGGTCAGATAGGCCGCCAGCAGCATGTGGGCGAGGCGATAGGGGAAGGAGGGATTGAAGACGATCTTGAACCAGTCGGCCGGTACGAACTGGCCGACCTCGTTGATGGCGTAGCCTTGCGGCGTCTGCATCCAGCTGTTGACCGACAGGATCCAGAAGGCCGAGGCGAAGGTGCCGATCGCGACCATCAGGGTGGCCAGGAAGTGCAGCTTCTTGCCGACGCGGTTCAGGCCGAAGAGCATGACGCCCAGGAAACCGGCCTCCAGGAAGAAGGCGCTGAGCACCTCATAGGCCATCAGGGGGCCGATGACCGGCCCGGCCTTGTCGGAGAAGACCGACCAGTTGGTGCCGAACTGGTAGGACATGACCAGACCCGAGACGACGCCCATGCCGAAGGCCACGGCGAAGATCTTCAGCCAGTATTTGAACAGGTTCAGATAGAGGTCTCGCCCCGTCTTCAGCCACAGGGCCTCCAACACGGCCAGATAGCTGGCGAGGCCGATCGAGAAGGCCGGAAAGACGATGTGGAAGGCGACGGTGAAGGCGAACTGCATCCGCGCCAGGATCAGGGCGTCAAGTTCCATGGTGTGGTCTCACCCGATCAGGCCGAGCGCGCCGGCGCTGCGGTAAAGCATATAGAAGGCGACGACGAAGATCAGCCCGGCGAACACCGTATTCAATAGGCCTTTTTGTCCCGACAGCGCTTTTGCGAGGCGCGCCCCCAACAGGCCACCCAGGACTCCGCCGCCAATGAAGACGGCTGCCAGCGGCCAGTCCACCCAGCCGTCCAGGGCGTAGTTGAAGGCCGTCGTCAGGCCGAAGGCCGTCACGCCGACCAGCGACGAGCCGACCGCATAGTAGATGGGCATGCGGGTCGAGACCATCAGGCCAGGGACGATCAGAAACCCGCCGCCGATGCCGAAGAAGCCGGACATGATCCCCGTCAGGGCGCCGGCTCCGACCAGCTTCGGCGCATTGCCCGGCGTCAGGACCACGTCGGGATCTCCGGTGGCCGAGCGGCCTTTCAGCATCAACACCCCGACCACCAACATCAAGACCGCGAACAGAGCCAGCAGCTTCTGACCGTCCACCGCCTTGCCCAGGCTGGAGCCGAGGAAGGCGCCGAAGACCCCGGCCAAGGCGAACAGGCCGGCGATCTTCCATTTCACCGTGCCGTGGCGCGCGTGGTTGAGCAGATTGGCGAAGGCGTTGGCGGCCACGGCGAAGGCGCTGGTGCCGATCGCCAGGTGCGGGTCCTTCACGCCGACCAGATAGACGATCAGCGGCACGGCCAGGATGGACCCGCCGCCGCCGACCAGGCCGAGGGTGAAGCCGACGAGCGAGCCGGCGCCGGCGCCGAGGCCGTATTGCAGCGGAGACAGGTCCATGATCAGGCTCAGGCGACGGCGGGACGAAATTGCGGTGCGGGCTCGACGTGCTCGGGACCCGCCATCCATTCTCGGCCCTTCAGCATGGCGGACCAGTAGATCTCCGGCAGCGCCTCGGACTTCAGCAGCCAGGCCAGGCGGGTCGGCTTGGTGCCGTCCAGAAGCCATTTCGGGAAGCTGGGCAGGAGCTTGCCGCCATAGCCGAACTCGGCCAGAACGATCTTGCCGCGCTCGACCGTGAGCGGACATGAGCCATAGCCGTCATAGACCGCCCGCATCGGCTGGCCGTCCAGCAGCGACAGGATGTTCTCGGCCACCACCGGCGCCTGTTTGCGGGCGGCCGCAGCGGTCTTGGCGTTGGGCGCCGAACAGGCGTCGCCCAGACCGAAGACGTTTTCGAACCGCTTGTGACGCAAGGTGGCGTCATCCACCTCGATCCAGCCGCTTTCGGCGGCCAGCGGACTTTCGCGAATGAAGTCCGGCGCGGTCTGCGGCGGGCAGACGTGCAGGAAGTCGAACTCGCGCCGCGTCTGGCGCACTTCGCCGTCCGCACCCGTCACGGCGAAGGTCGCGATCCGCGCCGGGCCGTCCACCGCGACAAGTTTCGACCCGAAGTTCAGGTCGATGCGATACTTGCGAACATATTCCATCAGCGCCGGGACGTAGTCCTTGACGCCGAACAGCACGGGTCCTGCGTTGTGGAATTCGATCTCGATGTCGTTTCGGCCGTTGTCGCGCCAGTGGTCGGCCGACAGATACATGGCCTTCTGCGGGGCGCCGGCGCATTTGATCGGCATGGGCGGCTGGGTGAAGATCGCCCGGCCGCTGTGCATGGCCTGCACCAGTTTCCAGGTGTAGGGCGCAGTCTCGTAGCCGTAGTTGGAGGTGACGTTGTTGCGCCCCAGGGTTTCGGCCAGGCCAGGGATGGCCGCCCAGTCCAGCTTCAGTCCCGGCGCCGCGACCAGCATCCGGTAGCCGATCCAGCGGCCGTCGGTCAGTTCGACGCGATCGTGGAGGGGGTCGAAGGCCGCGACCGCGCCCCGCACCCACTGGGCGCCTTGGGGGATCAGATCCTCGGTGCGGCGCTGGGTCCGCTCGGGCGTGAAGACGCCGGCGCCGACCATGGTCCAGCCGGGCTGATAGTAGTGATGTTCGGACGGCTCCACGATGCGAACATCGAGGCCTGGGCGGCGGCGCAGGAGGCTGGCGGCCGTGGCGATGCCGGCGGATCCGCCGCCGACGATCAGGACATCGCAGGACTCCAGGGGGGCGTACTGGGCGCTCATGACGCGGCTCCTTCAAGACGGGGACGCAGGGCGCCGAGGTCGTAGCCGGCGCTCTTGGCGCGGGCGATCAGATGATCGGGGCTCTCCGAGCCGGCGTTCGTGAGCGCCCACAGGGTGGTCGTGCGCGTGCCGGTGCGGCAGAAACCGAACACGGGCTGGGGCAGGTCAGCCAGAGCCTCGCGGAAGTCCGCCACGTCCTGGTCGGAGATGGCGCCGCCGACCACGGGAACGTGGGCGAAGGCGAGGCCGGCGGCCTTGGCGGCCTGGCGCAGAGCCTCGGCGCTGGGCTGGCCGGGCTCCTCGCCGTCGGGTCGGTTGGAGATCACCGACCGGAAACCCTGGGCCGCGATGGCGGGCAGGTCTTCCGGGGCGATCTGGGGCGAGGCGGATAGGGCCTCGTCCAAGGGGCGGATATCCATGGCTTTGTCTCCCTAGGGTCTTTTCTGGTTCAGGCGTTTCGGTCGAGCGTCAGGCGGAACAGCGCCATGCCGGCCACGAGGGCGCCGACGAAGACAAAGGCCTGCCAGGCGCCGGTCGTCAGGGCCGCCAGCGCCGGGCCGGGGCACAGGCCGACCAGCCCCCAGCCCAGGCCGAACAGGACGGCCCCGCCGACCAGAGGGGTGTCGATGGTGCGGCTCTCAGGCACATGGAAGGTCTCGGCCGTGACCGGCGTCTCCATGCGACGGCGGATCAGATAGGCGATGGCGGAGGGGATCAGCGCCCCGCCCATGACGAAGGCCAGCGAGGGGTCCCAGGCGCCCGTCACATCCAGGAAGGCCAGGAGGCGGGCCGGATTGATCATGTCGGACACCACCATGCCGGCGCCGAACAGCAGGCCGCACAGGACGGCGACGATCAGCCGGTTCATGCCAGGCCTCCCAACAGGTGGCGGGTGACGAAGACGGTCAGGGCCGCGACGGCCATGAAGACGCCGGTGGCGACGATGGAGCGGGGCGACAGGCGGGCCAGGCCGCAGACGCCGTGGCCGCTGGTGCAGCCCGAGCCCCAGCGGGTGCCGAAACCGACGATCAGGCCGCCGAGCATCAGCAGCCAGATGTCCGAGGTGATCTGCACCTCGGGCCTACGGATCAGCGCCGAGGCCAGGGCCGCGCCGCCCAGCAGGCCGGCGATGAAAAGCAGGCCCAGGGTGCGCGGCGCGCCTTTCGACAGGCCGGTCGCCGCGGCGGTCAGGCCGGAGATCCCGGCCACGCGCCCGTTCAGCAACAGATAGAGACCGGCGGACAGGCCGACCAGCAGGCCGCCGGCCAGCGGCCAGACGAAGGGGATGGGCTCAAGCATGGGGGGCTCGTCTCACAGCGCGTTCAGCGGGACCTTGAGGTAGCGCACCCCATTGTCCTCGGGCTCGGGCGGGCGGCCGCCGTTCATGTTCACCTGGACTGACGGCAGGATCAGTTTGGGCATGGGCAGGGTGGCGTCGCGCTGGGTGCGCATGGCCACGAACTCGTCCTCGCTGACGCCGTCGCGGATATGGATGTTGCCGGTGCGCTGGGCGCCGATGGTGGTCTCCCAGGCGAACTCGGTCCGGCCCGGCGGCGCCTTGTAGTCGTGGCACAGGAAGACCCGCGCCTCGTCCGGCAGGGAGGTCAGGCGATGGATCGAGCGATACAGGGTCCCGGCGTCGCCGCCGGGGAAGTCGCAGCGCGCCGTGCCGTAGTCGGGCATGAACATGGTGTCGCCGGGAAAGACAGCGTCGCCGATGACATAGGCCAGACAGGCCGGGGTATGGCCGGGCACATGCAGGACCGTGGCCTTCAGTCCGCCGATCTCGAACCGGTCGCCGTCGTTGAACAGATGGTCGAACTGGCTGCCGTCGCGGCGGAAGTCGGTCCCTTCGTTGAAGATCTTGCCGAACACCGCCTGGACGGTGAGGATCTCATGGCCGATGGCCAGCTGACCGCCGAGCTTTTCCTGGAGATAGGGGGCCGCCGACAGGTGATCGGCGTGGGCGTGGGTCTCCAACAGCCACTGGACCGTGAGACCTTCGGATTTCACGTAATCAATGAGGGCGTCCGCCGAGGCGTGGGCGGTGCGGCCGGACGCCGGATCGTAGTCGAGCACGCTGTCGATGATGGCGCAGACGTCGGAGCCGGGATCGCGCACGACATGGCTGACGGTGAAGGTGGCCTCGTCGAAGAATGACTTGACGACAGGGCGCTGGCGAGGATCGCCCAGCGCGGCGCGCACGATGTCGGCGGCGTGGTCGCGGGCGGGATCGGGGGTGGGCGAGGACATGGCGTGTCTCCGTTTCGGTGACTCAACACATATACCCATTCATAGTTCGTGCAAGTATGTATTTTAATGTGGCGGAAACGGTGGGAAGCGCTTAGCTTGGGGCCATGGAAACGACCGACGCCGCGCCGACCATCTATCCCGCCGCGATGCGCGCCCTGCGCATCAACGACACAGCGCCGGACTTCACCGCGCGCACGACCCAGGGCGAAAAGCGCCTGAGCGACTACCGTGGACGCTGGCTGGTGCTGTTCTCGCATCCGGCGGACTTCACGCCGGTCTGCACCAGCGAGTTCGTGGCGCTGGCAAGGCAGGCCGACGCCTTCGCGGCGATCGACTGCGATCTGATGGCCCTGTCGGTCGACAGCCTGTATTCGCACCTGGCCTGGCTGAAGGACATTTACCGCCGCTTCGGCGTGAAGGTGCCGTTCCCGATCATCGAGGATCCCTCCATGGCCATCGGCCACGCCTTCGGCATGGTGGACGCCGGCTCGAGCGACAGCGCGACGGTGCGCGCCACCTTCGTGATCGATCCCGAAGGCGTGGTGCGCGCCATCAGCTGGTACCCGATGAACATCGGCCGCTCGGTTGATGAGCTGCTGCGTCTCGTCACCGCCTTGCAGACTTCTGACCGTGAGGCGGCCTCCACGCCGGCGGGCTGGACGCCCGGCGACGCTCTCCTGGAGCCGGCCGCCACCACCCTGGACGCCGCCATCGCCGACGGTGACGGCGATGCGCCCTGGTACTACCGCGAGCGCCGCGCATGACCGACGATCAAGCGGCCGCCATGGAGCGGCTGAAGGAAAAGGCGCCGGAGGCCGCAGAACTGCTGCGCCAGTTGGCCAACGCCAACCGGCTGCTGATCCTGTGCCATATCGCCGAGGAGGAACGTTCGGTTGGCCAGCTCGAGGCGGACCTGGGCATCAAACAGCCGGCCTTGTCCCAGCAACTAGCGGAGCTGCGCCAGTACGGTCTGGTCAAGACGCGCCGTCAGTCGCGCTCAATCTTCTATTCGATCGCCGACGAGCGGGCCCAGGCGGTCATGGGCATGCTCTATGAGATCTTCTGCGGCGATGCGAAGGCGGTCGGCGCGCGCGTCGCCGCCCCGGCGCCCCGCCCATCGACGCCGGCTCGCGGCGACACGGCGCAATTCGCGCGCATCACCGCCGTCGCGCGTCGCTGACGGCCAACCCGCACAGGAGACTCTCGTGAAGGGCTTCATCGACAATATCGAACGTCTGACGGAAGAGAACACAGACTTTCGCCGTGTTCTCTACACCGGCCACAATCTGCAGCTCGTCCTCATGGCCATTCCGCCCGGTCAGGAGATCGGCGAAGAGGTCCACGACGACCGCGACCAGTTCTTCCGCATCGAGGCGGGCGAGGGCGAAATCTGGATCGATGGCGTTCGTCACGCCGTGAAGGCGGACGACGGGGTCATCGTCCCTCAGGGCGCCCGGCACAATGTGGTCAGCACGGGGTCCGAGCCGCTTCGGCTCTACACCCTCTATGGTCCGCCGGAGCATCTCGACGGGACGGTTCACGCCACGGTGGAAGAGGCCTCCGCCGACCACGAGCATTTCGACGGCCGCACGACCGAATAGCCGTCAGGGGCCGACGTCGTCCGCATCGGCGCGCCGGTCGTCGGGCCGCGGCAGGTGCAGGGCGATGCCCAACGCCTCCGCCAGACGGGTGTCGCGACGATAGATGTCATCGCGAAAGGCGACGCGGCCTTGGCCGTCCAGGAAGGCGGTCCAATACAGCAGGCGCACGTCGATCGGCCGACCGGTCGCCACCCGGACGGTCTGGCCGCTGTCCAGCGCGGCGTCGAAGCGGGCCAGCCTTTCGGGGTCGGGCGCCAGCAGAAGTCGGGCGAAGCCGACGGCGTCCTGCACCCGCACGCAGCCGTGGCTGAGATGGCGGAAGCTCTGGTCGAACGCACCCCGCGACGGGGTGTCGTGCAGGAAGATGGCGTAGCTGTCCTGAAGCTCGAACTTGACCTGGCCCAGGGCGGCGTTCGGGCCGGCGCGCTGAACCACCATGCCGTTCTGGATCGTCATGTTGTTCGCCCGCATATAGGCGGCGCCGCGCGGCAGGATCTCGCGCTGGGCGATGGAGGTCGGGACCGTCCAGGGCGGATTAGCGACGACCGAGGCGAAGGGCCGTTCGAGGCTGGGCGTCGCATTGTCCGCGTCTCCCGTCACGACCCGCATCGAATGCACGGGCCGATCATCCTTCCAGTAGACCATGATGGAGGCGGCGGTGTTCACCTCGATCCGTTCCGGGGCCACGTCCCGCTTCAGCCAACGGCGGCGTTCCAGATTGAGCGCGATCTGGCGAGCACGGGCCTCGGCCGAAATCGACAGCGCCCGCTGGGTCGCCGGGCCGATGCGGGCGTCCGCTTCCAGACCGTGGCGCACCTGGAACGCCCGAACGGCCTCTTGCAGAACGGAGCCGTAGTCACCGCCAGACGGGCCGACCATCGCGGCGGCGGCGTCGCTCAGATCGCCTTCCACCCGAAGGCGCGGCAGGAGGGCGGGAAGGCGGGGGTCGGACGCAAACGGTTCGATCGTTGCGCCCAGGGCGAAGGGCGGCCAACCGCCGCGGTCGGCGATGGCGCGATAGCGGAGGAAGCCGTCGCACAGGCCCTGATAGCCGCGGTCCTGGGGCGCGAGGCCCGCCATCGTCTCGGCCAACGTTCCGTCGTCGACCGCCGTCGCCAGCAGCGGCGGCGTAGCGACCTGGTTGCGACCCATCTCCCAAAGCGTCTCCACCGATGCTGGATCGACCCGGCCATGCGCGAGCGCCTCGGCCAGGGTCAGGATGGCCTGTGTCAGCTCGGCTTCGCCTAGGGCGAGGCCGTCGGGCGCTGATAGGCCGTGGCGGTCCGCCAGGGCCAAGGCGTCCATGGCTTGCCGGCGCGCTGGCCCCGCCCAGGCCGGGCGTCCGCCGCGGGCGGCGTAGAAGGCTGCGGTCAGGGCGGTGATGTTCAACGCGGCGGGCGCCGATACGGCTCGCGCGGTCGTCGAGAGCCAGAGCGGCGCCGCGGCCGCCGCGAGCAGGTGTCGGCGGTTCAGGGTGAAGGAGCGACGGTTGGCCATGCCGCCGACACCGCGGGGTTCACCTTAAGGCAGGCTTAAGGTTGGCCGGTCCGCCAACCCCAACGCGCGAAGATGGCGGCCCCCTCATCGGACTTCAGAAATTCAAGGAACGGCTGGGCGTCGGCGTCCTGGCGGCCGGTCTCGGTCACAACGGCGCCGGCGTCGCGGTAGATGCGATAGGGCTCTTCGACCTCGACCACATCAGCGAGGTCCGGATTGGCGACCTGCCAGATGCCCCAGATGATCCAGGCGTCCAGCGTCGGGTCGTCGATCCAGGCCTGTCGGGCCTCGGCGCTGTTGCGGGCGTAGACGACGATGTTGCGACGCAGCGCGCGCACCTTGGCGATGTCGCCGGTGCGACCGGCCATGTCCTCCCACAGGCCGTTCTGGCCCGCGCCGTTGACGACCAAGACACGGCGACCCGGCTGGAAGAGATCCTCCAGGCCGCCGATGCCGTTCGGATTTCCCGGCCGAACGAGGACGGAGGCGGTGCGCAGATAGAGCGGCTCGACCGCCTCGGCGCGGATGCGGCCCTCCAGAGCGCTGACGAAGTCGGTCATCATCGTCTCGGAGCCTGAGAAGATCAGGTCGCCGTCCGCCTTGGCCTGGCCCAGCCATTGGGGCGTGGGTCCGGCGACGACGGCCACGGCGCGACCGGTGCGCGCTTCATAGGCCTTCGCCGCTTCGCGCATGGCGGGGGCGGGGCCGCCCGGACCGTAGACATGAAGAGGATCGGCGGGCGTCTGGGCGTGGGTGGCCAGGGCCGTCGCGCTCAAAAGGGCGGCCAGGGCCAGGGTGGAAAGACGCATCAAGAGTTCTCCTGGGGCGGGGCGAAGTGATTGGCGGGGATCTTGAAATAGACCCGCCCATCTGGCGCGGGCGGCGGCAGCACCCCGCCGCGGATGTTCACCTGAAGCGCGTAGAGCATCAGGTTCGGCAAGGGCAGGGTGGCGTCCCGCCCGTCGCGAAGCCGCACGAAATCCGCCTCTCCGCGTCCGCCGCCGACATGGATGTTGTCCGCCTTCTGCTCTCTCACGGTGCTGAAGCAGGCGGGCTCGCGGCCATCGGGACCGTAGTCGTGGCCGACGAAGACGCCGGTCTCCTCGGGCAGGGCCAGGATGTCCTGGATGCTTCGGTAGAGGGCCTTGGAGTCGCCGCCCGGAAAGTCGGCGCGCGAGGTGCCGGCATAGGGCATCATCAGGGTGTCGTGGACGAAGGCGTTGCCGCCGATCACATAGGTGATGGACGCCAGGGTGTGGCCTGGGGAGAAGATGACCCGCCCCTGCAGGTCGCCGACAGCAAACGTATCACCCGCCTGGAAGAGACGGTCCCACTGGCGACCGTCGGTTGGGAAGTCGTCGTCCAGGCCGTAGATGTCCTTCCACAGCCTCTGGACGCCGATGACTTTTTCGCCGATCGCAGTGGGGGCCTCCAGCTTCTCGTTGAGGTAGGGCGCGGCGGAGAAGTGGTCGGCGTGGGGATGGGTGTCCAGCAGCCATTCGACGGTCAGGCCTTCCGCCTTGACGTAGTCCAGGATGGCGTCGGCGTTGCGGGTCGAGGTCGCCGCCGCCTTCTCGTCGAAATCCCAGACCGGATCGATGATCGCGCATTTGCGGCTGACCGGGTCGGAGACGACATATTGCCAACTGCCGGTCTTCTTGTCGTGGAGCGCCGCGATGCGCGCTCCGCCGTGGTCGATGATCTGCATGAAGGCTCCGTTTGGTTTGCGAAGAAAAGGGCCGGACCGCTTGCGCGGCCCGGCCAGCGTCCGATCAGGCGGCTTTCGGGGCGTCGGGGAGGTCGCGCGTCGAGAAATACCAGTCGGTGTAGACGTAACCCTCGGAGGCGCGGGCCTCAGCCGCCTCGGCGGTCTTGGGTGGGGGGACGATGGCCGGTTGGCCAGGGCGCCAGTTCTCAGGCGTCGCGACCCCGTTGGCGTCGGACGCCTGGAGCGCGGTGAGCAGCCGAACGAACTCTTCGATGCTGCGGCCATTGCTCATGGGATAGTAGACCATGGCGCGCAGCTTGCCTTCCGGATCGATCAGGAAGGTGGCGCGAACAGCCGAAGTGTCAGCCGCCCCGGGGTGGATCATCCCGTAGGCCTGGGCCACCTCCATCTTCAGATCCTCGATGATGGGGAAGGGGATTTCGACGCCGAACTTCTCCTTGATGTTCCGGGTCCAGGCCAGGTGCGAGAAGATGCTGTCGATCGAGAGCCCCAGGAGCTCGCAGTTCATCGCGGCGAATTCATCCGCGTGCTTGGCGAAGCCAATGAACTCGGTCGTGCAGACCGGGGTGAAGTCCGACGGGTGGGAGAAGAGGATCAGCCATTTGCCGCGGTAATCGGCCAGGCTGCGGTCCCCGTGCGTGGTGCGGGCGTGAAAGTCGGGGGCGGGTTCGTTGAGGCGGGGCAGTCCGGTCATGTCGATGTCTCCTTCAGACGCCCCATTGAACACTTACATACACACTTACACAAACTAATAGTTTTTATGGCCAGGGAAGGTTCCGTCTATGCCGAGCCGTCAGTTCACAACCAGGGCATATCCAGCCTGCTGGTGGTGGATGACTGTCATCAGGGCGGCGAGATCGACGCTCACGCCCGGTTCGAGGTCGGCTTGCATTATGCCGTTCCCCGCCATGGCCTGGCCGCACAGCCGAACCTGGACGCCGGCGGCGATGAGGCTGCGGATCAAGGCGCTGTTGGGGTTGGCGTCCCCCTTGCCGCTTGCGGCCCAGGCGGCGTCGGAGAGGACCGCAGGGGTGGCGGCGCCGTGCAGGACGACCACGATCTGACGATGGTCGGCGTCCACGCCGCCCGCCGCCAGCATATTCGCCAGCCGCGCGACGCGATCCAGTCCCTTCAACGGCCTGTCGTCCGGACCGCCCTGGGACACGTCGAAGATGACCCGATAGACGCGCGACGGATCCGGCTGTTCGCCGGCCTCGGGCAGGGGCTTGAAGCCGCCGAAGCCTGAAACAGCCTGAGCGAAGCTCGGGGAGGCCGCCAGGGAGGCGGCCAGGGACAGGGCGAGGAGGAGGGTTTTCATGGCGGGTTCCGGTGTGCGGGCGCTGGGGGTCAGGGACGGCGGGCGACGAGATCGATCAGGGCGGACCGGCCGCTGTGGCCGGCGCCTTCGGAGACGTCGCTGTCGTGACTTTTCAGATGCAGGATGTCGAAGTCGGCGAAGGCGTCGCGGAGCAGCGCCTCGGTGTAGAGGTTCTCGACCTGCCCCGGGCCGCCCGTACCATAGGCGATCTGTTCCGGCCGATAGCCCTGCAGCAGGATCAGGCCGCCGGACTTCACCGCCGCCTTCATACGCTCGAAGATTCGGTCGCGCTGGGGAGGCGGGGCGAACTGAATGAAGACGGCGACCACGACGTCGAACGCATCCTGCGGCCAGGCCCAGGTCTCGAGGTCCGCCAGCTGGGCGTCCAGCGCGACCCCGCGTCGCTCGGCCAGGGCGAGGGCCTTCTCGATCGCGCGTGGGGCGATGTCCGTGGTCGTGACAGTCAGGCCCTGTTCGGCGAGCCAAACGCCGTTTCGCCCCTCGCCGTCGGCGACCGCCAGAGCGGTCATGCCGGGCTGGAGCCGCGCGATCTGAGCGGCCAGGAAGGCGTTGGGCGTCTCGCCGAACAGATAGTCCTGGCGGTCATAGCGGCTATTCCAGAAGTCGCGGGCGGCGACGGAGTCCATAAGGTGTTCCTTCATATGATGAGGACGCTGGCAGGCAGATCGGTCTCGCCAGGCGTATGGTCGGCGAACCAGGATTCAAGCGCGCCCACAGTGTCGATGTCGAGCGTCCGGCGGTCTCGCCCGTAATGTTCGGGCACCCCCTGGGCGGTGACGAAGGCCACCGGATAGTCCGCCTCCGGCTCGACAGCGCGGTCCCCGACCAGCAGGCGATCAAGGCGCTGTCCCTTGGGATTCTCCAGCTTCACGAAGGCCGTCAAGCCCCGGCAGCGTTTGATGTAGCCGCCCATCTGCTCATACGGGTCGGCGGCGAAGGTGCGCTCAAGATTCTCTTCCAGCATCGCCTTCAACTCGGCTCCGGTCAGCGTCGTGCGCGAGATGGGCGGGTTCATCGGCGCCATATTGTAGAGGTCGCCCAGAGTGACCGGACCCGGCGGGACGGGCGCGCCGTAGCGCCAGCCGTTCGAGAAGGCGATGTCCACGCCCGCTCCCTGCGCCGCCGCCGCCAGCAGGACGTCGTCCATCGGCGCGCTGGCCATGGCGTAGCGGTGAAGGGGGATGGCCGTGCGGCCGATGACGCGCGCCAGACGCTCGCGCTCGGGAGCCAGGGCCGTCTCCACCAAGCCGGCGACTTGATCGTCTTCGGGGCCGGCGTCCACGGCTATGAGCCGATGGCGGCGCAGGGACACGCGGCCCTCTGCAATCTCCAGGTCCAGCCGGCCGATATAGGCGCCGTGGCAGCCGGACTGGATGATCAGGGTGTCGCCGATGCGGGCCGGCTCGTGCAGGCGGTTATGGGTATGGCCGCTCAGGATCACGTCGATGCCCGGCGTCGCGGCGGCCAACTTCAGATCCTGCGGAAAGCCCAGGTGCGACAGCAGGACGACCAGATCGACCTTTTCCGCGCGGAGCTGGTGCAACTGCTCGCGGGCTTCGGCCACCCCCATTTCAAACCGCACGCCTTCGGAGAAGTCGGGGGCATGGTTTTGTCGACGATGGGGCAGGCCAGGCCGATCACGCCGATCCTCAGACCGCCGCGCTCGAACACCCATCGCCCGTCGAACACCGGCGTGCCGTCGTCCTTGCGAAAGACATTGGCGGCCAGAACGGGATAATCGAGCCTTGAAGCCAACGCCTTGAACCCCGCGGGGCCATAGGCGAACTCCCAGTGCGCCGTCATGGCGTCGATCTTCAGGGCCTTCATAATCGGAACCAGCGCCTCGCCCCGGCTGGCGACGGCGACCCGCGTGCCATGGAAGGTGTCGCCGTTGTCCAGGGTCAGGCATGGACCTTCGGCGCGCGCCTCTTCGAAGAGGCGCGCGATGCGGGCGACCCCGCCCAGCCGTTCGAACCGCCAGCCGCCTTCGGTGCGCACCAGTTCGGGATGCGGCTCGAGATAGCCGTGCAGGTCGTTCAGCTGGAGCAGGGTCAGGGTGGTCATGGTCGGTCTCAGCGCAGCGGTTGTCCGGAGCGGATACGACCGATCACGGCTTCGAGTTGCGCCTGGGGCATGCCGCCGGGGATCAGATTGCCGTTGATGATAAAGGCGGGCGTGCCCTGGAGGGCCAGGGCCGCCGCTTCTCGGCCGTTTCGGTCGAGCACCGCGTCAATGTCTGCGCGGTGATCGGCCAGGTCCTGATTCAGGCGCGCCATGTCCACGCCGGCCGACTGGACCAGACGCGTGATGTCCGCCTGGTCGCCGATGCGCGACGGCGACAGCATGAAGGCGTTGTGAACGGCCTCGTACTTGCCTTGGTAGGCGGCGGCCAGGGCGGTCCGGGCGGCGGTCTCCGAGACGTCGCCGAAGATCGGCCAGTCCTTGTACAGGACGCGCACCTTGGGGTCCGCCTTCAGCAGGCCGTCGATCTCCGGCTGCATCTTCTTGCAGTAGGGGCAGTTGTAATCGACGAAGCCGATAATGGTCACATCGGCGTTTTCGGCGCCGATGAAGGGCGCGGCGGGATTCCGAAGCAGATCGTTGAAGCCGACCTGGGCGATGGCCGGCATGTCTTGTCCAGAGGCGGCGGAAGGGCTGGCGGGCGCCGCGCCGTTGTCGGCGTCGGCGGGGCCGCAGGCGGCGAGCGCCAGGACGGCGGCGAGGGCAGGGGCGAAGGTGCGGTTCATGGAAGCTCCGTGAGGCGAGGGGTCAGTGCAGACGCGCGATTTCGGTCGCGATCTGTTCGGGGGCGATTTCCCCCATGTGGGCCTTGGCCAGACGGCCGTCGGCGTGGAGGAATAGGGTCACCGGAATGCCGGCCGTGCCGTAGTGGCGCGGCACCGCCATGGCCTCGTCGAACAGCACATGGTCGAGGGCCAGCCCCTGGCTCTTCAGGAAGGCGCGAACGCCGGCCTCGCCCTCGCCCTGGTTGACGAAGAGGAAGCGCACATTCGGATGGGCTTTCTCGGCCTGGGCCAAAGCCGGCATCTCTCGTCGGCACGGCGGGCACCATGTGGCCCAGAGATTGATCACCGTGGGCCGGTCGCCCGGAGCGGAGAGGTTGATGGGCGGGGCGTCCATCGCGGCCAGCGTCAGGGCGGGCGGCGCCATGGGCTGCGTCGCCGAGGCCAACTGATGGGCGGTGGTCCAAACCAGGGCGCTGGCCAGCACAGGCGCAATGGCCCAGGCGCGTTCGCGCGTCGTGCGCAGCAGCAGGATCGTGGTCAGGATCACGACCGGCGCGACCCAGATCCAGCTGAACCCGCCCTGCCAGACCGCGAGCGCCCGCCACGGGTCGGCCCCGAAATACTCCCAGTGCGTCGCCACGTGACCGAGGCGGGCGGCCGTCAGACCGCCGAAGACCAGGACCGTGCTCCACAGATTGAAGCGCGGGCTGACCCGGCTGGCCAGCAGTCCGGCGCCGATCATGAAGACGAACACGCCGGCGATAATGGCGAACCGCTCTCCCGACAGGACGAGCGGGCCCAGGGTGATGGCGTTCATGCGGCGGCTCCGGCGCTCTGCAGGGCGGAGGCGACGTCTTGGGCCGACATCTCTCCGATCAGCCGGCTCCCCGGCGCTTCGGTCGCCGAGGGCGACAGGAAGATCATCGTCGGCGGCCCGACCACCCCGTGCCGCTCAAGAAGCGCGCGAGCCTCGGGGGTGCTGCGCGTGACGTCGACCTTGATCAGGTCGGTGTTCGAAAGGCCGGCGATCACGGCGGGGTCCTCGAACACCGTCCGCTCGATCACCTTGCAGCTGACGCACCAGTCGGCGGTGAAATAGACCAGGGCGGGACGTTCGCGGGCGCCGGCATCGGCGACGGCGCGGTCCAGCGCGGCCTGATCGAGCACGACCGCCGCGGTCTCCACCGGCGCGTCGGCTGTGACTCCGGCGGGACGCGCCAGGGGTTCGAGCGGGCGCCACGGGTCGTCCGCCCCGAGACTAAGTCCGACCAGCAGTAACAGGCCCCAGGTCGCGGCCGCCAGGCCGGCGACGCGGGCGACGCCGCTTCTCAGGTTTGGGCTGAGGGGCTGGAACAGGCCGAGGGCGGCAGCCAGACCGAGCGCCAGCGCCGCGCCGAGAACCAGCGTCGCCGTCGGCGGCAGGATGCGGCCGGCCAGCCACCAGGCCATACCCAGGAAGATGAAGCCGAACAGCATCTTGACCCGGCCCATCCACGGCCCAGCCTTGGGCAGGAAGCGCGCGCCGACCGTGCCGAACACGATCAAGGGCACCCCCTTGCCCAGGCCCAGGAAGAACAGGGCCGCCGCGCCCAGCCCAACGTCGCCGGTCTGGGCGATGTAGAGCAGGGCGCCCGCCAGGGGCGCGGTGACGCAAGGCCCCACGATGAGGGCCGAGACGAAGCCCAGACCTGCGGCTGAGGGCAGGGAGCGCCGCCCATCGCCGCCGTCGCGGGAGAGGCGGCTGGTCCAGGCCGAGGGCAGCTGCAGCTCGAAGCCGCCGAACATGGACGCGGCGAGGATGACGAAGACGACAGCCAGCGCGCCCACGGCCCAAACAGACTGGAGCGCCATCTGCAGGTTCTGTCCGGACCAGGCGGCCGCGACGCCCAGGAGGGCGAAGGCGATGGAAAGGCCCAGCACATAGGCGACCGAGAGCGTCAGGCCCCGGCGCGTACCGCGCCCGTCCACGCCGCGTCCGATGACGCCGGCCAGGATCGGATACATGGGAAAGACGCAGGGCGTGAAGGCCAGCAGCACGCCGAAACCGAAGAAGGCGAGGAGAACCCAGGTCGCCCCGCCCTGCAGCGCCAGACGATCGACGAAGCCCGGGTTGGCGTCCAGAGTGACCGCCGGCGATGATGCGACCGGAGAAGGCGCCGACGCGCCCTCCTCACTCGCAGGCGCGGGTAGAGCGTCCGGCGCCTGGATCGCCAGCATGGCGGCGGCCTGTGCGGTCTGCGCATCGGCCTCCCGCGCGGCCACGTCGGACTGCGGCCGGGTCGGCACGTCGATGGTGCGTGTCATCGGCGGGTAGCAGATCGAGTCCTCTAGGCAGCCCTGATAGGTGATGTTGACCGACGTCGGCTCGCCCGCCTGCGTCAACGTCTGCGCCGACAGGGTCGCGCGACCTGCATCATGCCAGACGTCGACGACGCCGAAGCCCGGATCGTCCTTGGTTTCGCCGGCGGCCAGTTCCAGCGGTAGAGACACCTTCCCGCCCGGCGTGCTGGCGACGGTGTGGTCACGATAGAGATAATGGCCAGGCGCGATGTCCCAGGCGAAGGCCAGATCGCCGTCGGCCTCGCGCGTCACCGTCAGAGCGAAGGCCTTGTCGGGCGAAAGCGGGGCCTGACCCAGAGCCGAACCCGGCAGGGCGAAGGACAGGATTGCGAGAGCGGCGGGCAGCAGTCGGCGGAAAAACCTCATGGCCATCTCGTCGGCAAGCGAGCTTAAGTCAGGCTTAAGCCGGAGCTTGCACGTCACACCGCATGAGATTGCTCGCCATAGAAGACGATCCCGTTCTCGCCGACGGTCTGCAGGTCGGGCTCAGCGCCTGCGGCTGGACGGTCGAAGTCGTCGGGCGGGTCGAGGACGCCCTCGCGGCGCTGGAAAGCTCGGCGTTCGATGCGGTCGTGCTGGACCTGGGTCTTCCTGACGGCGACGGCCTTTCGGTGCTGCGTTTCGTTCGAGAGCGCGACATGGATGTCGGCGTGGTGGTTTTGTCGGCGCGCGATGACAGTCGGGACCGCATTGTGGGTCTGGACGCCGGTGCGGACGATTATGTCGGCAAACCGTTCGATCTCGACGAGCTGGCCGCGCGATTGCGCGCGGTGCGGCGTCGCCTGCTCGGACGTTCGACCCCCGCCTTGCGCCACGGCGGGGTGACCATCGATCCCAAGTCGCGTCTGGCTTGGCGTGAAGAGGGGGACCTGCCCCTTTCAAGACGTGAGTTCGCTATCCTGGAGGCCCTGATGGAACGGCCCGCACAGGTCCTCTCGCGCAGTCAGCTGGAAGAACGCCTGTACGGCTGGCAGGAGGAGATCGGCTCCAACGCCGTGGAAGTGCACATCCACTATCTGCGGGCCAAGTTGGGAGCCGGCTTCATCCGCACCGTCCGCGGCGTGGGATACACCCTGCAATGAGCTCGATCCGCCTGCGTCTGTTCGTCACTCTCGCGCTCGTGACCGCCCTGGTCTGGGGCGGCGCGGTCGTCTGGGTCGAAATCCAGACCCGGGCCGAAGTGCAGCGGGTGCTGGACCGGCGCCTGATGGAGTCGGCCCGCATGGTTTCGTCCCTGATGCAGGCCGGCAGCGTGCGCCCGGCGATCCAGGCTCCGGACACCGGGGCCGCCGATGTCTACGACCGTCAGCTCTCCTGCCAGATCTGGTCGCTGGAAGGCGATCTGATCGGCCGTTCCCAAAGCGCGCCTGCCGAGCGGTTGTCGGAAGGGGGCGACGGATTTTCTGAGCGCACGATCCGGGGCGAGCGCTGGCGTGTCTATACGGTGCATGATCGTGACGCCGGCTTCCGGGTCATGGTTGGGGACAATCTGGCCGTTCGCGAACACCTGGTCGGCAATGTCGTCACCGCCTTGATCGGTCCGGCGGTCCTCGGTCTGCTGGCGCTGGGCGTGCTGATCTGGTGGTCGGTTGGGCGGGGGCTGGCCCCTATTCGACAAATGACCCGCAGCCTTGCGGTACGGGATGCGGAAGACCTGACGGCGTTGGACGTATCGCCGGACGCCCGCGAACTCCGTCCCTTCGCCCTGGCGCTGAACGACCTGATGTCACGCCTTGGCGCAGCGCGGCGTCGCGAGGCCGAGTTCACGGCCGCCGCCGCGCACGAGTTGCGTACGCCTCTGGCAGGCCTGCGTGTCCAGGCGCAGATTGCGGCGTCGTCTTCGGATCCTGCCGTTCGAAGCCGCGCGCTGGAGCAGATCCAGACTTCCGTCGATCGCACCGCCCGCCTCGTCACGGGGCTTCTCGCCCTGGCGCGCGAGGACGAGATGCCGGTTAGCGACGAGGATCGCCGCTGGGTGACGCTCCGAGCGCTGTTTGCAGGAGCGGAAGGCGATGGTCGGGTCTCGTTTGTCGATGGTGACGCCCTGCTCAACGTGGATCCAGATCGCTTCGGGGCAGCGGCCGCCAATCTTCTCGCCAACGCACAGGCGCACGCAGAGTCTTCAATCCTGATCAGCTACGACCCGACTTCCGGACGCTTGATCGTCGAGGACGACGGACCGGGCGTGGCCTTCTCGGATCTGCATCGTTTGGGACGGCGCTTTTTCCGCGCGTCGAATGCCCCTACCGGAGGGAGCGGTCTGGGCCTCTCTATCGTCCTCGCCACTGTGAAGGCCCATGGGGGACAGGTGCAGTTCTTGCGCTCACCAGGAGGCGGTCTTCGTGTTGAGGTGACAATTCCGGAGCAGGCGTCAGAGTCTTTGAACAACTCGGCCAAGCGAGACTGACGGTATCAACCGGCTTCAGTGGCGTCTGTTGTCGGTTTGATGATACGGTATAGTCCAGCTGCCTATTCGCTTGTCATAGCGGTGCTGGTTGGTCTTGAAGCAGAGTTGCCTGCCGATAGATGGCGACATCACTAGAATTTTATTACGTCGAATTTCACCAATGAATTCAAAAGCGCTGTCCAAGTGACGGTAGCTCGCACGGTATGGTGCGCGGATGAGAGAAAAGGCGCCGATAAATCAGCGCCTTCTGGTCTATTGAAGGATCGAGTGGGAGTGATGGGGCAGTCATACGGGGCGGCCTCTGGCGAGATGATTGCGGAGTAGTGATTGAAGCATAGCTGCTTGGTTCACATGCCGCGCCCCGTAGCCTCACGGTAGCGACTGGATAGGGTAGGTGTCTGTGGGGCGCGAAAGGGGCATGACGCGTCTCTTCGCGGGCGCTAGCCAACCTGGACACGCCAACCGTCCTAGACGTTTGTCGTTTGTCCGGTGGTGGCGAGTGCGCCTCTTATGAGGATACCATCCACCAGAAGCGTGTTCCCTTGGCCGAGGGGGGCTCAAAGTTCGCCGAGGTCGATGCCTGTCGCAACAGGACGCGCCAAGCTTAAGCCAGCCTTAGGGTGATCACGACGTCATCCGCCGTCCGAGCCAGCGGCGCACCCGGCCGGCATAGTCGGACCACGCTGCGCCGAAGAGGGCCGCCAGGTGTCGTTCCTCGCGCCGGATGGCGAGGCGGTCGGTGGCGAAGGCGGCGACGGGGGCGGCCACGAAGAACCAGGCGTTGTCGAACAGGCCGCCGAGGCCGAGCAGCAGCAGCCCGTTGGCGAGATAGATCGGGTTGCGGCTCCAGGCGAAAGGACCGGTCGTGACGAGGGCTGTCGCCGCCCGGTGCGGCAGGATGTTGGCGCGCCGCCGCCGCATCTCCAGCATGGCCCAGAGGTCCAGGCCAAGGGCGAGGGCGACCAGGAGGCCGCCGGCTGTAAAGGCGCCGGGAAACAGCGGCGGCGGCGTCCATAGGCGCGCCGCGAGGAACGCGACAAGGACGGCCCCGCCCATGATGAGCGGCGGCCAGGGCCAGCGGTTCGGCGTCTGCGGGCTCATCCGCCGGCCAGCTTCAGGACGCCGCGCAGCAGATAGGCGATCACGCCCAGGACGCCCACGCCCAGCACCCAGAGGGCGACGAACCACAGGCCCTGCCGGAGCCCGCTTGTCGGACCACGGCGCATCAGTGGTAACCGTCGTCGCCGACCTTGCCGCGGAACACCCAGTAGGCATAGGCGGTGTAGGCCAGGATGATCGGGATCAGGATCAGGGCGCCGACCAGCATGAACATCTGGCTGGAGGCCGGGGCGGCGGCCTGCCACAGGGTGATCTCGTCGGGCACCGCATAGGGGAAGATGCTGACGCCCAGGCCCGCAAAGGTGACGGCGAACAGGCCCAGGGACAGCAGGAAGGGCCAGACCTCGCGCTTCTGGCGCATGGTCCAGAAGAATGCGGCCGCCAGAATCACGACCAGCAACGGCACTTGGGCCGTCAGCAGGACGCCGGGCCAGTCGAACCAGCGACGCGCGTATTCGCCGTCGAGGAAGGGCGTGGCCAGGCTGACCGCGCCGATCATCAGCAGGGTCGCCGGACCCAGCTTCCAGGCCTGGGAACGGGCGTGGGACTGGAGCGCGCCTTCCGTCTTCATGTTCAGCCAGGTGGCGCCCAGCAGGGCGTAGCCGACGACGACGGCGGCGCCGGTCAGCAGGCTGAAGGGACTGAGCCAGTCCCACCACCCGCCGCCATAGGCCCGGCCGGAAACCTCGACCCCCTGCAGAATGGCCCCCAGGGTCACGCCCTGGGAGAAGGCGGCCAGCAGCGAGCCGCCGAAGAAGGCCACGTCCCAGACCGGCTTGGCGCGCACCGTGCGCCAGCGGTATTCGAAGGCGACGCCCCGGAAGACCAGGCCCAGCAGCATGGCGATGATCGGCGTATAGACCGCCGGCATCAGCACGGCGTAGGCCAGCGGAAAGGCGGCGAACAGGCCGCCGCCGCCCAGGATCAACCAGGTTTCGTTGCCGTCCCACACCGGGGCGATGGAGTTCATCGCCTTGTCGCGCTGATCGCCCGGCTTCAGCGTCGGGAACAGGATGCCCACGCCCAGGTCGAACCCGTCCATGACGATATAGGCGAAGACGGCGAAGGCCAGCAGACCGGCCCAGATCAGGGTCAGATCAATGTTCATGATCGGTCTCCTCGCCCGTGGGGATGGGACGGTCGGGGTCGATGGCGGGGGCGGGGGTGATGCCCGCCGTGCGGATCGGCGTTTCCGCCACGCCCGGCTCGCCCCGGTGCGGCGCATGGCTCATCAGGCGCAGGATGTAGAAGACCCCGGCGCCGAACACCGTGAAATAGACGACGGCGAAGGCGGCCAGGGAACTGGCGACCGCAGGGGCGTCCAGCGGCGCGGCGCTGTCGGCCGTGCGCAACAGGCCGTAGACCGTCCAGGGCTGACGCCCCACCTCTGTGGTGATCCAGCCCGCCAGCACGGCGACGAATCCCATCGGCCCCATGACCAGGGCGAACCGGTGGAGCCAGGGCGCGTCGTAGAGACGTCTGCGCAGGCGGGCATAAAGGCCCCACAGGCCCAGCAGCAGCATGGCCATGCCCAGGCCCACCATGACGCGGAAGGACCAGAAGACGATCTCCACCGGCGGCCAGTCGGCGCGATCGATGGTGTCCAGGCCGGCCAGGGGCGCGTTCGGGTCGTGCTTCAGGATCAGGGACGACAGCTTGGGAATCTCGACTGCGCCGCGGACGGTGGCGGCCTCGCGGTCAGGCAGACCGAACAGGATCAGGGGGGCGCCGTCCGGGTGGCTTTCGAAATGGCCTTCCATCGCCATGACCTTGGCGGGCTGGTGCTCCAGCGTGTTCAGCCCGTGCATGTCGCCGATGAAGATCTGGACCGGGGCGGCGACCAGGATCATGCCCGTGGCCATGGCGAACATCTTGCGCGCGCCCTTGTTGGTCCGCTCTTTCAGCAGGTGCCAGGCGCCGACCGCGCCGACCACCAGGCCAGTGGTCAGATAGGCCGCCAGCAGCATGTGGGCGAGGCGATAGGGGAAGGAGGGATTGAAGACGATCTTGAACCAGTCGGCCGGCACGAACTGGCCCACGTCGTTGATGGCGTAGCCCTGGGGCGTCTGCATCCAGCTGTTGACCGACAGGATCCAGAAGGCGGAGGCGAAGGTGCCGATGGCGACCATCAGGGTCGCCAGGAAGTGCAGCTTCTTGCCTACCCGCTTCAGGCCGAACAGCATGACGCCCAGGAATCCGGCCTCGAGGAAGAAGGCGCTGAGCACCTCATAGGCCATCAGGGGGCCGATGACGGGACCGGCCTTGTCGGAGAAGACCGACCAGTTGGTGCCGAACTGATAGGACATCACCAGGCCTGACACGACGCCCATGCCGAAGGCGACGGCGAAGATCTTCAGCCAGTAGTTGAACAGGTTCAGGTACAGGTCACGGCCGGTCTTCAACCAGAGCCCTTCCAGCACGGCCAGATAACTGGCCAGGCCGATGGAGAAGGCCGGGAAGACGATGTGGAAGGCGACCGTGAATGCGAACTGCATTCGGGCCAGAATGAGAGCGTCGAACTCCATGATCCTATCCTATAAAACCAGGCCGAGCGCGTCGATGCTTCGGTACAGCATGTATACGGCGACGACGAAGATCAGGATTGCGAACACGGTGTTCAGGACGCCCTTTTGTCCTGACAGACTCTTGGCCAGGCGCGCGCCCAGCAGGCCGCCCAGGACGCCGCCGCCGATGAAGATCGCCGCCAGGGGCCAGTCCACCCAGCCGTCCAGCGCATAGTTGAAGGCCGTGGTCAGGCCAAAGGCCGTCACGCCGACCAGCGAGGAGCCGACGGCGTAATAGATGGGCATACGGGTCGAGACCATCAGGCTGGGCACGATCAGAAACCCGCCGCCGATGCCGAAGAAGCCGGACATCACCCCGGTCAGGACGCCGGTTCCGATCAGCTTCGGCGCATTGCCCGGCGTCAGAACCACATCGGGGTCGCCGGCGGCCGAGCGGCCCCTCAGCATCAGCGCTCCGACTATCAGCATCAGGACGGCGAACAGGGCCAGCAGCTTCTGGCCGTCCACCGCCTTGCCCAGGGTCGAGCCCAGGACGGCGCCGAGGACGCCAGCCAGGGCGAACAGGCCGGCGATCTTCCACTTCACAGTGCCGTGTCGGGCGTGGTTCAGCAGGTTGGCGAAGGCGTTGGCGGCCACGGCGAAGGCGCTGGTGCCGATGGCGAGGTGGGGATCCTTGACCCCGACCAGATAGACGATCAGCGGCACGGCCAGGATGGACCCGCCCCCGCCGACCAGACCCAGGCTGAAACCGACCAGCGAACCCGCGCCGGCGCCGAGGCCGTATTGAAGAGGGGAAAGATCCATGGGGTCAGCGCGCGCTTTCCAGGCGTGGACGAAGCGCCGACAGGTCGTAACCGGCCGCCTGGGCGCGTTGGATCAGGCGGTCGGCTTCGTCGGCCGCGCGGGCGAGCGCCCACAGGGTGGTGGTGCGCGTGCCGGTGCGGCAAAAGCCGAACACAGGCTGGGGCAGGGCGTCGAGGGTCCGGCGGAAGGCCGCCACATCGGCGTCGGATATGGCGCCTCCGACCACGGGCACATGGGCGAACGCCAGGCCGACGGCCTCGGCGGCCTGGCGGAATTCGGCGGCGCTGGGCTGATCGGGGTCTTCGCCGTCGGGCCGGTTCGAGATCACGGATCGAAAGCCCTGGGCCGCGACGGCGGCCAGGTCCTGCAAGGCGATCTGGGGGGAGGCCGAAAGGGCGTCGTCCAGCGGGCGGATATCCATCGCTCGGTCTTCCTGCTTGCGGATCGGGTTCAGGTCTTGCGGCTCAGGCCGGCCGGCGCGCTGAAGGTTCACAGCGCGTTCAGCGGGACCTTGAGGTAGCGAACCCCGTTGGCCTCGGGCTCCGGCGGGCGGCCGCCATTCATATTGACCTGGACCGACGGCAGGATCAGCCGGGGCATGGGCAGGGTGGCGTCGCGTTGGGTGCGCATGGCCACGAACGCGTCCTCGGAGACGCCGTCGCGAATATGGATATTGCCGGTGCGCTGGGCGCCGATGGTGGTCTCCCAGGCGAATTCATCGCGGCCGGGCGGCGCCTTGTAGTCGTGGCATAGATAGACCCGCGCCTCATCCGGCAGGGCGGTCAGGCGATGGATCGAGCGATACAGGGTCCGGGCGTCGCCGCCGGGGAAGTCGCAGCGCGCCGTGCCATAGTCCGGCATGAACATGGTGTCGCCGGGAAAGACCGCATCGCCGATCACATAGGCCAGGCAGGCGGGCGTGTGGCCCGGCACATGCAGCGCCATGGCCTGCAGCCCGCCGATGCGGAACCGGTCGCCGTCATTGAACAACTGGTCGAATTGGCTGCCGTCGCGGCGGAATTCGGTTCCCTCGTTGAAGATCTTGCCGAATACGGCCTGCACAGTGAGAATCTCGTGGCCGATGGCGAGCCGGCCGCCCAGTTTTTCCTGCAGATAGGGTGCGGCCGACAGGTGGTCGGCGTGGGCGTGGGTCTCCAGCAGCCACTGCACCTGGAGATCTTCGGACTTCACGTAGTCAATCACGGCGTCGGCGGAGGCGTTCGAGGTTCGGCCGGAGGCCGGATCGTAGTCGAGCACGCTGTCGATGATGGCGCAGACCTTGGAGCCGGGGTCGCGCACCACATGGCTGACCGTAAAGGTCGCTTCGTCAAAAAAGGACTTCACAACAGGACGTTGCGTGGCGTCCGCCAGGGCGGCGCGCACGATTTCAGCGGCCTGTTCACGGATGGGGTCTTGGGGGTGCGAGGACATGGGGGCGTCTCCGTTGGGTGTTCATATATAGATATATTCATACTTGGCGCAAGTATGTAGTTCGGCATGGCGAAGCGGCCTGAAGGTCGGTAGATTCCGCCTCTTGGATTCGTCTTAGGCCGCCCATGTGAGCTCCTTTCGCGTCCGGGAAAGGGAGGGCCGGACCGCTGCCGCGGTCCGGCCGGCGTCCGATTAGGCGGCTTTCGGGGCGTCGGGGAGCTCGCGCGTCGAGAAGTACCAGTCGGTGTAGGTGTAGCCTTCGGAGGCGCGGGCCTCGGCCGCCGCGGCGGTCTTGGGCGGGGGCACGATGGCCGGCTGGCCCGGGCGCCAGTCTTCCGGGGTCGCCACGCCATTGGCGTCCGACGTCTGGATGGCGGTCAGCAGTCGGACGAACTCGTCGATGCTGCGGCCGTTGCTCATGGGGTAATAGACCATGGCGCGAAGCTTGCCTTCCGGATCGATCAGGAAGGTCGCGCGAACGGCTGAGGTGTCGGCTGCGCCCGGATGGATCATCCCATAGGCCTGGGCCACCTCCATCTTCAGATCCTCGATGATGGGGAAGGGGATTTCGACGCCGAACTTCTCCTTGATGTTCCGGGTCCAGGCCAGGTGCGAGAAGATGCTGTCGATCGAGAGCCCCAGGAGCTCGCAGTTCATCGCGGCGAATTCATCCGCGTGCTTGGCGAAGCCAATGAACTCGGTCGTGCAGACCGGGGTGAAGTCGGAGGGGTGGGAAAAGAGAATGAGCCATTTGCCGCGATAGTCGGCCAGGCAGCGATCCCCGTGGGTCGTGCGGGCGTGGAAGTCGGGGGCGGGTTCGTTGAGGCGGGGAAGTCCGGTCATGTGATGTCTCCTTCAGACATCCTGATCAACACTTATATACATACTTACACAAACTAATAGTTTTTATCCGCCTGAAAGGTTCAGCCTATGACCCCCGTCAATTGACGATCAGCGCATAACCCGCCTGTTGATGGTGAATCACCGTCATCAGGGCGGCGAGATCGACGGTCACGCCCGGCTCGAGTTCGGCTTCCGTGACGCCGTTGCCCGCCATGGCCTGGCCGCACAGGTGCACCTGAACGCCGGCGGCGAGGAGGGCGCGGATCAGGGCGCTGTTGGGATTGGCGGCGCCCTTGCCGCGCGCGGCCCAGGCGGCGTCGGACAGGACCGCAGTCGTGGCGGCGCCGTGCAGGACGACGACGATCTGACGATGGTCGGCGTCGACGCCGCCCGCCGCCAGCATGTTCGTCAGCCGCGCGACGCGATCCAGACCCTTCAGCGGCTTGTCGTCCGGGCCGCCCTGGGAGACGTCGAAGATGACGCGATAGACGCGCGACGGATCCGGCTGTTCGCCCGCCTCCGGCAGGGGCTTGAAGCCGCCGAAGCCTGAGACGGCCTGGGCGAAGCTTGGGGAGGCGGCCAGAGAGGCGGCCAGGGACAGGGCGATGAGGAGGGTTTTCATGGCTGGTTCCGATGCGCGGGCGCCAAGCGAGCCTGACGGTATCGTCCGGCTTCAGTGACGGCTGCCGTCAGTATGATGATACGGTAAGTCCACTTGGGCAGTCGACTGTCATGGCGTGCTGATCGGTCTTGAAGCAAAGCCGCCTGCCGATAGATGGCGACATCACTAGAATTATATTACTTCGAATTTCACAAATGAACTCAAACGCGCTGTTCAAGTGACGGTAACTCACGCGGTATGGTGCGTGGATTAGAGAAAAGGCGCTGATAAATCAGCGCCTTCTTGTCGAGTGAACGATCGAGTGGGAGTGAGGGGAGGAGGGTGTGCGAAGGCCGCCTTGGGCGAGGGGTTGGTTGATGACAGGGCGATTTGCCTGGGTGAACTGGTGCGCTCGACCCTTGGCTTTGCGGTAGAAGAATTGCGGTGCTGACGTTCGCTGTTGACTGAAGCCGTGTAGAAAGGGGCTGCGGCGTCGAGGGGAACTGGTGTCGAGGCGTGAAGCATGATCGCCTCTGGTCCGGATCGCTTCCATCAGCGGCTCAGTCTCCAGCACCGCCGTCACCCGCTGGTCTCGGGGCGACCGCGCCAAGCGAAATAGCCGCTGGCCGACAGGGCCAGGACCGCGCACATCACAAACCGGCCAGACCTGACGATGCCTATCGACCTACCCGAACTTCATAGGAGGTCGCTCCGAAGCCCCGAAAAACTAGCATGGGTGTCGACTGAAACGAGGGAGGATCGTCGTCTCCCTTCATCTCGGACTGAGCCGAGCGCTCTATGGCGCTTGCCCCTTCGCAGGACCGCCCGATTACGCAGCTGTTGCGCCATTCACCCGTCGCGAGGAGATGGCCCCCGTAGCGGCGGCCTTCGCGTCAAAGCGGTACATCGTGGCGGCGCGGCGGCGTGAAGCCATAGGTTCTGAACCGTGTATCAAGACGACCGTTGGCGATGGTGACCTCCAGATAGCCCTCCGGCGTGCCCAGGAAGCTACCGCGCCAGTCCGCCCCGGCGACCGCGCCGCTGGAGATGTAGCGCACCCCGGCGACCTCGACGGTCTCGTGTACGTGACCATGCCCCTGCAAGACCCCCAACACATTGTGGTTCTGGAACAGTCGCATCACCTCACGGCCGTTCATCACCCGAGTCCAGTCATAGGGCGAGGCCGCCCAGTCTTCGGGCTCGTAGCACTCCAGCGCGGTCACCAACGGGATGTGAGTCAGGACCACCACCGGATCCGAGGGCGACAGGATCGCGAACTCGCCGCGCAGCCATGCCAGCTGCTCGGCGTCGATGCGGCCCTCGTAGTTGCGGCCCTTGAAACCGATCGAGTCCAGGACAAGGAACCGCACGCCCTTGTGGCTGAAGCCGTAATAGGTCGGCCCGAACTGGTCGATGAAGTAGCGCTTGCCGTAGCCGGGCTCGGACGGGTCCACTCCGCTCTTCTCAAACAGCCCGAAACAGTCGTGGTTGCCCAGGACGTGACGAACCGGCTTATCCAGCAGACGTTCGGACTGGCGATAGAGCGCCATCTGGACGTCGGCGCGCGCGCGCCCTACTTCCATGGCGTCGAACACGTGGTCGCCGCCATGGACCACGAAATCGGCGTCGCTGGCCGCCACCTGGGCAAAGCAGCGATGCACGCCCTCGACCGCGCCGTCCTCGGGCTGGATGTGCGTGTCGCTGAGGAACACGAATTTGAAATCCACTGTCTTGGGCTGGGCGGAGGCTGCGGTGGCGGCGGTGGCGGCGCCGGCGGAAACGAGCGCTCCACAAATCAGGCTTCGGCGGTTCATGGCGGTCTCGATCATGGCCTTGCGCGAAAAAGCGCCGCCGCCGAGGAGCGTCCTCGGCGGCGGCTTGGTCAGGGATACGGACTAGAAACTGACCCGCACGGTGGCGAACACCTGGCGCGGGGCGCCTTGCTGCAGCGTCGTGTACGAGCCCGTGGGGTCGGCGTTGACGAAACCGCTGGTGCCGACTGAGGAATAGTAGCGCTTGTCAAACAGGTTGGTGACGTTCAGCAGCACTTCCACACTCGTCTGCGGGACGCGGTAGCCGGCCGCCAGATCGAACACGGTCGAACTCTTGACCGGCAAGTCGTTCAGGTAGGTGTAGAAGCGCTCGCCTTGATAGTGGGCCGTGACCTTCGACCAGACCGTACCGTTGTCGTAGGCCAATTCGGCGCCGCCGACGGTCTTCGGAGCGGCCACGACGCGTTTGCCCTTCGTCGCGATCGTCGCGCCGCCGAGCGGCGTGACGTCGTCGTCGTACTTGGCGTCGTTGTAGGCGAAGCTGCCGAACAGCGACCAGGCCGGCGCGAAGCGCCAGCTGATCGCCGTCTCCACGCCACGCGAGGTCACGCCGCCGACATTCTGCAGGACGTTCTGGTTGCCGACGATCGTGGCGCTGATCGAGGTGGCCAGCAGGCGGTTCTCGAAGGCGACGTCATAGGCGGTCACGGAGGCCAGCAGCCCATCCCGGGAATAGCGATAGCCGGCCTCCAGGGTGCGGGTCTTCTCGGGCTTCAGATCCCTGCGGATGTAGTCGAAGCCGGCCTGGGTGGTCGAGAAGGGGCCGCTGGATGCGGAGGCGACGAAAGCGGCCATATTGCGCGTGAAGCTGGCGAACATCTCATTGCGCTCGTCCAGGCGGTAGAGGATCCCGGCCGAGGGCAGGAAGTAGTCCCTGGCCTTGATCACGCCGTTGATCGGCGTGTTGCTGGTGATCGTCTCGGCTTCGTTGGTGACGTTCAGCGCCTTGAAGCCGGCGTTGACCTTCAGATTGTCGGTGACCGACCAGGTGTCGCCGACGTGGAACTGATAGGTCTTGGTGGTGAACTGATAGTCCCAGCGCGTGCGGAAGGGATTGTCGTAGAAGCGCTGGAAATTGGTCGGAGCAACGCCCTTGGTCAGGCCATAGAGATAGGCCGCCTGGTGAAAGTCGTTGTCCTCGTACCAGACGCCGGCATCCAGCTTGTGGTCGCCCAAGGTGTAGCTCAGGCGACTGATCAGGCCGGCGCGGTCGATATCGTACCGCAACGCTGAAACCGAGACCGGCGAGCCGCCATACGCCTCGGGTGTCGCGTCGTAGGGACTCGCATAGGTGCCGATGCCGTGATCGCGGTGGTAGTAGGCGGTCGTCGATCCCGACAGCGACGGCGTCAGGTCGTAGTCGAGCCGTTCATAGACCAGGGTGTCCTGCCGCACACCGCCGCCGTTGTAGTAGACGTCGTCGGCGTTGAGATACGGCGCGGGAACGGCGCCGCCGGTCTGCAGGGCGGTGGCCAGGGCTTCGGCCAGGGGGAAGTTGTCGCTGATGGTATCGACGTTCCAGCCCAGCCGGTTGACCAGGGCAAAGGACAAGTCCGCATAATCGTCCTCGCGGCGGTCGGCGTAGTCGAGGAAGGTGGTCGAGCGCACGGCTTCGCCCAGCGGCTGGACGAACTTCACATTGATCTGCTCGATGTTTTGCTCGCCAGCAGCCTTCCACTTCTTGGTGTCCTGGCGCGCATAGGCGGCGTAGAGGCTGCCGCCTCCAGGTAGTCTGCCGGTGTTGAGCCGCGTGAACCCACGCCAGGTGCCGCCGCTACCGTAGGTGCCGGCCATATCGACGCCGAACTCGCCGGTCGGGTCGATGGAGGTAAAATCGATCGTGCCGCCGATATTGTTGGTCGAGGCCGTTCCCAGGGCGCCGCCGCCCTGGGACAGCGAGGTGGCGCCGTTGTTCTCGGTCAGCAGCGCGCGGCCGATGCTCAGGCCGTTGTTGTTGCGATACTGCATGTTGCCAAGCGGCAGGCCGTCCAGAGTGTAGCCCATCTGGTCGGTGGTGAACGAGCGGATGGTCACCTGTTGGGCCCACTCATAGGCGCCGAACGGGTCGGACGATGTGAAGTTGACGCCCGGGAGCTTGTTCAGCGCCGCAAGAGGTGAAGTGCCCGGGGCCAACTTGTCCAGTTCGGCCTTCGAGAGCGTCTGCATCTGGCGCGTGCGGCCGCGGCCCAGGACCACGACGTCATCGACCACCGCGCTCTCGGTCTGCACGAGTTGGGTGGGAGCCTCGACGAGCAGGTAAGAGCCGCCCGGCGTCGTTCGTACGTCCAGCCCCGACCCGGCCAGCAGACGGCGCAGTGCGGCATCGGCGGTGAAGCGACCCTTGAGGGCCTCGGCGGTTTTGCCGCTGACCTGCTCGGGGCGGAAGACGACATTGACCTGGGTCTGACGGCCGACGGCGGTCAGCGAACGCTCGAGAGACTGGGCGGGCAGGTCGAAGGCGTACTGGGCCTGGGCCTGGGCCGCTCCGGCCACCATCATCACCGAGACGGCCGCGCTGGCGAAAGCGGCGTGTTTGAAAGGCATCTGGATCCCCTGAAAACTGAAGAGGGCCGGCGCGACCCTCACAAGGGAAACGAAGTGTTTGCGGCGATCCGACATAAAGATTTCATGACGTTGGCGTCGGGGGGAGGCGGCGGCCGGACCTATCGCTGCAGGTCCAGACCATCCTCCCGAGGCACGGCCCTGAGCCCGTGGAGCTGGGCCGCGGCGGCGGCGAACTCGGCGGCCTGGTTGGTGGCGAAGACGCCGGAAATCCGCAGGCCCGAGACATCGGCGTCGACCGTGACCTTGATGGGCCCATAGCGATTCATCTCGTTGGCGGCCTCAGCCAGGGTGGCGCTTTCGAAGATCACTTCACCTTGTTCCCAGGCCGTCACCATCTCGATCGAAGGCGTGTCGAGCTGGGGCTGAGCCTGCGGCGCCACCTGCAGTCGTTGGCCCGGGGTCAGGGTCGCCAACACCCGCTTGGCGCCACGTGCGTCCGCGCCAGCGCCAGAGATTTGCACCTTGCCGCGCACAAGGGTCACCGAAACTCGATCGCCCTGCCGCCGCACCACGAAGGCCGTGCCCAGAGCACGGATTTCCGTCGTCCCGGCCACGACGACGAACGGGTGGGCCGGATCGTGAGCGACGTCGAACGCCGCTTCCCCGCGATCCAGGCGGACCCGGCGCTCGGTCGCCGAATAGATCACCTTGGCGCGGCTGTCGGTGTTGAGTGTCAGGCGTGAGCCGTCCGCCAGGGTCATGGCGCGATGCTGCCCCTCTTCGGTGACATAGACCGACCCGCCCTTGATCACCATGATCCCGACCGCCGCCAGCACGCAGGCCGCCAGCCCCAGTCCGACCAGCGCGGGTCGGACCGCCGAGCGGCGAGGGGCGGAGCCTCGACTCGAGCGCGCAGGCGCTGAGTGCTGTGGCGACATCAACGCCGCCGCGCCGGGCAGGAACTCCCAGGTTTCGGTGACCTGCTGGAAGGCAAGCCGGTGCTCGGGATCCAGCGCCAGCCAGTCCTGTAGGGCCTGGCGGCTTTCCTCCACGCCGGTCTCGCGCTGGATGCGTGTCAACCAGACGGCGGCCTCCGCCCGAACGCGGTCGCGGCGCGATGCACTCGGTGTCACCATTGATCCATCCACTTCGTCAGCTCGACGGTCGCGCGCGCGACGTGCTTTTCCACCGCGGCGACGCTCATGCCTTCCTTCTCCGCGATCTGGGCGTAGCTGAGTCCCTCTATCCGGCGCGCCAATAGAAGTCTGCGTGTACGTTCGGGCAAGCGTTCCAATCCCTTGGCCGCGTGACGAAGCTTGGACCGCGCGCGGAGAATCTCGTCGGGAGCCGGCGTTTCATCAGCGATCAGCGGCGCGTCGTCGAGGTCGATGAAGGGTGCGGCCCGCCGGCGCCGCGCCGCGTCAATCGACAAGTTCACCGCAGCCACTACGACGCGACCTTCGGTGACGGGCGCCCCCTCGCGGCGCCCGAACGCCTCGACCCGCAAGAAGGCTTCCTGGACAAGATCGTCGGCGTCCTGCGCCATGACGCCGCGTCGGATGACCGCTCTGCGCGCTTTACGCAAAATTTGCTTCAACCCATTCATGGCCAGCCTGCGAATGCGCCCATCTCTGTAGACGAACGGGCGCGTCGAATCCGACATTTCGGTCCCAGTTTTATGACACTGACGTCCGAGGGTGGTGGCCCCTAGCGTCCATGGGGGCCTGCCGCCGCCACGGCGACCTGAACGTTCAGCCGCCTGGACAGTCGCGCGACGGTACGGGCGGGCCTGAAACGGGTCCCAAGTCGCTGCACATGCTGTGCTTCGGTCGGTTGCCTGGATCGTGCCTGGCGCCAATAGCGCGCGATAGTCGCGAAGAGTTGATTGTCGTAAAAAATTATTAAAATCAAAGGCGTGGGTGTTTGCCCTACGATCGGCGGCAGCATTCACAAATGCGTGAAAAAGACCTGAGATTATCAAATTTCTAGGCTTCACTTCGGTGATCGAGCGGAGTAGGCGATCCCGCAGCCCTACGGAGGGGGTGTCTCCGAACCAGGACGGTCACGGGAGCGAGGGGGGCGCTCATGAACCGCGGGTTGGCCACGCCGATCCCGGCGGCTGCGGCCATGGCGAACATCAGGCCCCGCCCCGGGCCGGCGGAGGCTTCGGGGGCGGCGGTCATCGGAACGTCTTTCTGCACCTCAACGATCCGCCCTTGTCGCCCGGATGGTCCGACCGGGTCTTGTACCGGCGTGTCATCAGACGCCGCCCGGCCTGCTGCGGTCTAGAGGTTGGTCCGGGCCAGTTCGATCACCTCGTCGCCCCGTCCGTTCATGATCGCCTTCAGCATGAACAGGCTGAAGCCCTTGGCCTGTTCCAGCTTAATCTTCGGCGGGATGACCAGTTCCTGGCCGGCTGTGACCACGTCGATCAGCACCGGGCCGGGATGGGCCAGGGCCTGGGCGACGACGTCCTCCAACTGGTCGGAGTCTTCTACGCGGAAGCCCTTGATCCCCATGGCCGTCGCCATGGCGGCGAAGTCGGGGTTCTTCAGATCCGTGCCGGTGTCCAGGAAGCCGCCGGCCTTCATCTCCATGGCCACGAACCCCAGTGAGCCGTTGTTGAAGACGATCACCTTCAGCGGCAGGTCCAGCTGCGACAGGCTGATGAAGTCGCCCATCATCATGGTGAAACCCCCGTCCCCCGACAGTGAGATCACCTGCCGCCCCGGCGCGGCCGCCTGGGCGCCTATGCCCTGAAGCATCGCATTGGCCATGGAGCCGTGGTTGAAGGATCCCAGCAGCCGCCGCCGCCCGTTCATCTTCAGGTACCGCGCCGCCCAGACGGTGGGGGTGCCGACGTCGGCGGTGAAGATCGCATCGTCGGACGCCAGCCGGCTGACGACCTCGGCCAGATATTGGGGATGGATGGGCCGGCCCTTCGCGGACGGCCGCGCCAGATCATCCAGGCCCGCGCGCGCCGACTGATAGTGTTTGCGTGCGGCCTCTAGGAAACGCGGCGACCGATCCGGCTTCAGCTGCGGCAACAGGGCGGCGACGGTTTCGGCGACGTCCCCGACCACGCCCTGGGCCAGATGGGCGCGCTTGCCCAGGCTGGACGGGTCATGGTCGATCTGGATGATCCTGGCGTCCGACGGATAAAAGTTGCGATAGGGGAAGTCGGTGCCCAGCATGACCAGGGCGTCGCAGTTCATCATGGCGTGATAGCCGGACGAGAAGCCGATCAGGCCGGTCATGCCCACGTCGAAGGGATTGTCCCATTCGACGTACTCCTTGCCGCGCAGGGCGTGAACCACCGGCGCCTGAAGCGCCTCGGCCAGGGCCAGCACCTGATCATGGGCGCCGGCGCAGCCGCTGCCCGCCAGGATGGCGACCTTCTCGGCCCCGTTCAGCAGTTCGGCGGCCCGGGCCACATCGGCGACGGCGGGGGTGATGCGCGGCTTGCCGGGCGGGGTCCAGTCGGGCGAGGCGCCTTCCGACGCCGGGGCCAGAGCCACATCGCCGGGCAGGACGATCACCGCTACCCCGCCCTTGCCGACGGCGGTGTTCAGGGCGCGCGCCAGGACGCCCGGCATCTGGGCCGGATTGGACACCAGTTCGCAGAAGTCGCTGCATTCGCGGAACAGCTCCTGCGGATGGGTCTCCTGGAAATAGCCCAGGCCGATTTCCGACGAGGGAATATGGGCGGCGATGGCCAGGACCGGCGTGCGGTTGCGGTGACAGTCGAACAGGCCGTTGATCAGATGCAGGTTTCCTGGCCCGCAACTGCCGGCGCAGACCGCCAGCTTACCGGTGATCGCGGCCTCGGCCCCGGCGGCGAAGGCTGCGGTTTCCTCATGGCGGACATGCATCCATTCGATCTGGTCGAAGCGTCGGAGGCTGTCGTTCAGCCCGTTCAGACTGTCGCCGGTAACACCCCAGATCCGGCTTACGCCGGCTGAAGCCAGGGTCTTGGCCAGCAAGTCGGCAACCGTCATCGACATGAACTTGTCCTTGTGAAGTTTGCGCTCAAGGTGAGGGAACGAACCCACCGCGTCTTGTCTGGAAATGCGTCAAAGCGTGGCCGGTTCGAAAGACGGCGAAGACGTCCGATCACACTTGGCGCCAGTGTCTTTCGGCTGGCCGCATTCTACGATCAGGCCTCAACGCCGTCGGCGTGGGCAAAGGCCGTCCAGTCGTCCCGGCGGCGCAGGTTGAAAAGACGCCCGGCCACGCCGCGACTCCTCGCGCGGCCCGTGACGCAAAGCCCAGGGCCTGAGGCCAGGCTCTCCACCGCGCCGATCCACGGGTTGCCAGCGGCGTCGCCCAATACCTGCGCAAACTGGCCAGCTGTTTCCGCCACCGACGCCAGCTATCGCGCGAGGCGAGAGTGAATCGCAGCGTTCGTTGTTGGCGGCAATCTCTTCGGCGAACCCATTCAACGGATCGGCGCTTCGGCGACATAACTACAGGGGTAAGGTCGACACCGAACGGCGGCGGGCCGGCCCATAGTCTCCGTGTCGCGCTTCCGGTCCGGAACTCCGGATCAAAGGAAGAAGCCCTGCTGCCGGGGGCTTTGGCCTCGATCACCACCGGAAGCGGTCTGGGGCGTTGACGGCGATCGTTCGTTGATCGGGGGGCCATGTTGAGCAATCCTCGGACTGGACGCTTGAAATCGCCGCAGCGCTTGGCGCGCCTCCTGGAGGCGGTGTAGCCGTTGGCGACCCAGCATCGGATACGCCCGTGACCGACCCATCCACGCTCATGAAACACTATGACGACCCCCAGGCGCGGCTGGCCGATCTGGTGGTGCACCTGACGGGTCTGGCGCTCGCTCTCGTCGGGGGCGGGATGCTGCTGGGTCTGGCGATCGGGTTCGGCCATGTGGGCCGCCTGGCGGCTTCGGCCATCTACGCAGGCGGGTTGTTGACGATGCTCGCGCTTTCGACGGCCTATAATTTCGCTCCCGCGCGGTTTCAGCCGGTGCTGCGGCGCTTCGACCATGCGGGGATATTCCTCATGATCGCGGGCTCCTACACGCCGTTCACCACCCAACATCTGACGGGGGCCTGGGCGTGGGGGATGACGGCGGCGGTGTGGGCCACGGCGCTGTTCGGCGCCCTGGCCAAGTTGCTGCTGCCGGGCCTGGGGCGCGGTTTCTGGATCGCGATCTACCTGGCCCTGGGATGGCTGATGGTGATCGCGGTGCAGCCGTTGATGGAGAGCCTCGGGATCGCGCCGCTGATCCTGCTGGCGGTCGGCGGTCTGCTGTATTCGATCGGGGTCGGCTTCTATGCGCGCAAGGCGCTCCGGTTCCGACGGGCCATCTGGCACGGCCACGTGGTGGCCGCCGCCGCCGTTCACTGGGTGGCGGTGCTGCTGGCCGTGATCGCCTGAGCGCAGCCCGGCCGTCGCGCGGGCTTGCATCAGCCCTGAGTTCGGACTGGAACTGGGGCGGGAAGCGTCCCAATCCGTCGTCATGATCTCGGCGACCTCGGCTTGGCCAAGAACGGTCTGGCGATGTTCCGCCGGGACGTGGGCGCCGCGCCGAACGCCCGGCTCGAACGTCTGCTGTGTGACTTTCGGAACAGCGATGACGGCTTCCGGTTACGGGTCCATCACCCCCAGGAGGACCCTCTCAATGTTCATTCACAACAAGCGACTGATGTACACGGTGCGTGTCGCCGAGCCGAACCCCGGCCTGGCGACGCTCATGCTCGAGCAATTCGGCGGTCCGCAGGGCGAGCTGGCGGCGGCGATGCGCTATTTCACGCAGGCGCTGGCTGAAGAGGACGCCGGCCGCAAGGACATGCTGCTCGACATCGCCACCGAGGAGCTTAGCCACCTGGAGGTGATCGGTTCGATCGTCGCCATGCTGAACCGCGGCGCCAAGGGGAAGATGGCCGAGGCGGCGCTGGAGGAGGCGGATCTGTACATGTCCCTGAACGATCGGGGCGAGAGCCACACGACCTCAATCCTGTACGGCGGCGCGCCGGCGCTGGTGAACTCGGCGGGCGTGCCGTGGACGGCGGCCTATATCGACTCGATCGGCGATCCGGCTTGCGACCTGCGGTCGAACATCGCCGCCGAGTCCCGCGCCAAGATCGTCTACGAGCGCCTGATCAACGTCACCGACGATCCGGGCGTCAAGGATGCGCTGATGTTCCTGATGACCCGCGAGGTCGCGCACCAGAAGTCATTCGAAAAGGCGCTCTACGCCATCGATCCCAACTTCCCCGCCGGCAAGATCGGCGGCGTGCCCGAGTTCAGCGACAAATACTATGACCTGTCGCAGGGCGAGGGGAATACACGCGGTCCCTGGAACGAGGGCGAGCAGTGGGAGTATGTCGAGGATCAGGAGAGCCAGATGGCTGTCGACGGCGGCGACGGTTCGGCTTCGGTCGTCCTCGAGTCCGCCGACGAGTCGTCCGTGAACGCCTTCGCGCTGCGAACCGCGTCGGATCCGGACGCGAACCCCGTCACCGGCGCCGACTTGGGCGCAGGACCAGGCGCGGGCAAGACCACCGTCCTCCTCGACTGATCCCCTCGAACCGCCGGGCGTCCATGCCGCATTATCATTTTCACATGTTGAATGGACGCCCATTCCGGGACCTCGACGGCGAGGATCTGGCGGGCGAGGTGCTGCGGGACGGCGAGATCGACGTCCGGGGCGCGGGTCCGTTCCGCATTCTCTGCACGGACACCGCCGGGGCTGTCGTCACCGGGCTGATCGCCGAAGCGATGTCGGCGAAGGCCGTGGCCCATATGCTGGCGAGATTGAACGTCGGGGCCGTGCAAGACCAGCCCTGGAAGGATGTCCAACTCCCAGGCCGGTCCTCCATGGCCGTCGAGGGCACGCCTCGGGAGCGCCGCACCCACACCCGACTGGGTGAAGCAGAAGCAGGTTTGGCGTGCCTCATGGGCCAACCCCGAGCGCGTGTTCTGCGACGCGCATCCCCATGTGAACGTCCCGCCGCCTCGCAACGTTTGGACCCCGGACACGTTACGCGGCGGTGGGGTGATTTTGTACGGTCTGATCGAAAAGCTGAGCCGCAGGGATGCTCTGACGCCTGAAGAAGCGGCGGCGCTTCGTGAGGTGCTGGGGCCATTGCAACGCGTCGCCGCCGGGACCGACATCGTCCGGGAGGGCGCGCGGCCGGAGCACAGCACTCTGCTCACCAGCGGCTTCACGGCTCGCTATTCGACACTCGCGGATGGCGGACGGCAGATCACCGAACTGAATGTCAGCGGCGACTTTGTCGATCTGCATAGCTTCATGATGAAGCAGATGGACCATGGCGTCGTCGCCCTGACGGAGTGCGTGATCGCCCCGGCGCCTCACACCGTTCTGCGTCGGCTTACCGAGGAGCATCCTCACCTTACCCGGCTGCTGTGGCTCGACACCGTGATCGACGCGGCGATCCATCGCCAGTGGATCGCGTCCATGGGCCGGCGGAGCGCCCTTGCGCACCTCGCGCACCTTGTGTGCGAACTCTACAAGCGGCTCGAGGTCGTGCGTCACGCCACCGATTGTAGGTTCGAACTACCCTTGTCGCAGGCCGTCCTGGCCGACGTGCTGGGCCTGTCCACGGTGCACGTGAACCGGCTGGTGGCCGATCTCCGCGCCAGGAACATCCTGACCTGGGGCCAGGGACGGATCGAAATTCTGGATTGGGACAGGCTCGCAGAACTGGCGGAGTTCGACCCCGCCTTCCTGCGGCTTCAGTGCGAGCCTGTCTGAGCGTCAGATCGCCGCGACCACCTCACGGCGTCGCGGCGATCTGACAGAGACTAGAGGTTCCCGGGGCGTCGTTCACCTATGTGAATGCGCCCCCCGAAATGGAGGCGCAGGAAAGAGCATGCCCCAAGAACAATCCTCCGCTTTTGCGCCCGACTGTTTGGCGGATGCGAGCGCGCCTGCGCGTCAACGGCCGGCCTCGGCCGCTTCGGGTCTGACGACCGAAACCCTGCGCCTGTGGCAGGCCTTCTCGCCCTTGCCGCCTGAGCGACGTCGTTGGGCGCTGTCGGTGGGCGTCGTCGAGGCCCGCCGCGCGGGCGACTTCCACCTCGGGGCGGGGGAGGTGGCGGTGATCGTTTCCGGCTGCCTGGCCACCGAGGCGGCGGGCTCGGACCTGTCGGCCGAAATCCTGGGACCGGGTCACGTGGTGGCGACCGGGACCGGCCGCTCCGTCGCCGGTCAGTGGATCACCGACGGGGAAATCTATCGGGTTGCTTTGGTCGATTGGCTCGATCGGGCGGGCGAGGCAGGGATGCTCCACCTGTTGGACGCAGAGGACCGCAGACGCGCCAGGCTGGAACGTCGCCTCGTCTGCGTCGGCCGACATCTCGCCAACGCTCGCGTCGCGGACCTTCTGCTGTCCATTCACCGCGCGGCCCCGCGCCAGGACATCCTGCTGTCGCAGGAGCGTATCGGCGACATGCTCGGGCTCCGTCGCTCCACGGTCAACGGCTCGTGCCGGGCGCTTGAGGGCGCCGGGGGAGCGCGCACCGGGCGGGGGAAGATCCGGATCCTGGATGCCAGCGGCCTGACGAAGACCGCCTGCGGATGTCACGCCGCCCCGTGAGGATCGGCGGGCGATCTCCTGCCTGGCCTCGGCTCAGGCGCGGAGCCAAGCTCCGCCATCCTGCCTGCTCGGCCAGGGCCGGGCGTTTTCGGCGGCGGTCTGGGCGAGGGCGTCTGTCATGGGAACTCCGGGGTTGGGTCCGGCTTCCGACCCCCGGCAGCCGCGCCTGTTCCTTCGCGGACACTGGGAACGAAGCTCCGGCCGGGTGGTTGACCAAACTCAGCTGACCGGAGCTAAACCCATGTCTTATAGTGAAGTTTCGACCGACGCCGATGTCGGGTCGACCGCATTCGTCGACAAGGATCGACGCGAGGGCGAATACGAGGCGTCCAGCCTCAGGGCCGTCCTGATCAATCGGCCTCGCGACGAATTATACGCCTACTGGCGCGATCTCACGAACCTGCCGACCTTCTCGGAGACCGTGAAGTCGGTCGAGGTGCTGGGAGACGGCCGCTCGCGCTGGATCGTCGCCGGCCCAGGCGACAAGGACGTCGAATTGACCAGCGAAATCACCGAGGACGTTCCCGGCGAACGCATCGCCTGGACTTCCAGCGAAGGCTCCGACGTCGACCACGAAGGCTGGGTGGCGTTCAGAGACAACGCCTTCGGGCGGGGCACGGAGGTGCGGGTCTTCATCAGCTACGAGCCGCCTGCGGGGATCGTCGGCAAGGTCGTCGCCAAGGTGATGCAGCGCGAACCCCGCATCCAGGCCCGACGCGAGCTTCGTCGCTTCAAGCAGCTGATGGAGACGGGCGAGATCTCGACCTCCAAGGCGCCTGACGCCGCGCCCCGCGCCTCTCGCCACTTCTGATTTTTCCGTCCCCATTCGATAAGGATACGCCCATGCGCGCGCTCACCTGGCACGGCAAACACAATGTTCAGGTCGACACCGTCCCTGACCCGCAGATCGTCAATCCTCGCGACGCCATCATCAAGATCACCGCCACCGCCATCTGCGGTTCGGACCTGCACCTGTACGACAGCATGATCCCCGGCATGTCCAACGGCGACATCCTGGGCCATGAGTTCATGGGCGAGGTGGTCGAGGTCGGCCGGGGCAACACCAGCCTGAAGAAGGGCGACCGCGTCGTCGTGCCCTTCGTCATCGCCTGCGGCCAGTGCTTCTTCTGCGAGAAGTCGATGCCGGCGGCGTGCGACAACTCCAACCCGGCCGACAAGGCGGACGCTACCGAGATCGCCTATGGGCAGTCGGTCGCCGGCCTGTTCGGCTATTCCCATCTGACCGGCGGCTTTGCGGGAGGGCAGGCGGAATATGCGCGCGTCCCCTATTCCGACTATGGTCCGATCAAGATCCCGGACGGCATCGAGGACGAGAAGGTCCTGTTCCTGTCGGACATCTTTCCGACGGGATGGATGGCCGCGGAGAACGCGCAGATCCAGCCCGGCGACACAGTGGCGATCTGGGGCTGCGGCCCGGTGGGGCTGTTCGCGGTCAAGAGCGCCATCCTGCAGGGCGCAGGTCGGGTCATCGCCATCGACCATCATCCCAACCGTCTGGCGCTGGCCAAGGCTAACGGCGCGGAGGTGCTGAACTATCACGAGGTCAAGGTGCGCGAAGCCCTGCTGGAGATGACTGCGGGTCTGGGGCCCGACAGCTGCATTGATGCGGTGGGCATGGAGAGCCACGGCTTCTCGCCCGACAATATCATCGATGCGGTCAAGCAAGAGACGCGGCTGGGCACGGACCGCCCCCATGTGCTGCGCGAAACCATCATGGCGGTCCGAAAGGGCGGCACCGTCTCGGTGCCGGGCGTCTATGGCGGCTTTGCCGACAAGTTCCCCGTCGGGGCCTTCATGGAGAAGGGGCTGACGCTCAAGACCGGCCAGACCCACGTCCAGCGCTACCTGCCGCAGCTGCTTCAGCTGATCCTGGAGGGGGGGATCGACACCACCGACCTGATCAGCCACCGCCTGCCTCTCGAACAGGCGGCGGAGGGCTACAAGAACTTCAAGGAAAACCAGAATGAATGGACCAAGGTGATCCTGAAGCCGCATTGACGGCTGCACCAGCCGGGCTGGCGAGAAGCGGTCTGATGATCGACCTCGACGGCCAGGTCCTGCCGCGTCACCGGTCGATACGTTCGACCGTGGCCCGGCGCCGGGAGGCGGATGTACGGGGGAAGTGAGCTCGCGGCCCCCGCCGTCTGAACCCGTCCCTTCAAGGGACGGGTTCAGACGGAACGCCCTTAACGCCCAGACTGCGACGCGGTCACAGTGCGCCGGCGTAGCGCTCGAACTCCTCCTTGTAACGGGCGGTCAGGCGGTCCTGATGTTCGCCCTTTTCCTTGAGGTGGATGAACCAGCCGTTCTCCTCCTCGAACATGTGCGTCAGCACCGCGCCCTCGATGTGGCCCCACTTGTCGAGCCAGGCGTCCGAGGAAGGGGCGATGTTCTCCAACTCCGCCATCTGCATCTTGGCGGTCGTCTGTTCGGAATAGGCGACGCCCGCCTGCACCTTGTGATCATTCTGGGCCATAGCCGGATAGAGGACGATCTCTTCGGCCAGGGAATGGCCGTTCAGCACCAGAGCCAGCCGGTCCATGGCGGCGCGGCGGTCAGCCGCAGAACGGACATTGCGGCCTTCGGCGAAGGCGGCGCGGATCTGGTCATGGTGATCCAGGGCCAGCGACAGCCAATCTCCCGGCGCCGCCGCCTCTCTGGCCTTCTGAGTGGCCTCTTGGCGTTTCTCTTCGTTAGGCTGGGGCGTTATGGCGGCCAGCGCCTTGTCGATGACGGACATGGGTCTCTTTCCTTTTCAATGAAACTTGATGACGGCCCGCTCCGCCCCCTGATCCGCCCTCAGGGAGGCCGTTCGTCCGCCGAACCAGAGACGTTCGACGGAGATGGCGCGCCAGCCTTCGGGCAGGACTACAGGGCGATCAGGCCAATGGGCGGGATCGCCCTTCGCATCGAGGCCGGTGAAGCCGAACAGCAGCCCCAGCAACATCCCGCCCAGGTTGGCGAAGAAGGGACCGGCCGCAGTCTCGCTGTCAGGGTGGTCGGGCCGGTATTCCAGGCACTGGTGGAATCGCCCCGCGTCGTAGGCCGCGTACCCCTCCTCGAACAGCTTCAGCGCCAGGGCGCGATCGCCGGTCCGGGCGGCCCAGACGCCATAGAGGGCGGGGAACATCGGCGCGCCGACATAATCGCGCCAGTGCGCCAGGTAGAAGTCGAGCGTCCGGCGTTCGACCGCTTCGTCGGTCCGGTACCCGCCTGGAAAGAGGCCCCCCAGCGGTGAGGGAGTCGCGCCCTTGGGTTCGTCGATGCGGAAGGCGTCATGCGCGGCGATGACCTTGTCGGACCGCACCGGCAGATAGAGGTTGTCCCTGACCTCGGCCCATGAGGCCGGGGGCGTGCGTCCTGTCGCTTCGGCGGCGGCGACGGCGCGACACAGCACGTCGTGCGACAACATCAGGCTGAAAGCGTCGTTGTCGGGCGGATCCGGCACTTCGGCGGGGCCCGTGGCGCGCTTCAGTTCATATCCGCGCGCGGTGCGCGTCAGGCGGCTGACGATCCAGTCGGCCACGCCTTCCAGCACAGGCCAGGCGTCGTCCCTCAAGAAGGCCTCGTCGCCCGTCGCGTCGGCGAACAGGGCGAAGGCCCGCGCCACATGCAGCGATCCGTGGTCTTCGTGCGCCGCCGCCGACCCGGCTCCCGGCGCCGCCTCCTGCCCCGTCAGAGGCGCGGCCTCCCAGGGAAACTGCACGCCCCGCCGGCCCGAGAGCCGCGCATTCGATTTCGCCGCCCTCAGGCCCCGGCTCCGGAAATCCAGCAGCGCCCGCGCCGCGTCCGGCTGAGACAGCATCACGGGCGGCACGCAGAAGGCGTCGATGTCCCACATCACGTGGCCGAAGTAATAATTGTAGTCGTGCCAGGTCGCGAGGCCGAAGATCGAAGTTGCGGACGGCGAGGCTGGATGCACCGAACTGTTCAGGTAGAAATAGGCCGCATCGATCAGCGCCTGGTGGTCTGGCGTCGCCCCATCGACAACAATGCGTCCCCGCCACAGTTCGCGCCACGCGTCTCGGTTTCGGGCTCTCAGGACGTCGAAACCCGTCTGGGCGCCCCGCGCAACCCGGCGGACCGCCTCTTCGTCGGGGCGTGCATGGATCAGCGAGGGGATGAGCGCGGCCATCTGTCTGAGGCTCGCGCCCCGCTTGCCGACCGTGCCGAGGTCGTAGGTGGTCTGCAATGGCCCGGTCGCGTCCCAGGCGGTGACGTCGGGGGAGGCCCCCGGCGTGGTCTCGGTCGCCAGGGCGACACCGCATGTGGACAGGTCCCCCTCGGTCGACCACAGCAGAGACCCGTCACAGGCCGGCTCAGGCTCGCCCGGCGTGTCGGTGCGGCGTCGGGCGACCCGTCCGCGCAGGTCCGTGGTCGCCACAACGGCGCGCAAACGCATGTGGCAGGGCACGTCCGGCCGCACATGGATTTCCTGCATCACCAGGGTCGGCGCGGTACGGCTGGCGAGAGTCAGAATTTCGACGGCCGCATCTACTCCGCCGAGCCGGACACGGCACCGGCTGGTGAGTTCACCCGTGGCGAAATCGTAGGCCTGGCGAAGGTCCGAGACCGCCCAGGGCTGATCGGACATCCAGACGCCATTGACGCAGAGATCGGCGGCGAGCGGGTAGGGGACGGGGGCGGCCGCTTCCACCCGGCGCTCCGGGTTTTCCCCGACCACCCCGTTGACCAGGGTCATGCCTGCCATGAGCGGCATTTCCCTGACCCGAAGCCCGATCAGCCCATTGGCGACGTAGGCCGGGAGGGCGCCGTCGCGGGGGCCGTCCTCGTCGGGCGGACTGATCGGCCGCCAGGCGTCCCTGTCAGCGCCAGGCATCGAGAACCTCCGCACATTCCGCCGCTTCGACCTGCTGGCCGTAGCGTTCGTGATAGAGGGCGATGAGTCGGTCGTGAGAGGCGTCCGAAGAGCTGCATAGGCCGTCCTTGACGACCACGACCCTGTAGCCAAGGTCGACCGCGCCCAACACCGCCGCCAGGACGCATACATCCGTCTCCGCGCCTGTGACGACGAGGGTGTCCACGCCGCTTCGCCGCAGCACCGGGTCGAGATCGGTTCCAAACCACGGCGAGTAGCCGTGTTTGTCGATCAGGCGTCCGGGAGGGACGAAGCGCTGAAGCGGCGTCGCCAGATCCACCAATTCGGGACCCAGGGCGTCGAGAGTCATCGACGACCATTTCTCCCAGTAGCCGCGCCAGGTGCCCCGGCCTTCGCCCGGGCGCGCGGCGGGGATGAAGCGGGTGAAGACGTTGCGTTCCGGCTTCGCTTCGCACAGCCGTTCGATGACGGGCAGCACGCGAGCTGCCCAGGGGGTGCGCCACTCCGTGTCCTCGACGAACATCCGCTGCATGTCGACGCAAAGATGAACCGCCGTGTCCGGGATGGGGTCGCGTAGGCCTTGAACCATGCTCAGGCCGCCGCGCCCCGGGTCTTGTCTTTGGCGCGGGCGTCCGCCGGCGCGGTCAGGCTCTGGTCTGAGTTAGGGGACGAAGGTTCGATCTCGCCCGGATCAGGGGCGGTCTGGGTATTGGCATGGTGTTCGATCCGCCCGCTCTCGATCTCGGCGCGGGAGAAGACTTCTTCCTGTCCGTCTTCCAGCAGCTGATCTTCGGGCCCGCCGAGACCGCCCTGCGCCAGGCCCGACGTCGACCGGGCGTTCATGTGATCGTCTCTGGCTGCGTCCGTGCCCCGGAAGTCGGGTTGGGAAAGTGAGAGATTTTCATGGGCATGGGCGGCTCCTGGAGCGGCGGGCGAACCGCTCATCTCAAGCGCATAGCGCCTCACATCGGCCGACCGTTCCCTATGTGCGGTGTTGGACACCCTCAGCGTCACGCATCGTCGTCGAGCGGGTCATGACCGGCAACGGCTCGGCCTACATCGCCAGGCTGTTCGCTGACGCCCTTGGCAGGTCGGCGCCGGCCACGGCCGAACCCGGCCTGCGCGCTTCCGCCATCAAACCTGGACCGACGACTAGAATCTGCGCCGACCACACCTGGGCGCCAGAGGCGTCCACGCCGTTGACGCGGGTGAATACCTCCCTGGATATGGCGACCTGGTCGCGGGTGGGTTGCGGAGCTCGAGCCGTCCGTGTCCGCGATCGACGTATAAACACCTTCATAGTTCTTGCAGGTATGTATTTCAGTATGGCGAAGCGGCCTGAAAGTCACTAGATTCCGCCCCATGGATTCGACTGAGACCGCCCCGCCACACAGCCCCAGCGCCCTCCGCGCCCTCCGTATCAATGATCCGGCTCCGGACTTCATCGCGCGCACGACCCAGGGCGAGAAACGGCTCAGCGACTATCGCGGGCGGTGGCTGGTGCTGTTCTCGCACCCGGCCGACTTCACGCCGGTCTGCACCAGCGAGTTCATCGCCCTGGCCAGGCGGGCGGACGCTTTCGAGGCTCTGGGCTGTGACCTGATGGCTCTGTCGGTGGACAGCCTCTATTCCCACCTGGCCTGGCTGAAGGACATCTATCGCCGCTTCGGCGTGAAGGTGGCCTTCCCCATCATCGAGGATCCGTCCATGGCCATCGGTCACGCCTTCGGCATGGTCGACGCCGGCTCCAGCGACAGCGCCACGGTGCGGGCGAGCTTCGTCATCGATCCGACCGGGATCGTGCGCGCCATCAGCTGGTATCCGATGAATATCGGCCGATCGGTCGATGAACTGCTGCGGCTGGTGACGGCGCTGCAGACCGCCGACCGTGAGCAGGCGTCGACGCCGGCCGGATGGTCGCCCGGCGAGCCCCTGCTGGAGCCGGCCGCCACCACTCTGGATGCGGCCCTGGCTGACGGCGACGGTGATGCGCCTTGGTATTATCGCGAGCGCCGCGCATGAGCGACGACCAGGCCGCGGCCATGGGGCGGCTGAAGGACAAGGCGCCCCAGGCCGCCGAACTGCTACGTCAGCTGGCCAATACAAATCGGCTGTTGATCCTCTGCCATATTGCTGCGGAGGAGCGATCCGTCGGACAGCTCGAGGCGGATCTGGGCATCAAGCAGCCGGCTCTGTCGCAGCAACTGGCGGAGTTGCGCCAGTACGGCTTGGTCAAGACCCGGCGCCAGTCGCGTTCGATCTACTATTCCATCGCCGACGAACGCGCCCAGGCGGTGATGGGCATGTTGTACGAAATCTTCTGCGGCGACGGACAGGCGGTCGGCGCGCGCCTTCTGCCCTCCGCCGGGGCTTCGGCGCCCTCGACCGAGGCGTCAGCCCCGCCCCGTGGGGACGCCGCCCGGTTCGCCCGCGTCACCCCGGCCCCCCGTCGATAAGGCGCGGGCGGAGGGGACTGGCGTCCTTTCGTCTAGTCGGGTGTCCGAGGGCGGGCGAAGCGGTCGCATACGATGTCGATGAGTTGGCGAACCGTGTCGTCGGCGAGGCTGTAATAGATGGTTGAGCGGTCGCGACGCGTCTTCACCAGCCCGCCCTCGCGCAGCCGTCTCAGATTCTGAGAGACGCCGGACTGGGACGGGCCGCACAGCCCCACAAGCTGCCCCACCGACAGTTCCTCCTGCGTCAGCCGGCAGAGCAGCAACAGGCGATGCTCATTGGCCAGCAGCTTCAACTCCGCAGCGGCCGCATGGGCGTGTCTGGCCAGATCCGCCATGGGGGCTTGGTGCGGCGTCATCGGGTCGCGGGTTTTCCGTCATCCCGCAGCACGACATAGATGGCCGGAATGACCAGGACGGTCAGCAGGGTCGAGGAGGCCAGACCGAACAGGAGCGAGATCGCCAGACCCTGGAAGATCGGATCGGTCAGGATCACCGCCGCCCCGATCATGGCCGCCAGGGCGGTCAGCAGGATCGGCTTGAACCGGATGGCGCCCGCCTCGATCAGGACGTCGCGCAAGGGTTTGTCGGGCGAGGCCGTGTGCCGGATGAAGTCCACAAGCAGGATGGAGTTGCGCACGATGATGCCGGCCAGGGCGATGAAGCCGATCATCGAGGTGGCCGTGAACGGCGCGCCGAACAGCATGTGGCCGATGACGATGCCGATCAGGGTCAGGGGGATGGGAGTCAGGATGACCAGGGGCAGTTTGAAGCTGTGGAACTGGGCCACGACCAGCACATAGATCCCCAGAAGGGCGACCATGAAGGCGGCGCCCATGTCGCGGAAGGTGACCCAGGTGATTTCCCACTCGCCGTCCCACAGCAGGGTGGGAACGGATTCATCCTCCGGCTGGCCATTGAGGCGGACGGCCGGCTTCTGCAGGCCCAGCGCGTCCCAGTCATGGGTCTCGATGGCGCGATTGACCGCCAGCATGCCGTAGATGGGGGCCTCGTATTCGCCGGCCAGTTCGGCGGTCACCATGTCGAGCGGTCGGCCGTCGCGACGGAAGACGGCGTGACTGCCCGCTTCGCGGCGGCCGTCAACGACCTCGCCCAGTTCGATCAGGCGCGGTCCCGTCGGCCCGGTCGTCACCGCCACCGGCGTCGTGGCCAGGGTGCGGCTCCAGCTGCGCGCCGATTGCGGCAGGGCGACGGTGATCGGCAGGGGCGAACGGCCGTCGCCGCGCGGCGCATAGCCGACCGTGGACCCGGCCAGAATCGCGCCGATGGAATCCTGCAGCTCGCGTTCGGACAGGCCGTAGTAGTCCAGACGATCCCGTACCGGGACCAGCCGCAGTCGCGGCCGTTCCTGGCCGAAACTGTTGTCGACATCGACGATATAGGGGACGGAGCGGAACAGTTTTTCGACTTCCAGCGCGGTCTTGCGCCGGGTTTCAGCGTCGGGGCCGTAAATCTCCGCCAGCAGGGTGGCCAGGACGGGCGGGCCGGGCGGCGTCTCGACCACCTTGATCGACGCGCCGGAGGGCAGGGGCAGGGCCTTCAGCTTGTCGCGCAGATCCAGCGCGACGGCGTGGCTGGAGCGGCTGCGCTCGTCCTTGGGCAGAAGGGAGATCATCAGATCGCCCATCTCAGGCCGGTCGCGCAGGAAATAGTGCCGCACCAGACCGTTGAAGTTGAACGGCGCCGAGGCCCCGGCATAGGCTTCCATGGCGTCCGCCTCGGGCAGGGTGCGAATCTGAGCCGCCGCCTCGTCCAGGGTACGGGAGGTGGCTTCCAGGCTGGTCCCTTCGGGCATGTCGACCACCACCTGGATCTCCGACTTGTTGTCGAAGGGCAGCAGTTTCACCGTGACCGCCTTGAAGTAGAACATCGAACAGGCGACCAGGGTGGCGAGGCCGACGCCGATCAGGAAGTTGCGGGCCGAGGACCGCTTGTCGATCACGCGATGCGCCACGCGGGCGTACAGCCGTCCCAGCTTGCCGCCTCCGTCTTCATGGGCGTGATCGTGCTGGCCATGGGCCAGGGTCTTTCGCGCAAACCGGATCATCAGCCACGGCGCGATCACCACCGCGACGAAGAAGGAGAAGATCATCGCCGCCGAGGCGTTGACCGGGATGGGCGCCATATAGGGACCCATCAGACCTGACACGAACAGCATGGGCAGCAGGGCCGCCACGACGGTCAGGGTCGCCACGACGGTGGGATTGCCGACCTCGGCCACCGCCTCGACGGCCGCCTCGGTTCGGCTGCGCCCGTCGCGCATCCCCCAGTGACGGGCGATGTTCTCGATCATGACGATGGCGTCGTCGACCAGGATGCCGATGGAGAAGATGAGGGCGAACAGGCTGACGCGGTTGATCGTGTAGCCCATCACATAGGAGGCGAAGAGGGTCAGCAGGATGGTGGTGGGAATGACCACGGCGGTGACGGCGGCCTCGCGCCAGCCGATGGCGAAGCCGATCAGCACGACGATCGACACCGTGGCCAGGGCCAGGTGGAACAGCAGCTCGTTCGCCTTTTCATTGGCTGTCTCGCCATAGTCGCGGCTGACGGCGACCTCGACGCCCTCAGGGATCAGCTTGCCTTCCAGGTTTTCGACGCGCTGACGCACGGCTTCGGACACCACGACCGCATTGGCGCCGGCGCGCTTGGCGATGGCGATGCTGACGGCGGGCGTGCTGGCCCACTGCCCGTCATGCCGGGCCCAGCGCCACACCCGGGCCTGGTCTTCTCGCGGCCCCTGGGCCACGTCCGCCACATCGCGCAGATAGACCGGCGCGCCGGTGACGGAGCGGACGGTCAGCAGGCCGATCTCCTGGGCCGAGGACAGGGTGCGGCCGGAGGTGACGGCCACGGCCTGGCCGTCCTCGCGGACATTGCCGACCGGGAAGCTGCGGTTGGCCTGAGACGCCGCCTCGATCACACGGCCCAGCGGCACGCCATACTGATTCAGCTTTGCGGGATCAGGAGCGATGCGGATCTCGTCGGGCCGACCGCCGGTGACGAACGTCAGGCCCACATTATCGACCTTGGCGATTTCGGTGCGCAGCTTGTGCGCCAGATCATAGAGGGCCTGATCGGTCCACTGGCCCGCCGCGCCCGGTTTCGGGGTCAGGGTCAGGACGATGGCCGGCACGTCGTCGATGCCGCGCACCGTCACCTTGGGATCGGGGACCCCCACCGGAATCCGGTCCCGGTTGGCGCGCAGCTTTTCCTCGATCCGGATGGCGGCGTCTTCGGGGTTGGACCCCACCAGGAAGCGCGCCGTCACCAGCACCCCATTGTCTTCGGCCTGGGTGTAGACGTGCTCGACCCCGTTCACGCTCTTGACGATGGTCTCGAGGGGAATCCCGATCAGTTCGACCGCATCGGGGGCCGCCAGGCCGGGCGCCGCCACCTGGATGTCGACCATGGGCACGCTGATCTGCGGCTCTTCCTCCCGCGGGATCGAGAACAGGGCCAGCAGGCCGACGGCGATGGCCGCCAGCAGGAACAGCGGCGTCAGCGGAGAGGTGATGGTGAAGCGCGTCAGGCGCCCGGACAGGCCCAGTTTCATCCTTGCGTCCTCGTCGCGACCAGCCTGTCGCCAGCCTTGACGCCGCTCAGGATTTCGACCGTTTCAGGGTCGTTCGTCGGCGCCGTCTGAACCGGGACGGCGCTGGGTTTCCGGTCAGGTGAAATCACTTCCACATAGTCCAGACCATAACGCGTCGTGACGAAACGCCGGGGTACGGTCAGGGCCTGGCGTTGGCCGATCTCGATCGAGGCCGCGACCCTGCGGCCGACCAGTTCGGTGGTCAGGCCCGGTACGGCCGCATCAATCTGAATCCGCCCGCCGACGATGGCGGGATAGACCTGCGTCACCTGTCCCTGGCGCGCTTCGACCGGCAGATCGTCCGCCGTCAGCAGGACGCGGGCGCCGGGCTTGACCCGGCCGGCGAGGGATTCGGGGAGTTCGAGACGAAGCACGGGGGGGCCTGCGGTGATCGTCGCGACCGACATTCCGGGGCTGACCACGGATCCGGCCGTGACCTCGACCTTCAAGACGCGGCCGGCGGCCGGCGCCAGGATCGCCCCCTGGCCGGCCATGCTGGCGCTGGCGCCGCGTTCGGCGCGAGCGGCGGCCGCCTGGGCGTCTGCGGCGCGCGACGCCGCGACGGCCTGATCCAGGCGCGCCTTGGCGTAGACATTGTGGTCATAAAGGTCCTGGATCCGTCCCAGGTCGGCGCGGGCGCGCGTCGCCTCCGCCTCGGCGGCGGCGACCTGGGCGCCATAGGCGCGAGTCTCGAAACCGATCCGGTCATCGACGACCCGTCCGATCTGCTGACCGCGGCTCACCATATCGCCCTCGCGCACCGACAGGACGACCAGGACGCCGGAGATGCGTGCCCGGGCTTGCGACTGGTCGCGGGTGGTGATTTCGCCCGCCACCGTCTTGGTGTCGGCGAGGAGGTTCGAGGCCAGGACGAGCTGTTCGCCGGCGGGCGCCGCCTTGGCGGTCGGCTCGCGCTTTTCATCCGCGCCGCCGCACGCTGACAGCGTCAGCGCGGCCGCAGCCATCAGGGTCCACATCTTCATCGCCGTCGTCCTTCCACCATCCCCGCCGATCAATCGCACGTCAGCCGCGCTCGACCGGAAGGCCCGCCGACTTCCAGGCCCCGAGTCCGCCCGCCAGGTGCGTATCGATCGCAGCCTGGGCCTTGGCGCAGCGTTCCAGCGCCATGCCCGACCGCTTTCCGCCCGCGCATTGAAGGACGACCGTCTTTCCGTCCGCCTGGGGGAGCCGGGCGGGGTCGAAGGACGAGAGCGGCAGGTTCACGGCGCCTGCGATATGCTCGGCGGCGAACTCGCCCGCTTCCCGCACATCGACCAGCAGGACCTGATCCTGGGCGAGCATGGTTTTCAGATCGGCCGGGCCGATCTCCCGATGGGCCTTGGGCTTTCCAAATCCGAACATTTTCGACCTCCATGGACCCGCCGAACGCGGTGTCATACTTTTATTATTGTGTATATCATGTAATCATTATATTCGGTCAAGCACATAAGGGCGATGGAAACGCCTTCTGGAGGGAAACATGGCCAAGCCCAAAATTGTGATCATCGGCGCCGGACTGGGCGGCACAATCGCCGCCTATGAGATAAGAGCGGCCGTCAAGGGGCGCGCCGAGGTGATGATGATCGCCGAGTCGGAGACTTATTCTTTCGTTCCATCAAACCCTTGGGTCGCTGTTCGCTGGCGGGAGCCGGAGGAGATTCAGGTTCATCTGCCGCCGATTTTCGCCCGCAAGAAGATCGGCTTCACGGCGGTGGGGGCGAAACGGCTTCACGCTGCAGAAAAAAGGGTCGAGCTGAACAACGGCGACAGTGTCGATTACGATTATCTCGTAATTGCGACAGGCCCCGATCTGGCCTTCGATGAAATCGAAGGGCTGGGGCCGGATGGCTACACGGTGTCAGTCTGCCAGACGTCGCACGCCTCGCACGCCGCCAACATGTTCGACGCCTATGTGGAGAACCCCGGCCCCATCGTCGTCGGCGCCGTCCAGGGCGCGTCCTGCTACGGCCCGGCCTATGAGTTCGCGCTGATCCTGGATACCGAGCTGCGACGGCGCAAGATCCGGGATCGGGCGCCGATGACCTTCGTCACCGCCGAGCCCTATATCGGCCACCTCGGCCTCGACGGCGTCGGGGACACCAAGTCCCTGATGGAAAGCAAGCTGCGCGAGCGGCACATCAAGTGGATCACCAATGCGCGCGTCGCCAAGGTCGAGCCGGGCCTGATGCACGTCGAGGAGATCGCCGAGGACGGCGCCGTCGCCAAGACCCATCAGCTGCCCTTCGGCTATTCGATGATGCTGCCGGCGTTCCGAGGCGTGCCCGCGATCCGCGACATCCCGGGCCTGACCAATCCGCGCGGCTTCATCCTGATCGACAAGCATCAGCGCAATCCCGCCTTCCCGGAGATTTTCGCTCTGGGCGTCTGTGTCGCCATCGCCCCGACCGGCCCGACACCTGTTCCCGTCGGGGTGCCCAAGACCGGTTTCATGATCGAAAGCATGGTCACCGCCGTCGCCGCCAATCTGGCCGCCCTGATCGCTGGCGAGACGCCCGAGGCCGAGGCGACCTGGAACGCCGTCTGTCTGGCGGACTTCGGGGATGGAGGGGTCGCCTTCGTGGCCCAGCCGCAGATCCCGCCGCGCAACGTCAACTGGGCCGCGAGCGGCAAATGGGTCCACCTGGCCAAGGTCGGCTTCGAGAAATATTTCCTGCGCAAGGTGCGCAGGGGCGAAAGCGAACCCTCCTACGAGCGGCTGGCGATGCACATCATGGGCATCCGCAAGCTTCGCATGTGACCCCCCTCCCTCTAAATCTGGAGCCTACCGATGAACCTTGATCGTGCTGTCGTGATCTTCGCCGGATGCGTCGTGCTGGCGGGCGTGGCCTTGTCCTACGCCGTCCATCCCTGGTGGATCGCCCTGACCGTCTTCGCAGGGCTGAACATGATCCAGTCCGGTTTCACCGGCTTCTGCCCGGCGGCCATGGTGTTCAAGGCGTTGGGTCTGCGTCCGGGGAACGCCTTCCGATGAGCCTGCGCCACGCTGCGCCCTGGGCCTTGGTCCTGTTCCTGGCCGCACCCGGTCTGGCGCAGGCGACGACGCTGGAGGAGGCCATCGCCGCCGCTATCGCCCATGCGCCCGAAATCGCCGAGGCCGACGCCGGCGCCGACGCCGCGAAAGGCCGGTTGCAGCAGGCGCGCTCAGCGCGAGCGCCTTCGCTGAGTCTCAGCGGGACGGTCGGTCAGGGCCGGCTTGATCCGAAGGCGTTCTTCGGTCTGGGCGCGGCGGACGTCACGCCTCGGGCGGCCCAGTTGACGCTCGAACAGCCCCTGTTCACCGGGGGACGCGCGGCGGCGGGGATCGCGCAAGCGCGCGCCGGCATGGCTGCAGCCGAGGCCGGCGGCGACGCCGTTCAGGGGCAGGTCGTCCTGGCGGTGGTTCAGGCCTATGGCGATATGCTCGCCGCCAGCGAAGTGTTGAGGCTGTATCGCGAGCTGGCGGGCCAGACGGTGGAAATCGAGCGACAGGCGCGCGAGCGCTTCCGGACCGGCGAAACCCCCAGCACCGACGTCGCCCAGGCCGCGTCGCGCGCCGCCGAGGCCCGCGCCGACCTGGCCCGCGCGGAGGGAATGCAGGTTTCCGCCCGCGCCCGTTACCGCAATCTGACCGGCCTGGAGCCGGTTGATCTGCAACCGATTCCACCCAATCCGCCTCTGCCCGGCTCACTCGACGATGCGATGGCGATCGCCATGGGCGGCAGCCCCGCCCTGCGTCAGGCGCGGGCCGATCTCGAGGCGGCCGAAGCCGCCGCCCGCGCCGCGCGCGGCGAACGCCTGCCGACCGTCAGCGCCTTCGTCGAGGCGGGTTCGGTTCGTGACCAGTTCTTTCCGGACTATCGCGCCGACAGCGCGACCGTGGGAATCCGCGGCCGCTGGACCCTGTTCAGCGGCGGCCTGACGTCCGGCAAGATCGCCGAGACCAGCGCCGATGTCCGCGCCGCCTCCGCCCGGCTGCGCGCCGCCCGCATGGGCCTGGAGGAACAGGTTCTCGCCGCCTGGCAGGACATTCACACCGCCGAACTGGTGGCCCAGGCGTCCGACGAACAAAGCGCGGCCGCGGTCCAGGCCCTGGCCAGCGTTCGACATGAAGTCCGCGTCGGACTGAAACCCCAGATCGACCTGCTGAACGCCGAGCGCGAAGCCACGGCCGCCGCCGCTGCCGCCACCCAGGCCAGGACCGCCCGGATCGTCGCCGCCTATCGCCTGAAGAGCCTGATCGGATCAGCTTTGGGTTAGGGGGCGACAGGGCTCCGACGAAGGTGGTCGTGGAGGCGTTTCGGCGGGCGGCGCGTCAGATCGCGAAGCCCGAGTTCTGCAAGACGGTTCATGCCAACTGCTTTTCCCGCTTCTGCGAACGTGTCTGCTGGACGAAGGGGGCGAGTGTTCCTATGATCCGCTCCGGCCGCAGGCTCTTTTTCTGCGGGAATTTCGCGTAGGTTTTGACGACGTGCTGAACAAGATTTTCGCCTGGTGGAACGGGGCCACGATCGGCACCCTCTTCACGATCGCCAAGCGCGGCCGTTTCGTCGGGACCGACGAGATCGGCAACAAATATTACGAGGCCAAGGACAACTCGAGCTACGACGGCCGCAAGCGCCGCTGGGTCGTGTACGAAGGCTATGCCGACGCGTCCAAGGTGCCGGCCGATTGGCACGGCTGGCTGCGCTACACCTTCGACCTGCCGCCCACCGAGGCGCCCCTCCCGCGCCGCGCGTGGGAGAAGGATCACCTGCCGAATTTCACCGGCACCCCGATGGCCTGGCGTCCGCAAGGCTCTTTGGCCGCCGAGGCCAAACGCCCCGCCGCGACCGGCGACTATCAGGCCTGGACGCCCGAGTGAGACCGAATCGGCTCCTGCTGGGCGGGGCGGCCGTCGTCGCGGCGCTCAGCGCCGGGGCGGTGACCGCCAGCGTCCTTCAGGACTCGCCGCGCGAGGCCCGTCCGGTCCAGGATCCCATCGGCGACATCCTGCGCACCACGCCGGCCCAACCCGCCAATGCGCCGACCGAGACCGCCCCGGCCGCCGCACCCGCGCCCCGGACGCCGGTGGCGGTGACGCCGCCGCCCTCCGTCGTTCTCGCCGAGGATGAGGCCGTCGCCGAAAAGGCCGAGGAAGAAGCCGCCTCCGAAAAGCCGGTGGTCGAAAAGGCCATCGAACAGCCGGCCACGCCCGCTCGCCGCCAGCGGCGCAAGTTCGCCGTCATCCAGGCTATCGACAAGACCACAGCCGAGACCATGAAGTTCGAGGTCGAAGTCGGCGGCCGTCCGGTCCGCTTCAACCGCAACCTGATCTTCAGCGTCCGCGCCTGCGAGGTCTCGACGCCTGACGAACTGACCGAAGACGCCATCGCCTACGTCGATGTCTCGCTGCAATCGCGCGGCGCCAACCAGCCGGCCGAACCGCGCCAGATCTACCGCGGCTGGATGTTCGCCTCGTCCCCGGCCGTCAGCGGGCTTCAGAACCCCAATTACGACGCCTGGGTGGTGGGCTGTAAGAACTGAGCGCGAGAGGCCGGAATGAACCGCCAGAGACCCCTCAAGAAGAGCGAGACGGTCGAGATCCGGCTGCCGCACGCGACGAAGACCGCCTTCATGGATAAGTGCCGCATTGAGGGCCGCACGGCCAGCGAGGCCATTCGCCGCTTCATCGACAGCGAATTGGACCGGTCGACGACCGCCCGGTCGTCGATCCGCATGGGCTGGCGTCAGTTGCTGGCGGCGGCGTTCGCCGGATTGGCCCTGGGCGCCGTCGCCGCGCCTTCGCTGGCTCAGTCCGTGACCCCGGATCGGGCGGCGTTCAACCGTCTGGATCGCGACCATGACGGGATGGTCAGCTTTGAGGAATTCCGCGCCCGCTAACGGATGGGCGTCAGGAACCGGCCCCATTGCAGGTTCAGCCAGGTCCACGGCTTGAACAGTCCGGCGCCGGGTTTCCATGAGGCCGCGACGATCTCGGCCCGGCCGACGATGTTCTCGGCCGGCAGCAGGCCGACGCCCAGATCAGCGGGCCAGCGGCTGTCCAGCGAGTTGTCGCGATTGTCGCCCATCATGAAATACTGACCCTCAGGCACGTGATAGACCGGGGTGTCGTCGCCCGGCTGGTCCGGGCCGCCGTCGTAGGTGACATAGGTCTTGCCGCTCGCCAGCGCCTCGCGCACCTCGAGTACACGCCGCTGGGGGGCGTCGTGGTCGCTGACCATCTGGAGCGGCGTCTGGCCGATCAGGCGCCCGTTGACGAAGACCTGACCCTTGCGGACCTCAACGGTGTCGCCGGGCAGGCCGATGACGCGCTTGATCCAGACCTGATCCGGGTCGTGCGGGCGCCGGAAGACCACGACGTCGCCCCGCTTCGGCTGGCGTCCCAGCACCCGGCCGTCGGGCAGCGGCGGATTGAACGGCAAGGACGCCCGGCTCCAGCCGTAGGCGTATTTGGACACGACGATATAGTCGCCGGTCACGAGCCCCGGCTCCATCGACGAGGATGGAATGGTGAAGGGCTGGAACAGCAGGATTCGGATCACCATCGCCAGGATCAGGGCGGCGGCGAGGGTGACGCCGATCTCTCTGACTTCGCGCCAGACGGGGGCAGAGGACGGGGCGGGTGCGGTGGTGGCTTGGGTCATGCCCTGTTAGGCCGCGAGCCTGCGGGGCGACGCCAGCTCAGGCTTGTCCGGACAGGACAGCAATCGTGTCCGGACAGGGATCAGGCGGGATGAAGCGCCCAGTCCACCGCTTCGGCTCCGGTCATCGGCACGATCAGAGCCGTCTCGTCCACCGCTACCTTCAGTGCGGGCTTCAGCCGCCTCAGATAGGCGGCCTGCGGCGTCTCCACCGCGCCGAATTGGCTGAGGTGCTCAGTCAGGAACTGGGCGTCCAGCAGGGTCCAGCCGCCTTTTCTCAGGCGCGCGACCAGATGGACCAGCGCCACCTTGGAGGCGTCGCGTTCGCGGCTGAACATGCTCTCGCCGAAGAAGGCGCCGCCCAGGGAGACGCCGTACAGGCCGCCGACCAGCCGCTCGTCCTTCCAGCATTCGACGGAATGGACGAAGCCCTGGGCGAACAGGGCGGCGTACAGCCGGCGGATCGGGGCGTTGATCCAGGTGTCCTCGCGCTCGGGCCCCTGGGCCGCCGCGCAGCCGTCCAGCACGGCCTCGAAGGCGGTGTCGACCCGCACCTCGAACGGTTCGTTGCGCACGGTGCGGCGCAGGCGGGTGGGGATGTGGAAGGCGTCCAGGGGTATGACGCCGCGCTGCTCAGGCTCGATGATGAAGACGCGCGGATCGTCGCGCGTCTCGGCCATCGGGAACACGCCCCGGGCGTAGCACCCCAGCAGGTCCTCGGGGCCGAAGCCGTCGAATGGCCCCTGGGCGCGGTAGTCCGGCTCGGTCATGGGGCGGGGCGGACCTGGTCGGCGGTGACGCGATTGGCGGGGACGCGTCCGGCCTCGATCTCGGCCAGACCCGACAGGGTGGTCACGGCGATGGCCGTCAGCGCTTCTTCGGTCAGGAAGGCCTGGTGGCCGGTGACCAGGACATTGGGGAAGGTCAGCAGGCGCTGGAACACGTCGTCCTGAATGATCTCGTTCGACAGGTCCTCGAAGAACAGATCGCCTTCCTGCTCATAGACGTCCAGGGCGACGCCGCCGACGCGGCGGCTCTTCAGCGCGTCGATCAGGGCCTGGGTGTCGATCAGGGCGCCCCGGCTGGTGTTGACGATCATCACCCGCGGTCGCGCCGCCGCCAGGGTGGGGCCATCGATCAGGTGGCGCGTCTCCGGCGTCAGCGGGCAGTGCAGGCTGATGATGTCGGACTGGCGCAGCAGGGTTTCGCGATCGACGTAGCGGACGCCGATCTGGGTCAGGGCCGGATCCTCGACCACATCGTGGGCCAGCACCTCGCAGCCGAAGCCCAGTTTCAACGCCCGCGCCACCAGGGCGCCGATCCGTCCCGTGCCGACGACCCCGGCCGCCCGCCCCGACAGGTTGCGGCCGATCAGGCCGTCCAGGGCGAAGTTGTTCTCGCGGACGCGGGCCGCGGCGCGGGGGATGTTGCGGTTCATCGCCAGCAACAGACCCAGGGTGAACTCGGCGACCGCCTCGGGCGAATAGGCCGGCACGCGGATGACGGTCAGGCCCAGGGTCTCGGCGGCGCGCAGATCGACGTTGTTGTAGCCGGCGCAGCGCAGGGCCACGGCGCGCACCCCGCCCTGCGCCAGTCGGGTCAGGGCGGCGGCGTCCAGCCGGTCGTTGACGAAGACGCAGACGGCGTCGAAGCCGTCGGCCAGCGGGGCGGTGGTCTCGTCCAGCCGCGCCTCGAACCAGGACAGGTCGTGGCCGAAGTCGGCGTTGGCCAGGTCGAGGAACCGGCGGTCATAGGCCTTGGTCGCAAAGACCGCGATACGCATGGGCCGGTTCCTCTGATTTCGCCGGGCGTCAGGCGTCGCCCTTCTGTCGGGCGGCCCACTTCTCCAGCCAGTGGATGTCGTAGTCGCCGGACAGGATGTCGGGCTCCTGCAACAGCTTCTGGAACAGGGGGATGGTGGTGTCGACGCCGCCGACCACGACCTCGTTCAGCGAGCGCTTCAGGCGCGCGATGGCCTCCTCGCGGTCGCGGCCGTGGACGATCAGCTTGCCGATCAGGCTGTCGTAATAGGGCGGGATCGAATAGCCGGCGTAGATGGCGCTATCCAGCCGCACGCCCAGGCCGCCGGGGGCGTGGAAGTCGGTGATCTTGCCCGGCGAGGGGGTGAAGGTCTCCGGGTTCTCGGCGTTGATCCGCACCTCGATGGCGTGGCCCTGGAACTCGATGTCCTCCTGGGTGAAGGACAGCGGCAGGCCGGCGGCGATGCGGACCTGTTCGCGGACCAGATCGACGCCGGTGATCATTTCCGTAACCGGATGCTCGACTTGCAGGCGGGTGTTCATCTCGATGAAGAAGAACTCGCCGTCCTCCCACAGGAATTCGATCGTGCCGACGCCCAGATAGCCGATGGCGGCGATGGCCTTGTTGACCGTTTCGCCGATCTGCTTGCGACCCTCGGCCGACAGGGCGGGCGAGGGGGCCTCCTCCAGCACCTTCTGGTGACGACGCTGCAGCGAGCAGTCGCGTTCGCCCAGGTGCACGACGTTGCCGTGGCTGTCGGCGATGACCTGGATCTCGATGTGGCGCGGCTTCTGGAGGTAGCGCTCCATATAGACGGCGCCGTTGCCGAAGGCGGCCTTGGCCTCGGACTGAGCGGTCTGAACGGCCTCGACCAGGTCGTCAGGCGTCAGGGCCACCTTCATGCCGCGTCCGCCGCCGCCGGCCGCCGCCTTGACGATCAGGGGGAAGCCGATGGACTTGGACGCCTCGATGGCGGCCTCGACCGTCTCGACCTCGCCCTTGGAGCCGGGGACCACGGGGATGCCGGCGTCCATGACGGTCTGTTTGGCGCTGATCTTGTCGCCCATGACCCGGATATGCTCGGGCTTGGGGCCGATGAAGGTCATGCCGTGAGCCTCGACGATCTCGGCGAAGCGGGCGTTTTCGGACAGGAAGCCGTAGCCGGGGTGGATCGCCTGGGCGCCGGTGATCTCGGCCGCCGCGATGATCGAGGGGATGTTCAGATATGACTTGGCCGCCGAGGCCGGGCCGATGCAGACGCTTTCGTCGGCCAGCCGCACCCACATGGCGCCGCGGTCGGCTTCCGAGTGTACGGCGACGGTGGAGATGCCCATCTCCTTGCACGCGCGGTGGATGCGCAGCGCGATCTCGCCGCGGTTGGCGATCAGGACCTTGGTGAACATCAGCGCGCCTTAGGCTTCCAGCAGGACGAGGGGCTCGCCGAACTCGACCGGCTGGGCGTCGCCGACCAGGATCTCGGCCACGACGCCGTCGCGCGGGGCCTGGATCGGGTTCATGGTCTTCATGGCTTCGACGATCAGCAGGGTCTGGCCCTTCTTGACCTTGTCGCCCGGCTGGACGAAGGGCGGCGCCTCGGGCGAGGCCTGCAGATAGGCGGTGCCGACCATCGGCGACTTCACCTCTTCACCGGCGCGGGCGACGATGGTCGCCGGGTCCGACGGCATGGAGACCGGAGCGGCGGCGGCTGCGGGCGCAGCGGCCGCCGCCGGGGCGGCGGCGTACTGGACCGGGGCGGCGTGCATGGTGATTTCGCGCGCGACGCGGATGCGCAGCTCGCCGCGCTCGACCTCGACCTCGGTCAGGTCGGTTTCGTTCAGGATCTCGGCCAACTGGCGAACCAGGGCGGCGTCGATCTCGGCGTGTTTCTTGTCATCGGCCATTGGGGTGCGCCTTTGTCTTTCGTCTTGGAATGCGAACGGGTCGGCCCTCAGGCGCGTTCCCGAACCTTGGTGAGAGCCGCCTGGACGGCCAGTTCATAGCCGACCGCGCCGAAACCGGCGATGACGCCGGTCGCCGCGGACGACACATAGGAGTGATGACGGAACGCTTCGCGCGCCGCCGGATTGGACAGATGAAGCTCGATCACCGGGATCGACAACGTCTTCAATGCGTCGTGCAGGGCGACCGACGTGTGGCCATAGGCCGCCGGGTTGATGATCAGGGCCTGCGCGCTCTCACGCGCCTCCTGGATCCAGTCGACCAGGACGCCTTCGTGGTTGGTCTGACGGAACACGATCCGGGCGTCGCCCGCGCCCTTCATGCAGCGCTGTTCGATGTCCGCGAGTGTGTCGCGACCATAGATTTCCGGCTCCCTCACCCCGAGAAGGTTGAGATTGGGGCCGTTCAGCACATAGATGACGGACGTGTCGGACATCGGTTCTCGAATCGAGGCTCCGGAATCGGGCGACCTCTGACGGTTCAGGGGCGGCCTTGTAGCTTAGGCGCGGCGCGGGTCAAAGCGCAGCGTGGAAACGGGTTGACCTAACGTCATGCGCGCGGGCGTCAACGGCTTTCCCGTCGCAGGGGGCGTGAAGAGCGGGGAAAAGGGGGAGGGCGGATGGTTTGCGGGGCGTGATTTTAAGCTCCCCCGGCCCAAGCGCCTTGCGACGAGGTTGAGAAGCCTGAGGCAGGTCTAGCCTTCACTTGAGACTTCTATCACGGGAATGCGGCTTCCCGCGTTGTCAGTCGCTTCGATTCTTTCAAACAGAGCCGCGCTCGCTATGAAGGAAAAGGGGAGTAGAATGAGACCGAAGCGGGCCAAGGTGAGCGCACGCTTGAGGCTTCGGCTGTAGTTGTCTGTCTTTTCGCCCACGATGATGCCGAACCATCTATGTGAGGATTGTGGGCTGTAGAGGTCCGGAACGACGCGGTAGTCGCCGTGTTTCAAGCGTTCCTTCGGAAGCAGCCTGGCTGCGACGTGCATTCCTCGCCAGTAGGCGAAGAACGCCAGAAGTGACGGCGATATAGCTAACGTGCTGAGGAGCCAAGACATGGCGGCGATCTGAGCATCGCCTTCCGGAGTCTGCAACACGTCGATTTACGAACCGGACTTCAGGTTCGGCTCCCGACATCACCCAGAGCCCAGGCGGTGTTCAAAAGGGTTTGCTGATCGCGCGCTCACCTTCGATATGCCCAGCCCCTTCTCCGTCACCCTCGGGCTTGACCCGAGGATCGGGTGCGGATCGGGCTTTGCGCCGGGATGGTCGCACAAGCGGCGGGCCGCTCGATCCTCGGGTCAAGCCCGAGGATGACGGGCGTGGTGAGCGAGGATGACTGTGCGTACGGGAATGCCCCATGCCCTTCACGCCAAAACGCGCTATGTCACCACCTCAATCGCCGGCGTGAAAAGCCCAGCCTTTCCACCCCGCGCATTTAAGGCATCGAGGCAGACGGTTTGCTTATTCAAGTCAACGGCGATCCACGCGAGGTCTATGCGACGACCGTGACGGAGCTGGTCGAAGAACTGGCGCTGGACCCTCGCAAGGTGGCGGTCGAGCGTAATCTGGAGATCGTGCCCCGGTCGCTCTACGCCGTCACCGCCCTGGCCGAGAGGGACCGGATCGAACTGGTCCAGTTCGTCGGCGGGGGGTGATCAGACCTTGAGGACGGGGCCGGGGTAGAAGGCGATCTGCCGGTCGGCCGTCAGCAGTCGCATGCCTTCGGCCATGGCCTGGGCGATAAGCAGCCGGTCGAACGGGTCGCGGTGGATCAGCGGCAATCCTGCCAGTTCCAGCGCGTGCAGGCTGGTCACCGGAATTTCCTCATAACCCGCGTCCAGCAACTGGCGGCGGAACACTAGGGCGTCCACGTTGAAGTCAGGTCGCTTCAGGCCATGCTTGACTACGACCTCCCAGATATTGACCGCGCTGAACACCAGTTGATTGTCGGGATCGGCCATCAAGGCTTCCGCCTTGGCGGGAAGTCGTTTGCGATCCTCCGACGCCCAGAGCAGCAGGTGGGTGTCGATCAACAGCCTCATTGGCCGTCGCCGCCCTCGTGAACGCCTTCGCCATAGAACATCGCCTCGATTTCGGCCTGTCCCATGGTGTCGAAGTCGTCGGGAATTTTCGTCTGGCCGCGCATGAAACCGAACCGACGCGAGGTGTCGATCGGCGTCTCTTCGATGGGGACCAGTTTGGCGATGGGCTTGCCCGCCTTGGCGATGGTGATGGTTTCACCCTTGGCCGCACGGTCCAGCAGGCGCGACAGGTGGGTCTTGGCCTCGTGGACGTTGACCGTTTCCATGCGTCGCTCCAGGTGAACTTAGTCCACTTAGTTTAGTCCATCGGGGGCCATCTCGCAACGCGGCGTGATCGATCCGCCCTTTCGCATCGGGCGCGACAGGACTAGGTCACCACCCATGACCGATACAGCTCCCGAAACCTGGTCCGTCGCCGGCCGCACCTTTACCTCGCGCCTGATCGTGGGCACCGGCAAATACGCCGACTACGCCCAGAACGCCGCCGCCGCCGAGGCGGCGGGGGCCGAGATCGTGACCGTGGCCGTGCGCCGGGTGAACCTGACCGATCCGAACCAGCCGATGCTGGTCGACTATGTGAAGCCCGACCGTTTCACCTTCCTGCCCAACACCGCCGGCTGTTTCACCGGCGAGGACGCGGTGCGGACCCTGCGCCTGGCGCGCGAGGCGGGGGGATGGAGCCTGGTCAAGCTGGAGGTGCTGTCCAACACCGCCCACCTGTATCCCGACATGATCGAGACGCTGCGGGCGCTGGACCTGCTGATCAAGGACGGGTTCGACGTCATGGTCTATTGCACCGACGACGTGGTCATGGCCAAGCGGCTGGAAGACGCCGGGGCCGCCGCCATCATGCCGGCCGCCGCCCCGATCGGCTCAGGCCTGGGTATCCAGAATGAGGTCAATGTGCGCCTGATCGTCGAACAGGCCAAGGTGCCGGTGCTGGTGGACGCCGGCGTGGGCACAGCCTCGGACGCGACCCGGGCGATGGAGCTGGGCTGCGACGCCGTGTTGATGAACACGGCCATCGCCGGGGCCAAGGATCCGATCCGCATGGCGCGGGCGATGAAGCATGCCGTGATCGCGGGGCGGGACGCCTATCTGGCGGGGCGGATGCCCAAGCGGATGTATGCGGATCCGTCGTCGCCGCTGGCGGGCCTGATTTAGGGAACTTCATAGACCCTCTCCCGCTTGCGGGAGAGGTGTCGCGTCGATCGGCGAAGCCGATCCAGCGACGGAGAGGGGAGTCTCGTCCAGAAGATGACTTCCCCCATCGTCAGGCGTGTCGCTACGCGCCACGACCTGACACTTCCCCCGCAAGCGGGGGAAAATCGCGGGCGCCAGACCCTACCAATCCAGCGCCGCCTCGCCCCTCAGGATCGCCTCGGCCTCGGGCGTGTGTTTGGCCCCCGAGCGATCATGCAGCACCAGGGGCGGAAGCAGGCGCAGGGGGGCCTTGCCGGTCTTGATCGCCTGGACCAGCACGCGTTTGGCAGGCTCGTCGGCGAAGGGCTGGACCGGGCGGATGGCGAAGGAGCCGGCCTTTTCGCCCAGCAGGGTCAGCAGGTCCGCCAGACGGTCGGCCCGGTGGATGATCACGATCCGGCCGCCCTCGCGCACCGCTTTCAGCAGCAGGCCGGTCCAGGCGGACAGGCCGTCGTCGGCCATCCAGGCGCCCTGTTTGCCGGGCGCCGGGGCGCGCAGGGCGCCGGGGTCGTCGAAGAAGGGCGGGTTCGACACGGCCCAGTCGAACGGGGGCAGGTCCAATGGACGGAACCCGTCGGCCACGTCGCCGTCGAGAATCCTGATTCGATCAGCAGATTGATTCAGGTCGGCGTTCTCGCGCGCGAGGCCAGCGGCGACCGAATCGCGCTCCAGCCCGGTCAGCGAAACTCCGGCATGACGGGCCGCGATCTGCATCAGCACGGCCCCGGCGCCGCAGCCCGCCTCGAACAGGCGGTCGCCAGAACGGGGAGCGACGGCGGCGGCCAACAAGGCTGCATCCATGCCCGCCCGATAGCCGCGTGCGGGCTGACGCAGGCGGACACGCCCGTCCAGAAGAGCGTTCTCGACGACATCCGGGGCGGCGGGAGCCATGTCCAAGCCTCAATCTCCTTGACCCTCCGTGGGCCTATCACCATTGTGCGCCGCATCGCGATCCGGCAAGCGGACGCGGTCGGAATTGCCTGACGCGGCCCAGGTCGCGCGACGTGTGAAAGAATATCCCTTGGACGCAGTCCTCGCCGCCTCTCCCCGTCCGAAGGGGGATGTGAACGCCCTCGTCCGGCTGGCCGGAACCGACATGGCCGAGGTGGATGCATTGATCATTGATCGGATGCAGTCGGATGTGCCGATCATTCCTAAACTGGCGGAACACCTGGTTTCGGCCGGGGGCAAGCGCCTGCGGCCCCTGCTGACCGTCGCCGCCGCCCGCGCCTCTGGCGCCGAGGGCGACATCCTGTCGCCGAAGAAGCTGGCCGCCGCGGTCGAGTTCATCCACACCGCCACCCTGTTGCACGACGACATCGTCGACGCCTCCGAACTACGGCGCGGCAAGGTCGCGGCCCACCTGATCTGGGGCGCGCCCACCAGTGTTCTGGTCGGCGACTTCCTGTTCGCCCGCGCCTTCGAACTGATGGTCGAGACCGATTCGATGCGGGCCCTGGGCATCCTGGCCCAGGCGTCGCGGGTGATCTCGGAAGGCGAGGTGCTGCAACTGACCCGCGCCCACGACCTGAACCTGGACCAGGCCACCTATCTGCAGATCATCTCGGCCAAGACCGCCGAACTGTTCGCCGCCGCCGCCGAGGCGGGGGCCGTGGGCGCCGGCGCCGATGCGGCCGCGACCGCCGCCCTGCGCGACTATGGCATGGCTCTGGGCATCGCCTTCCAGCTGGCCGACGACGCCCTGGACTATGGCGCGACCGCCGAGGCCCTGGGCAAGAACGCCGGCGACGACTTCAACGAGGGCAAGGCCACCCTGCCGCTGCTGCTGGCCGTGGCCCGCACCCGGGGCCGCGAGGACGATTTCTGGGAGCGGACCGTGACCAAGGGCGAGCGCACGCCCGAGGACTTCGCCCGCGCCCGCGAACTGGTGGTCGGTTCCGGCGCCATCGGCGCGACCCTGGATCTGGCCGGCGACTATGCCGATCAGGCCAAGGCCGCCCTGTCGGTCCTGCCGGCCTCGGACTGGCGCGCGGCCCTGGAAGACCTGGCCGATTTCGCCGTTTCGCGTGCCGCCTGAACCTGTGAATGAACCCGATCCGGCGGCGACGGTCGCGGCGAGCCTGGACGCCCAGGTTCGCGCCGCCGATCTGGACCGCTGGCTGTCCAGCCGCCTGGTCGCCGACGACCGCGCCCGCGCCGATCTGATCACGCTGTACGCCTTTGAGGCCGAGCTGATGTCCATCCCGACGCGCGTGACCCAGCCCCTGCTGGCCGAGATGCGCTACACTTGGTGGGCGGAACAGCTGGACGGGGTCTTCGCCGGTATCCCCCGCAAGGGCCATCCGGTGCTGGAGGCCCTGACCGACCTAGTCGCCCGCCACGCCCTGGACCGCGCCCCCTTCGACGCCCTGATCGAGGCCCATATCGGCCGGGTCCACGGCGAACCGCATGACCTGGACGCCTTCTACGTCGGCCCGATGCAGGCGGCGGTCCATGTCCTGGCCGGTCCGGGCCACGCCGACAAGGTGGTCGAGGCAGGGCGGGTGCGGGGGCTGGGGCAGGTCGGGCGGATCGACGAGGCGAAGGCCGCGCGGCCCAAGGCCAACGCCGCCTTGAAGGGCTTGCCGGCCGAGGGGTTCCCGGCCGTGGCCTCGGCCGCCCTGACGACGCCCGACGAGCCGGAACCGGTCAAGCGCCTGCGACTGATCTGGGCGACGGTGCGCGGACGGGTTTAGCCCGCGTCCCGCCAGGCCTTCAGGCTCTCCATCGCCCGGATGCTCTGCAGCCGCTTCTTGGCCCGGCCGCGTTCCTTCGGGTGGATGCGTTTGCCGTCTTCATCGACCTTGGGCGCCTCAAGCGGCGGCAGCAGGCCATAGTTGATGTTCATCGGCTGGAACTTGGACCCTTCCAGGTGCCCGCCGGTGATGTGTTCGACCAGGGCGCCCATGGCGGTCTCGGGCGGGGGCGCCGACAGGTCGCGGCCCAGCGCTTGTGCGGCGGCGAGGCGGCCGGTCAGCAGGCCCATGGCCGCGCTCTCGACATAGCCCTCGACCCCCGTGACCTGGCCGGCGAAGCGCAGACGGGGCATGGCCTTGAGCCGCAACTGCTTGTCCAGCAACTGGGGACTGTTCAGATAGGTGTTGCGGTGCAGGCCGCCCAGACGCGCGAACTGAGCGTTCTGCAGGCCAGGGATCATGCGGAAGACCTCGGCCTGGACGCCGTGCTTCAGCTTGGTCTGGAAGCCCACCATGTTGAACAGGGTGCCCAGGGCGTTGTCCTGGCGCAGCTGGACGATGGCGTAGGCCTTGACCAGCGGGTCGCGCGGGTTGGTCAGGCCTACGGGTTTCATCGGGCCGTGGCGCAGGGTCTCGCGGCCGCGTTCGGCCATGACCTCGATCGGCAGGCAGCCGTCGAAATAGGGGACGTGCTCCCAGTCCTTGAACTCGGCCTTGGGGCCGTTCAGCAGGGCGTCGATGAAGGCCTCGTACTGGGGCTTGTCCATCGGGCAGTTGACGTAGGCGGCGGCGTCGCCGCCCGGGCCTTCCTTGTCATAGCGCGACTGACGCCAGGCGATGTCGAAGTCGATCGAGTCAGCGTGGACGATCGGGGCGATGGCGTCGAAGAAGCTGAGGCTTTCCTCGCCCGTAGCCTTCAGAATGGCCTCGGCCAGGGCGGGCGAGGTCAGGGGGCCGGTGGCGACGATGACATTGTCCCAGTCCTCAGGCGGCAAGCCTGCGATCTCCTCGCGCACGATGGTGATCAGCGGATGGGCCGCCAGTTTCGCCGTCACGGCGGCGGAGAAGGCGTCGCGGTCCACGGCCAGGGCGCCGCCCGCCGGCACCTGGTTGACGTCGCCGCAGGCCATGATGATCGAGTCCAGCGCCCGCATCTCGGCGTGCAGCAGGCCGACGGCGTTGTATTCCCAATCGTCCGACCGGAAGGAGTTGGAGCAGACCAGTTCGGCCAGGCCGTCGGTCTGGTGAGCGTCGGTCTTTACGCCTGGGACGCCGCGCATCTCGTGCAGGATCACAGACACGCCGGCCTGGGCGATCTGCCAGGCGGCCTCCGAGCCGGCGAGGCCGCCGCCGATGACGTGAATAGGGGAGGGAGAGGGAGAAGCAGTCATCGCGGCCTTCTAGCGGTCGTCTGGCGTGATGTCATGATCCCCTGCTATGTCTGAGGCGGGGACATGGGGCGATGATCGTGACGAACGACAGGCGATTGCGGCTGGGCGAGGCGCTGAAGGCGTCGGTCGTCGGCCTGGTCAGGGCGTGGCGTTGGGCCTGGGGCGCCATGGCGGTCTGCGCCCTTGTGTGGGCCGTGCGACCCTTCATGGTCGGCGTCCTGGGCTGGGTTTGGGCGGCGGCGGCGCTGGTCGCCGGCCTCATCCTGATCGGCGCCCTGGCGCGCACGGCGATCAGCGACGACCGAAACGACGCGCGGCGGCTGGGCCTGGGGGCGACGGGTCTGCAACTGGGTTTGCCTGAACTGCGCTTGCTGGGCGCCGCCCTGCTGTGTGCGGTCTTCATGGCCATGATCCTGTCGGTCGTGGCCCTGGTGCTGCTGGCCGTGTTCGGCATGGCCGAGCTGAACGCCGAGGCGATCCGCCTGCGGGACTGGGCCGAGGTGGGTCCGATCTGGAAACTGGTCCTGCTGGCGGTCGTGACCCTGCTGGCCTTCTACGGCGTGCTGGTGATGGTCGTGCGCCTGTCGCTGTTCGTCCCGGCCACCCTGGGGCGCGGACACATGGTGTCCCTGAACAGCATGGGGATCGCCCAGGGCCGTTTCCGGCCTCTGCTGGGCGGACTGATCGTGGTCGGCCAGCCGAAGGTGGCGCTGTTGGTGCTGACGGGCGGGGGACTGCTGTCCGGCCCTATCGGCTGGATCGTGTGGGCGGTGGTTCTGTCCGCCGTAGAGGCACCTCTGACGGTGGCCTTCCTCGGCGCGGCCTATCGCCGGCTGGAATATTGGACGCCGCAAGGAGCGACGCATGACTGAAACCTTTTCCATCGGCGAGGCCATGGCGACGCCGGGTCGGGTCATCCGGCGGCATCCGCTGGCGGTCTTCGTCTGGGGTTTCGTGATGATGGCTTATAGCCTGGGGGGCGCGGCCCTGATGTTCGGCACCCTGGCCAACCTGCCGCTGGGCGAAGGCGCCGAGCCGCCGCCCGAGATGTTAGGGCAGATGATCGCGTTTCAAGGCGTGTCCATGCTGCTGAATGTCGGCCAGATGCTGTTGGCGGTGGTCATCTGGGCCGCGACCATGCGGGCGACGCTGATGATCGGACGGCTGGATCGGTATTTCTTCATGCGGATCGGGATAGATGAACTGCGTCTGGCGGTGGTAGCTTTGGCCTTGTTTCTGGGGCCATATATCGTCGTATTTTTGCTTGTTCTCTTTTGGGGCGGGTTAAGTGCTCTGTTGTTCTTGACGAATTATTTGGATCCCAAACCTCTATTGGAAACAGTTGAGGGGCTTTTGGCTGTTGTTTTGACAATCACCCTGATCGCGGCGGTCGCCGTGGCCATGGCGCGTTTGTCCCTGATCGCCCCGGCGACGATAATGCTGAAGCGGTTCGCCTTCGTCGAAGGCTGGACGCTGGGCAAGCGCCGGACCCTGCCGTTGCTGGGCCTGCTGGTCTGCGCCTGGATGGTCTATCTGGTCGTCTATTTCGTCCTGGCCTTTGTCGTGATCGTCGCCCTGTTCGCCAGCGGTGTTCTCGCGGACATCACGGCCCAGTCGCCTCCCGCCACCCTGGGCGAGCTGTTTCCATCGCCGCCGGTGTTGGCGACGGTGGCCGGGCTGATGCTCGTGCCCGGCGGCTTTGTTTATGGGGCGGTCATGACCCTGCTCAGCGCGCCCTTCGCCTCCGCCTGCCGTCAGCTTCTGGATGGGCCGTCCGGCGCCGTGTTCGCCGCAGCGACGTCGCCCACAGCCACCTCGGCGGGCGACGCGGCCGACACGATGGTCTAGGATCGCGCCAATCTGATCTGGAGTGCAGCATGAGCTTTTCCGCCACCGACGCGGCGTTCGAAGGATTTCGGGTGGTGCGTCGCCATCCGGTGACAGCCCTGATCTGGGGCCTGGCCTATCTGGTCCTGTATGTGGCGACCTTCGGTCTGGGCGCCGGCCAATGGGCCGCGATCATGGCCTCGGCCCAGACGCTGGAACAGTCGTCCAATCCGTCGCCTGAGGAGATGATGGCCCTGGGGCAGGCCTATATGGGCCTGCTCGTCTGGTTGGCGCCCCTGGGCCTGGTGATCGGGGCTGTGCTCAGCGCCGCCGTGGCGCGGTCGGTGCTGCGGCCCGCCGAGAACGCCTGGGGCTATCTGCGGTTGGGCATGGACGAGGTTCGGGTGTTTGCGGTCACGCTGGCGATCGGGGTGATCGTCGGGCTTTTGTGCGGGGTGCTTTCCGCCATTGTCGTGGCCGTGTTCGGACTCGGGGTCGCCTCGGGTCAGGCGGTCATGTATCTGCTCGCCTTGATCCTGGGCCTGGCCGCGGCGGCTCTCGTGATCTGGCTTTCGATCAAGCTCTGCCTGGCCGTGCCGATGACGATCGACCGGCGCAAGTTCACCCTGTTCGAGTCGTTCAAGGCCACCAACGGCCAGTTCTGGCCCCTGCTGGGCATGGCGATCATCGCCGTGATCATGAGCCTGATCGTCAGCATTCTTGGCACGATCATCAGCGCGGGCACGGATCTGGCGACCGGCGGCATCTCTGTTCTGGCGGGCATGGACGGCCTGTCCACCCTGGATGTCCTGGCGCGCGCCTGGCCCGCCATCCTGGTCTGGTCCGTGGTCAACGCCCTGATGTCCGCCCTGCAGCTGGCGGTGCTCTATGCGCCCTTCTCGGCGGCGTGGCAGGGTTTGCGGGACCGCTGACCCGACCCGCAAACCGGCGGTGAAGGCGTCAGGCCGACGCCTTCACCCGCTTCTTCTTCACAGGTTCGCCCACCGACCCGCCAAGCGCCGCGACCCGCGCCTTGCGGCGGGTCTCGTGCCGGTCCAGCACCTCCTTGAGGTATTTGCCGGTCCAGCTGGCGCTGTTGTCGGCCACCTGTTCCGGCGTGCCGACCGCGACGATCTCGCCGCCGCCGTCGCCGCCCTCGGGGCCGAAGTCGAGCAGATAGTCGGCGACCTTGATGACATCCAGATTGTGCTCGATCACCACGATGGTGTTGCCGGCCTCGACCAGTTCCTGAAGCACTTCCAGCAGTTTGCGCGTGTCCTCGAAATGCAGGCCGGTGGTCGGCTCGTCGAGGATGTAGAGGGTGCGGCCGGTGGCCCGTTTCGACAGTTCCTTGGACAGCTTGACCCGCTGGGCCTCGCCGCCGGACAGGGTGGTCGCCGGCTGGCCCACCTTGACATAGCCCAGGCCCACGCGCTCCAGCGTCAGCATCTTGTCGCGGATCGGCGGCACGGCCTTGAAGAAGGTCGCCGCCTCCTCGACCGTCATGTCCAGCACGTCCGAGATCGACTTGCCCTTGAACACGATCTCCAGGGTCTCGCGGTTGTAGCGTTTGCCCTTGCAGACGTCGCAGGTGACATAGACGTCGGGCAGGAAGTGCATCTCGATCTTGATGACGCCGTCGCCCTGGCAGGCCTCGCAGCGGCCGCCCTTGACGTTGAAGCTGAACCGGCCGGGGCCATAGCCGCGCGCCTTGGACTCCGGCAGACCGGCGTACCAGTCGCGGATGGGGCCGAAGGCCCCGGTGTAGGTCGCCGGGTTCGAGCGCGGGGTGCGGCCGATGGGCGACTGGTCGATGTCGATGACCTTGTCGAAATGCTCCAGCCCCTCGATCCGGTCGAAGGGGGCCGGGGCGTCCGACGCATTGTTCAGGCGCCGCGCGGCGGCCTTGTACAGGGTCTCGATGGTGAAGGTGGACTTGCCGCCGCCCGACACGCCCGTGATGCAGGTGAAGACGCCGACGGGGATTTCGCCGGTCACGCTCTTGAGGTTGTTGCCGCTGGCGCCGCTGATCTTCAGCATCCGCTTACGGTCGATGGGACGGCGGCCGTCGACGGGGATCTCGATCTCGCGCTCGCCGGTCAGATATTTGCCGGTCAGGGAGTTGGGATTGGCCATGACCTCGGCGGGCGTGCCCTCGGCGCAGACCGTGCCGCCGTGGACGCCGGCGGCGGGGCCCATGTCGATGACATAGTCGGCGGTCAGTATGGCTTCCTCGTCATGCTCAACGACGAGCACCGAGTTGCCCAGGTCGCGCAGCCCCTTCAGGCTTTCCAGCAGGCGGGTGTTGTCGCGCTGGTGCAGGCCGATGGACGGCTCGTCCAGCACATAGAGCACGCCGGTCAGGCCCGAGCCGATCTGCGACGCCAGACGGATGCGCTGGCTCTCGCCGCCCGACAGGGTGCCGGAGGATCGCGACAGCGACAGATAGTCGAGGCCGACGTTATTCAGGAATCGCAGCCGGTCGCCGATCTCCTTCAGGATGCGGCGGCCGATCTCCATCTGCTTGTCGCTGAGCGCCTCGGGCAGGGCCTGGACCCAGTCGTAGGCCTTCTTGATCGACAGGGTGGAGATGTCGGCGATATCCTCGCCCCCGACCTTGACCGCCAGGGCCTCGGGCTTCAGCCGCTTGCCGTGGCAGGCGTCGCACGGGGTCTCGGATTGATAGCGGGCCAGTTCCTCGCGCACCCAGGCGCTGTCGGTCTCGCGCCAGCGACGCTCCAGGTTCGGCAGCACGCCCTCGAACGGCTTGGAGACCTCATACTTGCGGGCGTTGTCGTCGTAGGTGAATTTGATCTTCTCGGCGCCGGTTCCATAAAGGATCGCCTTGTGCGCCTGGGCGGGAAGCTCGCGCCAGGCCACGTCCATCGAGAAGCCGTAGTGGCGGCTGAGCGACTGAAGCGTCTGGGTGTAGAGGGGCGAGGGGCCGCGCGCCCAGGGGGCGACGGCGCCCTTGTGCAGGCTCTTGTCGCGGTCCGGGATCACCAGATCGGCGTCGAAGGCCAGTTTGACCCCCAGGCCGTCGCAGACCGGGCAGGCGCCGAAGGGATTGTTGAACGAGAACAGCCGCGGCTCGATCTCGCTGATCGTGAAACCGGACACCGGACAGGCGAACCGTTCCGAGAACAGCAGGCTGCGCGGCGCGGTCTCGCCCTCGGCCGTGCTCGCCCATTCGGCGTTGGCGATGCCGTCGGCCAGACCCAGGGCGGTCTGCAGGCTGTCGGCGTAGCGGGCTTCCTGGTCAGGCTTGGTGACGATCCGGTCCACGACGATGTCGATGTCGTGCTTGAACTTCTTGTCCAGGGTGGGGGCTTCGTCGATCGGATAGAATTGGCCGTCGATCTTCAGCCGCTGGAAGCCCTGGCGCTGCCACTCGGCGATTTCCTTCTTGTATTCGCCCTTGCGGCCCCGGACGACGGGGGCCAGCAGCATGATCCGCTCGCCGTCCGGCAGGGCGACCAGCTTGTCGACCATCTGGCTGATGGTCTGGCTCTCGATCGGCAGGCCGGTGGCGGGGGAATAGGGGACGCCGACCCGCGCCCATAGCAGGCGCATATAGTCGTGGATCTCGGTGACCGTGCCGACGGTCGAGCGCGGGTTCTTGGACGTCGTCTTCTGTTCGATGGAGATGGCGGGGGACAGCCCCTCGATCAGGTCCACGTCCGGCTTGCCCATCAGTTCCAGGAACTGGCGCGCATAGGCCGACAGGCTCTCGACATAGCGGCGCTGGCCTTCGGCGTAGATGGTGTCGAACGCCAGGGACGACTTGCCCGAGCCTGACAGGCCGGTCATCACCACCAGCTGTTCGCGGGGAATGTCGAGGTCCACGCCCTTGAGATTATGCTCGCGGGCGCCGCGAACGCGGATGAAGTTGTGCTTTTCGGTCATGCTGTCCGGGAACGCGGGAAGGGCCGGGCGGGTCCGGCGCGACATCGCTATATGGGGATGAATCGCGCGATTGAAGCAAGAACAATGTGGGAACATTGCGGCGCCCTGTGGGCTGAGGTATCGTCGGCGCATGGCCGAGGGTTTCGGCATCCACCTGAATGAGGATCAGGCCCGCCGGCTTAAGGCGGCGGCCGAGGCGGCGGGGCTGGACCCGACGGCCTTTGCGATCCAGACGCTGGAAGGCGTGATTGGGGATATCGGCATCGCAGGCGTGAGCGAATATCCGGCCTCCTGGGTCTCGGAGGACGCGGAACGCTGGGCCGAGTATGAGCGGACGGGCGTGACCGTGCCGCTGGAGGATGCACTTCGCGATTTTCACGACAACTTGGCGCGGCGCCTGGCGGAGAAGCGTTGAAATATCGGGTTCGCTTGCTGCCGCCTGCGCGCAGCGATCTGATCCGCGTCTCCAACTTCCTCGCGGATGTCGCCCCCAGAGCTGCATTGAGGGCGGCTGACGTTTGGATGAAGCGCTTAGAACGCTCGAGCTGTTCCCAGAGCGCGCGCCCAAAACAGGGGCTGCATCAAGAGATCTGGTCGTTCCATTCGGACAGGCAGGCTATATCATCCGTTACCGTATTGAGCTGACGGATGTGGTTGTGCTGCGCATCTTCCACACCCGCGAACATCGCCCTTTCGGACCCTAATCCGGCGTCCACGCCTGCGTAGTCCGCACGAACCGTTCGCCCTTGGCCAGCATCACCCCGCTGGCGGTGGCGACGCCCAGTTCCAGGCTTTCGGCGATGCGGCGGGCGCGTTCGATGAAGTGGTCGGCGGCGACGGGCGGGCAAAGGTCGCGGGCCGTCTCGGCGAAAACCTCCAGCCAGCGATCGAAATGGCGGGCGTCTATGGGCAGGGGCAGGTGTTTCGGCATCGGCCGGCCCTGATAGACGCCGGTCGACAGGGCGACCGACGACCAGAACAACTTCATCTGGCCCAGATGCGGACCCCAGTCCGTGATGCGGTCGGCGAAGATCGGGCCGATCAGAAGATCGTCGCGGACGCGGGCGTAGAAGGTCTCGACCAGGGCGTCGATCATCGCCTCGTCTATGCCGGTCTCGTCGCGCAAACGCTGGACGGCGGCTTCGCGGCGGGCGCCGGCGCCGGCGGGGTCTTCGATGCGGAAACGGCTTTCCATGGAGCCGTCCTAGCGGTCTGGCGAGCAGATCGCCACTGGACCGACGGTCCACCCTGGAAGGGAGGGTTCACGCGGCCGTGTTCGCTTCAGGGGCGACGCGGACTTGCACATCGCACAAATACGACCCATCCTCTTGTCTCTGACGAGTTTTGAGCAGGAGGCTCGAAGATCATGATCATCGCACTGGCAACCGGTTCCGCCCTGTCCGCCATGCTGCTCGTGATCCTCCATGCCAACCAGCCCAAGCCGAAGCGCGTTCCCGTCCGCGCTCGCGACTCTCGACAAGGTCGCCGCTAGAACGCCCGCCGGCGTCACGCTTTTCGACAATCTGAGCCTGACGTTCGGGCCTGAGCGCACCGGCGTCGTCGGTCGCAACGGCGCGGGCAAGAGCACCCTGCTGCGCTTGATCTCGGGCGACCTGTCGCCGGCCGAGGGCGCGGTGACGCGCGTCGGGACGATCGGCGTGCTGGATCAGCGCCATGATCCTGCGCCGGGCGAGACGGTCGCCCAAATGCTGGGCGTCGGCGAAGCCCTGGCGGTGATCGAACGGGCGTTGGCCGGCGAGGGCGACGCAGAAGATCTCGCGAACGCGGACTGGACGCTCGAACTGCGGATCGCCGAGATTCTGGCCGAGGTCGGGCTGGCGGACCTGGCCATGGACCGGGCGACGATCAGTCTGAGCGGCGGCGAACAGACCCGACTGCGGCTCGCCGGCCTGCTGCTGGCGCGGCCGGACCTGATCCTGCTGGACGAGCCGACCAATCATCTGGATGTCGAGGCGCGGCGACTGATCGCCGAGGTGCTGGGCCGCTGGGACGGCGGGGCGGTGGTGGTGAGCCATGACCGCGATCTGCTGCGGCGCATGGACCGGATCGTCGAGGTCTCCGGTCTGGGCGTGACCGTATATGGCGGGAACTACGACCTCTTCGCCGAGCGCAAGGCGACCGAGCGGGCGGCTGCGGAACGCGATCTGGCGGGCGCCGAACGGACGGCCGCCCGGGTGGGGGCGGACGCCCAGCGCCGTGCGGAGATGAAGGCGCGGCGCGACGCAGCCGGACGGCGCAAGGGCGCCAAGGGCGACATGCCGAAGATCCTGATCGGCGCGAGGGCGGAGCGGGCCGAGAACAGCGGCGCCGGCGACCGGCTGCTGGCGGCGCGACAAGCCGCGGAGGCGGAGGCGGCCCTGGCGTCGGCGCGCGAGCGGGTTGAGCGCACCCGCGCCCTGTCGATCCCCATGCCATCGAGCGGCCTGGCGTCTGGCCGGACCTTGCTGGTGCTGGACGATGCGACCTGGGAGACGCCGCAGGGGCGCACTGTGGTGGGGCCGGTCAGCCTGCGGCTGACGGGGCCGGAACGGGTCGCGATCACAGGGCCGAACGGGGCCGGCAAGACGACCCTGCTGCGACTGATCCATGGGGCGCTGGAGCCGACGACCGGACGGGTGGAACGCCCGGGCCGAGCGGTGCTGCTGGACCAAGAGGCTACGATCCTGAAACCGGAGGAAACCCTGGTCGAAGCCTGGCGGCGGCTCAATCCTGAGGGCTCGGTCAACGACGCCCAGGCGGCGCTGGCGCGGTTCCTGTTCCGGAATGTAGCGGCGCATCGCGAAGTCGGCGCGCTGTCGGGCGGCGAGCGGCTACGGGCGGCCCTGGCCTGCGTCATGACAGGGGCCAAGCCGCCGCAACTGCTGATTCTGGACGAGCCGACCAATCACCTGGACCTCGATTCCGTCGCCGCCGTGGAAGTCGCGCTGCGGGCCTATGACGGCGCCCTGATCGTGGTCAGTCATGACGCCGACTTTCTGGACGCCATTGGGATCGAGCGGACGATAGCACTCTAGCCGATCCCGCCCGTCTGGCGCAGCCCCTCCCACAGGGCGATGCCTGCGGTGACCGACAGGTTCAGCGAACGTGCTTCAGGACGCAGCGGAATCACCACGCGGGCGTCGACGGCGGCGTGGACATAGTCGGGCGCGCCGGAGGTTTCCTTGCCGAACACAAGCGTGTCGTCGGGTTGAAAGACGAAATCGGACAGGGGCGTCGCGCCGCGGGTGGTGAACAGAATCAGTCGGCCGGCGGGGCGGTCGCGCTGAAACGCATCCCAGTCGGCGTGCCGGGTCATGTGTGACAAAGGACCATAGTCGAGCGCCGCTCGCTTCATGGCGCGGTCGTCGAAACGAAAGCCCGTAGGCTCCACGACGTGCAGTTCCACCCCGAAACAGGCCGACAGCCGGATGCAGGCGCCGACGTTCTGAGGAATGTCCGGTTGAAAAAGAGCGAGACGCATTCTAATCCCTAGATATACGCGGCCTGGGGGTTTGTCGCGGTCTGTCTGCGAACGTTTCGCAAGAAACGTCAGCGACTTGCGGCCTTAGGCCGCAAATACAGACCGAGGGGAATACTGGGTCTCGCTTTTAGGGTTCGTGCCGCAAAAGAGGAGCGCCAATACAGGCGGTCCCGGCGGTTTTCGAGAGGTGAAACGTGGCCGAGACGGGTGTGATTCCGGAAGGCGAGGGCGATCCGAATCGCCGCGACTTCATCCATATCGCAGCGGGCGCCGCTGCGGTCGGCGCCGGGGCGATGATCGCCTGGCCGCTGATCAACCAGATGAACCCCGCCGCTGACACCCTGGCCCTGGCTTCGATCGAGTTCGATCTGACCAAGGTGCAGGAAGGCCAACAGGTCGTGATCAAATGGCAGGGCAAGCCGGTCTTCGTGCGCTATCGTACTCCGGCCGAACTGCAGCGCGTCATCGCCGATGATCACGCCTCGGACCTGAAACAGCCACAGACGGACGCCGAGCGCACCAAGCCGGGGCATGAGAAATATCTGGTCGTGGTCGGATCCTGCACCCACCTGGGCTGCGTGCCGACCTTTGGCGCCGGCGACTACGGCGGCTGGTTCTGCCCCTGCCACGGTTCGCACTATGATGCGTCCGGGCGGATCAGGAAGGGGCCCGCGCCTCTGAACCTGGTGGTGCCCGACTATGAATTTGCGTCCGACACTCGCGTCAAGATCGGGTGAGGGCCAGGGGGAGGAAATGAGCGAACACGAATCCACCTACGTCCCTAAGACGGGCGTCGAGAAGTGGCTGGACACCCGGCTGCCGATCATCCGCTTCGGCGCAGACTACATGTCGCTGCCGACACCCAGAAACCTGAACTACTGGTGGACCTTCGGCGGCATCCTGGCCCTGTGCCTGATGACGCAGATCGTCACCGGCATTGTTCTGGCCATGCACTATACGCCGCACGTCGACCTGGCCTTCGCCTCGGTCGAGCGGATCATGCGCGACGTCAACGGCGGCTGGCTGATCCGCTATGTGCACGCCAACGGGGCGTCGATGTTCTTCATCGCCGTCTATCTGCACATGCTGCGGGGGCTGTACTACGGCTCGTACAAGGCGCCGCGCGAGATGATCTGGATCATCGGTTGCGTGATCTTCTTCCTGATGATCGCGACGGCCTTCCTGGGTTACGTCCTGCCCTGGGGCCAGATGTCCTTCTGGGGCGCCGAGGTGATCACCAATCTGATCGGGGCTATCCCGGTGATCGGCGAGCCGATCCTGATCTGGCTGCGCGGCGGACCGGCGATCGACAATGCGACGCTGAACCGCTTCTTCTCGCTGCACTATCTGCTGCCCTTCGCCATTCTGGGCTGCGTCGTCCTGCACCTGTGGGCGCTCCACTCGGCGGGTCAGAACAATCCGGTCGGCATCCTGATCCCCAAGGATCGGACGAAGAAGGACATGCTGCCCTTCCACCCCTATTTCACGCTGAAGGACGGGTTCGCGATCATCCTGTTCCTGCTGCTGTTCGCGATCTTCGTCTTCTATCAGCCGAACGCCCTGGGCCACGCCGACAACTATATCCCGGCCAATCCGCTGCAGACGCCGGCGCACATCGTGCCCGAGTGGTACATGCTGCCCTTCTACGCCATCCTGCGCGCCATCCCGGACAAGTTCGGCGGCGTGGTGGCCATGTTCAGCGCCATCGGCGTGCTGTTCGTCTTGCCTTGGCTGGATACGTCCAAGGTGCGGTCGATGCGGTATCGCCCGACCATGCGGACCTTCTTCTTCATCTTCCTGGTGGTCGGCGTGGGTCTGGGCTGGTGCGGCGGACAGCTTCCGGACGCGCCGGTCATTCCGGGGTTCGGCGGCGTGGTTCTGCTGGACGGCAACCTGAACTCCTACCTGTGGCTGACGCGGCTGTTCACGGCCTACTACTTCCTCTTCTTCCTGGTGATCCTGCCGTTCGTGGGCTTGAAGGAGACGCCGCTGCCGATCCCGGCGACCATTTCCGAGCCGGTCCTGACCGGTGCGGACGCGATGCCGGCTTTCGCCCCGGCCTCGCCCGAGAAGAAGGGGTGAGGGCCATGATGACCGTGAAAACCAACGCCTCGATGTCCAGGCTCATCGCCTCGGCGGCTGTAGCTTTCGGCCTGCTGGCCGCGGCCCCGGCCCTGGCTGCTGGCGGGGCCGCTCATCCGCGCTCGGGCGGGTTCAGCTTCGAAGGACCGTTCGGCGTCTATGACCAGGGCCAGCTTCAGCGCGGCTACAAGGTCTATCAGGAGGTTTGCGCCGCCTGCCACAGCATGAACCTGATGCACTATCGCAATCTGGGTGATCGCCACGGGCCGTTCTGGAATCCGAAATATCCGAACCCGAACGACAATCCGGTGGTCAAGGCCCTGGCCAAGGAGGTCCAGGTCCCGGACATCGACAGCGAGACCGGTGAACCGATCCAGCGCGACGCAACCCCGGCCGACAAGTTCCGCAGCCCTTATCCGAACGCCACGGCCGCCGCCGCAGGCAACGGCGGAGCGGCGCCGCCTGATCTGTCGGTGATGGCCAAGGCCCGCCACGACGGCGCCAACTATATCTACTCTCTGCTGTCGGGCTATCGCGCGGCGCCGGCGGGCCTGACCATCCGAGAGGGGCAGCACTACAACCCCTATATGGCCGGCGACCTGACGCCCTTCTGGACGGGGGACAAGCACCATGTGCCGGAGGGGGGCTTCATCGCCATGCCGCCGCCGCTTCGGAACGGCCAGGTGACCTATGACGACGGGTCGCCCCAGACGGTGGACCAGTACGCCAAGGATGTGGCCGCCTTCATTGCCTGGACGTCCGAACCGAAGATGGTCGAACGCAAACAGGCCGGCTTCGGTGTGATCATTTTCCTGCTGATCTTCGCCGGCCTCACCTACGCCAGCTATCGCCGCGTCTGGAAGGGCGTCGCCCACTAGGCGCAGGTTCAAATGACCTGATCATCAGCCCGCCGAAGTCCGCTTCGGCGGGCTTTTGTTTGCGACAAATGGCGCGTGACACGGAATCGACATGATGGATTTCGCCCCCTAGGGTCGGCGACTTCATTTCCGGCTGTGGGGCCTCGTGTTCATGCGTATCGTCTCTTCTTTCGCCGCCGTGCTGATGGCCGGCGTCACCCTGTCCGCCTGCGCCACCGCCGGAGCGGATCAGGCCGCGCCGTCCTTCGACGCCGCGCGGATTTCGGAGGATATCCGCGTCCTGTCGAGCGACGCCTATGAGGGACGCGGCATCGCCACCCCGGCTGAAGAGAAGGTCGTCCAGTATCTGAGCGCTCAATATGCGGCCGCCGGTTTCGAGCCGGGCGGTCCCAACGGCCAGTGGACCCAGGACGTCATCCTGAACCGTTTCGTCCAGTCCAACGTCCATGCCTCGCTGAAGCTGGGGGACTGGAGCCTGCCCATGACCCAGGGCCGCGAGGTGGCCATTTCCACCCGCCGTCCGGCCGAGCATGTCAGCCTCAAGGACGCGCCCCTGGTCTTCGTCGGCTACGGCATCAATGCGCCCGAGCGGAACTGGAACGACTTCAAGGACCAGGACTTGCGCGGCAAGATCCTGGTCGTCCTGGTCAATGACACCGATTTCGAGGAGCCGGCGCTGAACACCTTCGGCGGCAAGGCCATGACCTATTACGGCCGCTGGACCTACAAGTACGAGGAGGCCGCCAAGCACGGGGCGGCGGGCGTGCTGATCGTGCACGAGACGGCGCCGGCCTCTTACGGCTGGGCGACGGTCGCCAACTCCTGGGGCGTGCCGCAGTTCGACATCCTGCGTCCCAATGCGGCGGCCGAGCGGGTGCCGATGGAGGGCTGGATTCAGCGCGATGTGGCGGTGGACCTGTTCCGCCGCGCAGGACTGGATTTTGATGCGCTGAAGGTCCAGGCGCGCAGCCGCGACTTCCAGCCCGTCGCCATGACCGGCGCGTCCTTCTCGACCGAATTCGACGTGGCGACCAACCAGGTCACCAGCCACAATGTCATCGCGCGCCTGCCGGGCACGACCCATCCGGACGAGACGGTGCTGTACACCGCACACTGGGACCATATCGGCATGGGCGAGCCGGACGCGACGGGCGACCGGATCTTCAACGGCGCCGTCGACAACGCCTCGGGCACCGCCGGCCTGCTGGAACTGGCGCGGATGTACGGACGCGCCCCTCGCACCGAACGCTCTGTCGTTATGATCAGCTTCACCGGCGAGGAAAGCGGTCTGCTGGGTTCGGAATACTACGCCGTGAACCCGGTCTATCCGCTGCCCAGGACGGTGGGCGGGTTCAACATGGATTCGATGAACGTCTATGGCCGCGTCACGGGGCTGGGCGTCACCGGATACGGCCAGTCCGATTTCGATGAGCGGTTGGCCGTCGCGATCCAGTCACAGGGCCGTAGTTTGGTCCCGGATTACGAGAACGCGGCCGGCACCTATTATCGCTCGGACCACTTCCCCCTGGCCAAGCGCGGCGTGCCCATGGCCTACGCCGGCAGCCGGGGCGACTTCCGCGATGAACCGATCGCCGAACGCCAGGCCGCACGCGCTGAATATGGCGCCAAACGCTATCACCAGGCGGCGGACGAATGGTCGCCGGACTGGGACTACAGCGGCATGATCGAGGATCTGACGGTCTTCTATGATGTTGGTCGCGCCCTGGCGAACGGCAGGGACTGGCCGGAATGGAAGACCGGGTCCGAGTTCGGCCCCGTGCGGACCACGACGGCGTCCGAGCGTCGCTGATATCCGTGAAAACCGGGGGCCGGGACGCGAGCCCGGCCCCCTATCCATTCGTCTGTTCGAGCCGCCCGCATGATCCTTCGTCGTTCCCCCTTCATCGCCCTGGCGGCGCTGGTCCTGACCGCCTGCGCAGGCGCGTCCGTCAGCCCGCCGCCCGCCCGGCTGGACGCCTTCGCCACGGCCTCGGCGGCGACGCCGCAGTTCAGCGCCCAGCGTCTGTCCGGCCACGTCAAGTACCTGGCCTCCGACGAGTTGGAGGGCCGCTTCCCCGGCCTGATCGGCGAGCAACTGACTCTGGCCTATCTCCAGCGCCAGTATGAGGCCATGGGGCTGGAGCCGGGCGGACGGGGCGGATCCTGGCTGCAACCGGTCGATCTGGTGCGGTTCACGCCAGAGCGCGCGCCGACCGCCGCCTGGATCGGCGCCGACGGTGTGCGCCATGTCCTGACGTCAGGAACGGATATCACCCTGCGCGCCGGACCGGCCGATCCGTTGGTCAAGATCGAGGGCGCGCCCGTGGTCTTCGCCGGCTATGGCATCGTAGCGCCCGAGCGCGGGTGGGACGACTATGGCGACGCCGATCTGACGGGCAAGGTGGTGGTGATCCTGCGCGCTCAGCCCGACGCCCTGGGCGTCGATCCGAACTTCTACGGCTCGGGCACGCACAAGACCCAGGAGGCGCTGAAGCGCGGCGCGGTCGGGGTGATCAGTCTTCAGGACAACGACGGCCGCTGGCGTCGGGCCGTCGGCGGCGCGACCCGGCCGCAGATGACGGTCAAGGGCGCGAAGGATGCGCGGTTCACCGGATCCATCAGTCCGGCGACGGGGACCGCCATCGGTGGAGACGTTCTGACCGAGGCCCTGGCGCGCGCCAAGACCGGCGGCCTGGGCGGAGTTGTAGATTTGGGCGTGCGACTGGACGTCGATATCGCAGAGACGACCGAGGTCATCCATTCGAACAATCTGCTGGCCAGGATTCCCGGGACGACGCGGCCTGACGAATATGTCGTCTATTCCGCCCATTGGGACCACGTCGGCAAGGCCAGGGAACCGAACGCCGAGGGCGACGACATCTTCAACGGCGCCTGGGACAACGCCTCGGGCACGGCGGGCCTGATCGAGATGGCGCGCGCCTTCAAGGCCGGGCCGGCGCCGGAACGGACGGTGGTCTTCCTGCACGTCACGGCCGAGGAACAGGGACTGCTGGGCTCGGAAGCCTATGCCGCCGATCCGGTCTATCCGCTGGCGAAGACGGCGGCGGACATCAATATCGACATGCTGCCCTTCACCCCGGCGACGCGCGACGTCGCGGTGTTCGGCGTCGGCAAGTCGGAGCTGGAAGATATCCTGGGCCGGTTCGCCGCCGTGCAGGGCCGCACGGTGACCGGCGACGGCTATCCGCAGGAAGGTTTCTACTACCGCTCCGACCATTTCAACTTCGCCGCGGGCGGGGTGCCGGCCCTGATGCCGTGGAGCGGTCGTGACTTCGTAGAGGGCGGGCTGGAGGCTGGCACGCCGTACTACGAGGCCCAGATGGCGCGCTATTATCACAAGCTGACCGACGAATGGCGGGCCGACTACGACTTCACCGCGGCCGTCCAGAACCTGGATCTGCTGTACCGGCTGGGGCTGACGGTGGCTGACAGCGAGACCTGGCCGGCATGGAAGCCGAGCGCCGAGTTCAACGCCATCCGCGACGCCAGCGCCGATCAGCGGCGCTAGATACGAAAACGGCGGCCCGGAGGGGAGACCGGGCCGCCGTCGATCATCCGCTGGCTTGTACGTCAGCGTGCGGATGTCGCCTGGGTGATCAGGACGCGGGCCTGGGCGACGGCGTCCGCTTCGGTAGTTTCGCCGTCGGCCAGGGACTGGGCCAGGTCCATCAACGGCGCGCCGGTGACGGAGCCAGTTTGGGCCTCCTGCTGCAGATGGACGCCGTTTCCGGCGGCGATAGCGTCGTCCCAGGCCTGGCGCACGGCGGCCCAGAAGCCCTGGGTCTTGGCCCAATAGGCGTCGCCGGCCGCAGGGGAATAGCCGGTCGACCGGTCATAGGTGTTGATCACATCCTCCTGGACCACGGCGACCGGCTCGCCGCCCACCTTGCCCGACAATTTCACATTGTCCTGGATATGGACCCAGCCGTTCGGCGTCAGGATGTGGCGGTTGGTCCCCAGATAGCGGTCATAGACGGGGTTCCGCACCGCATCGCGCCGCGCCAGCGGCCGCCACGTCGGGTTGGACGTCCAGGCCGACAGGCCGTTGTCATAGGTCCAGCGACCGACGCCGCCGTATCGGGGCGAGTCGTCGGTCTGCCACACGGTCTGGGACCAGGCGCCCTGGCGCTGATCGGCCGGGACGGGCGTCAGCACCCACTGGTTCGGCCCGGCGTAGGTCAGCACCGTTTGAGGCTGATAGACCCAGTCCTGACGCCAGTGTTTGATGACGATGACCTGGCCCTCATGCTCCATGACCAGGATGTGTTGCAGACTGATCCGGTCGCCCTGGTCATAGACGACGCGGACGATCTCGCTGCCGCCCGACAGCTGCTCCTCCAGCGGGTCGTAGTCGGCCTGGAAGCTGACGTTCTCGCGCATGTCGAAATGGACGCGGTACTGGCCGGCCTGGGCCAGGATCGACTGGCGATCCCGTTCGAAGGCGCTGGCGGGGGTGGAAGCCGCAGTCGGGGCGACGGCTCCGGCTTCCAGCGCCTGGGCGGCGGGCGCAGCGGCGGTCAGCAGGGCGGCGGCGATCAGGATGGCGCGCATGGGACGGGGGCTCTTGATGTGGGGGATGTGCATGGTCGCTTACAGACGCAGGGTCAGGGACAGACCGAAGTTGCGGCCCGGCTGGGTGTAGGCGTCCTTGATGGACGAGGCGGCGGACAGGCCGCGCACGTCGCTCCACCAGCCGTATTTCTCGTCGAGAAGGTTGAAGGCGCCGGCCCGCAGTGTGGCGCGCTCGGTGACGTTCCAATAGGCGGTCACGTCGAGAAGGGTGAAGCTGTCGCCGGTGTAGCAGGCCGATCCGCACGACAGTTCATAGGTGGCGGCGTCCTTCCTCTCCGACCGGGTCACGACGGCCGAACCGCCCCAGACGCCCGAAGGCGCGGCATAGTTCAGGCCGCCGACCAGTTTGATCGGATCGACGCTGCTGAGCTGGGTCTTGTCACCGTCCGTTTCCTGCTCGCCGTCCGCAAAGGCGGCGGAGACGATCAGGCTGAGGCCATTGCTCCAGGCGATGTCGCCTCTGGCTTCCAGCCCCCAGATGTCGACATTGGTCAGGTTGACGTACTGATAGATCAGCGGATCGACGCCCGGCACGCCCGTGCCCGACGCCACCACCTGCTCGATGAAGTTGTCATAATGGGTGCTGAAGGCCGTGGTCTGGAGCCGCAGCTCGCCCCCGAAGGCCGCGATGTCGCGGAACCGCAGGCCGCCTTCGATACTGTCGCTGGTTTCGGGCTTGAGGTCCGGGTTGGGGATCGAGGTGTAGCCGTAGACGGGATTTTCGAAATAGTTGTTCACCTGCATCGGCGACGGGGCGCGGAAGCCCTCGGCGTAGTTGGCGAATAGGCCGAAGCGACGGTCGGCCCACCAGACGACGCCCAGCTTGGGCGAGATATGGTCTTCCGACTGGCCCGTGGCCGAGGCCGGAAACAGGGCGTCGACCTCCGGCGACAGGTCGTACCAGTCATAGCGCACGGCGGGGATGATGCTGAGCGCGCCGCCCAGCATCTCGATCTCGTCCTGAACGAACAGACCCGCCAACTGATAGTCGGTCTTGGGGAAGGCGCGGGTCGGGAAGGTTTCGCCGACGGGCGGGGTGATTCCGTCGCGGACGCCTTCCTGCGTGGTCATCGACCAGTCGCCGCCGACGGTGACACGGTGTTCCACCGCCTCGCCCGCGCCGAAGACGCGCGCCCCCTGGGCGGCCAGGCCGTAGACGGTGTTGTCGAAGGTGGTGTCGCGGACCCGGTCCACAGCGGGGCTTCGATCTTCATAGGTATACTGGCGGGTGGTCGCATCCTGCCAGTAGGCGCTGACCGAACCGCTCTCGAAGCCGGCGAAGTCCTGGAAGCGCCACTCGCCCTTCAGGCTGTCGCGCTGGGTTTCGTCGTGACCCGTGACGGCCAGGACCGTGGCCGATCGGGCGGTCAGGGCGTCGCCGTCCATTTCGGAATCGAGATGGTCATAGGTCAAGCGCAGCGAATGGCCGGGCGCCACGTCCCAGACCAGCTTGGCCAGGATGGCGTTGGAGGTGAAGTCCTGCGGATTGGGTTGGGTTCGGGCCGAGCCGACGCCGCCGACCTCGCCCTGGTTCTCCGTCTCCTGGTGATCGCGGCGGGTATAGGCCAGCAGGCCCGAAACCGACCCCGTGCGTCCGGCGACGGCAAGGCTCTCGGTCCAGCCTTCGTCCGCCGAACTATAGGCCGCCCGCGCCCGTGCGCCGAAATCCTGGCTGACCTTCAGGAAATCGGACGGGTCCTTGGTGGTGAAGGCGACGGCGCCGGCGACGCCGTCCGAACCATACAGGGCCGATGCGGGGCCGCGCAGGATCTCGACCGACTTGACCATGTCCAGGTCGTTATAGTCGCCGCGACCGACCGCCTGGGCGCCGAAGCTGAAGCCGCTGGGCAGGCGCACCCCGTCGTTGATGATCAGCACGCGGTCGCCGCCCATGCCGCGAATGGTGAAGCCCGAATTGCTGTCGCGACCGCCGCCTGACAGCGCCAGGTTGAAGCGGGCGGGGGAGGTCGGCACGCTGACGCCCGGTTCGAACCGAATCAGATCCTTGATGTCGGTGGCCAGCATGGTCTCGATCTGGTCGGCGCTGATGACGCTGACCGTGGCGGGCGTGCGTGACGCCAGACGCTCCGACCGCGTGCCGATCACGATGACCGGATCGACCTCGGTCGCCGGCGCGTCGGCCGCTTCGGCGCACGCGGGCTGGGCGATCAGGACCGAACCGAAGGCGGCTGCGGCGGTGGAGAGGAGGAGTAGGTTGCGCATAATGGCCCCGCTTGATGACAGGCGGAGGTGTTACTGCGAACGATTATCAGAATCAACCTCAATGAGGGCGCGGGTTTGAACCCCAGCCTTGGCCGTGGTGTTGTAGGCGGATGAAATATGCGTTGTTCCCGATGGTTGCGGCCATCGCCCTGCTGACCGCCTGTGGCGACAACGGGGTCAATCCTCCGGACGAGCCGGCGCGTCCGCTCAGGACGCCTGAGGCGATGCAACAGGTGGAGCCGCCGGGCCCGTCCTCTCTGGCCGGCCGCGGCCCGCGCAGCTTTGTGGGAATCTGGGCCGCCAACCCCGTCTGGTGCGCCCATCCGCAGGGCGAGCGGGCGCCCATCACCCTGACGCCGATGCGGTTCGAAGCCCCTGGCGTCGCCTGTGACATCGCTCGGATTGAAGAGACTGGTGCGGGCTATGTGGCCACCCTGGCCTGCGCCGCTCAGGGGCAGGCCAAGCGCGAGCGGGTTCATATGGCCGCCACCGGCGACGTGATGAACCTGACCTATGTCGACAGGGACATGAAAACGGTGAAACTGGCGCGCTGCCCCGGCTCGCCGCGCGCGCCGGATCCCGCCAATCCGTTGGAAAGCATGATGAAGAAGGAGCCGGAGACCCCCGCTTCGAAACCTAGTTGAACAGGAAGTTCATCACGTCGCCGTCCTTGACGACATAGGTCTTGCCTTCGGCACGCAGCTTTCCGGCTTCGCGCGCCTTGGCCTCGCCGCGCAGGGCGACGAAGTCGTCGAAGGCGATGGTTTCGGCGCGGATGAAGCCCTTTTCGAAGTCGGTGTGGATGACGCCGGCCGCCTGGGGCGCGGTGTCGCCGACGTTGATCGTCCAGGCGCGGGCTTCCTTGGGGCCGACCGTGAAATAGGTCTGAAGTCCCAGCAGCTTGTAGGCCTCGCGGATCAGGCGGTTCAGGCCGGGTTCTTCCAGACCCAGGGTCTCGAGGAACTCCTTCTGCTCCTCGTCGTCCAAGACGGCGATCTCGGATTCGATCTGGGCCGAGATGACGACCGAGTTGGCGTTGTCGGTGGCGGCGCGGGCGGCGACCTTGTCCGACAGCTCATTGCCCTTGTCGGCCGAGCCTTCCTCGACATTCGAGACATAGAGGGCGGGCAGGGCGGTCAGCAGTTGCAGCATGTGCCAGGCCTTGGCGTCCTCCTTGGACACTTCGGCGGTGCGGGCGGGTTTGCCGGCGTTCAGCTGGGTCAGGGCCAGATCGACCAGTTTCAGCGTCAGGCCGGACTCCTTGTCGCCGCCCTTGGCGCGCTTCTCCAGCTGGGGCCGGCGGCGCTCCAGGCTTTCCATGTCGGCCAGCATCAGCTCGGTCTCGATGATCTCCAGGTCGGCGATCGGATCGATGCGGTTCTCGACGTGGGTGATGTCGTCATCGACGAAGCAGCGGGCCACGAAGGCCACGGCGTCGCAGTCGCGGATATTGGCCAGGAACTGGTTGCCCAGGCCCTCGCCCTTGGACGCGCCGCGCACCAGACCGGCGACATCGACGAAGGTGATGCGGGCGGGGATGATCTCCTTGGATCCCGCGACCTCGGCCAGGGCGTTCAGGCGCGGCTCCGGCACGGCCACGTCGCCGGTGTTCGGCTCGATGGTGCAGAACGGATAGTTGGCCGCCTGGGCCGCCGCCGTCTTGGTCAGGGCGTTGAACAGGGTGGACTTGCCGACATTGGGCAGGCCGACGATCGCGACTTTAAGGGCCATGGGATTCCTCGTGAGGCGCGAGCCTTTAGCCGGTTCAAACCGGTTTGTCAGGCTCGCGCTTCAAAAGGCGTCAGTGCGCGCCGTGATCCATGCCCGCCATGGCCGGCTGGCGCACCGCCGCCTGAACCGTCACCTCGGGCGCCGAGGCGAACTTCAGGGTGATGGGCACGGTCTCGCCGGCGACCAGGGGGGCGGTCAGACCGATCAGCATCAGGTGATTGCCGCCGGGCGCCAGACCGACCGCCTGACCGGCCGGCAGCGGCAGGCCTTCGGTCAGTTGGGCCATCTTCATCATGCCGTTCTCGGTCTTCATCTCGTGGACCTGAAGCTCGCCGGCGCGCGGGCTGGAGCCGCCGGTCAGTCGGTCGTCGGTGGTCGCGGTCAGGGTGACGTAGCAGCCGCCGGCCTTGGCCCCGTTCGGCGACGGGCGGCACCAGGCGTCGGCGGCGGTCACGGCCGCCGTGGCTGTGGGCGCCTCCGGCGCCGTCTTGGCCTCTTGCGGCGGGTTGCAGGCCGCCAGTGCGAGGGCGACGGCGGCGAGGGATAGATAGGTCTTCATGGCGTCGTTCTTTCAGGAAACGGCGGGACGGCGCCGGATCATCGGCCGCACGGCTCGATCGAGCAATACGGCGAAGACCAGGCTCAGGCCCGTCAGGGGATAGAGGAGGGCGAGGGGCAGGACGATGCCCAGCACGGCGGCGCGGACGCGCGGTCCCGGCGGGGCGGGCGGGGCGCCCAGGCGAAGGCGCGACGGGTTCGGCGGACGGCGCTTCCACCACATGACCAGACCGCTGATCGCCAGCAGCCAGACGCCGATACAGCCCAGCAGCATGACGATCCGGTTCAGCTGGCCGAACTGGGTGCCCTGGTGGGTGTAGACGCCCCATTCGATCGCCTTGGCGCCCGCGCCGAACCGGTCGTAGCCGAGGTCGGCCAACAGGCGGCCCGAGGCGGCGTCGATATACAGGGAACGGCTGTCCTGGACCCGGCGGGCCTGGGTCGTGATCGTATAGGCCGTGCCCGAGGCGGCGGGAATGGAGACGGCGTAGGGGCGGGCCAGACCCGCGTCGTCGGCTGTCTTCAGCACCCGGCCCAGGGCGCCGTGGCCCGCATGATCGTGGGCCATGACCATGCCCTCCAGGGTCCAGCCGGCGCCGAGCGGCTGGTCATGATGCTCCGCCCTTTGCCAGGCCCCTGCGACGGGCGCCGGGGGGCGACCCAGGCCGCTGGACTTGACGACGTCCATGACCGTATCGCCCCAGAAGGCCGACCAGGGCATGCCGGTGACCGCCAGGAACAGAACGACCCCCCCGACATAGACGCCGGTCAGGGCGTGCAGGTCGCGCCAGAAGGGGCGTCGTCGTGTGTCGTTCGTCTGGGGCGAGAAGGTCGCAACGGCCCGTCCGCGCGGCCACCACAGATAGAGGCCCGTGGCGAACAGGATGATGGTCCAGCCCGCCACGATCTCCACCAGGATGTTGAACGGCCGACCCAGCAAGGTCAGGCTGTGGGTCTTCTTGACCAGTTCCATGAAGCCGCCGGCGGGTATGACGCCGGTGGCGCGGCCGGTGTGGGGATCGATGAAGACCGTCTTCTGCACCCCGTCGGGCCGATCCACCCGCAGGCGGACGGCCTGGTCCGCCCGGGCGGGCATGACCAGATTGGCGACCCGTCCGCCGCCGGCGGCCTGAGACGCCGACGCCAGCCAGCTTTCCGGGGGCGCTTGGGACTGCACCGCCGGCACGCGGATCATGTCGCGATAGAGGGCGGCGTCGATCTCGTCCTTGAACAGATAAAGGCCGCCGGTCAGGGCCAGCAGCATCAGCACGGGCATGACGAAGACACCGGCGTAGAAATGCCAGCGCCAGACGGCCCGGTAGGCGCCGGACAGATCGTCCGGCGCCGGGGTTGCGGCCTTGCGGGCCATCAGTAGCTCATCCTCACGCCGACATAGGCCGAGCGGCCTTCGCCCGGGAAGAAGACGGCGGTCGAGACGCTGGCCAGGCTGGCGTCGGTCACGGCGCTGAAGTTCGAGACATAGGCCTCGTCGAACAGGTTGCGTACGTCGGCGAAGACGGTCAGTCCGTCCCGCACGGTCCAGCCCATGTTCAGGTTCGCCACCGTATAGGCGGGCGACTTCAGCGTATTGGCGTAATCGACCCAGGAATCGGCCATCGACCATTCCACGCTGGGCGCCACGAACCAGCCGGCCGGGTGATCATACCGCAGCTCGGCCCGATACAGGTGCGGCGGCACGACCGGCAGGTCATTCTCGCCATAAACCTTGTCTCCGTCGAAGAAGAAGTCCGAGAAGGCGTAGGTCTGGCGCAGACGCCATTGGGGCGCGATCCGCCAGTCCAGCCCCGCTTCGATGCCTTGGTGAACCGTCGGGCCGGCATTGAAGGTGGCGGCGGGGATGCCTAGGGCGGCGTTGATGGCGAAGTTCAGCAGTTCGTGGTCCAGGTTGGCGCGGTAGGCGGTGACGTCCCAGGTCACCGGGCCGCGGCGACCGCGCGTGCCGACTTCCCAGGTCACGGCCTCCTGCGGGACCAGGGGCTGATAGCCGCCGGCGGTCGGCGACAGGGCCGAGAAGTTGGGCGGTTCGACCGAGCGGGTGACATTGGCGAAGGCCTGATCGCCTTCCTCGCTTTCCCACAACAGGCCGGCGCGGGGCGCGAACCAGTCGAAGCTCTTGTCGACGCTCAGGTCGATCGTGCCGGCGACGCCGGGGACCACATAGCTTTGATAGTCCCGCTCGGCGCGGCCCCAGGTTCCCCCGGCGACCAGGGCCAGGCGGTCGGTGACGAACAGCCGTCCCTCGCCGAAGACGTCCAGCCCCTTGCCGTTCTGGAAGCTGCGGGCGCGCAGACCGTTCTGCTGTCCGGCCAGGTTGGCCCACTGTTTGGCGTCCAGATCGCCCTGGCGGTACCAGGCGCCGTAGAAGGCGTCGGCGCGCAGGCCGGCGACCTGACCCTGCCAGTCTAACCGACCGAAGGCGCCATAGTTGCGGCTTTCCTGGTCGATGACCTGGAAGATGGGGTGGTCCAGATCCTTCCAGGTTCCATAGACGGCGCCCTCGAACACGGTGGATTGGTCCAGCCGCCAGTGCGTCTGCACCGTCGTGCGGATCGACTGCATATTGCGCTGATAATTCAGGCTGACATTGCCCAGGTTGGCCTTTTCCGGCTGGGTCAGGGCGTCCGACAGGCTGACGCTGCCGGGGATTTCCTGATGGATGTCGCCGCCCGAGACCAGCAGGCGCACCTCGCGGTCCTGGCCGAAGCTGCGGCCGATATTGGCGGACAGGTGCAGCGACTTGCCCTCGCTCTGCTGACGCCAGCCGTCTACGCTCTGGCCGGTGACGGCGGCGAAGCCGTCCCAGTCGCCGCGAACGCCCGCCACCTCGGCATGGGCGCGCACCGTGCCATAGGAGCCGCCGTCCAGACGCAGGCTCAGGTTAGAGGCCGCCGTCCGGCCCGTCGGCGTGACCAGATTGACCGCCCCGCCCAGCAGGGCGCCGCCGAAACGAAGCGCGTTGCCGCCCTTGTAGACCTCGGTATAGCGGGCGATCAGCGGGTCGATCAGCTGGAAGTCGCCGAAGCCGTCCGCCTCGTTGAAGGGGACGCCGTCCTGGGCCAGCAGGGTTCCGCGATTGTGGCTGGAGTTGCCTATGCCCGAGCCGCGGATCGACAGACGGATGTCGCCGCCCCACTTCTTCTGGGCATAGACGCCGGGGGCGTCGCGCAGAACGTCGGCCAGGTTGGGCGCGTAGCGATCAGCGTAGGATTCGGCCGAGACGACGGCGACCGCGCCCGGCGTGCGCGACAGGCGTGCCCGCGCCTCGGCGACAACGGCGGGGTCTTCGACGTTGCGGCGGGCGGTGACGATGACGCTGTCCAGCACGGTCGGCTCTGAAGGCGGCGTGGCGGGCTGCTGAGCGAAGGCTGGGCCGGCCAGGGCGGCGAGCAGCAGGGCGCAGGGCGCCGCAGTGGTCTTGAGAGACATGGTGATCCTGAAGTCAGAACGAGAAGGGCGCGCGGGCGAAGGGCCGGCGCGGGCTTTGGGTCTGGTTCAGGCGTGGGGTGGTGCGGTGGACGGCGGACGCGGCGGCGCGCGCGCCGGGGGCGGCGGGCTGACGCGGGCGGGCGAATAGACGACCGTCTCGACCGTGCGGATGACCGGCGCAGGTTCGGGCGCTGGAGGGGCGGGCAAGGCGGCCGCGAGAGGCACGACGCAGGCGGCGCACTTGGCCCCCAGATGCTTGTTGACCGGGCCGTCCATCCCGCCGGACTGGATGGTCTGGGGCCCTTCTGCAGAACAGATGACCAGAGGCTGTCCGTGTTGCGCCGCCGCCAGGGCCCCGAAGGGCAGCAGGGCGCCGAGCATGAGGGCGAACACCGCCGCCAGGAAGGCGAGCGACTTCGATGTCGACCAATGATCGGCGTCGGAACGGTTCACGCCTCGCCTCTACGGCGTTTCCGCCAGGCCGTACAGGCTACAGTTCGCCGCGCGCCGCCTGGCGGGGACTGAACTTGGGCGCAGGAGCCAGGCGCATGACCTCGCCCTGATAGCGCTCGTCGTCGCCGGCGGCGGCGAAGGGAAGGGCGTCGGCGCAGGCCTGGAGCAGGGCGTCCAGCCAGGGCTGTTCGGCCTTGTGGAAGTCGCCCAGGACATGGGGCATGACCATCTCCTTCTCGCCGGGATGGCCGATCCCCATGCGCGCGCGACGGAACTCGGGCCCCAGATGGCTGATCAGCGAGCGGACGCCGTTCTGGCCTGCGGCGCCGCCGCCGGTCTTCATGCGGAACCGGCCGGGGGCCAGGTCGATCTCGTCGTGGAAGACGATGATCTCGGACGGCTTGATCTTGTAGAAGCGTGCGGCCTCGCCCACGGCTCGCCCGCTCTCGTTCATATAGGTCTGGGGCTTCATCAGCAGGACCTTGACCGGTCCGTCCGCCGTATCGACCAGGCCCTCGCTGACGATCGACTGAAACTTGGCCCGCTCGGGCCCGAAGCGCCAGCGCCGCGCGATCTCATCGGCGGCCATGAAGCCGATGTTGTGGCGGTTCTTCTCGTATTTGGCGCCCGGATTGCCGAGCCCGGCGATGATGATCATGGCGTCCTCATGCCGCGTGCGTCGCCCAAAGAAAAGCCCCGCCGCGGCGAACCGGGCGGGGCCTGATCTTGTCGATGCGACGAAGGCTTAACCTTCGGTCTTCTCGGTCGGAGCGGCTTCGGCCTCGGCGGCTTCATCGGCGGCGGCCGACATGGCGGCGGACGAGACCTTGATGGTGGCGATCACGAAATCGCGGTCGGTGATGGTCGGCTCGACGCCCTTGGGCAGTTCGATGTCCGAGAAGCGGATGGTGTCGCCCATCTGCGACTTAATCAGGTCGACGACCAGTTCTTCCGGAATGCTGTCGGCCTTGACCATGATTTCGACCGCGTGGCGGACGACTTCCAGCGAACCGCCCTGACGGACGAACGGCGCGTCATCGGCGTTCTTGAAGTAAACCGGAACCTCGATCTTGATCGGGGCGTGTTGATCGACGCGCATCAGGTCGAAGTGCATCGGGCGGTCCGACACGGGGTCGAACTGGATGTCCTTGGCGATGACCGGCTGGGTCTCTTCGCCGTACTTCAGCGTGACCAGGTGGCCCAGCAGCTTGCCGGTGTAGAGCGACTTGCGGAAGTCCTTCTCGTTCACCGCCACGGCGACGGGGGCCTTGTCGCCGCCGTACAGGACGCCCGGCACGAAACCGGCGCGACGGGCAGCGCGTGCGCTGCCGGTGCCGACGCCATCGCGGACGTCCACGTTCAGAATGATCTCGGCCATCTGGCTCGCCTCAACAACAACGGAAACACCGCGCCAACCCTGGGCCCGCGCGGCGGGGGTCATGAACCCTCGAATTCAAGAGCGCGGGCTATTACACGCATCATGACGGATGTGCAACCGCCCTGACGGTAAATGGAACGGCAGGACGGTCTTGGCGGCGCTTTCGATCAGGCCGCCTTTGCGGCGTCTTTGAGCAGAGCGTCCGGATCGGCGACGATTGCAAGCAGTTCTGTCGTGTTGAAGGGCTTGGCCAGATGGTGATCGGCCCCGGCGGCCCGTCCGGCGGCGACGTGTTCGGGCATGGCGTTGGCCGTCAGCATGACGATGGGGGTTCGGCGGGCGCCTGCAGTCGCTTCGTGCAGGCGAATCTCCTGAGTCGCCGTCAGCCCGTCCATGATCGGCATCTGCATGTCCATCAGCACCAGATCGAAGTCGCCGGCGCGGAACGCCTCCAGCGCCTCCGCCCCGTTCTCCGCCATGGAGATCACCGAGGAGATCTGGCTCAGTATCAGTTCCAGGACGCGACGGTTTGTCGGGTGGTCGTCGGCCACCAGCACCCGGACGGGACGCCGATCGCCATCTATGGCGGGCGAAGCCTTCGCCTCCAACTGGACCGGCGCTTCGCAGGTGATCAGGGGGAGGGTCAGGATGAAGGCGGATCCGCCACCCGGTTCGCTTTCGCAATCCAGGTCGCCCCCCATCATTTCGGCCAGCTGACGGCAGATCGACAGGCCCAGTCCGGAGCCGCCGAATTGGCGGGTGATGCCGCCGTCGGCCTGTTCGAAACGGCTGAAAAGGCGCTCGCGGGTGGCGGCGTCGAAGCCAATTCCCGTGTCCTCGACCATGAAGCGCAGGGTGGGCGCGCCCTCCTTCTCCGGGCCACGCTGGACGGTCAGGCCGACGAAGCCCTGGCTGGTGAACTTGACCGAGTTCGAGATCAGATTGGTCAGGATCTGCTTCAGCCGCACCACGTCGCCGCGGATCCAGAGACCCGCGTCCACGTCGATATCAATGTGGAAGCCCAGGTGTTTCTCACGCGCGTTTTCGGCATAGAGTTGCGCGGCTTCGCGCACAGCTCTTTCCAGTTCGAAGGCGTCGTTGGTCAGTTCAAGCTTGCCTGATTCGACCCGCGCCAGATCCAGTATGTCGCTGAGCAAGGTCTGAAGCGTGCGTCCCGAGGCCTGCATCAGGTCCAGCATCTCATGCTGCTCCGCCGTGAGGTCGGTCTTGGATAGGGCCTGCGACAGACCGATCACGCCATTCAAAGGCGTGCGGATCTCGTGGCTCATGTTCGCAAGGAACTGGCTCTTGGCGACATTGGCCGCCTCGGCCGCGTCTCTCGCCTCTCTCAGGGCTTGGGCGTCGCGCTTCAGGGCCGTGATGTCGTTACAGACTGTGACCGTACCGCCCTCGGCGGTGCGTCGATCCTGAATTTGCAGCCACCGGTCGCCGGCCACCCGCTGCTCTATTGTCGAGGCGCCCTGGCGGCGCACACGGATGCGTTCGGTGATCCATTCGTCCTCGCGGCCAATGGCTTCGTCATATCGGCCTTCATTGATGCCGATCTGAAGGACTTCGCGAAAAGTAATTCCGACCCTGAGGAAGGGCGCAAGTTCCGGATTCACCTCAGCGTAGCGCGCATTCCACAGCAGCAGGCGGTCATCGGCGTCGTAGAAGCCCAGTCCGTCCGACATGGCCTCGACCGCTTCGCGGATATGACCCAGCGCGTTGGCCCGCGCCATATAGGCCATGAAAACCAGGGCGCTTCCGATACTGAGGATGGACAGGGCGATGAGGAACACCAGGGTTCGCATGGCGTCGGGCGAAAGGCCGGACTGCGAACTCAAGGTTGGGTCCGGCGTCACGGTTATGGCGGCCATGCCGACGAAATGCAGGAACAGGATGCACATAGAGGCGCCGAGGACCGTCGTCGCCAATCGTGTCAGTCCGCCACGCTTGTAGAAGAAGGCGGTGGTTCCACCGATCACCATGCCGCCGATGATGGACACGACCACGAGTTCGGGCCGCCAACTGAGATGCACGGGCGCCTGAAGCGCCGCCATCCCCAGATAATGCATGGCGGCCAAGCCCGAGACGGCGACGAGGGCGCCCATGACGCGGCGCCAGCGGTCGTCGCCGCTCAAGATGGTGAAGATGGCCACGCCTATCGCGGCCAGGATCACCAGCGTGGAGGCCAGGGTCATCGCCACATCGTAGGTTAGGGCGCCCACGCCGACATAGCCCTGCATGGCGATGAAATGGGTGGTCCAGATCGTGATCGAGCCGATCAATCCCGCCGAGATTGCGAGGCGGCGGCGGCGTGCTCCATCGGTGATGCGGGCGCGCTCCATGAAGCGGGAGGCTGAACCCATGCCGACGAGGCAGACGATGACCGCCAGCAGGCTCACCCGCCAGTCGTGATCACGTACGATGCAATAAAGTATCCGGTCCACGGCGTCCCCTTCAGCGCCATGCTGGACCAAACTCCTAAACAAACGGTGCGGCCACGCTTGGAAAAATCAATGTCGTCTGTCGGCGCGCCGTCACAGAATCCGTGCAAGGATTGGATTCCTTAGGCTGCTCACACGAGTCTGGCGCCGCATATGCCTTATGAATCCTCGCCTTCGCCGGTGGCGCCGATCTCGACCTCCCGTTTCTGGACGGTGGGCATCAGCATCGCAATCGCCCTGGTTGTGATGGTGGGGCTCGCCTTCATCCATCCCGAGATCGCGAATTGGCTGATCGGTGGAGCGGTGGTCGTCGCGGCTTCGGCCTGGATTCTGAACGTGCAGCCCCCTTCGGTCGCGACCTTGCCCGAAACATCAGGCGCCCCGATCGAACGGTCGGCGAATCCAAAGACTGCGGAGCTGCTGGACCGGGTGTTCGAAGCCCTGGACGACCCTGTGCTGATCATCAGCGGGGGCGAGCCCGACGACATTGCAGGCCGCCGGGTCGTCATGGCCAACAAGGCGGCGCGAGACCTGCTCCGCATCCAGAGTCAGGGCGCCTTGCTGGTTCAGGTGATCCGGGAGCCCGGCGTGCTGGAAGCCGTGGACGAGGCCCTGTTCGGCGGCGTCTCTCGAACCACGGACTACGCCACCGGAGGGCAGCGCGACCGGCGCTGGCGCGCCTGGACACGCCCCTTGGGCGACGGAGAAGGAAAAGGGCAGGGCTCTCTCGCCCTGGTCATTCTTCGTGACGAAACCGACGCGCGGCGCACCGAGATGATGCGCGTCGATTTTCTGGCCAACGCCAGCCATGAACTGCGCACGCCGCTGGCGTCCCTGAGCGGCTTCATCGAGACGCTCAAGGGACATGCGCGCGACGATGTCGCGGCCCGCGATCGCTTCCTGGACATCATGTCGGCCCAGGCGGATCGGATGGGGCGGCTGGTCGCGGACCTGTTGTCGCTCAGCCGGATCGAGCTGAATGAGCATATTCCGCCGTCCGGGCGAGTCGATCTGGATCGCGCGGCGTCCGACGTCGTCGACGCCGTCAGCGTGTTGACGCAAGAGAAGCAGATCAATGTCGTGGTCGATCAGGGCGAGGCGAGGGCCTCAATCAGCGGCGACAGGGACGAGATATTGCAGGTGGTGCAGAACCTGCTCGACAACGCCGTCAAATATTCGGCCAAGGGCGGAACGGTGGAAATTTCGGTGCGGTCCGATCTGTCGTTCGACGAGGCCTGGGCTTCGCGGATGCCCGGCGCGACGCGACTGCCCCTGGTGACGCCCGATCGGGCGGTCGGCGTCCTCTATGCGGCTGTCACGGTTCGCGATCACGGACCGGGCATGGCGCGGGAACATCTGCCGCGGCTGACGGAACGCTTCTATCGGGTCGAGGGCCAGAAGAGCGGCGAACGTCAGGGGACGGGACTGGGCCTGGCCATCGTCAAGCATATCATAAACCGCCACCAGGGCGGACTGGTGGTGGAGAGCGCCCCCGGGCTCGGGGCCGCGTTCACGGCCTGGTTCCCCATGGTGGTCGAGCGCCGTGACGTCCGGACGGCCGCCTGATGGCGCTGGAGGCCGCCGCTGTTACCGAACTGTCATCAACGTGTCTTATTCCGCTGACCATTCGCAGGCAGTAGTCGCGCCGCGTCGAAGCCGGATTCCCGGTCGCCATTCGATTCGCGCCTGCCCGCTTCGGACCCGGAATGATCTGGATTTATTTGCTGATCCTCACCGCGCTCAGCGCCGCCGCCTTTTTTGGCGGACGCGAGCTGGCGCGTCGTCGCGCCGTTGGCGCGCATCCCCACTCGCGTCCGGGGCAGCACGGCGCCTACGCGCTGATCTGGGTCGCTGCGCCCGCTCTGCTGGTTCTTATCCTTCTCAGCGTCTTCGCGGCGCCGCTGGAGCGTCAGTTGACCGCCGCCGGCACGCCCGATGTGGTGGCCGAGCTTGAGCATTTCCGCCGCGACGCCTTCTTCGCCGACGCCCACCGCGTCGGTCGGGGCGAGCCGGCCCTTCAGATCTGGGAACGGCCGCTGGCCGAACAGCTTCCGGTCGAAGCTCGCCGCATGGTGCGTATCGAACGCACCCTGCAATGGGGCGGCGGGGTCGCCGCTATCCTGGCCGCTATTCTCGGCGGCCTGTTCGCCCTGACCCAGATCAAGCCCCAGACCCGCGCGCGCAACCGGGTCGAAGGCTGGATTTACGGCGCCCTGTTCATCTGTTCCGCCATCGCCGTGCTGACGACCCTGGGCATCATCGCCTCGCTGGCCTTCGACTCCTTCCGCTTCTTCCAGAAGGTGCCGATCTTCGACTTCCTGTTCGGCACCCAATGGAGCCCGCAGATCGCCATCCGGGCCGACCAGGTGGGATCCACCGGCGCCTTCGGGGCCGTGCCCCTGTTCGTCGGCACCATGTTGATCATGTCGATCGCCATGTGTGTGGCGGCGCCGATCGGTCTGCTGTCCGCCATCTATCTTTCGGAATACGCCAGCCGAACCACACGGGCCGTCATCAAGCCGCTGCTCGAGATTCTCGCCGGCGTGCCGACCGTGGTCTATGGCTTCTTCGCCGCCCTGACGGTGGGACCCATCCTGCGGGTCTTCTTCAACGAGATCGGCCTGTTCCTGATGGGCGGACCGCTGGACGGACTGGGCCAGTATCTCGCTCTGGTTCAGAACCAGATGGCCCTGACGGCCGGCGCGGTGATGGGCATCATGTTGATCCCCTTCGTCTCGTCCCTGTCCGACGACATTCTGAACGCGGTGCCGCAGTCCCTGCGCGACGGCTCGTTCGCCATGGGGGCGACCAAGTCCGAGACGGTCAAGCGGGTTCTGTTGCCCGCCGCCCTGCCGGGCATCGCCGGCGCCCTGTTGCTGGCCGTGTCGCGCGCCATCGGCGAGACCATGATCGTCACCATGGCCGCCGGCCTCGCCGCCAACCTGACCTTCAATCCGCTGGATACGGTGACCACCGTCACGGTGCAGATCGTGACCCTGCTGACGGGCGACCAGGAGTTCAACAGCGCCAAGACCCTGTCGGCCTTCGGCCTGGGCCTGACCCTGTTCATGGTCACTCTGGTGCTGAACATCATCGCTCACCGGATCGTCCAGACCTATCGGGAACAATATGACTGACGCGACCCCCGATCAGATCGACGGCGCGGCCGCAAAAGGGCGGCTGGATCGTCTGCGCGCCGGCCTCAAGCGCCGTCACGCGAAAGAGACGCGGTTCAAGTGGTACGGCCGTCTGGCCATCGCGGCCGCCATGATCTTCCTGGCGATCCTGATGGTGCGTATCGTCGCCCAGGGCCACACCGCCTTCTACACCCACACCGTGACCGTGCCGGTCTATATGGACCCTGCGCGTGTGGACCGGGCCTATCCGCAAGGCTCGAACTTCGAACAGATGGCGGCCGAACAGCAGCTGAAGCGCTGGGGCATTCAGGACGACGCGGCGGGCGACGCCTCTCGCCAGATGAAGGCCCTGTTTTCGTCCGAGCTGAAGTTCGTCGCCGCCGACCTGGTCGCCAAGCGGTCGGACGTCATTGGCGAGACCGTGCCCTTGGCCGTGCCTCTGTCGGACGAGGCGGACCTGTATCTGAAGGGCGAAATCTCGAAGGAGACGCCGGAAGACCAGCGCCGTCTGACCGACCAGCAGCTCGCCTGGCTGGACCGGATGCAGGCCGAAGGCGTCGTCGGTTCGCACTTCAACACCGCCCTGTTCACCAACGGCGACTCGACCCAGCCGGAACTGGCGGGCGTGCTGGGCGCCGTGGTCGGTTCCGCGCTGATGCTGATGGTCACGGCCCTGATCGCCATTCCGTTGGGCGTCGGCGCCGCCGTCTGGCTGGAAGAGTTCGCGCCGAAGAACAAGCTGACCGACATCATCGAGGTCAATATCAACAACCTCGCGGCTGTGCCCTCGATCGTCTACGGCCTGCTGGGTCTGGCCCTGTTCATCAACTGGATGCATCTGCCGCGCGCCAGTCCGATCGTCGGTGGCCTGGTCCTGGCCCTGATGGCCCTGCCGACCCTGGTGATCGCCACCCGCTCGGCGCTGAAGGCCGTCCCGCCGTCCATTCGCGAGGCCGCCCTGGCCATGGGCGCCTCCAAGACCCAGACGGTGTTCAGCCACGTCCTGCCTCTGGCCATGCCCGGCGTGATGACCGGCGCCATCATCTCCATGGCGCACGCTCTGGGCGAGACCGCGCCGCTGCTTCTGATCGGCATGGTCAGCTTCGTTCCCGGCGTGCCGCATGCGATCGACCAGCCGGTCGGCGCCCTGCCTTCGCTGATCTACATCTGGGAGAACGCCTCCGAGCGGGCGTTCCACGAACGCACCGCTGCTGCGATCATCGTTCTTCTGGTCTTCATGATCATCATGAACACGGCGGCCATCATCCTGAGGCGGCGCTTCGAGCGTCGGTGGTAAGAGAATGAAATTCCGTATCTTCCGTTCTGCTGAAGACCAGACCGGCGCCGGCGCCGCCGATCCGACCGAGTCCGTTCGCATGGGCGGCCAAGTCTTGCCCGAAGCCACGTCCTCCAAAGCCGCCTCCGCCGTGGAAGCCCGCCTTGAAGACGCCACGCCTGTGAGCGGCCCGACCGTGGTCGCCACTCCGCCGACCGGTCCGATCAAGATCGCGGCGCGTGACGTCTCCGTCTTCTATGACGGCAAGCAGGCGCTTTACGACGTCTCGCTGGATATTCCGGATAAGACGGTCACGGCCCTGATCGGCCCTTCGGGCTGCGGCAAGTCGACCTTCCTGCGGACCATGAACCGCATGAACGACACGATTGCGGGCTGCAAGGTCACCGGCCGCATCGCGATGGACGACGAGGACATCAACGATCGGTCCATCGACCCGGTCCTGTTGCGCGCCCGTGTCGGCATGGTGTTCCAGCGCCCGAACCCCTTCCCGAAATCCATCTACGAAAACGTCGCCTACGGCCCCAAGATCCATGGGCTGGTCAGCGCCAAGTCCGAGATGGACGGCGTGGTCGAAAGCGCCCTGAAACGCGCCGGCCTGTGGGAAGAGGTCGCCGACCGCCTGCAGTCGTCGGCCATGGGGCTGTCGGGGGGGCAGCAGCAGCGTCTGGTCATCGCCCGCGCCATCGCGGTGAACCCCGAAGTCATCCTGATGGACGAGCCCTGCTCGGCCCTGGACCCCATCGCCACCGCGCGGATCGAGGAACTGATCGACGAACTGCGTGAGCGGTTCTGCATCGTCATCGTCACCCACTCGATGGCCCAGGCGGCACGGGTTTCGCAGCGCACCGCCTTCTTCCACATGGGTCGTCTGGTCGAGACCGGCGACACGGAAGACATCTTCCAGAATCCGCGTGAGCGGCGCACCCTGGACTACATCACGGGACGCTTCGGCTGATGAACCAGCACACGGTCAAGGCTTACGGCGACGAGCTGAACCAGATCACGGCCGAGGTCGCCCGCATGGGCGGCCTGGCCGAGGCCCAGGTCTCGGACGCCATCGATTCCGTCGCCCGGCGGGACGTGGCCTTGGCGCGCGCCGTCGTGGATCGCGACCTGAAGCTCGATGCCCTGCAACGGGATATCGAGCGGAAGGCCATCCGTCTGATCGCCCTGCGGCAGCCGGTCGCCAGCGACCTGCGTCGGACCCTGGGCGCCATGAAGATGGCGTCAGACCTGGAACGCACAGGCGACCTGGCCAAGAACATCGCCAAGCGGGCGCTGATCCTGGCGGAAGCCGAGCCGATGCAGCCCCTGACGCGTTCGATCGAGCGGATGGGCCGCCTGGTTTCGACCCGTCTGCGCGACGTTCTGGACGCCTACACCGCTTCCGAGCTCGATCGCGCCGTGGCCGTCTGGCAGACGGACGACGAGGTGGACGAGCATTACAACGCCCTGTTCCGCGAACTGCTGACCTACATGATGGGCGACCCGCGCACGATCGGCGCCTGCACCCATCTGTTGTTCATGGCCAAGAATCTGGAACGGATCGGCGACCACGCGACCAATATCGCCGAGACCGTTCACTACGAGATCACCGGCGACGACATGGTGGGCGAGCGACCGCGCGCCCTGCCGGGAGCGGAAGACGAGACCTCGACCCCCAACCTGACGACCAACTCGCACTAAGCCGAGACCGGAGACCCGAAGTGCAGCCCTATATCCTTGTGATGGAAGACGAGGACGCGCTGGCGACCCTGCTTCAGTACAATCTCGAGAAGGAAGGTTACGACGTCGCCGTCGCTTCCGACGGTGAAGAGGGCATGCTGCAGATCGATGAGCGTCAGCCCGATCTGGTCCTGCTGGACTGGATGCTGCCCAAGCTGTCCGGCATCGAGGTCTGCCGCCGTATTCGGGGCAAGGCCGAGACGCGCAACCTGCCGGTCATCATGCTGACCGCGCGGGGCGAGGAAAGCGATCGGGTTCGCGGCCTGGACACCGGGGCCGACGACTATCTGACCAAACCCTTCTCGATGGTCGAACTGATCGCCCGCATCCGCGCCGTGCTGCGCCGCATCCGGCCGGGCCTGGCCGACGATCGTCTGAACCACGGCGACATCATCATCGACCGCGTCTCGCACCGGGTGAAGCGCTCGGGCCAGGAAGTGCATCTGGGCCCGACCGAGTTCCGACTGCTGGATCATTTCATGCAGCACCCGGGCCGGGTGTTCAGCCGTGAGCAACTGCTGGACGCCGTCTGGGGCTCAGACGTCTATGTCGAGGCCCGCACGGTGGACGTCCATGTCGGCCGGCTGCGCAAGGCCCTGTCCATCGGCGATGACAGCGCGAACCCGATCCGCACCGTGCGCTCGGCGGGCTATTCGCTGGATCTGGAAGGCTAGATAAAAAAAGGGGCGGCCGGATCGGCCGCCCCTTTTCCATTCAGATCTGTTCGGCGACGATCTCGTCCGGCTCCAGGGCGTAGACGGTGGCGCAGTATTCGCAGGTGACGCGGATCTTGCCGTCGTCCTCGATCATGTCGGCGCGTTCGGCGGGGTCGAAAGAGGCCAGAACCGAGGCGATACGGTCCCTGGAGCAACGACAGACGGCCGTCAGCGCCCGTGCGCCCTCCAGCCGCACGCCGTCTTCGTGGAACAGGCGGAACAGCAGGGTCTCAGGCGAGATGGTCGGGTCGATCAGTTCGTCGTCGCCCAGGGTGCCGAACAGGGCGCGGGTGCGGTCCCAGACCTCTTCGGTGGAGCCTCGCGCCTCGTCGCCGGCGATGATCTGGATCATCGCCCCGCCGGCGCGCCACTGCGAACCCGCCTCGGTCAGGACCTCGCCGACGGCCAGGCGCACCTTGGTCGGAACCTGTTCGGACTGCTGGAAATAGTGTTCGGCGCAAAGCGACAGGCTTTCGCCCTCTATGGGCGTGATCCCCTGGGTGCGTTCGAAATCGGGGCCGCGATCCAGGGTCATGACGAAGACGCCCTGGCCCAGCAGGGTCTGGGCGCCGGGACGAGCGAAGCCCTGGGACGCCTCGGCCACCTCGGCCTCGTCATAGCGGCAGTAGCCGCGCAGCGTGCCGTCGGTGCCATAGTCGGCGACGACATAGCGCACCGGGCCGTCGCCCTGGGCCTGGACCATCAGGCGGCCGTCGAACTTCAGGCTGGAGCCGATCAGGGCGGCAAGCGCGCAGGCCTCGCCCAGCAGGGCGGCGACAGGCTCGGGATAGGCGTGGGCGGCCAGGATCTTGTCGATGGTCGCGCCCAGCCGGACCAGACGGCCGCGCACAGGCCAGCCCTCGATCTGGAAGGCGGCGGCCAGATCGTCGGAAACGGCGGATTGAGGCGCGTGATCGGTCACGGCAAGGTCCTTGAACGGCGTCATTTCGGGATCGCGGCTATTTAGGCGCCCTGAGCCGCCTTGATAAGGGGGACGATGATCGGGGACGAATTTGCGCGCCGGCGCGGCGGCCCGCAAACCCGCGCGCAGGCCTCGAAAAACCTGTAGAATCCGCCTCGACAAATCCGGAAAAACCTCGAGAAATTGTCGAGGTCTGGAAGCGAGGAACGGTCGATGAGCGCGAAACCTGTGCTGAAGCCCCTGGGCGAGCAGTCCATCGTCGTCACCGGCGCGACCTCGGGCGTGGGGCTGGCGACGGTGCGGCGGGCGGCGCGGGCCGGCGCCCGGGTGTTTCTGATCGCGCGGGGCGAACGGGACTTGCGGGCCTTGTGCGAGGAGTTGCAGGCCCAAGGGGCGCGCGTGGCCTGGGCCGTTGCCGACGTGGCCGATCCCGAGGCGTTGAAGGCGGCGGTCGAGAAATGCGTGCGGCTGTTCGGCGGCTTCGACACCTGGGTCAACAACGCCGGGGTCGGGATGTTCGGGTCGATCCGCGAGACGAGGCTGGAGGATCAGCGCCGCCTGTTCGAGACCAACTATTGGGGCGTGGTCAATGGGTCTCTGGCGGCGGCGGAGCATCTGCGGACGCGGCCGGGCGGCGGGGCGATCATCAATGTCGGCTCGATCCTGTCGGACCTGCCGCTGCCGGTGCAGGGCGTCTATGCGGCGTCCAAACATGCGGTGAAGGGGTTCACCAACGCCCTGCGGATCGAACTGTTGCGCGAACAGGCGCCCGTAACCGTCAGCCTGGTCAAGCCCGGCGCGATCGATACCCCCTACAGCCGTCACGCCCGCAACCTGACCGGCCAGGCGGTGCATAATCCCCAGCCGGTCTATGCGACCCATGTGGTCGCCGACACCATCCTGTATTGCGCCACCCATCCGATCCGCGAGATCACGGTCGGCGGGGGAGGGCGCGTCATCGCGTCTTTCTACTCAGCTTTGCCGGGGATTGCGGAACCTCTTCTGGCGCGGTTCGCTCCATCTTTGATGCGGGACCGCCGTTCCGCCTATCGGCCGTATGACGACGGGCTCTATGACCCGACCGAGGACGGCCTCGATGAAGAGGTTCACTATCCCATGGTCCGTAATTTCAGCGCCCTGGCCGAAGTCCGCAAACATCCGGGCGTCACCGCCGGCAGCCTCGTCGCCCTTGCGGCCGGCGCCGCCGTGGTCCTGTATCTGACCCAGCGCAGCGGACCGACGCGCTATCAGCGCATCAAGACCCGTATCGATCCGCGCGGATGGGTGGACACGGAAGATCTGCGCGACCGTTTCCACGACGCCGTCGACGCCTTCCGTCATCGGGCCGAAGACGCGGGCGAGCGGGCCGGAGACTTCTCCCGCGAGGCGCGCCATCGTGCAGCTGACGCGGCGCATGATGCGCGGGGCCGGGCGGACGAATGGTTCCGCTCCACTCGTAAAGGCTCCAGGAAGGCGCTGAAGAAGCATGGCAAGGCGGCCCGCCGTTATGCCGACGACGCCGGCGCCTATGCCCGTGATCATGCCCGTGAAGGCGGGGCCTTGCTGGCGGTGGCCACCATCGCCGCCGCTGTGGGCGCGGCCGTGCTGGAAAGCCGTCGCCCCGACAGCCACGTGCGCCGTATCGCGCGCTTCTGATATTTCTTGCCGTCCGCCGCGACGAATTTCGCGGCGGACGGCAAGGTTTAAGCGAAACTGAGCCTGTTCATCAGCAAGGCTCGGCTTTGCTGCGAGGGCGAAGGCGGCTAAGACCCCGCCCATGAGCGCGCGCCCCACACTGATCTTCGACTTCGATTCGACCCTGGTCGGGTTCGAGACCCTGGAAGCCCTGGCCGATATCGCCCTGGCGGGATCGCCCGAGGCGGATCAGCTCCGGGCTCAGATCGCAGATCTGACAGACAGGGCCATGTCCGGTGAAATCGCATTCGGCGAGGCGCTGCGCCGCCGTCTGGCCCTGCTGCCCCTGACCCGCGCCCATATCGCGACCCTGGCCGAGACGGCGCCGGATCACCTGACCGCCTCGGTGCGGCGCAACCTGAACTTCTTCCAGCAGCACAAGGGCAAGGTGGTCATCCTGTCCGGCGGCTTCCGCGAGGTGATCGCGCCGGTGGCCGAGATGCTGGGCGTCTCGCCTGACCGGGTGCTGTGTAACGACCTGGTCTATGACACCGACGACCGGGTGACGGGTGTCGATGACGCCAATCCCCTGTCCCAGGCCGACGGCAAGCCGGCCGTCATCCACGCCCTGAAGCTGTCGGGTCGGGTCGTCATGGTCGGCGACGGCTGGAACGACGCCGAGGTCAAGCTGGCCGGGGCCGCCGACGTCTTCTACGCCTTCACCGAGGTCGCGCGCCGTCCGTCGGTGGTCGAGGTCGCCGACGCCGAGGCCGCATCCCTGGACGAGGTGCTGCACGCCGAAGGCCTGGTCGGCCGCTGGTCCTTCCCGCGCAGCCGGATGAAGATGCTGCTGCTTGAGAACATCCACCCTGCCGCCGTCGAACGGCTGGAGGAGGCCGGTTATTCGGTGGAAACGGTGAAGGGCGCCCTGGATGAGGACGACCTGATCGCCGCCATCAAGGGCGTGCATGTCCTGGGCATCCGCTCCAAGACCACGGTCAGCCGTCGGGTGCTGGAAGAGGCTGATCGGCTGATGGCCGTCGCCGCCTTCTGCATCGGCACCAACCAGATCGATCTGGACGCCGCCTCCGATCACGGCGTGGCGGTGTTCAACGCCCCCTATTCGAACACCCGCTCGGTCGTGGAACTGGCCATCGGTCTGATGATCGTCCTGATGCGCGACGTGGTGGACAAGTCGGCCGCCATGCACGTGGGCCAGTGGAACAAGTCGGCGACGGGGTCGAAGGAACTGCGCGGCAAGACCCTGGGCATCGTCGGCTATGGCGCCATCGGCAGCCAGTTGTCGGTCCTGGCCGAGAACCTGGGCATGCGGGTGCTGTTCTACGACCTGTCGGAACGACTGGCTCTGGGCAATGCGCGACGGATGCGGTCGCTGGACGCCCTGCTGGCCGAGAGCGACGTCGTCACTCTGCACGTCGATGGGCGTCGCGAGAATTCCAACATCTTCGGCGCGGCCCAGTTCGCCCGGATGAAGGAGGGGGCGCTGTTCCTGAACCTGTCGCGGGGCCATGTGGTCGATGTCGGCGCCCTGGCCCAGGCCATGGGCTCGGGCCGGGTCGCGGGTGCGGCGGTGGACGTCTTCCCCGAGGAGCCGCGCACCAATTCGGACCCGTTCGAGAGCCCGCTGCAGGGGATGAAGAACATGATCCTGACCCCGCACATCGGCGGCTCGACCGAGGAGGCGCAGGAGGCCATCGCCGAGTTCGCGGCCGAGCGTCTGCTGGGCTATCTGAACCGGGGCGACACGACCTTCAGCGTCAATCTGCCGAACGTGCAACTGGCCGAGGTGTCGGGCGCGCACCGCATCCTGCACATCCACAAGAACCAGCCGGGCGTGTTGGCCGAGCTGAACCGGGCCTTGGCGGCGGCGGGGCTGAACATCCTGGGTCAGCATCTGAAGACCGATGAGCGCACCGGCTATGTCATCACCGACGTGGACCGGGACTATGATCCCGAGGCCCTGCGGACGTTGAAGACCGTGCCGGGGACGCTGAAGTTCCGCACCCTGCATTGACGGAACGACCCGTTATCTTCCGAAGACTGACGTAACGGCATCTTGCGCTCGCCGCAGAGTGGCGCATCCTCCCGAGTAACGGCCGCGATACACGACGGCTGTGGGAGGAAATAAATGTCACGCTATCTCACCGGCGGCGCCGTCGCCGCCCTGGTCGTCGCCGCCTGCGCCTTTGCGGGCTCGGCCTCGGCCCAGACCTACAACCGCCTGGTCGTGTTCGGCGACAGCCTGAGCGACAACGGCAATCTGTATCTGGCTTCGGGCGGGACGCAGCCGCCCAGCCCGCCCTACTACCAGGGACGATTCTCCACCGGTCCGGTCTTCACCGAACTGCTGGGCTTCAACGCCGTCAATTTCACCGGCTCCGTCAGCGGCAGCATCAACTACGCCTTCGGCGGCGCTCGCACCGACGCCTCGGCCGGCCCTCCGCCGGGCATGTTGACCCAGCTGGCCGCCTACACCAGCCGGGGCGGGACCTTCGGGTCCAATGACCTGGTCAGCGTCCTGGGCGGCGCCAACGACATCTTCCAGGGCCTGCCCGCCGCCGGCGCATCGGCAAGCCCGGTCGGCGCCATCACTCCGGTCGCGACGTCGGCCGCCGCCAACATCAACAGCCTGGTCAACAGCGTCGCCGGCGCGGGGGCGGGGACCATACTGGTTACCAACCTGCCCAAGCTCAGCCTGACGCCGCAGTTCCGGGGCACGACGGCCGCGCCCCTCGCCGACTATGCGGTGACGACCTTCAATACGGCCCTGCTGACGGGCTTGAACACAACGGCCGCCGCGCGGCCCGGCAGCAACATCATCCTGATGGACCTGTTCAAGATCGGCGACACACTGGCCGCCGATCCGGGTCAGTTCGGCATCACCAACGTGACCCAGGCCTGTTTCAACGGGGTGACGGTCTGTTCGAACCCGAACAGCTATTTCTACTTCGACGGGGTCCATCCCACCGCAGCCGGGCACCAGATCATCGCCCGTCTGGCGACCGACTACCTCTACTATGGCGACATCGGGTCCCAGGCGGCTCTGCAGGGCGAGACCACCTTCCGGCACCGCGAGGACGCCCTGGATGCAGCCAGCGAGGCCCTGTCGGGTCGTGAAGCCTGGGAGGCCGGCGTGGCGGTCACCGCCTCGGCCATGGTCGACAGCGTGGACACGGACGCGCGCCATTCGGTCACCGAGTCGTCCAGCGACGGCTGGGGCGGTCGGATCGCGCTTGAGGCGGGACCGTCGGCGAACTGGCGGTTCGGCATGGCCGGCACGGCGCGCAAGACCGATGTCGAGAGCCAGGCCCTGACCTTCAACGTCGAGAGTTTCGGCCTGGATCTGTATGGCGGCTGGCGCTCAGGCGACCTGTTCGTCAATGCGGCGGTCGGGGTGGCGCGCGACAATATCGACGACATCGAGCGCACCACCAGCCTGGCGCCCATCGTCCACACGGCCGAGACCCGCGCCTTCAGCACGGGCGCTCGGCTGCAGGGCGGGATGTGGTTCGACATGGGGGGAGTGGCCCTGTCGCCGCGTGCGGCCGTGACCTGGGCGACCAGCGACGTCGACGGCTATTGGGAGCAGGGCGTCGCCGCCCAGTACGAATATGAGGATCGCGAGATGAAGGCGATCAGCGGCGAGGTGGCGCTGCGGGCCGAGGCGGAGATGGGCGGGTTCGGCCTGTTCGCCGAGGGCGGTTATCGCGACGCCCTGGACGACAGTTCCGACCCGGTGCGCGTCGGCCTCTACAACAACCCGGCGCAGGTGCTGGAGCGGGAGGTCGAGGATCCGTTCGGCGGCCAGTTCCTGGCCTCGGCCGGGGTCGAAGGGTCGCTGGGGCCCGTCAAGGTGACGATCGCCTATCGCGGCCGGTACGGCGAACACGCCGACAGCCATATGGGCGGCGTTCAGTTGCGGCTGCCGCTATAAGAGGCAAGGCGGGGAAGGGGCCTCAGCGCCCCTTCTTGCGCACCCACATGGCGGCGTCGGCCTCGGTCAGCCAGATTTCGGGGTCGGTGTGGCCGTCCCAGGCGCGGACGCCGAACGAGCCGCCCAGCGCGGTCTGCTGGCCATTCCAGACGAAGCCCTCGGTCTTCAGCGCCTCGGCCAGCTGGCGCGCCTTGGCCCGGCCTTCATCGACGCCGGCGTTCAGCATCAGCAAAGCGAATTCGTCGCCGCCCAGGCGGCCTACGGCGTCCGATTCGCGCAGATGGCCCAGCAGCATCCGCGCCACCGCCACCAGGGCCGCGTCGCCCGCGGCGTGGCCCAGCCGGTCGTTGACCCCCTTGAATCCGTCCATATCCAGATAAAGCAGCACCGCCGGCACGCCGTGGCGCTGGCAATAGGCCATGGTCCGCTGCAGGGCGGCGACGAAGCCGCGGCGGTTCAGGGCCGGGGTCAGGACGTCGTGGTCGGCCGCCGCCTCGGCCGCAGCGGCGCGCTGTTTCCAGGCGTCCAGCTCGGCGCGCAGGCGCGCGATCTCGGCGGTCAGGTCGTGTTCGGCCACGTCGGTCACGGCGCAGGCTGGCTCCGGCGGCGCGACTCAACCGGACGCGCGATAAGCGGATGTTAGAGGCTGAACGGCCGAGATTGAAGGCGGGGCCGTAGCGAAACCCGCCGTAAACACGGCCTGTATCGGTTGCGGGCGTCCGCCGCGTGCTGTAACGGGCGGCCTTTCCGCGAGGGGCCTTGAAGATATGGCGACTTCCGCAACGCCGGTGGCGATCATCATGGGCAGTCGGTCCGACTGGCCGACGATGAAGCTGGCCGCCGACAAACTGGATCAGTTGGGCGTCGCCTGGACGGCCAAGGTCGTCAGCGCGCACCGCACCCCCCAACGCCTCGTCGAGTTTTCGACCGGCGCCAAGGCGGCCGGTTTCAAGGTCATCATCGCCGGGGCCGGGGGCGCCGCCCACCTGCCGGGCATGGCCGCTTCGATGACCGAACTGCCGGTGCTGGGCGTGCCGGTCCAGTCCAAGGCCCTGAAGGGCATGGATAGTCTGTTGTCCATCGTGCAGATGCCCGCCGGGGTTCCGGTCGCCACCCTGGCGATCGGCGAGGCGGGCGCGGCCAACGCCGGCATACTGGCCGCCCAGATCCTGGCCTTGTCGGACGAAGCCCTGGCGGCGCGTCTGGCCGCCTTCCGCGCCGCCCTGACGGATTCCGTCGCCGAAACCGTCGAGGACTGAGTGCCCACGCTTCCGCTCCCCCCCGGTTCGACCCTCGGCATTCTCGGCGGCGGCCAACTGGGCCGGATGCTGAGCCAGGCGGCTGCACGCCTGGGCTTCGACGTGGTCATCCTGGATCCGGAGCCCGACAGCCCGGCGGGCCGGGTCTCCACCGCCCAGATCGTCGCCGCCTATGACGACCCCGAGGCCCTGACGGCCCTGGGCCGGGCCGCCGACGTCGTGACCTTCGAGTTCGAGAACGTGCCCGCCGCCTCCATCGAACGGCTGGCCGAGGCCGGCGCCCTGGTCGCGCCCGGACCGACCGCCCTGCGCGTGTCGCAGGACCGGGTGGAGGAAAAGACCTTCCTGAACGCCGTCGGCGCCCCGACGGTCGAGTTCGCCGTAGTCGATACGCTGGACGATCTGGTCCTCGGCCTGACGACCCTGGGTCTGCCCGCCCTGCTGAAGACTCGCCGCGAAGGCTATGACGGCAAGGGCCAGGTCTGGATCCGCACTCTGGAGGAGGCCCCCGCCGCGCTGGAAAGCCTGGGCGGCCGCCCGGCCATTCTGGAGGCCAGGGCGAGCTTCGTGCGCGAACTGTCGGTGATCGCCGCCCGCGACTGGGACGGCCATATGGCGGTCTATCCGCTGGGCGAGAACCGGCATGAGGGCGGGGTGCTGCGCACCACCCTGGCGCCGGCCACGGTGGACGAGAAGACCCAGGTTCGCGCCCGCGCCATCGCCGAAGCCATCCTGGACGGGCTGGACTATGTCGGGGTCCTGGGGGTCGAACTTTTCGATATTCCGGTTCCGGGCGGCGACGACGTCCTGCTGGTCAACGAGATCGCGCCGCGCGTCCACAACACCGGCCACTGGACCCAGGACGGCTGCGTCTGCGACCAGTTCGAACAACATATCCGCGCGGTGGCCGGATGGCCTCTGGGGCCGACGGCGGCTCATGCCCGCGTCGAGATGAAGAACCTGCTGGGCGACGAGGTCGAGCAGTGGCGCGCCCTGGCCGGCAAGTCGGACGAACGCCTGCACCTGTACGGCAAGGCCGAGGCCCGTCCCGGCCGCAAGATGGCCCATGTGAACCGCGTGCTGGGCGCAGTCTGAACCAATGCGGGCGAAGCGCCGCAGCTAGGACGAAAGGTCCGGGCGGGGCCGCTTGCATTCCGGGCCTCGCGGGTCGATCTGGACGTGGTGATGTCTTCCCCTGCCATAGTGATCATCGGCGCCGGCGTGCTGGGCCTGAGTACGGCCTTCGAGCTGACGCGACGCGGCCATAGGGTGACGGTGGTCGACCCCGGCGGACCCAACGCCTCGCGGGTGGCGGCGGGCATGGTGGCGCCGGCCATGGAGGCGGCGATCGACGATGTCTCGCCGGACCGGGCGGCGCTTCTGCGTGCGGGACGCGATCTGTGGCCCGCCTTCGCCCAGGCGTCCGGCGTGGCCTTCGCGCGGCGTCCGGCCGAATGGCGCGGCGGAGACGTGGACGCCATGGCGGCGCGGCTGATGGCCCTGGGTTTCGAAGCCCGCCGCGACGGCGATCGGGTGATCACGGACGAGGATGGCCAGATCCAGCCGGAACAGGCGATGGCGGCCCTGCACGCCGCGCTCGGCGACGGGATCATCCAGGGCCGCGTGGTTCGGCTGACCGCCCAGTCCGACGGCTGGACCATCGAACTGGACGATCGGACGCTGACGGCCTCGGCGGTCGTGCTGGCGACAGGAGCCGGCGACGCGATTTCGGGTTCGCCGGAGGCGACGCGGACCTTGGTCGAGGACGTCCAGCCGATCCGGGGGCAGATCGGGGTGGCCAAGGCGGATCTGGCGTCCCATGCCTTGCGCGGGCCGGGGGCCTATGTGGCGCCTATGACCGGCGGAGCGGTCATAGGCGCGACGATGGAGCCGGGACGCCGCGACACCGTACCCGACGCGGCTGTGGGCGAACGCCTGCTTGAGGCGGCCTGGCGGGTGCTGGGGCGCTCGCCCGAACCGCTGGACATCGAATGGCGCGCCGGGGTGCGCGGGGCCTCGCCGGACGGGTTGCCGATGGCGGGCCCGGCGCCGGACGGCGCAGGTCTGTTTCTGGCCCTGGCGCCGCGTCGCAACGGCTGGCTGCTGGCGCCGATGGTCGGGGCCGTCGTGGCCGATGCGATCGAGGGGCGGGCGCCGTCGCCTGCGGCCCGCGCCCTCGATCCTCGACGGTTCTAGTCCGCCATCGCGAAACGGACGGTGAAGTTGACCGTCGCCCCGTCCACCGCGCGGCCGTCGACCGTGCGGGGGTTCATGCGGAAGTCCCGCGTCAGGCTCATGGCCGCCCGACCGAAGCCCTGGCCGTTCGGGGTTTCGCCAGCGACGCGGCAGGCGGTCAGGCCGCCGTCGATGCGCACGACGCAAGAGAGGCTCGCGGAGCCTGACAGGCCATTCTCGGCCGCGCGCGTCGGATAGGCCCGCGCCATCTGCGCCGCCGACGGACGGCTGGCCCAGGTCGGGTTGTTGATGACCGAGACGGCGCGGATCGGCGTTTCCGTCGTCGCCGTGCCGCCTTGGACGCCGGTCGGGGCCGTGCTGACGACCAGACCCGGGGTCGCGTCGACGACAGGGACGTCCGGCGCGGCGAAGGGCGAGGGCTCCGTCGTCGGGAAGACCACCGGCGGCTTGTGGGTCGGATTTTGCGGCGCGGGCGGCGCCTTAGCCTCGACCTTCGGCAGGGGTTTCGGACGCGGCAGGTCCAGGGTGACGATGGTCGGCGGCGGCGCCGGCGGAGCGACGTCGGGCGCCTTCAACTGGAACCGCTGGTTATAGAGCACCACGCCGGCGCCGACATGGGCCAGGACCGACAGGCCGATGGCCGCCCACATCCAGCGCGGCAGTGGTTTCTTGCGTTCCCCGAAGTCGATGGGGCTGACGGCGCCGGGACCCCCGGCGGCACGGATCATCATGACTGCACTCCCTCGTTCACCGCCCCCGCAGCGCCCGTAACAGAAAGTGAGCGCTCAGGTTGTGGCGGCTTTGCGGCGAAGATACGCGGTTCGACAAACGTCGATCATGGCTCGGCTGTTAACGCTGTCGTTAACGATTAACGGTTGATTAACCACGTTCGACGACCCTCCGCTTGTCATGGGCATCAGAGCGATTCCATCTTCCGGCGGGGTAGAGGCGGCCATCCAGCGCGCCTCGACCGCCGTGGGAGTCGATTACGACTTCCTGGTCAAGACGGCGCGGCGCGAGAGCGCCATGAACCCGTCGGCCAAGGCGCCCACCTCATCGGCGGCAGGCCTGTTCCAGTTCATTGAACAGACCTGGCTGGGGACGGTCAAACAGCATGGCGCCCAGCACGGCTACGGCCAGTACGCCGATCTGATCCACCGGGGGACCGACGGACGCTGGCGGGTGGAGGGATCGGCGCGAAATGTGGTGCTGGACCTGAGATTCGATCCGCACGCCGCCTCGGTCATGGCGGCGGAGCTGACGGCGTCCAACGCCGCCTATCTGCGCGGCCGCACCGGCAAGGAGCCCGGCGCCGGCGATCTGTACGCCGCCCATTTCCTGGGGCCGGCGGGCGCGGCCAGTCTGATGAACGCCCTGGACCGCAACCCGGGCGCCAGCGCCGTCGCCCTGTTCCCCGATGCGGCCCGGGCCAACCGCAGCATCTTCTACAAGAACGGGCGGGCGGCCACGGTTTCGGAGGTCCATGCCAATCTGCAACGCTCGGCGGGCGACGGCGCGCCGGCGGCCGGGGCGGGGGATACGCGGTTCCCAATGCCGGAATTGAGCGATCGCGATCAGGTTCTGGCGGCGCGGATGGATCGGCTGAAGCAGGATCAGGGCATCCTGGCCCTGCTTCTGGGCCAGGACGGATCGAGCGGAAGCGGCTTCGGCGGCGCCTTTTCGCCGAATGGCGGGGAATCGACCTGACCGCCGTCCGGTCTCTCCATAGTAAACCGACCGTTAAGCATGGCAGTCTCATGATATCGGACACGCCCGATTCCCTGACGAGCCGTCCATGACCGCCCACCGCGCCCGACTGACCGAAATGGACATCCAGCGCCTGGTGAAGGCGGCCGATGACGATGAACGCGCGGAGGCGGCGCACAAGCTGTGCCGCAATATGGATCGCGCCGATCTGGACGACCGGGACCGGCAGGCGGCGCAGAAGATCGTGCGGCTGCTGGCCAATGACGCGGCCGAACTGGTGCGTCGGGCCATGGCCGTGACGCTGAAGGCATCGGACCTGATCCCCAATGACATCGCCCGCCGGCTGGCGGCGGACGTGGACAGCATCGCCCTGCCGATCATCGGCGCTTCGCCGGCCTTCAGCGACGAAGACCTGATCGAGATCGTGCGCGGGGGCGCGGCCTTGCGTCAGGTCGCCGTCGCCGGTCGACCGCGCGTGTCGCGCGACGTGGCCCAGGCGCTGGCGGACGAAGGCTGTGAACAGGCGGTCAGAGCCCTGGCGGCCAATGATAACGCAGACCTGTCGGAACGCGCCCTGGGGGCGATCGTCGATCGTTTTCCGGACTCGGCCGAGGTGGTGACATCCGTCGCCTATCGCCAGGTGCTGCCGCTGCATATCACCGAGCGCCTGATCGAACTGGCCAGCGAGACGGTGCGCGAGCATCTGGTCTCGCGGCATGCGATGGCGCCCGAGACCGCCATTCGCCTGGCTCAGTACGCACGCGAGCGCGCCACGGTCGATCTGGTGGATCAGGCCGCGAGCAGCGCGGACCTGGGCGCCTTCATGGCGCAGTTGAATCTGCGCAAGGCCTTGAACGCCTCGCTGTTGCTGCGCGGCCTGGCGCGGGGACAGATGGCGATGTTCGAGCATGGTCTGGCCGAGTTGGCCAACACGCCGCATCACCGGGCCTGGCTGATGATCCATGATGCAGGACCTCTCGGGCTAAAGGCGATCTATGATCGGGCCGGCCTGCCGCCACGGCTGTTCCAGGCCTTCCGCGCGGGGGTCGACACCTGGCGCGCCCTGTCGGCCGAGGGGGTGGATACGGCGAGCGAGGTTTTCCGCCAGCGCATGTTGGAACGGTTCCTGACCCAGCGGCCGAACGTCCTCCGCGACGACCTGGCCTATCTGATGGAGCGGCTGGACCAGGCGCCCGTCCGTCCCGCAAGGATCGCCGCCACCGCCGCTTGAGTCCTGGGGCACAGCAAAGAAAAGGCCCGCCTGACGGCGGGCCTTTTCATTTTGGAGGGGGCTGAAGCTCAGCGCGCCTTGTGTTCGGCGACCTTGGCTTCCAGGGATTCGGCCAGGATGCGGCCGGTCGGGTTTTCGTCGGTCTTCACCTGGTCGCGAACCACGGCGCGGATGGCGTCGATATGGGCGTCGATAATGATCAGGGGCGCGTTCTGGCGGGCGCCGGCGTCGTCCAGCAGGCGGCAAAGCGAACCGGCGATACGAGTCACCAGCGGGTATTCATACGTCGTTCCCAGCCCCTTCAGGTCATGGGCGCGGAAGTACAGGGCCTCGGCGGTCTCCGCGTTCAAGCCCTGTTCACGGACGTCGGCCTGGGCCTTGTCCAGCTTGACGATCTCGTCGTTCAGCCACTGTCCGAACTGGGCGGACATGGCCTTCAGCGCTTCCTCCGCCCGTGCGATGGCGTCGGCGTTGATGCCGAAACCGCCGCCGACCTTCGTGCGAAGGGGGGGCGTGGGGCGAATGACGTGCGCCGGGTCGCTCATGGGAGACTCCATAGAAATTTCGGCGAAGCTTATCCGCGCGCCCTTAAGAAGGGGTATAGGGGGCGGTCGTCAGTTGGCGAACTGCTCGGCCATGACCCGCTCGTCGAACGATCGGCCTGCGTCAAACAGCATGGTCAGGGCGACGTCGCGGCGTTCACGCACCTCAACCCGCGCTACGCGCCGAACTTCGAAATTGTCGGCCGTGGCGGAGACCGGCCGCTTGTCCGGCTCCAGCACGTCGAACCGCACCTTGGCGCCGTGGGACAGCAGGGCGCCGCGCCAGCGACGGGGACGGAAGGCGCTGATCGGGGTCAGGGCCAGAATACGGGCGTCCAGAGGAATGATCGGGCCGTGGGCCGACAGATTATAGGCGGTGGACCCGGCCGGGGTCGCCACCAGGCAGCCGTCGCACGACAGCTCTTCCAGCCGCACCCTGTCGTCGACCGTGATCTTCAGCTTGGCGCTCTGGCGGGTCTGGCGAAGCAGGGAGACCTCGTTGATGGCCAGGCCGGTGTGGACCTCGCCGCTCTCGGTCCAGGCGTCCATCTGCAGCGGATGGATCACAGTGCGTTCAGCGGCGACCACGCGGGCGATCAGATCGTCCTCGTCATAGTCGTTCATCAGAAACCCGACCGAACCGCGGTTCATGCCGTACACCGGGGTGCGACGACGCAGGTTGGCGTGCAGGGTCTCCAGCATCTGCCCGTCGCCGCCCAGGGCGACGATGACGTCGGCCTCTTCTTCCGGAACGGCGCCATAGCGCGCGATCAGACCCTGGCGCGCCGCCTGGGCCTCGGGGCGGTCGCTGGCGGTGAAGGCCAGGGCGGGGACGGGCGGAGTCGGGTTCACGCGCGAACGTGAGCCTCAGCTTGGCGCCGAAGTCAAACTGTCGCGAATCTTTCCATCATCTGGCGGAAGGCGCGGGCTGCGGAATGACTGTTCATCGGCGTGGCGGACCAGCCGCCGTCGCCGGGCAGGCCGTCGGTCAGCTTGCGCAGTTCGGCCAGGACGGAGGCGAAAACCGCCTTGTCCAGGCCCACGGCGGTGCACGCCAGATAAAGGGGTTCTGCGGTCGACGAATGAATCGCGGCCCGGACCTGGGCGGGGCTGAACCCGCCCAGGTGGCCCAGAGCCCGTTCGAACAAGCCGTATCGCTGCTCGCGCAGGGCGCGGATGAGGATGCCGGGACGCAGTTGGCCGGCCGCCTGCAGCTTGTCGACCAGGCGACGCTCCATTTCCTGGCGTTCGCGATCCTCGGCGTTGCGGCCGTTCGGCAGGGGGCGCCAGACCGGGATGCGTGACGCCTTTGCGGATGCTTCCCGCACGGCGGCGTTCAACAGCCGGTCGTCGATCTGGAAACGTTCGCCGATCGACTGGCGCAGGGCCTGGCCGACCCATTGGTACAGTTCCTGCGCCAGGGACTCGCTGAGCCTGGGATGGCGCGCCAGGGGCGCGCGCAGTCCGGCGATACGGCGGGAATGTTCGACCAGGCGGTGCATGGCGGCCTCGCCGATCTCGGCGCTGCGGTTGGAGGCCAGGGCGGTCATGGTCACGGGATCCGCGCGGTCCAGAATGGCGTCCACGACGCCGCCCGACAGATTGGGGCGGCGGGCCACGGCGATCTGGTGCTCCAGCGTGGTCTCGACCAGGACGCGGATCAGGGCGGCGTCCTTCAGCAGGGGGCTGGCGGCGATGACCGGGGCGGCGATGTCGATTTCGTCCAGCGCCAGCATGTCGATCAGCGCCGGCGGGGCCCAGTCGGCGTGAGCCAGGCGTTCGGACAGCTGCCTGCGGATCTCGTGCTCGGCCTGGGCGGCCAGGGTCAGGAAGATCTCGCCGAGCGCGGTCGGCAGGGGCGTGGCCGGCGCGGCGCTTTCACACAGGGCGATGACGCCCATCAACAGGCGGTGACGATCGTCTGGAGCCTTGCTGCGGGCTAGATCGACAAGGTCCTGCGGCGACAGATCTCTGGCCGTTCTGGACGAGGTCCTCAGTTGGACGACAGCGGACACGGCGACTCCCGGACGCAGCAAACTCTCGCGATCATCATGGGGCTGCGGCGTGAAGACGCGGTTAACGGAATCTGAAACGTGACGGTTAACCCCCTGCGGACTGGGCCTGCAGCCGCTTGACGGATCGACGACGGAGGGAGACGCTGAAGCAAAGCCCAGCAGAGGCCCTGCCATACAGGAGGAAACCATGGCCGACGGCGCCCATCCCGCATTGAAATCCCGCGTGTCCGAGGCCGAATGGCAGGTGCGTGTGAATCTGGCCGCCCTTTATCGCCTCGTGGCGCTGAACGGGTGGGACGACATGATCTTCACCCACATCTCGGCCCGCGTGCCGGGCCCCGAGCATCATTTCCTGATCAATCCATACGGCTATTATTTCGACGAGATCACCGCCTCCTCGCTGGTGAAGGTCGATCTGGAGGGGAACGTGGTTCAGGAGACGACCGACTTCATCAATCCGGCCGGCTTCACCATCCATTCGGCGGTCCATGCGGCGCGCGAGGATGCGAAATTCGTCATCCACCTGCATACGGTCAACGGGGTTGGAGTGGCCGCCCAGCAACATGGATTGCTGCCTATCAGTCAGAACGCGTGTTTACTGCAGCATCAGGTTGCGTATCATGGGTATGAGGGACTGGCCCTGAATCTTGACGAACGCGAACGTCTGGTGGCCGACCTGGGGGACAAGTCACTGATGCTGCTGAGAAATCACGGCACTTTGGCGGTCGGGGAAACGGCGGCGCAGGCATGGATCGGGATATTCTTCCTCGAGAGGGCCTGCGCACAGCAGGTGGCCGCCCTGTCGGGCGGGCGCGAACACGTGCTGATCGCGCCGGATCAAGCCCAGTCCGAAACCAGGGAACAGGGGCGGGGCATCAGCTTCGTTTCGTCCCTGGCCTGGCCGGGCGCCCTGCGTCAGCTGGATCGGAAGTCGCCCGGCTACGACGCCTGAAGTCCGGCGGGGCGTTCGGCGCCCTGGCGGCCGTCGTCGGCCTGTGCGGAGGTCTTCTGGCCGAGGAGGCCTTCGCCGGGGCCTGGACCCAGCCCAGGGGCCGGGGACAGGCGATCGTCAAATACGAGGACATGCGCGCCGAAACGGGCTTCGATCCCTCAGGCGAAGAGCAGCCGCTGGGGGCCGACCGCACCGACACGACGCTGGGTCTGTTCGCCGAATACGGGCTGACAGATCGTCTGACCCTTCAACTGAAGGCCGATTGGCAGCAGGGGGAAGACGCCTTCGTCGACTATGAAGGGCGCGGGCCGGTCGAGATCGGGGCGACCTGGCAGGTCTGGCGCGACGATCACAATGCCGTCAGTCTCTATGGCGGATACGCTCAAGCCGGCGAGGGGCGCAACGCAGGCTACGCCTCACCGGGCGTCGGCGAATACGACTGGGAGGCGCGGGTTTCAGCGGGTCGGTCGTTCGGCGAGGCCGGGGCCCGGTGGGGTATGGATCAGTCCTTCGTCGAACTGCAGGTCGCCCGCCGGCTGCGCGACGGTCTGCCCGATGAAACCCGTGTGGACGCTACGCTGGGCGGGCGTATCGGGGGGCAGTGGCTGGTGATGGGCCAGGCTTTCGGCGGCGCGGCGGACGGCGGCGCACGTTGGTTGTCGCTCGAGGCGTCCGTGGTGCGCGACATGGGGGGCTGGAGCATCCAGGCCGGTTGGCGCCAGACGGTCGCGGGTCGGGAGACGGCCATCGCCCATGGACCGGTTGTGGCGATCTGGCGCAGGTTTTGAATGTAATCCCGGCGACGGAAATCAGCGTAGGCGACGTTACCAATAGGTAATGTTGCGCATGGCGGAGAGAAGCCGCTAAGCGTGCGCGTCCTCTGAATTGAAAGACCGTTGCGTGATAAAACGCCACTTCTTCCTGATCGCCGCAGCGGTTCTGCTGGGGCTGATGGTGCTTGCCGCTGTGCTGAAAGTCGCTTTCGCAGATGATGATGCGGGCGGCCCGCCAGGCGGGGGACGGCGCGGAGGCCAGCAGGTGTCCGAAGCCACGGTGTCCCAGCGGTCGTTCTCGGATCAGATTCGCGTCCTGGGCGTGGCGCGGGGACAGAGATCGGTCAACATCACCTCGTCCACCACGGAGCTGATCACCCGCGTCCTGTTCACCGACGGTCAGACGGTGTCGGCGGGCGCGCCCCTGGTCGAACTGCAGGCCCGTGAAGAGGATGCGGACATCATCGAGGCCCGCGCCAACGTCGCTCAGGCCCAACGCGAGTATGACCGCTACAAGGCCCTGGCGGATCGGGGGGTCGCCCCTCAGGTGCTGCTTGAACAGGCTGAGACGGCGCTGGAGACGGCGCGCGCCTCGTTGCAGGCGGCGCAGGCGCGTCGCGGCGACCGGGTCATTCGCGCGCCCTTCGCCGGGACCCTGGGCCTGACCACGGTGACGCCGGGCACGCTGATCAATCCGGGCGCCGTCATCGCGACCCTGGACGACACATCGACCATCCGCGTCGACTTCCCTCTGCCTGAGCGGTATCTGGATGTGCTGAAAGCCGGAGCGCCGATCACGGCGACGGCCGACGCCTATGGCGAAACGCCGTTCCAGGGGCGGATCGCCCTGATCGACACGCGCGTGAACGAGACCACCCGCGCCGCCACGGCCCGCGCCGAGTTTCCCAATCCCGGCGGTCGTATCCGCCCCGGCATGCTGCTGCGCGTCGTGGTCCAGCAGGGGCAGCGCCAGGCGCCGGCCGCGCCCGAATCCGCCGTCCAGTACGAAGGGGCGGGCGCCTTCGTCTATCGCATCGCCGCCGGGGCCGAGGGCACGACCGCTCAGCGGGTCGAGATCGTGGCCGGCGCCGTCGAGAACGGCTTCGTCGAGATCCTTTCGGGCGTGGACGTCGGGGACCGGATCGTCGGTTCGGGCCTGAACCGGATTCAGCCGGGGGCGCCCGTCAGCGTTCCCCGCGCCCAAGGCCAGCGGGCCGCCGCCCGATGATGCTTTCCGATGTCTCGGTCCGGCGTCCGGTCTTCGCGGCGGTCGCCGCCATCGTCCTGTGCGTGATCGGGGCCGCCGCCTTCTTCTTCCTGCCCGTGCGCGAACTGCCGGACGTCGATCCGCCCATCGTCTCGGTCAACACCAGCTACGCCGGCGCCTCGGCCGAGGTGATCGAAAGCCGGATCACCGAGCCGATCGAGCAGCAGATCGCCGGCATCCAGGGCGTGGAACGCATCAATTCGACCAGCCGAGACGGCCGGTCGAACGTGAACATCGAGTTCTCGCTGGACCGCAATATCGACGACGCCGCCAATGACGTGCGCGACCGGGTCAGCCGCGTCGTGGGCCGCCTGCCGGATCAGGCCGACCCGCCGGAAGTGGCCAAGGCGGATTCCGACAGCCAGCCCATCATCATCGTCTTCCTGCGTTCGACGACGATGAACCGGCTGCAGCTGACCGACTACGCCGATCGCTATCTGGTGGATCGGATGGCGACGGTGCCGGGGGTGGCCCAGGTCAACATCTATGGCGAGCAACGCTATTCGATGCGCATCTGGCTGGATTCCGCCGCCATGGCCGCGCGCGGTCTGACGGTCAACGACGTCGAGACGGCCCTGACCAGCCAGAACGTCGAACTGCCGGCCGGCTCGCTGGAATCGACCGACAAGGACTACACCGTCCGGGTGGCCCGCACCTACGCCCGGCCTGACGATTTCCGCCAACTGCCCATCGGCACGCGGGGGTCCGCCTCCGCCTCGGCCGCCGTGGCGACCGGCGCGGGCAGCGGCTCTTCCGCCATCATCCAGGGTCAGCCGACCTATGTGACCCGCCTGGGCGACATCGCCCGGGTCGAGGAGGCGCCCGAGGAGCCGCGTCGTCTGTTCCGCGGCAACAGCATGGACCAGATCGGTCTGGCGGTGACCCGCCAGGCCCAGTCGAACGACCTGGCCATCTCGGACGGCGTCCACAAGATGATCGACGAGATCCGGCCCAGCCTGCCGCCGGGCGTGACGCTGGAGATCGGGTCGGACAACTCCGTCTTCACCTCACACGCCATCGACGAGGTCTGGATCACCATCGGCATCTCCATGGCCCTGGTGGCCCTGGTCAACTTCATCTTCCTGGGCAGCCTGCGCGCCGCCCTGATCCCGTCCATCGTGGCGCCCATCTGTCTGCTGGCGACCTTCATCGTCCTGGCGCCCCTGGGCTTCTCGCTGAACCTGCTGACCCTGCTGGCCCTGGTTCTGGCCATCGGCCTGGTCGTCGATGACGCCATCGTGGTGGTCGAGAACATCCAGCGTCGTCTGGACCATGGCGAGCCGCCGCTGGTCGCGGCCGAGCGGGGCGCGCGCCAGGTCTTCTTCGCCGTCGTGGCCACGACCATCGTCCTGTTGTCGGTGTTCGCGCCCCTGCTGTTCCTGCCGGGCTATGTCGGACGGCTGTTCGTCGAGCTTGCAGCCGCCATCGCGGCGGCGGTGGCCTTCTCGGCCTTCCTGGCGCTGAGCCTGTCGCCGATGCTGGCGTCCAAGATCCTGAAGCCGGCGCATGGCGGCGGCTGGGTCGCGCGCCGGGTCGATTGGGGCATGGACCGACTGAAGACCTCCTATGGCCGGTCGCTGGACATGCTGCTGGGCAAGCGGATCGCCGTCATCGGCGTCGGCGCCCTGATCGTCCTGGTGGCGGCCGGAGCCGGGGGCATCTTCCTGGTCCTGCCCAATGAGCTGGTGCCGGATGAAGATCGAGGCCGGGTCTCGGTGCGTGTCGCCGGACCGGAGGGCGCAGGCTTCGACTATACCCGCAAGATCATGATGGGGCTGGAACCCCTGCTGGCCGAATACAAGAACAGCGGCGAGGCGGATTCCTATCTGGTGTCGGCGCCCGGCTTCGGCGGCGGCAGTTTCAACACGGGCAATGGCGTCCTGGTCCTGTCCGACTGGTCCAAGCGTGACCGCACCGCCGCCGAGATCGCCCAGGAGCTGAACGGCAAGCTGCGCGGCCAAACAGACGCCCAGGTCAACGCCTCGACCCCCGGCGCCTTCCAGCGGGGGGGCGGCAACTCCAACTCGGTCGAACTGATCGCCACCGGGACCGACTACCAGCAGATCTACAACTGGCTTCAGCCCCTGCTGGCGGCGGCCCAGGCCAACCCCGGTTTCTCGCGTCCGCGCCTGAATTACGAACCCAATTCGCCGCGTCTGCTGGTCGATGTCGATCCGCAGAAGGCCGCGGCGCTGGGCGTCTCGTCCCAGTCCATCGGACGGACGCTGGAGACCATGTTCGGGTCGCGCACCGCCACCACCTATATCAAGGGCGGCCAGGAGTATGACGTCATCCTGCAGACCGACCGGGACAACCGCCGCGAAGTGGCGGATCTGGAAGCGCTTTATGTCGCGACCGGCGCGGGCCAGCTGGTGCCTCTGTCGGCGGTGGTGACGACCAAGACCTCGGGCGACACGCCGGATCGCCGGCGTCTGGATCGCCAGCGGGCCATCTCGCTTCAGGCCGATCTGAACCCCGGCATGACCATCGACGATGCGATCCAGTTCCTCAGCGCCGAGGCGGCCAAACAGCCGACGGGCGGGGTGATCACCCAGTGGGGCGGCGCCGCACGCGATCAGCAGGAGGCGGGCGGCGCGGTGCTGGCGGCCTTCGGCCTGGCGCTGTTGCTGGTCTTCCTGGTGCTGGCGGCCCAGTTCGAGAGCTGGATCACCCCGGCGGTCATCATGCTGACGGTGCCGCTGGCGGCGGCGGGCGGCCTGTTCGGCCTGCTGATGGCGGGGTCCAGCCTGAACATCTACAGCCAGATCGGCCTGATCATCCTGATCGGGGTGGCGGCCAAGAACGGCATCCTGATCGTCGAATTCGCCAACCAGCTGCGCGACCAGGGCCGGTCGATCCGCGAGGCGATCATCGAGTCGGCGTCGCTTCGCCTGCGGCCGATCATCATGACCTCCATCGCCACCGCCTTCGGCGCCCTGCCGCTGGTGCTGTGGCAGGGCGCGGGCGCCGGCAGCCGTCAGACCATCGGCGTGGTGATCTTCACCGGCGCCATCTTCGCCACCGTCCTGACCCTGTTCGTCGTGCCGGTGATCTATGGCGTGCTGGCGCGCTTCACCAAGTCGCCGGAATGGACCGCCCGCAAGATCGCGGAGTGGGAGGCCCAGGAAATGCGCGAGGGCGGACCCAAACCCATCGAAGAGGGCTGAAGGATCAGGAGGCGGGCGCCGCCGGGCTCTGGGGCTTGTAGCCCGTCTCCACCTTCAGGAAGGCGATGACGTCGCGGCGGTCCGTTGCATCGGGCAGACCGGGATAGTTCATCTTGTTGCCCGGCAGGAAGGTCTTCGGATTCTGCAGCCAGTGGTCCAGCTTTTCGGCGTCCCAGGTGAATTCCGCCGTGCGCATGACGTTGGAATAGTTGAAACGCGGGCGATCCCCCGCCTTGCGCCCGAACACGCCGTGCAGGTTCGGTCCCGCCAGATCCGGCCCGTCCTGCCCGATGGTGTGGCACGAGCGGCAGCGGGCGAAGACGCGACGACCATTGGCCAGGTCTCCGGCGTTATACGGTGCGGGCAGGGCGGCCAGAAGACTGGCCTTTTCGGCATCCGTGGCGACGCGCGCCGGCTTGGCGGCCGGCCGGCCCTCGTCGCCCGTCTTGCTGGGCCGATCGCCCGGGCCGCAGGCGGCAAGCGCCAGAATCAAGGGAACGGCGAGGGGGGTGAGACGGCTCATCAAGGGCTCCAGTTTTTGCGCGACATAGGGAAAACTCCGGACGCGGCAATTGGTCAAGCTGTCCTGCTGGACGGATGGGGCGCGCACCTGATAATCAGTGTCAAAGAAACGCGGAGTCGCCGGGGGGCGGCGTCCGCCCGTGCGAGTCTAGATTTGACCGATACCATAAAGCTGAGCCAGGCCCGCCGCGGCGATCAGGGCGTGATCACCCAGGTGGGCGCCCATTGTCACCACCAGGGCGAGGCGGTTGAACTGGAACGCCGCCTGCTTGAACTGGGCTTCGTCGAGGGCGCGCACGTCGAACTGCTGCACGAAGGCCTGTTCGGTCGCGATCCCATCGCGATCAAGGTGGATGACATGCGCGTGGCCCTGCGCCGCCACGAGGCCGCCAGTCTGACGATCAGGCTGGACGCCGCCTGATGGACATGGCCCTGAAGACCGCCCGCGTCGCCCTGGTCGGCAATCCCAACAGCGGCAAGACGGCCCTGTTCAACGCCCTGACCGGCGCCCACCAGAAGGTCGCCAACTACGCCGGGGTCACCGTGGAGCGGAAGGAGGGGCTGATCCGCGCCGCCTCCGGCCGGACCATGTCGGTGCTGGACCTGCCCGGCACCTATTCGCTGCGCGCCCGCAGTCCCGACGAGGAAGTCACCCGCGACGCGGTCCTGGGCCGCCTGGCCGGTGAAACCCCGCCGGATGTGGTGGTCTGCGTGGCCGACGCCACCAACCTGCGCCTGATCCTGCGCCTGGTCCTGGAGCTGAAGGCCGTCGGCCGACCCATGGTCCTGGCCTTGAACATGTACGACATCGCCCAGCGTCAGGGGCTGCGGATCGATCTGGAAAAACTGGGCGCCGAACTGGGCGTGCCGATCATCACCACGGTCGCGACGCGCAAGCGCGGCATCGACGATCTGATCGCCGCCGTCGAGACCCAGGTCGATGTCGCCGCCGCCAGCGAGAACCAGTGGCGCAGTCCCGACGCGACCGAGCTGCGCACCGCCGCCCGCGAGGCGGAACGGATCATGAAGGCCTGCGTGCGTCCGCCCGAGCGGCCGGACACTCTCACAGGGCTGATCGACAGCGTCCTGCTGCATCCGCTGGGCGGCATGATCATTCTGATGATCATCCTGTTCGCCATGTTCCAGGCCGTGTTCAGCTGGGCCGCGCCCCTGATGGACGGGATCGAGGGGATCGTCGGATGGCTGGGCGCCGGCGTGGCCGCGCTCATTCCCGACGGCCTGCTGCAAAGTCTGATTGTCGACGGGATCATCTCGGGGGTCGGCAGCGTGCTGGTCTTCCTGCCGCAGATCCTGATCCTGTTCCTGTTCATCATCGCCCTGGAAGACTTCGGCTATATGGCGCGCGCCGCCTTCCTGATGGACAAGATCATGGGCGGGGCGGGGCTGCACGGCCGGGCCTTCATCCCGCTGTTGTCCAGCTTCGCCTGCGCCATTCCCGGCATCATGGCGGCGCGGGTGATCGATTCGAAGCGTGACCGCCTGACCACCATACTGGTGGCGCCGCTGATGACCTGTTCGGCGCGGATTCCGGTCTATACCCTGATCATTGCGGCCTTCATTCCCAACGAGACCGTCTGGGGCTTCGTCAATCTGCAAGGCCTGGTGATGTTCGGCCTCTACGCCGCGGGCATCGTCAGCGCCCTGCTGGTGTCGCTGGTGATCCGCAAGGTCTTCTGGCGCGGGGCGGTCGAGCCCTTCATGATGGAGCTGCCCACCTACAAGGTTCCGGATTTCAAGAGCGTCGTCTTCAACCTTTGGATTCGCGCCAAGATCTTCGTCAACCGCGCCGGCCGGATCATCCTGCCGCTGGTGATCATCCTGTGGGTTCTGGCGACCTTCCCCTATCCGCCCGAGAACGCGACCATGCCGGACATCGACTATTCGTTCGCCGGCATGATCGGGCGGGCGCTGGAGCCGATCTTCGCGCCCATCGGCTTCAACTGGCAGATGGTCGTGGCCCTGATCCCCGGCATGGCGGCGCGCGAGGTGGCGGTGGCGGCCCTAGGCACGACCTACGCCATCGCCGACGCCGAGAATGCGACCGGGCTTCTGGCCTCGACCCTGTCGTCGCAATGGTCGCTGGCGACGGCCCTGTCCTTCCTGGCCTGGTACATCTTCGCGCCCCAGTGCGTGGCGACCCTGGGCGTGGTGAAGCGCGAGACCAATTCGCTGAAATGGACCTGGATCATGATCGGCTACATGTTCGGTCTGGCCTATCTGGCGTCCTTCGTGACCTATCATGTGGCGGTGGCGCTCGGGGGCGGCTAAGCGGGGGCGGTTCCTAACCGACTGGATCCCGAGATGAGCCCTGCCGTCGCCGCCGTCGTCCTGGGCCTGCTGGGCCTGATCATCGGCAGCTTCCTGGCGGCGGTCAGCGTGCGCCTTCCGCGTGACGAGGATATCGTGGCCGCGCGGTCGCGCTGCATGGGCTGTGACCAGACCCTGCGGCCGTGGGAACTGGTTCCCCTGTTCAGCTGGCTTGTACTGCGTGGGCGGTGCGCGCGGTGCGACGCGGCCATCTCGCCGCGCTATCCGCTGATCGAGCTGGGGGCCGCCGGGATCGGCGTCTGGGCGGGCTTCAGCGGGTCGTCGTGGCTGATGGTCGCCGCGACCGCCGTCCTGGGCTGGCAACTGCTGTTGATCGCCATTATCGACGCCGAGAATTTCTGGCTGCCCGATGTCCTGACCTGGCCGTTGGCGGCCACAGGCCTGATCGCCGCGGCCCTGATCGACCGGGATTCGGTCCTGACGCACCTGATCGGGGCGGCGGTCGGCTTTGGCGGTCTTTGGCTGGTCGGCTGGCTGTACAAGGCGGTCCGCAAGCGCGACGGCCTGGGCGGCGGCGACCCCTTCCTGTTCGCGGGCGCGGGCGCCTGGATCGGTTGGTTGGGCCTGCCCAGCGTGCTGCTGTGGGCCTCGGCCGTCGGTCTCAGCCTGGTGTTCGGCATGCTGGTGGTGCGCCGTTCGGTCAGCGCAACGCAGAAACTGCCGTTCGGCGTCTTCCTGGCCGTCGGGATCTGGCTGACCTGGCTGTACGGGCCGCTCGGATTCTAGCGCCCGGTCGTCAGCTTGACGATGATGATGGCCGCCGTGTCCAGAATGGCTTCAGGCGTATCGGCGCGGCGCAGCAGGTCGAAGCTGGCGGCGGTCGATTCGGCGATGGAGGCGATCTGGTACGAGGCCAGGCGCGGGCTGTAATCCTTGGGATGCAAGCCTGCGGCATGGGCCTGGGCGACGCGGCGTTCGATCGCCAGGTGCAGGCGGCGCAGGCGACGCACCCGGCTCTCGACGAAGGCGGCCTCGCCGTTGTCGGCCAGCATGTGCTCGACCCGCAGCACCTGACCGTGATCGCGCCAGATGGCCATGACGTCCAGTATGAAGGCCCGGCCGATGGCGAAGGCCTTGTCGCCCGGCCAATCCGCCTGGAAATGGGCGGCCAGGCCCTGGAAATCCGTCGCCGCCGCCTCGCACAGGGCCAGGACCGGCTCTTCGACCGTCTTGAAATAGGTGTAGAAGTTGGACGGGGACACCCCGGCGGCCGAGGCGAGGTCCGCCACGCGGATTTCGCCATAGTGCCGCTCGTTCAGCAGGGCGCGGGTCGCGTCGAGGATCGCCTGGCGCGTGCGCCCGCCCCGCGCGCCGATCTTGTGCCCCAGCTTGTTGGTGGTGTCGGCCATGTCCTCGATGGTCGGAAACTGAACGGGGTCGTGCGCGGAGATATGATCCGCGAGATTCGCTCAGATAAGAAGGAAGAACGTCGTTCTAAGACAGTTCAGGGTATTTGAACCTCGCCGGAAAGACCAGCGCAGACGGCGATCCCGTCGCATTTCAGTCGGGACGGATGACCATGCAGGTCACGCGCCGTTCCGACAGGGCGTCGCACGCGGCCTTGGCGGTGTCTTCGGTCAGGCCTGTGAAGCGTGAACGGTACCAGTCGCCGGCCGTCTGAACATTACGTTCGGCGCTGGCGAACTGGGCGCGGAAACGGCGATTGACCTCGGCCAGCCAGTCGGTCGCGACCTTCTCGTCACGGAAGGCGCCGACCTGCACCGCCCAGCGGCCGGACGGGCGAGCGGCGGCGCGAGCCGGTTCGCGGGCGGGCGGCGGCGCGGCGCGGCGCGGCGTGGTCGAGGGCGCGACGGCGGCCCCGGACGGCGCGCCGTTCAGGGCGGCGGTGACATTGGCGGGCGCGCGACGGGTCGGGACGGTCGGCTGGGCTTGAGCCTGGGCCTGGGCGGCGGCGCGCTGACTGGCGGCGGCGCTGCGTTCCGATGGCGAGGGCGTGATCCGCGTCGGCAGAGCGGCGGGCGCCGGAGCCGCCGTGTAGGCGACGGCGCTCGACTCGGCCCCGATGCCGTCTTCGTCATTGCCGATGGAGGCATAGGCGACGGGCGCGCTGGGCGACAGGGACTCGCCGCCGACGCCGAAGCCGCGCTGTTCGAAGAAGGCCTGGGCGATCTGGATGTTTTCGCCCTGGCTGCGACGACGCTCGACCTCGAAGCCGGTGTCCATCAGTTCGGCGACGTGGGCGTTGCGGCTGGCGCTGGAGCGGCCGCCCAGGACGACGGTGATCAGCCGACGGCCGTCGCGCACCGCCGAGGCGGCCAGATTATAGCCCGAGGCGTTGGTGTAGCCGGTCTTCATGCCGTCATAACCGTTTCCGGTCGGCAGTAGGCCGTTGGTGTTGCGATAGCTGCGACCGTTGTAGGCCCAGTCGTGCAGGCCGAAGTATTTATAATACTGTGGGAAATCGCGCATGATGGCGCGAGCCAGGATCGCCTGGTCGCGGGCCGAGGTCGTCTGGCGGGCGTCGGGCAGGCCGTTGGCGGTGAAATAGCGCGTCTGGGTCATGCCCAGCTGTTGCGCCTTCGCGGTCATCAGGGTGGCGAAGCGCGATTCCGAGCCGCCGATATGCTCGGCGATGGCCACGGCCATGTCGTTGGCCGAACGCACCGCAGTGGCCCGCATGGCGTCGTCCAGGGTGATGGTCTGGCCTGCGCCCAGCCCGAGTTTCGACGGGGGTTGCGCCGCCGCTTGCGGCGAGACCGTGAGGACGTCGTCGGCATGGACCTTGCCCTGAGACAGGGCTTCGAACGTCAGGTACAGCGTCATCATCTTGGTCAGGGACGCCGGATATCGGCGGCTGTCGGCGTGGCGCGAGAACAGCACCTCGCCCGACGCGGCGTCGATGACGATGGCGGCGTAGCGGCTGTTTTCCTGCGACTGGGCCTCGATAGGCCTGACGTTCGCCCCAAGGACGAGCGAAAGCGCGAGAACGGCGAAAAGGCCACGACGGAGAAAGGCGATCATGGGCGGTTACGACCCTCGGTGAGCAGGGTGCGACAGGCCCCCCGGCCGACGCGATTAAAGGACTAGCATAGGAACTTGGGGTTTCATGGTGGTTAACCGGCCGTCAACGCGAATTTGAAGTGTCGAACCAGATTATCGCCGTTCATATGCTGCGTTGCACAAAAATCTTGAATCGCCTTCGCACTTGCAGCATAACGGTCGCGGGCCAGTTCATCCGACGCCCCGATTTCGCCGTGCCTATTTCCCCCTCTTCCTTCCTCTGGAGACACGATCATGGCTGACAGCGCCGAAACCGTGAAGAAGACCGTCGAACAAACCGCCGCCAAGGCGAAGGCCCAGGCCGCCGAGTTCCAGGCCGCCGGCGCCAACGCCTTCCGTGAAGGCATCGAGAAGTCGGTGGCTTCGCTGGGCGAACTGAACGCTCACAGCAAGAAGAACCTCGACGCCATGGTCGAGTCGGCCACGGTCGCCCAGAAGGGCGCCGAAGCCCTGTCGCAACAGGCGCTCGGCTTCGCCAAGTCCGCCTGGGAAGACGGCGTCGCCGCCAGCAAGGAACTGTCGACCGCCCGTTCGGTGCAGGAGTTCTTCGAGCTTCAGACCAACTGGGCCAAGAAGTCCATGGAACGCTACATGTCTGAAATGACCCGGACGAACGAGATCGTCACCGCCACGGTCAAGGACAGCCTCAAGCCGATCAACGAGCGCGTCACCGCCTCGGTCGAGACCTTCCAGGCCGCCCGCTGATTTCGCGGCGATCCTGAACGGATTCGAAAGGCCCCGGGGTTCGCCCCGGGGTTTTTTTCGTTCTGGGACCGGGGTTTGCGCTTCACGAAACCTGTGACTGGACGCCGCTTCAATTCAGGCCATCATTCCCTATCTGATAGAGAAGACGACTCCCCGATTACGGAACACGAATGCCCATACAAAGGCCCGGTGAAAACGGGGGAGGCGCAGGCGCCGCCACCGTCACCGAAACAAAGCCGAAGCTTCAGAAGCCCTCGCTCTATCGAGTGCTGATCCTGAACGACGATTATTCGCCGATGGAATTCGTCGTCTATGTGCTGGAGCGGTTCTTCCAGAAGAGCCGGGAAGAAGCCACCCGCATCATGCTGCATGTGCATCAGCATGGCGTGGGCGTTTGCGGCGTCTTCACCTACGAGGTCGCCGAGACCAAGGTCGCGCAGGTCATCGAGACCGCGCGCCGCCACCAGCACCCTCTGCAATGCACGATGGAAAAGGACTGAGAGGAGCCTCCCTATGCCTTCATTTTCCCGTCCTCTCGAAGAAACCCTGCATCGCGCAGTCGGCTACGCCAATGCGCGCAGGCACGAGTATGCGACGCTCGAGCACCTGCTGCTCGCGCTGATCGACGATCCCGACGCGACTGCGGTCATGAGCGCCTGCAATGTCGATCTGACCGCGCTCAAGGCCGCGCTGACGCTCTATGTCGATAATGATCTCGCCGCCCTCGCCACGTCCGACGGGGAGGAAGCCAAGCCGACCGCCGGTTTCCAGCGCGTGATCCAGCGCGCCGTGATTCACGTCCAGTCGTCCGGGCGCGAGGAAGTGTCCGGCGCAAACGTGCTGGTCGCCATCTTCTCCGAGCGCGAGAGCCACGCCGCCTATTTCCTGCAGGAGCAGGACATGACGCGGTATGACGCGGTCAACTTCATCGCTCACGGCATCGCCAAGAAGGCGGGCGCCAGCGAGACCCGCCCGGCCAAGGGCTCTTCACCCGAAGAGGCGGAGGACCAGTCGGCCGTCAAATCCGGCGGCGAGGCGCTGCAGGCCTATTGCGTCGACCTCAACGAGAAGTCGCGCCAGGGCAAGGTCGATCCGTTGATCGGTCGCCAGGCCGAGGTCGAACGCTCGATCCAGATCCTGTGCCGCCGCACCAAGAACAACCCGCTGCTGGTCGGCGACCCCGGCGTCGGCAAGACCGCCATCGCCGAAGGCCTGGCCCGCAAGATCGTCAACGGCGAGGTGCCCGACGTCCTCAAGGACGCCACCATCTACAGCCTCGACATGGGCGCCCTGCTGGCCGGCACCCGTTATCGCGGCGACTTCGAGGAGCGCCTGAAGCAGGTGGTCAAGGAGTTGGAAAGCCACGACAACGCCGTGCTCTTCATCGACGAGATCCATACGGTGATCGGCGCCGGCGCGACCTCGGGCGGGGCCATGGACGCGTCCAACCTGCTGAAGCCGGCCCTGGCCTCGGGGTCGCTGCGCTGTATGGGGTCGACGACCTACAAGGAATATCGCCAGCACTTCGAGAAGGACCGCGCCCTGGTGCGTCGCTTCCAGAAGATCGACGTCAACGAGCCGACGGTCGAGGACACGGTGAAGATCCTGAAGGGTCTGAAGACCTATTACGAGCAGCACCACAAGGTCCGCTACACCGACAGCGCCATCCGCACCGCGGTGGATCTGTCGGCCCGCTACATGACCGACCGCAAGCTGCCGGACAAGGCGATCGACGTGATCGATGAGGCCGGGGCGTCGCAGATGCTGGTGGTCGAATCCAAGCGCAAGAAGGTCATCGGTCAAAAGGAGATCGAGGCCGTCATCGCCAAGATGGCCCGGATCCCGGCCAAGTCGGTGTCCAAATCCGACACCGAAAGCCTGCGCGAACTGGAGGTCGATCTGAAACGGGCCGTCTTCGGTCAGGAACAGGCCATCGAACAGGTGTCGGCGGCGATGAAGCTGGCGCGGGCGGGTCTGCGCGACCCGAACAAGCCGATCGGCAGCTTCCTGTTCAGCGGTCCGACCGGCGTCGGCAAGACCGAGGTGGCCAAACAGCTGGCTTCGACCCTGGGCATCGAGATGCAGAGGTTCGACATGTCGGAGTACATGGAGCGCCATACGGTCAGCCGTCTGATCGGGGCGCCTCCCGGTTATGTCGGCCATGACCAGGGCGGTCTGCTGACCGACGCCGTCGATCAGCATCCGCATTCGGTGGTGCTGCTGGACGAGATCGAGAAGGCGCACCCGGATGTCTACAACATCCTGCTGCAGGTGATGGACAACGGCATGTTGACCGATGCGGTCGGCAAGAAGGTCGATTTCAGGAACGTCATCCTGATCATGACCACCAACGCCGGCGCCGCCGACAACGCCCGCGCCTCCATCGGCTTTGGCCGGGGCAAGGTCGAGGGCGAGGACGACAAGGCCATCCAGCGTCTGTTCGCGCCGGAGTTCAGGAACCGCCTGGACGCCATCGTGGCCTTCAAGCCGCTGCAGGCCGACACGATCCGCTCGGTGGTGACCAAGTTCATCCTTCAGCTGGAAGCCCAGCTGGCGGACCGGAACATCACCATCGAACTGACCGACGAGGCGGCCGACTGGCTGGCCAAGAACGGCTTCGACGAGCTGTATGGCGCGCGTCCGCTGGCGCGGGTCATCCAGGACTCGATCAAGAAGCCGCTGGCCGACGACATCCTGTTCGGGCGTCTGACGCGCGGCGGGCACGTCAAGGTCCAGCTGAAGGACGGCAAGATCGACTTCGACATCAAGAGCGCCGGCGGCGTGGCGGTGAAGTCGGAGGAAGAAGAGACGGCCTGATCGGGCCTGATCGACGACGAATGGGAGGCCCGGGCGGAGACGCCCGGGCCTTTTTTCATGCGCGGAGCGCACGGCGGCGGCATACTGGGCCGATGGGGCAGGTTGAACAGATTGAAGAGGCGGGGGCTTTGCTCGCCCAGGCGGAGGGGCGGCTGGCGGATGGGGATCTGCACGGCGCCTTTGCTGCCTACAAGGCGTGCCTGAAGGCGGCGCCCAATTTTGCGCCCGGACTTGCGGGCATGGGTCTGTTCCTGGCCGAGCACGGCGATCCCGGAACGGCGGCCCAACTGTTGAGCCAGGCGATGGCGGAGGGGGATGCGGCGGTGCGGTTGCGGGTCGCGCCGGCGTTCGCGCGCCTGCTGGAAGGGCTAAAGCCCAGCGCCTGGGATCCGGCGCTGGACCGCGATCTGCTCGTTTGTCTGTGCTCGCCCACCGTAGATCCGCAGACCCTGGCGCGCGTCACGGCGGAGACCCTGTTGTTGAAACAGGCCCGGTTCGACGGAACGGCGGCGACGCTGGAGGCCATGGGGCGCGACCCCTTGTGGCTAGCCTTCCTGTCGCGGTGCGTGAACGTCAGCGCCGCCATGGAGATGCGTCTGGACGCCGTGCGGACGGCGGTGGTCGAGGCGGCCGGCGCATTTGAATCTCCTGTCGGAGACCTGGTCGCCGCCCTGGGGATTAGCGGCTTCGCATCCGAATATGTTGCACCGGTACAGGCAACTGATGGCGCGGTCGCCCTGCTGTTCCGGTCGCCCACCCTGTCAGAAGCGACGGCCTTGGGCGAGGGCGAACTCAAGGCGCAACTGATCCGCCGCGCCATCGACGAGCCCGCGCGGGAGCGTACTCTGGCCCAGTCCGTGCCAGCCTTGACGCCCGACGGCGCAGACGCCGTGTCCGATGCGGTCAAGGATCAGTACGAGGCCAACCCCTATCCGCGCTGGTCAGCGCCTCCCGCGCCAACGCCGCGAAGACTCTCAGATGCGATCGCGGCCCTGCCGGGGCTTGACGGCAAGGCTTTCGGAGGCCGCGCGGAGACAGTGCTGGTCGCGGGGGGCGGCACAGGGTTCGAGCCCATCGACATGGCGCGGATGGACCCTTCGCTGGCGATCACCGCCATGGACCTGAGCCGCGCCAGCCTGGCCCACGGCATGCGGGTGGCGGAAGACCTCGGGCTGACGGGGGTTCAGTTCGTCCAGGGCGACATACTGGCCTTGGACCAGGTTCAGGCGCGGTTCGATGTCGTCACCAGCACCGGGGTGATCCACCATATTGCGCGGCCCGAGGACGGGCTGGCGCGGCTGGCGGGCGTCTTGCGGCCCGGTGGCGTGGTGCGGCTGGGCCTCTACAGCGAGCGGGCGCGGGCGGTGGTGCGGGCGGCACATCAGCTGATCCGGGCGCGGGGCTGGACGCCGGTCGAGGCGGACATCCGGGCGTTCCGCGCCCATGTTCTGGCTCTGCCGGATGGGGAGCCCTTGGCCGCGCTGAAGGAGAGCGCCGACTTCTACAGCCTCAGCGGCTGTCGCGACCTGGTCTTCCATGTGCAGGAACACCGCTATACGCCGCCAGAACTGGGCAGGCTGATCGCTGGGGCAGGGCTGCGGTTGGTGGGTTTCGAAGCTTCACCTGAGGCGAGGGCGGCCTTCAACTCGGCGTTTGGGGCGGCCGACCCTCTGGATCTGAGCTTGTGGGACACGCTCGAGGCGCGACGCCCCACTCTTTTCCACGGCATGTACCAGGTCTGGGCCCAGGCAGGCGGCGCGCATTGACAAACCATAACCTTGAAGTTATCGGTTAACTCATCACCGTCGCATTATGGGTTTCATGTCTGCCTCGCACGAACTGCTTTTCACGACCTTGGCTGATCCGACCAGACGCGGACTTTTCGAAAGCCTGTGTCGTGAGGGAGAGCAGACGGTGCACGCGCTTACTGCACAGTCCGGCGTTTCCCAACCTGCAGTCTCAAAACATCTCGGCGTCCTCAAGCAGGCAGGCCTGGTGCGCGATCGTCGCCAAGGACGAGAAACCCATTACAGCGCGCGCGCCGACGCCCTTGCGCCGCTGAACGACTGGACAGGGAGAATGACCGACTTCTGGCGAGGTCGGTTCGACGAGCTCGACAATCTACTCCAGAGGATGGACCAATGACCGAGGTTGCAACCCAAATTCGCTCTGTCGTCATCGAGAGGGAGTTTCCCTATCCGCCGGAGAAGATCTGGCGCGCACTGACGCAGCCCCACCTGATCGCAGAGTGGCTGATGAAGAACGATTTTCAGGCCGAGCTCGGCCACGCCTTCGAGTTTCGCGGAGATTGGGGGGCGGTATCCTGCAAGGTTCTGGAAATCGAACCGAACAGAACCCTGACCTACAGCTGGTCCGCCCATGGCCTTGAAAGCGTGGTGACCTGGACGCTTGCGCCTTCGGCTACGGGCGCGAGTTTGCGAATGGAGCATTCGGGCTTTCAGGACGGCCAAGACCAATTTTATCAGGGCGCAAAAACGGGTTGGGCGCATTTTCTCGCCTCGCTCGATCCGGTGCTGGCGAGATTGGACTGAGTCCCGACGCCGGGGCGGCAAATCCGCGCAGAGGGCAGGACTCAGCCATTTCCTTTGAATGGCGAAAGCTCGTCGGTCATCTCACGCCTCTGCGCCTCCACCGCCGGGCCTTCGCGTCGGAGATAGTCGGCCACCGGGCCGCGCAGCGCGGGGTCGGCGATGAAGTGGGCGGAATAGACGGGGGAGGGCAGATAGCCGCGCGCGATCTTGTGCTCACCCTGTGCGCCGGCCTCGACGCGGGACAGGCCGCGCGCAATGGCGAACTCGATGGCCTGATAATAGCAGAGCTCGAAATGCAGGAAGGGCACGTCTTCCAGCGTGCCCCACTGGCGGCCGTACAGGGCGTCGCGGCCGATGAAGTTCAGGGCGCCGGCGATGGGCGTTCCATCGCGGAAGGCCATGACGAGGGCGATGCGTTCCGCCATCGTCTGGCCGACCCGGGCGAAGAAGTCCCGCGTCAGATAGGGTCGGCCCCATTTGCGGTCGCCCGTGTCCAGGTAGAAGGCGAAGAAGGCGTCCCAGTGGGCCTCGGTGATCTCGGCGCCGGTCAGGATGCGGATGTCGAGATCGGCCTGGGCGTCGCGGCGTTCGCGGCGGATCGTCTTGCGCCGGTTGGCCGACAGGGCGGCCAGGAAATCGTCGAAGGTCTGATAGCCGTCGTTGCGCCAGATGAACTGGATGTCCTGGCGCGGCAGCAGGCCCGACTGAGCCATGTCCGTCCATTCGGTCTCGGTCGGAAAGTTGACGTGCAGGGACGAGACCCCCGTCCGCTCGACCAGGGTCAGGGCGCCCTGGAGCAGGGCCTGGCGCACGGTGGCGGCGTCAGTGTCTGGGTGATTGAGGAAGCGCGGCCCGGTCGCCGGGGTGAAAGGCACGGCCCCCAGAAGCTTGGGATAGTAGCGGCCGCCGGCGCGCTCATAGGCGTCGGCCCAGCTGTGGTCGAAGACGTATTCGCCCTGGCTGTGGCCCTTCAGATAGAGGGGCATGACGCCGAGGACGGCGTTGTCCTCGTCACGCAGGGCTAGGTGGCGCGCCGCCCAGCCTTCCGGCGGGGCCGCGCTGCCGGAGGCCTCGCAGGCGTGCAGAAAGTCGTAGGAGACGAAGGGATCGCCGGTGGGACGCGCGCAGGCGTCCCAGGCCTCGCGGCCGATGTCGGCGATCCCCTCGTGGACCGTGAGGGTGAAGGTCAACGGATCTCCACGATGGCGTCGACCTCGACGGCGAATCCGAGAGGCAACTTGTAGACGCCCACGGCCGAGCGGGCGTGGCGGCCGGCGTCGCCGAACACCTCGACCATCAGGTCCGAGCAGCCGTTGATGACGGCGGGAATGGCCTCGAAATCCGGACCGGCCTGGACGAAGCCGCCCAGTTTCACGATCCGCACCACCCGGTTCAGGTCGCCGTCGCAGGCGGCCTTGATCTGGGCCAGCAGGTTGATCCCGCACAGGCGGGCGGCGGCGTTGGCCTGGTCCGGCGTCACGTCCACGCCGACCGTGCCCTTGACCCCGCCCGAGGCGTCGTTCGACAGCTGGCCCGACACATGGACCACGGCGCCCGTCTGGACAAAGGGCACATAGTTGGCCACCGCCTTGGCGGGTTCCGGCAGGGTGATGCCGAGTTCGGCGATGCGGGCTTCGATGCTCATGGGGGCTCCTTGATCTGGTTGGCGGTTTAGCGCGGCGCAAGGGCGGCGTCACCGGTCGCGTGGCTTTAAAGCTTCGCCAACCGGGCCGTGTCATGGTGTGGCCCATGGATCTGCACCTGACTCCCGACGTCTCCGCCTTCCAGGCCGTTCTGGCGCGGCTGTCGCCCGAGGATCGGGCGCGCGTGGACGCGGCTCTGGAGCCGGCGGCGGTCAGAGCCGCCGAGGCTGCGCCCCACTGGGATTTCGAAATGCCGGCCAAGGCGGTGGACGCTCTGCTGGGGCCGGGCGTGTCGGACGACGTGCGACGCGGCCTGGTCGCGGCCTGGGCCCTGGGTCTGCCGGACCGGGTGAAGGCCATGGCCCTGCCGGCCGAGGTCCTGACGCTCTACCCTTATTGGATCGACCAGCTCGCCGCCTTTCTGAGCAAGGCCGAGGGGGATTACGACTTCGATCACTGGTCCAAAGACGTGCGCTTTTCCCTGGCGCTCAGCGTGCCCGGCGCCAAGAGCCAGGTGATCGACCTCAGTTCGCCGGTCGGTCCGGGACAGATCGTCAAACATGTGCGCGAGGGCTGGGGCTTCGGCCCGCTGTTCCGCTATCTGGCGGCGGGGGCGAAACGCGAGCCCTGGCTGGAGGTCCATACCGAGAGCCGCTGGCTGCGCGGCTTCAACGAGGACGGCTGGAACGAAGCCTGGGCCACGGCGGCGGAAATCTGCCGGACGCGGCCGGAGCTGGCGGGGATGATCGGCTCCAGTTGGTTCTATGATCCGCCCCTGACCGAGATCAGCCCGCGCCTGGCGCACCTGCGGCTCAACCCGCTGAAGGGCGGCGCCTTCATGGTTCACCAGGGGCCGGGCGAGATCCATACGGAGCGGGCCGGAACGGCCTCGGCGTCGCGTAAGGCCTTGATCGACAGCGGTGAATACACCGCGCGGTCATGGCTGATGGTCTGGCCGAGGAAGGAGCTGATCGCCTGGGCGGACCACAGGAAGATGGAAGAGGCCGCTTCTCATCAAGCGTAGGCGCAAGTGACGGCGGTGGCTAATAGGCCGCCATCGCCCACGCCGCCGCGACCGGCTGTATGTCCAGATCGGCGGCCTTGGCCAGGCGGATCAACCGGTCGATGTCCTCGGGTTTGCAGCCGTAGGGGGTGGGAGCGTCGCTGACGTCATGGCCGTAGGCGATCAGCCAGCCCCTAGACGCCGCCGTGTCTGCGACCATCTGTTCCAGATCATAGCCGGGCAGGCGGCGGCTCTCCAGCCCGACGGCCTGCAACAGATTGCGGTCCACGCGGCCGGCGTTGATCCCGTCGCGCACGCCGCGGCCGCAAAGGAAGCGGCGGTCGATCACCGGCTTGGCCCCAAGGGCGCAGTCGCCGAACGGATAGGCGAAGCTGAGCATCTGATAGTCGTCCAGACGTTCCGACACCCAGGCGGCGTTGCGGGCCAGGCTGGCGTCCAGTTCGGCGGGCGACAGGGTCAGGGTCGAGACGTGTTCATAGGTATGGCAGCCGACCTCGTGCCCGGCTTCGTGCAGGGCCTGGAGGTGTTCGGTCTCGAACTGCGGCAGGTCCAGATTGCGACCGCCCGACAGGCCGCCGCAGACATAATAGGTGGCCTTGACGCCATGCTCGGCCAGGATCGGTCCGGCCTCGAGCCAGGCCGAGGCGGGGATGTCGTCGAACGACAGGCTGAGGACGCCGCGCGCGGGCTGGATCATCTCCGCGCGGACGTCGAGGTAACGGCCGGCGCGGCGGCGCATCTTGTCGATGAAGGCGTTCATCCCGCCCTTATGGCCGAAAGGGGCTTAAGGCCGGGTTTCAGACGACGACGGGCTGGGCCGTCAGGCCGCGCACGCCGAAGACGCGGCGATAGCGTTCGATCTCGGCCGGATCGCCGACGGCCTTTTCCGGATTGTCCGACAATTTGACGGCCGGTCGGCCGCCGGCCTCGACCACCTTGCAGACCAGGGAGATCGGCTCCAGTTCCGGCGCGAAGGCGGGTGAGCAGTCGCGGAAGTCGTTGGTTAGATTGGTGCCCCAGCCGAAGCTGAGACGGGCGCGGCCATGGAAATGGGCGTGGGCGGCCTCGATGCCGTCGATGTCCATCCCGTCCGAGAAGATCAGCAGCTTCTCCTTCGGATCGCGGCCGTGGGCGCGCCACCAGTCGATCAGCCGTTCGCCCGCGGCGATGGGCGGGGCTGAATCGGGACGGAAGCCGGTCCAGTCGGCGACCCAGTCGGGCGCCTGGTCCAGAAAGGCCTCGGTGCCGAAGGCGTCGGGCAGGACGACCAGCAGATTGCCGCCATAGTGGCGCCGCCATTCGTCCAGCACCGCATAGGGGGTCCGGGCCAGGGCCGCGTCGTCGGGCGCCAGGGCGGCCAGGACCATCGGCAGTTCGTGGCCGTTCGTGCCGATGGCTTCCAGGTCGTTCTCCATGGCGTGAAGCACATTGGAGGTGCCGATGAAGGCCTGGCCCAGCCCCTCCTTGAGCGCCTGTATGCACCAGCGCTGCCACAGGAAACCGTGGCGACGGCGGGTGCCGAAGTCGGACAGGGCCAGATCGGGCAAGCGCCGCAACCGTTCGACCTTCGACCAGAGCCGGGTCTTGGCGCGGGAGTAGAGGACGTCCATCTCGAACCGGCCCAGCCGCCGCAGACCAACGCGGCAGCGCAGTTCGTTCAGGATCGCCAGGGCCGGAATCTCCCACAGCGTCACCTCGGCCCAGGCGCCCGCGAAGGTCAGGACATACTGGCCGTCCTGAACCGACAGGTCGTAGTCGGGCAGGCGATAGTCGGTCAGCCAGCCGATGAAGTCGGGCGAGAAGATCTGCTTCACGCCATAGAAGCTGTTGCCCGCCAGCCAGACCAGTTCCTTGTTGGTGAAGCCCAGGGTGCGGGCGTGGTCCAGCTGTTCGCGCAGGGCGCCGATGTCGATCTCGTCGGCCAGGCGGACGGACCGGGTGCGGTTTATGACCTGGAAGACGACCGGCGTGTCGCGATGCTCGCGCCAGATCATCTGCAGCATCAGCAGCTTGTAGAAGTCGGTGTCCAGCAGGCTGCGGACGATGGGGTCCAGGCGGAAGCCGTGGTCGTAGGCGCGTTTGGCGAGATCCATGCCGCTTCCTACGGCTTCAACGCCCGCCCCGCCACCACGGCGTCCTTGCCGAATTTTTCGCGCAGGGCGTCGATGGCGCGTTCGGTTTTCAGGGCGCGGGTCTCGGGGGTCTGGAACAGGCCGGCGGGGGCGTCGTCGGCGTCCTGGATGTCGGCCATGCCGATGCCGATCAGCCGATAGGGCGGACCCAGTTCCGGCTTCAGCAGGTCGCGGCCGGCGGCGAACAGGGCGCGGGCGGTCTGGATCGGGTCGGCCAGGCTGACACGGCGGGTGATGATCTTGAAATCGCTGCGCCGCAGTTTCAGCACCAGAACGCGGCTGGCGACGCCGTCGCGCCGGGCCTTGGACGCCAGTTTCTCGCACAGGGGCCAGAGCTCGGCCTCCAGCGCCTCCTGAGAGCTCAGGTCTTCGTTGAAGGTCGTTTCGGCGCTCATGCCTTTGCGGTCGCGCTCGGGGTTCACGGCGCGGGCGTCGCGGGCGTGGGCCAGATCATGCAGGCGCAGGCCCGATTCGCCGTAGCGCTTGACCAGGTCGCGCAGGTCCGCCTTCGCCAGGTCGCCGATGGTGGCGAAGCCGTCGCTGCGCAGCGCCTTGCCGAACACCGGGCCGACGCCGGGCAGGGCTGTGACGGGGCGCGGCGCCAGAAGAGCCTGGGCGTTGGCGGCGCCGACGACGGAGAAGCCCCGCGGCTTGTCCATCTCCGACGCCATCTTCGCCAGGAAGCGGTTGGGGGCCAGGCCGATGGAGACCGTCAGGCCGGTTTCTTCCTCGATCTGTTTCTGGAAGCGAATCAGCTGGAAGGCGGGCGGACCGCCGTTCAGCCGCTCGGTCCCCGAAAGGTCCACCCAGGCCTCGTCCAGCGACAGCGGCTGGATCAGGGGCGTCAGCCGGCCCAGGGCGCCGAGGATGCGTTCCGATTCGAAGACATATTTGGCGAAGTTCGGCTTGATCACCACGGCCTCTGGACAGGCCTTCAGCGCCTTGAACATCGGCATGGCGCTGCCGACGCCGTACTGGCGCGCGACATAGCAGGCGGTGGACACCACGCCGCGCTTGCCCCCGCCGACGATGACCGGCTTGTCGCGCAGTTCGGGCCGATCGCGCTTCTCCACCGAGGCGTAGAAGGCGTCGCAGTCCATGTGGGCGATGGACAGCTGGTCCAGTTCCGGATCGGCGACGATGCGACGGGAGCCGCACGACGGGCAGCGTCGGTCCGGCGGTCCGGCGGGGTCGGCGCCGGTCCACAGGCAGTCGCGGCAGACGGCCTTCATGGCCACGCTTAAGGTCTCCGTAACCTTGGCTTCACCCCAACTTAAGACTGGGCGCCCACTATTCCACCGCACGAGGCGCCCCCTTGTGAGGGGCCCCGCAGGTCAGGTGATGATGTCCAAGAAAGTCCTCATCGTCGAGGATAACGAGCTGAACATGAAGCTTTTTCATGATCTGCTCGATTCCCAGGGCTACGAGACCCTGCAGACCCGTGAGGGACTGCAGGCTCTGGCTCTCGCGCGCGCGCATCATCCGGACCTGATCCTGATGGATATTCAGCTGCCTGAAATCTCCGGTCTCGAAGTCACCAAATGGCTGAAGGACGACGAGGAGCTGAACCATATCCCGGTGATCGCCGTTACGGCCTTCGCCATGAAGGGCGACGAGGAACGCATCCGCCAGGGCGGGTGCGAGGCCTATATCTCCAAGCCGATCTCCGTCATGCATTTCCTCGAAACGATCCGGCAGCATCTGGGATGAGCGCACGGATTCTGGTGGTCGACGACGTGGACGTGAACGTCCGTCTGCTCGAGGCCAAGCTCACCATCGAATATTACGACGTTCTGACCTGCAACGACGGGGCGACCGCGCTGGATCTGGCGACGGAGCATCAGCCGGACATGATCCTGCTGGATGTGATGATGCCCGGCATGGACGGGTTCGAGACCTGTCGGCGGCTGAAGGCGCGGGCGGAGACGCGGCACATACCGGTGGTGCTGGTGACGGCGCTGGATGGACGCGAGGATCGAATCCGAGGGCTTGAGGCGGGGGCCGACGACTTCCTGACCAAGCCCATCGACGACGTGGTCCTGTTCGCGCGCGTCAAGTCGCTGACGCGGCTGAAACAGGTGATGGACGAACTGCGCGAGCGCGAGGAAAGCAGCCGGCGCATGGGCGTGGACGGCGAGGGGGCCGCGCGGTTGCGCAGCGAGGGCGGCCGGGTCCTGATCATCGACGACGATGCGAGCCAGGCCCAGACGATCGCCGCCGAACTGGGACGCGAGCACCGCGTCTCCATAGAGTCCGATCCGGAGGCCGCCTTGGCGACCGCCAAGGGGCCGCTGGACCTGATCATCGTCAATGTCTCCGCCGAAAGCTTCGACGGGCTGCGGGTCGTGGCCCTGGCCAGGTCGGGCGATGCGCGTCGCGCTCCGATCCTGGCCATTGTCGAGCCGAAGGAACGGCCGCGCATGGTCAAGGCGCTGGAACTGGGCGCCACCGACATCCTGCCGCGCCCGATCGATCCCGAGGAGCTTTCGGCGCGTGCGCGAACCCAGATCCGCCGCAAACGCTACACCGATTTCCTGCGTCAGAAGCTGGACAGCAGCCTGGAGATGGCCGTCACCGACGCCCTGACCGGTCTGCATAACCGTCGCTACATGACCGGGCAGTTGCAGGCCCTGGTCGGGCGGGCCGCGCATGGGGGCGCGACGGTGGCGGTGCTGGTGCTGGACATCGACCACTTCAAATCCGTCAACGACGGCTTCGGTCATGACGCCGGCGACGAGGTTCTGGCCGAGTTCGCCGTGCGACTGGCCACCAATGTCCGCGCCGTGGACGTGCCGTGCCGGATGGGCGGCGAAGAATTCGTGGTGGTCATGCCGGGCGCCAGTCTGGAAGACGCGCGGATCGTTGCGGAACGGATTCGCCGGGACATCGCCTCCGCGCCCTTCCGGGTCATGGGCGGCAAGGAACTGCTGACCATCACCATCTCGATCGGGGTCGCCGCCACGACCGGCGCCGGCGATACGCCCGAAGCCCTGCTGAAACGCGCCGACGAAGGGGTGTACGAGGCCAAGGCGGGCGGCCGGAACAAGGTCATCGCCAAGGCGGCCTGACGTCGCTTGTCTCCGTTGTCAGACGATGTCGAGAAGAACGACAAGCAACTGAAAACGCCCGGCGGTTGACCCGCCGGGCGTTTCATTTTCAGTCTCAGATCAAGGCGCCCTCGGAGCGTGCGAGGGTCGCCGGGCCTTGAGCCCTTACTTGATCTTGCCTTCCTTGAAGTCGACGTGCTTGCGCACGACCGGGTCGTACTTCTTGACGACCATTTTTTCGGTCATGGTGCGGGCGTTCTTCTTGGTGACGTAGAAGAAGCCGGTGTCGGCCGTGGAGTTCAGGCGGATCTTGATGGAAGCCGGTTTGGCCATCGGAATTACCTCTGCGACGGCGAAAGCCGCTTAAAATAAGAGGCGCGGAACATACTCAGCCGCGCCCCAAAGTCAACGGGCGCGATGCCACGTTGATGCGGCGCGGCGCATATATAATGTCGTCGCATGAAAATCGCATCCTTCATCGCCGCTCTGGCCGTTGTTTCCGCGCCTTTCGCAGGCGCTGCGAACGCCTTTTCCACGCCGGAGCAGGACGCCTTCCTGGCGCGGCTCACCGCCCTGTGCGGCCAGAGATTCGAAGGACGGGTCGTCACGACCGACGCGGCCGACGCCGCCTTCACCAGCCAACGGTTGATCATGCATGTCCGCGACTGTTCGGCGGACGAGGTGCGTATTCCATTCGCCGTGGGCGAGGATCGGTCGCGGACCTGGGTGGTGACAAAGACGGACACGGGCCTGCGGCTGAAACACGATCACCGGCACGAGGACGGCGCGGCCGACGTGCTGCACTGGTACGGTGGAGATACGACGGAGGCGGGCACGGCCGAGCGGCAGGCCTTCCCGGTGGACGCCGAGTCCATCGCCCTGTTCAACGCCAACAACGCCTTGGTCTCGACCACCAATGTCTGGGCGATGGAGGTCCATCCGGATCGGATGTTCGCCTATGAGCTGCGGCGTCCGAACCGTCATTTTCGGGTGGAGTTCGACCTGACGAAGCCGGTCGCCGATTAGGTCAGACGGCGCGCCAGGGCTGGAGCGGCCGCACGGTGGCGCAAGCTGGACCGCCGTCGCGGGCGCGGCCGGGCAGAACGGCTTCCAGCACGCGCCCGTCGCGCGCCAGGGCCAGAAGGTCGGCGGGGATGTCGTGGACGTCGATCTTGGCGCGACGGCTCCATTCGCCGTGCTGTCCGGCCGATGTGCCGATGGCGATATAGACGAAGCGTCGCGACGGTCCTTCGCGTCGCACGAAGGGGCCGGTCAGCCGCCCGTCGTCGGACAGGGTGACGGGGGCGTCGAAACTGATCGAACCATCGTCAGCGATGCGGGGATCGACCGGCGCGTTGGCCTTATCCTGCAGGCTGTAGGCGACGCCCGCGACCGGGTCGGCGGTGGTCAGGCGCAGGGTGATGGCGCTGGGCATGGTCAGTCCCTGTGATCGACGACGTGGCGGCCGCGCACCATGCGGACGAAGGGCAGGGGCCGGTCAGGATTGGCGCGGTCCTGGGCCAGGCGCTCGGCCAGTTCACCCAGCACGAACCGGGTGATGGCGGGCAGGTCCAGGGCGCGGGCGTCTTCCAGCGGGAGCCAGGCGATCTCGTCCAGTTCGCCGGACCCTGCGGTCGGCTCGGGCGTCAGCAGGGCCTCGGCCGACGCCATGAAGAAACGGGCGTCGAACCGGCGCGTCCGGCCGGGCGGTGTGATGGCGCGGGCGATGTAGGACAGGGCCGCCAGATCGGGCAGAGCGCCCGCCTGTCGATACTCGCGCCACGGTCCGGCGACGCTGGCGGAGGGCGCGGCGCGCCCCAGGATCAAGCCGGTCTCCTCGAACGTCTCGCGCACCGCCGTCAGGGCCAGGGCGCGCGCGCGGCGGGCGGGAACCTCGGCCTCCAGCCTGCGGGCGACGTCGGACGTCAGATCGCCCGTTGCGGCGGCGGTGAAATCCGCCCGGTCAATCCGTCCGCCGGGAAACACCCACTTCGACGCCATGAAGACATGCCCTGGCGCCCGTCTTCCCATCAGCACCTCGGGCCGCGACCCGCCCCGCGTCAGGATCAGGGTCGCCGCGTCCTTGGGCCGCTGGGCGCCGCCGATGCGCGGGGCGTCGGCGAGGTCTTGGGCGGCGTCGAAGGGGTGATCCTTCATTCCGCTCATTCCGGGGTCATTTCCGCTTGCCCTTCCTGACGCCCTTCAGTCCGCCCGCCGGCTTGGAGCCGTTGCGAGGCTTGGGACCGCCCGGCCGACCCTTGCCACGCATGGGCGGGCCGTCGCCGCCGCGTCCGCGAATGCCGTAGCGGGGGGCGGGGGCGTTGGGGTCGCGGGGTTCGGGCTCGCTGAGCATTTCAAACACCAGGCCGCCGGTGACGGGGGTGGCCTCCATCAGCTTGACCTCGACCTTTCGGCCCAGGGTGAACCGCTTGCCGGTGCGTTCGCCGACCAGGGCGTGGGCGCGGTCGTCGTGGGCGAAATATTCGCTGCCCAGGGTCGAAACCGGAACCAGGCCGTCGGCGCCCGTCTCGTCTAGCCGGATGAACAGGCCGAAGCGGGTGACGCCGGTGATCCGACCGGTGAAGGTCGCGCCGACCCGGTCTTCCAGGAAGGCGGCGATATAGCGGTCCATGGCGTCGCGTTCGGCGGCCATCGACCGGCGCTCGGTCATGGTCACGCCCTCGGCTATGGCGGGCAGTTCGGCGATCTCGCGATCCGTCAGCCCGTCCTTGCCGAAACCCAGCGCCCGGATCAGGCCGCGGTGGACGATCAGGTCGGAATAGCGCCGGATCGGCGAGGTGAAGTGGGCGTAGCGATCCAGGTTCAGGCCGAAGTGGCCGACGTTGTCGGGCGAATAGATGGCCTGCATCTGGGTGCGCAGAACCACTTCGTTGACCACATCGGCGTATTCGCCGTCGCGCGTCTCGTCCAGCAGCTTGTTGAACCGTTTGGTCGTGCCCGGTTCGCCCTTGTTCCACGGCTTGCCGATGGTCGAGAGGAAGTCGGCCAGGTTGAAGATCTTCTCCTGGCTGGGCGCGTCGTGGACGCGGTAGATCAGGGGCGTCTTCTTCTGCTCCAACGTCTCGGCGGCGCAGACGTTGGCCTGGATCATCATCTCCTCGATCAGCCGGTGCGCCTCCAGCGACGCGCGCTTCTCGATTGAGGCGATGCCGCCGCCCCCTTTTTCGTCGGCGGGCGCCATGCGGATGCGGCGTTCGGCCGATTCGATCTGCAGCGGGCTGCGCTTCAGCCGGCCCTTCAGCATGGCGTGATAGGCGTTCCACAGCGGATAGAGGATGGCCTCCATGATCGGGCCGGTGGCGTCGTCCGGTTGCCCGTCGATGGCCGCCTGGGCCTGTTCGTAGGACAGTTTGGCGTGCGACCGCATCAGGCCGCGCACGAACTTGTGGCCGGTCTTTCGGCCGTCCTTGTCGAACACCATCCGCACCGCCAGACAGGCGCGGTTCTCGCCCTCCTTCAGGCTGCACAGGCCGTTCGACAGCACTTCGGGCAGCATCGGCTCGACGCGGTCGGGGAAATAGGTCGAGTTGCCCTTGTCCCGCGCCTCGCGGTCCAGATGGGTTCCGGGACGGACATAGGCGGCGACGTCGGCGATAGCGACCCAGACGATCCAGCCGTTCGGGTTCTTCGGATCCTCGTCGCGGGCGGCGTAGACGGCGTCGTCATGGTCACGCGCATCGGCGGGGTCGATGGTGATGAAGGGGACCTCGCGCAGGTCCTCGCGGCCCTTCAGCGTCGGCAGGGCCTGATCCTCGGCCTCACGCTCGACGGCCTCGGAGAAGCCGGTCGGGACGCCATGGGCGTAGATGGCGATCAGCGAGGCGGCGCGGGGGTCGTCCTCCTTGCCGATATGTTCCAGGATCTTGCCTCGCTTCGGACCGAACCGCTGCTCGCCCTTTTCGATGGCGGCCAGGACCAGGTCGCCGTCGCGCAAATCGCCGGACTGGGCCTGGGGCACCAGCAGCACGTCCTTGGAGCGGCGGTCGACCGGCTCGACGCGGGTCTCGCGCGCCGACTTGCGGATGACGCCCAGGACGCGGTTGGTCCCCACGTCCAGCTTCTTGATTAGCCGGGCCTCCCAGCCGTCGCCGCCGCGCTGGAACTTGACCAGTAGCCGGTCGCCCAGTCCGGGCGCGGGGCCGGGCTTGCCCTTGTCGGGCATCAGTATGGCGCGGGGCGCGTCGGCGCTGGCCTCGACCAGACGGACGTAAAGTTCGCCGTCGCCGTCCCGTTCGATCACGTCGGCGACGCCGACAGGGGGCAGGGCGCCGGCTTCGGAGAAGCCCTTGCGGCCGCGCTTGCCCAGTTTTCCTTCTTCTTCGAGTTCGCGGATCATTTCGCGCAGGGCGCGGCGGTCGCCGCCCTTCAGGCCGAAGTGGCGCGCGATATCGGTTTTCTCGGCCGATCCGGCCTCGCGCAGGAAGGCGAGGAGGGTGTCTTTGTCGGGAAGGCCGGCGGGCGGCCTCTTGGATGAATTGGTCATTGCGTCTTTCGTAGCGCGGAACCGCGCCCTTGGGTCAAATCTTGCGTGAGTTGACCATGTGAATGTGAGGCCTCAGCCTCGCTGCGTCCTGAACCGGAGTCTTCGATGTCCCTGAACGCCCCCGCCCTGAGCGCGACCGTGAAGTCGCCGCTGGATCTGATCGGCAAGACGCCGATGGTGGAGGTGACGAAGATCGACACTGGCAAGTGCCGGCTGCTGCTGAAACTGGAGTCCCAGAACCCCGGCGGTTCGATCAAGGATCGGATTGCAGTCGAGATGCTGGATGCGGCTGAGAAGGAAGGCTGGTTGAAGGAAGGGGGCACGATCGTCGAGGCGACGGCGGGCAATACGGGCCTGGCGCTGACCCTGGTCGGGCGGGCGCGGGGATATAAGGTGCTGCTGGTCATCCCGGACAAGATGTCGAAGGAAAAGATCCAGCATCTGCGGGCCATGGGCGCCGATGTTCGCCTGACCCGTTCGGACGTTCCGCACGGGCACCCGGAGTATTACACCGACATGGCCGAGCGTTTGGCCCAGGCCATCCCCGGCGCCTATTACGTCAACCAGTTCGCCAACCACTCGAACGCCGACGCCCATGTGAAGACGACCGGGCCGGAGATCTGGGAGCAGACGGGCGGCGACATGGACGCCTTCGTCGCCGGCATCGGCTCGGGCGGGACGATCACCGGCGTGGCGCGCTATCTGAAGAGCGTGGGCTCCAGGGCCCAGATCGTCCTGGCCGATCCGGTGGGATCAACCCTGGCCGGCATCGTCAATGAGGGCGTGCCGGGGCCGGACGGCAGCTATACGGTCGAGGGCATCGGTCAGAACTTCGTGCCCGACACAGCGGACATGAGCCTGATCGACAAGGCCTATTCGATCCCGGACGCGGAGGCGATCGCCACGGCGCGCGAGCTTCTGCTGAAGGAAGGCATCCTGGCGGGGTCGTCCTCGGGGACGCTGATCGCCACGGCCCTGCGCTGGTGCCGCGAGCAGACCGAAGCCAAGACCTGCGTCACCTTCGTCTGCGACACCGGGGCCAAGTATCTGTCCAAGGTCTACAACGACGCCTGGCTGGCGGATCAGGGTCTGGGCGAGCGCGAGCTGCACGGCGACCTGTCGGACCTGATCAACCGCAAATACGAGAAGGGCGACGTGGTCGTCGCCGGTCCGGGCGACTCCCTGGACACCGCCTTCAAGCGGATGAAGGGCGCCGACGTGTCTCAGCTGCCGATCATTGAGGACGGCCGCCTGGTCGGCATCCTGGATGAGAGCGACCTGATCCACGTGATGAACACCGACGAGATCACCCGCAAGGAGCGGTTCGCCAAGCCGGTGGCCTCGGCCATGACGCGCGACTTGGACACGCTTCAGGTCAAGGAGCCGCTGGACGCCCTGATCCCCGTCTTCGACCGCGACCGGGTGGCCATCGTGCTGGACGGCGAGCGTTTCGTGGGTCTGATCACCCGCACCGACCTGATCAACCACCTCAGCCTGAACCGGTAATCCCATGGCCGATACAAAAAACAGCCAGGGTTTCTCGACCCGCGCCATCCATGCCGGGCAGCATCCCGACCCGACCACGGGCGCGGTAATGACGCCGATCTACGCCACCTCGACCTATGCCCAGGAAAGCCCGGGCGTGAACAAGGGCTATGAGTATGCGCGGGGCAAGAACCCGACGCGCGAGGCGTTCGAGGCCTGTATCGCGGACCTGGAGGGCGGGACGCATGGGTTCGGCTTCGGCTCGGGCATGGCGGCGACCTCGACGGCGCTGGAGCTGCTGGACGCGGGCGATCATATCGTGACCGGCGACGACCTTTACGGCGGCTCGTGGCGGCTGTTCGAGCGGGTGCGGCGGCGGACCATGGGGCTGGACTTCGCCTATGTGGATCTGAGCGACATCGCGGCGGTTGAGGCGGCGATCACGCCCAAGACGAAGATGCTGTGGGTCGAGACCCCGACCAATCCCTTGATGAAGCTGGCCGACATCGCGGCCCTGTCGAAGGTGGCCAAGGCGCACGGCCTACTGCTGATCGTGGACAATACCTTCGCCACCCCCTTCTGCCAGCAGCCGCTGAGCCTGGGGGCGGATGTGGTCATGCACTCGGCGACCAAATACCTGAACGGCCATTCGGACATCATCGGCGGGGTGCTGGTGACGGCCGATCCGGAGCTGGCGACGCGGATCAAGTTCCTGCAGAACTCGGTCGGCGGGATCATGGGGCCGTTCGACGCCTTCCTGGCCAACCGGGGGCTGAAGACCCTGGCGCTGCGGATGAAGGCGCACTGCGAGAACGCCCTGACCGTGGCGCGGTGGCTGGAGACGCGCGCGGGCGTGGCCAAGGTCATCTATCCCGGCCTGATCGCCCATCCGCAGCACGAACTGGCCGCGCGCCAGATGCACGGGGGCTTCGGCGGCATGGTGACGGTGGTGCTGGAAGGCGACCTGGAGCGGACCAAGCGGGTGCTGGAACGGGTGCAGGTCTTTACGCTGGCGGAGTCGCTGGGCGGGGTCGAGAGCCTGGTGAACCACCCGGCCATCATGACCCACGCCAGCGTGCCCAAGGACATCCGCGAGAAGGGCGGCGTCACCGACAGCCTGATCCGGCTGTCGGTCGGGGTCGAGAACGTCGAGGACCTGATCGCGGATCTGGATCAGGCCCTGGGGTGATCTCAGCTGGAGGGAAGGGCGGTCTGGTGGCCGGTGACGGGCGGCAGCTTCTTCTTGGGGGCGGCGCGCTTGACCGGGGCCTTGGCGGCCTTGGGCAGGGCCGCGCGGCGCGCGACTTCGGCGTCGATGACGGGCAGGATGTCGCTGGCGGCCATGACCTGGGTCGAGGCGCCGTGTTCGACCAGACGGGCGGCGTTGGCGCGCAGAGTCACCAGATCGGCGTCGGTCATCGAGGGGATCATGTCGGCGAGCGGGGTCATGCGGGCGTCCTGTACGGAATAGGCGTCAGGGCCGGCGCGCGAGGCGCCAGCCCTTCAGCTGATTGAAGGCGATCTCGACCACGACCGGATCACCCAGCCCGGAGACGCCCTGAGGCGAACCGAGCGTGGGCAGGACCGTTACGACGTGGCCGTTGTCCAGGCGGACCTTGCGGCCGCCCAGAGGCAGGAGCTTGGTCACCTCGCCGTCGAAGGCGATGGTGTTCCGAAGCGTGTCCTACTCAGCCGCCGTAAGGCGACCGGCGGATTCCTTGCCGGAGCGCGAGTCGCGCTCGATCTCGTAGGAGATCTTCTGGCCTTCGTTCAGCGAGCCGACGCTCGAGGTTTCGACAGCCGAGGCGTGGACGAAGACGTCCTTGCCGCCGTCATCGGGAGCGATAAAGCCGTAGCCTTTGGTGGGGTTGTACCATTTAACAGTGCCGGTAGCCATTTGGAGACCTCCGTCTGGCGTTGACCGCAGGGAGGGATCCCTGGTCGGCCTGTCGGGTCTGAATGGGATCGGCGTTTGGACCTCGGTGCGTGATGCAAAGGGAGCAGCGGCGTTACGCAGAGAGATCGACCCTCCCCATATGGGCGGCCTTGGCCCGGGGCGCAAGGGCAGGGCGTCAGAAGGCGTAGGCGAGCCGGGCGACGACGGCGTCCTCGTACTGCTCGTCCAACGCGGCGGCGTCGGTGTCGTAGTAGCGCAGGTCGAGGGCGAGGGCGTCGGTCAGGGCGTAGGTCACGCCCGCGTTCCAGCCGGTGTAGTCGGGGCCGCCGTCCTGTTCGCGTCGGCCGATGGCGGCCGAGCCGTCGAGGCGGGGCGAGAACGACCAGCCCAGTTCGGCCTCGACCCAGACGTAGGAACGGGTCAGGCCGGGGGCGTCGGGGGCGTACTGGACCAGCAGGGCCGCCTGGGCGGGACCGACGGCGCGGCTGACCTCGGCGCTCAGCTCCATGCCGTCGGCGTCATAGCCGGGATCGACATCCAGGCGGCGCTTGTAGGCGACGTTGAGGTCGAAGGCGTAGCCGAAGGCCTCGGGCCGGTAGCCGACGATCCAGTCGGTCTCGATGTTCGAGCCGCCCGCCTGGATGGTCTGGAAGCCGGGGGAGACATAGATCCGGCCGTCGTCGCTCTCCCAGGCGGCGTAGGCGGAGACATAGGCGTCGTTGCCCGACTTGGAGGCGGCCTTGGAGCGGTTGTCCGTCCCCGCCTCGACCTCGAAGCCCCAGACGCCGCGGCCGGGAGACGTCTGGGCCTGGGCGGGGACGACGGCGGTCAGGACCAGCAGGGAACCCAGCAGGGCGGAGGGAACGAGCGAGGGGATTCGGATCATGCGGGCTCCAACGCGCGGGATGCGCGAAGGAGCCTTACAGGTTTGCGGTCCTGGCTGAAAACTGTTCCGTGGCCTGAGCGAACTCTTGTCGCAGGCGGCCGACCAGTTCGGCGGTCGGCAGGACGTCGTGGATGGCGCCCGCGCCCTGACCGGCGGACCAGACCGTCTTCCAGGCCTTGGCCTCGTCGCCCATGTCCAGCTTGTGCTCGGGCAGGTGTTTGGGGTCGATCCCGTTCTCGATCAGCGACTTGGACATGAAGTTGGCCGGGATGCCGGACACGGCCGGGGTGTGGATGATGTCGGTCGAGCCGCTGTCGATGATCATCTGCTTGTAGGCGTCTGCCGCCATGGCCTCGGTCGTGTTGATGAACCGGGTGCCCATATAGGCGAAGTCGGCGCCCAGCATCAGGGCCGCCGCCACGTCCTGACCGGTCGAAATCGCGCCGGACAGGATGATGGTCCCGTCGAAGAAGCTGCGCACCTCGTTGACCAGGGCGAAGGGGTTGATGATCCCGGCGTGGCCGCCGGCGCCGTTGGCGACCAGGATCAGGCCGTCGACGCCCGCCTCGGCCGCCTTGCGCGCATGGCGGATGTTGGCGATGTCGTGGAAGACCACGCCGCCGTAGCCGTGGACCGCATCCACCACGTCGCGCACGGCGCCCAGCGAGGTGATGATCAGCGGCACCTTCTCCTCGACCGACACCGTCATGTCGGCCATCAGCCGGGGGTTGGTCGGGTGGACGATGTGGTTGACGCCGAAGGCGGCGGCCCCGGGCTTCAGCCGGCCCTTGATCTCGTGAATCCAGTCGCGATAGCCCTCGGCCGTGCGCTGGTTCAGCGACGGGAAGGTGCCGATGATCCCGGCGTTGCAGGCCTCGACCACCAGATCCGGGCCGGAGACCAGGAACATGGGCGCCGAGATGATCGGCAGGGTCAGGCCTTTTTGAAGCGAAGCGGGAATGGCCACGGGCGTCTCCTGGGTTTCGTTTCGCTACGCTTAGCGGGCTGTCGCGGGGGAAGGCAATCGGGGAGAATTCGGGCGACGGGATTTCAGACTCGCCGACGAAAAAACAGAGTCTGAATCGTATGAATCGTCTGAAATCGGCGGCGAAGCTGGACGGTGAAAACACAGTCCAATGAGTCCAATGAGTCCAGTTTCGGCCCTCCCATCCGATGGGGGTGATTATAGCCGGATTTCAAGGCATGGCGGGTTGAGCAGGGTTTTTTGACGTCAGAGCGTTGAAAGGCTGAGGAAAAATCTGCGGAACTAGGGGCGTTGAACGCCACAAGCCTCGTGCGCGGCGCGCCCCCTCCACCACCGCGCGAAGAGGCGCGGCGGTCCCCCTCCCCCAATGGGGGAGGATTTCGGTCGTCGGCTTCGTAGTCCTCCCCCGTCTGGGGGAGGGGGCCCGCGTCTTCGCGGTGGAGGGGGCCGGACGCGGATGGGGTCTGGAATGGGGCGGTTCGCCCGGAAGGATTTTCTTACGCGCCGCAAACGCCTAAATGCGCGGCATGACCCACTACACCGACAACCTCAGCCAGCTCGGCGCCCAGACCGCCGCCCCGACCAGCCCCGAGACGGCCGTGCTGGAGCGGGTGCCGAACCCGCATGCGGATACGCTGTATCTGGCCCGGTTCACGGCGCCCGAGTTCACCAGCCTGTGCCCGGTGACGGGCCAGCCGGACTTCGCCCATATCGTTATCGACTATGCGCCGGGCGACTGGCTGGTCGAGTCCAAGAGCCTGAAACTGTACCTGACCAGCTTCCGCAACCACGGCGCCTTCCACGAGGACTGCACCGTCGCCATCGGCCGGCGGCTGGCGGACCTGCTGGCGCCGAAATGGCTGAGGATCGGGGGGTACTGGTATCCGCGCGGCGGGATTCCGATCGACGTCTTCTGGCAGACGGGGGTGGCGCCGGAGGGGCTGTGGCTGCCGGATCAGGGCGTGCCGACGTATCGCGGGCGGGGGTAGGGGGCTCCATTTTCCTTTCGTCATTCCGGGCGAAGCGCAGCGTAGGCCCGAACCCAGCGGTTCGCGAGAGCGCGAACTGGATACGGACTCGCTGCGCCAGCATTGTGCGGCGGACCCACTTTGCCTCCGGCGCCGCGGGGGTCCTCCGATCTGCGCCGCTACGCGGCTTGTTGGAGGATGACGAAAGGATGTCAGGCGGTGCGGGCCAGTGAGGTCGTCGCGCGGGGCCAGGCGACCGGGGCCAGGGCCTCGACCGCCGGCTTGGCCAGCAGATAGCCCTGCATCAGGGTGACGCCCAGGTCGCGCAGGACGTCGTGTTCGGCCAGGGTCTCGATCCCTTCGCACACCGGCTCGACGCCCAGGTCGCGCAGCATGTTCAGGGTGTTGCGCACGATGGTGCGCTTGACCGGGTCGGTGTCGATGTTGCGGATCAGGGCCATGTCCAGCTTGACGATGTCCGGCTGGAACAGGGCCAGCAGGCCCAAGCCCGCATAGCCCGCGCCGAAGTCGTCGATGGCGGTCTTGAACCCCATGGCGCGATAGGAGCGCAGGATGTTCAGGATGTGATCGGCGTCCATCGCCTCGCTCTCGGTGAACTCGAAGATGATCCGGTTCACCGGGAAGCCGGTGCGCATCGCCGCCGCAAGCGTGGTGCGGATACAGGCGCGCGGCTCATAGACCGCATTGGGCAGGAAATTGATCGACAGATTGGCGCCCTCGGCGGCCATGTCGATCTCCGCCGCCAGTTCGATGGCGGTGGTGCGGCACAACTGGTCGAAGGCGTAGCGGTTGGCGGCCGAGATCTGGGCCAGGACCTGGCCGGCGCCGGCGCCGTCCTTGCCCCGCACCAGGGCCTCATAGGCGAAGACGGTCTGGGTCGAGACATCGACGATCGGCTGGAACGCCATGGTGATCGGCAGGTCGAAACCCGTTCCGTCTTTGCAACCCGCACAGGACATCAGCCGGCTCGTCTCCAAGTTAGGCGGCCGATGTTAGACGCAAGGGATTAAAGATCCCCACTGCTCCGCCTAGGGCAGGCGCGTGACCCTGGCGGCCATGTCCGGGCGGGGGCGTTCCAGCGCGGGTTCGGTCAGGGTTCCGATGTGGATGAAGCCGGCGACGGCTTCGCCCTCGGTCAGGCCGAACAGGGCCACAGCCTGGGGGTCGTAGCTGTACCAGTCGGTGATCCAGCTGGACGAATAGCCGAAGGCGCCGGCCGCGTGTTCCAGGTTCATGCAGACGGCGCCGGCCGACAGCTGTTGCTCCCAGACCGGCTTGGCGGCGGGGACGGGCGTCGAGACGACCAGGATGGTGAGGGGGGCGGCGGTCAGCTTGGCCAGGACCGCCTGGTCCTTGGCCGGCTTGTCGCGGGTCTCGGCCAGGACGGCCAGTTGTTCGGCGATCCGGGCGCGGCTGAGCGGGCCCAGGACCACGAACCGCCAGGGGAAGAGCTTGCCGTGATCGGGGGTGCGGGCCCCCAGGGTCAGGATCTGGTCCAGCTCGGCCTCGGTCGGGCCGGGAGCGGTCAGGGCCTGGGCCGGGGCGGAGCGGCGCGTGGCCAGCCGGTCGCGCAGGTCCTGTGAGGGGACCGGGGCGGGCAGGGGGGCGTTCAGGGGGATCAGGGGCAGCTCGGTCATGCGGTCTAGCTAGGCTTTCGTCCCCGCCTTCGCCATAGGTGAGCCATGAGCAATTCCGACGAACCGAAATGGGCCGAGGGACTGGTCAGGCCGCCGGCGTGGCGCAGCGACGGAACCGAGGTTCTGTTCGACAGCCCGTGGCTGAGCCTGACCCGGCATCCGGCGACGGCGCCGACGGGGCATGCGGCCGACTACGCCGTCGTGCGGTTCAAGAACGTCGGGACCGGCGTGCTGCCGGTGCATGACGACGGGACGGTGGTGCTGGTGGGCCAGCAGCGGTTCGCCCTGGCCAACTATTCCTGGGAAATGCCCGAGGGCGGGGCGCCCCTGGACGAGGATCCGTTCGACGGGGTCCGGCGCGAACTGGCCGAGGAGGCGGGGCTGGAGGCCGCGCACTGGGCGCCGGCCCTGACGGTCGAGATGTCCAACTCCATCACCGACGAGATCGGCAAGACCTGGATCGCCTGGGGCCTGAGCCCTGCGCCGGTCGCGCCGGACCCGACGGAGATCATCGCCGTGGTCCGGGTGCCCTTCCTGGATCTGCTCGACGAGATCGGGCGCGGGACGGTGCGCGACAGTCTGACGGTGGCGACGGCGTACAAGGCCTATCATATGGCGCAGAATGGAGCCCTGCCTCCGGCGCTGGCGCAGGCCATGCTGGGGCGGGTATGATGTCGCCGAAGGAGCCCGGCATGGCCAAGCTTGAAGTCGTTGCGGAAACCGACAGCGTGTGGCGCCAGCTGCGCGCCTCGGCCGAGGCCGCCGCGCGCGAGGAGCCCCAGCTGGGCTCGCAGATGAATGCGGTCATCCTGTCGCACGACGACCTGGCCGGCGCGCTCAGCTTCCAGATCGCGCGCAAGCTGGCCGACGGGGAAATGAGCGCCATGTCGGTGCGCGAGGTCTGCCTGTCGGCCTTCGTCGCCGATCCGGCCATGGTCGCGGCGGCGGAAGCCGATCTGCAGGCGGTGGCCGAGCGCGACCCGGCGATCCGCAACCTGTTGCAGCCCTTCCTGTATTTCAAAGGCTTCCAGGCGCTGCAGGGGTGGCGCGTGGCCCATTGGCTGTGGGGGCAGGGGCGCGAGACCCTGGCCTTCCACTTTCAGAGCCGGATCTCCGAACTGTTCCAGCTGGACATCCATCCGGCCGCGCGGCTGGGCAAGGGGCTGTTCCTCGACCACGGCACCGGCATCGTCATCGGCGAGACGGCGGTGGTCGGCGACGACGTGTCGATGCTGCACAATGTCACCCTGGGGGGCACGGGCGCCGAGCGCGGCGACCGCCATCCCAAGATCGGCAAGGGGGTGCTGCTGGGCGCCGGGGCCAAGGTGCTGGGCAATATCCATGTCGGCGACTACGCCAAGGTGGCCTCGGGCTCGGTGGTGCTGAAGGATGTGCCGTCGGGCTGCACCGTGGCCGGGGTGCCGGCGCGGCTGGTCAACTGCCCCACCGGGGCCGAGCCGGCGCGGACCATGGACCATACGCTGGCGGACGTGGTGTACGACTTCGTGATCTGACGGGTTTCCCTCAACGCCCGACTTCTCTAGGGTCCGCCGCCAACCCAAGACCATGAGGCCCCCCGTGAAAGACACCGACCTGAAGCGCATCGAGGCCCACCTCAAGCGCACCTTCAACACCGGCGGCATCATCGTGAAGGCCCGTCCCAAGCAGAACGACTCGGCCGAAGTCTATGTCGGCGACGAGTTCATCGGCATCGTCTTCGAGGACGAGGACGAGGAAGGCTCGTTCATGTTCGAAATGGCGATCCTGGCGGAAGACCTGCCGGACTAGGGGTTTGATCCCCTCCTGGAATCGCCCTGCGTCAAGTTGCGCGGGGCGATCCTGAGAACGTTCTCAAAAATGGCTTGACGGTTGGTGGCGTCCCGTCCCTAATCCGCGCCGAAGGGCGGCGGATCGATCGCTCGGGAGCAGACGCGCAGGGTGAAGGGTCGGAATGTCGCCATTCCGTCGCGCCTGTCCGCCTGTCTTCCGATCCGTCAGACGCACGCCTCCTGGTTCATCCTGCGAGGAAATCCGATGCGCACGACTGTGTCCCTGATGGTTCTGGCCCTGGCCATGAGCGGCGGCGCCCCCGCCCTGGCCCAGACGGCCGCGGTTCCCGAGGCGGCGCGGGCCCATCCCGCCCTCTGGCCCCAGGCCGCGACCCCGGCCGCGATCAGCGATGCGCGCACCGAGGCCTTCGTCACCGAACTGATGGCGAAGATGACGCTGGAGGAGAAGGTCGGCCAACTGATCCAGGCCGACATCGGCTCGATCACGCCGGACGACCTGAAGACCTATCCGCTGGGCTCGATCCTGGCGGGCGGCAGCTCGGGTCCGTGGGGCGACGACAAGGCGACGGCGCAGAAATGGCTGGACCTGGCCCGCGCCTTCCGCGCCGCCAACGAGGCGCGCGGGGGGACGGTGATCCCGCTGATCTACGGCATCGACGCGGTGCACGGGCACAACAATGTCCCCGGGGCGACCATCTTCCCGCACAACATCGGCCTGGGCGCCGCGCGTGATCCCGACCTGATCCGGCGGATCGGGGCGGCGACGGCGCTTGAGGTTGCGGTGACGGGGGCGGAATGGACCTTCGGCCCGACCCTGGCCGTGCCGCGCGACGACCGCTGGGGCCGGTCCTATGAGGGATACGCCGAGGACCCGGAGGTCCAGCGGTCCTACGCCGGGCCGATGACCCTGGGGCTTCAAGGCGAGCTGCAGCCGGGGCGGCCGCTGGCGCCCGGCCATATCGCCGGATCGGCCAAGCATTTCCTGGCCGACGGCGGCACCTTCGAGGGCGAGGACCAGGGCGATTTCCGGGGCACGGAGCAGGAGCTGATCGACGTGCACCTGGGCGGCTATGTCCAGGCCATCGATGCGGGCGTGCTGTCGATCATGGCCAGTTTCTCGGGCTGGAACGGCTACAAGCACTCGGGCAATCCGACCCTGCTGACCGACGTGCTGCGCGGGCCGCTGGGGTTCAAGGGGTTCGTGGTGTCCGACTGGAACGCCCATGGGCAACTGCCGGGCTGCACCAATGAGAGCTGCGCCCTGGCGGTCAATGCGGGCATCGACATGCTGATGGCGCCCGACAGTTGGAAGCCGCTGTACGCCTCGACCCTGGCTCAGGCCAGGTCGGGCGAGATCCCCGCGGCGCGGGTGGACGAAGCGGTGCGCCGCATCCTGATCGCCAAGGTCAAGACCGGCCTGTTCGAGCCGACACGGCCGATGGAGGGCCGGTTCGAGGAACTGGCCTCTCCGGCGCACCGCGCCCTGGCGCGCGAGGCGGTGCGCAAGTCGCTGGTGCTGGTGAAGAACGACGGCGTCCTGCCGGTCCGGGCCAGTGCGCGTGTCCTGGTGGCGGGGACGGCGGCCGACGACATCGGCCAGGCCTCGGGCGGCTGGACCCTGAGCTGGCAGGGGACGGGCAATTCCAACGCCGACTTCCCCCAGGGCCAGTCGATCTGGGGCGGGATCGAGGAGGCCGTCAAGGCCGGGGGCGGGAGCGCGACCCTGAGCGCAGACGGGAGCTTCACCCAGAAACCGGACGTGGCCATCGTCGTCTTCGGCGAGACCCCCTATGCCGAGTTCCAGGGCGACGTGGACAATCTGGACTATGTGCCCAGCACGCCGCTGGAGACGCTGAAGCGGCTTAAGGCGGCAGGGATTCCAACCGTGTCGGTCTTCCTGTCGGGGCGGCCGATGTGGACCAATCCGGAGATCAACGCCTCGGACGCCTTCGTAGCCGCCTGGCTGCCGGGGACCGAGGGCGGCGGGGTCGCCGACATTCTGGTGGGCGGCGCCGACGGCAAGCCGCGCAACGACTTCCACGGCAAGCTGTCCTTCAGCTGGCCCAAGGATGCGACGGGGACGCCGCTGAACCACGGCCAGCCGGGCTATGATCCCCAGTTCGCCTATGGCTATGGCCTCAGCTACGCCGCGCCGGCGACGGTCGGGATGCTGTCGGAGGAGAGCGGGGTCTCGGCCCAGGCGACCAATCTGGACCGCTATTTCGTCGACGGCCGGTTCGTCTCGCCGTGGAGCCTGCTGCTGAACGACGCCGGGGGACAGACCCGGCCCGGCACGGCCAAGACTGCGTCCAGCCCGCGCGCCGGCGTGGCCTCGCGCCCGGTTGACGACCTGGGCCAGGAAAGCGGCCAGCAGTTCGCCTTTGCGGGAACGGGAGCGGCCAGTGTCGAGATCTGGGGCACGCCCGTCGATCTGACGCGTCAGGCCAATGGGGCCGTGGCCCTGGGCTTCCGCTACCGGGTGGACGCTGCGCCGAGCGCGCCGGTGGCCTTCAAGCTGGGCGGCGGAGCCATCGACCTGACCGGCCTGCTGCGTTCGGCCCCGGTGGGCCAGTGGCGCGAGGCCCGCATCCCCCTGACCTGTTTCCGCACCGACGGCGGGGACCTGTCGAAGGTCGAGGTGCCGTTCCACATGGCGACCAGCGGGACGCTGACGGTGTCGGTGTCCGAGATCAAGCTGGACTCCAGCCAGACCGAGACGCGCTGCCCGGCATAAGGGGCTATGAACACCCTAAGCGGAAGCGCTGAGCTTCCGTTTAGGGTGGGAAGCAGACGCTAGCGAACTTCCCATCGAGCAAAGGCGTAGTAGCTATCGCCAGCCGGGGGAAAACTACCATCGGTGCCCTGCGCGGTCGCCCTGAGCTGAACGCGTGTTGCCCATGCGCCGAACGAAGAACCCGGTTCCGACTCGGCGACAAGACTGCACGCCGTCGTCACGCCACCTTCACCGAGGTCGCATTTCAACAGCGCCCATCCCTTGCCGATCCCATCGATGGGCATCGTCGTCATTAGGCTTTGCGGCACTTGCCTCCGGAGCTCGGCAGGGCACCAAAGCCGAGATCCTGTCGTTAGGTCACGCTCGGATAGTTCACAGACGGCAGGTTCAGGCCGCGCTGCGGTAGGCGGTGCCGATTGATAAACAGCGAACAACATCGTGGCGATGATCATCAGCTCTCCTAGGTTCAATCCGCCAACGTCCGCAATGGGTCGAACTGTGACCTGGGGTGCGGTCCGGAAAGCGGACAGGGGTTCGCCAGGCCTGTATTCGTCGAGGAAGGCCCCCCGAGCGCCTCCGCTCGCGACCGGAAGGCTTGCGTTCAGGCCGGCGTTTGCAGCGGGTCGAGCGGGAAGGCGACTTCGACGATCAGCCCGTCAGTCGCCCACTGGCGGGTCAGGGCGCCGCCCAGCTGACGAACCACGCTGGCCTTCAGGGAGGATCCGAAGCCTTCTCGGGTCGGCGGAACAACCGTCGGGCCGCCGGTTTCGCGCCACTGGAGCGTCACCTGACCCTCCTTCAGCGTCCAGGTCACCGAGACACGGCCGCCGCCATTGCTGCAGGCCCCGTATTTGTTGGCGTTGGTCGCCAGTTCGTGGAGCAGCATGCTGAGGGGCTGGACCTGGTGCGGCGAAAGCCCGATCTCGGGGCCGTGGGTGTCCACGGTGTCCTTGGGGCAAAGGGCTTCCAGCTCTTCCCTGACCACATCCTCCAGCCGCCCGCCTTCCCAATGCCGACTGGCCAGTGAGGTCTGCGCGCGCGCGAGGGCGCCGATCCGCCCGGCGAGGACGTCCTTGTAGGTCGCGACATCGTCGGCGCGGGTCAGTCGCGTGAGCGACTGGACGATCGAGAGAACATTGCGCGCCCTGTGATCGACCTCGTTCATCAGCAGCTGGCGGGCCTCCTCGTTGCGCTTCTCCTCACTGATGTCGCGCGCTTCGATGACGGTGCCGACGACCTTCGCCTCGCTGTCGTAGATCGGGCTGGCCGTGAAGGCGACAGGGTAGAAGGAGCCGTCCTTATGAACAAAGACCTCCTCGCCCTGCGTCCCGGCCTGTTCCGGAAAGGCGCGGTCGATGGCGCACTCCGAGAGGGGAAAGGGCGAGCCGTCGGGATAGGTGTGATGAATCACGTCGTGGAGGGGGCGTCCGGTCGTTTCTGCGAAAGCAAAGCCCGTGAGTTTCTCCGCCGCCCTGTTCATGAATACACAGTGCTGTCGTTCATCCATGAGGAAGACGGCCATGGTCGTGTTGCTCAATATGACATCAAGTCGGGTGGCTGTTTCTCGCAGCGCGGCCTCAACACGTCGATAATCCGTCGTATCCTTGATGGCGGCATAGAAGACCGCGTCATCGCCGTCGTCAAAGAGTTGAAGCTTGACGGACACATTGTATGTGCTGCCGTCCTTGCGTTGGTGGAGGGTGTCGAAGTCAAGTCTGTCGACCTCGCCAGATTGGAGGGGTTTGATCATTCTCAGGAAATCGGCACGACTGATGTTCGGCTTCAGATCCCAAGGTGTCAGCCGTGAGAGTTCTTCGGAATTATAGCCGAGATTGTCGCGGGCGCCCCTGTTGACGAGTCGAAAGTAGAAGTCGGGCTCGCCGAATATATAGACTTCGCTCGCAGCTTCTTCGACGATGCGCCCAAGGCGCTCGCTGGTCACACCGATAGATTTATTCATGACCAAATCTGCTTCCGACGGGCGCATGACCGTAGATAGTCGCTCGACCCGTGGCAATGGGCTGATGCGACCAGCAATAGCCAAGCTTTCGCTTGAAGCCGGTGATCAGGAGGGATGAGGTAAACTCTTCTGCGAGAACCGATATTTCCGAACGACGGCGACCCGCCGCCTCACCCCGCCTCGGCGACGAAGGCCAGGGTGTCTTTCCCGTCCTAAACCGAGAGGGGACGCGGTCACTCGCTGCGTTCCAGCCCGGCGATAGCCTCAGAGATGTCGTCGGCCTTTTTCTTCAGCACCGCCTGAGCGTCGTAGAGGGCGCGGTTGTAGAAGAAGGGCCCGATCTCGGAACTGAGAAAGTCGATCAGCATCTGGGCCTGAAGGTCGCGCAGTTCGACGTCCAGTTCGTCCCGAAAATAGGGTCGCAGCTTCGCCGCTATCGCGGCGGTTTCCTCCCGACTGAAGTTGATCGGCTTCATCACGCCACCTCGGCGAGCGCCTCTTCCGCCGCGACCCAGGCCACCTCGGCGGCGTCCAGGTCGGCTTGCGTCTTTGCGCGGGCGCGGGTCAGGCCTTCCAGGGCCTTGGGGTTGTTGACGGCGGCGTTGGCCATGTCGTCGTCGATGCGGGCGATCTCGGCGGTCAGGCGGGCCATGGTCTCCTCCGCCTTCTTGACCGCATGACGCAGGGTCGAGGGGGAGGGGCCGGATTTGCGGTCGTTCTTCTTGCCCTTGTTGTTCTGGGCGGCCGGCGCGGCGGCGGCCTCTTCCTTCTTGATCTGGCTGGGCTTGGCGATGGCCTGTTTGGCGCGGTCCAGAACGAACCTGGCGTAGTCGTCCATGTCGCCGTCGAAGGGTTTCACCGTGCCGTCGGCGGCCAGCCACAGCCGGTCGGCCACCATCTCCATCAGCGAACGGTCGTGGGTGATCAGGATGACGGCGCCGGAATAGTCGTTCAGGGCGTCCAGCAGGGCGCGGCGGCTGTCGATATCCAGGTGGTTGGTCGGTTCGTCGAGGATCAGGACGTGGGGCGCATCCATCGCCACCATGTTCAGCAGCAGGCGGGCGCGCTCGCCGCCCGACAGGCTGTCGACCGTGGTTTCCTGCTTTTCGTAGCCCAGGCCGAACTGGGCCAGTTTGGAGCGGCGGGCGCTTTCGGGGGCGTCCGGCATGGCGCGGCGGATGATCTCCAGCGGCGTGTCGGTCGGGTCCATCGCCTCGATCTGGTGCTGGTGGAACCAGCCCACGCGCATCTTGCGGTCGCGGTGCAGTTCGCCCTCGGACACGTCCAGGGCGCCGGCGATCATCTTGGCGAAGGTGGACTTGCCGGCGCCGTTGACGCCCAGCAGACCGATACGGTCGTCCAGGTCCATCCGCAGGTTCAGATTGCGCAGGATCGGCTTGCCGACGTCATAGCCGACATTGGCTCGCTCCAGCCGGATCAGGGGCGGGGCCAGGGGGCGGGGCGGCGAGGGCAGGGTGAAGGGGGCGACCCGTTCCTCGATGGTGGTGGCCACCGGCTGCATCTTCTCCAGCCGCTTCATCCGCGACTGGGCCTGGGCGGCCTTGGAGGCCTTGGCCTTGAACCGGTCGACGAAGGCCTGGAGGTGGGCGCGTTCGGCGTCCTGCTTGGCCTTGGCCGACAGTTGCAGCCGGGCTTTCTCGGCGCGGGCCTTTTCGAAGGCGTCGTAGTTGCCGGTGTAGAGGGTCAGGGTGTGGTTCGCGAGGTGCAGGATATGGGTGCAGACCTCGTTCAGCATCTCGCGGTCGTGGGAGATGATCAGGGCCGTGTGCGGGTATTTCTTCAGCCGCGCCTCAAGCCACAGGGCGCCTTCCAGGTCGAGGTAGTTGGTCGGTTCGTCGAGCAGCAGCATGTCCGGCTCGGCGAACAGGGCGGCGGCCAGGGCGACGCGCATCCGCCAGCCGCCCGAGAACTCGGACATGGGCCGGGCCTGGTTCTCCTGGTCGAAGCCCAGGCCGACCAGGATTTCGGCGGCGCGCGCCGGGGCGGCGTCGGCGTCGATCTCGATCAGGCGCGACCAGATCTCGCCCATCTCTTCGGGGGGCGCCGTCTCCAGCCGGCCCAGCAGGGTGTGGCGTTCGACGTCGGCCTCAAGGATGGTGTCGATGACGCTGACGGGGGTGGCCGGGTGCTCCTGGTCGACCGAGCCGATGCGGGCGGTCTTGGGTAGGCTGATCTCGTCGCCGTTAGCGTTCAACTCGCCCAGGATCAGCTTGAACAGGGTGGACTTGCCGATGCCGTTGCGGCCCACCAGGCCGACCTTGGCGCCCGGCGGCAGGCTGACGGAGGCGTCCACGAGGAATTTGCGGCCCCAGGCGTTGAAGGTCAGGTCGGTGATCTGGAGCATGGGAGGCGCAATGGACTTTCTGACCGGTCATCTCTATATGACCAGTCATGACGTATGATCTTGTAAGCGGCGAGGTCGTCATAACGGCCACGGAGTTCAAGGCCAAGTGCCTGGACCTGCTGGATCGCGTGAACTCGGGCGAGATCCGCCGGGTTCGGGTGACGAAGCGCGGCAAGGAGGTGGCGGTTCTGGCGTCGCCGACCAGGGACGGCGAGGCACCCTGGAACCCCATGAGCATGTTCGGCGCGATGAAGGGATCGATTGTCATCGATCCTAGCATCGACCTGGACAAGCCGATCTACGAACAGGTTTTCGGCACAACGGTTGAAGCCGACATGGGGTTGGATGAGATTGATCGCGGCCTTGAAAGTCAAGAGGCGTGAGTGACGGGGTATTGCTGGACACCCACGCCCTGATCTGGATCGTCGAGGGGGTCGCACTTCGGCCGGCGGCTGTCGAAATGATAAGTGCGGCGGCTGTGCAGGGCGAACTGTTTGTCTCGGCCGCGTCGGCTTGGGAAATGGGCTATCTGGCCAGCAAGCCAGAGTTGGTCAAGATTTTACGACGCGATGTCCGCACCTGGTTCTGGGAAGCCGTCAATACGGCTCATGCGCGCATCAAAGACCTGGCGCCGGACATCCTCTTGGATGTCGCGCATCTTCCGCCGCCTCTTCATCGAGATCCCGCCGATCGGATGTTGATCGCCACAGCGCGGGCTCATGACTTGACTTTGATCACCCGCGACCGCGCCATCCTCGACTACGCCGCCGCCGGTCACGTCCGCGCCATCGCCTGCTGATAAGACGGGCTTGGCGCGGGGGCGGGGCGTCGCTATAAGCCCGCGACCTTATTCTCCCTAACAAGAAGTCAATTCCCATGACCGAACGCACCTTCTCGATCATCAAGCCCGACGCGACCCGCCGCAACCTGACCGGCGCGATCAACGCCGTGATCGAAGGCGCCGGCCTGCGCATCGTGGCCCAGCGTCGCGTCAAGCTGTCGACCGACCAGGCCAAGAAGTTTTACGAAGTCCACGCCGAGCGTCCGTTCTACGGCGAGCTGGTCGAGCAGATGACCGCCGAGCCGGTGGTCGTCCAGGTGCTGGAAGGCGAGAACGCCGTCGCCGCCTATCGTGAAATCATGGGCGCCACCAACCCGGAACAGGCCGCCGAAGGTACGATCCGCAAGCTGTTCGCCCTGTCGATCGGCGAGAATTCGGTCCACGGTTCGGACAGCCAGGACAACGCCAAGATCGAGATCGCCCAGTTCTTCACCGACGACCAGATCGTCGGCTAAGGCGCTCAAGCCGCGAGGGACCGCGTCCCGAGCGTAGCGCAAAGTCAGCGCTCAAGTCGCGTTCCGCGGTTCGCAACAGCGACTGAGACATTAAGGCCCGCGTCCGGAACCGGACGCGGGCCTTTTCGTTGGGTCAGTCTCGTCTCAGTCCCCCCGGAGTAGCCTTTATGAAAACCCTGCTGAAACTGACCCCCGTCATCGGCGCCGTGGCCCTGCTGGCCGCCTGCGGCCAGACCATGGAACAACGCGCCGCCACCGGCGCCCTGGGCGGCGCTGTCGCCGGCCAGGTGGTCGGCGGCAACACCGGCTCGACCGTCGCGGGCGCTGCGATCGGCGCCGTCGCCGGCGCGGCGACCACGCCGAAGTAAGAGCTTCAGCCCCGCGCTGAAAAGAGAAGGCCCGGAGCGATGCTCCGGGCCTTTTTCGTTCGGGCTGCGTGACCGCTTACCAGATGCGGGCGCGGGCCTCGGGGGCGATGTAGGCCTTCTGGTCCGGCGAGACGCCGAAGGCGGCGTACCAGGCGTCAATGTTGCGCGGCGAGGTGGCGGCGCGGACCGAACCCGGCGAGTGGGGATCGGTGGTCAGCTGTTCCTTCAGCGCCGCCTCGCGCGACTTCTCGCGCCAGACCTGGGCCCAGCCCAGGAAGACGCGCTGATCGCCCGACAGGCCGTCGATCACCGGGGCCGGCTGGCCGTTCAGCGACTTGTGGTAGGCGTCGAGCGCCAGCAGCAGGCCGCCCAGGTCGGCGATGTTCTCACCCATGGTCAGGTCGCCGTTGACGTGAACGCCGGGCAGGGGCTCCAGCGCGTTGTAGATGTCGCCCAGAACCTTGGCGCGCGCCTCGAAACGGGCGGCGTCTTCCGGCGTCCACCAGTCGCGCAGCACGCCGTCGCCGTCGGACTTGCGGCCCTGGTCGTCGAAGCCGTGGGTGATCTCGTGGCCGATGACCGCGCCGATGCCGCCGTAGTTGACGGCCGGGTCGGCTTTCGGATCGAAGAAGGGCGCCTGGAGGATGGCGGCCGGGAAGACGATCTCGTTGCGCGGCGGGTTGTAATAGGCGTTCACCGTCTGGGGCGTCATGCCCCATTCCAGCGGATCGACGGGCTTGCCGATCTTGCCGCGCTGATAGGCCCACTCGAAGGCGCTGGAGCGTTCGACATTGCCGTACAGGTCGCCGGCGGTCAGTTCGAGACCGTCATACGACCGCCACCTGTCCGGATAGCCGATCTTCACCCCGAACTTGGACATCTTGTAGAGGGCCTGTTCGCGGGTCGCCTCGCTCATCCAGTCCAGGGTCTTGAGCCGTTCGGTCATGGCCGCGCGGATGTTGTCGACCAGGGTCTCCATCTGGGCCTTGGACGAGGCCGGGAAGTGCAGGCGGACATATTCCTGGGCCAGGACTTCGCCCAGCTGGCCGTCGACCAGGGCCACGCCGCGGTTCCAGCGGGGACGGTTCTCGGGCTGGCCGCGCAGGGTCTTGCCGCGGAAGTCGAAGCGGGCGTCGACGAAGGCCTTGGACAGATAGGGGCTGGCCTGATCGACGATCTGGGTCGCTTCCCACGCCTTCAGGGTCTCGATCGGGGTGTCGGCGAAGACCTGGGCGATGCCCGGGAAGGCCGTGTTCTCCATCAGCACCAGAGTGTCGAGGTTCCCGACCTGGGCGCCGTCGAGGAAGGCGGTCCAGTCGAAGCCGGGGGCCAGGGTCGCCAGATCGGCGACCTTGGACGGGTTGTAGAGCTTGTCGATCTGGCGACGCTCGACCGTGGTCCAGTGTTTCTCGGCGACCTTGGTCTCGAAGGCCAGGATGTCGGCGGCGCTCTGGGCCGGATTGGTCCAGCCGATGGCGGTGAGCGTCTGGGTCAGATAGGCCAGATAGGCCTCGCGTTGGGCGGCGAAGTCCGGCTTCAGATAATAGTCGCGGTCGGGCAGGCCGAGCCCGCCCTGGGCCAGATAGGCCGAGTTGATGTTCGGGTTCTGCAGGTCCTCGAACACGGCGACGCCGAACAGCGAGCCGCCGAAGCCTGAATGGCTGGCGCCCATCAGGCGCGCCATGGCGGCGTGGTCGGTCACGGCCTTCACGGCGGCGAGGTCGGCGGCCATGGGCGCGGCGCCCAGCTGTTCGACGCGGGCCTCATCCATGAAGCTGGCGTAGAGGGCGCCGACCTTCTGGGCGTTGGCGTTGACCGGATTGGCGGCGCTGGCCTCGATGATCGACTTCAGCTGGGACTGGGCGTTCTCATAGAGGACGTCGAAGGGACCGAACCGGGCCTTGTCGGCGGGGATCTCGGTGGTGCGGAGATAGGTTCCGTTGGCGTATTCGTTGAAGTCGTCGCCCGGCTTGACGCTGGTGTCGCGGCCGGCGAGGTCAAAGCCCCAGGCGCCGAAGGGGGCTGGGGCGCCGTGCGCGCCGTGCGAGTGGTCCTGGGCCGAGGCGCCGCCGGTCAGGGCGACGACGATACAGGCCGAGCAGGCGGCCATAAGGCGAATACGATTCATGAAGGATAGGGTCCCGATTTTTGTCGGCCGCACCTTTGCGCCGGTGCGGCGGCCTGTCGCATGAAGTTTTCGTAATCCGGCGAGAGGCGGTTCCCGGTGGATGCGGTCAGCGGCTCACGCCTGAACCTCATCGCCTTCCCTGGAAGTCGTCCATCGAATGATAGACGCCCAGCCAGCGCCCGCCGATCAGGTCGAACCATCGTACCGGCAGAAGACCGCGGACCAGGGGCAAAAGGTTCACAATCCACGGCAGTCGCAGAACGATCCTGTCCGTCTTGATCGCCGCGACGATCCGATCGACGACCTTGTCGGGTCTGAGGATGGGGATGACGGGCGAACGCACGCCCTGGAACATGCCGGTGTCGATGTAATAGGGCATGACGGTCGTGACCTTCACGCCGGTCGCCTCTTGCTCCATTTCGATGCGCAGGGAATCGGACCAGCCGATCACGGCCCATTTGCTGGCGCAGTAGACCGACATTTTGGGGTTGGAAACCAGGCCGGCTGCGGAGGCGATGTTGACGATATGGCCGCCGCCGCGGGCGATCATGCCGGGCAGGACGGCGTGCGCCACATACATCGGCGCCAGCGCGTTCACATCCATGGTTCGCGCGATGTCGTCGGGGCTGTGGGCGACGAAGGGCCGACCGGTCACCACGCCGGCGTTGTTCACCAGCATGTCCACCTTGATCCCGGCCTCGTTCATCTCTTGAACCGTGGCGCGGATACGTTCGGGATCGGCCAGATCGACCAGATAGGTCGACACGGCGACGCCGCCCCCGGCCAAGTCGTGAGCCAGTCGCTCCATGGCCTCCACCTGGATATCCCAGAGAACCAGATGCGCGGCGCCCTCAGCGACGAACCTCCGCGCCATCAGCGCGCCGATCCCGGACGCCCCGCCGGTGATCAGAACCGTCTTGCCGCCAATCCTGCTCATGAGAGTCCATCCGTGTCCGCAGTACTCAAGAACTGGAGTATTTGCTCTCATTTGACAAGACTGGTAGTCGAGGAAGCCCTTCGCTCCGTCGTCGCCGAATGAGGCCGGGCGAAGTCCAAGTCACAGGGAGACCCATGGCCGCCAACCCGACGGATGCTCAGGACGGTCCCGGGCCCACCGGAAGCGGGCCTGTGCGGCGGCCGCCGGTCCAGGATCGCGGCCGTCGGCGGGTTGAGCAGATCCTCGACGCCGCCGCCGAAGTGATCGGCGAAATGGGCGTGGACAACGCCACGACCAATATGATCGCTGCGCGGGCCAGCACGTCGGTCGGGGTGCTCTATCGCTTCTTCCCCCACAAGCGCGCGATCATCGAGATGCTGGCGATGCGCTATGTGCACGAGACGGAACAGATTCTGAGCCGTCAGGAGCAGGCGGGCATTGCGGTTTGGCCCCTGCGTCAGGCGGTCGAATGGGTCCTGCATGCGCTGACGGACTTTCATCAGGCCCATCCCGCCTATCAACACGTCTATCGGGCCGTGCGCGGCTCCAGCAGTCCGGAAAGCACCGCATTGCTCGATCACACCCGGGTCGTCGTCGATCGCTTGCTGGCGCTCCGCGCACGGCATGTCCTGCCCCAGGACCGCGAATGGCACGCCACCACAGTGGTCGAGGCGGCGCATGCCCTGGTGGTTCAGGCCTGCGCCCTGACGCCTGACAAACGCGTGCGGCTTATCGAGGAAACCGCCCTGATGCTGACCCGGTACCTGACGCCGGATTATGCGCCTTCGGACCGGGCCTGACGGCGCGGCATGGAGAGGTTCAGGCCCGCGCCAAACCCTTGCAGAAGCTCGTCAGCACCTGCGGATACAATCCATGTTCCCCCGTCTTCACCCGCTCGGCCAGGGCGGCGGGCGTGTCGTCGCCCAGGACCGGCACGCGGGCCTGGCCTAGGATCGGACCTTCGTCCACGCCTTCGGTGACCAGATGAACGGTGCAGCCGGCCTCGGCGTCGCCGGCGGCGATGGCGCGGGCGTGGGTGTCGAGGCCGGGATAGAGGGGCAGGAGGCTGGGGTGGATGTTCAGCATCCGGCCCTCCCATGCGCGCACCAGCCACGGCGTCAGGATCCGCATATAGCCGGCCAGGGCGACCACCTCGACGCCGGCCGCGCGCAGGGCCTCGTCAACCGCCCGCTCATGGGCCTCGCGGTCCTTGCCGAACGGCTTGTGGGGGATGGAGACGGTCGCGACGCCCTTGGCCGAGGCGATGGCCAGACCGCCCGCGTCTTCGATGTTGGACAGGACCAGGGCGACCTCATAGCCGCTGTCGGCGGCCTGACCGGCGTCGATCAGGGCGGCCATGTTGGAGCCGGTCCCGGAGATCAGGACGGCGACGCGGACGGGAGAAACGGCTCGGGACGACATGGCCGCCCCCATGGCGGGGCGGGCGACGCTTGGCAAGGATCAAACGCGATCCGCTCTTGTTGTCCGCCGTGTTCGGACGTTACCGTGTAACGCCGCCCATCCGACGAGGGGTCCTGAGGGGCGGCGGGTACAGGGGATTATCGTATGAAGAGACTGATCTGCCTCGCGGCCATGGCCGCGATGCTGGGCGCGCCCGCAGCGTCCTTCGCTCAGGAGAGCGGCTCGAACAGCGGCGCCAGCGGCGGCGGCGCGATGCGCTCGGCGACCGACCGGTTCCGCAACGCCAACGCCGACGCCATCGAAAAGGACTGGGCGCGCGCGCCGGTTAAGGAGGCCGAGGTCACGACGGCCCATTCGGTCAACGCCCATGGCAAGACCCTGCGGTATCACGCGACGGCGGGGACGCTGACGATCCGCGACGACGCGGGCATGCCGACGGCCAGCCTGTTCTATACCGCCTATACGCTGGACGGTCAGCCGGTGGGGACGCGGCCGGTGACCTATCTGTACAACGGCGGGCCGGGCTCGCCGACGGTGTGGCTGCACATGGGCTCGTTCGGGCCGATGCGGGTCCAGACCGACGAGCCGACGGTGGTGCGGCCCGCGCCCTTCGCCTTTGGTCCCAACGATATGACCCTGCTGGACCAGACGGATCTGGTCTTCATCGACATGGTGGGGGCGGGCTTCTCGCGGCCGCTGGGCGAGACGGCGGGTTCGGCCTTCTGGGGCGTGGATCAGGACGCCGACGCCTTCGCCCGCGCCATCATGCGCTACACGACCAAGTTCAGCCGCTGGTCCAGCCCGAAATACATCATCGGCGAATCCTACGGCACCCTGCGCACCGGCGCCGTGGCCTTCCAGCTGGAAGACCGGGGCATGTCGCTGAATGGGGTGGTGCTGCTGTCCTCGATCATGAACTACGGTGTGCGTCAGCCGGGCTATCCGCAGAATTTCGTCACCCTGCTGCCGACCTATGCGGCGACGGCCTGGTATCACCGCAAGCTGGCCCATCCGGCGGCGACGGTGGAGGAACAGGTGCAGCGGGCGCGTGACTTCGCGCTTGGGCCCTACGCCTCGGCCCTGGCCAAGGGGCATATGATCTCGGACGCTGAGCGCGCCGACATCGTGCGCCAGATGAGCGAGCTGACGGGCCTGTCGCCCAATTTTATCGACAACGCCAATCTGCGGGTCGAGCTGAGCAGCTTCCGCAAGGAACTGCTGCGTGACCGGCGCCAGACCATCGGGCGACTGGACACCCGCTATCTGGGTCTGGACGACGACGCCTCTGGGGATTCGCCCGAGGACGATCCCTCCAGCTCGGCCGTGACGGGGGCCTATTTCGGCATCTTCCGCGACTATGTGGCCAATGAGCTGAAGTACGACACCGACGTCGAATACCGGATGTCGGCGCGGGGCCTGCCGGGCTTCAACTGGAACTGGAACCACCGTCCGCCGGTCGGCGGGCCGCAGACGACGCCGAATACGGCGGTCGATCTGGCCACGGCGATGCGGCGCAATCCGTATCTGAAGGTGATGGCGCTGAACGGCTATTACGACGCCGCCACCCCCTTCTTCTCGACCGAGTTCGACCTGGCCCAGATGATGCTGGAGCCCAGCCTGAGGCCGAACCTGGAGTTCACCTATTATGAGGGCGGGCACATGATGTACCTGAGCCACGACGCCCTGGTGAAACTGCACGCCGACCTGTCGCGTTTCTACAGCGAAACGGCGAACGGCGGGGCGCGCTGATACGCAAGAGGGCCGGAGGCGTCGCCGCCTCCGGCCCTTGTTTCATGCGAAACCGGCGCGTCGAAGGATCAGGCCGCTTCCAGCTGTCCGCAGACGAAGGCGACCTCGCCCGCGTTGAGCAGGGCGGCCAGCACCGGCTCGGCGTTTTCGGGCGAGACGATCAGGATGAAGCCGACGCCGCAGTTGAAGGTGCGGCGCATCTCGTGGTCGCTGATGCCGCCGGTTTCGGCCAGCCACTGGAAGACGTGGGGCATGGGCCAGCTGTTCCAGTCGAACGAAGCCTTCAGCCCCTCGGCGATGCAGCGGGGCGGGTTCTCGATCAGGCCGCCGCCGGTGATGTGGGCCGCGCCCTTGACCAGGCCCGCCTTCATCAGCGGCAGGACCGGCTTCACATAGATGCGGGTCGGCTCCATCAGGGCCTGGGCCAGGGAGCGATCCTTGGCGAAGGGGGCGTCGTCGCCCCAGGCCAGACCGGACTTCTTGACCACCTTGCGGACCAGGGAATAGCCGTTCGAGTGCGGACCCGTGGAGCCCAGGCCGATGATGATGTCGCCGGCCGCCTGGCGTTCCAGATAGGGCAGGGCGTGGCCGCGCTCGACCGCGCCCAGGCTGAACCCGGCCAGGTCATAGTCGCCGTCGGTGTACATGCCCGGCATTTCGGCGGTCTCGCCGCCGACCAGGGCGCAACCGGCCTGGCGGCAGCCCTCGGCGATGCCGGCCACCACGCGGCGGGCGGCGTCGATCTCAAGCCGGCCGGTGGCGTAATAGTCGAGGAACAGCAGCGGCTCGGCGCCCTGGGCCAAGAGGTCGTTGACGCACATGGCGACCAGGTCGATTCCGACGCCGTCATGACGGCCGGTTTCGATGGCGATCTTCAGCTTGGTGCCCACGCCGTCGGTGGTGGTGACGATCAGCGGATCTTCAAATCCGGCGGCCTTCAGGTCGAACAGGGCGCCGAAACCGCCCAGCGACGGCTCCGAACCGGGGCGCGCCGTGGACCTGGCCAGGGGCTTGATGTGTTCGACCAGCATCTCGCCTGCGTCGATGTCCACACCGGCGTCGGCGTAGGTCAGGCCGTTTTCGAGAGGCTTTTGGGTGTCGCTCATGGGTCTCAGGCCTGGAATCGGGGCGGAAATGCAGCGCGGCTCTTGCCACAGGTGGGTTGCGGGGGGCTATAGCATCGGAATGACGCCGATCACCACCAATGAGGCGCTGGCCGATTTTTGCGCCCGCCTCGCCACCGCCCCGTTCATCACGGTCGACACCGAGTTCATGCGGGAAACGACCTACTGGCCCAGGCTGTGCCTGATCCAGGCCGCGTCCGCCGATCACGCCGGGATCATTGATCCGATGGCGGAGGGCCTGGACCTTGAGCCCTTCCTGGACCTGTTGCGCGATCCCAACATCATCAAGGTCTTCCACGCCTGCCGACAGGACGTCGAAATCTTCGTGCGTCTGGGCGCCATGCCCAGGCCGATGTTCGACACCCAGGTCGCAGCCATGGCGGCCGGGTTCGGCGAACAGGTCGCCTATGATTCGCTGGTGCGGCAGATGCTGCGCGTCGAACTGGACAAGGGCAGCCGCTTCACCGACTGGGCGCGACGCCCGCTGTCGGACAGCCAGCTGGTCTATGCGCTGGGCGACGTGACCCATCTGGCGGCCCTGTATCCCAAGCTGCGCGACCGGCTGAAGAAGGAAGGCCGGCTGGACTGGGTGATGTCGGAGATGGAGAGCCTGATCGATCCGGCCCTTTACGACACCAATCCCGAGAACGCCTGGAAGCGGCTGAAGCCCAAGAAATTCTCGGCCAAATACCTGGCGGCCTTCAAGGCCGTGGCCGTCTGGCGCGAGCGCGCCGCCCAGGAGCGCGACCAGCCGCGCGGCCGAATCCTGAAGGACGAGGGCATCGACGAGGTCGCGCAACAGACCCCCACCGACCCCGAGGCCTTCAACCGTCTGCGTTCGGTGCCCAAGGGCTTCGGCGGGTCGCGCCTGGGCCTGGAGCTGGCCGAGGAGCTGAAGCGCGTCCTGGCCGACCCCGAATCCCATGCGCCCGAGATGGAGCGGCCGGCCCATCGCCAGCCTGCGCCGCCGTCGGTGGTGGAGCTGCTGAAGGTGCTGCTGAAGGCCAAGAGCGACAACGCCGGGGTGGCGTCCAAACTGATCGCCACCGTGTCCGATCTGGAAAAGATCGCCGTCACCGACGACGCCGATGTGGATGCGTTGAAGGGCTGGCGCCGCCAGATCTTCGGCGAGGACGCGCTGAAGCTGAAGCGCGGCGAGATCGCCCTGGTGCTGAGCGGATCGCGGGTCGAGGTCGTCGAGATCGAGGGCTAGGCGCCGGCCGGCGGCTCCCACAGTTCGATGGGATTGCCCTCGGGGTCGTGGATGCGGGCGAAGCGTCCGACCTCGGGGCTGGCGTCCCAGTCTTCCTTGGTGATGACCTCCACGCCGGAGGCTTTAAGCGAAGCGATCAGAGCGTCCAGGCCTTCGACGCGCAGGTTCAGCATCCAGCGCCGGTCCTGGGCGAAATAGTCGCTCGTTTCCTTGAACGGCGAGAAGACGGTCGGCCCGGCCTGCTGATCCCACAGGAACTGACCCTCTGGGGCGCCGACGCCCAGGTGCTTCAGATACCAGGCCGAAAGCGCCTGTGGATCCCGAGCGCGGAAGAAGAAGCCACCGATTCCGGTTACAGGCATGAGTGTTCCTCTCGTTCGACGAGAGGCTGAACCCTGTTCGGTGATCTGTCTAGATTTTCAGACCCAGTCCCATCGCCTCGGCCAGGGCCTTGGCGCGCTTCTTCGTCTGTTCGCCCAGCAGGACGTCGGCGTAGCCTTCAGTGGCTGTCAGCTTCAGTTCGGTCTTGCCGACCGTGGCGGTGGCGTTGGCGAGCAGTTGCGACGACCGGCCCGACAGATCGCAGGCCAGGCGGATGGCCAGGCCCAGCGCGCGGGCGCGCTTGGCGGCGTCCTCGTTCAACAGGCGGCTGATGATGTCCGGCTGGGGCGTGGCCGGACCGCCGCCGTAGCGGGCGTTCATGGCGCAGGCGAGGAAGGCGCGCTCCGCATGGCTGACGCCCGCCACGGGCGCGCGCAGAACCTGGTCGAAGACCAGTTCCAGACGGTGGTCCGGATGCAGGCGGGCGCCCAGGTCCGACAGGCGGCAGGCGGCGGCGGACAGGACGCCGTCGCGCGCGGCGCCGAAGGCCGACGGCAGGGCCGAGACGACGTCGGAAATCCAGCCGTTCAGGGCGCCGGGCAGGGCGGGGTCGATCCCCTGCCGTCCGCCCAGGGCCGCGCACCCGGCCAGCAGCGGATCGGCCGCCTGGGTCGCCTCGTCCAGGGTTTCGAACAACAGGCCTTCGCGCACCCCCCAGGCGGACATCTCGATCCGCTTCAGGTTCAGGTGCTTGATCAGACCTTCCAGCACCAGGCCGGCGTAGGGCAGGGTTTCGGCCCGCTTCTTGGACACGCTGGGCAGTTTCGCCAGGCTGGCGGCCGACTGTTGCGCGACCAGACGCGCGGTCTCCAGCGCCTCGTCCGCCGTGATCTCGTACTGGTGCACGACCTTCAGCGGATAGGATTTCAGCGCCATATGGACCTGGGCCAGGGTGCGCCAGGCGCCGCCGACGGCGTAGAGGCGGTCGGTCTGGAACTGGGCCGCGACGGGTTTCAGCCTCTGGTCGATGCGGGCCTTGATCCGGTCGGCGTCGAATTCCTTGCCCTCGGCTAGGGCGAAGGGCCCCAGCGGCAGGGTCAGCCCCTGTTCGACGCTGCGCGCCGCGCCAGGGGCGCCGTCCAGACGAGTCAGCTCCAGACTGGCGCCGCCCATATCGGCCGAGACGCCTTGCGCGTCGGGTGCGCCGGCCAGCACGCCCATGGCGGCGTACTTCGCCTCTTCCTCGCCGGACAGGACACGGATCTGCAAGCCCGTCTCGGCGGCGACGCGCTGGCAGAACTCAGGGCCGTCCCTGGCTTCGCGCACGGCCGCGGTGGCGGCGATCAGGGTGGCGTCGGGGCGAACCCCCTCCAGCACGGCGGCGAAACGGCGCAGGGCCGTCATGGCCATGACCACCCCCTCGGGCGACAGCTTGCCGGTGGTCGGCAGGTCGCGGCCCAGACCGGCCAGGACCTTTTCGTTGAACACGGTCCAGATCGCCCGACCTTCCAGCCGGTAGAGAACCAGACGGACCGAGTTGGACCCGATGTCGATGGCCGCGACGTCGCGGCCGGTAAGCGCCAGATCCGGCATCAGCGGCCGGGACGCTCGTAGCTGAGAACGGACGGCAGGGTCTTCACCTTGCGTCCACGGCCCGACAGGCTGGGATTGGTCATGAAATATTTGTGGGCCGAGAAGGGCCGCTCCGGATCGGCGGGGATGAGGCGGGTATAGCGCCCTTCGGCGTCCAGCACCCAGCTTTGTGCATCGTCCTTCAGATTGGCGACCATGATCTGGTCCAGCACCTGGTCGTGGACGGTGGCGTTGCGGATCGGGGTCATCAGCTCGACCCGGCGGTCCAGGTTGCGCGTCATCCAGTCGGCGGACGAGATGAAGACCTTGGCCTTGTCGTGCGGCAGGTCCTTGCCGTTGGCGAAACAGACGATGCGGCTGTGCTCCAGGAAGCGGCCGACGATGGACTTGACGCGGATGTTCTCGGACAGGCCCGTGACGCCCGGCCGCAGGCAGCAGATGCCACGCACGACCAGATCGATGCGCACGCCCCACTGGCTGGCCCGGTACAGGGCGTCGATGATCTCGGGGTCGACGAGCGAGTTCAGCTTGACCCAGATGGCGGCGGGCTTGCCCATGGCGGCGGCCGACATCTCCTTGCCGATCAGTTCGATCAGGGTGGACTTCATGTTCAGCGGCGAGACCACCAGGGCTTCAAGCTCGTCCGGGGTGGCGTAGCCGGTGATGTAGTTGAACACCCGGCTGGCGTCGCGGCCCAGGACCGGGTCGCACGAGAACAGGGACAGGTCGGTGTAAATTCTGGCCGTCACCGGGTGATAGTTGCCGGTGCCGAAGTGGCAGTAGGTGCGCAGGGCCTCGCCCTCGCGGCGCACCACGACGCTGAGCTTGGCGTGGGTCTTGTATTCGACGAAGCCGAAGACGACGTGGACCCCCGCCCGTTCCATCGCCCGGGCCCAGCGCAGATTGGCCTCTTCGTCGAACCGGGCCTTCAGCTCGACCAGGGCGGTGACGTTCTTGCCGTTCTCGGCCGCCTCGATCAGGGCGGCGACGATGGGGCTGTCCTTGGAGGTGCGATACAGGGTCTGTTTGATGGCGATGACGTTCGGGTCACGCGCCGCCTGACGCAGGAACTGCACCACCACGTCGAAGCTTTCGAACGGGTGGTGGATCAGCATGTCCTTCTCGCGAATGGCGGCGAAGATGTCGCCGCCATTGTCGCGGACCCGCTCGGGATAGCGCGGCTCATAGCCCTTGAACTTCAGGTCGGGGTGGCCGCCGGGGATCAGATCCGACAGCTGGGCCAGGCCCAGCATGCCGTCGACCAGCACCACGTCCTGGGGCGTCGCCTCCAGTTCGCCGACGATGAAGTCGCGCAGGTCGGTCGGCATCGAGGCCTCGATCTTGATGCGCACGACCGAGCCCAGGCGACGCTGTTTCAGCGCCTCCTCGAACTCGAGCACCAGGTCCTCGGCCTCTTCCTCGATCTCGATATCGCTGTCGCGGATCAGGCGCAGAAGGCCCTTCTCCAGGATGTCACAGCCGGGGAACAGGTGGTCGATGAACAGCAGCAGCACGTTTTCAAGCGTGATGAACCGCTTGCGACCGGGCGCCGAGCGGCCGTCGGTCGGCAGTTCCCAGAAGCGCCGCACCTGGGTCGGCACGGGCACCAGGGCGTAGAAGGTCTTGGCCTCGCCCTTGCGTTTCAGCTTCAGCGCCAGGGAGAAGCCGAGGTTGGGCAGGAAGGGGAAGGGATGGGCCGGGTCAATAGCCAGGGGCGTCAGGACGGCGAAGAGCTGGTTCAGGAACTCGGGCTCCAACCGCTCCTTCTCGGTCTTGGTCAGGCGGTTGCGGTCGACCACCTCGATGCCGACGGTCGCCAGTTCCTTCTTCAGCTGGCGCCAGCGCACCTGCTGTTCGGCCATCAGGTCGCCGGCCGAGATATTGATCCGCTCGAGCTGTTCGGCCGGGGTCAGGCCGTCGGCCGAAAGCACCCGCACCCGCTCGCGCAACTGGCCCTTCAGGCCGGCGACGCGGGTCATGAAGAACTCGTCGAGATTGTTGGCCGAGATCGACACGAACCGCAGGCGTTCCAGCAGCGGGTGGTTCGGATTGGCGGCCTCTTCCAGCACACGTTCGTTGAAGGCCAGCCAGGAGATTTCACGGTTGAAGAACCGCGTGGGCGAGGCGATCAGTTCCTCGTTCAGGGCAAGCTGGGGGGCGCGGGAAGCGGGGACTTCCTCGCCCAGGGTGGCGTCGTGGATCGCGGCGTCGGTCATGGCCCGGTTCTCGCGCGCGACTGTGACGGCCGCAAGCGGCCATCGACATTTTCATGGGCGGCCATTCGCCCCGGCCCTCAGTCGGTCTCGACCTCGACGGCGGCGCTCATTTCGTCCAGCACCTGCCGGGCCAGGGCTCGGGTGACGGGGCGGTGCAAGGCGTCCAGACGTTCGACCGCAGTCGCCGCAGTGTCGGCGGACCGGTCCAGCCGCCGCACCAGATAGGCGATCACCTCGTCGGTCGGGGCGATGCTGCGCTCGGCGAACCGGGCGCGCAGAATGGCGGACAGGACCCGGTCGTCCGGCGCCTCGACGGCGACAGTGCGGACCGCATCCAGGCGAGAGCGCAGATCGGGCAGGGCGACAGACCAGTTCCGCGGCGCCGCGCGCGACACCAACAGCAGGGCGCCGCCGCCCGTATGGGCCAGATTGATCAGGTGAAACAGGCTCTCGTCGTCCGCATCGCGCGCGCGATCCAGCAGGACCGGCCGCCCTTCCAGCTCCAGCGGATCGACCAGGGCCGCCTCGACGCCGTTCAGCGGCACGGCCCCGACCCGTTCGGCCCAGTCGGCGGCCAGCCGGCTCTTGCCCGAACCCGCCGGTCCGTAAAGGGCCAGGACCGAACCGGCGCCGTCCGGCCAGCGCGACAATACGCGGACGGCCTCGGCGTTGCTGTCCGACGACACAAAGGCCTCGCCCGCAAGCGGGCGTTCCAGCGGCAGACGCAGCTGTTCGGCGTTCGGTCGGATCATGGCGCTCTGCGCGGGCATGAGCCTGTCATAGCAGAGGCGGAGACGAACTGCGCAGGCGCATCCTGTTGGTACAGGGGAGCGAAGGCCCGCCCTGTGGACGGAATCAGGCGAATTCGGTCAGGGCGGGGTTGAACTTGCCTGCCTTGAACTCGGTGATCCTGTAGTCGGCTAGGCCGTGGACCTGGAAAGGATCGTCCTTCAGCAGGGTCTCGAGCTCTTCTTTCGTGCCCCCGCTGCGGACAACGAGTATGCCGCCGGTGCGCGGAACCATGGGGCCGGCGGCGATGATCAGGCCGCTGGCGACATGGATGTCCAGCCATTCGCGATGCTCGACCGTCTTCGCCTCGATGGCTTCGATGGGCTGGGTATAGGTGATGGTGACGATGAACATGGGCAGCCTTGCGCGGTGACTGGAACCGCTATCGCGCGGCGCGGCGGGGTTTGCAACGGCTGAAACCTTGACTTTCGGGGGGGATAATGCGCCCTACGCCGCTTCGATTTCAGGCGCCTGAGGCGTCAGATTCCACCGCAGAATTCCAGACGGTCCATTCATGCACGCCTATCGCTCTCACACCTGCGGCGCCCTGCGCGCCTCCGACGCCGGTTCCGCCGTTCGCCTGTCCGGCTGGGTGCATCGGAAGCGCGATCACGGCGGCCTGCTGTTCATCGATCTGCGCGATCACTACGGTTTGACGCAGTTGGTGCTGCACCCGGAGACGCCGGGCTTCGCGGCGGTCGAACGCCTGCGCGCCGAGAGCGTGATCAAGATCGACGGCGAAGTCGTCGCCCGCGACGCTTCGGTGGTGAACCCGAACCTGCCGACCGGCGAGGTCGAAGTCCGCGTCCAGGGCGTCGAGGTCCTGTCGGAAGCCGCCGAACTGCCGATGCCGGTCTTTGGCGATCAGGAGTATCCGGAAGACATCCGCCTGGCCAACCGCTTCCTGGATCTGCGCCGCGAGCGGCTGCACAAGAACATCGTGCTGCGCTCGAAGGTCATCTCCTCGATCCGTCAGCGCATGGTCGGCCAGGGCTTCCTGGAGTACCAGACGCCGATCCTGACCGCCTCGTCGCCGGAAGGCGCGCGCGACTTCCTGGTGCCGTCGCGTCTGCACCCCGGCAAGTTCTACGCGCTGCCGCAGGCGCCGCAGCAGTTCAAGCAGCTGCTGATGGTCTCGGGCTTCGACCGCTATTTCCAGATCGCCCCCTGCTTCCGCGATGAGGACCTGCGCGCCGACCGATCGCTGGAATTCTACCAGCTCGACGTCGAGATGAGCTTCGTGACCCAGGAAGACGTCTTCGCCGCCATCGAGCCGCTGATGCACGGCGTGTTCGAAGAGTTCGGCGAGGGCAAGCCGGTCTCGCCCATCGACGGCGTCCACACCTTCACCAACGACTTCGGCGAAACGTTCGAACACAAGGGCTTCGAGCGCCTGACCTACGCCCAGTCGATGGCCTGGTATGGTTCGGACAAGCCGGACCTGCGCAACCCGATCAAGATGCAGGTGGTGTCCGACCACTTCCGCGACGGCGGTTTCGGCCTGTTCGCCAAGATCCTGGGCGCAGACGAGAAGAACGCCGTCTGGGCCATCCCGGCGCCGACCGGCGGATCGCGCGCCTTCTGCGACCGCATGAACTCGTGGGCGCAGGGCGAGGGCCAGCCGGGGCTGGGCTATATCTTCTGGTCGGAGGACCAGGGCGCCTGGGGCGGCCCCATCGCCAAGAACCTGGGCCAGGAGCCGACCGAGGCCCTGATGAAGTCCTTGGGCCTGGGCCAGGGCGACGCCGCCTTCTTCGTCGCCGGCCTGCCGTCGGTCTTCGCCAAGTTCGCCGGCCTGGCCCGCACCCGCGTGGGCACGGAGCTGAAGCTGATCGACGAGAACCAGTTCAAATTCTGCTGGATCGTCGACTTCCCCATGTTCGAATGGTCGGAAGAAGAGAAGAAGGTCGACTTCAGCCACAACCCCTTCTCGATGCCGCAGGGCGGGCTGGAGGCCCTGGAGACCCAGGATCCGCTGACCATCCGCGCCTTCCAGTACGACATCGTCTGCAACGGCTATGAGCTGTGCTCGGGCGCGATCCGAAACCATAAGGCCGAGATCATGCTGAAGGCGTTCCAGATCGCCGGCTACGACGCCTCGGTGGTTGAGGAGCAGTTCGGCGGCATGCTGAACGCCTTCCGCTACGGCGCGCCGCCGCACGGCGGCCTGGCCCCCGGCATCGACCGCATCGTCATGCTGCTGGCCGGCGAAACCGCCATTCGCGAGGTCATCGCCTTCCCGCTGAACCAGCAGGGCGAGGATCTGCTGATGAACGCCCCGACCGAGGCGGAGGAGCGCCAGCTGAAGGACGTCCACATCCGCACGGCCGTGCCGATCAAGGTCTGATCGGCCACGCCGGATCGCCGAAACGAAGAAGGGGACGCTGCGGCGTCCCCTTTTTGCTGTTCAGTGTTCGGCGGACACGAAGTGGCGCACGGCCGGGGGAGCCGGCGGTGCAGGCGGGGTGCGGATCACCCGGATGGTTCCGCGACAGGCCTGGGGCGTCAGACGACCGGGCAGGCGGGTGGCGCCGTCGCCGCAGGCCTCGCTGACCTGATCCTGGGTCAGGTTGCGCGCGCCGGACAGGTCGGCGCCGCGAATGTCTGTGCGGCGCAGCGAGGCGTCGTTGAAGTCGGCGCGGGTGAAGGTCGCCCCGGTCAGACGGGCGCCGTCCAGGCTGGCGTCACGGAAGGAGGCGTTCGAGAAGTCGCCGCCGGACAGGTTGGAGGCGTTGATCTCGGCGTCGGAGAAGTTTGCGCCGATGGCGTGGACATTGGCCAGGGTGGCGCCGAACAGTTCGCTGTTCGAGAAATTCGCGCCCGCCAGGGTCGCGCCGTTGAAATTCACGCCGTGCAGTTCGGCCCCCGACAGGTCGGCCCGCGACAGGTTGGCGCGCACGAAGGATGAGCCCTGGGCCTCGGCTCCCGTCAGGACGGCGCCGGTGAAATTGGTCGAGGTGAAGTTGGCCCCGACGATCTCGACCCCCGTCAGATTGGCGCGGCTGAAGTCGCTGCCGGTAAAGTTGGAGCCGACCATTTCCGCGCCGCGCAGATTGGCGCCGACCAGGGTGGCGTTCATGAAGCTGGCGCCGGTGAAGGTGGCGCCCGACAGGTTTCGGCCCGACAGTTCGCAGCGATTGCACGAACCGCCCAGGGACACCGACCGGGCCACGTCGCGATCCTGGACCGTCATCTCGATCCCGGCGAAGGCGGGGGTGGCGAGCATCAGGCCCGCCGCCCCGATCAGCGCGGATTTCAATCGGATGGGGGTTGGGCGGGCGATCTGTTTCACGCAGTCTGAATGCCCCGAAACACCGGCCATACCTACTTAAATCGAGGTAATTTCGTTAAATCCCGGCAAGACGGATGGCCGTCAGCAGGCGGGAATACGTAGGTTTCCGGACAGAATGGTCGAGCCGTCGCCGCAGGCGCGGTTCAGCTGACCCTGGGTCAATCCGGCGGCGCGCGAGAGGTCGGCGCCGGACAGGTTGGTCCCGATCAGCTTTGCGCCCGCGAAGTTCGCGCCTTGCAGATAGGCGCCGACGAAGCTGGCGTTGGTCAGGTCTGCGCCCGAGAAGTTGGAGCTGGAGAAGACCCCGCCGTAGGCCTCGACGTCGCGCATGTCGGCGTTGGAGAAACGGGTGCGGTTCATCACGCTGAGGCTGAGGTCCGCCTGGCGCAGGCGCGCGCCGGACAGGTTCAGGCCGCGCGCCTCAAGACCGGAGAAATCACCCTGGAACAGGTTGCAGCCGGCGCAGGATGCGCCGCGTTTCACGCTGGCGATCTGGCTGGCGTTCTGCGCCAGAACAGGGGGGGCGGCGGTCGCAAATACGGCGACGGCGATGGACAGGGCAGTCAGGCGGGACATGGGGTCGCTCCAGCGAAAACGTCGCGTGGCGGCACTCTAGAGCCCAGCCGTTAACTTAGCCCTGATCGCCGCCGTGAACCGCCCGGGCGTCGCCGCAGGTATCGCAGACCCAGACGCCGCCGCGATTCTGCAGGCTGAAGTCGCCGCAGGACGGGCAGGCGACGGCCTCGGTGTTGGCGACGACCTTCGGTTCAGGCTCGGCCTTCTTGCCGAAGGGCAGGACCACGAGATTGTCGGGCGCGGAACCGCGGGCGAAGCCCTTCGAGATGAAACGGGCGGCGGGGACGGCCTCTCCCCCCTCCGCCTTGCCGTGACCCAGACCGTCGGCGTTCAACTCGTCGGGGCCGGCGTTGGCCAGTTCGTGGCGGTCCAGATAGGAGACGCCCAGCTCGCGGAAGATGTAGTCCAGGATCGAGGTGGCCGAGCGGATCGAGTCATTGCCCGTGACCCGTCCGGCGGGCTCGAAGCGGGTGAAGACGAAGGCGTCGACGAACTCGTCCAGCGGCACGCCGTATTGAAGCCCGATCGAGATGGCGATGGCGAAATTGTTCATCAGGCTTCGGAAGGCGGCGCCTTCCTTGTGCATGTCGATGAAGATCTCGCCCAGTTCCCCGTCATCGTATTCGCCGGTGTGGATATAGACCTTGTGCCCGCCGACGGCCGCCTTCTGGATATAGCCCTTGCGGCGGTCGGGCAGTTTGCGGCGGGCGCGCTCGCGTTCGACCACCCGTTCGACGACGCGCTCCTGCGGCGCAGGGGCGGGAGCGGGGCGGGGCGTTTCGAGGCGCGGGCTCGCATCGGTTTTCGGCAGGGTCAGCAGGGGGCCGGGGGGCGGCGACGCGCGACGCAGCCGCACCGCGCGGCGGCCCTCGGCGGCGGCCTGGGCCAGACGACGGGCGGCCTGGGCGGCGGTGGCGCGCCAGTCCAGAAGGTCCACGGCCGTGTCTGGCGCGTCGCTGAACGGTTCGACAGCGCGGCGCAGGTCGGCCTCGACGCCTGCGGGATCGGCCAGCAGGGCGGCGACGGCGGCAGGCCCCTCGGCCCAATCCGTCAGATCGCCGTGGCCGAAGACCCAGCGCGCCGCCGCGAACTCGGCCTCCTCGGGCACGCCCAGCAGGTTCAGCAACGGGCCGTCGCCGTCTTCCAGCCCCAGGACGTCGCGGATGAAGCCGGGGTCCAGCACCGGGGCGGTGAAGACGGCGTCGAAGCCGTCGGCCCCGGCCAGGGCCTGTTCGACGGCGGCCAGTTCGATGTCGGTGAAGCCGAAGGCGCGCAGGGCGGCGTGATCGACGCCCGGCGCCTCGACCAGGGTGCGACGGCCGAACAGCCGGCGCTCGGCCGCCTGGACGTCGCCGCCCGCGCGGGCCAGGGCGGCGGCCAGGGGCGGGGCCAGGCGACGGCCGATCTGGCCGTCGGCGGTCTGGAAGACATCGATGACCGAAGGGGCGCCGAGGCCCAGTCGAAGCCGGGCCTCGGCGTCGTCCACGAACAGGCCGACGGTTGCATGACGCCGGGGCGCGCCCAGCTTGCCGATCCGCTTCAGGGCGACGGCGGCGAGAGGATCCGGATTGGACTTCAGGCGGGCGCGGCGGGTGCGGTCAGCGTCGGCGACCTGGCTCTTCAGGCCGTCCCATTCGGCGCAGGGGCCGCGCAACTGGGCCAGTTCCACCGAGGTCTGAGCCGCCACCACCGCTGTCAGGCCCGCCAGGGCCTCGGCCCGGGCGGCCAGGTCGCCGCCGGCCGGGATCAGGGCGGCCGAAAGGCCCTCCAGTCCCAGGGAAATGGCGACGCTCGCGGCCTGAAGATCCAGGGCCACGGTCCACAGACGCACCAGATCCGGCAGGCGGTCGAAGGTCCCGCCGTCCAGGGCGGCGACGGCGGACAGGTCCAGCAGGGCGCGACCGATCGCGCCCTCGGCCAGGGCTTCGGCGTCGCGGGGAGAGAAGATCGCGATCAGGCCGCCGTCCAGAGCCGATTCGGCGGCCAGAAGGGCCTCGGGCGCGCCGGCGGCGATCTGGGTGCGGTCGGCCAAGGCGATCAGGGGCGGGGTTTCGTGGAAGGGGCGCAGGGCCAGGGCCGGACGTTCGCCATCGACGGCGCGCAGGATGTCGGCGTCGGTGGCGCCGCGACGCCGCGCGGTGGCGGCGGCGCGACCCAGGGCGGGGTTGCGCGACGGATCGGCGCAGTGGCCGTCCGGTCCCTCGCAACGGTCCACGGCGTCGGCGACGGCGCACAGGGCGTCGGCCAGGGCCTCGGCCGACTGCAGCGCCAGTCGGGCGGTCATGCGGTCGGCGCGGTGTTCGGCCAGATGGGCCGGCGCGGCGGGATCGGACAGGTCGAGAATGTCGGCGGAGCCTGCGCCGGCCTCGGGCGCGCCCACAGGCGAGGCCAGGCCCAGTTGAATGGTGGCCGCCAGTTCGGCGGCGAAGACATAGGCCTCGGCCCGATCGGTGAAGACGCCCTCGGCCAGGCCCCGGCCGGCCAGGCGTTCGGCCCAGGCGTCGACGGCGCCGTTCAGCCAGCCGCCGGTCGGGGACAGGTCGGGGACCAGGGATTCGCTCCAGTCCAGCCAGGATTCGATCCGGGCGTCCGACCATGCGGCCGGCGCCGTGATCTCCTGGACTGTGGCGGCGCGCTCGACAGCGCGGGTCTCCATCGTGACCCGGCGGGCCAGATCCACGAAGCCGGATTGAAAGCGCATGGGCCGCATCTCCCGGTAAGCCTGCCACCAGATTACGGCGATCCATCAAGGCGCGCCACTATATGTAGTAGTTATCAACCGCTGAATCCATTTGACGGTCATTCAGCGCCCTTGGGGCGGACGCCGGCTCGATCCGGTGGTCATCAGGCGAGGCGCGGGCGCCGGCGGGCCAGAAATCGACACAAAGCGACATTGCGCCGCTTGCGGCCGACATTGCTCCTGTGTCATGTAACCGATTACATCAGGTTATCGACAGACCTTCGACAAGAAGGCTGGCGCGATGACGCTCAGAGGGAAACACTTGGATATCGCCGCCTCATCAGCCGTGAACGGACGTGCGCCCGCCGCCAAGGCCGCCACGATCCGCGACGTCGCCGAACGGGCCAAGGTGTCCGTGGCCTCGGTGTCGCGCGTGCTGAACGGGTCGGACGCCATCACCGAAACCACGCGCCAGCGGGTGCTGGATGCGGTCGCGCATCTTCACTACGTCCCCCATGTCGGGGCGCGCAGCCTGTCCACCAGCCGGACGGACACCATCGGGGTCATCCTGCCGGACCTGTACGGCGAGTTCTTCTCCGAACTGATCCGCGGCATGGACCTGGCCGCGCGGGCGCACGGCAAGCACCTGATCGTCTCCAGCTCCCACGGCGACACCGAAGAGACCATGGCGGCGCTGCGGTCGATGCGGGGCCGGGTCGACGGCATGATCGTGCTGTCGCCCCATGTGCGGGCCGCCAATCTGGCCGCCGACGTGGCGGGCCGGACTCCGGTGCTGGTCATGAACGGCGGTCTGGACGAGGGCGGCCGGCCGGCGATCGCTGTGGACAACCACGGGGGCGCCGTGGCGGCGGTCGAACATCTGATCGCCACCGGTCGTCGCCGCATCGCCCATATCCGGGGCGCCGCCGGCAACCTGGAAGCCGATATCCGCGCCGAAGGCTACGCCAGCGCCCTGGTCGGCCAGGATCCGATCATCGTCGAGGGCGACTTTACCCAGGCCGCCGGGCATCGCGCCGCCACCCGGCTGATGGCGCTGGACCAGCGCCCGGACGCGGTGTTCGCGGCCAATGACATGATGGCCCTGGGCGCCCTGCTGGCCTTCCAGGAGGCGGGCGTGCGCTGCCCCGAGGACGTGGCGGTGGTCGGCTTCGACGACGTGCCGCTGGCCGCCCTGGTCCGGCCGACGCTGACCACGCTCAGAGTGAATATTGCGGAAATGGGTCGCCGGGGCGTCGAACGCCTCATCGGCCTGGTCCAGGCCGGCGCGAACGCCGAGGCGGACACCGCTTGTGAAATCGTTCGACCGGCCCTGGTCGTTCGTCAATCCACCGCGGCGGCCGCAACCGCCGGGTCAAACCCCGATCAGACAGCGGCGTCGCTGTCGTGAATCGGACCCATCAGGAGGGGACATCAGGATGATCAAGTTCAATACGCGTAGCGCGGCCCTGGCCGCCGTATCCGCCTTCGCCATCACCGCAGGCTTCGCCGGCGCGGCGACGGCGCAGGTCGCGACCTCGACCATTCGAGGCAGCGTCACCGACGGCGCTCAGGCCGAGCCTGGCGTCACCGTCGTCGCGCGTGACGTCAACTCGGGCTTCACCAACCGCACCACGGCCAACGCCCAGGGCGGCTATACTCTTTCCGGCCTTCGTCCCGGCACCTATGAGGTGACGGTGACCACTGCGGACGGTGATACCGCCACCGACACCGTCTCCATCGGCGTCGGTCAGGTCGGCAACCTGGATCTGGTCGTCGCGGACGCGTCGGGTGCGACCAATGTGGGCGAGATCGTCGTTGTGGGCCGCCGTCTGGTGGAAGTCCGCACGCCGGAGAGCGCCACCAACGTCACGACGCAGCAACTTCAGACGCTGCCCCAGTTGAACCGCAACTTCCTGAACTTCACTGCCCTGGCCCCGGGCGTTCGGGTCGGGACAAACCAGAAGGAAAGCCAGATCACGGCTGGCGGTCAGCGGGCGGAAGCGGTCAACGCCTTCATCGACGGGGCCAGCCTGAAGTCCAACATCATCGCCGGCGGCATCGTCGGTCAGGATGACAGTCGCGGGAACCCCTTCCCGTTGGCGGCGGTCCAAGAATTCCGCGTCGTCAGCCAGAATTTCAAGGCTGAATACGAGCAGGCCTCCTCGGCGATCATCACAGCGGTGACCCGCTCGGGCACCAATGAATTCCATGGGGAAATCTTCGGCACCTACCGTGATCAAAGCATGGTCACCCAGGATGTGTTTGCCGAACGTCGAGGCGAAGAAAAGGCCGACCTGAACGTCAAACAATATGGCGCAGCCTTGGGCGGCCCGATCATTCAGGATCGCCTGCACTTCTTCGGCAGCTATGAGCACAAGGAAGAAAACGAGGCGGCCGTGGTGAACCTGGGTCGTCAGGATCCAAAGTATCAGGCACAGTTCGCTAACTACCTCGGCACCTTTGCGACGCCGTTCGAAGAAGATCTGTATTTCGGCAAGCTCAGCTTCCAGCCTGCGGAAGGTCATCTGATCGATCTGAGCGTCACCTATCGTGACGAAGGCGAAGTCGCCAGTGTCGGCGGGGCCAACTCTTTTGATCGTGCGACCGGTCTGCAGCAGACGACCAAGAGCGCCAACCTGCGTTATCAGTGGCAGGGGCAGGGCTTCCTGAACGAGGTCGCCGTCGATTACAGGAATTACCACTACAACCCGACAGCGGCCAATTTCGACACGCCGGGGGCCAGCTATCGGGTATTCGATCGCGGCTATGATCCCTTCGGCGGGGATACCATCCTGAACATCGGCGGCGCCAACACCCGCCAGGACATCACGGACGAGTCGGTGACCTTCCGTAACGACCTGACCCTCAACGAGGTCGAGTTCAAGGGCTTCCACACCATCAAGATGGGCGTGAAGTTCTCGAGCCAAGACTATCACGTCGAGAAGGAGTTCGGCCGCAATCCCGAGTTCTTTTATGATGTGGACGGGATCGGCAGCGGCGACGCCTCGGTGCCCTATCGGGTTCAACTGGGTAATGCTTTCCCGACCGTCGACCTGACGAACAAGGTCTATGGCGTCTATATCCAGGACGACTGGCGGATCACCGACAAGCTGGAGCTGAACCTCGGCATCCGCTGGGACTATGAGGACAACGCCAGCAACCCGGACTATGTCACGCCTCAGTCCGCCGTGGACGGCCTGAACCAGTGGATCGCTTCCACCGACGGCGGCAAGCCGGCCGGCTATGCACCCAGCTGGTTCAACATTGGCGACTACATCTCGACCGGCGACAATCGCGATCCTTACGCCAAGGCCTTCCAGCCGCGGATCGGTTTCTCCTACGACGTCTTCGGCGATCGCGGCACCGTGATCTTCGGCGGCGCCGGGCGCTATTATGATCGGGTGAATTTCAACTTCGCCTTCGACGAGATCGCCAAGCCGTTCGACAACTCCAAGAACGCCTTCTTCACGACGACGCCCGGGGCGGTTCAGGACGGCAGTTCTGCCAATCCCTTCCTGTGGAACGCGTCCTACATGACGACGTCCGGTCTGGATGCGCTTCTGGCGACCATTCCCGCCAAGGGCGAAGCCTTCCTGCTGAAGAACGATTACGAGCCGCCGCGCACCGACCAGTTCAATCTGGGCGTCCGCCAGCGGGTCGGCGACTGGCAGACCGAGTTCACCCTGGCCTATGGCAAGACCGAAAACGAGTTCACCTGGCAGTATCTGAACCGCTGCCGCGAACCCAACTACGGCAACGACGGCGACGGCTTCGGCGACAACGGCGGTTGGTGCGGACCGGGCGGCAGCAATCCGTATCGCAGCTATCTGGTCTCGGACCACAACAAGGAACGCGAGTTCACGGCCCTCTACGTCAAGCTGGACAAGCCCTACACGCGTGATTCAGGCTGGGGTGTGAACATTGCCTATACCCTGTCTGACGCACAGCAGAACGGCGGCAACGATAACTTCTGCTTCGACTGCTTCTCGGTAGAGGCTTCTCCGATGCGCAATTCGGCGAACAACGAGCGTCATCGGATCGTGGCCAACGGCATTCTGGACCTGCCGCTGGACTTCCAGCTCTCGGGCATCCTGACCCTGGGTTCGGGCACGCCGTTCGAAGTCTATGACGGCACGGGTTCGAACTTCTACTACCGACCCTACGGTGCTTATCCGGAGAAGGAGAACTTCTTCATCCCGAACGCCTTCGCCTATCGCAATCTGGATCTTCGTCTGACGAAGAAGATTGATATGGCAGGGGCCGGCGAGCTGCAGGTCTATGTTGATGCGATCAACGTGTTCAACTTCAAGAACTACAGCGGCTTCAACGGCGATGCTGGCACGCCCAACTTCGGCAACCCCAGCAGCGTGCAGTATCCGACGCGGTCGTTCCAGATCGGCGCCCGCTACGCCTTCTAACTCCCTCTGAGCCTGGGCCGCCTTCCGCTTGCGCGGGAGGCGGCCTTCTTCTTGATACAGACCCAGTGAGCGTGCCCATGAACCGCCGAAACTTCCTGATGCGAACCACGGCCGGGGCTGCGGCTCTGGCGGTCGGCGGCATGGTCGCAGACCAGGCTGTGGCGCAGCAGGCGGTCACGGGCGCGGTCAACGGCACGCAGCGGCGCCCCTTGCGGCTGGACCGCGAGATCAGCGAGCTTCAGGAACGCACCTTCCGCTGGTTCGAGAAGGTCACGGATCGGCGCACCGGTCTGACTCCCGATCGCTGGCCCACGCCGTCCTTCTGCTCCATCGCCGCGGTCGGTTTCGCCCTGACCTGCTGGCCCATCGGCGTCGAGCGGCGCTGGATGAGCCGGGACGAGGCGCGCGAACGCACCCTGATCACCGTCCGCTATTTCCACAGCCTGCCCCAGGGGCCGGAGCCGACCGGCACGGCGGGGCACAAGGGCTTCTTCTATCATTTCCTGGAGATGGAGACCGGGCTTCGCTACCGGACCAACGAGCTGTCGACCGTCGATACGGCCCTGCTGATCGCCGGCATGTTGTTCGCCGCCCGCTATTTCGACGGCGACCACCCGGACGAGGTCGAGATCCGCAGTCGGGTCCAGGCCCTGTACGAGCGGATCGAATGGGACTGGGCCGTCGTGCGCGACAACCGGATCACCATGGGCTGGCATCCGGAGAGCGGCTTCATCCCGTCCGACTGGCATGTCTATAACGAGGGGATGCTGCTGCTGCTCCTGGCCATCGGCAGCCCGACCCATCCGGTCTCGGTCAACGTCTGGCATGAGTGGGCCGCCAGCTATGACCAGAGCTGGACCGACCGCTGGGGCAGCTGGCACCTGAATTTCGCGCCGATCTTCGGCCACCAGTACAGCCATATGTACGTCGACTTCCGCGGCATCCAGGACGCCTGGATGCGGGGCCAGACGGCCCAGATGGGCGAGTATCTGGACTATTTCGAAAACAGCCGCCGCGCCGTCTACGCCCAGCAGAAATACGGCCACGACAATCCGGGCCAGTGGGCCGGCTATTCGTCCGAGACCTGGGGTCTGACGGCCTGCGACGGGCCGGGCGATTTCAAACAGACGATCAACGGGGTCGAGCGCGAGTTCTTCAGCTATTCGGCGCGGGGCCCCGGCGAGCGCGACGACGGCACCATCGCGCCCACGGCGGCGGCCAGCTCCATCGCCTTCGCGCCCGAGATCGTCGTGCCCTGCATCAAGGCGATGAAGAGCCGGTTCGGCGCGGGGATCTATACTGAGTGGGGCTTCCTCGACAGCTTCAACCCGACCCTGACCCAGCGCGACGGGCCCTTGCAGCACGGCAAGATCATTGACGGCGTGGGCTGGGTCGCCGACGACTATCTGGGCATCGACCAGGGCCCCATCGTCGGCATGACCGAGAACCATCGCTCCGACTTCATCTGGCGCTACATGCGCGGCGAGCCGCACATCCGTAAGGCCCTGGAGACAGCGGGCTTCACCGGCGGCTGGCTGAACGCATGACCTCTGGCCCGCACAGGCGGGGCGCCCTGGCGCTGCTGGCGGGCGGGGCGGCGGCGGCCTGCACGCCGCGCCGTGACGGCGAGACGGTGCTGCGCTTCTGGGCCATGGGCAATGAGGGCGGGACGGTCGGGGAACTGATGCCCGAGTTCGAGCGGCGCAACTCCGGCGTCCGGGTCGAGGTCCAGCCCCTGCCGTGGACCGCGGCCCACGAGAAACTGCTGACCGCCTACGCCGGCGCCTCGCTGCCGGACGTCAGCCAGATCGGCAACACCTGGGTGTCGGAACTGACCGCCATCGGCGCCCTGTCGCCGACTCCGCCGGCCGCCGCCGACCTGCTGACCGATCAGTTCGAGGCGGTGCTGGAGACCAACGAGGTGGCCGGCCGGGCCATGACCACGCCCTGGTACGTCGATACGCGTCTGTTGTTTTATCGCACCGACCTTCTGGCCCGCGCCGGTTTCGACGCGCCGCCGCAGGACTGGGCCGAGTGGAAGCGGGCCATGCACGGGATCAAGCGCGTGGCGGGCGGCGACAACTACGCCATCCTGCTGCCGCTGAACGAGTTCGAGCAACTTCTCACTTTCGGATTGCAGACCGAAGAGCCGCTGCTGCGCGACCGCAATACGCGAGGCAACTTCTCCAACCCCGGCTTCGTCGCGGCCCTGGCCTTCTATCGCAGCCTGTTCGCCGAGGGCCTGGCGCCCCTGGCTTCGGCGGCGCAGATCTCGAACGTCTGGACCGAGTTCGCGCGCGGCTATTTCAGCTTCTATTTCTCCGGCCCGTGGAGCGTCGGCGACTTCCGATCGCGCCTGCCGGCGTCGTTCCAGCCGAACTGGGCCACGGCCGGCGTGCCGGGACCGAGCGGTCTGGGCGCCTCGGCGCCGGGTGGATCCAGCCTGGCGGTGTTCCAGTCGTCGCCGCATCAGGAGGCGGCCTGGGCCCTGGTGCGCTATCTGTCCGAACCGGCGGTCCAGGCCCGGTTCAACACCATCGTCGGCGACCTGCCGGCGCGAAAGAGCGCCTGGGACATCGCCCAGGTGGAGCGCGACCCCATGCTGGCGCCCTTCCGGGGCCAGCTGGAACGCGCCAAGGCCGTGCCCAAGGTTCCGGAATGGGAACGGATCGTGACAGAGATGCAGATCGTCGCCGAACGGATGGTGCGCGGCGAATATACGCCCGAGACTGCGGCGGCGGAGATCGACCGTCGGGCGGACCGACTGCTGGAGAAGCGCCGCTGGATGATGGAACAGGGCAGGGCCGTATGACCGTCGCCGATCCCGCAATATCTGCCGTCCGACGTTCACGTGGCCTCGCAGCCCGCGAACGCGCCGCCTGGGCTTTCGTCGCCCCGGCGATGATCGCCATCGGCCTGTTCTTCGCCCTCCCGGTGATCGCGGCCCTGCTGCTCAGCCTGACCGACTTCGACATCTACGCCCTGGCGAACCTCGACAATCTGCGCTTCGTCGGTCTGCAGAACTACGAGCGGCTGATGACCAATCCGCTGTTCTGGGGGGCGATGAAGAACACCCTGACCTTCGCGGTCCTGGGCGTGCCCCTGTCCATCGCGGCCTCGCTGGCGGCGGCGGTGATCCTGAACGCACGGGTGGTGAAGTGGCGGCCGATCTGGCGGGTCATGTTCTTCGCCCCCTATGTCACCACCCTGGTCGCCACTGCGGTGGTCTGGCGCTATCTGCTGCACACCCGCTACGGCGTGATCAACTGGGGGCTTGAGAGCATCGGCCTGCCGGCCGTCGACTGGCTGGGTCAGCCCTCGACCTCCATCCCCGCCATCCTGATGTTCGTGGTCTGGAAGATCTTCGGCTATAATATGCTGATCTTCCTGGCGGTGCTTCAGACCGTGCCGGACGACCTGTACGAGGCCGCCCGCATCGACGGCGCCGGGCCGTGGAAACAGTTCCGCCATGTCACCCTGCCGGCCATCGCGCCGACGATGCTGCTGGTCTCGATCATCTCGGTCGCCAGCTTCTTCCAGCTCTTCGCCGAACCCTATGTGATGACGCAAGGCGGCCCGGCCCAGAGCACGGTGACGGTGCTGTATTTCATGTACGAGGAAGGCTTCAAATGGTGGAACCTGGGCTCCGCCAGCGCGGTCGCCTTCGTCCTGTTCCTGTGCATCCTGGCCATCACCCTGGTGCAGCTGGCCGTGGCCAAGCGGGTGGGGGCGTATCAGTGAAAATCCGCTCGATCTTGCTCAACCTCGCCGTCGCGCTCATCGCGCTCATCGTCCTGTTCCCGCTGGTCTGGATGGCGTCGGTCAGCTTCATGCCGACCGGCGAGGCGGCGACCTTCCCACCGCCGCTGGTCCCGTCGCGCTGGACCCTGGAGCATTATCAGGACCTGTTCCTGAACCAGGGCATGGGCCGCTATCTGTGGAACAGTTTCGCCTTGGCCACCCTGGCGACGATCCTGGCGCTCAGCTTCACCGTCCCGGCCGGCTACGCCTTCGCCAAGCTGAAATTCGCCGGGCGCGAGCGGCTGTTCCAGCTGCTGGTCGCCGCCCTGGTGGTGCCGGCCCAGATCGGCACCCTGCCGCTGTTCCTGATGCTGAAGGGGATGGGGCTGGTGAACACCTACGCCGGCGCCCTGGTGCCCTGGCTGGCCTCGATCTTCGGCCTGTTCCTGGTGCGCCAGTATGCGCTGAGCATTCCCGACGAAATGCTGGAGGCGGCCCGCATCGACGGCGCGAGCGAAGGCCAGATCTTCCGCCGCATCGTCCTGCCGACGCTGCAGCCGATCATCGTCACCCTGGGCCTGTTCGTCTTCCTGGGCAGCTGGAACGACTTCCTGTGGCCGCTGATCATCCTGACGGACCAGGCGAACTACACCCTGCCGGTCGCCCTGGCGGCCCTGTCGCGCGAACATGTGCAGGATGTCGAACTGATGATGGCCGGCGCTGTCGTCACAGTCGCGCCCGTCCTGATCCTCTTCCTCGCCCTGCAACGCTACTACATCCGCGGCATGCTCGCGGGCAGCGTGAAGGGGTGATCCTTGTAGCCCTCCACCGCCGTCATCCTAGGCCTTGTGCCTAGGATCCATAGACTCCGTCGAGGACGGGACGCACGCCTTCGACACCGGGCGTATGGATCCTCGGGACAAGCCCGAGGATGACGGGGAGAGGGAAAACTGGAGTAATCCGAATGCGTATCCTGACCTCCATCCTCGCACTTAGCGCCGCCCTCATGGCCGCCCCCGCCGTCGCCCAGGACACGCGCGTTCTCGACAGCATGGACGACGCGTCGCGTTGGCAGGCCAGCGCCTCCACCGACGTCCACGCCGCCGTCTCCGCCGTCGCCGGGCATGACGGCCGCGCCGTCCGGCTCGACTACGACTTCGACGGCAAGGCCGGCTATGCGGTGCTCAGCAGGCCCCTGCCGTTCGACCTGCCCGACAATTACGAGATCAGCCTCTGGGTGCGCGGCGCCGGGCCGGTCAACACCTTTGAGGTCAAGCTGACCGACGCCTCGGCCGAGAACGTCTGGTGGAAACAGACCGCGCGCTACGACTTCCCCGACGGCTGGACGAAGGTCGTCATCAAGCGCCGCCAGGTGTCCAAGGCCTGGGGCCCCAGCCCGGAGACGGTGCTGCGCCGCGCCGAGCGGGTCGAGTTTGTCGTCGTCGCGGCCGATGGCGGCAAGGGCGCCGTCGAGATCGACCAACTAAGCCTTCGCGCCCTGCCGGTCGATCCCGCCGTGCCGCCCCAGCCGGTCGCCGCCGACGAACGGGCGGAGACGACCGCCGCCAACGCCGTCGATCTGGACCCGAAGACGGCCTGGACCCCGCCGGTAGGCGAACCGTCGGTCTTGACCCTGGACCTCGGTTACGAGCGCGAGTTCGGCGGCCTGACCCTGCGCTGGGGCGAGCGGGGGGCGGCGGCGGACTATCGGATTTCCGCCTCGACGGACGGACGGGACTGGCGCGAGCTGGCGATGGTTACGGGCGGGAACGGCGGCGTCGACTGGCTGCGTACGCCCGAGGCGACGGCGCGCTGGCTGCGGCTGGAGCCGCTGAAGCCGGTCCCCGCCTCTGACGTGGTCGGCTCGTCCGGCGCCGGACAGCGGCTGGGGGCAGGGCAGGCGACGACCTATGCGCTGACTGAGATCGAGGTCGAACCCCTGGCCTTCGGCGAGGACGCCACGGCCTTCGTCGAGGCGGTGGCCAAGGAGAACCGTCGCGGTCTCTATCCGCGCGGCTTCTTCGGCGAACAGCCCTACTGGACCCTGGTCGGCGTCGACGGCGGCGGCGAGAGCGGTCTGATCGGCGAGGACGGCGCCATCGAACTGCGCCGCGCTGGCCCCAGCATCGAACCCTTCGTCGTCGATAACGGGCGGCTGATCACCTGGGCCGACGTCAATGTCGAACAGGGGCTGAAGGACGGCGACCTGCCCATTCCCTCGGTGACCTGGACCGCCGACGACTGGACGCTGAAGATCACCAGCTTCGCCGACGGCGCGCCGGACCAGGCGCGTCTGTGGGGCCGCTATGACCTGACCAACACCTCCAACCGGCCGCGCAACCTGACCCTGGCCCTGACGGCGCGGCCGTTCCAGGTCAATGGACCCGTGCAGTTCCTGGCCATTCCGGGCGGCGTGGCGCCGGTGGAGCGGATCGCCTGGGACGGCGCGAGCCTGACGCTGAACGACGACGTCCGGGTCCACGCCCTGACTGCGCCGGACGCCGTCGCGGCCTCGAGCTTCGATGCAGGGGCAGATCCTCAATCATTGATTCTACCGTCGGCGCGACGGCCCGCCGGCGAACCGGTCATGGTCTCCGACCCCACGGACCTGCCGGCCGGCGCCCTGCTGTATGAGGTGATGCTCCAGCCCGGCGAGACACGCACCTTCGGCTTCTTGTCGCCGCTGGCGGGCGAGACGCCGCAGGCGGGGCAGGGCGTCGCCGCGCTGGATCAGGCCGAGCGGGCGCTGGCGGCGGAATGGCGCGAGAAGCTGGACCGGGTGGACCTGACCCTGCCGCCCGCCGCCCAGCGGATCGAGGACGCGTTGAAGTCGTCCCTGGCCCATATGCTGATGTCGCGTCAGGGGCCGATCCTCCAGCCCGGCACCCGCAGCTACAACCGCTCCTGGATCCGCGACGGGGCCATGATGGCCGAGGGGCTGAACCGGCTGGGCATGGCCGAGCACTCCGCCGACTATCTGCGCTGGTACGCCCCCTACGTCTTTGAAAACGGCAAGGTCCCCTGCTGCGTCGATGCGCGCGGCGCCGATCCGGTGCCCGAGAACGACAGCCACGGCGAGTTCGTCTTCCTGGCCGCCGAGACCTATCGCTACACCGGCGACGAGGCCCTGCTGCGCCAGGTCTGGCCCCAGGTGCAGAAGGCCATCGCCTATATGGACGAGTTGCGCGCCTCCACCCGCACCGCCGCCTTCCAGACGCCGGATCAGCGCCATCTGTACGGCCTCTTGCCGCCGACGATCAGCCACGAGGGCTATTCGGACAAGGCGGCCTATTCCTACTGGGACGATTTCTGGGGCCTGCTGGGCTACAAGGACGCGGTCTTCATCGCCGAGACCCTGGGCGACGCAGACGCCGCCGCCCGCTACGCCGCCGCCCGCGATCAGTTCGCCGCCGACATCCGCGCCTCCATCGCCGCGACGGCCGAACACCACGACATCGACTGGATCGCCGGGGCCGCCGACCGCGGCGATTTCGACGCCACCTCGACCACCATCGCCCTGTCGCCGTCGGGCGAGCAGGATAATCTCCCGCCCGAACTGACGGCGCGAACCTTCGACCGCTATTGGGAAAACTTCCAGAGCCGCCTGACCAATCGCACCGGGTGGAAGGACTACACCCCCTACGAATGGCGGCTGGTCGGCGCCTATGTTCGGCTGGGCCAGAAGGACCGCGCCCTGGCGGTGCTGGACTTCCTGATGGCCGACCGCCGGCCCGAGGCCTGGAACGGCTGGGCCGAGGTGGTGGGGCGCGACAAGCGCGAGCCCCGCTTCATCGGCGACATGCCCCACGCCTGGATCAGCTCCGACTATATCCGCTCGGCCCTGGACCTGTTCGCCTACGAACGGGACCGCGATCACGCCCTGGTGCTGGCGGCGGGCGTGCCGGAGGCCTGGCTGGATACGGCCGAGGGCGTGGGGGTGAAGGGCCTGCGCACCGCCTATGGCCCCCTGACCTACGCCTATCGCAAACAGGGGGCGGCCTATGTCCTGACCCTGGGAGAAGGGGCGACCCCGCCGGGCGGCTATGTGCTGCAATGGCCGGCGGGGGAGGGGCGGCCCGAGCGGGTCCGCATCGACGGGCGGGCCGCGCAGTGGACCGGCGACGAGCTGGCGATCCCCGTGGGCGCGCGGCGGGTGGAGATGCGCTGAGTATCCACCTCCCTGCGCGCGAAGGCGCGCGGGGAGGACAGGCGGGAGCGTCAGCGGACGCCAGGAGGGGGCGACTCGGTGTCAGAAGCTGGCGCGGTCATCCCCACCGACCGAGTCGCCCCCGCCTGATCGCTACGCGATCTGTCCTCCCCGTTCGCCTTCGCGAACGGGGAGGTGAGGTCAGCTCTCAGCCTTGGCCTTCTTCGCCGGCGCCTTCTTGGCCGCCGGTTTCTTCGCAGCCGCAGCCTTCTTCGGCGCGGCCGCCTTCTTGGCCGCCGGGGCCTTCTTCTTCGGCGCCGCCCCGGCCTTGGCGGCCAGCAGGGGCAGGGCGTCTTCCAGGGTCAGGTCTTCGGGCGCCGTGCCCTTGGGCAGGGTGGCGTTGATCTTGCCCGATTTGACGTAGGGGCCGAAGCGGCCGGCCATGACGTGGATCGGCTCGCCCGTTTCCGGGTGGGCGCCCAGGTCCTTCAGCGGGGCGGTGGCCGCGCCGCGACCGGGCCGTCCGGCGCGCTTCTCGGCCAACAGGGCGACGGCGCGGTTCAGGCCGACCTCGAACACCTCGTCGATGTCCGAGACGTTCGCATAGGTGCCGGCGTGCAGGACGAAGGGTCCGTAACGGCCAAGGCCCGCGGTGATCATCTTGCCGTCCTCGGGGTGAACCCCGACCTCGCGCGGCAGGGCCAGCAGGCGCAGCGCCTGGTCCAGCGTCAGCGACGCCGGCGACCAGCCCTTGGGCAGGGACGAGCGTTTGGGCTTGTCGCCCTCGGGCGGGGTGATTTCGACATAGGGGCCGAAACGGCCGATCTTCAGCTGCACCGGCTGGCCCGTTTCCGGGTCGATCCCAAGTTCGCGGTCGCCGCTTTCCGCCGACCCGTCTTCAGCCGACGGGCTGGCGACGGGGCGGGTGTATTTGCAGTCCGGGTAGCGTTCGCAGCCGATGAAGGCGCCGAACCGGCTGGTCTTCAGGCTGAGCTGGCCCTGGTGGCACAGGGGGCATTCGCGCGGGTCGGACCCGTCTTCCTTGGCCGGGAAGATGTGGGCGCCCAGCGACTCGTTCAGCGCGTCCAGAATGGCCGTGGTGCGCAGTTCGCCGGCGGCCTGGGTCGCGGCGTGGAAGTCCGACCAGAACTCACGCAACAGCACCTTCCAGTCCAGTTGACCGGCCGACACCTCGTCCAGACGCGTCTCCAGGGCGGCGGTGAAGTCGTATTCGACCCATTTCCGGAAGAATTGCTCCAGGAAGGCCGTGACCAGCCGCCCCTTGTCCTCGGGATAGAAGCGGTTCTTGTCCACCCGCACATATTCGCGGTCGCGCAAGGTCGACAGGGTCGAGGCGTAGGTCGAGGGGCGGCCGATGCCCAGCTCTTCCAGCTTCTTGACCAAGGTGGCTTCCGAATAGCGCGGGGGCGGTTCGGTGAAATGCTGATCGGTGCGGATGGCGTCGACCTTGGCCTTGGCGCCTTCCTTCAGCGCGGGCAGGCGGCTGGTGTCGTCGCCCTCGTCCTCTTCGGCGCCCTTCTGCTTCTCGTCGCGGCCTTCTTCATAGACGGCCAGGAAGCCGTCGAAGGTCACCACCTGGCCGGTGGCGCGCAGGCCGGTCAGGCCGTCCGAGGTTTCGATCTCCACCGTGGTGCGGTCCATCCGGGCCGCCTCCATCTGTGAGGCGACCATCCGCTTCCAGATCAGCTCGTACAGACGCTGAAGATCGGATTCGAGGCGCAGAGAATCGGGATGACGGGCGATGTTGGTCGGCCGGATCGCTTCGTGCGCTTCCTGAGCATTCTTAGCCTTGGTCTTGTAATAGCGCGCTTCCTGCGGAACGAAGGCCGGGCCGAATTCCTTGGCGATGACCTCTCGCGCCTGGGCTATGCCCTCGGGCGTGGTCTGGACGCCGTCGGTCCGCATATAGGTGATCAGGCCGCCGGTCTCGTCGACGCCTTCATACAGTTTCTGCGCCGCCTGCATGGTGCGCTGGGCCGAAAAGCCCAGCTTGCGCGAGGCTTCCTGTTGCAGGGTCGAGGTGGTGAAGGGTGGGGCCGGGTTGCGGCGGACGGGCTTCTTCTCGACCGAGTTGATGGTGAAGTCGCCGGCGTCGATGGCCGCACGGGCGGCGGCGGCGGTCGCCTCGTCCTTGATGTCCAGTCGCTGGACCCGCTTGCCCTCATGCTTGACCAGGCGGGCGGTGAAGGGTGGGCTGTCGGCGTTCAGGTCGGCCTCGATGGACCAGTATTCCTGCGCCTTGAACTTCTCGATCTCCATCTCGCGATCGACGACGATGCGCAGGGCGACGGATTGAACCCGGCCGGCCGAGCGCGCGCCCGGCAGCTTGCGCCACAGGACCGGCGACAGGGTGAAGCCGACCAGATAGTCCAGCGCCCGGCGGGCCAGATAGGCCTCGACCAGCTCCATGTCGATCTGGCGCGGATTGGCCATGGCCTCGAGGACGGCGGATTTGGTGATGGCGTTGAAGGTGACGCGCTCGACGTGCGTGTCCTTCAGCGCCTTCTTCTTGTTCAGCACCTCCAGCACGTGCCAGCTGATGGCTTCCCCTTCGCGGTCGGGGTCGGTCGCCAGGATGACGCGGTCGGCGCGCTTGGCGGCCTCGGCGATTTCGGACAGCCGCTTGGCGCCCTTGGCGTCGGCCTCCCAGTGCATGGAGAAGTCGTCGTCGGGCAGGACCGATCCATCCTTCGACGGCAGGTCGCGGACGTGGCCGTAGGACGCCAGAACCTCATAGCCGGAGCCGAGGTATTTATTGATGGTCTTGGCCTTTGCGGGGCTCTCGACGATAACGAGGTTCATGCGTGTTCGGTCTCGGGAAGGGGCGCGAACGTGGTTGGAGCGGAGCCATGTGTCAATGCACCGGCCGCCGGACGCCCGTAAACTTGCGGAATATCGGGTGACTATCACGGATCGAAGACGAATCCGGAAGAGACTTCACTATATGGACGCGAGACCGCCCGGCAGCAGCTCCGCACGGCCCGCCAGGCTCAGTTCCAGCAGGGCGGCGGCGACCTGGCCCATGGGGGCGTTCAGGGCGCGGGCGATCTCGTCGCGCGGCGTCGGGGTCGGGGACAGCAGGGCGGCGACCCGGTCCAGGAAGGCGTCGTCCACCTCGCCATAGTCCATGGGTTCCGACGGCGGCGCGCGCAGGGTGCGCAGGGTGTTGAAGGCGCGCTCGATATCCTCGATCCCCTCGCACAGGATCGCCCCCTGACGCAGCAGTTCGTTCGGACCCTTGGCGCGCGGGTCCAGCGGCGAGCCGGGCACGGCGAAGACGTCGCGCCCCTGTTCCGCCGCCAGCCGGGCGGTGATCAGCGAGCCGGACCTGATCTCGGCCTCGACCACCACGACGCCGCGCGACAGGCCGGAGATGATGCGGTTGCGCCGGGGGAAGTCTCTCGCCTGGGCGCGGGCGCCGACGGGGCTTTCGGACACCACGCAGCCCTGATCGATCAGCCGGGCGTAGAGGTCGACGTGCTCGGGCGGATAGACGTCGTCCACCCCGCCGCCCAGGACCGCGACGGTCCCCGTCGCCAGAGCGCCTTCGTGGGCCGCGGCGTCGATGCCGCGCGCCATGCCCGAGACGACGACATGGCCGGCCTGACCCAGTTGCAGCGCCAGCCCACGCGCGATCCGCTGTCCGCCGGCCGAGGCGATGCGGGCGCCGACGATGGCGACGCAGGGCGCGTTCATCAGTTCGACCCGACCCCGGGTCCACAGGATCGGCGGGGGCGGATCCAGCGCCGCCAGCATCTCGGGATAGTCGGCGTCGCCCAGCACCAGCAGGCGGGCGCCGACCCGCTCACCATCGGCCAGTTCGCGCTCGATCTTGGCGACGGGCGGGGGAATGGAGGCCGCGCCGGACTTGCGGACCAGATCGGGCAGGACCTCCAGCACGCGAACGGCCGAGCCGTAGCGGCCCAGCAACTGGGAAAAGGCGACGGGACCGATGCGGTCGGTGCGGGCGAGCCGCAGCCGGGCGAACCGTTCGTCCGCCGCCAGGCTCACGCCTTCTTGGCCCCGATACGCGGTTCCTCGCCCTTCAGCAGCCGGGCGATGTTCTCGTGGTGGCGGACCCAGATCAGCACGGCCGCGAAGACGGTCAGGCACAGGATCGGCATAGCCACCGGCAGGCCGACGGCGGCGAGCGGCAGCAGGGCCAGCAGGGGCGCGGTCGCCGACGAGATCAGGGCCGCCAGCGACGAATAGCGGAAGACGAAGGCGCTGATCAGCCAGACCGCTCCGGCCATCAGGCCCAGGGGCCAGGCGGCGGCCAGCAGCAGACCATAGAAGGTGGCCACGCCCTTGCCGCCCTTGAACTTCAGCCAGACGGGAAACAGGTGGCCCAGGAAGGCCGCGCCGCCGGCGATGGCGCCCGCCACCTCGCTGTCGAACAGGGCACGGGCGATCAGCAGGGCGACGGCGCCCTTGCCGGCGTCCAGCAGCAGGGTGGCCAGGGCCAGGTCCTTGCGCCCGGTCCGCAGCACATTGGTCGCGCCGATATTGCCGGAGCCGATGTTGCGCACGTCGCCGGCGCCGGCGGCGCGGGTGATCACCACGCCGAACGGAATCGAGCCGAGCAGATAGCCGCCCAGCGCAACCAGCGCCAAGGTCCCGATCGCGGGGCCTGCCAGATCCTGCACGTTGATTCTCTCCCCGGGAAATGCTGTGGCAAAATGCGTCGGCGCGCCTTGCGGAGCAAGGGCGATCCGACCTCTTGACCCGATGAATGACGCAGGGTCAGGTCCGCCCGCCTTGCCGGAGTGCGCCATGACCCGAATCCCCGCCGCCGCCGCCCTGATTCTGCTGCTGTCCACCTCGGCTTGCGTCGGCGCCGCGCCGGCCAGCCCGCCGCCGATGGGCGGACCGGCCATGGCCGTCTATTTCGACTGCGTGAGGGACGGCGGCGTGGCCATCTCGGCGCACCGGGCGGTCTCGGCCATGGACCAGCCCGAGAATTCCATCGCGGCCATCCTGGCCACAGGCCGCGCCATTCCGGGGGCCATCCTCGAACTGGACGCTGTCCTGACCAGGGATGGCCGTCTGGTCCTGATGCACGACGAGACGATGGACCGGACCACGAACGGACAAGGCCGCGTCGCCGATCTGACCCTGGCCCAGGTCAAGGCCGCGCGGCTCAAGGCCTCGAACGGCGCCCTGACCGCCGCCGCACCCCCGACCCTGGCCGAGGCGCTGGACGCCGCGGGGCGTGTGGGCGCCATCGCCAGTCTGGATCTGAAGCCGGCGGACGGCGCAACCACGGTCGATCTGGCGCGGGCCGTGATCGACCAGGTGCGCCGCTCGGGCGCGCAGAACCGGGTCATACTGATCACCTATAGTGACGCCGACGCCCGCGCCGTCGCGGCCCTGGCGCCGGAGATGATGATCTCGGCCGGTCTGGACGGCGTCGAGGATCTGGACGGGCTGAACCCGGCCCAGATCCTGGCCTGGACCGGCACGCGCGAGGAACGCCCCGCCCTGTGGTCGGCCCTGCGTCAGGCGGGGGTCGAGGTCCAGTTCGGCACCCTGGGCGCCGAGGGCCGTCGCCGCGACGACCGTTACGCCGCCGACGGCGACGTCTCCGAATATCGCGACCTGGTCCGCCAGGGCGTCACCGTGATCGCCACCGACACGCCCCTGGCGGTCCAGTCGGTGCTGGGCGCCGAGGTGGCCAAGGCCGCGACCTGCCGCCGCCCGCGCTGACGCGACGATTTGCGCTGAATCAAGGGCCTGGCGGCGCAGTTAGGGCAGGAGGAAGATCAGGAGTTCAGCATGCGCGATGATCTGATGTTCGACGTGGCCGTGGTCGGGGCCGGACCGGCGGGCCTGGCCTTCACCCGGTCCCTGGCCGGAGCGGGGCTGACGGTTGCTCTGATCGAGGGACAGGCCGAGGCGGCCTTGCGCGACCCGGCCTTCGACGGGCGCGAGATCGCCCTGACCCACAACTCCATCCGTCTGTTGAAGAGCCTGGACGCCTGGGACCAGGTGCCGGCGGAAGAGATTTCGGACCTGCGCGAGGCGCGGGTGCTGGACGGCGGCTCGCCCTTCGCCCTGACCTTCGACGCCGGCGGCGCCGACCGGCTGGGCGTCCTGATCCCCAATCACCTGATCCGCCGCGCCCTGTTCGAGGTCGTGGAGGGCCAGCCGGGCGTGACCCTGATGGCCGGGCGGCGGGTGGCCAGTTGCGCCGTCCAGGGCGCCGCCCCGCGCGGGCGGGTCGTACTGGACGACGGGACGGCGATCCGGGCGAAGCTGATCGTGGCGGCGGATTCGCGTTTTTCGGGCGTGCGCGACCAGCTGGGCGTCGGGGTCGAGATGAACCGGCTGGGCCGGTCGATGATGGTCTGCCGGATGCGGCACGACCAGGCGCACCGCCATGTCGCCACCGAATGGTTCGACCATCGCCAGACCGTGGCCCTGCTGCCGGTCGCGGACATCGAGGAGCGGGTCTCCTCCGTCGTCCTGACCCTGGCCGCCCCCGCCATCGCCGACCTGATGCGCCTGTCGCCCGAAGCCTTTTCAGTCGAGATGGAGCGGCGGCTGAAGGGGCGGCTGACCGGGTTGGAACTGATCGACACGCGTCACGCCTATCCTCTGGCCACGACCTGGAGCCGCCGGTTCGCGGGCGAGGGTTTCGCCCTGATCGGCGACGCCGCCGTGGGCATGCACCCGGTCACGGCCCACGGCTTCAACCTGGGTCTGCGCGGACAGGATACGCTGGCCAAGGTGGTGAGATCGGCGCGCGGCGGGGACATCGGCTCGGAACGCCTGTTGGCCCGTTATGAACGCGACCACCGCCTCGCCAGCTGGCCCCTGTACCAGGGCACCAACGCCCTGGTCCGCCTGTTCACCGAGGAGACGCCCCCGGCCCGTCTGGCGCGGGGCGCGGCGCTGCGCGCCGGGCAGGCGACGGCGCCGTTCAAACGGGTGGTGAAGCGGATGCTGACGGCGTGATCGATCCTTTTTCCTTCTCCCGTGGGGAGAAGGTGGCCCGCAGGGCCGGATGAGGGACCGGCGGTGGGCCAACTCGCACCACCTGACCCCTCACCCTTTCGCGCCAGGACGATCGCTACGCTCTCGTGCGCTCAAGCCCTCTCCCAGCGGGAGAGGGAAGGGTGGGTCAGAAAACCTTCCGCCCCGCCACCCAGGTCCCGATCACCTTGCCCTGCAGCCGCCGCCCGTCGAACGGCGAGTTCTTCGACTTCGACCGCAGCCTGTCCGCATCGACAATGATCGGCGCGCCGGGGTCGAACAGGACCAGGTCGGCGGGCGCGCCTTCGGCCAGCACCCCGGCGTCGAGGCCCAGCAGGGCCGCCGGTCCCTGGGTCAGGGGCCGCAGCACGTCCAGCAGGTCCAGACCGTCCTCGTGGTGCAGGGTCAGGGCGGCGGGCAGCAGGGTCTCCAGACCCACGGCGCCGGGCGCGGCCTCGGCGAAGGGGCGGCGCTTGTCCTCGGCGGGGGCAGGGGCGTGGGCCGAGGTGATGACGTCGATCAGCCCCTCGCGCACCGCCTCGATCAGGGCCTGGCGATCGGTCTCCGACCGCAGCGGCGGGTCCAGCCGGTAGAAGGTGCGATAGTCGCCGATATCCACCTCGTTGAAGCACAGGTGGTTGATCGAGACGCTGACGGCGACCTCCAGCCCCTTGGCGCGGGCCCGCGCCAGGGTCTCCAGCGCGCCTTCGGTCGAGATCTGATCGACCAGGAACCGGGCGCCGGTCTGTTCGACCAGGGCCAGGTCGCGCTCCAGCCCGATGCGCTCGGCGATGGCCGGGCTGCCGGACAGGCCCAGCCGCGTGGCCAGTTCGCCGGATGCGGCGACGGCGCCTTCCGTCAGCCAGGGGTCGGACGGGCGGCAGGCGATCAGGGCGTTGAAGGCGGCGGCGTAGCTCATCACCCGCTGCAGGGTGCGGCTGTTGACGATGACCTTGTCGCCGTCGGTGAAATACAGGGCGCCGGCTTCGTCCATCAGGCCGATCTCGGCCATCCGCTGGCCGTCCAGGGCCTTGGTCGCCGCGCCGGCCGCACGGACATTGACCAGATTCAGGGCCGCGCCGCGCCGCTGGATGAAGTCGACCATGGCCGGGTCGTCGACGGCGGGATCGGTGTCGGGCTGAACCACGATCGTGGTCACGCCCCCGGCTGCGGCGGCAAGGCTGGCGGACTTCAGCGTCTCTTTCGGTTCAGCGCCGGGTTCGCCGGTCTTGACCCGGATGTCGATCAGGCCGGGCGCGAGGCACTGGCCGTCGGCGTCGATCACCTGATCGGCGTCGATCTGAGCCGCACCGTGAACGACGCGCACGATGCGGCCATTCTCGATCAGCACGCCGCCTGGGCCGTCATAGTCCGTGGCCGGGTCCAACAGGCGGGCGTTGAGGATGGCGACGGTGGTCATCACTTGTCCCCCCAACGGGCCGACAGGGAGGCCAGCACGGCCATGCGGGCGGCGACGCCCATCTCGACCTGATCCTGGATCAGGGAGACGTCCAGGTCGTCGGCCACGTCGGAATCGATCTCGACGCCCCGGTTCATGGGGCCTGGGTGCATGACCCTGGCGCCCGGCTTGGCCCAGGCCAGCTTCTCGCGGTCCAGGCCCCAGAAGCGGAAATATTCGCGGGTCGAGGGCACCAGGGCGCCGGCCATCCGCTCCAGCTGCAGCCGCAGCATCATCACCACGTCGCAGCCGGCCAGCCCCTCGCGCATGTCGTGGAACACCCCGCAGCCCCAGCGGTCGGCGTCGCCGGGCACCAGGGTCGGCGGGCCGATCAGGCGCACCCGCGCCCCCATCATCTGCAACATCGCCACGTTCGACCGCGCCACCCGGCTGTGGGTGATGTCGCCGCAGATGGCGACCGTCAGGCTGGTCACATCGCCGAAAGCCCGCCGCATCGACAGCAGGTCCAGCAGAGCCTGGGTCGGGTGTTCGTGGCGGCCGTCTCCGGCGTTGACGACGGCGCACCCGACCTTCTGGCTCAGCAGTTCCGCTGCGCCCGAGGCCGAGTGGCGGATGACCAGAATGTCCGGCTTCATCGCATTCAGCGTCACCGCCGTATCGATCAGGGTCTCGCCCTTCTTCACCGAGGACGAGCCGACCGGCATGGTCACCACATCGGCGCCCAGCCGCTTGGCGGCGATCTCGAACGAGGAACTGGTGCGGGTGGAGTTCTCGAAGAACAGGTTCACCACCGTGCGCCCGTGCAGCAGGTCCAGGGCCTTGGACGACTGGCGATTGAAGTCGACGAAGGCGTCGCCGAGATCCAGCAACTGCGGCGTGACGAAGGGGTTCAGGTCCGAGGCGGCCAGGAAGTGGGCCTTGGGGAACGGAACCAGCCGTTCGCGAATGGTCTGGTCGGTGACGTCGTGGGGCTGGGTCATCGAGACGCGCCTATAGGCGGGAGTCGGCGCAAACGCCAGTGTGGAGCGCCAGTCAGCGCCCCAAATCAGGCGAAGTGGAACAGGGCCAGAAGCACCGGAATCACCACGGCGCTGCCGACGGTGGTCAGGGCGATGACCCCCGCGATCAGGGGCGCATCCCCGCCCATCTGGCGCGCCAGGATGTAGGAGGCGGCCGATCCCGGCGCGGCCCCGCAGATCAGGGCGATCCCCTGGGCCAGACTGTCGCCGCCCAGCGCCCAGGCGATGAACCACATCAGCGGCGGCATGACCCCCAGCTTGACCAGGGTCACGGCGGCGATGGTTCCCTGACGGCGCTTGACCTCGGCGAACGACAGACCGGCCCCGGCGACGATCAGGCCCAGCGGCAGGGCGGCGGCGCCCAGCAGGTCCATCGCGTCCGACAGGCCGGGGATCAGCGGCACACGCAGCAGGTTCAGCGCCAAGCCGATCAGACAGGCCAGCAGGATCGGATTGGCGATCATCGACTTGGCCAGGCCCAGCGCCGAAGGCTCGCGCCGCAGCGAACCCCATTTCGCCAGCACGGCGACGCAGGCGATGTTGGTCACCGGAATGATGAAGGCGATGGCGACCGCGGCCATGGCCGTGCCTTCCGACCCATAGACCGACTGGATCACCGGCACGAAAACGAAGCTGTTCCAGCGGATCACCCCCTGAAAGACGCTGGTGTAGGCCGGGCCGTCCAGGGTGATCAGCGGCTTGGCCGCCAGGGTCGCCGCCGCCACGATCAGGGTCGCCCCCACCGCCGCCGCGCCCGCGACCGTCGCCCCGCCGCCCGACAGGTCCGCGTGCCAGATCGCGGGGATGAGGAAGCTGGGATAGAAGATGTTGATCGACAGCTTCTCGATCGGCCGCCACGCCTCGTCGGGCAGGAAGCCGGATTTTCGCAGCCCATAACCCAGGGCGATCATCAGAAAGACCGGCAGGACGCCGGCGATCAGCCCCGTCAAACCCAGGTCGCCTGATCCCGCACCCGATCCAGCGCCCCCTGCAGAATCCAGGCGGCGGCGGTGCGGTCCACGACCTGCGCCCGGCGCTTGCGGTTCAGGTCCAGGTCCTCGATCAGGAACCGCTCGACCGCGCTGGTGGACAGCCGCTCGTCCCAGAAGGCGATGTTGACCGGCCGCAGCCGTTCCAGATTGCGGGCGAAGGCGCGGCACGACTGGGCGCGCGGCCCCTCGGTCCCGTCCATGTTGGCGGGCAGGCCGATCACCAGGGCCGAGACCTTGCGATGCGCCATCAGCTTGAACAGCTGTTCGGCTTCCAGCGTGAACTTGGACTTGCGGATCAGCTCCAGCGGCGAGGCGATCAGGCGCGTGGCGTCCGACACAGCCACCCCAATGGTCTTCTCGCCCAGATCCAGCCCCATCCACGGCGTGTCGGGCGGGCAGGCGGCGGGCAGGTCAAGGAGGTCGAGAACGGGCACGGCTGCGCGGTAGGCGCAGCGCTCCGATGTGTCAAAGCCTAAGGCGCCTTACAGCCCTCATAGGCCTCGTCGTAGCTGCGACCGAAACAGGCCAGCATATTGTCCAGAACGTTGAGATTCATGGGCCATTTCACCTCGACGCCATATTGTTCGCGAAAGGATGCGACGGTCTCCGCCCAATCGTCCGGCGGCGGCGTTGCGGCTAAACGATCGCGGGCGGCCTGGAGCGCCTCTCGATCGTTGTCCAGGAAAGCCACTGTGCCGAGCGCATAATCCTGGAAGCCGTCGCTGGTGATCGCTGGATTGACCCCGGCCAGCAGGAGTCTTTTGGCGCGCAGGCGCTGGTCCAGCGAAGCCCTGAGCTGTCCCTCGTGCCAATAGTTTATGTGAAGTTCGCCGGGGGTCAGCTCCCCCCAATGCGCGGTCCGGAAGGCCGCCAGCAGGTCCGCCGCCGCCTCCCGACAGTCCGGCGTATCGGAGAGGGAGCGCCAGCCGCCCTCGAGATCCTGATCGAAAGCTTCCGGCGAAAGGGCCAGCATCGCGCCCCTATCGTAGGCGCAGGGATCGGACGTAGGGGCAGACTGCAAAAGGAGAGCGGCGATTGCGGCCAGCAGCATGGCGTCATCCTTGGCGTACGAAGGCTATGGCGAAGATTGTTATTGTGCCGGCAGGTGGCTCGCAAGGCGGGCGGTCGTCACGCGCGAAACGCCCGCTGATCGTCACGACCGACCGCGCTGAAATGGTATTTCCGGTCTTTGAATTTTTCGTCGCCCGCTCCACACTGCGTCTGCGCAAGGGTTTGAGGCTGATTTCGCGCCCCCAACCCGTCGGTCTCCCAGGCCGGGTTATAGTCCCGGGCCGTAAACGCGGGAGGCGCGCTGTGAAGTGAATTTGGCAGGTTTGGCGCGTTTGGCAGCTTGTCACCCTGTTTTTGCGCCAAGGCGCCCGGCGCCGCCATGGTTGAAGGCGAACCCGGCTCGTTCTTGTGAATCCCCGCCTGTGCCGCTAATCCGACCCCCTAGACCCCATTATCGACGTGCATTGGAGGGCCGCATGGCCATCGACGCTGCGACGGTGCGCAAGGTTGCGCATCTCGCCCGCATCAAGACCCCCGAGGATCGGCTGGAGCCGCTGGCCCAGGAGCTGAACGGCATCCTGCAGTGGATCGAACAGCTGAACGAGGTCGATGTCGACGGCGTCGAGCCCATGACCTCGAACGTCGCCCAGCCCCTGCGCCTGCGCGAAGACGTGGTCACCGACGGCGGCAAGATCGACGCCGTCCTGTCCAACGCCCCGAAGTCGGCCGACGGCTTCTTCGTCGTGCCCAAGGTGGTCGAATAGTCATGAGCGACCTGACCAAACTGACCCTGAAGGGCGCCGTCGACGGCCTGAAGGCCAAGGATTTCTCCTCGGCCGAGATCACCCAGGCCTTCCTGACCTCCATCGAGGCCGCCAATCCGACCCTGAACGCCTATGTCGAGGTGACGGCGGACAAGGCCATGGACATGGCCCGCGCCTCCGACGCCCGCATCGCCTCGGGCGAGGGCGGGGCGCTGGAAGGCGCGCCGCTGGGCATCAAGGACCTGTTCTGCACCGAGGGGGTCCAGACCACGGCCGGCTCCAACATGCTGCGCGGCTTCGTCCCGCCCTATGAATCGACCGTCACCGCCAATCTGTGGCGCGACGGGGCGGTCATGCTGGGCAAGCTGAACATGGACGAGTTCGCCATGGGCTCATCGAACGAGACCTCGGCCTTCGGTCCGGTCAAGAACCCGTGGAAATCGACCGGCTCGAACGCCGATCTGACGCCGGGCGGATCTTCGGGCGGTTCGGCCTCGGCCGTCGCCGCCGACCTGTGCCTGGCCGCGACCGCGTCCGACACGGGCGGCTCGATCCGCCAGCCCGCCGCCTTCACCGGCACGGTCGGGATCAAGCCCACCTATGGCCGCGCCAGCCGCTTCGGCATGGTGGCCTTCGCGTCTTCGCTGGACCAGGCCGGCCCGATCACCAAGACGGTCGAGGACGCGGCCCTGCTGCTGCAATCCATGTGCTCGTTCGACGCCAAGGATTCCACCAGCCTCGACGTCCCGACCCCCGACTGGACCGCTTCGGTCGGCAAGTCGGTCAAGGGGCTGCGCATCGGCGTGCCGCGCGAATATGTCGTGGACGGCATGCCCGCCGAGATCCAGGCCCTGTGGGACCAGGGCGTGGCCTGGCTGAAGGACGCGGGCTGTGAGATCGTCGAGATCAGCCTGCCGCACACGAAGTATGCCCTGCCGACCTATTATATCGTCGCCCCGGCCGAGGCCTCGTCGAACCTGGCCCGTTACGACGGCATGCGGTTCGGGCACCGGGCGGATCAGTTCAGCTCGCTGGACGACCTCTACGCCACCTCGCGCGCCGAGGGCTTCGGCAAGGAGGTCCAGCGTCGCCTGACCATCGGCGCCTATGTGCTGTCGGCCGGCTTCTACGACGCCTACTATGTCCGCGCCCTGAAGGTCCGTCGCCGCATCGCCGAGGACTTCGACAATGTCTGGGGCCAGGTCGACGCCATCCTGACCCCATCGACGCCATCGGCCGCCTTCGCCATCGGCGACAAGCAGATCGACCCCCTGACCATGTATCTGAACGACGTCTTCACGGTCACGACCAACCTGGCCGGCCTGCCGGGCCTCTCGGTCCCTGCCGGCGTCGATTCCGGCGGCCTCCCCCTGGGCCTACAGGTTATCGGCAAGGCCCTGGACGAAGCCACGGTCTTCCAGGTCGGCGCAGCGCTGGAACGGGCCGCGGGCTTCACGGCCAAGCCCGGGAAGTGGTGGTGAGTTGAATGGAGGGCCGGCGTGATCGCCGGCCCTCCCTCTTCATCAGGCCGCCGGAAGCGCCTTCAGATCGGCGTCGATCGCCGCGATCTTCTCGTCGGTGATGTGGCCCTGGGAGTAGGGCGCGACCTGGCGAAGGGTCATGCCCTTGAACTGGCCATAGGCGGGATGCTTGTCCATGCCGGGCAGGTGTTTCTCCACCACGGCCTTGGTCGCGGGATCGGCCAGCAGGGCCTCGATCGGGCTTTCGATGGTCGGATGCTGGGCATGATGTTCGTCATGCGCGTGGTCAGAGGCGTGTTCGGGGGCCGGAGCCGGCGCAGTCTGGGCCGAGGCGGCGCCGACCAGAAGCAGGGAGGCCGCAGCAGCGGCGAACAGGGTCTTGGTCATCGGATTCTCCATTGAGGCGACCGATGTTGAGCGCGATTTCGCGACACCCTCAAGACAGCCTCTTTCTCGCCGCCGCCGACGGCGCTAGGACGAACCCATGACCGACACTGTTCCGAACTCGAAAACCATCAAGGGCCGCACCGGCGATTGGGAAATCGTCATGGGGCTGGAGATCCACGCCCAGGTGGCCTCCAAGGCCAAGCTCTTCTCCGGCGCCGCCGTCGGCTTCGGCGCGGGGCCGAACGAACAGGTCTCGCTGGTGGACGCCGGCTTCCCCGGCATGCTGCCGACCCTGAACAAACACTGCGTCGAACAGGCGGTGAAGACCGGCCTGGGCCTGCGCGCGCAGATCAACAAGCGCAGCCAGTTCGACCGGAAGAACTACTTCTATCCCGACTTGCCGACCGGCTATCAGATCAGCCAGCTCTATTATCCGATCGTCGGCGAAGGCGTGGTCGAGGTGGAGGCCGAGGACGGCAGCTTCTTCAACGTCGGCATCGAGCGGCTGCACCTTGAACAGGATGCGGGCAAGCTGATCCACGACCTGTCGCCGACCGAGAGCTATGTCGACCTGAACCGGGCCGGCACGGCCCTGATGGAGATCGTCTCGCGCCCCGACCTGCGCACGCCGGAAGAGGCGGTCGCCTATGTGAAGAAGATCCGGACCATCCTGATCTATCTGGGCACCTGCGACGGCGACATGGAGAAGGGCAATCTGCGCGCCGACGTGAACGTGTCCGTCTGCCGCGCCGGCAACTACGAGAAGTTCAAGGCCAGCGGCGATTTCAGCTTCCTGGGCACGCGCTGCGAGATCAAGAACGTCAACTCGTTCCGCTTCATCTCCCAGGCGATCCAGTACGAGGCGCGCCGCCAGATCGAGATCCTTGAGGACGGCGGTTCGATCACTCAGGAGACCCGCCTGTTCGACCCGACCAAGGGCGAGACGCGTTCGATGCGGTCCAAGGAAGAGGCGCAGGACTATCGCTATTTCCCTGATCCCGACCTGCTGCCGCTGGACCTGGAAGAGGCCTGGATCGCCGAGATCAAGGCGTCCCTGCCTGAGCTGCCGGACGAGAAGCGCAAGCGGCTGATGAGCGAATATGGCCTGTCGCAGTACGACGCCATCGTCCTGATCTCGGAACAGGCCAAGGCGGACTATTTCGAGGCCGCCGCGAAGGGGCGCGACGCCAAGCTGGTGTCCAACTGGGTCACCAACGAGGTCTCGGCGCGTCTGGCCGCCGACGGCAAGGACTTCAGCGAGAACCCCCTGCCGGCCGCCCATGTGGCCCAGCTGGTCGAGCTGATCGAGACGAACGTCATCTCGTCCAAGATCGCCAAGGAGGTCTTCGATCACGTCTGGAACGGCGAGGGCTCGCCGGCCGAGGTGGTCGAGAAGCACGGCCTGAAACAGGTCACCGACACCGGCGCCATCGAGAAGGCTATCGACGACATCATCGCCGCCAACCCGGACAAGGCGGCCGCCGTCGCCGAGAAGCCTCAGGCCCTGGGCTGGTTCGTCGGTCAGGTCATGAAGGCCACCGGCGGCAAGGCCAATCCGGCCGCGGTCAACGACATCCTGAAGGCCAAGCTGGGTCTTTGATTTTTGGGGGCTGCGGCCCCCAAACCCCCGGCTGGTCGCTAACGCTCGCGGCGCGGCCGCTCTCTGCTTGAGCGACCCATTCTAGTAAGAAGGCCCGGAGAGCGATCTCCGGGCCTTCTTCGTCGAGACTACCAACGCCAGGCGTCTCGGATCACGTCGATGATGTAGCCGTCGCGTTCGTCGATCAGATAGATCGTATTGTCGACCAGGACCCAACGCGCCCCCTCCGGCGGATAGCCGAGACCATAGGTGCGCCAGTCGTCCAGTCGATACCGCCAGAAGGTGTCCGGCAGATAATCGCCGGCCGACCAGTCGCGGCCCCAATAGGAGCGGGGCACGCTGTAGTAGCCCCAGCCCGGCGCGAAATAGAACCCCATGCGGACGCCGCTGTAGCCATGGAAGCGACGGTCGTCCCGCCACCAGTCGGACCGGTGGTTGCGATAGAAGTCGCGCCGCCACTGATCGCTGCTGAAGCGACGGCGGAATTCGTCGTGCCGGTCGCGGTTCTGGTTCCAGCCAGAGCCGGGCCGGTGGGGCTGGCCGGGCCGCGTGTGACCATTGTCGGGCCGATCCGGCCGGTTCCAGCCGCCGTCCGGGCGATGGGGCCGCCCGCCGCTGTCGCCCGGCCGATCCGGTCGGCCGCCGCTTGACGGGCGGTCAGGGCGAGATCCGCCGGTCTGGGGGCGGTCGGGGCGAGTCCAGCCGCCCTCGGGACGGTCGGGACGAGGCGGCCGACCGGGGTTGGCGCCTTCCGGGCGGCCGGGCCTGACGTCGGGACGATCCGGCCGTGCGCCGCCGTAATTCGGACGATCGGGCCTGTCTTCGCCTGTCTGCGGGCGGTCCGGACGCGCCGGCCGTGTCTCACCGAAACTGGGGCGCTCCGGACGGGGCCGCTCGGGACGCGCAGGGGCTTCCGGCCGGGACTGTAAAGGACGGTTCGGCGCGGGACGCTCTCCCCGCGTGATCTGCGGCCTCTGGGGGCGGTCGGCGTCGCGTTGTTCGCGATCGACCTGACGGTCCTGGGCCAGGGCCTGGATCGGTGTGGCCAGCGGGGCGCCCAGGGCGGCGACGGCGGTGAAAGCCATCAGGAGGCGTTTCATGGTCTTTTCATTCCTGCACGCTGGTTTTCCAGCGGCTTAAGGTGATGATCGCGCTTGGTCGATGAACCCCGGCTGAATGCCGTTCGGGGGACGCCCCAGACAAAAGCCCCGCGAGATTTCCTCGCGGGGCTTGTCGGCTCAACAGCTTGGCGTCCTCAATAGACGTTGGACAGGACGCTGGCGATCAGGCCCGTGGCGACCGCGACCATCAGAATGTCGCTGCCGGCGTGGACGTAGCGATAGCCGCGAGGCGCTTCGCGAAGACCATAGAAATACGGGTCGCGGACATAATAGGTCCGGTACTGCGGCGGCAGATAGCCGCCCGTCCGCCAGCGATAGCCGTAGTAACGGGGCTCGACCCGGTAATAGCCGTAGCTGGGCGCGTACCAATATCCCGAGCGCGGGCCGTTGTAGCCCCGGAAGTCCGACCGGCCGCGCCACCAGTTGCGATTGTTGCGGTCCCAGCGGTCATCGCGGCGTTCGTGGCGGAAGTCGCGACGGTCGTCCCACCGGTCATGACGATAATCCTGCCGATTGTCGTAGCGGCCCTGACGCCAGTCACGACGGTCGTCGCGGCGTTCCGAGCGGTAGTCTCGCCGGTCGTCGCGGCGGTCTTGGCGATATTCCCGACGATCGTCGCCGCTCTGCGCCTCGGCCAGCAGGGGAACGGCCGTGGTGGACAGGGCGATAGCGACAACAGCGGCCTTGGTGAGGCGGTTCATCTGCGTGCTCCATTCTGGGCCGCCGACGGAAACGACGAACTGGCCCGTTAATGAAGTGAAGGTCGGATTTCGCGCCTGAACGCGTCCTGAATGACCGTGTCAGGATCGAAATGTGGATTGCGGCTGCGTGTCGCGGCCCCCAGATGCGAGGCACGCCACAGGAAAGACCGCCGCAATGACCGCTCCGATCCAGCTCTGGTACTGGCCCACGCCGAATGGATGGAAGGTGTCCATCGCGCTGGAGGAGATGGGGCTGGCCTATGAGGTCCAGCCGGTGAACATCGGAACGGGTGAACAGTTCGAGCCTGGGTTCCAGGCCATCAGTCCGAACGGCCGCATGCCCGCCATCGTCGATCCGGAGGGGCCGGGCGGCCAACCGATCTCGATCTTCGAATCCGGCGCAATCCTGCAGTATCTCGGCGACAAATCCGGCCGCTTCTATCCGACCGAGGCGCGAGCGCGCGTCGAGGTGAACCAGTGGCTGTTCTGGCAGGTCGGAGGCCTGGGGCCAATGGCGGGCCAGACCCATCATTTCCGCCAGTATGCGCCCGCGATGATCCGCGACCAGCGCCAGATCGCCTATGGGGTGCAGCGCTATACGAACGAGACGCACCGTCTGTATGGCGTCATGGATCGACGCCTGAAGGACCGCGACTATCTGGCGGGCGACTATTCCATCGCCGACATGGCCGCCTGGCCATGGATATTGCCGACGCTGCAGGGGCAGATTCTGGCGGACTTTCCGCATCTGGCGGCCTGGATGGATCGGGTCGGGTCGAGGCCCGCGGTCAAGACCGGGCGTGCTCTGCTGGAAGATCGGCGTGGAAACGCCGGCGCGGCGGGCAAGGACGCCGAGGCGGCGCGCAGGGTCCTGTTCGGTCAGCGGGCCACCAAGACGTAAACAAGCCCCTTCCAAATCGTATCGGAACGCTGAACGCTTTTCGCAGTATTCATTCCTGCTTTACTTAAAAGTTTGGCGGCGCCTTGCGCCGTTAACTTTAACTTCAAACCGGCGGTATTTGATGCGGTATCAGAGGCGGGCCCAGAACGGCGCCCGTTCAGGAGATACGGTAATGAACGCGCAAGAAATGGCGCACGACCTGCAGGCCGACGTGGAAGTCGTGTCCTTGCCGCTGCCGACCGTCGACATGTCGGGCGACGACCTGTTCAAGCTGGGCATGATGTATTCGGCCGGCTCGGGCGGTTGTCCGATGGACCGGGTCTCGGCCCACATGATCTTCAACCTGGCCGCCATGAAGGGTTCGATCGAGGCGCGCGTCTATCGCCGCGAGATGAGCCAGGAGATGGAGCGCGAAGAGATCGCCGAGGCCCAGAAGGCCGCCCGTCGCTATATCGACGCCGGCGTGGTGCGGCTGGCCGCCTGAGACTTCAGAAGGTGGCGTAGCCGTTGCCGTTCGATCCATTGATCGAATAGCTGAAGCCGATGGGCAAGGCGGCGCGCACCTGGGTGAAGAAGGCGGCGAGTTCGCCCAGGGTCGACCGCGGCACGAAAATGATGTCGCCCCGACGCAGGGCCACGACCTCGCCGCGACGCGGGCGCAGGTCGACCACCCGCATCATGCGCGATCCGCCGGGACCACGCCGGATCAGGGCCGCGCGCTCGGGCTTGCCCGACGGCAGGAAGCCGCCCGCCTGGACCACGGCCTGATAGGCGTCCAGATCGCCGGTCATCTCGATCACGCCCGGGGTCCGCACCTCGCCGTCGATCCAGACGCGGATCGGCCCTGCCTGGCGCAACGTCACCTCCACGACCGGCCGCACCAGTTGCGAGGCGTAGGCCGAAGACACCTCGCGCTCCAACTCCGGCAAGGTCCGATCCGCCGCCATGACCTGGCCGACCAGGGGCAGGGCGACCCGACCGTCGGGTCCGACCTTCAGGGTGCGGGTCAATTCAGATGCGGTGGGCAGGGCCACCTCGATCTCGTCCCCCGGATAGAGCAGATAGTCCGGCTCTTCGTCCGTCCAGTCGGCGAAAGGGATGTTGGGGAAGTCGCCGCGTCCCGCCGCTTGGACCCGCTGCACGTCGCCCTTCGGGCGCGGCATCCGGGCGGCGTTGCCGCCGCAGGCCGCTAGGGCGGCGCAGCCCGATCCGAGGGCCAGCAGGAATAGTCGGCGATCTGGCGTCATGGAATCGATCTGGTCCGACGAAAGGAGCGTTGGGTCGCAGACTCGCCGCTTATGGGTAACCGATGGTTAACGCCGGTGGGCGAAAGGTGGATTCGCAAGAGACTTTCCAGGATTCGGCCCGCCTATGCGCTCGACGGCATATGTCACGACCCGACCGCGCTACGGCGTGCTGGACGTCGTCGGCCTGCTGTTCCGCGAACTGCTGCTGATGATCATCGTCTTCCTGGTGATCTTCGCCCTGGGCGCCGCCGCCGCCTTCACCCTGAAGAAGAATTACACGGCCCAGGGCGCGGTCTTCGCCGGCGTGGGTCAGGAATATGTCTATCAGCCGCGCGTCGGCACGGCCGAGCGGGGCCAGGCTCCGCAGGGCGACGAGGTCGCCAATTCCGAGGCTGCGATCCTAAGCTCGGGGCAGGTGCGCCAGCGCGTGGTCGAGGCGCTGGGGCCGGCGGCGATCCTGGGCAAGACGCCGACGGGATCACGGGACCGGGCAGAGGCGGCGGCGCGCAAGCTGATCGGCGCCAGTCTGAGCGTCGGCACCGCGCCGGGCAGCGCGGTCATCCGTCTGAGCTACGAGGCCGACGACCCGGAGCGCGCGGCGCGCGTGCTGAACACCGTGATCGAGCAATATCTGGCCTATCGCCGCGAGGTCTTCCAGGACAAGACCCCCGCCATCGCCACCCAGAGACTGGCGTTCGAAGGCGATTTGAGCGCGGCGGATCAGGCCTATGAGCAGTTCCTGACCAGCAACGACATCGGCGACTTCACCGCCGCCAAGACTACGCTGGCGGCCGTCTATCAGACGGTCTTCACCGACAGGCTGTCGACCCAGAGCCAGCTGAACCAGACCAGCCAGAGGCTGAACACCCTGGTGGCGCAGCAGGCGGCGACCCCGGCGGAGGTGGCGCTTCAGCAGGACCTGAACATCTCGGCCCAGGATCAGGTGCTGCAGCTGCGGACCGAGCGGGAGCAGCTGCTGTCGCGCTATCAGCCGGACGCCCAGCCTGTGAGGGACATCGAGGCGCGGATCGCCCAGCTGCAGGCCTATGTGGGCACAGGTACGGCGGTGGGGGCCAAGGAGGTCCGCACCGGGCCGAACCCTGTCTGGACCGAGTTGGAGACCAACCGGATCAACACCCAGGCCGACCGCGACGCCCTTGCGGCGAGGCTCTCGGCGCTGGATCGTCAGTTGACGGACATTCGGTCGCGGCAGGCGCGGCTGACGGCGCTGGAGTCCGAAAACGCGACCCTGGCCGGCAATCGCGAAGTCCTGACCGCCAATATTCGCGAGTTCCAGCAGCGCGAGAGCCAGAGCCGGGCGGACAACGCCCTGGTCGCCGCCGGCGCCGACAATGTCACCGTGATCGAACGCGCCCAGCCCCCCTCGACCGGCAAGAGCCTGAAGGCGCCGGCCCTGGCGGCGGTCTTCCTGTTCGCCGCCTTCACCGCCCTGTGCATCGGCCTGCTGCGGATCTTCTCGCGGCGCGGCTTTGCAACGCCGGACTCGGTGCGGCGGACGCTGGATATGCCGGTCCTGGCCGTGGCTCCGGCGAAGGCGCACTAGCCTCATGCCCGTGTTAGGCTGAGCCGATGGAGCGCGTGGCGATTCGATGGTCGATCTGACGTCCGAAATGGCGGGCCTGTGGGCGGCGCTGGGTCCGGCGCCGGCGCACCGCGCCCGCGTGATCCAGTTCGCCGCCGCCACGACCGGAGAAGGCGTCTCGACCGTGGCGCGGGAGTTCGCGCGCCTGGCCGCTGTCCGCGCGCGCAAGCCGGTCTGGCTGGTGGACGGAGATCTGGCCCAGCAGGGGCAGCTCGAAGCCATCGCCGCCGAACCGGACCGGTTCGGCCAACTGGGCAAGCCGGCCCAGGCCTCGCCCGACGGCTCCAGCTTCTTCGCCGTCACGCCGGCGCCGACGGGACGGGACGGCAAGCCGATCCCGCCCGCGCGCCTGCTGACTGCGCGACCCTGCCTGGGCGGCCGGTTGTGGATCACGCGCTTCCACATGGAGGCCCTGCGCTCTGGCCACCGGGTCGAGGCGATCGGCGAGGCCGGTTATTGGGACGCCCTGCGGCCGCATGCCGACACCATCGTCATCGACAGCCCGGCCGCCGACCGCAACGACATGGCGATCATCCTGGCGCCCTTCGTGGACATGACGGTTCTGGTGGTCGCCGCCGGCGGCGCGACCGCGAGCGGACCGGTGATCCTGCGCGACGAGATCGAGGCTGTCGGCGGCCGTATCGCCGGGGTGGTCATGAACCGCTCGACCTACAAGCCGCCGAAGTTCCTGAGCCGGCTGGCGGGCTGAAGTCCCGGTGCCGACGTGAGACGCACCCAAGATCGTCGAGACCTATACGCGATTGAGATAGGCCTTGGCTTCGTCCGATAGATCGACGCGGACGGCAGGGGGGCGGCCAAACGTTTCGTTCACCGAGCGCGTCCAGGCGTTGACGGCGGCCTTGTCGGCCATGTTCATCTTGTGGAATGCGTCGCTTATCTCGATCAGCATGCTCAAAGCGGCGCTGGCCTTGCCTGTAGGATGGCCGTCCAGTCCCAGTTCACCGCTCGCTTGTGCAGCTTCGATGCGGTCGGCCAGCTTGAGGCGCGCCTCCATGGTTGCTTGCCAATCTTCGGGCGATTGACCTTTGTAGGCGGCGAAGGCGATCTTATCGTCCTCGGACAGTGCTTTGTAAAAACCAAGCTGCAACTCGAATGTATCGGAGCTGCTGTGTGATTGAGATACGCGTGCAGACAGTTGCGAATGAAGCTGCATGCTTAGTTCGTTGCCGCGCTTTTGGAAGCTTGAAGCTGTAAAGCCTGCCGTGAAGTAATCTTGCGTGGCCTTGTTGCTCGACGGAATATCATAACGTCGCTGCTGGATGTCATCCATAATCGCAGCCTTTCGTCTCGAACTCACTGCGCCGGAGTCGTCGTTTAGTTCGTCGATGATCGCCTTGAGGCCCGGATCCACCGTGCCCTTGCCGGCCGATGCCTGGGGCCCAACCGTCACGCTAGAGATCAAAGTCATCGCTGTCTCCACCGTGGAAGGTTCACGAACAAGCAGGTTGGTCAGACTAAAACCCTAAGTTGATCCACTTTTGTTAAGACGACATGACCGAAGGCAACTGCGTGTCGCACCGAAAGAAAGCCGCCCACCGGTCGGCTTGCAGACGACGCCTCGGTCGTCAGGCCCCCGTCCGCCGCACCATCGCCGCGCCGTAGAGTTTCGGTTCGAAGCAGCTGGTCCAGAAGACCTTTCCCAGGCCGCGCGACATCCGGTCCAGGGTTTCGGCGCGGGCAGGGCGGCGCAGCAGGGTGAGGGCGAGGGAGGCGAGGCCCCAGACGGCGGTCTGGGCGGCGCCGATCAGCATCCAGCGGGCGAGGCCGGGCCAGTCGTGGCGGGCGGCGGCCATCTGGCTGGGGCTTTGGCCATAGGCGAAGGCGCGCATCAGGGCGTAGTTCAGGGTGGCGCGGTCGGGGGGCGCGAACTCGTCCACCCAGGCGTCGGCGGCCCAGCCGAACCGGCCGCCGCGCGCTTGCAGGGCGGTGAACAGGCGGTCGTCCTCGCCTCCCGTCTGGTCCATGGCGGCGTCGAAGGGGGCGGGGCCGGGCAGGGCCGTGGCGCGGACCATCAGACTGTTGCCGCAGCCGTGGATCTGGTCGGTCAGGCCGGTCTGGGGCGGGCCGTCGCGGCCGAAGAACCGCTCCAGATAGGGGGTGGTCCATCCCGTGCCCTCGGGGACGCGGCCCCGGATCGGGCCGAACAGGACATCGGCGCCGGTCTGGGACTGGGCCTGCAACAGGGCGGCCAACCAGCCGGGGGAGGCGGCCTCGTCGTCATCCAGGAAGGCGATCAGGCGGGCGTCGGCAGCGGCCAGGCCGATGTTCCGGGCCGTGGCGACGCCGGGGACGGGGGCGTGGGCATAGGTCAGGGGAACCGGCGCCTCAGGCCGCAGGCGGTCGATCACGGCGGCGGCCGAACCCTCGGGGTCATTGTCGGCGACGACCACGGCGGCGATCCGGTCCAGCGACCCGACCTGGGCGAAGACCGAGCGCAGGGCGCGTTCCAGCATGGCCGGGCGACGCAGGGTGGGAATGAGGACGGCGACGTCCCGCATCAGATCGCGTCCGCATACACGGCCGCGCGGTACAGACGCAGGGCGAAGGCGCGGGTGCGGGTCGGCAACAGGGGCGACAGGGCGGCGCCCCGGGCCAGGCGACGGATCAGGGGCAGGGACGGCAGGCGTTTCAGGGCGCGGGCGGCCTTGTAGCTGGGGTAGGTCTGGACGATGGCGGGGTGCAGGGCGACGACGCGGGCGAAGTTGGCGGCGCCCTGGTCGAACTTGCGCGCCAGGTCCGGCACCGTGTCCAGGCCCATGTGGGTGGCCGGATTGTCGATGTGGACCACCGGGAACCGGCGGGCGACCCGCATGGCCCATTCGACATCCTCCCACCCCCAGCCGGTGAAGCCGGGGTCGAAGGATTCGACGGCGAAGACGTCGCGCCGGACCAGCAGGTTCGAGGTGTAGACGTATTTCTCGGGCGTCCTGGCGCGCTGGGCGGCGCGGACGCATTCGCTGGCGCCGGACAGGGCGCGGTGGACGGCGAAGCGGCGGTCGCGTGGCGCCTGTTTCAGCGAGAAACCGCCGAAGGCCACGGCGGGGTCGTCGCGCGCAATCAGATCGACCCAGGTCTGGAGAAAGCGGGGGCTGTCCGGCTTCATGTCGCTGTCGAGGAACAGCCAGGAGCCGGCGCGGGCGGCGATGGTCAGGCGATTGCGCCCGCGCGCCCGGCCTTCATTGGCGGACAGGGTGACGAGGCGGGCGGGCAGGGCCAGGGCGTCCAGCGCCGCCTTCAGCCGGGCGGTCAGGGCGGCGTCGCCCGTGCCGTCGTCCAGCAGGATCAGCTCGACCCGGCCGGCCAGGGCGGGGCCTTCTGTATCCAGCCGGCGCAGCAGGGGCTCGGGATCGTCGCGCAGGAAGGGGATCAGGACCGACAGTTCGGGCCGGGCGGCGGCCCAGCCGGGGTTGTCGTGGATATCGGCGCGGGAGCCGCTCATGCCGGGGCTCCCCGTCGCGTCTGGATCAGTCGGTACAGCACGTCGCGCACCCCGGCGGCGTTGAGCGTCAGCGCCAGGGCCGCATAGACCAGTCCGCCCACGCTCGCGTCCAGCATCAGTTCGACGAAACCGCGCAGCGGTGGAAGGCGCCAGACCACCAGGGCCATGCCGGTCGAGGCCAGGCCGCACCGGATCAGGGCCTCCCACGGAATGGGCAGGGCGATGGCGCGGCGGCTGATCAGCAGACAGGCGACCAGGCCTATGGCGAAGCTGAGGGCCGTGGCGACAGCGGCGCCCAGCACGCCGAGCCGGGGGATCAGGATCAGGTTCAGCAGGATGTTGGCCAGCGCCGGAACAGCCATGGTGACCAGCAGCAGGCCGGTCTTCTTGCCCAGGGTGAAGCCGAAGCCGAAATAATAGGCGATCAGGCCCGACATGAAGGCCGAGGCCGCGATCCAGGGCGTGACCAGGGCGGCGGCGACGCGCAGGTCGGGGCCGATCATCAATTCGGCCAGGGGGCGGGCCACAAGGGCCAGGCCGACGGCGGCGGGCAGGCCGATCAGGATCAGGGTCGAACCCTGTTCCAGGGCCGTGTGACGCAGCGCCTCTCGGCCGCCGCGCTCCAGGGCCATCACCATGGCCGGGGCCCCGGCCGCGCCCAGCCAGATGAACATCACGTCCAGGGTGCGGTTCGCCAGGCTGTAGCTGGCGTGATAGGCGCCCACCGCCGCCGCATCCATGAAGCCGGCCAACAGGAAGCGGTCGGTCGAGGCCAGGACCAGGGCCAGGGTCAGCGACGCCGCGATCGGATAGCCATAGGCGGCGTAGGCCTTCAGCCGCGCGCGATCCACGGTTCCCCCGGCCGACTGGCGCAGTTCGCCCGGCAGGATGAAGGGCAGGGCGAACAGCGGAGCGATCATCAGCCCCAGCATGGGCGAGGCCGCGCCGGCCCCGGCCAGGGCGAACCCGGCCCCGACCAGAAAGCCCAGGACGGCGACAAACATATCGACCGAGGCGGCCTTGGACACCTCGCCGGCCGCGCGATACCGCTCCTGCGCCAGCTTGGCCAGGTTGCGGATCGGCGCCCCGGCCAGGCCGAAGCCGACCGCCAGCTTGAAAGCCGGGGTCAGGGGCAGGAGCCAGACCACGAGAGCCGCGACGGGCACGAAGACGGCGATGACGGCGAAGGAGGTGCGGTACAGGCTGGCGAAATGGGCCGCCAGGCCCTCCGGCGTGCGCTCGGCCGCCCAGAAGCGGGCCATGGACGCCTCCAGCCAGCTGAAGCTGACCGTATGGGCCAGGCTGGTGACGGAGAATGCCAGGGCGTAGTGGCCGAAATCCTCGGGGCTGAGCAGGCGGGTGAAGACGACGATGGTCAGGAAGCCGACCACGCCCTGGACGATCTGGGCCGGCAGATAGCCCCAGACGCCGCGCCAGAACATGCGCTTCTCGCTCACCGCACGGCCGCCCGGTCGCCCAGCAGGACGGGGATGGTGATCAGGATGATCCACAGGTCCAGCCAGAAGGACTGGCGCTGGATATAGTCGATGTCCAGCTCGACGCGGCGGCGCACCTCGGCCTCGCTGTCCACCGGTCCGCGCGACCCGCAGACGGCGGCCCAGCCGGTCATGCCGGGCTTGATACGGTGACGGTGGGCGTATTCGGCGACCAGAAGCGCGGATTCGGTCTCGCCGGTCCTCATGCCGATGGCGTGAGGGCGCGGGCCGACCAGGGACATCTCGCCCCTCAGCACGTTGAACAGCTGGGGCAGTTCATCCAGGCTGGAGGCGCGGATGAAGCGGCCGACGCGGGTGACGCGGTCGTCGTCGGCGACGACCTGGCGGCTGGCGGTCGCATCGGCGTCGCAGTGACGCATCGAGCGGAATTTCCACACCACGATGGTCTCCTGGTTGAAGCCATGGCGACGCTGACGGAAGAAGACCGGGCCGGGGCTGTCCAGCCGCACAGCCAGGGCGATCACCGCCATGACCGGGGCGAAGGCGACCAGGGCCAGGGCGCCGATCACCACATCCTGCACCCGTTTGACGAAGGCGCGGCGGTCGGCGTCGGGAGCGGACCCGATCTCGGCCAGGGACGGACCGGCCAGACGATTCAGCGCCGCCTCACGACTGGCGTCGGAATCGAACAGGACGGTCAGGGGATTGGGCAGGGTCTCCAGACGGCGCGTCAGATCCCGCACCCGCGCGCCCGCATCGGCGTCGATCGCCAGAACGATCCGGTCGACATAGGGCAGCATCCGATGGGTCAGCAGGGCGTTGGCCCCGCCCAGCACCGGTACCCCGGCCAGACGGTCAGGCGAGCGGGCCAGGCGGTCGTCGAACACGCCCAGCACGTTCAGGTCGCGCCGTTCCAGCGCCCGCCGGATCAGGGCCTCGGCGTTCCGGGTCGCCCCGACGATGACGATATTGGGCGACAGCAGGCCCTGCCGTCGCCAACGCGCCGCCAGCACCCGCCATAAGCCGTGCAGGGCGACCAGACAGACCGTCGCCGCAAGGCCCCAGGGCAGGACCGGCCCCAGGCCGTGCCCGTCCAGGCCCAGACCCACCAGCAGCGCCGCCCCGATCGCCAGGGCGACGATCCCGACCACCCCGACCAGATGGAGCAGGGGCGTCGGCTCTGCCCCGAATCGATAAAGGCCCAGGCTTCGCAGCAGAGCCAGGGCGACGACGACGCCGGTCGCCAGGGGCAGGACGGCGCCGACGGTCAGGGTCTTCACATCGAGAGACCCCAGCGACCACAGGGCCACAACGGCCAAATCGACCACAGCCAGAACGTCAGCGGCGCGGAAATAATAGGCGGCCAGCCGCACGGTCGAGCGCTGGCGTGCGTTGCGCCACACCTCCGGTCGGAACGGACCCCGCTCGGCATGCGGCGGGAGGCTGGCGGCGGCGCAGCCGTTCGCACTCGCTGCGGTCGGCGCGGCAAGGGGACGGGCGCAGTCGGGCATGTCGATCCGGAGTTTCCGCACGGCCGCCACCCTGCATGCGCCGCCTCTATGTCGCGTTAACAACAGGTCTTTGGTTCGAACCGGATTGCACGACGCATCATGCTCGGCTATCGAGCCCTTCGCTGGAGACGTGGCCGAGTGGCTGAAGGCAACGGTTTGCTAAATCGTCGTACCCTGTAAGGGGTACCGAGGGTTCGAATCCCTCCGTCTCCGCCATACCCCTAAAAAATCAATATTTTCAATGGCATAATGCGGACGGCGGGCCGTTTGTGTGACGCTTTGTGTGACACGCTCAGTTGATTTCTATCGTTCCGCCGTCGCTATCAAACGCCAGGTGCAGCGAAGAACCTGAAGCGAGCCGTGGAGATATGCACGCCGCTCTCCAAAAGCGCGACGTGCGCGCAACGCAAGATTGCCACAGGCAAGAACCGTGTTAGGTCTAAGCGTTGCTGACCGTTTGCGGTGGGCTGGCGGGGAGAACTCTTTTGCGAGTGTCGCGATATTTCAAGTTGGGGCGGACGCAGCCCACGTTGGATTTTGTGGACGTCGACTACAGCGGCGACACCGGGCTATTTATCAGTCCAAAGGCCTTGGCTGGACTTCCGTCTGATTGGGGAGACGCTTGCGTCTCGCTTGTGCAGAGTTTTTTCGGAACCGTGCTGAGCCACATCAAAGCTGGCCGCCACGGAGAAGCCGAACGGCTTTTGAAGGCTCTGCGGGAACCTAACGAAACCCACCTTGGCCTGTCGGTGGGGAAGTCGAAAGGACGAGCTTTGGGGGACAGCTCCGCGCACGATGTGTGGAGAGCGCTGAGTAACAGCCAGGCAGCGACAAGTGGCCTCATCCGGGACTTGGAAGACACTGTCCTCCTCATTCCGGGGATTGGTGTCGATGTCATATCCGACATGACGACCAACATTATTCGTGGTCCGCTGATCGAGTACACGCAGCAGATGGCCGCGCATTACAAGATCAAGCTAAGCCCTGGCATCCCCTCGGGTCCGCAGTGGAACCCGACGAAAAAGGACTGGTATGAGGACTTCGTCGATCTACCGATGACACCGGAGGGTAAGCTCCTCCTAGTCCCAAAAGCGATTGTGCGCCGCCACCTCGCCTACAGCCTGACCGAGTACTACAGGTTCCACGTCCTCACTCACCTTCAAGATGTGGAACTCCGGGCGAACTCGCAACTTGTCCAAATCACGAAAAAAACGAAGGAGCGCTACGTTACAAAGAAGGATGTTGAAGAGAAATACGGCAGATCGAAGAAAATGGTGTCGGACGTGACGATCCAGAATCCTTCGTTGCTGGAAGAATATAAGCGTAAGGCCAATGATCGACCTTATCTGCCACTTGATCATAGCGACATTGCCGCCACCGAGGGGACTGCAAAACCTGATTGGGATGAGTTGCTAAAAGCGGTTTTAGCTATACCTACAGGCCAAGCGGACGCCAAGGGTTATGAGACAGCTATCGAGGCGCTTTTTACCGCCTTGTTCTACCCAGACTTAACGAACCCGGTAGCTCAATCTCGCATTCATGATGGTCGGAAGATCATTGATATCGACTACACGAACATGGCGAAGGGCGGATTTTTCAGTTGGTTGGCTAAGCACTATCCTTCCGGTCGTATATTCGTTGAGTGCAAGAACTACGGCGGAAAGGTAGCAAATCCCGAAATGGATCAACTTTCACGACGGTTCTCGCCAAGCCGAGGGCAAGTAGGACTATTGGTTTGCCGATCATTTTCCGACAAAGCCCGGTTTGCGGCGGGATGTCGCGACACGGCAAAGGATGGGGGCGGCTACATCATCGCGTTGGATGACGACGACCTGAAAGCACTAGTTCACGACAGGAAGACAAATGAAGAGTTCCAAGCTTGGACGCTCTTAAATAAGCGCTTCCGGGCTTTGACGGATTGATAGAGATACACTCCGATCCATCAAAGTCCTCGCTCCCTGTGATCTGCATAACCGCCCCGGATCGATAGGACAGCAGGACCGCCCTGCATGAAAGTCAGATAGCCGCGCTCAGGATGGCATAGGAACAGAAGGCTTAGCTCGCCTTCCCGGATTGTCTCGATGATCGAGGACTGCTCCATGATCTCGCATGCTTCGTCGAGATCGATCAGTTCGGCGTGATGGTCTTGCATATGTGTCCCCCGACACTGTGGCTCCGACGAATCGGAAGCGTTGTTGAGGGAGAGATATCTAGACCGGGATATTTGACTGTGCGGATGGTCAATCCGATTTGTGGATGATTATTTTCGTCTGGAATGGTGATGTCTTTTGTCTGGAAGGCATGACTTTAAATCCGGCTTGGAGCGTCCCCCTGGCCGGATTTCGATGCTGACGTGCTGCGGGGCCTCTTTCGTTTCTAGGCGGGCGTAGCGGGCTTGGTCGTAGGGGCCGAAGACTGACTTCCTGCTCCCCAGCCTCCGGGCCGGTGTGGTGACCTCCGGAGGGCTGTGCGTGTGATCGTGTAGTGTTGTTGGCGTTTGATCGTGGCGTCTTGTTCTCTTGGCGTCGTGGTGGCTGTCAGGTGATGTTTAGGATCGTTCCCCAATCGTAGGTCATGCCGGTTCGGGCGTAACCCTTGCCGCTGTAGGTCGCCGCGCCGCCCGAGTGGATGGGCTGCAAATCGAAGGTCGGCTCCCAAGCTGGGTTGCGACAGACGGCCTTGGGCGCGCGACGACAGGACGGATATCGCCGGAGGAATGGTGACGTGATCTCCGGCTTATCGTCCTGGCCCCAATAGGTCCGGAGGATCGCGCGAAGATGTTCTTCCTCGTTCCCCTTGAGGCTGATCCATCCGTGGATGTGAGGGTAGGGTGCGCCGGTTCGCGTTGTCGGCTCGTAGAACGCGACGAACAGAGGGAGATCATCCGGTCTCGGGTCTTTGCGACGTGGAAGGCCGCACAGCTCGCGCCCAATCCGGCGAGCGATGCGCGCAAGGTCGAGGCGAAAGCTGGTGTCCGGATCAAAGTGGCGTTCGGGATAGCAGCCAGCCGTCAGGGTGATGAAATGGGTCGCACCCATGTCTTCAGCCCACTCGGCTATCGCTTCGCCCGTTTTGCGCAATGCGCCGGCCATCAGTGGACGGTCGCGGCCACCGTGTTGTCGGTGGCGTGGACGCTGGCGGAATCCAGCGCAGCGGCAACGTCCCGAGCGACCATGAGGGCCATCGGGAAGTCGGTGTCGTTGACGATGAGGTGGATGCGACGGCCAGCGGGCTTGAGCCGGATGGTGTGGCCGTGTTCGGCGGTCACGATCTTGAACGTCGAGATAGACCGGCCTTCAAGCGACTCGGTGATGGCGTCAGCCAAGGCGACGGCCTCTTTGCCGGTGAGAACGGCGGCGTCGATGAACGGATTGTAGAGGAGGACGGCGTTTCCGACCTTCGCGAAGGTCGGCTTGATGACGAAGGGCGGCGGGGCAGGGCTCCAAGCCGTTTCTTCTTGATAAACCGTCAGTTCGGCCCGGAGCAGTCGGTAGAGCAGCAAGCCCTTCGGCTCTCCGCGCATCATCGACAGGAAGTCCAGCATCCGGGCGCTGGCATCGTTGACCCGCACGTGGCGGGAGGTTTGGGTGGGGGCGGTAGGCAGGGCCTCATCAGTTGCGATCATTCCCCATTTTACGCCATCAACTTGGACGAGTCGAGTCCATTGTTAACGCCGGGATGCCGGTTGCTACATTGATAGAAAGATAGCTCTGTCTCGAAAATAGAGACTGAGCGTCGGTAAATGTCTCGAAGGTCGAAGTGACGATATCCTGTCCCGATTACCGGGACAGGACTCGATCAGAGAGGGTGTCTCGGGCATTTTTATCTTGACACGACCCCCTTTCCCCGCGAGTATCTGAATGAGCGAAGCGAGTGAAGATACGAGCCATATAGATTCTTCAAAGACTCTATATTCTATATAGATTCAAAGATTCTATAAAACTTCGTGGGAGCGGGGTAGCGTGTCAAGAACCGCTCCCGGCGCTCGAACGTAGCCTTCTCAAAACAAATGATCCCGGCGTTGCTTCAATGATCGTCAGGAAGCCCGGTTTCTGGGCCATGGAGGTGGGTCAAAGGCCGATCTGGAGCAGCGGTTGCTTAGCGCGCTCGAATCGGCTCTACGGCCTCCATCTGGAGGCGTGGGAGCAGTGACGCATGACGACGCCTCAAATCACCGAAGAACGCCTTCGCAACTATCTGGACGGCAATCAGCCTGCCCGCGAACGCCTCTGCATCGCCATCCTAAATATGGATCGACGCTTCTCTGACGTTCGTCCTAGGCACCCGAAGGGCGGCCCCGATGGGGGCCGCGACATTGAAGCGAAATATCGGGATACCGAGCTGACATACGGTGCGGCGGGCTTTGTAAATGGGGCCAACGATTCCGAAGCGCAGATCAAGCAGATCAAAGCCAAGTTCAAGGCCGACCTTAAGGCCGCTTTGCGTGAAGAGGTTAAGCCTACCGCGTTCGTTTTCTTCACCAACGTCGCTCTGACGGCGGGCGAGAAGGCGGCACTGGTGAAGGCAGCGACAAAGGCCGGGGTCACAGAATGCGATATCTTCGACCGGGAGCGGCTTAGGGTTGCTCTGGACGGCACGGACGGCTTGGGCGCTCGCGTCCAGTATCTCGACATTCCCATGTCGTCCGCAGAGCAAGCCAGCTTTTTTGCCCGCTGGGGCGACGACATTCAGTCGCTCGTTGCGTCACGTTTTCAGAGTGTGGAAAGCACTCTTTCGCGGCTGCTATTCCTTCAAGAAGCTAGGGCGACTCTTAAGACGATATCCGTCAGGTTCATTCTCGACCGAACTTACACTGGAAAAGAGATTGGGCACTTCCGGGCCTTCGTCAGCTTCTTCTTCCCGAAGATGCGCCATGGCCTGACGGAGGCGCTATTTGGCTCGACAGACAAGAGCCGCAGATTCAGTGCCCATCCCTACAGAGGTCGGCCAGAGCCGAGCGGGATCGCGCACGGCGTGTCAGATATGCGTTGGGAGTCCCGGCTCAAGATCAAGGGTGATCCCGAGGACGATGACGCCGAGGCGGACTACGTGAAATACGTTCCGCATGGGTCCGGAAGCGGCATTGGTGCGAAGGAGGTCAAACAGATAGTCGTTTCCTATCACCACACGGACACCTTCGATTTTCAGTTCCTGCCCCGATTGAGCTTGGAGGACATTCAAGGCGCTTGGGTGATGCCGAACCTCAATGCCACACTAGCAGAGAAGCTAGATGCGATTGAGATTTGGGCGGATGGCTATGTGCTCATGTCCCTCGAACGGAGTGATTTCAGTCTTGATCGCTCTCCGACAGAGTTTCCGGTGCCGGGGCATTTTTCGGACCAAGAGCTGGCTGATCCTTGGGTTCGCATTCGACCTTCCGGCTTCAGCTCCAATCTGACCATCGACTTCACGAGGCAAACCCCAAAGAGGGCCTATGTGACGAAGGAAATGGGGGGGCCGATCAAACGCTAAAGGGGAGCGCCATTCTGATCCGGAGTGGGGGGATCGCCGCCGCCATCGATCCTCAAAAGGAGGTGACGGGTCGATCTATACAGTCTATCCGATCATTCGACTAAGTCAACTGTCGCGCAATACCTTTTCACTGTTGCCGGTGATAGTTTGAAGTGACGGGCGGTGTCTTGAATGCTGGCCTTGTTGCTCTTGCGCCATTTGACCACAGAAGCCGCGTCAGCGGCCTTCGGGCGTCCGAGGCTATCCTTGCCCCGGTGCGTCTTCCCCGTGGCCTGTAGCGCCTTCCTAGCGGCATTCCGGCCCGCTTCGGTCCGTTCGGCTATGCGGTGACGCTCCATGTCTGCGACTTGGGCGAGGACGGCGAGTATCAGCTCGCCAACACCGCGACCGATGGGGCCTAGACCTCGCACGTCCACGGTTACGCCAGCTTCGATCAGGCGGCGCACTGTGGCCTGAACGTCCAAGGCGTCACGGCCTAGGCGGTCAACGGCATACACATACACGGTGTCCCCGGATCGCACCTTCGTCAGCAGCTCCGCAAAGCCGGGACGGGAGGCGGCGAGCATGGCCCCGCTCACCCCCACGTCGCTGAACTCTTGATCGAATGGACCGGGCATGGCGGCGCGTTGCGCTTCGATACTCTGGTCGCCGGTCGAGACCCGGAAGTAGGCTATGCGGTGCATGGCTGGCTCAGAAGATAGGGTGTCTATGCCCCTAGCTCATAACCCCGGCTCATAACCTCGTCAACGTATGTTTTGCGCTATGGCGCAGAACTTACAAGTTTTGAGCTAACGATCACGCTGGGGTAGGCGTTGACTACAATCAGTTTCGTCCCTACCTCTGCTATATCAATGGTTAATGGAGGGCGGCTGATGGCTAACTTTGAACCCGTTTCGATCACCGGCATGAACGTCAACGCTTCCCATGCGTCAGGCCAGGGCGCATTGAAGAATATCGTGCTGACCCTCTCGGGACGCCCCCCCTACGGCTGGAACGACATGTTCAACGGACTTTGGGCGCGCCACTTCTACATGATGAAGCGAAGGGCCGAGGTTGCGGGCGGTCAAATGACCGTAACGTGCATGGAAGACGAGCTTGAGGGTGGCCTTCTGGAAGAGTTGAAAAAGGTTGTGAGCGAAGCAAACCAACACTTCGTCGCGGCTCAACAGGAAGCTGAAAACAAGCGGCAACAGGAGGCGGCTCGTGGTTTGGAAGAACGTCAGAAGCTTGAAGGTCTAGCCAATAGGTTGAAGTTCGACTGAGGCGCGTGGGCTTAGGTCCTAAGCTGTTTGATAAGTCGCATTGATCGCGTCGGCGAAAGGATCGCCGCCTTTCGATCCACCCTTCGTCACATCCCGGCTCTTCGCCGCCATCCCCAGCTTAATCAGCACCGCGCCTAGAGCCTGTGTATTGCGCCGGTAGTTCTCTTCGTCGAACTTCTCCCCGGCAATCAGGCAGGCGGTGTCGCGGTCGCATAGGAAGGCCAGGGTCGCAGCCTGTCGGATCATGACTGCCTCCGAAGGTTTTGGCTGGCGGGCGAGCTGATCCATCAAGTCGCCTGCGATCACACGGAATGACCGGGCTGCGACGGTGCGGCCATCCACCTTCTGTCCTGCGATTTCTAGGTTGAAGACGGCGGATAGGTCCGACGTTTCGATATGTCTATTTGTCTGGTTCATCGTGTCGCCCTCCTTTCCGGGCGGGTGTTCTGAGGGTCATGGCATCGGGTGGTCGGCGAAGAGCGGCGGGGAAGGGGGGAGCCGGTCCCAAAAGGATTGGAGCGGCTGACCGCCCCCGCATCATTCGTCAGCATCGGACGGCCTTCTGACCACGACCCGGCAACGACAGTTCACTTCTAAGGGCGGGTGCATGACCGGCCCCAATGGCGTCTGGAAAGCCTGTCCTACGTCTATGCCGTTCGGGTTCATCGCCATGACCATCCGGTGATCATGGCGGACCCGCTCATCACCTCTGGTTTTCCAGTAGCGACGTGCATCCCGTGGAATGGTTCGGTTCGCTTTCCCCTGCTTGAAGGCCAGGTATTCCCCCACATGCATAGTTCGTGTCGCCTCTTGCCGGGCGATGATCGATTGCCTGTAGTTGATCAGGGCGCGGTCGTGTCGCCGTTGAAGGTCTGTTGTGCCTTCTTCTGTCAAACCCTTGGCGAAAGCGCTTCGCAGAGCTGATCGTTGGGCGGCATTGAGGTGTTTCATGTGACGCTGGACGATGAGCTTGGCGGTCGCGGGGGTGACGTATGTCTTCCCATCCTGAACGCTGCGATCTTTCGCGGTCAGGGCTTCGTGCAGGGCGCGGGCGAAGTGTGCTGCTGATCTGGCTTGATCCGGAGCGAGGGCGATTGACCGAATGATCAGTGTGGCCTTTGCGCGGGCCGTCATGTCGCTCTTCTGAAGCTCGCGATGCGCCGTCGTGATGGCTTCGTATGAATGGCGGGCCATCGGTTGAAGGATGTTGCGTTCGATATCCTCCCGGAGCTTGGCGATATCGGCGCTTGGGTTCACGCGGGACTTGTGGCGGCTCGCGAAGGCTTTCATTGCGATCACGATGCTGCCTAGCAGCGCGTAGAAAAGCCCGCTGCTGAATGCCACGGCGAGGCCGGAGTGGACCCCTGCGTCGATATTCATCGCGCTGGCTATGGCCTCTTCGTCGCCAGCTTCAATGGCGGCGATCAGAGCGTCTATATCGACGGCATCCATGGCCCCGCCGTAGGCTTTCACCAGAGCTTCTAGGAACTCCGCTTCGAAGATCGCGGCTTGGTGGTCGAAATGGTCGAGGGCGATCATGGACGCACAGTCGTCCAGCACGATCCGGCGTTCAGGAAAGGCGTGATGATTTGGCGAACGTGGCGGGGCAGTTCGTCGAGAGACGGCGCGCGGAAAATCCCGCTCGTTTCACCGATGGCGTAGCTGACCATCAGTTCCGGGGAGAGGGCCATGTCTGCGCGCTTGGACAGATGGGCGGCGAGCAAGGCGGTGGCGCGCTGGATCTCCATAGGGATGCCGATCACCGCCGCGCCTGTATCGATGTGGACGGCGACGCGAGGGAATGCCTGCGCTTGATCCGGAGAGGCTTTGCGCCCCTTCCACGGTTGAGCAGACATGACGGTGCTGGCGTCGATCAGAGCGGCCTTGTCATCGGCGCGGTCGGGAAGACGTTCGGGGTCGTCGAAAATAGCCTGCTTGTCGGTGGCGGCGCGGGCCGTCCACTCGCGCCCATGAAGGCTTGTCGCGAGAATGGTGTCGGCGGCCTCAAGAGTGATCAGGCTGTCGTTGGAGGATAGGTCGGCGTCGTAATAATCCATGTTCGGGGTTCCAGAGTCAGCAAAGGCGGACCAGGGCTGCAATCCCGGCCTGCCTGCGTTGTTGGCGTCTCGCGTGTTGGGCGCGGTCGCCGTGTGGGGAAGCCCCCTCGTGCCTTTGCTGAGTTACGAGGGGGCTTCCGTCGTCACCGGGGAGAGAAAGGAGACCCGGTGACGTTTGGGGTGCGGGTCAGACGTTCGTCAGACCCTTGAGGCGGGCTGCGCATCGACCGGACTTCAGGACGATGCCGCTGTAATGCTCGATGCGGGTTCGGAAGGCGGGCTTGTCGTCCACCTCGCCAAGGTCGCGGACGCTGATCGGAGCCGTCTGAATCCCGTGCAGCGCGTCCAAATCAAAGCGGACGGCATAGGCCGATGTCGTCTTGTTGTTGGTGCCGTGCGTCTCGTCGCCGGACAGGATTTCATTGCCCTGGGTATCCAGCTCGATCGGTAGCAGCGGGACGCCGTTATGCGCGAGAACGGGACGACCGAAGTTCGGGATCATGATGGATTCGGGCGTCGTGCCGCCAGAGGCGCGCAGCGCGGCCCGATATGCTCGGATCACCGATTTACGGGCGAAGATGGCGGATGGCTGGCCTTGAACGGCGTCAACCAGCTCGTCGAACATGGCGAGCGTGATCGCACCGCCATTGGTGCCGGCGCTGATAATCTGGTTGCCGGTCAGGCGCTTCTTGATGCCGTCGAACTCTTTCGGGTTCGTGGCGGTGTCGCCATCGAAGAACGTCTGAAGCCACTTCAGCGACAGGGCCTTGGCTTTCATGGCGTCGTGGATGGCGCGGGTGTCGTTGTCGCCGGTCTGTTGAGCGATTTGCGCAACGTCAAAGTCGCTATCGCCGCCGATGATCGTCAGGCGTTCGGTTTGCGGGTTAATGACGCCCGTGCTTTCCGAATATCCTTCGTTGTATCCACGGAACTCAACGCCGGGAAGAGTATCCTCAACGTTGTAGGTGTATGCGTTGCCCGCCACGTTGGCGAATGGCATGAGCGCAATGACGGGGTTTTCTCGGGCGAAGACTTCGACGACGCCGGATTGCAGGGGGTTCGGGTTGAGTTTACTCCACTCGGTCTGTGTCAGCATTTAAATATCGACTTGGAATCCTTTCTGCTGGCGCGGCCAGCGGTGGGTGTGGGTGGGAAAGAGCGGTTCAGGCGTTGCCGTAGCCGCGAGCCATCCGGGCATGTGCCGGGAGGGCGGAGAGGTCTTCGGGGCCGGGTGTGGTCGGCGGGCGGGTGGTGTCCGTCACTGGCACGGCGGGAACCTTCGCGGCCTTCAGTGCAGCGGTGACATGGGCGAAGAGCCGGTTGAACTTCGTCCCATCAGTGGGAAGGGCGGCGCGATCAGCCTCGGGGATCAGGGCCGTCAGATTGGTGATCATGCCGTCGATGTCTTCTTCGGCGCGCATGGCTGCGGTCTCGTCGCGAAGCGACTTGAGGTCGTCTTTCAGGCGGGCCAGGTCTTCCGTGAGGTCGATAGGCTGCGTCGTGGTAGTGTCAGTCATCGGGCGTCCTTTCAGAGCGCGAGCAGTAGCTCCTGTGTTTCTTGTTTCCGGGTCATGAGGGCGCGGTATGCGTCTTCACGGGTGGTGTAGCCGTCAGGGTTCAGCGTCATGAGAGCATCGACCGGCGACGAAATGCCGAGTTCGGCGCGCTCTTTTAGGTTCGCGAGAACCTCGGATTCAGTGAGATTGTCCTGAAGCTCGGTGAAGTCGGCGCGGACGCTGGCAGTCTCCGGGATCGTGCCTGGGCGATGCGTGTTGATCACCCGCTTGATCACCTCGAATAGGCGGCGCTCGTATCCCCGCCATAGGGCGATGTCATCGAGTCGGGCTTCCTTCAGGTCGATACGCTGCGCTTCCCGAGCCGAACCGGACTCGGCGGTCTTCGAAAGGTCCAGTACATCGGCGGTGCAATCGTTGGTCGCCGCCGTGGACCGCATCAGGAACTCCAAGGCCTCTAGGATGTCCGGGATGGGCGTATTGGGCGCGGCGTAGGAGAACTCGCCGTCCTTGGGGAGCAGGATCACCTTGTCGGGGCCGGTGGCGATGGGATCGCCAATCGGAAGGCCCTTGGCGACCGCCTGCCCGTGGCTCTGAAGTTCAACAGCGCGCCACAGGTTCGTCAAACCGACGTTCAGCGCCTTTTGCGCTCCCATGAGGTCGTCGCCGCCCGGAAGGAAGAAGTCGGCATCGGGGAGGCGGTCGAACAGCGGGACGAAGGGCAGAATGCCGTAAGGGTTCACGCCATTAGCGTTGCCGGGGACCGGGACGGGGTGACCGTTGAAGTTCCTCCGCTGATAGGTGGAAGCCGACCAATCAGCATAGGTCGTCTTGGCGGGGTCGCTCGCGGAATGGGTGACGACGATCCGGGATGGATGCTCGGGATCGATCCATTCAGCGTCGAGGATGTTCGGGGTGTGGACGCGAACCTGAAGGCCTCGGTCTTCGGTCCATACGACCTGTAGCGCGGTTGTCTTGTGGAGTTTCGTCAGCTTCGACGCGCGTTTCATCACGGCGTCGATGTTGGCTTCCTGATAGAGGGCGGCGGCTGCGGCCTGATCCCATCCATCGAACGTGCGAACCGGGGGCGTCTGATAGGCCGTGGCGCGACGGCTCACGATCTTCTTGACGATGTTGACGTTGAAGACCCGGAAGGACTCCGGGTTTGCGAAGCGACGCCGGATCAGAGCCAGAGTTGTTTCGTCCTGTTTGTCGTCGAAAAACGCCAAGGCTTCGGCTGCGCGAAGTTTTCGCGTCTCCGATTTCCGAACCAAATCTAGGAATGACTTCCTTTCATCGCTAAAGCCCAACATGTTACTAGTATAGCACTACCTGTTGCTTCTATGCAACAGGCAATCAGCGAGCAATCGTGTGACTTCCGACGTTTTTTAGCTTGTCGATGATGAAGGTTTCGACAGGGAGGTTATTCCGGGGGCTTCGCGCGGCGTATTGGTCGAACAGGTCGAACGCCCGCCGCATGGACCGACAGGACTTGGCGCACGTCGGGATAGCCGCGCCGCCGTTCAGCGCGCACATGTGGCGCGTGGGGCCGGTGTCAGTGCAACGGACGCCGGGCAGTTCATAGGGGTTCAGGGTGATCTCCCGCGTGGCGAACATCGCCCATGCCAGCGAATACACCGCGTCATCATGCTTCCCTCGCGGGTGGCCGAACTTGGGAATGGCCTCGTTGCCGACCGTCTCCTTGCCGTCGTCCACGACTTCAAATGTTCGCAGCTCGTCGATCAAGCGGGTGAAGCGAGGATCAATGTGAAGGCGACCTTCAGACGCGGCGTTCGCGAGCAGCGTGAAGGCCTGATACTGCGCCTTCCGGCTCGGGGTGATCAGTTCGGTCCCGTCCGCGAACGGCTCCGCTTGCGCCCAATCATATACGTCCTGTGCGCCGTAGGTTTCGAGGCCGCACCGGGTCATTCCCCAATCGCGATGATAGCGTTTCAGGTTAGCCTTGATGCCAGCGAGCCGGGAGAACATCACCGAGTCCGAGTCCAGAACGAAATAGTGTTCTTCGTCGTCCTGGACGGTCATGACGATGGCGGTCGTGATGGTAGAGTCGCCGTGCTTCGACCCGCCGAACGCCCGGTCCAGCCCGCCGCTGACGACATAGCTGGCCCCAGCCGCGATAGCCTTGGGATCGGGGAGGTAGCTGACCTCTGTGCATTTCGAGAGCGTTTCGCTGTCGATCAGCAGACCAGACGCATCGCCCCATCGGTTCAGGTGCATGAGGTTGAAGGTCTGCGGGAGCATCCGCCTGGACGCCGCGCGTAGCTTCACCGGGTCGATCCACGATGGCCCATTGGCACAGGCGTCGTCGAGGTCAGTGTAGCTGATATGGCTGAAGAACAGGCTGGGATCGTCGCCAGCGACGTGCGCTTGATAGAGGTCGTAAAGCGGCGAGGACATCGGCCCGACCGTGGAGTCGATCAGCATCATCGATCCTTCGCTGTCGATCAGCGAGCCGGTCAGGACTTCAAGGACAGCGGACCCCTTTGAGGCGTGAAGTTCGCTGAGTTGGGCAGCCGTTAGCTTCTTGCCCCACAGTGCGGACGGGTTGGAGCTATAGGCTTGGATCACGGACGAGGTTGCAGGGAAGCGGATCGAGTCCGCGCCGACCTCAACCGTTCCGGCGCTGGCAAGGGCCTTCAGCATCGGCGTGTGGTCAAACGCCTCTCGCAAGGTCTTGAAGGCGGTATCGACAACCTGTTTTTCCGAGTTCGCGACGATGGCGATGGCCTCGGTGCGTTTCGTCAGGAAGCGCCACAGGATGATCATGACGCTGGTGGCGGTCTTTCCATGTCGCCGGGGCCACGAGAACACGACGGTCGAATGATCGCCGTCCAATGCTTGGATGATCTCGGCTCGCTCACGCGGGCCGGGGACGAAGGGGATGAAGCCGCCCTTCGAAGATCGGACGACGGGCTTTACGTCGTCGAGGAAGTTGAAGAAGCCGTTAGAACCGTTTTGCCACCGGGCTACCAAAGCAGATAAAGACATGTGATAATAATATCACATCAACAGCGAGTAGTCACCATGGTTTTAGGTGGGTTAGGTCTAGTCCTTCGAACGAAATATCCTTGATGGAGTCGTAAGTGTTCTTGATGTCCATCCGCCCAAGATAGTGATCATCCATTCCGGTCTGCGCATGGCCGAGGATTTGATTTTGGTATTGGGCTGGAACCTGATGGGTAGCCATCTGCGTCTTCCATGTATGCCGGAAGCTGTAGAGGGTTGGCTTCGGGCGTCGTGCTGTGATCTTCGGGATGAGCCTGTCGTTCAGATTTCTAATCCATGACGCTGACGAGTAGAGCTTCCGGCCATTCGCCGGGAGTTTCCATGCGGGGAACAGGCGCGCGTCACCAGCCGCCCGGCGCTCATCCACATAGCGAAGAAAGCCAAGGCTGATCAGTTCCGGGTGGATTGGGATGTCTCGCCGCGCGTTTTCCGTTTTATGCGACACGACGAAATCTCGCACGTCGTCAGGATCTTTCGGATCGTATTCGGTCAGTATGGAAATGTAGGGATGCCTCGCATTCCCCTTGATGTCGCTGACAGCGAGTTGAGCGATCTCGCTAGGCCGAGCGCCGGTGAAGAGCATCAGCAGCGGAGCCCATCGGCGGTGATCGTCGAAGACATAGTTGCCGGGAATGTTAGGTCGACTCTCTGACAGGCACCCCGTGAAAATGGGAAGACGGAAGAAGGCGTTCAGCTCTTCCACCTTGAATGGATTTCGTGTCCGTCGTCCCTCAGCCTTAGTCGCGCCCCGGATTTTAATGCCGGTGCAGGGGTTGAGAGGGACCGCCTCAAGTTCGCAAGCGTGGCCGAAGGCCCACCGAAGCACCGAGAAATAGTTGTCGCGGACCGTGTTGGGGGAGACTGTTGCGTAAGGAGTCTCGCGGGCCTGATTGGCGGCGATGGCGTCTTTCAGGCCCATATCTTTGAAGCGCATTGTCATGCGATTGGGCATGTGATGGAGGTCGTTCACAAAGCGACGCACCACGCCCTTGTCGATCTTGTGGATAGGGACGGGACCAAGATAATCCTGGAACAGGTCGGCGGCGACCTTAACCTTGTGTTCCCAGTCGTTGCCGTTCGGATTCTGACGCATGGCCTCGTCAGCCAGCTTCTTGAAGGTCCAATGCGCTTCGCGCCGCATTTGTGCGTCACCGGATTGGCTGGTCGAGAGCGACATGAATGCGGGCGGAGAGGTCTTCCCGGCGGATAGATCGACGCGCGATCTGGTAAGGCTAAGCTCCGTCTCAAAAAGCGCTTTTGCTATTTTCCGTATCGCTGCTGGATCGCTCTCACATCCGAGACGCTTGGCTGTAGCTTGGGCGCTGACCTCAATGACCGGCGAAAGCTCCCGCCAGAGCCGTTCACGCACGGCATCGGCACTGTTGGGATCGTTAAGTGCGCCGACCTCCTGCGCGGCCAGCTCATCCATCATGTCGCGGTGATCGGAAGCGTCTTCGAGCCGTTCGGACTGAAGAGAGATCATGCCGCGTTCGTAGCGGCCACGGGCTATGTGCGTGAGTAGGGAGGGCGTGAGGACTGCGCCCTCATCGCTTGTGACTACCGGCGCATGATGCGGCTCAAACAGGTCGTCGAGATTCAGCTCTTGGATGCGGCGTCGTGCGTCCTTCAGCGTTCGAACGCCCAGTGACACCTGAAATACGTCGCGGCCTTTGAATGCGGGCTTAGACTGTAGGTCAGTGGGGACGCGACGGCGGTAGTTATAGACGCCGTTTCGAACGATGAGGTGGGATGGAATGCCTGTCATGTCGTGCCGGGTGTGTGACAAAAAGTGTCACAGCGCAAGCCATATAGATCAGCAAAAGCAATAGTTTCGATGATTCAATGGCTGGCATGTCACACAGCAGAGAATCCCTCCGTCTCCGCCATTTTTTCCCGTAAGTGGCCATGGCGGCCCGAATCCCGGTCTGCGCCCACGAAACGCCGCAGGGACGGCGGTCGCCGCTGATCATCTACAAGGCCTGCCTGGATCTGGACGTCTAGCCCTGTCGCGGGTGGTCAAGGTCGATGATGGCCGAAGGGCGCAACGCCGGCTGTTTCACCGTGGGGGGGCGCCGCCTCGGGCAATATGGTCGGCTAGAGCGAGCAGGCGCTGACGGCGCTGGAGCCGGAGGCGCATGCCCGGATGCTGGCGGCGGTGTCCGAGCGGCTCTATGCGGCCGGCGTCGATCTGGTCATCGATGCGGTCGCGGATCTGGTTCAGGCGCTGGAAGCCAAGGCGGCCCGGCGCGCGGCCTAGGCGGAGCGTGCGGCGAGGGCCGTCAGCTTGTCCCTGTAGGTGGCGAGCGGGGCGATGACGGCCCCTTCGGTCTTGCCCATCTCGTCGTAGCGGCGCAGGCGGATGGCCGTATCGAAATGGGGATGGGTGCGGAAGACGGCGGCCTCGTCTTCGTTCATGGGGCCGCCCTGGAGATGCAGGCTCTGGAGGGAGGCGGGGCTGAGGGCCGCCGCATAGCCGGGCTCGGCGGTCGCCAGATAACGTTTGGCCTCGACGTGCAGCCGAACCGGTTCCGAAACCTCGGGCGCGAAGGCTTGGGCCAGCCAGGCGGCGCCGATCCGTTCGTGCACGGCGTCGATGCCGCGATCGGCGGCGTCTTGTCCGTGTTTCTGCAGAAGATGGCCGATGTCATGCAGCAGGGCGGCGGCGACGAGAGCGTCCGTTTCCCCGGCGTCGCGGGCGTGGTGCGCCGTCTGAAGGGCGTGATCCAGCTGGGTCACGGCCTCGCCGTAGTGGTCGCCGCCCATCCGCTCGAACAGGTCGAAGATGGCGGCGACGAAGTCGTCAGGTGAAGCAGGGCGGGGCATGGGCGCTCAATACGTGTTTTCTGGTCTATACCAAAAAAGCCATGATGTGGGTAGGCGGGGGTGATCGAGCGGCCGCCGCCGGATCATCCCCCGCCAGCCTCTTCAGCGCGGAGTCAGGCGGTTCGGGTCGATGAACTGGCGCGGAAGGCCGGGGCCCTCGAAATAGGCGCCCAGCCAGGCGCCGCCGCCGCCGTTGAACCATTCGACGCGAATGGCGTGCTTGCCGGGTTCGAGGCGGATCGTGCCGGCGGCGGTGATCACGCCGTGATCGCCGTCATTGTCCACGACCGTCTTGCCGTCGATATAGAGTTTGCTGCCGTCGTCCGAGGCGGTCGAGAAGCCGTATTCGCCGGCGGTGTCGATCTGGATCTGGCCTTCGAACACCACGGCGACCGCGTCCTCGCGCGGCAGGGTCAGGCCGTCGATCGTGATCTCGTGCACCCTGCCGGATGCGACCGGCGTCAGGCGGGAGAAGTCGGGCAGCCGCACCGGGGCTTCGGGCAGCAGATAGACGCTGTAGGTCACGCCCCGGCTCGCGGCGATGCGCGGGTCCAGAACGCGGAAATAGCCGACCGACGGGACGCTGGCCGGTTTTCCATCGACGAACAGGCCGGCCCGAACAATGGTGTTGCGCGTGATCTCGACCGGGCCGGCGTAGACGGGGGAGGCGGGTGTCGGCGTCGAGTTGTCCAGCGTATAGCGCACCTCGCCCACGGCGTTCGGGTTTTGCAGGCTCATGCGCGCCGGGCCGTCGATGAACAGGCCGCCGGGCGGGGTGTTGCCCGCGCCGGCCGGCAGGATGGCCGGAGAGGCGTAGAAGCTGCTGGTGCGATAGACTTGGACCGGCATGGCCTCGCCCTGAAGGATCGGCCGGACCGGGCGGCCCAGCCAGGCGTAGGGAACATCGGCGCCCAGCAGCCAGGCGACCGTCGCGCCGGTGTCGAAGGTGTTGATGGGCAGATCCAGTTCGACGCCGGGCTTTACGCCCTCGCCATAGGCGATCCAGGGGATTTCCAGCTCGGCCAGGCTTTCGCCGCCATGGCCCTTGCCGACGCCGCCGTGGTCGGAGGTGATCAGGATGACCGTATCCTCGGCGATGCCGGCCTCGACCGTCGCCTGGCGGATGCGGCCGATCAGGGCGTCGGCCTTGGTGACCGCTTCATAATAGTGGGGCGTGCCGTGGCCGTCGGCGTGTCCGGCGTGATCGACGTGGTCCAGGTGGATGAAGAGGAAGTCGGGACGCCGGGCCTTGATATAGTTGACGGCCAGGTCGGTGGTCCTGTCCTCGTCCGCGCCATGGGCGTCGTAGTCGACGAAACGGTGGTCGTAGAGACGGCCGAAGCCGTCCCAGTTGTAGATGGAGCCGATCTCCAGCCCCGGGTTCTGATCGGTCAGGACCTGGAAGATCGAGGGGAAGAAACCGCCGGAGCCGGTGACCGAGGTGGGGAAGTTGAACTCGCCCACCTGCCAGTCGTTGCTGGTGACGCCGTGTTGCTCGGGGCCGGCGCCGGTGATGATTGAGGCCCAGTTTGCGCCGCTGGTGGTCGGCAGGACGCCGCGGGCGTGCAGGCTCCAGCTGCCCTTGGCCATCATGTCGTCCAGGACTGGGGTGTCGGCCTTGTTGACGCCGTCGGGGCTGAGGCCGTCGACGCCGATGATGATCACATGGCCGGCGCGGCGGGGCTCGGCGTGGGCAGGCGCCGCGGCGACGAGGGCGGCCGCCAGAAGGGGCAGGCAGAGGAGGGGCGTGCGCATGGAAGGACTCCTGAAGACATGGCGGGGCCAGGCCGGGGAGGGTCGCCGTTATTTTCCCGACCGTCGTCCGCGCCGCATTTGCGATGAGGGCGTCACTGGTCCGTACCAGACGGAAGGCCGATGGTTGGCGAAGCTTTCGTGAATTGGCGGCCTTAAAGAGCGCGCTTAGTGATAATCGTCTGGCGTCGGAAAAACGGCTCGATCAGTCAGGGGCCTGTATGACGAACGACCCGTCGCGCTTTTTCGTTCGACCAGTCGCTGACCGAGATATTGAAGAGCGCCTATGGGCTGTCGGTCTCGGGCCACGTGGTCAGCATGCAGCCGTGAGCCCTGACCGGCCATGAGGGCGAGGTTCTGGGGGCGAAGTCCGGTCTGCCGGGTCTGGCGGTGCGGCGCGCCAGCTATGACGCCCAGGGGCGGGTGGTGGAGTCCGACCGCGAGCACTGGCGCCACGACGCCGTGCGGATCAGGGTGGACACGCGGGTGCGTTGACTAGGTCGGATCGGCGACATGCAGCCGGGTGTCCCACTGGGCTGCGACTCTGGAAACGCCGCCGGGCGGGGGCAGGTCGGTCACCAGGTCCTGGACGTCGCGGAAAGACGCGACCTGGATGAAGCCGGACTTGGCGAACTTCGTATGGTCGGCCAGCACGACGATGCGGCGCGCCTGTTCCAGCAGGCTCTGTTTGAACGAGGCCTCGTCGGCGTCGAAGTCGAGGAAGCCCCGGTCCGCGTCCACGGCGCCCATCGACAAGATGGTCAGGTCGGGGGCGAAGCGGCGGCAGAAGGACTTGGCTTCCGGGCCGAAGGCGGCGTTGTGGACCGGATTGACCTGGCCGCCCGCCAGCAGCAGGCGCTGGCCGGGATTGCCCAGAACCTCGTGCGCGATCTCGACGCTGTTGGTGACGATGGTGAGATTGCGCACCGAGGCCAGGGCGCGAGCCAGCCAGTGGCAGGTGGTGCCGGAATCGAGCAGCAGGGTCATGCCTTCGGTAACTAGGCCGGCGGCCTTCTGGGCGATCTTCTGCTTGGACTCGGCGTTTTCGCGCAGGCGGATGCGATAGGGCGCCTCGATCAGATTATTGGTCGAGGACAGTCCGCCGTGCACCTTTTGCACAACGCCGCTGCGCTCCAGTTGGCGGGCGTCGCGGCGGATAGTTTCTTCGGAGACCTGAAACCGCTCAGCGAGTTCGGACACGGTCCAGAAGACCTTCTCCTCCATCAGCTGAAGGATCTCCGCCAGGCGGGCGCCTTGGCTGAGATGTTTCGAGTCTTTGAGGAGGGGGGCGCTCATGATCGATCCCCTTACCAACGCCAAATCCCACACACAACCACATAAGTCGCGTTAAGCCTCTCATATGAATGGCGTTCTGGCGGGGCCAGGTTTTCGTTCCGCATGCGGCTTAAAATCCAGCGAGTTGGCGTGTTTCCTGACTTCTGGGCTGATTGGCTTAGGTTTTTTGGCTGAGGGATCTCCAGGGCGCCGTTTTGGCGTTCCCACACATAACCACATAATTCAACATAATTCCCTCAAACCGTCACATGACTGAAACGCCCGCGACCTAATGAGGCCGGACTTGGCGGCGGCGGTCAGATTGGCCGTGCGTCGGACCGAGCCGCTTGGTTCACACCAGTTTGTCGGGGGACACGATTATGTCGAAGCAATATCCCGTTCGGGGCATGGGCCCGAACCTCAAGAAGGTGCTGTTGGCGACGGTGTCGGCGGCGGTCGCCGGCGCCAGCGCATCCGCAGCCTTCGCCCAGGAGGCGGCGACCGCCGAGGTCGACGAGATCGTCGTCACCGGCTTCCGCAAGTCGCTGAGCGACGCGCGGGCGATCAAGCAGGATTCGGTCATCCAGGTCGACGCCATTGTGGCCGAGGACATGGCCAAGTTCCCGGATCTCAATCTGGCGGAATCGCTGCAGCGCCTGCCCGGCGTGCAGATCAACCGTGAGGCCGGCGAGGGCCGTCGGATCTCGCTGCGGGGCCTCGGTCCGGACTTCGCCCGGGTGCAGCTGAACGGCATGGAAGTGCTGGGCAACGTCGACTCGGCGCAAGACAGCCGCGGCCAGCGGTCGCGTGACCGCGCGTTCGATTTCAATATCTTCGCTTCGGAACTGTTCTCGCGGGTCGAGGTCGAGAAGACCTTTGAAGCCGCGCAGAAAGAGGGCGGCATGGCCGGCACCGTCGGCCTGTTCACCGGCAAGCCCTTTGACTACGGCACAGGCGCCGACGGCGCCCTGTCGCTGAAGGTCGGCACCAACGAATATACCGAAGACACCCAGCCGCGCATCGCCGCCCTGTTCACCCAGAACTGGGACAATGTGTTCGGCGTCTCCTTATCGGCCGCCTACAGCAAACGCGAGACGACGGAGCAGGGCCACAACACGTATAACCGTTCCAACCCCAGCGCCGCGACGATGCGGAGCCTCGTGACCAAGGGATTGAACATCTCCGGCCTGTCCGCCGCCCAACAGGCCAAGCTCCTGTCCGGAGATCTGTATTTCGCCGACGGCAATCGTATCTCGTCGTGGAACGCCGAGCAGGAACGGCTGGGCCTGACGGCGGCGGTCCAGTGGCGTCCGATGGATGGCATGGAACTGACGCTCGATGTGCTGCACGGCGAGTTCACGACGCGCCGTAACGAGTATCATCTGGCGACGCGGCCTCTGGCTTCGACCGGTTCGGTGGCCTTCGACACGGCCGCCGGCGGCGTCTGGCCGTCGATCTTCCAGTCGGCCTCGGTCATCAACGGCCTGACCTGGGACAGCGACAACTACGTGACCATGACCGACGTCACGGGCGCCACCTTCGGCAGCGAGCATCGCCGGTCGCTGAACGAGAACAAGTTCAATCAGGTCGCGCTGACCGGTGAATGGGAAATGTCCGACCGTCTGAAGTTCGACGGTCACGTGGGTTGGGAAAAATCGACCTATGACACGCCGTACGACGACAAGCTGTACATGCGCGCCAAGGGCAATCTGATCGCCAACTATGGCGAGAACGGCCAGTCCGCCTCGTTCGAATATCCGAACTGGGACCCGACCAATCCGGCCAACTATGCGATGGATTCGTTCTACTATCGCGCCTTCAACAATGAATCGGAGCTGCACGAGGGCGAGCTTAACGCGCGGTACGAACTGAACGACACCTGGACGCTGCGCGCCGGCGTCGCCTATCACAAGTTCCGCCAGCAGGGCGAAGACCTGTTCTATGACGACAACGTCAACGGCACGCGGTCCAAGATGCGCGGCACGGCGGTCGGCGACGTCACCTCAGTCTTCACCAACGCCTTTGGATCTTGGCTGGTCGGCGACTATGACAAGGCCTTCGCCAAGTACAACGAGTACCACCGTCTGGAGCAGAACAAGGACGGCACCGGCGGCGCCTTGCAGGACATCGAGAACGTCTATGAGACGACCGAGGAAACCCTGTCCGGCTTCGTTCAGGGCGACTGGGACAGCGAACTGTTCGGGCGTCGCTTCCGGGGCAATATCGGCCTGCGCGGCTACAGCACCGACACCCACAGCACCGGCTGGATCCAGGGCGACAACTATGCCTATCTGGGCACGACCGACGTGGAAGGCAGCTACGAGGGCGTGTTGCCGGCCATGAACTCGGTCCTGGAAGTGACGCCGGAACTGCTGGTGCGCTTCTCCGCGACCCAGAACCTGAACCGTCCGGGCCTCGGCTCGATGGCGGCCGAGGGCAGCGCCTTCCAGGACAGCTCGGGCAAGATTACTGCTTCGCGCGGCAATCCAAATCTGGAGCCCTACAAGGACAACACCCTGGACTTCGCCGTCGAATACTACTTCGGCGACGTCGGCCTGATGTCGGCTAGCTTGTTCCATAAGGACATCAAGAACTTCATCGAGACGGTGAGGTTTACTGACGTGCCATTCAGCGAAACGGGGGTGCCTTACAGCACCATCCCCGGCGCGACCGCGAGCACTATCGTCAATGAGTTCTCGATGCCGGTGAACAAGGAAGGCCGGGTGGAACTGACAGGCCTGGAACTGGCGGCGCAGAGCCAACTGTCGTTCCTGCCTGCGCCGTTCGACAATCTGGGTGTTGTGGCGAACTACACCTACATCGACATGCCGGACGATCTGACGGGGATTTCCAAGACAAGCTACAACGCCACGGTCTATTACGAGACCGACCGTTGGGGTGCGCGCGCCTCGCTGAACTATCGCGACAAGTGGTACACCGGCTACAATACTGCCGTCATGAGCGCCAGCACGCGCGGGTTCGAAGGCGGCACCTATGTCGACGCCGCAGCCTTCTTCAACATCACCGAGTCGTTGCAGCTGACGTTCGACGCGGTCAACCTGACGAACGAAAAGGACACCCAGTTCTGGGGTCAGAACGAGTATCTGTACAATCAGAACCAGAGCGGAACGACCTATACGGCCGGCCTGACCTACAAGTTCTGATCCGACGCTTAGACTAGGCTGGGCGCCCCGCCCCCTTCGGGGGGAGGGGCGCCCTTTTCTGGATGTCCAGAAGCATGATCGTTTCCCACCATCACCGGTTCATCTTCGCCGCCGTGCCCAAAACCGGCACCCATGCCGTGCGCCGCGCCCTGCGCGAGCAGATGGGGAAGGAGGACCTGGAACAGGTGGGGTTGTTCATCGACAAGCGCTTCCCCTGGGAAGATCTGGCGGCGATCCGCCACGGCCACCTGTCCCTGCGGCAGATTCGACCCTATGTCGGCGAAGAGGCGTTCGCCGACTATTTCAAGTTCGCCTTTGTGCGCAATCCGTTCGACCGGTTCGTCTCCTACTGCGCCTTCATGCTGCGCGACGGCGACGTCTTCCAGCGCCGCCCGCGCGACGTGATGCGCCACTTCCTGTTTCAGCAGCCGCCGGAACAGCACATCCTGTTCCAGCCTCAGGCGTCGCTGCTGGCGGACGAGGACGGCAAGACCCTGCTGACCGATCAGTTCGGGCGGGTGGAGGAGATGCAGGCCTCTTACGATAGTCTTTGCGCCCGTATCGGCATCGCCGCGCGTCCGCTGGACCGGGTGAACGCCAGCACCCACGGCGACTATCGGCTCTATTACGACAAACAGCTGATCGACGGCGTCGCCGCCCGCTATGCTCAGGATATCGAACTGTTCGGCTACAGCTTCGAAGGGCTGAGGTGATCGCCATGACCGTCGCGCCCGCCGCCAATCCGCGAAAGACCGCGACGATCCGCAGGCTGGGGCCGGTCGATATCGCCGCCCTGCATGCCGCCGTGCTGGAGATTCCGGAAGCCGTCTGGGACGCGGAAAACCAGAGCAAGCCGAACAAGTTCGAGGTGCTGGACCAGACCCGGCACATCGTGTTCCGGTTCGTCGACAGTCCGCGCGACTGGCGAGGTTCGCACGATCGCCCGCTCTGGGGGGCGTGGCGCGCGCTGCTGGAGCCGGTGCTGGCCCAGGCGGTTCAGGCCTATGGTTATGGGCGGGGAGTCTTTCCGCGCGTGATGCTGGCCCGGATGCCGGCGGGCGGCGTGATCCATCCGCATATCGACGCCAATCCGGCCGCCAAATGGCCGCACAAGATCCATGTGCCGATCACGACCAACCCGGAGGTCGTCTCCTTCTTCGGCGGGCAGGAGCACCGGTTCCCGGTCGGTGAGGCGGTGGAGGTCAATAATCTGGGACCGCACTGGGTGCGAAACGGCGGCGCCACCGACCGAATTCATCTGATTTTCGAATACTATGACGCGGACCAGCCGGATCCGGACTGGCTGGCGCCGCTGCTGGCGGTCGGCGCGCCGCGATGACGGCGGCTGCTGAGGTCGACGGCGGCGCGACGCAGCGCAATGACCTGTTACGTCAGGCCAGGGATCTGCGCGTCGCGCGTCGCGCGCCCGAGGCGCTGGCGGTGCTGGAACAGTTGCAGGCCTTGTATCCAGGGTTCAGCCGGGGGCTTCAGGAACGCGGCCATTGTCATGTCGTGATGGGCGATGCGGCGGCGGCGCTTGAGGCGTTGCGGGAGGCGGTCCGGCTGAACCCCAGCCTGCCGGCCAGCTGGGACATGCTGGAGCAGTTGCACCGGATGCGAGGCGAGACCGGGCCTGCGGACGGGGCGGCGCAGAGGCTGGCGATGCTGAGGCGTCTGCCGCCGGAGATCGTGGCGGCGGACAGTCTGTTGGCCGACGGCGATCTGGCGGAAGCCGAGACGGTCGTCCGTGATGTGCTGTACCGCCAGGGGCCGTCGGCGGGGGCCTTGCGTCTGCTGGCGCGTATCCGCGAGGCCTCCGGCGCCTCGGACGAGGCGCAGGCCCTGCTGGAGGGCGTGCTGGAAACCGCGCCGGATTATGACGCCGCGCGCTTCGACTACGCCATGATGCTGTTGCAGCGGCAGAAGCCGCAGGCGGCGCGGCGCGAAGCGGAACGACTGCTGCAGCGCGAACCAGAGCGACGAGAGCATCTGAAACTGTTCGCCGCCGCCTGCGTGGCCTTGGGCGACTATGAGCCGGTGATCGAGATTTATCGGCGGCTGCTGGACGGGGCACCCGTGGTCGGCGCCGAGACGGCGGAGCTGAGGCTGTGGCGTGCGAACGCCCTGAAGGTCACGGGTCGGCTGGAGGAGGCGGTGGCCGACTATCGCGCCGCCCTGGCCGCGCGGCCCGACTATGGCGTCGCCTGGTTCAGTCTGGCCAATCTGAAGCTCCACAGCTTCTCGGACGCTGATGTCGAGCGGTTGCAGGCCGCGGCGGCGCGGACGGACTTGCAGGATATGGACCGGGTCTATCTGGCCTTCGCCCTGGGCAAGGCGCTGGAGGATCGGGCGGATTATGCCGGTTCGTGGCGTTGGTACGCCCAAGGGAACGAGGTCCGGCGTTCGCTGGGCCGGTACAGGCCCGAGGTCGCCGAGGCCTGCGCCGCGCGCACCACCCAGGCGTTTACGGCCGAGGTGTTCAACGACCGCGCCGACTGCGGGGCGCCGGACGCCGATCCCATCTTCGTTCTGGGCTTGCCGCGTTCTGGATCGACGCTGATCGAGCAGATCCTGGCTTCGCATTCACAGGTCGAGGGGACGCAGGAGCTGACGGAGATCGGTCGCTACGCCGGCGAACTGTTCGGGCGTGATCCCGACTGCGGCCTGCCGGTTCGGCCGGAGGCTGTGCTTCAGATGTCGGCGGCGGAGGCTCGTGCGCTGGGGGAAAGGTTCCTGGCCGAGACGAGGACCTATCGCCGGGAAGGTCGGCCCTTCTTTATCGACAAGATGCCGAATAATTTCTGGTACATCGGCCTGATCCATCTGATCCTGCCGAAGGCGAAGATCATCGATGTGCGGCGAGAGCCCATGGCCTGTTGCTTCAGCAATCTGAAACAGCTGTTCGGCACGACCAATCAGGAATTCACCTACGATATCGACGCTATCGCCCGCTACTACCGCAGCTACCTGGACCTGATGCGGCATTGGGACGAGGTGCTGCCGGGACGGGTGCTTCGGGTGCAGTACGAGGATATGGTCGAGGATCTCGAGGGCGGGGTGCGGCGGATGCTGGAGCATTGCGGGCTGGCGTTCGAACCGGCCTGTCTGGACTTCCATCAGACCCGGCGTAGCGTGCGCACGCCCAGTTCAGAACAGGTGCGGCGACCGATCAGCCGCGACGGCCTGGCGCAGTGGCGCAACTACGAACCCTGGCTCGCGCCGCTTCAGGCCGCGCTGGGCGACGCCTTGATCCGTTACAGGGACTGACCCCATGCGATTGTCGCAGCGCTTCTATCAGCTTCCGGTCCTGTTCGATGTCGAGCGTCTGCAGGCCGAGGTTGCGGCCCTGCCGGACGAGGCGTGGGGGCCGCATCCGGATCGCGTGCATGGCAACAGCGCGGCGCGTCTGATCAGCGCCGGCGGAGCGGAAACGGATTCGGTCCATGGACAGATGTCGCCAACCCCCTGGCTGGAGCAGATGCCCTATCTGCGTCAGGTCCTGTCGGGTTTCGGCGTGGTGTGGAGCCGGTCGCGGCTGATGCGACTGGCGGCCGGCGCAGGCGTGCCGGAGCACGCCGACATCAATTATCACTGGCATACGCGGGTCAGGCTGCACATCCCGGTCTTCACCCGGCCCCAGGTGCGGTTCCACTGCGACGGCGAGGCCGTGCACATGGGGGCGGGAGAGGCCTGGATCTTCGACAACTGGCGGCGTCACCATGTAGAGAACGGGTCCGACGCCGAGCGGATTCATCTGGTCGCCGACACCACGGGCACGGCCGGCTTCTGGCAGTTCGCCTGCGGCAAGACGCCGCCGCGCGATCAGTGGCGGACGGTGGGTTGGGACCCGACCGCACCGTCGCAACTGCTGACCGAGGCTGACCAGAGGTTCGCTGTCATGCCGGCGGCGGAGGTTCAATGGTTGGTGGACGATCTGAGCCAGGAGCTGACGCCCGCGGCAGACGGCGCTGAAGCCCGGGCGCGCGCCGAGCGGTTCCGGGCGGTGGTGGCGGGCTTTGTCCAGGACTGGCGGCAGCTGTGCGCCCTGCACGGGGTGTCCGGCCGGGGGCGGTCCGACTTCATGCGTCTGGCGGGAGCCGTGCATCAGGCGGTCAGGCCGCTGGCGGAGGGGCTGGTGATGCGGACCAATGGCGCCGGGGCCCTGCTGGTGCTGGAGAAGCGGGTGCTGCAGCACCTGGTGGCCGAGGATCGTCCGGCCGGCGGTTGAGGGCGAACTTGCCGCCTGCGGGGAGGCGACCTAGGCTGGCCGGGTGTCGCCGCAAGGCGGCGTCTTCGGAGCCTTCGCATGTCTGACGCCTCGCTGATCCTGTCCCGGCGCGATCTGGATTTCATTCTGTACGAATGGCTGGAGGTCGAGCGGCTGACGCAGCGGGCGCGGTTTGGGGATCATGACCGGGTGTCGTTCGACGGGGTGCTGGATACCTGCGCCCAGCTTGCGGCGGACTGGTTCGCGCCGCACAATCGCAAGGCCGATCAGAACGAGCCGACGTTCGACGGCGAGCGGGTGACGATGATCCCCGAGGTGGCCGAGGCCCTGGCGGCGTTCCGCGAGGCCGGGCTGTTTTCGGCGTCCCAGGACTATGATCTGGGCGGGCTGCAACTGCCCAATGTGATCGAGCGCGCCGGTTTCGCCTGGTTCCAGGCCGCCAATGTCGGCACGGCCGCCTATCCGTTCCTGACGATTGGGGCGGCCAATCTGCTGAAGACCCACGGCACGGCCGCGCAGGTCGACGCCTATGTGCGGCCGATGCTGGAGGGACGGTTCTTCGGCACCATGTGCCTGTCGGAGCCCCAGGCAGGCTCGTCGCTGGGCGACATCCGCACCCGCGCGGTTCCGCAAGGAGACGGCAGCTATCGGCTGTTCGGATCGAAGATGTGGATCTCGGGCGGGGATCACGACCTGTCGGAGACCATCGTCCATATGGTGCTGGCGCGGATGGAGGGGGCGGCGGCGGGGGTGAAGGGGATCTCGCTGTTCGTGGTTCCCAAGCATCTGCTGGACGAGAGCGGCGCGCCGGGCGAGCGCAACGATGTGGTCCTGGCCGGGCTGAACCACAAGATGGGCTATCGCGGCACGACCAACACCCTGCTGAACTTCGGTGAAGGCCGGCATGCGCCGGGCGGGCAGGGGGGCGCGGTCGGCTGGCTGGTCGGGGCGCCGCATCAGGGGCTGGCCGCCATGTTCCACATGATGAACGAGGCGCGGATCGGGGTTGGGGCGGGGGCGGCGGCCCTGGGATACACCGGCTATCTGCACGCCCTGGACTATGCGCGCGGGCGGCCGCAGGGACGGCCCCTGTCGGCCAAGGACCCCGCCAGTCCGCCCGTGCCGATCATCCAGCACGCGGACGTGCGCCGCATGCTGCTGGCGCAGAAGGCCTACGCCGAAGGGGCGCTGGGGCTGAACCTGTATTGCGCGCGGCTGACCGACGACCAGACGACGGCCGAGGACGCGGCCGAGCGGGACCGCGCCGGACGGCTGCTGGACATGCTGACGCCCATCGCCAAGAGCTGGCCGTCGCAATGGTGCCTGGAGGGCAACAGCCTGGCGATCCAGGTGCTGGGCGGCTACGGCTATACCCGCGACTATCCGGTCGAGCAGTTCTATCGCGACAACCGGCTGAACCCGATCCACGAGGGCACGCACGGGATTCAGGGGCTCGATCTGCTGGGCCGCAAGGCGATCATGGACGGCGGCTCGGGGCTGAAACTGCTGGGCGAGACGGTGATGGCCACCGTGGCGCGGGCGTCGGCCGATCCTGAGCTGAATCCCTATGGCGAGGCCCTGGCCCAGGCCATGGAGCGGATCGGCGCGGCGACAGCGACGGTCTGGCAGGACGGCGACCCGGAGCGGGCCCTGGCCAACGCCTCGACCTATTTGGAGGCCGTGGGTCATGCCGTGCTGGCCTGGATTTGGCTGGAGCAGGCGCTGGCGGCGGCGGGCAAGACCGGCGACTTCTACGACGGCAAGCGCCAGGCCGCGCGCTACTTCTTCCGCTGGGAACTGCCCAAGATCGGGCCGATGCTGGACCTGCTGGTCAGCAAGGACGACACGACGCTGGCGATGCAGGACCGGTGGTTCTGATCAGGCGGCGGGTTGAGCGTCAGTCGCGGATGAAGTGGGGCACGAAGCGCGAGGTGTTGCGGGTGATGCGCCCCTGATCCTCGCGCAGGCTGATGCCGGCCGGTTCTTCGCCGACGACCCAGGAGCCGACGATGACATAGTTGTCGTCGAAACGCGGCGGATTGTGCAGGGCCTGACGGATGTAGCGGCCCTCGCCGTAACCGCCGTCCACCACCTCGGCGGCGCTGAGGCCCTGATCGATCAGTTCGACATTGTCGCCTTCGCGCGAGAACAGGGGCTTGCGGACATAGGAGCTTCCCAAGGCCGTCTCCCTCGGATCGCCCTCGAAATAGGATTCCAGTAGATTGGGGTGGCCGGGGTGGCGTTCCCACAGCAGGGGCAGGATGGCCTTGTTGGACAACAGGCTCTTCCACGCCGGTTCCAGCACCGTGACCTCGGCGGTCGGCAGGGGGGCGGCGTAGTCGTCGCGCAGCATCTGTTCCCACGGATAGAGCTTGAACATCGCCTGGATGATCCAGTTCTCGTGGTCCACGAACCGGCCCTCTTCGTTCAGGCCGATCTGATCGATAGCGACGAACTGGGGGTCAAGCCCGGCCTGGCGCGCGAGATCCTCGAGGAAGCGCACGGTCTGGCGATCCTCGACGAAGTCGGCGTCCGAGCTGAAGTGGAGAAAGCCGCCGTCCGGGAAGATGGCGCGAAACCGGTCGACCAGCTTCTCGTGCAGGCTGTTGAACTGGTCGGCGTCTGCGGGCAGGACGCCGGCGGCGATCTGGTCCTCCAGCCACAGCCATTGGAACACCGCCGTCTCATAGATGCTGGTCGGGGTGTCGGCGTTGTATTCGTAGAGCTTTGCCGGACCCGCGCCGTCATAGGCGAAGTCGAACCGGCCATAGAGGGACGGCTCCTGCCGTTTCCAGCTGTCGGCGACATAGTCCCGCATCGGCTCGGGAATATCGAGCTGTTCCATCAGGCGCTCCGACTGGACCGCCTCATTGACGAGGTCCAGGCAGAGGCCGTGCAGTTCGGCGGTCGGCGCCTCGATCCCGTCCTCGATCTCGGCCAGCGAGAAGGCGTAGGCCGCCGTCTCGTCCCAATAGGGTTTGCCGTCGGTATGGCGCCAGGTGAAGCCGAGTTCCTCGGCCTTGGCGTCCCAGTCGGTTCGGGGTTCGAGGCGCAGACGCTCCATGGTTCAGGCCGGGTCCTTGTCGGGGGTCGCCACGCCTGGAGTAGATTGGCCGATGCGCGGCGTGACCACGGTCACGTCCGGCTGGCTGAGGCGGGCCAGAACGTCGTCGGCCGAAGAATGACCGGGCAGGATGCCGGCCTCGCGCAGCTTGGCGTCCAGGTCGGCGCCGGTGCGGCGGTCTTCCAGGGCCTGGCTGGCGTTCAGCTTTTCTTCCTGGATGGCCTGGCGCTGCTTGATGCGTTGCAGGCTGTCGGCCGCCGAGCCGATGCGCGACTGGGCGCCGGCCGAGTTCAGGGCGACCGAGGTCTGGGCGCGCTGGACGGAGTCGTTGACCTTGACGATGTCGATCTCGCGACGAAGCGTCTCGATCTTCTGGTCGGTCGAGGCGATGGCGGTGCGCAGGCGCGTCTCGGCCGTCTTCATGTCCTCGATCAGCGGGCCGCGGCTGGTGATCTCGACCTCCAGCTCGGCGATACGGCCGGCGACCTCGCGGGCCAGGTCGGTCTTGCCCTGACCCAGGGCCGAGCGGGCCGAGCTTTCGTATTTGGCGATCTGGTCGCGGAAGCTGGCCATTTCGTTTTCGGCCATCCGGCGGCGCGCCACCAGGCCTGCGAGGTCGTCGCGCGCCTTGCCTTGGGCGTTGTCCGCGTCGCGGATTTCCTGGTCGAGGATCTTCAGGGCGTTGGCGTCGACGACGCCCTGGGCGGCGTCATGGGCCGAGCCGCGGAACAGGGCGGAGAGTTTTCTGAGCATGGACATGGTCGGGGTCTCCGGATCAGGCGGCGTCGGCGCCGAAGGTTTCACGCAGTTCGGTGGCGTCGATCGCGTTCTCGGCCAGGGTGCGCAGTTCGATGAGGATGGTCTGCAGGGTGGTCTTGCACGACAGTTCGCCCATCAGCTCATACACGTCTTCGCCGCCGACGTTGGTGATGGCGAAGTTGGACAGGGGCACCACGCGCTGGGCCTTCAGCAGGAATTCGTTGAAGGCGTGGCGGTCGGCCTGTTCGGCGACGGGCCACAGCAGGACCGAGCAAACGATCTGGGCGCCGCCGACGCTGAGATAGACCGGCAAGTCGCCGTATTCGTGCATGGTCGCCAACAGGACGGGCTCGGCGCCCTCCAGCACGCGCAGGGTCATCTCGCCCTCGCGCAGCAGGGGGGATTCATCGAGCGCCGCCTTGATGGCGGGCACGGTCCAGGGGGTTTCGATCACGGCGTCCATGTGGTGGTCGTCTCCAGGGGGGATGGAATGAGAAGTGGGGCGGCGCGAGCGGCCGGCAAGGCTCTGAGCAGCAAGCCGGGGGCCGCGGGTGGAATCGGTGATGATGGCGCGGACGGCGGCCTTCACGTCGTCGCGAGCGGATTCAGGCACCCAGAGCTCCAGCTTGACCAGTCCCGCCTCGCGACGCGCCTGTCGCCACGCACGGATGCGGTCATTGGCGGCGGACGAGGGCGGGGCGGTTGCAGGCATGTTTCATGAAACGCGTAACATGAACGCTTGACGTCCGGCAAGATGTGTTGGATTTTCGAGCCATGAACCGCATCATTCGGTCGCATCCTCGCTGTTCGCTCGCCGTCGGCGCGCTTCGGGCCTAGATAGTCGCCCATGTTCAAGAAGCTCTTTGGATCATCGAACAAGGTCGAGCCGGCCTCCAGGCTGGCGACCGTGCGAAACATCACAGTGGGCCGCACCGTGTCGCTGGACCCGCTGGCCTGGCGCCGGTTGGGCGATGAGACCCATTTCGTGCTGGATCGGGATGTGCTGGACATCTCGGCCCAGGGCCTGGTCAGTCTGGACAGCGGCCAGTTCGTCCACCGCTTCTACACCGACGATCACGTCATGCTTCAGGCCATGAGCGACGACGAGGCGGGCGCCGAAAGCTATGATTTCAGCCTGTTCATCCCCTGGACCTCGGCCTATCCGCCGGGCGAGCGGGAACGCCGGATCTGGCGCGACCGTCTGTCGGCGCCGGTCTTTCACGGTGCGGCGGAGGAACTGCCGGACTATCCGCGCTTTTGGTTCGCCGAGAGCGACGCCGTTCAGCCGCCGGTCACTCTATGGGAGACCATCTGGGACGACCGGGCGGCGACCACGCCCTACGCCAAGATCTTCCAGACCTGCATGCTGTACGCGCGAGAACTGGCGGACGGCCGCGAACTGATGATCGCCCTGGAGCAACAGCCCGAGGGCGGCGAGACCACCCACGAAATCATGATCGGCATTCCATTGGAAATGGCCGAGTTCCGCGCTTGACCGCGCGATCCGAAAGGGAAGACTGAATGTTCGACTGGTTCATTTTTCAGCAGGGCGCGATCGCCTTCCTGATCGCCTTCGCCGTCGCCGGCGCCTTCACCCTGGCCTTCAAGCTGGTTTACCAGTGGGTCACGCCCTATCACGAGCATACGCTGATCCGTGAGGGCAACACCGCCGCCGCCATTGCGCTGGGCGGGGCCCTGATCGGCTATGTCCTGCCCCTGGCCTCGGCCCTGTCGCACACCGTCAGCCTGATGGAGTTCGCGGCCTGGGCCCTGTTGGCCGGCGTGATCCAGATCGTGGTCTTCGTCGCCATCAGCCGCATGGCCTTCCGCAATCTGGTGGCCCGGATCGAGGCGGGCGAAATCGCCGCGGCCGTCTATCTGGCCTCCATCTCCATCTGCGTCGGGCTGCTGAACGCCGCCTGCATGACGTCGTGACCGCCATGACCGATCCCAAGGACCTGCCCAAGACGGAAACCATGCGCCGGCTGAAACGGTCGCGCATCCTGCATGTCAGCAGTCTGATGGCGACCGCCAGTTTCTCGCTGGCCGCCTGCAGTTCGCCTCAGGTCCGGGCGCCCGAGCCCGAGCCGGAGCCCGCCCTGGCCTACGCCAGTCTGGACGAATGCCGCGCCGCCAACGACATCCCTGACGACCAGTGCGACGCCGCCCTGGCCAAGGCCCAGGAAGAAGCCGCCAAGACCGCGCCGCGCTATGCGACGCGCGAAGAATGCGAAGGCCAGTGGGGACCGTCGCAATGCCAGCCCAACAATCAGGGCGGCAACGGCTCCTTCTTCACGCCTCTGCTGGCGGGGTTCGTGGTCGGCCAGTTGTTGAACGGCGGCGGTTATCGCGGCGGCGGCCCGCTGTATCGCGACCGCGAGAACCGCTACTCGAACGGTTACGGCGGCGGGTACACCTACCGCGACTATCGGACCGGTCGCACCGTCGCCAACGCCCGCGAACATGGCGATGTGGCGCGTCAGGCGCCGGCCCGGGTTCAGAGCCGCACGGCCGTCGTGTCGCGCGGCGGCTTCGGCGGCGGCGGCCGGGGCTACGGCGGCTAAACGTTTCAGGCGGAACAGTCAGGCTGACAACGGCTCGTCAGGCGTCCTTCAGGGCGTCCGGCGGGCCGTTTTGCTGTCCGGAAGCGGCGAACGCGACAGCGCCGTGAAGTTTGAATGAAAAGCCCTGTCACACATTGAGGGGCTGCGAGGCCCGGTCGTTGAAGCGCCTAGAACTCACTGGGGGCTACCTGAAATGAAGAACCGAATCCTGGGCACCACGGCTTTCGCCCTGGTCGCCGCGTCGCCGTTCGCCGCCCTGGCGCAATCGGCCGATCAAGCCGTCGTCACCGCGCCGAGCGCGGCTGAAGCGACCGAGATCGACGAGATCATCGTCACCGGCTCGTATCGCCGCAGCCTCGAAGAGGCGGTGGACATCAAGCGCAAGACGGTCGGCTTCTCGGACTCCATCGTCGCGACCGACGTCGCCAACTTCCCCGAGCAGAACCTGGCCGAGGCGCTGCAGCGCATCCCCGGCGTGACAATCGAACGCAACAAGGGCCTGGGCCAGCGCGTCAACGTGCGCGGCCTGCCCAGCGAGTTCACCTTCGTCAGCATCAACGGCCTGGCGACGGCCTCGGGCAGCGGCGGCCGCGACGTCGAGTTCGACATCTTCGCTTCGGAAATCATCCAGCAGGTGACGGTCCAGAAGTCGCCGCGCGCCGCCGATGAAGAGGGCGGCATCGCCGGTTCGGTCAATATCTCGACCGCCCGTCCGTTCGACTACGCCGGCCGCCGGGTCGTCGGTTCTGTCGAGGGCGCCTATAATTCGATCTCGGAAAAGACCGATCCGAAACTGTCCTTCCTGGCCAGCGACACCTGGGGCGACCTCGGGGCCTTGGTGTCCTTCTCGACCGCGCGTCGGACCAACCGGACCGACTCTAACTCGGGCATCAACTTCCGCCCGATGACCCGTTTCCTCGCCAACTCGACGGGTGCCCGGGGCGCCCAGGCGATGGCTGTGCTGGCGCGCGACGCCGGCGTCGTCGTTCAGAACCGCGCCAATACGGCCGAGACGGACCGCATCATCTTCCAGGACAAGGTCGGCGACCGCGCCTATCTGAACACCCAGGACCAATGGGGCGGCGCCCTGTCGCTGCAATACCGTCCGTCATCGAACTTCAGCCTGGCCTTCGACGCCCTGATCGGCCGGTACGAAACCACCGAAGACGAATATGACGCGGCGGCCTATTCGGCCTCCAGCCGCTCGACGCTGGAAACCATCCACGAGTACGACAAGACCACCCTGGCTGACTCCGGCCTGATCGTGCTGCGCGACGTATCCTATACCCTTACCCAGCATGAGATGCTCAGCAAGGAGCGGATCAACGAGACGGACTATCGGCAGTTCGGGACGGAACTGAACTGGAGCGGCGACAGCTGGAAGCTGCATGCTCTGGCCGGCTATTCCGGCGCCGAGAAGACGCTGGACTACGCCAACCTGAAGCACACGGTCTATGCGCCGTCGCGGACGCGCTGGACGGCCCAGGGCGGTGAGACGATCAAGAGCGCCAACCCGGCGTCGATCGACATGTACAACTCGCCGTCCAGCTATCTGTTCGAAGGCTACGAGACGTCGCTGGAGCAGATCAGCGACGACAAATACGCCGCCCAGATCGACTTCACCAAAGACCTGAATCTGGACTTCTTCCCGGCCCTGACCAGCGTCCAGGTCGGCGCCCGCTATACCGACAAGTCGAAGGAGCGCCAGTACGGCTCCCTGAACATCCAGGGCACCGGCGCCGGCAAGGTCGACTACCTCGGACGCCCGATGTCGCAGAGCGAACTGACGGCGATCAGCGATCTGGTCCCCGGCGGCGCCTACAGCGTCCGTGATCTGACCTGGAGCCAGGTGTCCAACGACTACGCCCGCCGGACCTTCCGCTACGACGGCTTCTACACGCCGTTCAACGTGGGCGACTATTACGAGGTGTCGGAAGAGGTCGTGTCGCTGTACGCCATGGCCGACCTGAACTTCGATCTGGGGCCCGTGCCGGTCGCCGTCAACGGCGGCGCTCGCTACGTCGACACCTCGATCACTTCGTCGGGTTACCACCAGATCCAGAACCCGAACGGTTCGACCGGTTATACGCCCGAGCCGGTGTCGAGCGACGGCAGCTATGACAAGGTTCTGCCCAGCGTCAACATCACGGCCGATCTGACGGACAGCCTGATCTTCCGCGCCGCCGCGTCGGAAACCCTGATCCGTCCGGCCCTGACCGACCTGGCGTACAAGCGCACGGCCAGCTGGAACTCGTTCCGCTTCACCGACGGCAACCCCAATCTGAAGCCGACCTACGCCAAGCAATGGGAAGTGGGCCTGGAACAGTATCTGGGTGACGGCGGTCTTCTGGCCGTGTCCTACTTCTGGAAAGAGATCGAGGGCGTCGTTCGCCAGGCCCTGACGGGCACGGTGCCGAACGTGACCAAGTACAACGCCAACGGCTCGATCGACGGCGTCTACACCTTCGACGTCTATCAGCCCATCAACGAGCCGGGTTCGTATGAAGTCAGCGGCGTCGAACTGGTCGCCGTCGTGCCGTTCGGCCAGTTCTATGCGCCGCTGGAAGGCTTCGGCATCAACGCCAACTACACGGTGTTGGACAGCTCGCTGACGTCCACGACAAAACTGGGCATCAGCATGCCGCCCGTCGGTCTGGCCGACAACACCTACAACTTCACCCTCTACTACGATAACTCGAAGTTCCAGGCGCGCGCGTCCTACAACTTCAAGGACAAGTACGTCGAAGGGATCGGCTACGAAATGTATCCGATCTGGCGCGAAGGCTATGGTCAGATCGACCTGTCGGCCAGCTACAATGTGACCGACAGCCTCCAGATCAACCTGGAGGGCATCAACGTCACCGACGAGGCGACGAAGGGCTATACGATGGATCCGTCCTTCCCCACCATGTACGAACTGTCGGGTCGCCGTATCAACCTTGGCCTGCGGATGGAGTTCTGATCCATTTCCGGAACGCCGAACCATGGTGAGGGCTGCGGACGGCCGACGTCGTCTGCAGAACTTCCAGCCGGCCGCTCATGCGGCCGGCTGAGGCGCCGGCTCGCTTCGGAGCCGTGACCATGGCAGCAGTTCAGACCATCACTTCTGATCCCCTAGAGGTTGGCCTGGCGCGACGTCCCCTCCGCAAGAGGGGACGTCTTTGCGCGTTTGCCCAGCGGGAAGACGGCGACCATGTCGGTTGAGCGTCTTGTCGTCGAGCTGCGCCGCGACCTGATCGGCTATCTGCAACGCAAGGGGCAGACGATCGAGGACGCCGAGGACGTGGTGCAGGAGGCCTTTGTTCGGTTTCATCGCGCCGGCCACGATCTGTCAGGCGCCGACGCCCGACCCCTGTTGTTCGTGATCGCCCGCAATCTGCAGACGGACCGCTGGAAATCGGCCGGCCGCAAGGGCGTGCGCGGAACCGACGACATCCACGCCCTGGACGCCGGCCCGCGGGCCGTGGCCAGCGACGCCCCCGCCGCGGACCAGCATCTGATCGGCCGGGAAAACCTGGCCGCCGCCGCCCGGATCATTCGCGCCCTGCCGCCGCGAACGCGCGACGCCTTCCTGCTCAACCGGTTCGAGGGGCAGACCTACAGCCAGATCGCCAAACGCCTGGGTGTCTCGGTCAGCATGGTCGAGAAACACATCGGCGAAGCCCTCCGTCAGCTGAAGATTTCGCGAGAGGGTTGAGGTGTCGTACCCCTGTGTCGTTGTGAATATTGAAGGCGTCGGCGCCTTATCCCCCTGCCGCGTCCAGGAGCGTTTCGTTCGCGCATGATCCAGCGCCTGACATCCCTGTTCGATCGTCGGCCGCGAACCGCCGAAGACTGGCTGGCCCGCATGCGTCGGCCGACCGTCCCCGCGCGCGATCAGGCGGCCTTCCTCGATTGGTTGGAGAAAGACGACAACCTGTCAGCCTACGAGACCGCGAAGGCGCGTCTGGCGGGCCTCGCGCCTCTGGCCGGCGCCTTCGAGGGCGATCTGGCGCGGCTGCGGGGGCGCAAACCCGCGAACACTGGCCGACGAATCCTGATCGGCGGCCTGGCGACCTCGGCCGTCGCGGCCATCGCCGTCCTGATGATCCTGCCCGGCCTGGGACCCCAGAGCGCCGACAAGGGGGCGGTGGTCTACGCCAGCGCGCCCGGCGAAATCACCGATCTCGCCTTGGAGGACGGCTCTCGCGTCACCCTGGACGCCGATTCGCAAATCCGGGTGCGGTTCGAGGATGACGCCCGGCGCGTCGTCCTGTTGCGGGGCGCGGCCTATTTCGATGTCGTCCACAATCCTGCCCGCCCGTTCCAGGTCGCTGTTGCGGATCGGAATGTCATCGTCACAGGCACGCGGTTCACCACCACCTTGCGGCGGAACCGGGCGGAGGTCTCCTTGCTGGAAGGGCGTGTCGCCATCGGCCGCCATGACGTCGGCAAGAGGCGTTCGCTTGATCACGCGGTGATGCTGGCGCCCGGCCAGAAGGCCGTCTTCACCCCCGGCCTGGACCGCGTCCATCTGAGCCGTCCGGACGTCGAGTCCGCCACGGCCTGGCGCGAACGGCGCTTGATCTTCCATGACGCGCCGCTGTCCGACGTGATCGCCGAGGCTGCCCGTTATGCCGACCGGCCGATGGTCATCGCCGATCCCGCCCTGGCGAAGACGCGGGTGACGGTGGTGTTGCCCTTGACCGGACAGGTCGGACTGATCGACCGCATGGACGATCTGTTGCCGATTTCTATTGAACGGACCTCGGACGGTCGCGCCCTGATACGAGCAGACTAGGTCAGTGCAGGCTGGGGCCATCGCAGTGCTGTCACGCGGTCGCGCTAAGGATCGACGCTGAACTTCGTCCCATTGTCCTAAGGCCTGCTCCGCTTGAAGCCGTTCGCACCATCGACGCCGCTCGGTGCGCGACGTGTCGTTGTCGCGGGGGCGGTTTTGTCTGTGCTGGTCAGCGGGGGATGGACCGGGCGCGCCCAAGCGCAGGACGGGACACTGACGTTCGATATTCCGGCCCAGGACGCCCGCCGTGCGCTGGTGGATCTTTGTGTGGCGGCGGGATGTGAACTGGCTTTTGTCGCCTCGCCGGTCGAAGCGCGGCTCAGCCGTCCCGTTCGGGGCCGCATGACCTGGCGCGCGGCGGTCAGCCGGATGCTGGACGGCGCAGGCCTTCAATACCGCTTCATCGGCGCCCGTGGCGTTCGGGTCTGGGCGGCGCCCGCGGCGCCGGACCGGCCGCAGCTCGCGGCCCCGACCGAGTTGGAAGAGATTGCCGTCGTCGGCCAGCTGTCGGAACAGATCGAGGAATCCCTGCGCCGCAAGCGCAAGGCCGACGTCATCTCCGACAGCGCCTCTTCGACCCGGATCGGCGAACTGCCGGCCGCCAATCTGGCCGAGGCCCTCCAGCGCGTCCCTGGCGTCGCCATCGAGCGCGAGGTGGGGGAGGGGCAGTTTGTCAGCGTCCGAGGCCTGGGCCCCCTGTTCCAGTCGGTGACCCTGAACGGCGCGCCGGTGGCCTTCAACGAGAACATCCGCAACTCGACCCAGAGCGGCCGCCAGTTCCGCTTTCGCGCCCTGTCGGCGGACCTGCTGGCCGGCGCGCAACTGACCAAGTCCGCGACGCCGGATCTGATCGAGGGCGGAATCGGCTCCAACATCAATATCGAGACGGTCGGGGGGCTGGATGGCGATTCGTTCCTGAGCCTGCGGGTCGGCGGCGCGGCCGAGGCGCGACTGCGGGACCCCCGTCTCGACCTGTCCGTGGCCGGGCGGCTGGTTTCGGACGACGGCGACTGGGGGCTGGTCGGCGGCCTGTCGCAAGAGGGACGTTCGGTTCTCTACGACCGTTTCCAGATTCAGCGCTATCTGCCGGTGGCCCTGGACGGTGAACAGGTCGTGGCGCCCAGCGACGTCCGCACGACCGTCGAACAGGAGGACCGCCTGCGCCGGAGCCTGTTCCTGGGGGGAGAATGGCGGGCGTCGCCGTCCGTCCATCTGCGGTTCGACAGCCTGGTCTCGACCTTTGACAACGCCATCCGCGAAGACCGGATCGTCTATGGGCTCGGCAAGCTGCTGGAGGCGGACGATGCACAGGCGACGATCACCGACGGGGTGGTTTCGGCCGGCGCCGTCCAGTCCGGCACGATCGACAACAACACCGAGTTCTCGGACCAGGCGCATCTGAACATCGTGGTCTCGGGAATGGCCCGGGTGATGCTGGGGGCGTGGAAGTTTCAGCCGCGGGTCAGCCTGTCGCGCGCACGATCGAAACTGGATACGCCGCTTGAACGCCTCTCTTTTCGCGCGCGCCTTTCGCCGTCCTACAGCTTCGACGTGGGCGACGCCGTCTCCGTTCGAAAGGCGGCCCTGCTGCGGACCGACTTCGATCTTGACGACCCTTCCGCCCTGAAATGGAAAAAGCTGGGCGTGCGCGCCATCGAATCCGTCGATGACGACGCCACGGCCCTGATCGACATCGGCCGGGCTGCAGATGTCCGGATCGGCGGGCTGAGCCTGTTTGACTTTCGTTTCGGCGGCCAGGTCAGCGACCGGTCTCGCGACTATCAGCGCCGGGACCGCGAAGCCGTGCTTGGACCGGGAAAGACGCTGAGCCCGGACTTCTTCAGTTCGCGCATTCAGAACGGCGTCTTCGATCAGGTTATCGACGAACATCCAGGATCTTGGGTCGTCGCGGACTTCGCACCCTTCCAGACCGCCTTCATCCTCCCGGGTGAAAGCGACAGCATCGTGGTCTCGCCGGGCGACCTGAAGCCCACCGGCGCCGACCTGCAGAATTCGTACAAGGTGGGCGAACGGGTCGGCGCCGTCTACGGGCGGATCGATTTTGAAGGCGAAGCGGGATCGGCGCCCTTCTTCGGCAATCTGGGCCTTCGCCTGGTGGCGACCCGGACGGCCGTGGACGGCGCGCTGCTGACGGCGGATGACAAGGGCGTGGCGGCGATCCGGGGCGTATCTCATACGGGGTCGGATATCCGTCTGCTTCCCAGCCTGAACATCGCCTTCGACCTTGATCAGGGGCGCCGGCTGCGACTGGCGGCGTCCCGCACCATGACCCGGCCGTCCCTGGCCGATCTGCGGCTGGCGACGGCGCCGGCCAGTTCTCTGGTCTCGTCCATCTACGAGCGCGGACAGGCCGAGATCGACGATCCTTCGCCAGGTTCGCTGTTCGTCGGGGTGGGCGGCAACCCGGATCTCAGTCCCTACATGTCGACCAATCTCGACGCCTCCTACGAATGGACCTTTCCTCAGGGCGCGCTCAGCGTCGCGGTCTTCCACAAGACCATCGACGACTTCATCGGACTGGTGGCCGCGCCGGAGATGCTGGTGTTCGAGACCCGGGCCGGTCCCCTGGTGCGCGCCGAGGTGCTGATGTCGCGGCCGGCCAATCTGGGGCGGGCGGTCAGCCGGGGGCTGGAGGTCGGGCTCCATCGGCGGCTGCCTTCCGGATTCGGCCTTTGGGCCAGCGGGACCTGGACGGACGGCCATGGGCCGGAGGGGTACAGCCTGGCGGGGGTGTCGCGTCTGGCCTATTCGATCAACCCCTTCTTCGAGCGGGGGCCGGTCGCCATCGGCCTGTCCTGGTCCTGGCGGTCCGCCTTCCGATCCGAGGCGGACATGCAGGGGGGAGGGGTGTCGGACTTCACCGTGGCCGACGCCGGCTATCTGGACGCCCAGGCCTCCTTCGACATCGGATCGGGCGGTGAACTGGTGATCGCCGCCTCGAACCTGACCGACACGACCGACCTCGCCTATGAGCACGACACGCGACGCCTGCTGCAACTCGGCCGCGTCGGTCCCAGCGTCACCGCCAGCCTGCGCTGGTCGCTATAGCCCCCGCACCGCGCGGCCCAGGCCCTTCCTGTTCCAAACCCAAGGAGTTCCCCATGTTCACCCTGATGGCCGCCCTGTTGGCCGGATCCGCCCTCAACGCCGTCCAGCCGGCCTGTGATCTGAGCGCGTCGGACGTTCGGGCGGCGGGCGGGGACGCCTGTGCTGTGGCCTGGATGGATCGGCGTCTGGGGATGAACGATCTGACGGCCGTGGGGACCCATAACAGCTACAAGCTGCCGATCCCGGCCGCCGAGCTGCAGGCCATGATCGCCGTCAATCCCGCCGCCGTGGCCCTGGACTATTCGCACCGGCCCCTGGCCGAACAACTGGACGCCGGCGCGCGCCAGATCGAGATCGACGTGCTGAACGATCCGCAGGGCGGGCGCTACGCCCATCCCCTGTCCGCCCTGGGCCGGCCGGGGCAGGGGGCGCTGACCAGCGCCGCCTTCGCTGAAGCCATGGCCCGACCCGGCTTCAAGACCCTGCATATGCCGGACGTCGATTTCCGCAGCACCTGCCTGACTTTCGTGGCCTGTCTGACCGAGATCCGCGACTGGTCGCACGCCCATCCCGATCACGCCCCGGTCCTGATCATGCTGAACGCCAAGACGGGCGCGGCCTCCATGCCGGGCGGGGTGACGCCCCTGGATTTCGACGCCGCCGCCTGGGACGCCCTGGACGCCGAGGTCCGCTCGGTCTTCGACGCCGACCGGCTGATCACGCCGGACGGTGTCCAGGGCGATCATCCCACCCTGCGTGACGCGGTTCTGGCCGGCGGCTGGCCGACCTTGGGAGCCGCGCGGGGCAAGGTCTTCTTCGCCCTGGACGAAGGCCCGGAAAAGGTCGCCAGCTATCGTGGCGCGCGCCGCTCGCTGGAAGGCCGCGTCTTCTTCGTCAACACCGACGAGACCTCGCCGGCCGCCGCCTATCTGACGCTCAATGACCCCGTGGCCGAGCAGGCGCGCATCCAGGCCGCCGTTCGCGCCGGCTTCATCGTCCGCACCCGCGCCGATGCGGATACGGCCGAGGCCCGCTCCGGCGACGTCGCGCGCCGCAGCGCCGCCTTCGCCAGCGGGGCGCAATATGTGTCGACGGACTATCTGTGGGCCGATCCGCGCTTCCCGGGCTATGAGGTGCGGCTGACGGGGGCGGACGCCGCCGCCTGCAACCGGCTGCGGACCGAGACGCGCTGCGACGGTCTGGCGATCGAGCCGACCGGCGCCGCCGTCCCGCGCGGTTATCTGGCCAAGCCGGACCGGCCGGACCTGACCGCCGTCCTGGCGCCTCCGCCCGCGCCGGGTTCGCCCCGCGACATCGCCAACCGGGGCGTCTTCCTGCAGACCCGCAGTCTGGAGGGCACGCCGCGCTGGGTGCTGGCCACCCACGACGTCACCGGGGACGCCTATGATCATTTCGCCGAGGCCTTGGGCGTGCGCCTGACGCGCGAAACCGCGCCGGTCCTGACGGCGTTGCTGGACCGGGCGGGCGACGACCGGTCTGTGGTCGGCGACGCCAAGACTCACTGGGCCACCAAACGCCCCTATATCGGCACGGACCAGCCGATCTGCGAAGCCAAGAGCGACCATCTGGCCGGCAATCCCGACTATCCGTCCGGTCACTCGGCCCATGGGATGCATGTGGCGATGATCCTGGCCGAACTGGCGCCCCAGCGCGCCGACGCCCTCTATGCGCGCGGCCGCGAGTTCGCCGAGAGCCGCTACATCTGCGGATCCCACAGCTACAGCGCCGTCGAGGCCGGCATCCAGTCGGGCATGGTCATCTATGGCGCCGAACAACGCTCCGACGTCTTCCGCCGCGACATGGAAGCCGCCCGGGCCGAGGTCCAGGCCGCGCTGGCGGCCCAATAAGGCAAGGGCGCTCCGTCGCGGCGCGATCGCGGCGGAGCCCTGCAGCCTTCAGGCTGAGGAACACGGGGGCGTGGCCCGATCCGGGCCCTGCTGATTCAATTCGAAAGGTTGATTTCGCCGGCCCCGTTTTGGGCGCCAAGGCGAATGGCGGAGGGTGTCCGCTTCTGAGACTAAATAATTAAGGAAAAACAATATAATATGAACGTCTCTTCAATTTTCCCCACGTCTGTACCCACGTTTCGGATCGCGCCCTAGATGAGTTTCTAATCAGCCTCGTTCAGGCTGATTGTCGGGTCGTGACTCTTCCCTGACCTTCCTAGCGTTCGGAAGGTCGTTAACAGTCCTAGGCCGCAATATCCGCTCTTGTTAGGCTGACACTTGCGATGTCGCCGACACCGGGCCCGCCCGCTCGGTGACCAAGAGTTCGGCCGCCATGAAGTCCACGAAGGCGCGGACTTTGGGCGTCGGATGACGGCTTGACGGCCAGACGATGCGCAATTTGCCTGTGCTCCTCATGAATGAGGCGAGCACGGGTACGAGGGCGCCCGTCGACAGTTGGCGCCTGACCGTGAACAGCGGAACGCATGTCAGACCCTGTCCCTGCTCGGCCAGATAAATCAGCGGCTCCAACGTGCTCGCGCTGAGTGTCGAGGGAAGGTCATTCCCGACAAAGGTCTCGCCGCGATAAAGCGGCCAGCGTTCGAACTTACCCGTTGAGGGAAACCGATGCTGAAGACAGGCATGTCCGCTCAGGTCCTCCGGCGTTTCGGGCCGCCCAAAGCGTTCGAAGTAACCCGGAGAGCCTACGACACGATGCTCGAATGCGCCGAGCATGCGGGTCATCAGTCTGGAATCCGAGACCTCGCCGGTTCGCACGACCGCGTCGAACCCCTCCTCGATCACGTCGACGATCCGATCGGTGAAATCGAGTTCGAGCATGATTTCGGGATAGGTCCGCATGAACGCGGAAAGCGTCGGCATCAGCAACATCCCCGCCAACGGAAGACTGACGCGCAGTCGCCCGCGCGGCGTGTCCTGTAAGAGGGACATGTCTCTCGTCGCCGCATCAACTTCGGCGAATATTCTGCGGCAGCGTTCGAGTAACAGCCCGCCCTCCGCAGTCAGGGCGAGGCTTCTCGTGCTCCGGTTGAACAGCCGTGCGCCCAGTCTTTCCTCGAGCCGTGCGATGGCCTTGCCGACGGCCGATGGCGAAACGCCAAGCCGCTGCGCTGCGCCGACGAAGCTGCCTGCCTCGGCGGCGTGCATGAAGACATTGAGAGCGCGGAGACTATCCATTGCGGACATCCATATCCTGAAAGTCCGGATTTGCAGCCGGTTTTTCATGTGGCCGCCCCGGTCTACCTGAACGGCGCGGTCGACCTTGGCCGCTCCTTGCTGAGACGTCCGATGTCCTTCCCCGCCCATTTCACCCCTGGCCCCGTCCCAACCGTCTTCATCGTGAACGTCATTCATGCTCATCCGGGCCGTCAGGATGAAGCCTTCGCGATCATTCAAGACGTCGTCCGCTACGTCGCGGAGCGTAAGCCCGGTTTCCTCTGGAGCAATCTGGCCAAGAGCACCGATGGTCTGACGGTCGTGAACATCGAGGCCATTGCGGACGAAGGTAATGTCGGGGAGTTCTTCGCCGATCCGGTCTTCGTCGAGAAGTTCAAGCGACTGGACGCTGTTTCGACGAGCGAGTTCCACACCTATCGCGTCACCGACCTGGTGCTGCCCGGCGCGGTTGCCGCCTGAGATGACTCCGATCCGTGCCCCGTCCGACGACCGCCTTCCGGTTCTCGGCCTCCTTGGCCTGGCCGCCGCCGGTTTCCTCACCATCCTCACCGAGGCTTTGCCGGCGGGGCTCCTGTTCCAGATGAGCGCCGATCTGGCCGTGTCCGAGGCCATGGTGGGCCAGTTGATCACCGCCTATGCCTTCGGCTCGCTCATTGCCGCCATCCCCCTCACTGCCGCAACACGCGGCTGGCGACGGCGACCGCTTCTGATGACGGCCGTCGGCGGGTTTCTTCTGGTCAACATCATCACGGCGGTGTCGACCAGCTATGTCTTGACCCTGTGCGCCCGCTTCGTCGCCGGGGCTTTCGCAGGCCTCGTCTGGACCTTGCTGGCCGGGTACGCCAGTCGCATGGCGCCCGAGCATCTCAAGGGCCGCGCCATCGCCTTGGCCATGATCGGAACGCCGTTTGCGCTGACGATCGGCATCCCCGCCGGGACACTGATTGGCGGCATCATCGGCTGGCGACCGGTCTTCATTATGATGAGCGGCCTGAGCATCCTGCTGGTCGCGTGGATCGCCTGGTGCGTTCCTGATTTCGAGGGTGAAACTGGCGGTGATCGGGCGTCTCTGGCCTCGGTGTTGGGGCGACCGGGGCTGAAACCGGTGCTGGCGGCCACCCTCGGCTTCGTGCTCGCCCACAACATCCTTTACACCTACATAGCCCCCCTTCTGGATCGCGCCGGGATGGGAGGCCGCGTGGATGCGACGCTTCTCCTGTTCGGGGTCGCAGCCATCGGCAGTATCTGGATGGTCGCCGTCGGCATCGACAGGCGGCTCAGAACACTGACGCTCGCCAGCGTCGGGCTTTTCCTCGTCGCGGCGCTGATGCTTGGGGCCTTCGGACAGGTCAGTTGGATCGTGCTGCTTGCGGTCGTGATCTGGGGCCTGGGGTTCGGCGGCGCTGCATCCCTGTTTCAGACCGCGTCGGCGCGGATTGCCGGCGAGGCGGCGGACGTGGCCCAGTCGATGGTCGTGACAGCCTGGAACCTCGCCATCGCTGGCGGCGGCCTGCTCGGCGGACTGATGCTCCTCGGCGGCGGGGCGGGGCTCCTTCCCTGGAGCTGCGTCCTCCTGCTTGCGGCGATCGGTCTGATGGTGTGGAAAAGCCGCCTCGGGTTCGCTTGACCATCGAAGTGGAAGAGGGGCGCCCGTGATGGTCGCTCGCCCCTGACTTTAATAGGCTCTACCCAGAACCCGTTCGGGCACAGTCAGATCGATATGCGATGTCGGCTTCCCGCTGCGCATTAAACTTCTGCTGTTGGCGCATCTGCGACATTGGAAAATGATTGGGCATGACTTCTAGCGGACGCTTGGAGCGTCTGTTTTGCGTGAGTCGTCCGAGGGGCGGCGATCGCTGCGTGCCTTGATGGTCATGGCTCAGCTTCCTCGTGAAGGGCGGTCGGGTGCGGCTGGTCAGAAGTGGCGAGCGTGACCATCATGCATGCGCCTTGCGGGTTTCGGCGACGGCGATTTGAACAGGGCTCTAAGGACCCACGGACACACCGAACCGGGAGAGGTCCGGAACGCCTTTCTTGAACGCAATGGCGACATCGCCCTCATACGCGAGGATCAGCGCTGATCCGTCTTGCGCTTCTCCAGCCGCTCCGCCCTGCGCCAAGGCCAGCACCCCTCGATCTCGGTTTCCAACGAGAAGCTCAGGAAGGTTCGGATCAAAACCACGAGACCGAGCAATCCGACGGTCTCCAGCGTCAGCGGCGCCGTGATCGTGCTGATGATGTCCGCGCCGACCAGAAGCTCCAGACCCAGTAAAATGCCCCGCCCGAGGTTTGCACGGTAGTTTGTATAGGCCTCGCGCCAGTTCCGATCCTGAGCGCCCCTGACCAGAAAGAAAAGGGTCGCAAGCCCGGCGCCACCGACAATGATGGCTGCGCCCAGCAACTCCAGCAGAACAGCGAACGGTTGGATGAAGGCGTGCACACCGCTCAGCATGGTTTGGGCCTCAGTCTAATCGCCTCTGTGGACTGGGAAACTCGTAACGTGCGAGATGCGCAAAGGATCGAATCCATCCGCCGACGATGCAGACGCTCTAAGGTATCGGCGGCTTCCTGTAAGCCAGCGACTGGTCACACTTGGGCGCTCAGTCTCGGCATCCGGCTTGAGCATGTCGAGATGGGCCATGTGTCAAACGGCATTGCCCCCAAACGCGTCAATGATCGGGCAGGGGCCGCTGTCCCTGGCCGTACAGGCTCCGGCGCGCGACGCCGACGATCCGGTCCAAGATGGCGTCGGCGACCATCGGGTTGTCGATGTAGGCGCGCCGCTCCTTGAACGGCAGTTGCCCGGCCAATAGGATGGATGAACTGCGGGTGCTGCGTCGACAATCTCCAGCAGAACCTGCTTCCCGCGCTCGGTCATCGGCGCGCTAGGCCGAAATCGTCGAGGATCAGGAGGTCGAATTTATCCAGCTCGTGCGGGCTTTGCCGATGGCGCCGTCTTGATGCGCGAGGGCGAGAGATCCTCCAGCAACTGGTTGATGCCTCGACTCCGCTGCCACGACGCCGGTCCGCGACCAGGCGACGGCGCTCGATTGGAAAGCTCTGTCGCCGGGTCGCTCTCGCTTCAAATGAACGCCAGGAAAGAAAAGCCTTCAGCGGCTGGCCCTGAGCCTTCAGTTCTATTGGCCCGCATCTTCAGCTCAGTGGCGCTATGCACCGGTGCAATCGTTCGCGGCGATGGCGTCCCCAAGGGGCCCGAACGATGCGCTTCCAGATAGTTCATCGCTAACGAAGCGCCCCCGCGAGCCTCAGCAGCATCCCGGTGACTACCTGAGGATCAAGCGGGGCCGTCGCTGGATGAACCAGACCACGAAACTGCAGGCCAGTCGCGTTGTAAGCTAGCCTGAGAGCGGCCTCATGCTTGAGGTTGATACGTCCAGATGATTCCGGATGCGTAAGCGACAGACTGTGGCGCCTTCTCAACCGGCCGTCGCTGGACGGAGCGGCTGAGCTTGAGATAGTCTGTCACTGCTGACGGCGAGGTGAAGCAATGGCTACAGCTTGGATCGGCCGGGCTGTCGTCGTGGCTTTGGCTGGATTGGCGTCGAACGCTTTGGCGGCGGTCGCCCAGGTTCAGCTCGCGCCCGCAGAGACGACGCAGACGGGCGCCCCTATAGGTCTGACCTATGCTGCTGCTCAGGACCGTGTGCGGTTCGGTTCCAGTCTCGGGCGCGCCGCCGGCTATGGGATGCAGGCCGCGCAGGCGCAGGCCGATGTGGCGGCTGGATTGAATCGCCCGACGGTATCCCTCGACGCCCAGCTGATCCGATACCGCAAGACATTCGATCTGTCTCTGGGCGACGCGCTGGACCGCGCACAGGCCGAGCTCGGCGCCGCCATTCCCGGGCTCATTGCAGACCTGCCTGGTGTGCCGGGCGACGTATTGCAGGGCGTCGGGCAGCGACTGGAAGCCGCTCTTCCGGAAATCTTCGCCGCCTTGCCGCAGGATGTCCGGCTCCAGGTTGACGACACTACATTTCGACCCACGGTGACCGCGCTTCAGCCGCTCTACACCGGCGGCGCGATTCCGGCCCTGCGACGGGCGGCGGCGGCCAATGTCGATCTGGCGCAGGCCAGACAGCAGGAGGCGGTCAGTCTGGAAGACGTCAATCTGGCGCGCGCCTATTTTGGCCAGGTGCTCGCAGCGGAAGCACTGAAGATCGCCCATGAGACCCGGGACGGCTTCGACCTGCATCTGCGTAACGCCCGACTTCTGGAAGCCGAAGGCATGCTCAGCCATTCCCAGACCCTCCAGATCGAAGTCGCTCGCGACGCGGCTCAGCGGCAGGTGAACAGGGCCGAGCTGGAGCTTGACAACGCCGTGGCGTCCCTCGCACGGGTCGTCGACGCCGACGCCGGAGTTGTTCCGACCACGCCCCTGTTCGTAAACCGCGACCCCGTCGGTCCGGCCGGCGTGTTTCTGGACCAGGCGAGCCAGGCGAACGCCCGTCTTGCGCAGGCCCAGGCCGGGCGCGATCTCGCCGAAGCGGGCGCCGATCTGGCGGCGTCACGGATGAAGCCGTCCGTCTATGCATTCGGGACCTACAACCTGAATCCAGACGACGCTCTGCCGACCGAGCCGGACTGGGCGGTCGGAATAGGCGCGCGCTACACCCTGATTTCGACTGTGGATCGACGGCGTATGCTGGGCGCCGCCCGCGCCCAGGCCTCGGCCGCTGCGGAGGTGGAACGGCAGGCCCGAGACGACGCACGATTGCTGGTCACGCGAGCGTACAACCAGGCGGAACTGGCGCGCCGTCAGTTTCTGAGCATGGACAGCAGCCTGGAGGCCGCCAGCGAAAATCTGAGAGTTCAGGAGGTTGGTTTTCAGGAGGGCGAGGCCACGGCCTCCTCGGTGGTCGATGCCCGCAACCTTCTTGGAACTGCTCGTTTGCAACGCGCAGCAGCGGCTTACGAATATGATCTCAGCCTGGCCGCCCTGTTGGCGGCGGCGGGAAGCGATCTGACCCTGAACGACTACCTGCAACGCGAAGACCGGATCAGCGCGCCATGAGTGAGACGCCGCCTTTGGCAGAGAACCTGACAGACGGCGCGCCGGCCATCGCACCCGGTCGCACGTCTTCACGTCGGCGGATACTGCCTGTGATCGTGGGTGTCGGCCTCGTCCTGCTGATCGGCTTCATCATCGTGGGCCTCTTTCTCGCGGCCCGTCCCGCGAAAGACCAGGTTCAAGGCATGGTCGAGGCGGAGACCGTCACCGTCGCGACCAAGGTGCCCAGCCGCGTAGAGCGTTTCCTGGCCGCAGAGGGCGATCAGGTGAAGGCTGGTCAGGAGTTGGCCCTGATGAGCAGTCCAGAAATCGCGGCCAAGGACGCCCAGGCGCGCGCCTTGCTTCAATCGACAGAGGCCATCCAATCGATGAGCCGCGAAGGCGCGCGTGGCGAAGATGTGAAGACGGTTGAGTCGATCTGGCGCGCCGCCCAGGCGACGGCCCGCTTGGCGGACCAGACCGCGCATCGAGCGGAGAACCTGTTTGCCGAAGGCGTAATCTCCGCCCAGCGTCGTGACGAGGCCGTCGCCGCCCGGGCCGCCACGGCCTCGCAGAGCGAGGCGGCCCGCCAGCAGTATCTGAAGACTTTGGCTGGAACCCGGCCACAGGAAAAATCTGTGGCCGACGCCAACGTCCAGGGCGCTCGGGCCGCCGTCGCCGAGGTCGAAAGCCTGCAGGGCGAGACACGATTGCTCGCTCCACACAACGGCGAGGTGGCGGAGCGTTTCGCCAATGTCGGAGAGTTGGTGCTCACGGGCGTGCCAGTCTTCACGATTGTGGACATCGGCGATCCCTGGGTCGCATTCAGCGTGCGCGAGGATCAGTTCCGCGATCTGAAGATCGGCGTGATCGTGCATGGCGACGTGCCTGCACTCGGTGTCACCAACGCCGCCTTCCGGATCACCGCCATCAATCCTCAGGGCGAGTTCGCCACGTGGCGCTCCACCCGGCAGTCAAGCGGCTATGACGTGCGCAGCTTTCAGGTCAAAGCCAAGCCCGTTCGAGTGGTCAACGGCTTGAGGCCTGGCATGAGCGTTCTGTTCGATTGGTCCGCACGGTGAAGCGCGCGACGGCCGTCTTCGTATCGGCCGTTCAGGACGAAGCGCGTCTCTTGATGACCCGACCGTGGGACGCGTTCGTCGCTTTTGGTCTGCCGCTGATCCTGCTGACGGTGATCGCAGCAATGCTGGCCCCTGGCGTGATCCGTCAGGCTCCGGTCGCCGTGGTCGATCAGGACAACTCAGCCTTCAGCCGTGCTGCAATCCGTAACATGGAGGCGAGCCCTAGTGTGCGTGTGGTCCACGCTCCGGCGACGATGCAAGAGGCCATGACCTTGATGCGGCGGGGTGAGATTTACAGCGTCGCCCATTTTCCGGCGGGTTTTTCTGACGGCGCGTTCCGTCGCCCGGAACAGGTGACAGTCTCCTTCAATGGCGCCTTCCAGACCGTCGGCGCCCTGTCCGCATTGGGGCAGAGTACGGCCATTGCGTCAGCGGCGGGCCCGCAACTGCAGGAGCGGGCACGCCAGAGCGGAGTGCCTGAGACCGCACTGCAGCCGCCCGCCGTCCAGGTGTCGATCGTCGGCAATCCCCAACTTAGCTTCGAGCTGTTCCTCGGCGGACTGTTGGCGCCTGGCGTCCTTCATCTGCTGGCCGCCTGTTCAGCGGTGCTGGCGGTCGGTCGGCTGATGCAGGGCGGTTCCTTCAAAACCTTCAGGTCCCAAACGGGCGGCTGCACGACGACAGCCCTGATGGGACGTCTGACGCCGCACTTCGTGATCTTCAGCCTGTGGGGACTGTGCTGGATCGCCTGGCTGAGCGGCGTGCGGGGCTGGGGTGTGGCCGGTTCTCTCCCCTTGCTGACGCTTGGCGTGCTCGCCCTGATGGCGGTGAGCGTCGTCTTGTCCGCTTTGCTGGTTACGGCGCTCGGAGACGTGGACACGGCGTTCTCGGCCACCGCCATCTATTCCGGCGCGGCCATCGCCTTTTCAAACGGCACTCTGCCGCTGGATCACGGGCCACGCTTCGCCCGGATCTGGAGCGATATTCTGCCCTATTCTCACTATCTGCGACTGCAGACGGGCCAGTTGGTCACGGGTGCGGCTACGGATGCGGCGTGGCGAGACTTGATGATCCTAGGCGGCGTCGCTGTGATCGGTCTGATCCTGTCAGCGCTTCTCATCCGGCTGCGCTCGCGTTTCGCCCCCAAGCCGGAAACGCTCAGCTTCTCACTTCCCCAGCAGGGCGTCACCGCCGCCTTCATCGCAACTTTCCGCAATCTGCCGCACGCACGGCCCGTCAACAGCCTGCTGATCCTGGCTGTCGTATTCTACGCCTTCTACTATCCCGCCGCCTACGCCGGGCAGGCGGCGGCAGGTCTGCCCGTCGCCGTGGTGACCCCGACGCAAAGCGCATTGACGCGCGCCCTTGTCGAAGACCTGAACGCCTCACGCGAGGTCGAGGTCGCCGCCGTCATCCCGTCCTCCGCTGAGGGCTTTGAACTGATGCGGCGCGGCGTGATCGATGGCGTCGTCGTCCTGCCCCAGCGGTTCGAACCCGATCTGGTGAGAGGGGCGCCGACGGGCTTGGCGATCTGGCTGAACGGCGGCTATCTGGTTCGTGTCACAGCTGTCGGCAAGGCCGTCGCCGCAGCGGCGGCGCATGTCGCCGACGCGCAGTTGGAAGGCCTTCCTGACATCGCCCGCGCAGTCCGGTTGGCGCCGACCCTGAAGCAGGACTCCCTGTTCAATCCAACCGAGGGCTATGGCGGCTACGCCGTGCCGGCGGTCAGTCTGATCATCCTGCAACAGACGCTTTTGATGGGCGCCGGCGTGGTCGCAGCGGTTCGTCGAGAAACGGGCGCGCCTCCTCTGAGACGCAGCGTGCGCCTGGGTCTATGGCTGGCGCTGATAGCAATCGGGACCGCGTCCAGCCTGTTCTATTTCGGCTTTGTCTTCTGGCTTCAGGACTACCCGCGCGCAGGGAACCTGATCGGCGTCTTGCTGCTGGCGCCAATTTTTTCAGCAGGAGTTTCCGCCTTGGGTCTGCTCCTGGGCGGTCTGTTTGACCGACATGAGCGCGTCTTGCAGGTGCTGGTCGGCACGTCCGCGCCCCTGTTCTTCCTGTCCGGCGCCGCCTGGCCGCACTTCATGATGCCGAAGATGCTCGTCTGGCTCGCTCATCTTTCACCGTCCACCGCTGCGGTTCAGGCCTTCGTTCGCTTGAACGCCATGGGGGCCAGCCTTGGCGAAGTCGCGGCTTCGGCGGCCATTCTGACAGGCCTCGCCGCCGTCTATGGCGGCTTGTGGCTCATGCGCGGCTCTCTCCGCGTCGATCTCAGCCGATAGAGCTTGGGGGACCAGGAGATAGGTTCGCGTGGGAAGCATCCACAAGACCGATCGAAAGGCTCTCAAAATTCCGATGTCGTGTTCGGGGCGCGACGTGAAAGACCGCTATTGGCGCAAAAGGGCGGTTCGGAATGACCGCTTTGCTCGATTCACCCTCGCCGAAGCCGTCACGGTCTTTCGCGAGGTCGCGATTCCGCCCGGTCACTCCCAACCGCCGCCGAGCGCCAGGAACAGGTCGATCTGGCGGTCGATGAGGGTGGTTCGGGCTTTTGAAAGACTGGCCTGGGCGTCGGCGTGACTGGCTGAGCGTTCAGCACATCCAGGAAGGGCGTGCGGCCGAACTCTTGGAGAGTTTCGGCACCACCGACGGCCACGGCCGGGTCGCCGATTTGACCCTAGCCCAGATCAAGGCCCTGCGGCTCAGAGCCGGGGCGGGCGGACCCGATGCGCCCCCGACCGACGCGGCGCCGCCGACCTTTGCGGAAGCCATGCTGGCGGCGCGCGGCGGGGTCCTTGTCAATGTCGACGCCAAGGGAGAGGTCAATCTCCAAGCGGTGCAGGAGCTTGAACGCCTGGGTCTGGTCGATCACGCCCTGTTCAAAAGCGCCGCCCCGCCGGAGGACCGGGCGCTTCGCCAGGTGCTGGACGGCCGCGATCTATTGTTCATGCCGATCCTGCGCGAGGTCGATGGAACCTCCCTGGTCACCACGCCCGACCGCTATGGGTCAATACTCTGGAGCCGCGCCACGCCGCCGGCCATGTGGACGCCGACGCCCTGATCGCGCCCCGACGCCCATTGGGGTCGACTGATCGACCTGGGCGCCAATGTCATCCAGACCGACGAGCCCGGACGGCTCATCGACTACCTCAACGCGAGCGGTCGTCGCTGAACGACGGCTGACGGGGGCGGCCGGGGCTCGAGGTCAAAGGAAGAAGCTCTGCTGCAGGGACAGGATGGCGGCGCCGAGCGATACGGCGTCGCCGGGGGCTTCGGCCTCGATCACCACCGGAAGCGGTCTGGGGCGTTGACGGCGATCGGTTCCCGCGATGACGATGCGGTCGGCCAGGGCCCTGGCCAACGGCGGAGGGATACGCCCGCCCAGCACGATCACCTCGCAATCCGCCACGGCGGAGATGGCCGTAGCCACGACGGAGAAGGCTGGTCCCGCCTCGTCGAGCCAAAGCGCTGCCCCGCGCCAGTTCATGTCGAACGCCTCGATCATGGCCGACACGGATCCAAGGGGTTCATCATGATCGCTGACGAGGGTGCGGAGCCGCTCCAGATTGGGATGAGGGATTCCCATCGCCTGCCATACGGCGGCGTATTCCCCCGCATTGCCGAAGGTTCCCCGGTGCGGTCGGCCGTTAAGCACCAGGCCGCCGCCGAATCCGTTGGTCACCTGCAGATAGGCGAAGGAGGCATGGCGTCGTCCTGCGCCGAGGTAGGCTTCTCCGACGCTGGCGACGTTGCCGTCGTTATCGACGCTGACCCTGACCCCAAGGGTGTCCTCCAGGACGGCCGCGATATCGACCAGGGCCCAGTCGTCGAGCAGGGCCGGCGGATTCATCAACGGCCCATCGCCGACGAAGAAGGCGGAAACCCCGACCCCTGCGGCGAAGATCCTGGCCGGATCGACGCGCGTCTCGACCAGCATCTCCTGACGATAGGCCGCCAACTGGGCCAGGACACGCGGCCGCGTCATGTCCGGCATGGCCCGGTTGCCTCGCCATAGCAGGCGACCGGCGAAATCGATCAGGTCCATCGACAGGGCGTCGCCGAGCAGGGACACGCCAAGGCCGAAGGCATAGTCCGGATTCAGGGTCAGGGCGGCGCTGGGATGTCCTCTTCCGTTCGCGGCCGCGGGGCCGAGCCGGATCAGGCCTTCGGCCGCGAGGCCTGTGACCAGGCGCGAAACCTGGGGCTGGGTCAGATCCATGGCGCGCGTGATTTCGGCTTGAGTCGCCCGGCCGCGCCTGTGGATCAGACCCAGCAGGCGACGTTCGCTGTCGGTCGGGACATGAAAGGTGTGCGGCGTCGGGATGTTCAAGACTCGGCCTCGCTTGTTCTCTTTCGTCATAGCCATGCCCTCGGCCGTTGTCGTCAAAAATTCATGCGTTACGCATTGAATGCATGACGCATAAATATCTACAAGACGGTCCAGGCGCCGGGGTGCGGCGCAAAGGGGAACCTGGACATGATCCGTATTTCGCGCGCACGCCGCTCCATCCTGCTCGCCACCTCAGCCATGCTGATCGCCACACCGGCCCTGGCCCAGCAAGGCCCGGCCAGCGAAGAGCCGACCCTGCTCGACGAAGTCGTCGTGCAGGGCGTCAGGGCCAGTCTCGAAGCGGCGCTTGAAACCAAGAAGACGGCGGAAGGCGTGGTCGATTCCATCGTCGCCGAGGACATCGGGCAGTTTCCGCAGTCGAACCTCGCGGAGGCGCTGCAGCGGGTCTCGGGCGTCCAGATCCGACGCGATTTCGCCGGCGGCGTCGGCAATGAGATCAGTGTGCGTGGAATGCCGCCCGAGTTCACCCAGGTGCTGATCAACGGCCAATCGGCGCCGTCCAACGCCGAAAGCCGGGTGTTCAACTTCAACGTCCTGCCGGCCGAACTCTTCCGCCGCGTCGATGTGTACAAGTCGATCACCGCAGACGTTGACGAGGGCGGCATCGGCGGCACGGTGTCTCTGGAAACCATCCGCCCCAGGGACTTTGGCGACAAGCGGATGATCGCCTCGCTGGAGGGGGTCTACAACGAGATCACAGGCGACGCCTCGCCGCGCGCGACCCTGGTCTACGGCCGCGCCGGTGACAGAGGCGGCGTCGTGGTCGGGGCCAGCTATTCGGAGTTCTCGGCCGCCTCCCAGTCCTATGACGCGGTGCGCTGGACACGACGGAATTTCGACACCAACGGCGATCGGGTGAACGACTTCACCAATGTCTTCCTGATGGATCTCCCGCGCTATGTGCAGGAGCAGCAGACCGTGGAACGATTGTCCCTGACCGCGACCGGCCAGTATCGCCTGGCCGACAATGTCGAGGTCATCGTGGACGGCCTCTATATCCGCACCGACCAGCTTCAGGATCGCCTCACGCCGATCTGGGATTTCGCCGGGGCGAAAGTGTTGAACAGCCTGGTCGTCGAGGATGGCGTCGTGGTCGCCGCCGACTACGACAACGTCCGCTATCGCAGTGAAAACAATACCGACGACCGAACCACCGACCTCTACAAGATCGGTTTGAGGGGCGACATCGACTTCGGCCCGTGGCGCTTCGAGCCTTATGTGACGACCTCGCGGACGGAATTCGCCGGGGAGGCCTATCGGTTTTTCGCTGATCGTCGCGGCCGCGCCTCCTATGACATCCGCCAGGACGACGACTATTTCACCATCGTCACACCCTATGACATCGCCGATCCGACGTTGTTCACCACCAGCGAAGCGCGCCGCAACACCACCTCGGTGGTGGACGACGAACTGGCCTATGGGTTCGATCTTCGCCGTCAGTTCGGCGATCTGAAGGTCAAGTCGGGTTTCAAGCTGCGGGATCGGTCCAAGGAACGTATCCGCTTCTCGCGCACCCTCAGCGGCCTGACCGACCCCTTCGCGCCGGTCTCCAGCCTGTTCAGCGGGTTCCTCGAAGACGAGGATCGCGCCACGGGGCCCTCGTCCTGGGCGACCTATGACTTCGACAAGGCGATTTCTCTCTATGGACCCCGGCTGGATCTGGAGACGTCCGAAGAACGGAACAACTTCTACAAGGTCGATGAGCGGACCTACAGCGGCTATGTTCGCGCGACCCTGGATCGCGGGCCGTGGTTGCTGGACGCCGGAGTCCGGGCGCAGAAGACCGAAGTGACCTCTTTCGGCGAAGAACGACTTCGCCCCGCCAACCTCTATACGGAGCGGACGGTCGAGAGCGACTATTCCGACATTCTGCCCAGCGCCAGCCTCCGTTATCGCCTGACGCCGACGGTCTATCTCCGCGCGGCGGCCGCCAGGGTTCTTACGCGCCCCGGCCTGGCCAGCCTGGCCGCCTATCGCGAGATCAATGAGTCCAACCTGACGATCTCGGCTCAGAACCCGGACCTCGATCCGACCCGGGCGAACCAGTATGACCTCGCCGCCGAATGGTATTTCGACGAGGGCGCGATCCTGTCGCTCGGGTATTTCTACAAGGATGTGACCGGCTTCATCGCCAATGAGACGACCACGGTCGATTTCAACGGCGCATCCTATCGTCTGACCCGTCCGGTCAACCTCGATGACGCCACCCTCTCAGGGTTCGAGTTCAACTATCAGCAGGCCTTCGACTTCCTGCCGGCGCCGTTCAACGGCCTGGGCGTGGCGGTGAACTACACCTACACCGACACTTCCTACGAACAGGTCCTGGCCGGCGGTGGATCGGTCACCTACGGTCTGCCGAACAACTCCAAGGACAGCTACAATCTCGTCGTCTACTACGAGAATGAGCGGTTCAGCCTGCGCGCCGCCCAGAACTTCCGCGGCGTCTTCCTGCGCGAAGTGCCGAACGAACAGGATGGACTGAAATATCGTGACGACTATGCGCCCGTCGATGTCGCGGTTCGCTACAAGCTGAACGATCAGGTTTCTCTGACGCTTGATGTGCAAAATATCCTCAACGCTGTGCAAGAGGAATATGTGTTCGAGCGTCGCCTGACCGACGGGACGTTTACGACCGGCAGAACCGTGCAGTTCGGTCTGCGTGGCAAGTTCTGATCTTCTGATCCCGGCGGAGTGCGATCATGACCCTGAAATCCCTATTCGTCACGGCGGCCGTATCGGTTCTTGCCGGCCTTCCCGCGGCGAGCTGGGCCCAGGCCGGCCGGCTGGCGATGTTGCGTCACGAGTTTGCGCCCAGCTCCGCCGCCGATCGGCCCGTCCTGGTCGTGGCCCATCGGGGCTGCTGGACTGAAACAGCGGAGAACTCGCTGGCGGCGATCGAGGCCTGCATCGCCCTGGGCGTCGATGTCGTTGAGCTGGACGCCCGGCGAACCGCCGACGGCGCGCTGGTCCTGATGCACGACGCCACGGTGGATCGGATGACCAATGGTCACGGTCGGGTCGAGGATCTGACCCTGGCCCAGATCTCGGCCCTGCGCCTGAGAGCCGGCTCCGGCGGGCCGGCTGCGCCTTTGATCGAAGCGGCTCCGCCGACCTTCGAGGCGGCGATGCGGGCGGCCAAGGGGCGTATTCTGGTCAACCTGGACGCCAAGGCGGACGTTTACGACGACGCCTTCGCCGTCCTGGAACGCACCGGGACGATCGACCAGGTCATCATGAAACGCCGGGTCGCGGCGGGTGATCCGGCTTTGAACGGTCAGCCGCCGTTCGACCGCGTCCTGGCCATGCCCATCGTCGATCAGGCCGCCGGATCGGCGGATGCGTTGCTGGCTGGCCAGATCGGCCCCGGCGCCGCCGCCGTGGAGACGATCTTCACGGACCTGAACTACCTCGCCGCCGTACGACGCGATACGGCCGCAGACGGAACGCGCATCTGGGTCAACACCCTCCGGCCCGAACACGCGGCCGGTCTTCAGGACCAGGGGGCAAGGCTTGACCCCGCCGGCGTGTGGGGCAGGCTGATCGCCATGGGGGTCACGATCATCCAGACCGACGAACCGGCGGCCCTGATCGCCTATGTGGAGGAAATGGGGCGCCGACCGGCTGTCAAGCCGATGGCGCACGACTAATCCTTCGCCTCCGTATCATCTGCGCGTCGCAATCCAGGTCTGCGATCCCCAGAGGCGCACGTTGCCGGTCATCGCCCTTCGGTACACACCACGGTTGGGGCCATGGGCGCTGCCTCCCTGCCGATATCAAGGGATCGTCTGCTTCGTAGCGCCGCCCGGCTGTTGCTCCCTCCGGCGCGCATAAGGGTCGAAATCTCCGCGTCTTAATCCCTCTGTATAGGAGGCGGTCAGGATTAAACGGGAGGAATGACCATCGCTTTGGGCAGATCAGACGGCTGGCAGGCGACGGCGGTCTATGGCTTCGCTCATCTGGGCAAGAGCCTGTTCTGGTATGGCTCTGAGCTTCTGTTCGCCTTCTACCTGACCGAACTGGTCGGCCTGCCCGCCTCGCACATGGGGATGGTGCTTGCCCTGGGCTTGCTGGTCAGCGCGGGCATCGACCTCGTGGTGGGCGGACGATTCGCCAGCAGACTGTCGGACGCCGGCCGCGCGGCCCGCCTCCAGTTCGTGGGCTCGATCTGCTGCGCGGCGGCCTTCACCGGTGTGTTCCTCGGCTTCTGGGTTCCCGAGGGCGCCCGGTTCGCCTATGCCATCGGGGCCGGACTGGTCTTCAGACTGGCCTATGCGGTCTATGACCTGCCCCAGAACGCCCTGATGGCCTTGGCGACCGACGACGCCGCCGGTCGCGACCGCGTCGCCGCCACCCGCATCTGGTTCAGCGGCGCGGCGACCCTGCTGGTGGCGCTCTCGGTCGGTCCTCTGATCGCGCGACGTGGCGTCGAAGGGGCGACGCTCTATTTGGCCCTGGCGCTGGCCGTAGCTGTTCCCGCCATCGCGAGCGCGAGCCTTCTGGCGCATACCTTGGCCCAAAGCCCCAAGGGTCCGCCGCCAGCGCCGATCCCGGTCCCCGGCGGGCCCGGCCGACCGCTACGGCTGTTCTGGCTTCTCCTCTGTCTTATGGTCGTCACGTCTCTGGCGACGCCGGCCTTTTCAAAGGTCGAGCCCTTCTTCGCCGCTTACGCACTGCGTTCGCCAACCTGGGGCGGCATGATCGTGACGGCCATGGCCCTGGGCATCATCCTGGGTCAGCCGGTCTGGAGGATCTTGTGCGGGCGTTTCTCCCGGATCACCACGCTTGTGGCGGCAGCGACGCTCCAGGTGGTCGCCCTGTCGGCCTTCTGGCTGCTGCCGATGTCGTACCCGCTCGCATTGGCGGGCGCGGCCTTCGTGTTCGGGCTTGGCAACGGCGGCGTTGGGATGGTCCAGTGGGCGGGCTTCAGCGAGGTCGTCGCAACGGCTGGAAAAGGGCGGGAAGGTTTGGCCTATGCGGTGTTCACGGCCGTCTCCAAAGCCTCCCTGGGTCTGGGAAGTCTGGGCCTCGGCGTTGTTCTGAGCGGGTTTGACTACCGTGGCGGTGACAACAGGGGGCTCGTGGCGTTGATGACCACGATTCCGGCGGTCGGGGCCGTCTTATGCCTAGTGATCGCAGCCTTTTGGTCATGGGCCGACCGACGCAGTCAGATCAAGGCCTGACACAGATGCGCCCAACTCTCGAGCCTGCCTTGATTCTTCGTCACTCCATAGATCGCTGATATGTAACAGGAGCCGCCGCATCTGATGACGGGCATAGCGATCCGGCTCGCGCGGCTTGTCATGCCGCATGAGCCTTCTATCGCGACCCTTTCTGAAGAATGTCGGCTGCGTTTTGCATGACCTTATTCAAGGCTGCCGTCAGCGGATCGCGGGCGCCTAGCCCAGTGTTTTAGAGGAGGTCGCGGCGGTACGGATGAGGGCCATCGGGTCGAGAGCTGGAACGGGTAAGGCCACCGCCTCAACCGGATCAATAGACAGACCTTCCAACGCTGATGTTCGATGCGGCTAGCCTCCTCAGCAGTTGATCGAGAAGGCAGAGTGCAAAATGAAGCAGTGGAACACCGTGGCGCGGGGCGTCGCGTTTGCAATTGGCAGTGTGCTGCCCCTTGGGATGACCGCCTGCGCGCCACCGCCCCAGCCCGCCACCCTCGCTCAAGCGCCGGTCGCCAGTCGATCAGACGTTCCGGATCAGGCCGCCGAAGCGGCCATCGCGGAGCTCATAGCCAAGCCGCCAGCGACGGCATCCAGGTCCGCCGCCGTCAGGACCTCGACCGGAAAGAACGACGTTTGATCGCGTTGAGTTTCGATCTGCACTTCAACCCCCTTTGGAGTGATTGAGCCCCGTCAGGGGCACCGGGGCCGATAGATCCCGGTGACGGCGAGTTGAGCGGGCCATCAATCTGGAGTATATATCAAAACACGCCAGAATCGTTCAATTTAATCACTGTTCGTCGAGACGACGGGGCGGCTGCTCACGCCGAAAGACGATGATCCCGTCATAGGCCGTCGCCCAGTCGAAGAGGACCGGCTTATGGTCGTCAAAGGCGCTGCCGACGATGGCACCCTGAACGTCCAACCAATTTGTGTTCCTGAAGGCGATCTCCTGATCCGCAGCTTCGACAAGGACGCGTTGCTCCAGCGAGCCTGCCGCAGCTTCTGCGATGTCGCGCGGCGTCCTAACCGTGTATCGGAACATCCCGCCCGCAGCGGTGAATCCTAATGCATATGCGCTGCTTTCGAACCGTTCGGCGGCGAGAGCGCCCAGGTTCGATCGGGTCTCATACGGTGATCCGTCGGGCAACGCCTTCGCGACGTGGCTGTTCCCCGCCCATACGATCACCTTGCGCTTGTTCCCGTCGCTGTCGCGAGCTGCCTCAACGAGATTCTCGAGCATCGAGGCGTCGCGTCCCGCCAATCGCTCAAGGCCGGGCTGGAAATCGCGCGCCAGCGTCCGGCGAAAATTTGCGATGATCCGGCGTGTGGCGTCGCGATCGTCTGGGCGGGCTACGCCAGCCGCTTCGATCTCTTCGAGACATCTGGAGAGGGCTGTGCGCGTTTCTTCGGTGTACGGCGTTTCGCGCGTGTAACCCGACCAAATCCGCTGCTTAAGGCTGCCAGCGCATTCGATTTGGCGGTCAGGCCCGAGAACGGACGCCAGTTCCGCAGGCATAGCCTCCAAGGAGTAGAAACTTCCACGACTGCCGAGTTGATCGTCCAGGCCGACCAGCAGCAGACGCCCCGAGGCCGTCCGTGTGCGAAGATCATCGATCAGGGGCTGGATTTCTGCGTTTTGGTTCCAGATACCGCCGATGGCGGAGGCGACCATGTCTCGCGTTATCGGTTCACCGCGCCGAACCGAGCGTTCGATGGCGATGAAATCGTAAGCGCCGCTTTCGAAGGCCACCACGCCGAAGCCGCATCGGTCAATCAGTGCGCCGACAAGATCGGCCTTGAAGGCTGCAGTCTTGCCGTCGCCATGAAAGCCGTTTTCGCCGAGCATGGCGATTTGGCGGTCGCAAAGCGCAGCGACGGTTTGGTCAAGAACCTGTGCATCCGTTTTGTGATCGACCTGTGAGGTCGATAGTGCCTTGCTCTCTGCGCCGTGGAGGATCACAGCCAAGCCGAGGCCCCAGATCGCCGCAACTTTCACGATTTAATGCTCCCGCAACTAAGGGGTATCGTATGCGCATCCTTCTGCGCGTGTCTAGGCCATTGGCCACCAACGCACTCTGCTTGACGGTATGGCGAAACTACAAACTCTTCGGGCAGATCGACTTTGATGTCCTCGACGTCGCCGCCGAACAGTTGGGCCTCGCCGAGGCGACACAAAACTTCGTCGAAGACCCCGCTTATGCGGTCACGGTTTACGGCCACCTTCGCGCTGGCAACCCGAGCCCGTGTTCGCCGCCCTGCGTGGCTTCAAGGGCGAGAAGCGGCCCTCCGGGGAGGGAAGGGCGCTGATCCAGCGTTCGGCCTCTTCGCGTAGAACCAGGGTGCGCTTGCCGAGCTTGCGGATGCGCAAGCGGCCGTACTTCACCTCTTCATAAAAGGTGGTGCGGCCAATGGCGTGCATCTCGCAGAACTGTCGGACGGAGAAGGCGGTGGGTCGGTTGTCGCGGTCCATGACGGGCTCCATACGCAGGCATCGTCCTTTATCCGATCATCGATAGGCCCGCGCGTCCCCCCCGTAGGCGTTCGGTGTCAGGTTTGGGGCGTCTGCGTCGCCGTCGTGGGCGTGTAGCTGGCGCAGAACCGACCCTAGGCCTTCATGAGGCGCCTGCGCTTTTCGAGCAGGTCGCCCTGGCGATAGGCGGCCTCGACCTTGCTGGCGATGGTGTGGGCCAGCGCCATCTCGACCACCTCGCCGGGGGGGTGTCGGTCGTCTCCGCCGCCCAATCTCGGAACGTGCTGCGAAACCCGTGCGTGGTCAGGTCGGCGCGGTCCATGCGCTTGAGCACCTTGAGCATCGTCATATTGCTCAGAGGGCCGTCCTTCCTGCCTTCGCCGGGGAAGATCCAGTCGGAGGTCCTGGCCGCCGCCGCAGACTTGAGAATAGCCAGGGCGGGCTCAGCCAAGACCACCTTGTGGGCCTTGCCCGCCTTCATGCGCTCCGCGGGGACTGTCCAGACCTCGGCCTCAAGATCGATCTCTTCCCAACGCGCGTCCAGGACTTCGCTCGTGCGGGCGGCGGTCAGGATGGTGAACTCCAGGGCGCGGGCGCCTGTGCCAGACTGCTTGGACAGCAGGACCATGAACGGGGGCAGTTCAGCCCGGTCGATGGCGGCGTGGTGCGCGACCTTGCGCACCTTGCTCTTGGCGGGGAGGAGCAGTTCGAGGTGTCCGCGCCAGCGTGCGGGGTTTTCGCCCGAGCGCTGGCCGCGGACGGTGGACCAATCCAGGACGGCCTCTATGCGTCCGCGAACACGGCTGGCGGTTTCGGCCTTGTCGATTCAGATCGGTTCGAGAACCCGCAGAATGTCATTCGCGTCGATTGAGGCGACCGGCCGCGAGCCGATGATCGGCTCGGCATAGGTCTTCAGGGTGGAGGTCCATTGGGCGGCGTGCTTGTCGTTGCGCCACCCGGCCCTATTGAGGCGGATATATTCGCTCACGGCCTGGGAGAAGGTCACGGCGCTGGCCCGCTCCCGACGGGCGGCGTCCTGTTCGGCCTTGCGCGCCTCAATAGGATCCACGCCCTTCAAACGGAGCTTTCGAAGCTCCAGGGCCATGTCTCGCGCCTCGGCCAGACCGACCGTATGCGCCGGGCCCAGGCCCATCTGGCGCTCGCGGCCATTGGCGGAATAGCGGAAAATCCACGACCGGGCGTCGCCTTTGCCGACTTGGAGATATAGGCCTCCGCCGTCAGCATGGAGCCCCGGCTCCTTGATTCTGCTGGCTTTCAGAGCGCTCAAACGATGCAAGGCACGCATGGTTTCTACCCACGTTCCTACCCACGTTTGTGCAGCAAAACATGGCGAACCGGGCGGTCAACGCCGGACGGGTCGAACTCGCGAAGTGTTGTTTTTGTTGGGTTTTCGGACGTTCAGGAACTTTGGCGAACGCCTCTGAACAGGCGAATGGCGGAGAGGGTGGGATTCGAACCCACGGTACCCTTCCAGGCACGCCGCATTTCGAGTGCGGTACATTCGACCACTCTGCCACCTCTCCGCGGTGCATAGTCGCTTGGTCGAGCGAGCGGCTTCTCTAATGGCAGGCGCGCCGCATCGCAAGCGGTCTGTGAAAGAAATCGGACGCTATCTTTGCGCGGGCAGGGACAGGCCCGGCGCGGCGCCCGTCTGGGGGTCGACGCCCTTGAATCGAAACAGTTCGGCGGGGCGTCCGCCGGTGGTCGAGGACAATTGTCCGGTGGGTTCGACCAGGCCTGTGCGTTCGACGCCGCGCCGGAAATTCTGCTTGTGCAGCGTCAGGCCCGAGACGGCCTCGGCGGCGGCCTGGAGTTCCGACAGGGTGAAGAGGCCGGGCGTCAGGTCGAACAGGACCGGGCGGTATTTCAGCTTGCTACGCAGCCGGCCGAGACCTGTCGCCAGGATGCGCCGGTGGTCCGATCCCATGGGCGCGCCGGGCAGCAGGGCGGAGGCCTCGGGCGGCGTCTGGCGCGCGTCGCGCCAGGCCTCGGCGACCAGTCGCGCCTCGTACAGGAGCTCATAGCGTTCCAGCACCCGTTCCTCGTTCCAACGGTGGTCGGGCGTCAGGGCGAACAGGGCGCGGGCGCGGGCCGTGCGGCGGTCGTCGGCGCCCGACCAACGGGTCAGTCCCTCGACCAGGGCGGCGTGCAGGGCGGGGTTGTCGGCGCGACGATCCTCCCACGGGAAGAAGTCGAATACGGCGTCCCAGTGCGCGTCATGGGTCTGGCCCTGGGCGGCGTCCGGGGTCAGGGCCAGATAGCCGACCGAGACCTCGCGCCTCTGGTCTGGAGTGGGGGTGGCGCGGGGCGTGGCGCGACCGGCGTCGCCGAAGGTGTAGAGCTGTTCGACGAAGCCCAGGCGGAAGCCCGTCTGGTCGGTCACGAAGTCGCGCAGAGCCCGTTCGAACGTGCGGTCGCGCACGGGATCGAACGGGCCGAAGGGCAGGGCGCGGGCGCCGTCCTCGGCCTGGGTCGTCAGGACCACGGCCCGGCGGTCCTTCAGCGCCATGACGACGACCGACAGGCCGATGCGCACGCCCTGATCCGCCGGTCCCGCCATGCCTATTCCGTATGCCAGGCGTCGTCGGCGGGCAGGAGGCCGACCGCCTTGGCCAGGACCTGATAGCGTTCCAGATAACGGGCCTGGGCGATGGAGGCCGGCTGGGGTTCGATGACCAGGCTGTAGCCCGGCGGGGGCGAGCCGAAGATGCCCAGGGATTCCTTTTCGTTGAATCCGGCCAACTGCGTCGCCTCGAAAAAGGCGCAGGCCTTGTCGGCCTTCTTGATCAGGGTCTTGATGGTCTGTGGCGTCTTGGGCGGCAGGCCGTAGCGGACGTGAATGGCCGCCTCGAGCCGGGCCTCGAAATCCTTGTAGCCTTCGCCCAGGGCCGCCTTGAACGGCGAGATCATGTCGCCGATGACGTATTCCGAGGCGTCGTGCAGAAGGGCGGCCAGGCGCCATTTCGGGTCCAGGCCCGGCTTGATGTGGGCGGCGATCTCCTCGACCACGACACTGTGCTGGGCGACCGAGAAGGCGTGTTCGCCGATCGTCTGACCGTTCCAGCGCGCGACGCGGGCCAGGCCGTGGGCGATGTCCTCGATCTCGATGTCGAAGGGCGAGGGATCGAGCAGGTCCAGGCGTCGGCCCGACAGCATGCGCTGCCAGGCGCGGACTTCGGTCTTCTTCTTGGGGCGCTCGGCCAAATCGTCGATCCTGATGGCTTGTGGGCTGGTCAGGTGACGCAAAGCGGCGCGGGGATCAAGGCGGCAAGGGCGAATCGGATCGATCAGCGCCGCATCCAGCGTGGAAAACCGTCAGTTCCCGACGTTCAGCGCGACCAGATCCTTGGCGGATTCGAACACCCGGTCGTTGGTGGCCTTGGACCGCACAGTGGCGATGACCAGGGGGCCGCCGACCGGACCGCGCGCCACGAACCCCACCTGACGCCAGGCGCCGGCTTCGACATTGTCGTCGGCGAGCAGGAAGGTCATGCGGGTGGCGTCACCGGGCGCCTGGGTGCGGACCTGGGTGGTTTCGCCGTTGGACTGGACGCTGACGTTGCTGGTCTCCGTCCGCACGCCCTGGCCGTCCTTGGACTGGATGTTGATGCCGGCGATACGGACGGAGGCGTTGTCGCCCTGGGTCTCTATGTGGATGCCGGGCAGGCTGACGGTGGCGTCTTCGCCTTTGGTCCTGATGTTGACGCCCGGCGCCTCGACCGAGGTCTTGTCTTCGCCCGTCTGACGCTCGCGGGCGTCGATCCGCACCGCCGCCTGCGGCATTTCATCGGACAGGCGGCGTTCGTAGTCCCGCAGCACCTGATCGGCCGAACGACCGTCCAGCTTGACCAGATAGAGAACCACCTCGGACCCGCGCGGCCCGCCATAGGTGCAGGATCCCCCGCCGGGGCTGGCCGATCCCTTGCGGGTCAGGACGTTCAGGGCGTCCGGGCATTGCAGGCCATCCACCACCTTCAGCACGCCCAAGGGCGTGTCGTCCGGCGAGGTGGTCGTTGTGGTGGTGATGCGGACCGCGTTTTCGCCGTCGCAGGCCGCCAGGCCGGCGCTCAGGCTTGCGGCCATCAGGCCGGCGGTCAGAAGACGATACGGGGCGGTAACGCTCATGTTTGCTATTGTGGGCGCTGGGCGGCGTCGATCCAGTGAAATCGCGGTAATGCCGATCAACCGCCCGATCAACCGCCTGGGCGGCCGCCGTCGCGCCGACCCAGGAAGGCCAGCCGTTCGAACAGGTGGATGTCCTGTTCGTTCTTCAACAGGGCGCCGTGCAGGGGCGGGATCAGCTTGTTCGGCGTCTTTTCCCTCAGGGTCTCGGCGTCGATATCCTCGACCAGCAGCAGCTTCAGCCAGTCCAGCAGTTCCGAGGTGGACGGCTTCTTCTTCAGACCCGGCGTGTCGCGGATCTCGTAGAAGGTCTTGAGGGCTTCAGCGACCAGGCGGGGCTTGATGCCGGGGAAGTGGACATCGACGATGGCCGACAGGGTCTCGGCGTCAGGGAAGCGGATGTAGTGGAAGAAGCAGCGGCGCAGGAAGGCGTCCGGCAGCTCCTTCTCGTTGTTTGAGGTGATGATGACGATGGGGCGGATTTCGGCCCGGATCGTCTCGTCGATCTCCTGGACATAGAATTCCATCCGGTCGAGCTCCTGCAGGAGGTCGTTGGGGAATTCGATATCGGCCTTGTCGATCTCGTCGATCAGCAGCACGGGGCGGGCCGGGGTGGTGAAGGCCTCCCACAGCTTGCCCTTCTTCAGGTAGTTGCGGACGTCGTGAACCCGCTCATCGCCCAGCTGGCTGTCGCGCAGGCGGCTGACGGCGTCGTATTCATACAGGCCGTTGTGCGCCTTGGTCGTCGATTTGACGTGCCAGGTGATCAGGGGCGCGTCGAAGGCCTTGGCGATCTCATAGGCCAGAACGGTCTTGCCCGTCCCGGGTTCGCCCTTGATCAGCAGAGGCCGTTCCAGCGCCACGGCGGCGTTGACCGCGACCTTGAGGTCGGCGGTGGCGATGTAGCGATCGGTGCCTTCGAACCGGCCCATGAAAAACCCGCTCCGTGAATGTCACGAAGCGGGTTAGCGGATCGGATCGGGTATGAACAGCGATCAGGTGATGTGTTTGGCCGACACCGGGTCGCTGGCGGGGAAGGTCTCTTCGACGCCTTCGTCCACCAGAGCCTCTTCGCGGCTTTCGGCCTCCTGCACCTTGTCCTTCAGCTGATCCGTCTTGCCTTCCTCGGCGACGATTCGTTTCGCATAGGGAGTATCGGTGGATGCGTCGGCCTTGGCGTGGGGATCGTTCATGTCGTCTCCTTAAGGGATTGGCGGCTCAGGGGGCCGGATCAGGGGTTTGATCGGGCGCGTAGCCCAGTTGTTCGATGTCGTCGTCGTCGAGACGTTTGGATTCCCAGTGGGCGGCGCTGGCCTGGGCCCCGCGCTCGTTTTCCATCAGGCCGGAATAGACCAGCTCGACCTCATCGTCCGCGCGCAGATTGTTGCTGTCCGCGTCAGACTGGCTCAGGGTTTCGCCATCCACGCCCAGCAGGGCGTCGGCTTCGCGCTCGATCCCGTCGAGAGCGAGTTGATCGTCGATGTCGAGATCGTCCTCGTCGAACTCATCCTCGTCGGCGTCGCCGTCCGCCTGGGTGACGTCCAGCACCTGTTCGGCCTCGTCCAGCAGGATGTCGCCTTCGCCCTCGTCGTCGACATGGGTTTCGTCGAAGACCTCCGACTGCTCCTGGTCGTCCTGGTAATCGTTGTCCGGCATGTGCGCCTCCTCTGCGAAGAGGAAACGTCAGCCGTGGTTAGGTGTTCCAGCGTACGGGGGGACAAGAGATGGTTAACCCTCTCGCGTTAAGGTTCGACTCATCAGGTGCGGTCCAAGATTGACCGGTTCCGACCTATTGGGGAGTTCGGTCGTCCATGGCGTTGAAGCTGTCGTTGAAACCCGGCGAGCGGTTCGTGTTGAACGGCGCGGTGGTCCAGAACGGCGACCGTCGCGGGGTGCTGATTCTTCAGAACCGCGCCAGCGTGCTGCGCGAGAAGGACATCATGCAGGCGGAGGAGGTCACCACCCCCGCCCGCCGGATCTATTTCCCGATCATGATGATGTATCTGGAAGAGGCCTCTGCAGCGAAATTCTACGACGAATTGGCGCTGCGGATCTCCGAGTTCATGGGCGCGACCAAGAACCCCGCCATTCTCGCCGAATGCGTCTCCGCCTCGCGTCACGTTCTGGCGCGCGAATACTACAAGGCCCTGATGGCGGCCCGTAAGATTGTCGAATACGAAGAAAAGGTTCTGAATGTCGCTTCAAGCTTACAAAGCGGCGACGTCGCGGGCTGAGACGCCGCGCGACCTGGAGTACCGGCTCTTCGGCCAGGTCACGCGCGCGCTGGTGCATGCCTCGACGGTCGATGAACGGGATCTGGCCACGCGTATCGACGCGCTGGACTGGAACCGGCGTCTGTGGTCGACCCTGGCTTCGGACTGCGGCGATCCCGCCAATGTGCTGCCGGCGTCCCTGCGCGCGCAGATCATTTCCCTGAGCCTGTTCGTCAATCGCCACTCCTCCGCTGTCATGCGCGGCGAAGAGACGTTCCAGGACCTGATCGAGATCAACCGCATGATGATGCAGGGGCTGGCGCCGGGAGCGCAGCAGGCGGCCTGAGCGCGCCCTTCTTCGCGAAATCGCGAAGCCTGTTGCTGCAAGCTGTTGAACCGACCTACCTTTCAGATCCCTGTTGAACAGTCGAAAGGAGGTGATCCAGTGTCTCATTGTCATCAATCGCGTGCGGTGGCCGCGACCCTGGTCCTCGGAGAGGTCCGGGCCTGACCTTTTGGTTGGCGCTAACGCCCGTCGGGCTGTTTGGCGCTGTTCAGGCTGAGTGTTGCGGTCCGGCCGTTCGCGGTCAGACAATGAAGGGCCGTCGCGGCGACGCGGCGGCCCTTTTGTCTGACTTCAGTGAAAAATCTGGGCGAACCAGCCGGCCGCGTGGTGGGCGACTTCGAAGACCGTGCGCCAGATCAGGAACAGATACAGGGCGCAGCCGCCGGTCGCGAGTGCGCCCAGCAGGATGGCGATCCCGTCCCTCTGCATCATGCCCAGGGCGAAGAAGACCAAAGCGATGCCGGGCAGGGCGTCGCCGAACGGGATGGGCAGGGCCATGATCAGCGCCAGGATCACGCAGATCAGACCCGTGACCGTGTCGGCGACCTCGCCGGTCAGGAACGGGATGCGCGGTCGGGTCAGGTTCTCGACGTAACGAACCGTCTTCATGATTCGCGACACCCCCGCGCGATAGGCCGCACGGCTGATGGAGGTGCGGAGCGCCCAGCGTGGGAGCCAGATCGAACTGCGCTGGAAGGCAAGCTCCAGCGACATCAGTATGATGGGAACCGCGAACACCGCCTTGCCGCCTGGCGGCCAAGGCAGCAGGGCCAGCATCGAGAGAATCAGGATCATCGCCCCGAAGCCGCGCTCGCCGAAGGCCGCGACCAACTCCTCGAGCTTCAGCTTGGGATCGTCGCCTTCGCCTAGCTCCTCGATCACGTCCGAGAAGAGCCGCAGGTCGTCGTTCGGAGGCGGTTGGGCGGGCATCAGGCGCGGCTCGGGAAAGGGGTTCGCGCCATCTAGGCGCACAGAGGTTTCACCGCCACTTACCGAACGGCAACAAAGCCGAATAATCGCACTGGGGGCGCCTATTTCTTCGCCGCGTGCTCGGGCTTGCCCTTCCGTTTGGTGTGGGCGAAGTCCTCGAGCTGTTTCTCGGTCATGGACTCCACCATCGATTTCGAAGCGCCCTTGAGTTCGGACTTCGGCATGTCGCCGCGTTTGGCCGACAGGGCGGCGCCGGCGGCCTTCTGCTGGGCTGCGGATTTTGCGGGCATGGGATGTCTCCTTCCGCCCGGAAGAAGCCGTCAGCCGCCCAGCAGTTCCCGACCGATCAGGAAGCGACGGATTTCGTTGGTGCCGGCGCCGATGTCATACAGCTTGGCGTCGCGGACCAGGCGTTCGACCGGCCATTCCTTGGTGTAGCCCGCGCCGCCCAGGGCCTGGACAGCTTCAAGCGTGACCTTCACCGCATTTTCGGAAGCCAGCAGAATGGCGCCCGCCGCATCGTAGCGGGTGGTCAGGCCTGCGTCGCAGGCGCGGGCGACCGAATAGACGTAGGCGCGGGCGCTGTTCAGGGCGACGTACATGTCCGCCACCTTGCCCTGCATCAGCTGGAATGATCCGATCGGTCGGCCGAACTGCTGGCGGTCGCGGACATAGGGCAGGACGACGTCCAGGGCGGCCTGCATGATGCCCAGCGGGCCGGCGGCGAGGACCGCGCGCTCATAGTCCAGGCCGCTCATCAGAACGCCGGCGCCGCCCCCCACCGGTCCCATGATGTTCTCCTCGGGCACCTCGCAGTCCTCGAACACCAGTTCTGCGGTGTCCGAGCCGCGCATGCCCATCTTGTCCAGCTTCTTGGAGACGCTGAAGCCCTTCATGCCCTTCTCGATCAGGAAGGCGGTGCAGCCCTTTGATCCGGCGTCGGGATCGCTCTTGGCGTAAACGACCAGGGTGTCGGCGTGGGGGGCGTTGGTGATCCAGAACTTGGTTCCGTTCAGGACATAGCGGTCGCCCTTTCGATCGGCCCGCGTCCGCATCGACATCACGTCCGAGCCGGATCCGGCCTCGGACATGGCGAGCGCGCCGACATGTTCACCGCTGATGAGTTTGGGCAGATATTTCCGCTTCTGCTCGGGCGTGCCCCAGCGGCGGATCTGGTTGACGCACAGGTTGGAGTGGGCGCCGTAGCTCAGGCCGATGGAGGCCGAGGCGCGGGACACCTCTTCCATCGCCACGACATGTTCCAGATAGCCCAGGCCCAGGCCGCCGTAGTCTTCTTCGACCGTGATCCCGTGCAGGCCAAGTTCGCCCATCTCGGGCCAGAGCTCGCGCCTGAAGGTGTTTGTCGCGTCGATCTCGGCCGCCAGGGGGGCCAAGCGATCTGCCGCCCAGCGGGCGGTCGTCTCGCGAATCGCGTCGGCGTTTTCGCCGAGGCTGAATTCCATGGATTGCGGCGCGAAGGGAATGCTCATGCGCAAAGGGGTAGCATCGCGCATCCTCTTTCGCAAAACAGTCTTAGGCGCGGTCGGCGCGGCCCCAGCGTTTGTAAAGATTGTAGCCCGACACCCCGACGCAGGCGAGGGCGATGACGGCCAGCACCCAGCCGATCAGGAGCGTTTCGTCGCTCGAACGGGAGGATTGCCGGAAGGCGGCCATGGCGGCGCCGAACGACAGCATGCCGATGCCGCCCATCACCAGAAAGGTCGCCGTTTCGCTCCAACCGGCCTGCTGAGCGGTGGGCGCGACCGGAGCATAGTCGGCCTGGATCTCTTCATCGATCGCGGAACTCTCTTCCGCCCCGAACAGAGGCGTCTGGTCAGGATCGACCGCCTCGCGGCTCTCGGGCCATGCCTGGCGGGCGTTCGACGATTCCTGTGGCGAGACAGGATCAGCCGTCAGTTCAAGCGGGATCGGATCCTGCGGCGGCGCGGCGGCGGCGAACACCGGGACTTCGACCGCCTGCTCGGCGATCATTTGCGGCTGTTCAAACGTCTCAGGCGCGTCTTCTGAAGTCGCAGGTTCTACAGCCGGTTCAGGCGTTGAAACCTCCTCGCCGGCGACCGCTGTTTCGCCTGGCGAGGGGTCGGGCAGGGCCGCGGGCGGGGTGAATGAAGTCTCGACCGCACGGTCTTCCGTCGCCTCGACCTCGACGTCTTGCGCAGCGAGGTCATTGGCGGCGGCGGCGGTCGCCTCCGGCTTCGCGTTCACGCGTCCCGCTCCAAAGCCGAGCAGCGGGCCGTGGGCGCGCACGGCGTAGGGGGAGTAGAAGGCGGCGACGCCGGCCGTCTTGTCGATCTGAGGTGCGGGCGGCGAAGGGCGCGGCTCCGGTTCTTTCGCCGGTTCGGCTTCTTCGGCGACGTCTGTCTCGATCAGGACGTCCGGGGTCGATTCCTCTTCGACCGGCGCGACTTCAAGCGCCGGAGGCGTCTCGTCGGCAGCGACGGGAAGCAGACCGTCCTGGTCTTCGCCCAGCAGAACCGCGACGGCGGCCGCTCTCGTTAGGGTCGCCGAAGGCAAGGCCGGGAAGGGCGCGACATCCGTGTTTTCGAACGTGCCCCCCTCAACCGGCGTCTCCGGTTCGACGGTGCGTTCCACGAGGGTGGCGGCCACCGGCGGCAGGGGCGCGGCGAGAAGGTCGGCCAGCGAAACCGGCGCGTCGGGATTGGCGACGAACAGGGCGCGTTCGGCGGCGCGGCGGCGCGGCGGCGTGACGATCTCGGTGTCGTCCGACCAGCCGCCAAGGGCCTCGGCGGCTTCCTCAGGCGCGCCCGCGTTCAATCGGGCCAGAACGTCGGACGTCGTGAAACGATCAACCCCCACCGAGAAGGCGAAACTGGCGAGGGCGTCGAACTGATGCTGGTTCAGCGGCGCCTGGACGGAGCCGATGGCGCGAACCACCGGGATCAGGTCGTACTGCAACAGCAGTTCGGCGTCGCTCTCGGACACGCTCAGCCCTTCGCGGGCGGAACGGGTATGGCCATAGCCGATCGTCCAGCGGCCGTCGGCGCGCTGAACGGCTCGAGGGCGGAAACCCTCGAAGCTCTTGATCAGAATGACCCCTTCGCGAGAGATCTTGGTCGGTTTCGGCGTGTCAGACACAGGTGTTGCCCCAAAGCGAGACGGCGGCGCGGCCCAGGGCCACGTCTCAGCAAACATGGGGCCAGGCTTCTACAGCAAAACCATGGTGGCCAGACCGAGGAAAATCAGGAATCCGAAGAAGTCGGTCGTGGCCGTGACGAACACCGCCGACGAGACGGCGGGGTCGAACTTCAGCTTTGACAGGGTCAAAGGCGTGAGCACGCCGATACAGGCGGCCACCAGCAGGTTCAGGATCATGGCCGCCCCGATGACCAGACCGATCCGCCAGTCCTCGTCGCGGAACCAGAATCCCGCCGCGACCCCGATCAGGGGGGCCAGAACCAGCCCGTTGGCGACGCCGACCGCCAGCTCGCGCAGGAAGGTCCGCATGGCGTTGGCCGAGTTCAGTTCGCGGGTCGCCAGGGCGCGGACGGTGACGGTCAGGGCCTGGGTCCCGGCGTTGCCGCCGATGGCCGAGACGATGGGCATCAGCACGGCCAGGGCGACGATCTGCTGGATGGTGCCTTCGAACAGACCGATGACGCTGGCGCCCAGGGCGGCCGTCGCCAGGTTGATCGCCAGCCAGGGCACGCGACCGCGCACGATCTCGGACACGGACGAGCCGCGGTCCTCGTCGGCGACACCGGCCAGGCGCAGGATGTCCTCGCGGTTTTCTTCCTGAATGATGTTGACGATGTCATCGACGGTGATCTGGCCCACCAGCCGCCCGGCCGCGTCCACGACCGGGGCAGAAATCAGGTGGTATTTCTCGAAGATATAGGCGACCTCTTCCTGGTCCTGATCGACGGCGATCTCGTTGATCGGCTCCATCAGGTCGGCCAGGGCCGCGCTGCGCGGAGCGCGCAGCAGGCCGCTGATCGGCACGCCGCCGACCGGGCGGTTCAGCGGATCGACCACATAGATGTCGAAGAACAGCTCCGGCAGATCGTCGCCCTGTTTGCGGATGTGGTCGATGGTGTCGCCCACGCTCCAGAATTGGGGCGCGGCCATCACCTCGCGCTGCATCAGGCGGCCGGCGGACTCCTCATCATAGCCCAGGCTGCTCTCGATCGCGGCGCGGTCGACGTCCGGCATGGCCGCCAGAACGCGTTCGCGCTGGTCGTCCTCAAGGTCCTCGACCACGGCGGCGGCGTCGTCGGAATCCAGTTCCTGCAGGGCCTCGGCCAGGGTGCCGTGCGGCACCCGCTCCAGCACCTCTTCCCGAATCCCGTCATCCAGTTCGGGCAGGGTCTCGGCCAGCAGCTCCGGCGGCAGCCACAGCACCACGACGGCGCGGTGTTCCGACGTCAGAAAGCCCATCAGGTCGGCGACGTCGGCGGGGTGCAGATCCTCAAGCAGCGAGCGCAGCCGCATGCCGTCGCCGTCGTCGGCGGCGTCCACGACTTTCTCGACGAATTGAGGGGTGAGGACATAGTCCTCGTCCAGGGCGGCGTGGTCTTCGTTATCAGGCGCTTCGGCTGGAGCGAAGGCGGAGTCCGTGGTGTTCACGTGGTCGCCTCCCTTGGTATGTCCAGCCGTAGTTAGCCGATGAATCGCCCTGTTTAGCCAGATGGTGCGGTCGAGAAGACTCGAACTTCCACGGGTTGCCCCACAGCGACCTCAACGCTGCGCGTCTACCAATTCCGCCACGACCGCTCGCATCGGAGCGGCGGCGAATAGACGAAGCCGCCGGAAAAGGAAAGGCTCTCTTTTCAGCCGTGTCGCGCTTTGTGCGTTTCAGCTTGTGGATACGTCAGGCCGAACCGGCCATGAAGTCGTAGAGGTCGGCCGATCGGGTCACGGTGATGGCGATCCGGTCGTCGCGAATCTCGATCTCGCCGCGCGCGACCGGGTGATTGTTCGCCAGGATCCAGACCTCGTCGCCTTCGGAGGCGTCCAGCGGAATCACCGCGCCCCGACCCATGCGCAGCAATTGCGACATCGGCAGCACCATACGGCCCAGCACCACTGAGATTTCGACGTCGACGGCGTTGATCTGGGACACGGGCGCTCTCGTTCACTATGAGGTCGTCCCTTGCGGAAACGCCTCAAGCTGCACATTGAAGCCTTATGCTTGCCGAGCCGTTAAGTCCTGAACTTCAGAAGCTGCGTCGCGACGACGACCGCCCCGTCGAATGGGCGGTGGCGACCCGCCCCGTCGATTACGCCGCCGCCGAAGCCTTCATGGAGGCGCGTGTCGCCGCCATTGCGGCGGGGGAGGCGGGCGAGATGGTCTGGCTGCTGGAACATCCGCCCCTCTATACCGCCGGGGTGTCGGCGCGGGACGAGGACCTGCTCGACGCCGGCCGCTTCCCGGTTCACCGGACGGGGCGGGGCGGGCAGTTCACCTATCATGGGCCGGGCCAGCGGGTGGCCTATGTCATGCTGGACCTGAACCGGCGCGGCCGCGACGTGCGCGCCTTCGTCAGGGGGCTTGAGCAATGGCTGATCGGCGGCCTGGCCCAGTTCGGCGTGACGGCCGACGTGCGCGAAGGTCGGGTCGGGGTCTGGGTCGAGCGCAAGGGCGCGGGCTGGAGCCGTGAGGACAAGATCGCCGCCATCGGCGTCAAGGTGCGCAAATGGGTCAGCTTCCACGGCGTCAGCCTGAACGTGGAGCCGGATCTGGATCATTTCGGCGGCATCGTGCCCTGCGGCATCCAGGAGCACGGGGTCACCAGCCTGGTCGATCTGGGCGTTCTGGCCACCATGGACGAGGCGGACGCGGCGCTGAAGACCAGTTTTCATCATCTTTTCGGCGCGACCGTCGAAACGGCTTCCCCCCTCTGACCTGCGCCGCTTCGCCGCAATCGGTATGACATTTGGGCGAAAGAACGGCGGCGGGGGTTGGCAAGCGTGGGAGGCATAAGGTTTAACGACGGCGCCAGCTTATCGCCCAAGCCCAGGAGCCTCCATGAACCGCCTGATCGCCGCCGCCTCGGCCGCCGTCGTGTCCCTGACACTGGCCGCCGGCGCCGCCTCCGCCCAGGATTTCCGCGCCCTCGCGCAGCAGGACCTGCAGACGGTCCATGACGTCCTGGCCGCCAACCACCCCGCCGCCGTCGTGCCCGGCGCGCCGGGCGAGGCCTTCCGGGCTTGGATCGACACCGGCCTGGCCGACGCCCAGAGCAAGGCGGGCCGCGTCAACAGCGGCGACAGCCACGCCTATCTGCTGCGCTATTACGCCAACGGTTTCCGCGATTCGAACATCGCGACCCGCCCCACCTACGAAGGTCTGGGTCCCTATTTCGCCATCGGCTGGCCGGGTCTGACGACGGCCTGGCGCAACGGCGAATATGTGGTCTCCTATGTGAAGCCCGGCGTACGCAGCCTTCCGCCGGTCGGCTCGACCCTGGTGAAATGCGGCGACAAGACTGCGGCGCAATTGGCTGACGAACGTCTGGACCGTTGGGAAGGCGATCTGACGACCGAGGCCGGCCGCGTCCGCACGGCGCCCTATCTGCTGTGGAACCGCAACAATCCGCTGACCAGCGGCGTGCCGTCGCTCTGCACCTTCAAGGTCGGCCGTCGGGAGCGTGAGTTCCAGATGCAGCCCCAACCCGTCGAGGCCGGAGCGCTGGAAACCGCCTATCGCGCCACCGTCTATATGCCCCCGGCCAATCCCCTGGCGATCGAGACGGTCAACGGTCGTCCCTGGGTCCATGTCCATAGTCTGGCCGACGAAGCGGGCTGGGACGCCTTCTATGCTGCGGTCGAAGGCCAGTTGGCCGCCCTCCGCGGGCCTCAGGGCTTTGTCATCGACCTGCGGGGCGCCAATGGCGCGTCGCTGAACGCCACGGGCCGGGGCTATGGCCTGGCCAACCGGATCTGGACGCCCGAGTTCACCGTCAGCCGCCAGCCCGAAGCCGGCTCCATCACCTATCGCGCCACCCCGGCCAACCGTCAGTGGTTCGTCGACACCCTGAACCGCATGCAGGCCGATCCGCGCTTCGTGCAGGAATCGGGCGCAGTCATCGAACAGACCCAGGCCATCGTCGCCGCCTTCGACTCGGCCCTGGCCGCCGGTCAGGCGACCTTCACCCTGCCGGGCCGCCCGTCGGTTCCGGACGCCGGCACGGCCAATCCGGTCGCCGGTCCGGTCATCGTTCTTGTGGACGGCGGCTGCACCAGCGGCTGCCTGGACACGCTGGACCTGCTGACCCGTCTGCCGAACGTGCGCCTGGCCGGATCGGTGACGGCCGAGGACTCGATCTTCATCGAGCCGACCGTCCTGCGCCTGCCGTCCAACTATGCGGACCTCAGCTATGGTCACAAGGCCTGGATGACCCGCCAGCGCGGCAATGACATGCCCTTCACCCCGGCCCAGGGCCTGGCCTACACCGGCGATCCGACCGACGAGGCCGCTGTCCGCGCCTGGGTGGGAACCCTGTTCCAGTAAAATCGTCCGGATCGAACGGACTGCGGGGGCGGGCAGGGGTGGAACCTCGGCCCGCCCCTTCTTATTTGGAGGTCATGACCGATCTCGCCCCCCCGTCCGACCGCCTGCGCTCGCCCTCCGGCTATGACCTGACCCCGCCGGACGACACCGAACGCGCCCGGCTGGAAGCCGACCTGAACCCCGAGGAGAAGCGCGTCCTGCTGTCGCACGGCACCGAGGCGCCCTTCTGCGGCACCCTGCTGGGCGAGAAGCGGGCCGGGGTCTTCTGCTGCCGCGAATGCGGCCTGCCCCTGTTCCGCAGCCGCACCAAGTTCGAGAGCGGCACCGGCTGGCCCAGCTTCACCGAGCCGGTCGATCCGGCCCATGTCCATGAAATCCGCGACACCAGCTACGGCATGGTCCGCATCGAGACCCAGTGCGCCCGCTGCGGCAGCCACCAGGGCCACGTCTTCCCTGACGGCCCGCCGCCGACCGGCAACCGCTACTGCATCAACTCGGTGGCCCTGAGCTTCGTGGCCGAGGGCGAACCCCTGCCGGATCCGTTGCACCGCGGCGACGGTGACGCCTGACCTTGGCCGCATTCGCTGTGCTAGGATGATTTCGAACGGAGGCGGCGCATGCTGATCGCAGGACTCTTGGCGGGTATGGCTCTGACGATGCCGGGCGCGATGTCGGGCGGCGATCCCGACGGCGTGGTCACGACCGCGCCCTCGAACGCCCCGACCCTGGCCCAAGCCATGGCCGCCGCGCCCGAGGCCGCCGTCGCCGCCCCCACGGCCCAGGACGCCGCGCCCCACGGCCTGACCACTGAACAGCAGATCCAGCACTGGATCGACAGCCGCACCCCCGGCGCCAGCTTCGACGAAGCCCCCGCGCCCGGCCCTCAGGACGACCGCCAGATGCACGGCATGGTCGAGGCGGGCATCGGCACGGGCGGCTATCGCAGCTATGGCGCGGCGGTGTCCCTGCCGGTCGGCGAGAACGGCCGTCTGGACCTGGCCTATCGCGAGGGCCGCAACCAGCCCTGGGGTTACGGCTACGGCGGCGGATACGGCCTGCGCGGGCCGGGCTTCTATTCTCCCTACGGCGGCTGGTCCGGCCGCGGCTACGGCGCCGATTCGACCAGCAAGTCGCTGTCGATGGGGTTCAGCTGGAGCAAGGACAAGGACGCCGATGAGCGCGATTCGTGGCGGCGTGGGCTGTCGGCCTACGACTGACGCGGCTATCGCATGGCCAATTTTAGGCTGGTCGTTGAGGCCGCCAATCGATCTGTTGCGGACACTCGCCTACGGTGAGACCATCGAATTATGGCGCTGGCGCTAAACGAACTTGAAGGACGTTTGAAATCTGCGTGGTCGGTGGAGACAGCGACCACATGGACGCGCGATAACCCAGCTCTTGGCCAGTGCAGTGTTACGGCGCTGGTGGTCAACGACTTGCTTGGCGGTCGCATCCTTAAGACCAGAGTGGGACCGAACTATCACTTCTATAATCTGATAGACGACACACGCATCGACCTGACCAGCAGTCAGTTTGGAGGGCAGATCGCTTACGAGGATCTTCCCGCGAGCCGCGACGATGCGTTCGGCGACACCACCTTCAAACAGTATCAGGCGCTGCGGCGAGCCCTCTTCCTGGAGACGCACTCAGCAGGTTGCTGTTCCTTTCCCACCCCTGGCTGAAGTCCTTGACGTCCGCCCGAAGTCGCTAAACCGACACCTCCGTCGGATCGCCCGTCTTGCGAACGAAAGCCCATCCCACCGTCGTCGCGGCGAAGAAGGCCAGGGCGATGCTTAGGAAGGTCCAGCCCGACATCACGACCGCCCAGCCGCAGAAGCCCAGTCCGCCCAGGGCGGCCAGGCGCGCGGGCCAGCGGTCGCTGAACCGGAACAGGGCGGCGCAACACAGGCCGTAGACGACCAGGAACAGCACGGTGGTCGCGCCGATCAGCAGGCTGAACTGGCCGGCCAGGCGCGGCTGGGCGCTGATCAGGACCATCAGGGTCATCAGGCCGCCGTGGATCAGCGGATTGGCGGGCGGGGTCAGGGCGCCCCGGCCGAAGACGCGGGGCAGGAAGCCCTGGCGGGCCCCGGCGCGGGCGGTCTCGCCGGTCAGCATCATCCAGCCGCCCAGGGTGCCCAGGGTCTTGGCGATGGCGCAGACGGCGACGAAGCCCGCCGCGCCGCCGCCGATCACCCGTGCGGCCACATCGGCGAAGGGGCTGCTGGATTTCGCCAGTTCAGCCGCAGGAATCACCCCGAAGATCGCCGCGCTGACCGCGATATAGATGACCGCCGCCAGGCCGACCCCGGCGAAGGTGGCGCGGCCGACGTCGCGCTCGGGATTCTTAAGCCGCTGGGCCACGACCCCGGCGCTCTCGAAGCCGAGGAAGGCCCAGAAGATCAGGGCCATCGAGGCGGGCACGCTGGCCGCCAGCCCCGCGCCGTCCGGCGACCAGGAGGCGGCGAAAATCTGGGGATCGAAGGCCAGGGCGCCGGCGACGGCGGCTATGGCCAGGGGAATCAGGCCGATTCCCAGCGACAGACCGCCGAAACGCGCCACGGCGCGCGGTCCGGCCATATAGAGGAAGGTGGTCAGCCACAGCAGGGCGATATTGCAGATCGCGCTGGGCCAGCGTTCCGCCAGCACCGGGAAGAAATGCGCAAGATAACCGGTGGCGGCCACGGCGATGGCGACATTGCCCAACCAGTTGCCGACCCAGTAGCCGATCGAGGCCTGATAGCCGAAGAATCGGCCCAGTCCCTGTTCGGCATAGCCCGACAGGCCGTCGGCGGCGGGCAGCCGGCGCCCCAGGCCCGCGAAGACTCCGGCCAGCAGCAGGGCGCCGATTGCGGCCACGACCCAGCCGACCATGCTGGAACTGCCGACCGACGCCAGGGAGGCGGGCAGCAGATAGACCCCCGAGCCGATCATGTTTCCGGTGACGAGCAGGGCGGCCAGCGCCCAGCCCAGCTTGCGCGGTTCCGTCTTCCGCGTGTCGGTCATGCCGGTCTTCTCCTGATCGCGCATAACAAAAAGGCCCGGCTTGCGCCGGGCCTTTTCAGTCTCAGATGGTGCCGCCGGGGGGAATCGAACCCACGACCTCAGCCTTACCAAGGATGCGCTCTACCACTGAGCTACGGCGGCCCCGACTGAGGAAGCGGCCGTATAGCCAAACCCTTCCGGGGAGGGAAGCGGCTTTTTGACGATCTGAAAGAAAGTTTGGACACGGCTCCTGATCGCGGCATGATCCGGACATGACTCGTCCCCCGCCTGACGCCGACACGCCGCCCGCCGCCGCTGCGGCCTCGCCCCCCGAGATTTCGGCGCCGTCGGAGGTCGAACGGGCCAAGGCGGACCGGGCCATCCGCCTGGCTTCGGCCCTGCGCGCCAACCTGAAGCGTCGCAAGGCGCCGGCCCGCACGCCCGCCCCGCCAAAAGACAGCAACTGAAAGTCATCGGCCCGCGCCCGTTCCGCCCTTTGGCAAGCGCGCGCCGGCTTGCTAGAGAACCCTCCCCCCGAGGCGTTTACTTCGGGCGCGCTTAAGGACGTCATGGACAGCATCGCCATTCAGGGCGGCGCCCAGCTTTTCGGGGATATTCCCGTTAGCGGCGCCAAGAATTCCGCCATCAAGCTGATGGCCGCCTCGATCCTGACGGATCAGCCCTTGCTGCTGACCAATATGCCGCGTCTGGCGGACACCCGGTTCCTAGGGCAACTGCTGCGCCAGTTCGGCATCGAGGTGACTGAGCGGGACGGGGCGGACGGGCAGGAGAGTCTGTTCCACGCCAAGGCCCTGACTTCGACCTTCGCCCCCTATGATCTGGTGCGGCAGATGCGGGCCTCGTTCAACGTGCTGGGGCCGCTGCTGGCCCGCACGGGCGAGGCCAAGGTGTCGCTGCCCGGCGGCTGCACCATCGGCGCCCGTCCGGTGGATCTGCACCTCCAGGCCCTGACCGCGCTCGGCGCCGAGATCGAGCTGGATGAAGGCTATGTCACCGCCAAGGCTCCGTCGGGGCTGAAGGGCGCGGAGATCGAGTTTCCCTTCGTCTCGGTCGGCGCGACCGAACACGCCCTGCTGGCCGCGGTGCTGGCCCAGGGCACGACCGTGCTGCGCCGCGCCGCGCGCGAGCCCGAGATCGGCGATCTGGCCCGCTGCCTGACCGCCATGGGGGCGAAGATCGAGGGGATCGACACCGACGTCCTGACCATCACCGGCGTCTCGTCGCTGAACGGAACGACCTGGTCGGTGATTCCCGACCGAATCGAAATGGGCTCCTACGCCGTCGCCGCCGCCATGGCGGGGGGCGAGGTGCGTCTGACCAAGGCGCGGGCCGAACTGATCGGCGCCCTGACCGACAAGATGATCGAGGCGGGCGTCGACGTGTCGCCCACCGCTGACGGCGTGTTGATCAAGCGCGATCCGAAGATCCGGTTGCGGGCGGTCGATATCGAAACCGCCATCTATCCCGGCTTCGCCACCGACCTGCAGGCCCAGTTCATGGCCCTCATGACCACGGCCGACGGCGTCAGCACCGTGCGCGAGACCATTTTCGAGAACCGGTTCATGCATGTGCCGGAACTGGCGCGGCTGGGGGCCGAGATCTCGGTTCACGCCGGCGAGGCCCAGGTCAAGGGGGTCGAGGGGCTGCACGGGGCCCAGGTGATGGCCACCGACCTGCGGGCCTCCATGTGCCTGGTCATCGCCGGCCTGGTCGCCGAGGGCGAGACGACGGTCGGCCGGGTTTATCATCTGGATCGCGGGTTCGAGCGTTTGGAGGAGAAGCTGGGCGCATGCGGGGCGGATATCCGACGGATTAAAGGAACAGGTGATGAGCACTGAGATCGACGGCGTCGTCACGGAAGCCAAGGCGCCGGTAGAACCGCTGCGCCTGCTGGCCGAGGACGCCGACGATCTGCAGATCATCTCCGCCGCGCTTCAGGACGCCATCCTGCGGCCGGTCGACATCGTCTGGGAAAAGGGCGCCCGCACCCTGACCATCGCCTTCAGCCGCTTCTGCTGGGAGTGCGGCGGGACGCGGGTGATGTGCGCCATGCAGTTCGGGGACGTGCTGGCGGTCAAGAGCCGGCGCCTGTCGCGCAGCCCCGACGCCTCGCTGGAACTGCTGGCCCTGGATTTCATGCCGACCGAGGCGCCGGGCGGACGGGTGATCCTGATGTTCGCCGGCGGCGGCGATCTGAGGATCGACGTCGAATGCCTGGACGCCGTGGTGACCGACATCTCCGAGCGCTGGCCGGCGCGGATCGCCCCGACGCATTTGGATGCGGTCCCTCTGAACGCGCCTGAAAACGATGAAGGGAGCGCGGCATGAGCGGCGTCCACAAGCTGGTCTCGGTTGAGCTAGACACGGTCACGCTTCCCGCCGCCACCGCCGAGATCGAGCACGAACGCCGCGTCGCCATCTTCGACCTGGTCGAGAAGAACAGTTTCGAACCCGTCGGCGCGCCTGACGATGCAGAGGGGGGCGGACGATATCGGCTGAAACTGTCGCTGCAGGACAACCGGTTGGTGTTCGATATCGACGGCGGAGGCTTCACCCGCACCTACGCCATCAGCCTGACGCCCCTGAAGGGGGTGCTGAGGGACTATCTCATGATCTGCGACAGCTATTACGAGGCCCTGCGCGGCTCGTCGGCCAGCCAGATCGAATCGGTCGACATGGGCCGGCGCGGTCTGCACAACGAGGGGGCCGAACAGCTGAAGACGCGGCTGGATGGCAAGATCATCGTCGATCACGAGACGGCGCGACGGCTGTTTACGCTCTTGTGCGCCCTCTACCGTCGCGGCTGACCTCGACTATCTCTGCATTTTCGGGCATTAGGCCCCTCCATTCCGCCCCTCGCGCCCGCCCGGCGTGGGGTCGAACGCATATTCAACGGGCGTGAGAGGCCGCATGGCTAAGGAAGAACTGCTCGAGTTTCCCGGCACCGTCAGCGAATTGCTGCCGAACGCCACCTTTCGCGTGACGCTCGAGAACGACCACGAGATCATCGCCCACACGGCGGGCAAGATGCGCAAGAACCGCATCCGCGTGCTGGCCGGCGACAAGGTTCTGGTGGAAATGACCCCCTACGACCTGACCAAGGGTCGCATCACCTATCGCTTCAAGTAAGGGACGGCTCGTATGAGCCGGCCTGAGCTGGTGCTGGCCTCGGCCAGCCCGCGCCGCATCGAACTGCTGGCGCAGGTCGGGATCACGCCCGACCATATCGATCCCGCCGACATCGACGAGACGCCGCTGAAGGGCGAGACGCCGCCGCGCCTCGCCGAACGTCTGGCCACGTCCAAGGCCCAGGTGGTCGCGGCGCGACGGCCCGACGCGGTGGTCATCGCTGCCGACACGGTGGTCGCCGTGGGACGACGTTTTCTGGAAAAGGCGGCGGACGAGGCTGAGGCGACGCGGTTCCTGAAGCTGCTGTCCGGCCGCAATCACCGGGTCTTCACCGGCGTGGCCGTCGTGCGCGAGGGCAAGCTGTCGTCGCGGGTCAATGAGACCCGCGTCAGCTTCAAGCCCCTGTCGGACCACGAGATCGCCGCCTATGTCGCCACCGGCGACTGGCGCGGCAAGGCCGGCGGCTATGGCATCCAGGGCCCGGCCGGGGCCTTCATTCAACGAATCGTCGGCAGCCATCCCGCCGTCATGGGCCTGCCTCTCTATGAGGCGGTGCAGTTGCTGCATGGCGTCGGCTGGCGGGCATGAGCGGCGAGATCGAGGTCTTCCTCGATGAAGCGCCGGGCGAGACCCGCGGCGCCGTCCTGCGTGACGGCCGCTATACTCATCTGCTGATCCATCGTGACGGCGATCTGCCCCAGCATCGCCTGGGCGCACGGTCCGTCGGCCGGGTGACCGAGATCAATCCCGGCCTGCGCGGCGCCTTCGTCGATCTGGGCGCCGGCGCGCCGGCCTTTCTGCCCTTCCATCGCAATGAACGTCTGACCCAGGGCGAACGGCTGGAGGCGACGGTCGTCGCCGAGCCGCGCGCCGGCAAGGGCGCGGTCCTGCGCCGCCTTGGGCCGGGGGAGGGGGCGCCCCGCCTGCTGGAGGCCGCGCCCAGCATCGCCGCCCAGCTGCGGGACCTCGCCGGAGGCGGGGGCTTGACCACGGGCCTCGCCGCCATCGACGCGGTGACGGAGGCGGAGGAAGAGGCTCTGGCGTCCCGCCATGTCTTCAACTCCCACGGCGTCGACCTCGCCATCGAACGCACCCGCGCCCTGATCGCCGTCGACATTGATCATACGGCGGGGACGGGGCGTGATCCGAAACAGGCGCGGGCGGCGGCGAATCGCCTGGGGCTGAACCAGGCCGCGCGGCTGATCAGCCTGCGGAACTGGGGCGGGCTGATCGTCGTCGACCTGGTCGGCGATGCGGAGGACGCGGCCGCCGGGGACAAGGCGGCCCGCGCGGCCTTCTCCCACGAACCCCAGGCCGTGTTCGGCCCGATCAGCCGGTTCGGATTGTTGCAGATGTCGCTGCCCTGGCGGCGGACCCCTATAGAAGAGATCCTGTTCGAGGCTGGCCGCCGGCCGTCGGTCCAGACCGAAGTCCTGGCCCTGGCCCGGGCGCTGCGCCGACGACTGTTGTCCGACACCCGGTCTGCGCGCGTCGTCGCGCGCTGTGCGCCGGACGAGGCCGCGCTTCTTGGCCCCCTGGCCGCCCGGATGGGGCCGCGCGCCTCGGTGCGGGCCGACGCCGATGTGCGGCGCGGGTGTGGACGTATCGAAGGACCTGATCGATGAGCACCTGCCCGATCTGCCGCAAGGCCGACGCCGATCCCAAGTACAGGCCGTTCTGCTCGCGCCGCTGTTCGGAAGTGGATCTGCAGCGCTGGTTCACGGGCGGCTACGCCATCCCGGCCGCCCTGGACGAGGGCGCCGAAGATGATGGCGAAAAGGACTGAAACGACGCTGGACAGGCGGAAACGGCTCGCCTATAGACCCGCCTCTCGCGACGCCGCGTCGGCGCCTGGATAGCTCAGCTGGTAGAGCAGCGGATTGAAAATCCGCGTGTCGGTGGTTCGAACCCGCCTCCAGGCACCATCTTTCGTCGGCGCGCCGACCTTCCCTGAAATGACCAAGCCTAAGCGTCCCGTTCCATGGAACGACGTCATCTGAAACGATGCTGATCGACTGCTTTGGGGGCGGATGATCTGAGAAACGCTCTCAGAGGAGTAAAAAACTCCTCCGGATTATGGCTTTCGAACAAGCTTGCGCTAATCGCGGCGAAATCATCACAAAAGTGTCGCTTTTCGGCCTGCTGGCGGTCGAAAGGAGCAAGACTTGCTCGAACTTCGCCCGGCGGGTGAAATCCGGCTGTTCTCCCTTGACGCTCCGGTAAGGGTTCGCCAAAGGGGGTAGGACGTCCTCCCACAAAGGCGTCAGACGGATTCTTAGGAGACGTGTTCTCCGGCGGTTCGAATACGGGGGCGGTGCGGGAAACCGGATGCGTCTCCATCAAAGAATTCAGCGCCTGGATGATCCCGATGGGACGCGGGGCGTTGAAGGAAACATTTTCAGGTTGGGGGGCGGCTCTTTGACACGGCCGCACCTTTGGTTCCACGAGTCAGACCAAGCAGGAACTGGCGAATTATGCTGAACAGCAAAAAGACGAACATCCTTCTCGCCATGGCCGGCGCCGCCGTGCTGATGGCGAGCTCGCCGGTCCTGGCCCAGGCCCCGGCCGAGCCGACCCCGGCCGCTGCACCCGCAGCAGCCCCGACGGCGATGGCTCCGGCCGCCGACGCGGCCAACCCGCAAACCATGAACGAGTCCGTCGGCGGCGGACACGGCGCCGGCATCACCCCGATCTCCATGTTCATGGAAGCGACCGTCATCGTTAAGGTCGTCATGATCGGCCTGCTGCTGGCCTCGATCCTGTCCTGGACCCTGCTGCTCATCAAACTGTTCGAGTTTGGCGCGCTGAACCGCAAGACCGACAACTTCCTCGAAAACTTCCGCGGCGCCCGCACCATCGCGGACATGCGCGCCGTCTCGACGCAAGAAGAGTTCGACGGCAACCCGCTGGCCGACATGGCCGCTGCGGCGACCGAAGAAGTCGAAATGTCGCGTCAGGCCGGTCTCTCGGTCACCGGCGATCACCTCGACTCGGCCCTGGGCCGCGCCCAGGCCGCCGTCGCCGCCGTTCAATCCGGTCTGGCCCTGCGCCTGTCGGGCGGCCAGCAGTTCCTGGCTTCGGTCGGCTCGATCGGTCCGTTCGTCGGTCTGTTCGGCACCGTTTACGGCATCATGAACTCCTTCATCGGCATCGCGGAATCCAACACGACCAACCTGGCCGTCGTTGCTCCGGGTATCGCCGAGGCCCTGCTGGCCACCGGTATCGGCCTGTTCGCCGCTATCCCGGCCGTTGTCTTCTATAACTACTTCAACACGCGCATCGCCGCCTACGGCACCCGCGCCGATGGCTTCGCCGCCGAGCTGCTGAACGGCATCTCGCGTCAGCTCGACAAGGGGGCGTAAGACGGATGGCCGCCAAGATTAAATCGGGCGGCGGCGGCAACAAGGTCGAGGCCAACAGCGATATCAACGTCACGCCTTTCGTTGACATCATGTTGGTCCTCCTCATCATCTTCATGGTCGCGGCTCCGCTCGCTTCCGTGTCGGTGCCGGTCGAGTTGCCAATCGCCGTCGCTAAGGCGGCTCCGAACCCGCCCAAGCCGGTCTATATTTCGATCCAGAACGACGGCGACGTCTTTGTGGGCGACTTCCCGACCAGCGTCGGCTCTCTGGGCGAAGATCTGCTGAAGCAGATCGGATCCCGGAACCCGGCCGATGAGCGGATCTTCATTCGGGGCGACCAAAACACCCGCTATGGTGATTTCATGCAGGTCATGAACGCTTTGCAGGATAACGGCTTCTACAGCGTTGCACTGGTCGGCGAAGACCAGGCGACGAGCTAGAGTGCGGAGATAGAATGACAGACGTCGCATATCATCGCAGTCGTTACGACGTACCCAAGAAGAAGGGCTTCATGGGGGTTTCCTACCCCGTCCTGATCGTCTGCCTTCTGATCGTCACCCTCCTGTTCGCCCTGCTGATCTTCTTCCTTCAGCAGTCGAAGTTCAAACTCAAGGAGTTCAACTACGTCGACGAGTCCGTCGAGGTCGAGTTGGTCGAGCCGGTTCCGCCGCCTCCGCCCCCTCCGCCCCCGCCGCCTCCGCCGACGGATACGCCGCCTCCGCCCAAGCTTCAGGTGCGGGTGCCGGCTCCGGTTCCGAACGTGACTCCTCCTCCGCCGGTGAACATCACGCCGACGAAGAAGGAAGACCGGGTCGAGTACACGGGGCCGCCCGTGAACATTCCTGGACCGCCGCCGCCTCCGGCTCCGCCGGCTCCGCCGCGTCCGTCCACGATCACGAACGTGCAGTGGTCGCGTCAGCCGCGTCCGACCGCCGACGACTTCCCGGCTCGCGCTTTGGAACGGGAAATCAGCGGATCGGCAACGGTCGAGTGCACCGCTCGGTCTAACGGCTCTCCGGCGAACTGCCGCGTGGTGTCGGAAGAGCCTGCGGGTATGGGCTTCGGTCGCGCCGCTGTTCGCGTGGTTCAGCGTGGACAACTGTCCCCGCGTACCGTCGATGGCGCGGCCCAGGACGCCACCTTCCGCGTCCGGGTGCCCTTCACCCTCGGGTAAGGCGCTCCGTCGAAGAAAACAGACGCCTCGGAGAGTGATCTCCGGGGCGTTTTTCTTTTATGCCGCGCGGTGACGAAATCTGATGAAGCCGCTTGATCCCCTGCCGCAGTCCCGGTAGAGAACGCGCCTCGCGACGCGCGGGCCGCCTTAGCTCAGTTGGTTAGAGCGCCGGTTTGTGGAACCGGAGGTCCTCAGTTCAAGCCTGAGAGGCGGTACCATCGCGCAGCGCGGCCGGGCTTGCGGCCCGCCGCTGCAGTGACCATCTCCTGATGGTCGGCGTCTTTGAACGCTGATCCCCCACATCGACAGGAGAGCGCAGATGAAGACGCGCAAGTTGGGCCTGAACGGTCCTGAGGTTTCGGCCATAGGCCTGGGCTGCATGGGCATGAGCGCCTTCTACGGCGGCGCGGACGAGAGCCAGTCCATATCCGTCATCCACCGCGCCCTCGACCTGGGCGTCACCCTGTTCGACACGGCCGAGATGTACGGCCCGCACACCAATGAGATGCTGGTCGGCAAGGCGCTGAAGGACCGGCGCGATCAGGCCTTCATCGCCACCAAGTTCGGCATCAACTACAACGCCGACCGCTCCAAGCTTCTGGTCGACGGCAGCCCGGCCAATGTCCGCCGCGCCATCGAGGGCAGTCTTCAGCGTCTCGGCGTCGATCACGTCGATCTGTATTATCTGCACCGGGTCGATCCCGACACGCCGATCGAGGAGACGGTCGGCGCCATGGCCGAACTGGTCAAGGAGGGCAAGGTCCGCTTCCTGGGCCTGTCCGAGGCCGCGCCGGACACCCTGCGCAAGGCCCATGCGACCCATCCGATCACCGCCCTGCAAACCGAGTATTCGCTGTGGACGCGGGACCCGGAAGACGAACTGTTCGCGGTCGTGCGGGAACTGGGCATCGGCTTCGTGCCCTACAGCCCGTTGGGCCGGGGCTTCCTGTCCGGCGACATCAAGTCCATCGACGATCTGGAGGCGGACGACTTCCGCCGCACCAATCCGCGCTTCATGGGCGATAATTTCCAGAAGAACCTGGATCTGGTCGAGGCGGTGAAGACCATCGCCGCCGACAAGGGCGTGACCGCCGCCCAACTGGCCCTGGCCTGGGTCCTGGCCCAGGGCGAGGATCTGGTTCCGATCCCCGGCACCCGCCGCATCGCTACTCTGGAACAGAACGCCGCCGCGACGGACATCGTCCTGACGCCGGAAGATCTGGCGCGCATCGATGCAGTCTTCCCCAAGGGCGCGGCCGTGGGCCACCGCTACGCCGAGGCGGCGCGTGTGGCCCTGAACCGCTAGGGGCGCAGGCCGCCCGAGGCCGATCCGTCAAGCCTGACGGCAGGCATGAAAAGGCCCGGCCGGAGCGATCCGGCCGGGCCTTCGTCTGTCTGGGGCGGGCCTACTGGATGCGCGTCCAGGTCTGGGTCTTGCACAGGGGGGCGACGACACAGCCGCGCAGGTTCAGGCTGTTGTCATTGGTCATGGTGATGGTGCCGCGATAGGTGCGGCCGTCGGTCGGGTTATAGACCGAGCCGTTGCGCCATTCGGTCGGGCCGCCGGTGAAGCCGGTCAGCATCGGCAGGTTCCGCAGGGTGCGGCTACGCAGGGCGGTGTCGCGATTATGCTCGTCCCGGACGTCGGCGTCCGCCCGGATATGGTTCGACGTCACCAGGGTTCCACACAGGGCCTGGCCGCAACGGGCGATCCGCACCTGGCCGCCGTTGGTCGGGGTCTGCCACAGGCCGGTCGGATCCGCGGCCAGGGCGGGAGAGGCGAGCGCAGCCGCCAGGGCGGCGGCGGCCAGCATGATCTTGGTCTTCATGGTCGTTCCCTTTTCTCGGGCCGGTTCGGCGGCCCGTTGATATGCAGGGTGATCCGGGTTTCGGTTCAAAACAAGGCTGAACTGATCCCCTATCGCCAATGAAAACCGGACCTTAGGGAAGCTTTCGCGGCGTTCAGCCGGGTCGCCTTGACCTTGTGGCGCGGCAAGCGTCTGATCTGGCGAAACAAGCCTTGGGAGACACCATGGGCGATCGGCCAGGAAACGATCACGGAAGCCTGATCAAACAGGCGCTCGACAACGGCGCCGAGCCGGCGCGTTCGGCCCTGGCCGCATCCTGGCGTCGGTCCATGTCGCTGTACGGCCTGGATCCCGAGGACGGCGGCCGTCCCCAGACCCTGACCGAGGCGCAACTGCATGAGGCGCGCCAGGCCATGGAGCCGATGACGCGGGCGGCGCAAGGGGTGCTGGATCGGCTGTTCCTGGCCGTCGGCGACACTGGCTGCTGCATCCTGCTGACCAATGCCGACGGGGTGCCGCTGGAGCGCCGGGGCGCGGCGGCGGATGACGACATCTTTCGCCGCTGGGGGCTGTGGCCCGGCGCCATATGGTCCGAGGCGGTCGAGGGCACCAACGGCATCGGCACGGCCCTGGCGGAACACCGGCCCCTGACCATCCATCGGGACCAGCATTTCCATACCCGCAACACGGCCCTGAGCTGCACCAGCCATCCGATCCACGATCATCTGGGACGCCTCGCCGGTCTGCTGGACGTCTCGTCCTGCCGGGCCGATGCGACCGCGGGCGTGCTGGGCCTGATCGCGGCGGCCGTGGCGGATGCGGCGCGGGCCATCGAGGCCCAGACCTTTCGTCAGGCCTTCTCCCAGGCGCGGATCGTCCTGGCCGGGGATCCGGTCGAGCGGAATACGGCGGCCCTGCTGGCGGTCGATCGGGACGACCTGGTGATCGGCGCCACCCGCGCGGCCCGCCTGGCCCTGTCCATCACCGATGAGCGGATCGCGGCCCAACTGGCGGCGTCCGAGGTCCTGGGGGCGGGCTGTGTCGAGACGGAGCTGCTGGAGGCCGAGCGCGGGGCGGTGCGTCGCGCCCTGGCGCGCAGCGGGGGCAATGTCTCGGCCGCCGCGCGGGCCCTGGGGATCAGCCGTGCGACCCTGCACCGCAAGCTGCACCGGCTGGGGCTTTCGCGCGAACCTCACTGAGCCGACTGTCGCAGGCGTGCGACAGGTTTGCGCTGCACCATGAACGGCCCGTCTGGCGGATCGGCCGGGGCAGGCAGAGCTTCCCGTCCCAACGACGTCGGCAATCGACGCCCGAGGGAACGTTAGGAGTGTTTCATGACCAAACCCGAATTCGCGCGCGCCGCGACCCCCAAGTTCAAGACGCGCTATGATAATTTCATCGGCGGCCAGTGGGTCCCGCCGGTCAACGGCCGCTATTTCGAGAACACCTCCCCGGTGAACGGCCGCGTCCTGTGCGAAGTCGCACGCTCGGACGCGGCCGACGTCGAACTGGCCCTGGACGCCGCCCATGCGGCCAAGGACGCCTGGGGCAAGACCAGCGTCGCTCAGCGCGCCGTCATCCTGAACAAGATCGCGGACCGGATCGAAGCCAATCTCCAGGCCGTGGCCGAGGCCGAGACCTGGGACAACGGCAAGCCGGTGCGCGAGACCCTGGCCGCCGACATTCCCCTTGCCATCGACCATTTCCGCTATTTCGCCGGCTGTATCCGCGCGCAGGAAGGCGGGATTTCGGAGCTGGATCACGACACGGTCGCCTATCATTTCCATGAGCCGCTGGGCGTGGTCGGCCAGATCATCCCGTGGAACTTCCCCATTCTGATGGCGACCTGGAAAATCGCCCCGGCCCTGGCGGCGGGCAATTGCATCGTGATGAAGCCGGCGGAACAGACCCCGGCCTCGATCCTGCTGCTGATCGAACTGATCCAGGATCTGCTGCCGGCCGGCGTGCTGAACATCGTGTCGGGCACGGGCGCAGAGGTGGGCGAGCCCCTGGCGACCAATCCGCGGATCGCCAAGATCGCCTTCACCGGCTCGACCGCCGTGGGTCAGAAGATCATGGAGTATGCGACCAAGAACATCATTCCGGTGACGCTGGAACTGGGCGGCAAGTCGCCGAACATCTTCTTCAAGGACGTGATGGACGCCGACGACGCCTTCCTGGACAAGGCGCTGGAAGGCTTCGCCATGTTCGCCCTGAACCAGGGCGAGGTCTGCACCTGCCCGAGCCGGGCCCTGATCCATGAAGACATCTATGAGGCCTTCATCGCCAAGGCCATCGCCCGGGTCGAGGCCATCGTCCAGGGCGACCCGCTGGACCCGGCCACCATGGTCGGCGCCCAGGCGTCGGAACAGCAGCTGAAGAAGATTCTCAGCTATCTGCAGATCGGCAAGGACGAGGGGGCCGAGGTGCTGACGGGCGGCGAACAGTCGCTGCTGCCGGACGACCTGTCGGGCGGCTATTACGTCAAGCCGACCGTGTTCAAGGGCACCAACGACATGCGGGTCTTCCAGGAGGAGATCTTCGGTCCCGTCCTGGCCGTGACCACCTTCAAGACCTTCGAAGAGGCGATGGAGATCGCCAACGACACCGAATACGGCCTGGGCGCCGGGGTTTGGTCGCGCGACATGAACACCGCCTATCGCGCGGGTCGTACCATCCAGGCCGGTCGGGTCTGGACCAACTGCTATCATCAGTACCCGGCGCATGCGGCCTTTGGCGGCTACAAGAAGTCCGGCATCGGGCGAGAGAACCACCGGATGATGCTGGACCACTATCAGCAGACCAAGAACCTGCTGGTCAGCTACAGCCCCGACAAACTGGGCTTCTTCTGATCTGCATCAAGGATGGCCGGTTCCGGATCGGCCATTCTCCGATCGCTCTCTGATCCGTCTGTCCGGAGAGCTAACTCCCAGGCGGGCGGGCCGGTGTCCTGCTTCTGGTCCGCCCGTTCCCCCAAATCGATGAGGATGTTCCATGTCCAGAACCATGAAGGCCGCCGTCGTGCGCGCATTCGGCCAGCCGCTGACCATCGAGGAGGTGGCGGTCCCCGAGCCGGGTCCGGGCCAGATCCAGGTCAAGATCGAGGCCTCTGGCGTCTGTCACACCGATCTGCACGCCGCCGAGGGCGACTGGCCGGTCAAGCCGAACCCGCCCTTCATTCCGGGCCACGAGGGCGTCGGCTATGTCTCGGCTGTGGGGGCCGGGGTCACTCTGGTCAAGGAGGGCGACCGGGTCGGGGTGCCGTGGCTCTACTCGGCCTGCGGCCACTGCAAACACTGCCTGGGCGGCTGGGAGACCCTGTGTCATGACCAGCAGAACACCGGATATTCGGTCAACGGCGGGTTTGCGGAATACGCCATCGCCGACCCCAACTACGTCGGCCACCTGCCGGCCAATGTCAGCTTCACCGACATCGCCCCGATCCTGTGCGCCGGGGTGACGGTCTACAAGGGGCTGAAGATGACCGACACCAAGCCGGGCGACTGGGTGGTGATCTCGGGCATCGGCGGCCTGGGCCATGTGGCGGTTCAGTACGCCAAGGCCATGGGGCTGAACGTCGCCGCCGTGGACGTGGACGACGCCAAGCTGGACCTGGCGCGGCGGCTGGGCGCGACCGTGACGGTCAACGCCAAGACGTCCAACGACCCCGCCGCCGACATCAAGGCCCAGACCGACGGCGGCGCCCAGGGCGTGCTGGTTACGGCCGTCTCGCCCAAGGCCTTCGAACAGGCGGTCAACATGACCTCGCGCGGCGCGACCGTGGCCCTGAACGGCCTGCCGCCCGGCGACTTCCCCCTGTCGATCTTCGACATGGTGCTGAATGGGACCACGGTGCGCGGCTCCATCGTCGGCACCCGTCTGGACCTTCAGGAGGCGCTTCAGTTCGCCGCCGACGAGAAGGTCAAGGCCACGGTCTCGGTCGAACCGCTGGAGAACATCAACAGCATCTTCCAGCGGATGCGCGACGGCCAGATCGAAGGCCGGATCGTCATGACGATCTGAGATAGACGCGGTCCACTCCAAAAAATGGAGTCTATTTCGTCTATTTCGTCTAATTCCGACGTTCAGGGCCGGTGCGTCGGGGCTGTCCGATCGCGATGTCAAAGACCTGGGCGGGATCATAAGCCCGTCTGCGAACGTGACGGATCAGGGGCTTGAATCAATTTCAAGCCCCTGATCCAGCGACGGTTTTGTTGCGGAATTAGGAGGGCTGGGCCGTCCCAGCCCTCGCATCAGGCGGGCGACCGCGCGGTTCGCCCCGCCTTCTGCGGCTTCACCCCCAGCAACAGGCCCAGCCATCCGATCCGGCGCGCGACCTCGTAGGCGAGGAGGCAGCCCAGGGCGGTGATGAGGATCAGCAGACCGGCCTCCACGCCCAGCGGAAGTTGGAGCGTGGCCAGATTATAGGCCGCCACGACCGTCACCGTCTGGTGCACGATATAGAAGGGGAAGACCCCTGCCGAGAGATAGCGCAGAGCCGGAGCGTCCCGGTTCAGCCATCGTGCGCTGAAGCCTAGGATGGCGGCGATGAAGCCCGCCTGATCCAGCGCATAGGCGATCCGCATCGCCTGTCTGAGCGGCTCGGACGGATTGACGTCGCCGCGATAGACCCAGGCATAGGTCGCCCAGGCCGCCCAGCTGCACAGGGCGATGATCAGGGCCGGCCAACGCAGCCGCATCAGGGTCTGACGCGCCGCCTCGGACCGGGCGATCAGATAGCCGAACAGGAAGGCGCCGAAGCTGAGGGCGTGGTTGTACCAGTCGTCGGTCAGGGCATGGGTGATCTCGAACCGGGGCGCCAGGAACCAGCGGATCAGGATCAGATACAGGACCGGCCAGACCACCAGCCCCCATCCCCGAAATACTCGATCCCCCACCGCCTGAAGCGCGCGCCGGACGGCCGGAAAGGCGATCATCACCGTCAGCAACAGACTGTAGGGCAGCAGATAGGCGATGAACCACAGGTGGTTCCACGTCGGCGTGGTCAGGCAACCGTCGGCGTCGCACCAGTGGCCGGTCGAGGTGACGTACCGCACCCAGAAGTCCTTGAGCACCGGTCCATGCGCGGGGTCGGCTATGCCCAGGCCCTTGGCCGCTTCGAGGATTTCGTAATAGCTCTGGGGCGGCACAATGACGAACATGCCGAACAACAGCGGCGGCAAGAGGCGCAGGATGCGCGATCCGGCCAGCGCCCATCCGCTTTGCCCGCGCGCGGCGAACCCGTCCGCCAGAAACCGGGTCGCACAGCCCGAAACCAGGAACAGCAGGGTCAGCCGCCAGGGGTTCGTCAGCAGCATGATCGGCTCAAGCGCCTCGACCGGACGTGGGCTGTTCACATGGTAGTCCCAAGGCACGTAGAACATGCCGACGTGATAGAGGATCAGCAGCATGAAGGCGCCGACACGGATCCAGTCCAGATCATATCGTCGGCCCGGCATCGCGGACGATGACACGAGCGGGGGCGGAACAGACATGCGAGAACTCCATGGCGAATGATGCAGGCCCCGTCCTCGCGGAACGACGGACGGGTCAGCAATCGCCCGGGGCTGTGCGGTCGCCTGGCGGGGACGGCGCCGGGGGCGTCGGGACGAACGGCGCGCGTATCGTGACGAGCGGATGGGCGCGTATCGCGCGACGGCTGAACGGTCGTGACCTGTGGCGCTGCGCCCTGGCGGTGCTGGCCTTTTCGCTGATCAACACGCCGGTCAACATCCTGACCGCTCAGGCGGACAATCCGGATGTAGCCGCCTGGAAACCCATGGTCTGGGAAGTGTCGAGCACCCTCACCCTGATGGCGGTGATCTGGATTCCCTGGCTGGCCGCCAGTCTGGCGCCGCCGGACGAGGCGGCGGGCGAGGGATGGCGGCCCAAGGCGCGGTTCGCCGCGATCCATCTGGCGGCGCTACTGACCTATTCGGCCCTGCACGTCAGTGACTTCGTGGCGCTGAGGAAGCTGGGCTATGTCGTCATGGACGCGGGCGTCTATCAGTTCGGCGACCGGTTCCCCTATGAGCTGCGCAAGGACCTGGTGACCTATGTCCTGCTGGTCGGGGGCTTCCTGCTGACCGCCTATCTGCGGCGGCGGCGGGACGAACCGGTTCGGCCGGTCAGTTTCGACATCCGAGACGGGGCCCGCATCATCCGCGCGCCTCTGGGCGATATCCTGGCCGTCAGTTCGGCAGGAAACTATGTCGAGTTCCTGCTGGCGGACGGGCGGCGTCCGCTGATGCGCGCGACCCTGGCGGCGGTGGAGGCCGAACTGTCGCGGTTCGGCTTTGTGCGCGTCCATCGCTCGTGGCTGGTCAATTCAGAGCGCGTCACCGGCCTGCAACCCGACGGCTCCGGCGACTGGACCGTGGAACTGGGGGCGGTCAATGCGCCCCTGTCACGCCGCTATCCCACCGCCCTGGCGACGCTGCGCGGCTAGCCGATCAGGGCCAGCCATTCGTCCTCGGTCAGGACCTGGACGCCGTGTTTCTCGGCGTCCTTCAGCTTGGTGCCGGCGCCGGGGCCGGCGACGAGGTAGTCGGTCTTTTTGGAGACGGAGCCCGAGACCTTGGCGCCCAGGCTTTCGGCGCGGGCCTTGGCTTCGTCGCGGGTGAAGCGTTCCAGGGCGCCGGTGAAGACCACGGTCTTGCCGGCGACCGGCGTGTCGGATTTGGGCCGTTCGGCGTCGAGGATCTGGGTCAGCTCGGCTTCGAGCGCGGCGACGACCTGAAGATTGTGCGGCTCGTGGAAGAAGTGGGCCAGGGCCAGGGCGGCGACGGGGCCGACGCCGGTGACGCCGGCGATCTGGTTCAGGATTTCGGACGGGCCTTCCTCGCGCGCCACGCGGGCCAGTTCGACCAGGCCGGACCAGTCCTGAACCATCGTCGCCAGCGAGCGGCGGGCGGGGGCGGCCATGCCGGGGAAGGCCTGGCTGATCTTCATGTCCATCGTCGCCTCGGGCCAGGGATCGGCGGCGGGGGGCGTCGCCTCGGCCATCAGGGTCAGGACGCGGGGCGATATGGCGTGGGCGCCGGCCAGGGCGGTCCAGGCGTCAGAGGGCACGCCCGAGGCGGCCTGGAGGCAGGCGGACTTCAGCGCGGACCAGGTCTCGAAGGCGCGGGCCAGGACGATGGAGGTCTGTTCGCCGATGTCGCGTATGCCCAGGCCGAACAGGAACCGGTCCAGCGTGATGATGCGGCGGGCGTCGATGCCGGCGACCAGGTTGCGGATGCTGGTCTCGCCATAGCCGTCTTCGCGTTCCAGTTCCTTCAGCCGCGCCTCGTCGCGCGCCAGGCGGAAGATGTCGGCCGGTTCCTTGATCCAGCCGCGCGCATTGAAGGCGGCCAGCTGTTTCTCGCCGAGGCCCTCGATGTCGAAGGCGCGGCGGCCGACGAAGTGCTTCAGCCGTTCGACGATCTGGGCGTCGCAGATCAGGCCGCCGGTGCAGCGGCGCTTGACCTCGTCGCCTTCGCGCACCGCCTCCGAGCCGCAGACCGGACATTTGTCGGGGAAGACATAGGGGACGGCGTCGGCGGGACGCAGGTCGGGGACGACGCCCAGGATCTGGGGGATGACGTCGCCGGCGCGTTGCAGGCGGACGGTGTCGCCGATGCGGACGTCCAGACGTTCGATCTCGTCTTCATTATGAAGGGTGGCGTTCCGGACCACGACCCCGCCGACGGTGACGGGGTGGAGCCGGGCCACGGGGGTCAGGGAGCCGGTGCGGCCGACCTGGATGTCGATGTCTTCCAGCACCGTGGTCGCCTGTTGCGCCGGGAATTTGTGGGCGATGGCCCAGCGGGGGCTGCGGGCCACGAAGCCCAGGCGGCGCTGCCAGTCGATGCGGTCGACCTTGTAGACCACGCCGTCGATGTCATAGCCCAGGGTCGCACGGTCGCGTTCCAGCTCGCGATAGACGGCGATCAGGCCTTCCGCGCCCTCGACCCGACGCGAGCGGGCGTTGACCGGGAAGCCCCAGGCCTTGAGCTTCTGCAGGGCCTCCCACTGGGTCTCGGCGAAGTCGCTGGAGTGTTCGCCCCAGGCGTAGGCGAAGAAGTTCAGCGGGCGTTTGGCGGTGATCCGAGCGTCCTTCTGGCGCAGGGAGCCGGCGGCGAAGTTTCGGGGGTTGGCGTAGGTGCGGCGGCCCTCGGCCTCGGCGGCGGCGTTGAAGGCGGCGAAGGCGGCGTTTGGGGCGTAGACCTCGCCCCGGATCTCGATCCGGTCGGGCCAGTCGTCGCCGGCTAAAGTCTGTTTCACATCGGCGATGGTGTTCAGATTGGCGGTGACGTCCTCGCCGGTGCGCCCGTCGCCGCGGGTGGCGCCGAGGGTCAGGCGGCCGTCCACATAGAGGAGGTTGGCCGACAGGCCGTCGATCTTGGGCTCGGCGACAAAGGCGATGGGTTCGTCGGCGGGCAGTTTCAGGAAACGGGCGATCCGGGCGACGAAGTCGCGCACCTCGCCCTCGTCGAAGGCGTTGTCCAGCGACAGCATGGGCACGCCGTGGCGGACCTCGGCGAACTGGCTGGAGACGGCGGCGCCGACCTTGTGCGACGGGGAGTCCGGGCGGACCAGGTCGGGGAAGGCGGTCTCGATCGCCAGGTTCCGGGCGCGCAGGGCGTCGTAGTCGGCGTCGGAAATCTCGGGCGTCGCCTCATTATAGAGGGCGTCGTGGCGGGCCATTTCGGCGGCCAGCCAGGCCAACTCCTCCGCCGCGGTTTCGGCGGTCAGGTCTTCGACGGGCGGGAAGGGGGGAATCGCGCTGGACATGTCGGGGCCTCATTACCACGGGCTGACGCCGGGCGATCCGCACGCTAGGCTGAATCGTCATCTACGGAGTTCTCAATGCCGCCTGCCGCCGCCCGATCCCTCCTGCTCGGCGGATGCGCCGCCCTTGTGCTAGCCGGATGCGTCCAACCCGTCAGTCCGCCTCCGCCCAGGCCCGCCGTGCCTGCCGCCCAATACGCCCAACTGCTGGACGACGTGCGGATTCTGTCGGCTGACGATATGGAGGGACGGGGAACCGGCACGCCGGGCGGGGAGCGGGCGCGGGCCTATGTGGTGGCGCGGCTCGAGGCGCTGGGCGTCGCGCCCGCGCCGTTCGGGCGGCTGCAGCCGTTCGAGGGGACGGGGCCTTCGCCGCAGGGGCCGGCTGCCTATCGCGGGGCCAATGTGCTGGGCCTGATCCCCGGAACCCGGGTCGGCGACCGCTACATCGTGGTCAGCGCCCATTATGATCATGTCGGCATGCACGACGGCCAGATCTACAACGGCGCCGACGACAACGCCTCGGGGGTCGCCACGATGCTGGAGCTGGCCAAACGGCTGAAGGCCCAGGCGCCGGAGCACAGCGTGCTGCTGGTCGCCTTCGACGGGGAGGAGCGGGGGCTGCTGGGCGCGCGCGAGTTCGTCAAGGCGCCGCCCGTGCCCCTGTCGTCCATTGCCCTGAATCTGAACTTCGACATGACGGCGCGGGCCGAGACCGACGGGCATCTGTGGGTCACGGGCACATACCAGCACCCGAACCTGCGCCCGATCCTGGAGCCCCTGCCGGCGGTCGGCCCGGTCAGTTTCGCCTTCGGCAAGGACACGCCGCAGGACGAGGGGGAGAACAATTGGGTCTCGGCGTCGGACCAGGGCGCCTTCCACGACAAGGGCGTGCCCTTCCTCTATATGGGCATCGACTATCACCCCGATTATCACCGCCCAACCGATGACTTCGAGCGGATCAGGCCTGAGGTCTTCACTGCGGCGACCGAACTGGCCATCGCCGGCTTCCGCGCCCTGGACCGGTCGCTGGATCGGTGATGCGGCGTCTTTTGGTTCCAGCCCTGGTCTGTCTGGCGGCGCTTGCGGCTTGTGAGCGGCGCGAGGCCGGCCCGGCGTCCACGGCGACGACGCCCGCCGCCACGGCGTCCTTCCGGCATCGGCTCGAAGGCGACATCTCGGGCGACTATCGGCCGGTGTCCGCACCGACTCAGGGTTGGCGGGTCGAGAGCCTGTTCATTGGCCAGGCCTCGGCCCTGGAGGCGTGGGAAGCGGCGCAGAGGGGCGCCGCACCCTTGATCTTGACGCTGTCGGGGCCGGACGGCGCGGTGCAGATCACGCCGCGCGCCTATGACCTGACCGACGAGCGCCTGCATTTCGTCGGCGTCATGCCCGATGGGCGACAACTCGTTCTGGACGCCCGCATCGATCCCGGCGCACTGGCCACCGCACGCCGCAATCTGGGCGACCGCACCCCGGTGATCACCGGCGCCATGACGGTGAAGGGCCACAGGATCCCGTTCAACCTGGGCTGGTGGAACGGCGACTGATCGGGCGAAGCTCGGCGTCTGCGCCTCTGCAACCACCGACAGCAGACGTATTCGATGTGGCGTATTGATCGGAGGACAGATCAATCGTCGCAAAACAGATTCTATTTCTCCGCAAAACCTCCGCCGAACCTTCATGCTGAGGCGCATGCGCCGTCACACAGCATCCCTAATGACTGGAGCCGGGCAGGAGGGACGATCACGTCATCGCGGCCGGGCATGAGCTCGGTCGTCCCCTGTCATAGCTCTTTGACCAGACACGGTGGACTGACGATGACCGGCCTTCAGCTCAAGACCCTTCTCGTGACGGCGGCCAGCGCCCTCGCGCTCGCCGCCTGCGGCTCCGCCGAGGTGGCTTCGCCTGGCGAGGGCGATTTCGGCAACGGCGGCGGCGGCACGCCGACCACCCCGACGACGCCGACGCCCGGCACCCCCGCCGCCGACTGCCCGACCGGCCTGACCAATGTCGGCACCATCGCCAACGGCACTCTGCGCGTCTGCCAACTGCCGACCCAGGTTCTGGGCAACCTGACCCTGTCGGTTCGCGCAGGCACCATCTACGCGATCAGCGGCCGCACCGAAGTCGGCACCGACCGTGGCGTCGATCCGGCCTCGACTACGGGCACGCAGGGCATCCTGACGATCGATCCGGGCGTGCGGGTGTTCGCCTCCAACGGGGGCGACTATCTTCTGGTCAATCGCGGTTCGCAGATCTTTGCCGAAGGCACCGCCACCAACCCGATCGTTTTCACCAGCCGCCAGAACGTCGAGGGCACGACCACGCCGACCTCGCAAGGTCAGTGGGGCGGCATCGTTCTCGCGGGCCGCGCGCCTGCGGCTAACTGCCAACTGACCGCGCCGGTCACCTGCACCGGTCAGATCGAGGGCACCAACGCCTTCTTCGGCGGCAACACCCCGGCCGATAACTCTGGCCGCCTGCGCTACATCCAGATCAAATACTCCGGCTTCGAAATCGCGACCGGCAATGAGCTTCAGGCCCTGACCCTGGCCGGCGTCGGCTCGGGCACGACTCTGGACCACATCCAGTCGTACAACAGCTCGGACGACGGCATCGAAATCTTCGGCGGCAACGCCAATCTGAAGCATATCGTCATCAACGGCGCCGACGACGACGGCCTGGACACCGACACCGGCTGGCGCGGCGGCGCCCAGTTCGGCATCGTGACCCAGCGCGCCCCGAACTCGACCAGCCGTTCGGCCGGCTTCGAGTTCTCGTCCGCCCCGACCTCGACGCCTTACGCCTCGCGTTATCTGTCGCAGCCGAAGATCGCCAACTGGACCCTGGTCGGCCGTAACTCGCCGACCGACGCCCACACGGTCATGCACTTCGACACCGGCACCAACCCGAATCTGATCAATATCGTCGCCACCTCGACCACGGGCTCGGTCGCCGGCTGCTTCGACATCGCCGACGGCGACACCCAAACCAGCTTCGACAGCGGTTCGACGCCGTCGCTGCGTTCGATCTTCATGTCCTGCTCTGTTTCGTATCGTCCGGCCAACGTCGCCCGCTCGACGGCGGTCTTCACCAACGCCCGCAACACCAATGTGACGGCGCTGGGGACCTCGACCCTGACCGCTCCGGCCTCGGGCACGACCATCACCAACCAGAACCTGGCGTTCATCAACGGCGCCAATGAAAACGCCGTGACGGCGGTTGATCCGAAGACCCTCTACGGCTTCTTCGACAGCGTGACCTACATCGGCGCGGTGCGGAACGCTCAGGACACCTGGTGGCAGGGTTGGACCTGCGGCCTGACCTCCGGCTCGACCTGCTGACGATGACAGTTCCGGCGGCGACCATGAGGTCGCCGCCGGTTCTTCGCGTTTCCTGACCCCTTCAAGGCGCAGACCATGAATAGACTTACTCTGACCCTGAGCGGGGTCCTTCTCGCCACCAGTGCGCTGATCGCACCCGGCCTGGCGTTCGCCCAGACGGCCCCGACGACTTCCCCGACCGCGCAGACCCCGGCCGAACAGGTCGAGGAACAGGCGACCGAAGTCGGCGAGATCGTCGTCCTGGGCCGTTATATTCCCGAACCCAACCGCGAGAGCTCCGAAGTCGCGGCCTTCCTGACGTCCGAGGACCTGGAGCGCACCGGCGACAGCAACGCCGCCGCCGCCCTGACCCGCGTGACCGGCCTGTCGATCGTCGAGGGCCGGTTCATCTACGTCCGCGGACTGGGCGAGCGTTATTCTTCGGCCCTGCTGAACGGTTCGCCCCTGCCCAGCCCCGAGCCGCTGCAGCGCGTCGTGCCCCTGGACCTGTTCCCCTCCAGCATCCTGGACGGCGTGACGGTTCAGAAGACCTATTCGCCGAACTTCCCCGGCGAGTTCGGCGGCGGCGTGATCGATCTGCACACCATCGACGCCCCGAACGAACCCTTCTTCAACATGAAGCTGTCGCTGGGCGGAAACACCGAATCCACCGGCAAGGAAAACCTGATCTATTACGGGTCGCGCACCGACTTCACCGGTTTTGACGACGACACCCGCGAAGTGCCCGGCGCCATCGCCATCGCCTTCGACCAGGGCAAGCAGATCAACAGCGCCAACTTCACCGCCGACCAACTCCAGACCATGGGGCAGTCGCTGGTCAATGCGCCGCTGCGCCTGCTGCAACGCGAAAAGACGCCGATCGACGGTGGTGTGGAACTGGCGGGCGGCTTCTCGCAGGACACGGGTTTCGGCACCCTGGGCCTGATCGCCGTCGCCGGATACGACAACAGCTGGCGCGCCCGTGGCGGCGTCCAGGAAGAGGGCCAGTTCCAGGGCGAAGTCCTGGTGCCGGTTTCAACCTATGACGTCGACTCGAACCAGAACGACATTCGCCTGAACTTCCTCGGCGGTCTGTCGCTGTCGAACGCCGACCACGAGGTCAAGTGGACCAACCTGTACGTCCGCAACACGACCAAGGAAGCCCGCTCGGTGGCCGGTCCGGACTTCGACGCCGGCGGCAGCGTCATCCGCAACGACTATACGGAATGGTTCGTGCGCCAGCTTTGGAGCAGCCAGCTGGCCGGCGAACATCAGTTCATGGATGGCGCGCTGGAGATCGACTGGCGCGCGGCCTATGCCAAGACGTCGCGGGACGCGCCCTATGAGTCGCGCTTCCAGTACGGCGTCAATGCGAACGGCGACTACATTCACAACGTTCAGGGCAATCTGATCTCGTTCAGCGAACTGGACGATGATATCGTCTCCGGCGGCGTGGACGTGGCCTACACCCTGCCGCTGTCCTCGGCGCGCGAAGCCGTCATCAGCGCGGGCGTCGCCACCCTCGACAACAACCGCGAAGCCAGCCGCCACGATCTGCAGTTCGAAGCCGTCAACGGCCTGACCGATAGCCAGCGCCTGTCGCGCATCGACTATCTGTTCTCGGACTACAATATCAATCCGACGACGCTGCAGCTGCGTGAAATCGCCGGCAGCAACGGCGCCAGCGCCTATGACGCCGAGCTGAAGGTCAACGCCGCCTACGCCATGGTCGATGCGGAAATCATCCCGCTGGTCCGCACCACGGTCGGCGTCCGCTTCGAAGACGGTCAGCAGAGCGTCACGCCGCGCGACGTGTTCGGCGGAACCTCGACCTACGAGCCCACCGAGATCGAAGAACAGTATTGGCTGCCTTCGCTGACCGCGACCTGGAACTTCGCCGAGGATCAGCAACTGCGCTTCGGCGTGTCGCAGACGATCGGCCGTCCGCAGTTCCGCGAACTGGCGCCCCAGGCCTATACCGATCCGGAAAGCGACCGCATCTTCATCGGCAACCCCTATCTGGTGGACACCGAACTGCTGAACCTGGACGCGCGGTACGAATGGTACTTCGCCCGCCAGCAGTTCATCACCGCCGGCGTCTTCTACAAGGACATGGACAAGCCGGTTGAATCCGTCATCGTCGAAGTGGGCAACCAGCGCCAGCAGTCGTATCTGAACGCGCCCAAGGCGACCATCATGGGCGCCGAGGTCGAGGTGAAGAAGTATTTCGAGTTCCCCGACCAGACCATGAGCTTCATCGCCAACAAGCGTTGGCTGGTGCAGGCCAACTACACCTACTCGGACTCCGAGGTTAAGGTGGGCGAGGGCGACACCGTCCTGACCCTGGGTGGGGCAGGTGCGCCGGAACAGGCGTCCTTCTTCATTCAGGACGGCAGCCGTCTGCAAGGCCAGTCGGACCATGTCGCCAACCTGCAACTGGGTTGGGAAGACGATACGGCCCGCTCGCAGGCGACGATCATCGTCAACTATGTCAGCGACCGGATCACCGCCCGCGGCGCTGGCACCGGCGCGAGCCGCGAGCCTGACTTCATCCAGGAGCCCGGCGTGTTCCTGGACTTCGTCTATCGCAAGGACTTCACCGTCATGGCCCGCGACATGGGCTTCGCCCTGGAACTGCGGAACCTGCTGGGAACCGAGTTCGACGAATACCAGGAACGGGGCAACAAGATCCGGGTCAACAACTACGACCTGGGCCAGAGCGCCTCGGTCAGCCTGACCGCCCGCTTCTGATCTTTGGAACAAGTGACGCGTTGCGACCGGGAGGCCTCGGCCTTCCGGTCGTTTTCGTTACTGAATGATCCGTATGGATCGCATCTGTCACCAGATGTTCTTCGTGTCTTCACACTTCGGTGCGGCCCGCATACGGACGATTAGTCTAGATCGCGGGATGGCCGTCGGGGTCAGAACAGGCATGGCGTCGTGATCGCGGCTATCCGTAGTTTTAACGTCTCTTCGGTGACCGACCGTATGCGTCGTCTGCCGCTGCGTCGCATCGTCGAGGTCGTACTGATCCTGCTGCTGCTGGTTCAGACGGGGCGGCTTGTCTGGCTGTTCGCAGGGCCTCAGCCGAAGCCCGAACCGGCCGGCGCCACGGCCCCGGCGGGGCCGGTGGACATGAGCATTCTGTCGCGGTTCGACGCCTTCTTCCGCACAGGCGGGCAGGGCGCCCTGGCCGGCGCCTCGGGCGCGGACGCCAGCCAGATGCGGCTGTTCGGCGTGCGCGCGGGCGGTGTCGGCGGCGGATCGGCCATCATCGGTCTTGCGGACGGGCGTCAACTGTCCGTCGGCGTCGGCGAGGAAGTCGAACCCGGCCTGGTCTTGCAGGCGGTGGGGGCGGATTTCGTCACCCTGGCGCGGGGCCAGTCCCTGAGCCGTCTGGAATTCGCCGACACCCCCGCCGGGGCCGCCGCGCCCCCACCGCCGCCGTCGACGCCTCAGGTGGTGGCTCCGCCGGCCGCCGCGCCCGCCTCGTCTCAGGGCGCGGTCGTCGATCCTCAAAGGCTGATGGCCCAGGCCGCGCTGCGGCCCCGAATCCAGGGTCTGGGCGTCAACGGTTTCACCGTCTTGTCAGCCGGCAATGCGTCCGAGCTGCGCAGCGCGGGACTTCAGTCCGGCGACGTCATCCTGTCCGTCAATGGCGTGGCGCTGAACAGCCCCCAGGCCATCGGCGCCCTGCGCGGCCAGCTGGCCAGCGCCCCGTCCGCCGACATCCAATATGAGCGCGCGGGCGAGACGCGCACCACCACCATAAGGACGCGTCCATGACCGCCTCTCTGCGCAATCGCCTGAAGCGTTCCGGCGTCGGCGCCCTCGCCGCCGTCCTGGCCCTGCAGGCCCCCCTGGCCGCCGCGCCCGTCATGGCCCAGGAGGCGCGCCAGACCCTGAACGTCCAGGGCGCCGACATCCGCGCCTTCATTCAGGACGTGGCCCGCACCACCGGCCGCACCTTCATCGTCGATCCGGCCGTGACCGGGACGGTGACGGTGACCAGCGATCGGCCGCTGGGCCGCGCCCAGATGTTCGAGGTCTTCCTGTCCACCCTGCGGGCCAACGGCCTGGTGGTCACCCCGACCCAGTCGGGCGCCTATCGGATCAGCCCGGCCCAGGGCGCGGCCCAGGGGCCGTCGACGGTCGGGGCCGAACGTTTCTCGACCGAGGTCTTCCAGCTGCGCAACATCGACGCAGCCTCGGCCGCAGAGACGATCCGGCCGCTGGTCGGGGCCCAGGGCCAGGTCCTGGCCAATCCTGGCGCCAACAGCGTGGTTGTCGCCGATTTCGCCGACAATCTGGCCCGTATCCGCTCCCTGATCGGCCGGATCGACGTGGACCGGTCCAGCTATGAGGTGGTGGCGCTGGAAAACGCCTCGGCGCGCGAGATCGCCGGGGTGTTGCAGCAGGTGATGGCGGCGCCGAGCGGCGGCGGGCAGGGGATGGTCACCGTCACGGCGGTGGAAAGCTCGAACTCCATCGTCCTGCGCGGCGACGGCCAGGCCCTTGCCCGCGTGCGCGGCCTGATCCATGACCTGGACGGCCGCTCGCGCGCCAGCCAGGACGTGAACGTCGTCTTCCTGGAACACGCCAACGCCGAGCAGCTTCTGCCGGTGCTGCAGCAGGTGGTGGGCCAGCCGGTCACGGCCTCGACGGGCGCGAGCCAGGGCTTGCGCACCGCCCCGACCGGATCGACGAACGGCGCGTCGAGCGGCCTGTCGCGCGCCGCCTCCAGTCTGGGCGGAGCGGACACGGACCGCGGCGCCATCGGCTCGTCCACCGTCACCGCCACCGGCCAGCGCGCCACCATCGCCCGCTTCCCCGGCGCCAACGCCCTGGTCATCGCCGGGCCGGCCGACATGCAGCGGACCCTGGCCGACGTCATCCGGCGGCTGGACGTGCGCCGCCAGCAGGTGCTGATCGAGGCCATCGTGGTCGAACTGAGCGACAACGCGGTGCGCGAGCTGGGCGTCCAGTGGCTGTACGGCGGCGAGAACGGCGTCGGTCTGACCAACTACACCGCTAACGCCACGCCGCTGGTGAACATGGCCGGCGGCGCCTATGCCGGGCAGCTGGACAAGGACGATCCGCTGCGGGAACAGCTGCAGACCCTGGCCCTGAACAGTCTGGTGGGCGCCAACGGCTTTATCGGCGGCGCCGGGGTCGAGGTCGGCGACGGCCTGTTCGGCTTCATCATCAATGCGGCCAAGACCGACAAGGGCTCCAACCTGCTCCAAACCCCGTCGATCATGACGCTGGACAACGAAGAGGCCACCTTCCTGGTCGGGCAGGAGGTGCCGATCACGACCGGCCAGACCCTGCTGGACGGCAATTCCAACCCCTTCACCACGACCGACCGCAAGGACATCGGCGTGCGGCTGACGGTCAAGCCGCAGATCAACGCCGGCGGCTCCATCACCCTGACGCTGCGCCAGGAGGTGTCGGCGATCAACGGCGGGCTGACCCGTGGCGCGACAGACCTGGTGCTGGACAAGCGCGAGCTGCAGACGACCCTGGTGGTCGATGACGGCGACATCGCGGTCGCCGGCGGCCTGCTGGACCAGAACGACATCATCTCGACCGACAAGATCCCCGGCCTGGGCGACCTGCCGGGCGTCGGCGCCCTGTTCCGGTCGAACAGCCGTCAGCGCGGGCGGACCAATCTGATGGTCTTCCTGCGTCCCACCATCGTCCGCACCCGCGAGGAGGCTCAAGGGCTGGCCGCCGATCGCTGGGGCTATATGCGCGACCAGCAGCAGGCGGTGCAGCCGGATCGCGAGCCCAGCCTGGACGCCCTGGTGCGGGACTATATGCGGACCCAGGCGCCGGCCGCCCCGGCGACGGGCCAGCCGATGGTGATCGCCCCGACTGGCGTGACTGCCCCCGTCGCCCCGGTCGAGGCCGCGCCCCTGCCGCCGACCGGAAACTGATCCCATGATCACCCTGGTCAGCCCCAGCCTGCCCTATGGATTCGCCAAACGACACGGCGTCCTGCTGCTGGACGCAGGCGAGGTGGCGCGGGTGGGTCTGCGCGAGGGGGCGGATCCCAAGGCCCTGATCGAGGCGCGGCGCGTCCTGGGGCGCCCCCTCGCGGTCGAGGCCCTGAGCCAGGCGGCCTTCGACCGCCAACTGTCCGAGGTCTATGCCGGCGACCATCTGGCGGCGACCGACGGCGACGATCTGGACATGCCGGCCGGGCTGGACAGTCTGATCGACGACATCCCGGCGGCGGCCGATCTGCTGGATACGGCCGACGACGCGCCGGTGATCCGGCTGATCAACGGGATCATCGCCGAGGCGGTGCGGACGGGCGCGTCCGACATCCACCTGGAGACCTATGAGAGCGCGCTGCTGGTGCGGATGCGGATCGACGGGGTGCTGCGCGAGGCCCTGAGCCTGAACCCGCGCATCGCGCCGCTTCTGGTGTCGCGGATCAAGGTGATGGCGCGGCTCGACATCGCCGAGAAGCGTGTGCCACAGGACGGGCGCATTCCGCTGGCTCTGGGCGGCAAGACGCTGGACGTGCGGGTCTCGACCCTGCCGTCGCGCGGCGGCGAGCGGGTGGTGATGCGGATCCTGGACAAGGATCAGGCGGGCCTGACCCTGGACCGTCTGGGCATGGCTCCCGCCGCCCTGGCCGCCTTCCGCGCCGCCCTGGCCGAGCCCAACGGCATCATCCTGGTCACCGGGCCGACGGGCTCGGGAAAGACCACCAGCCTGTACGCCGGCCTGGCCCTGCTGAACGACCAGACGCGCAACATCCTGACGGTCGAAGACCCGGTCGAATACGCCATCGACGGCGTCGGCCAGACCCAGGTCAACACCAAGGTCGGCATGACCTTCGCGGCGGGCCTGCGCGCCATCCTGCGCCAGGACCCGGACGTGGTGATGGTGGGCGAGATCCGCGACGTGGAGACGGCGGGGGTCGCGGTCCAGGCCGCCCTGACCGGCCACCTTGTGCTGTCCACCGTCCACACCAATGACGCGGCGGGGGCGGTGACGCGGCTGCGCGACATGGGGGTGGAGCCCTTCCTGCTGGCCTCGACCCTGAGGCTGATCGTGGCCCAGCGGCTGGTGCGGCGGCTGTGCGACCACTGCCGCACGCCAGAGATCGCCGACAAGAAGACGGCGAAACTGGTCGGCGCCAAGGCCGGGGTGCAGGTCTGGCGTCCGCACGGCTGCGCCCATTGCGGCAATACCGGCTATGTCGGCCGGGTCGGCCTGTACGAGGTGCTGAAGATCGACGACCGCGTGCGCCGGCTGATTGCAGCCGAGGCGGACGAGGACGCCGTGGTCGCCGCCGCCTTCGCCGGGGGCGGAACCCTGACGGAACGCGCCCGCGCCCTGGTGCTGGACGGCGTGACCTCGGTCGAGGAGGCGGTCCGAGTCGCCCGTCAGGAGACGGCGTCCGATCCGGCGGAGGCGGCCTGATGGCGGCCTTCGACTATGTGGCCGTCGATGCGGCGGGGCGGACGGTGTCCGGCGCCGTCACCGCCTCGGACGAGGCGGCGGCGCGCGGCTGGCTGACCAAGCGCCGGCTGATGCCGCTGGAGCTGACGCCGGCCCGTATCGCGGCGCGTGCCGAGCGGACGAACGGCTCCGGCCGGGGCGACCGCCTAAACGCCAAGACCTTGGCCCTGACGACGCGCCAGCTGGCGACGCTGATTTCGGTCTCGCCGATCGAAGAGGCCCTGCGCACCCTGGCGCTTCAGGCCGATCGGCCGGTGGTGCGGCGGGTGCTGGAAGGGGTTCATGCAGGCGTGATGGAGGGGCGGCGCCTGTCGGACGCCATGGCCTTGCAGGGCCAGGCCTTTCCGCCGCTCTACAGGGCCATGGTCTCGGCCGGGGAACAGTCGGGCGCGCTTCAGCCGATCCTGGAACGTCTGGCCGACGGGCTGGAGCGGGATCAGCAGGTGCGCGGCAAGGTGATCACCGCCGTGGTCTATCCCAGCGTCCTGGCCGTGGTCGCTCTGGGCGTGATCGCCATTCTGCTGACCTTCGTCGTGCCCAAGGTGGTCGATCAGTTCGAGAGCATGAACCAGACCCTGCCGCTGCTGACGCGGCTGGTGATCGGCGTGTCGGATCTGATGCGGAACTGGGGCTGGCTGTTCCTGCTGCTGCTGGCCGGGCTGATCGTCGCGGGCGTGGTCGCGCGACGCCGACCCGAAATCCGCCTTCGGATCGACCAGACGATGCTGAGGCTGCCGGTCATCGGCCGTCTGACGCGGGACCTGCATGGGGCCAGGATGGCGCGCACCCTGTCGACCATGATCGCCGCGGGCCTGCCGGTGCTGGAGGGCCTGACCATCACCGCCCGCACCGTGTCCAACATGGCCCTGCGTCAGGCCACGGAATCCATGGGCGAGGCGGTGCGCGAGGGCGGGGGGCTGTCGGCCTCCATGCGCCGCGCTGACGTCTTCCCCCCGCTGCTGGTCTATATGACCGCCTCGGGCGAGAGCAGCGGACGGCTGGAGCCGATGCTGGAACGCGCCGCCGACTATCTGGAACGCGAGTTCGCCACCTTCACCGCCGTGATGCTGAGCCTGCTGGAGCCGGCCATCATCGTGGTCATGGGCGGGGTGGTCGCGATGATCGTCCTGTCGATCCTGCTGCCCATACTTCAGATCAACACCCTGGCGATGGGGTGAGGAGAGTTTAGTGATGACGTCAGAAAATCAGAACAAGCGTAAGAAGCGTCAGGGTTTCACCCTGGTCGAACTGATGGTGGTCATCGTCATTATCGGCCTGCTGGCGACCGTGGTGGCGCTGAATGTCCTGCCCAGCCAGGACCGGGCCATGGTCGGCAAGGCCAAGGCGGACATCTCGGTTCTGGAGCAGGCGATCGAGACCTATCGCCTGGACAATCTGAACTTCCCCACCGACCAGCAGGGGCTCGAGGCCCTGGTGTCCGCGCCGGCCGGCCTGGCCCAGCCGGAACGCTATCGCCAGGGCGGCTATGTGCGTCGCCTGCCGGAAGATCCGTGGGGCAACCCCTACCGCTATCGTCGCCAGAGCGCGCACGGCCAGCAGTTCGACGTCTTCTCCTTGGGAGCGGACGGCAAGGAAGGGGGCGAGGGCAATGACGCGGACCTCGGCAACTGGCAGGGCTAGGCTTCAGCGTCGCCGTTCTGGATTCACCCTGGTCGAGCTGATGGTCACGGTGGCCGTCATCGGATTGGCGGCCGGGGCGGTCGCCCTGTCCTTGCCCGATCCCCGCCCCGCCGTGGGTCTGGAGGCGGAGCAGTTCGCCGCCCGGCTGTCGCGCGCCCGCGAGGAGGCGATCCTGACCAATCGGCCGGTGGCGGCGGATGCGGACACCGCCGGCTACGCCTTTTCCAGTTTCGACGGCGCCGTCTGGACGCCGCTGAACGGCGTCTTCATCGCCCGCACCTGGGGCGAGGGCGTCGCGGCGCCGGCGGACCCTGTGCGCATCGTCTTCGATCCCACCGGCGTGGCTGACCCCGCCCGGGTCCGCCTGACCCGCGACAACCAGTCCCGCACCGTCACGGTCGACGGCGCGGGCGAGGTGTCGATCCATGATTGATTCCGCCTCAGCAGCGCGTGGTCGTCCGGCTGGCGGCAGGGCTCGACAAGCCCGCGCCGGGTTTACGCTGATCGAAATGCTGGTGGCCCTGGCGGTGTTCGCCCTGGCGGCCATGGCCCTGTTGAACCTGTCCGGCGAGAGCACCCGTTCCGCCGTGCGCGTCGAGGCGCGCACCCTGGGCGGTCTGGTGGCCGAGAATGTCGCGGCCGACGCCATGATCGCGCCCAGCCTGCCGGTGGGCGAAGTCAGCGGCGAAACCCAGATGGCCGGCCGCGTCTGGCGCTGGCGTCGCGTCGTCACCGGGACCGAAGTCCCGGGCATGGGCCGGATTGACGTGCGGGTCTTCACCGACGAGGGTCAGGTGGCGGACCGCGTCCTGTTCCGGGCGGCCGGGGCATGAGGGCGCAGCGCACGAAGTCACGGGAGGGGCGGGCGGGGTTCACCCTGGTCGAGGTCCTGGTCTCGCTGGCCATCTTCGCCCTGCTGGCCGGGGCCGGCGCCCTGGTGCTGAGCCAGACCATCGACGCCAAATTCGCCATCCGCGCCGAGACCGACCGCATCGGCGATCTGCAACGGACGCGCGCCCTGCTGAAGGCCGATCTGGCCCAGGCGTCGCCGCGTCGCACACGCGGCCCGACCGGCCGGCCCCTGCCGCGCGCCCTGATGGGTCAGGAGACGCCCGGCGATCCCATTCTGGTCCTGGTTCGCAACGGGTGGTCCAATCCGGGCGCGGCGCCGCGCCCGTCGCTGCAAAGGGTCGAATACCGGGTGGTCGAGGGGCGGCTGGAGCGGCGCGTCTCTCCCTATCTGGACGGCGCCCGCGCGGGGCCGCCCCAGGTGTTGTACCGCGGCGTCAAGGATGCGACCGTCACCTTCATCCAGAACGGGTCCGAGGCGCCGGCCTTCATCTCGACCAGCGACCGGCCGCTGCCGGACGCGGTGCGGATCGTCATGACCCTGGACGGTTTCGGCCGCCTGGATCAACTGTTCCTGGTCGCCGCCGCATGAGACGGCTGCGGGGATCGCGCGAGGGCATGGCCCTGCTGACCGTGCTGCTTCTGGTGGCGGTGATGGCGGTCGTGGCGGTCGCCATTCTGGACGATGTGCGCTTCTCGGTGCGCCGCACCACCAACGCCGAGACCCAGGCCCAGGCCCAGTGGTACGCCGCCGGCGCCGAAAGCCTGGCGCGACGCCAGATCGCCGACCTGGTCAAGATCGATCCCGCCCGCACCCCGCTGGAGCCGCGCTGGAACGGCCGGGTGCTGGAGTTTCCGGTGGAGGAGGGCGCGATCCGCGCCGTCGTCACGGACGGCCAGGCCTGTTTCAACCTGAACAGCCTGGTCTTCGGCCAGAACGAGGACCTGTTTCCCCGCCCCGAAGCCACGACCCAGTTCGTCGCCCTGGGCGCCGCCCTCGGCCTGTCGCGCGCCCGGATGGCCGCTGCGGCCGCCGCCCTGACCGACTGGATGGACAATGACGCCGAGGCTTCACCCGGCGGGGCCGAGGATGCCCGTTACGCCGGCCTGTCCACGCCGTATCGCACCGGCGGCGTCATCCTGGCGGACGTCAGCGAGATGCGGGCGGTCGCCAATATGGACGACGCCCTGTATCGGCGGCTGCGCCCCTATGTCTGCGCCCTGCCGGCGACCACCCAGACGACGCTGAACATCAACACCCTGAGCCCGGCCGAGGCGCCCCTTCTGGTCATGCTGACGCGCGGCGCCCTGGGGCTTCAGGGCGCGCGCGCCGCCATCGCCGCCCGCCCGGCGCTGGGCTGGTCCAGCGTCGACGCCTTCTGGAGCCAGCCGGCGCTCAAGGGCTTCACGCCCGATGATGAGACGCGCGGGCAAGTCTCGCTGTCGACGCGCTATTTCGATCTTCGGGTCGATATCGACTATGGCGGCGCCCACGCCGTCCGCACCGCCCTGATTCACGCCGCGCCGGACGGCGGCGTGCGTACTGTCATTCGCCGCTGGACCCCTGAAGAATGAGCCAGACCCGTATCGTCATCATCCCCCCGGCGGCCTCGATGCCGGCGCCCTTCCTGACGTTCGACGCCGGGGGACGCGTGCTGCAACGCGGCTCGCTGCTGCTGGAAGACTCGGCCGCGACGCTCGATGTCCGCACGGTGGCCGTCGCTCCCGGCGCCGATGTCCTGGTGCGTTGGCTGGACCTGCCGGTCGGCGGGACGGCCCAGGTGCGGGCGGCGGCGCGCTGGGCGTTGAAGGACGATCTGGCCGGCGATCCCGAGCGCACGGTCGTGGCCCTGGGGCCGGTCGCGGGCGAGGGGCCGCGTCTGGTCGCCGCCGTGGGCGCGGGTCTGCTGGAGGCGTGGATCGACTATCTCGCCGCTCTGGGCGTGACCCCTGTCGCCATAGTGCCCGACTGTCTGATCCTGCCGGCGCCGGCCGACGACGCTCTGAGCGCCGCCGTCTTCGGGACCGACATGGGGCTGCGCGGCGCGCATTTCGCGGCCACGGTCCAGTCCGATCTGGTCGAGGCGGTGGCGGGCGGGCGCCCCCTGATCCGCATGGACGATCCCGAGACGCTGGAGCGGCTGCTGGCGGCCGCAGCGGCGGCGCCGGCCGTCGATCTGTTGTCGGGCCTGGAGCGCAAACGCGAGGTTCGGGCGGGCGGCTGGCGGCTGGCGGCCGGTTTGGCGGCGGCTCTGGTGGTGTCGCCCCTGATCCTGACCCTGGCCGCCGGGGCGCGCGATCAGGTCGCCGCCGACCGGGCCGAACGCCGGACCCTTGCCCTGATAACCGAAACCCTGCCCGACGCCGCCCGCGCCAGCGATCCGATGGAGGCGGCGCGTCGCCAGATCGCCGTGGCCCCGCCGCCCGGCGGCCTGGCCTCCGTCAGCGCGGCCCTGTTCGCCGCGGTGGAACAGGTCGAGGGCGCGGAACTGGACAGTCTGAGCGCCGATCCCGGCCAGGGGGTGCGTGCGACCGTCAGCTATCCGGCCTTTTCGGATCTGGAGACCTTGCGGACCGCCCTGGCCGCCTCGGGCCTGGCCATGTCCGACGCCTCGACCGTCGAGGACGGCGGGCGGGTGGTCAGTGAAATCATCGTGGGAGGCGCCGCATGAACGGCCTGATGTCTCAAGCCGCCGCCTGGTGGGACGGCCGCACCCTGCGCGAGCAGCGGATGCTGACGGTGATGGGCTTGGCGATCGCCGCCGTTCTGGTCTGGCTGCTGATCGTTCGTCCGGCCTGGGCCTGGCGGGCCGATGCGGCCGAGGCGCGAGCCGTGGCCGAGGCCGATCTGGCCCTGGTTCAGACGGCGACGGGTCGTATGGTGCGGACCGACGCCGCGAGCAGCGACGTCGATGTCGCGGCGGTGGTCGCCGAGGTCGGTTCGATCACCGGGGTGACGCCGGTCATGGGCATGTCGCCGGACGGCGGCCTGGGCTTCAGCCTGACCAATGTCTCCAGCGCGGCGGCCTTCGGCTGGCTGGCGGCCCTGCATGACCGCAAGGTCGAGGCCACGACGCTGAACGTCGTCGAAAACGCCGATGCGACGATCAGCGTCGAGGGCGCGCTGGCGCCCTCGACCTGAAGCCGGATCAGGGCCGGGCGGCGCGCAGGGTCTGGAGTTCGCGCTGGGCCTGGATGAAATCCGCCTGGAAGTCAGGGTCGGCCTTCAGGCTGGCCACCAGGGCGGCGCCGACGATCCGCCCCGCCTCGACGTCGCTGGGGTAGTGGACGCCGCAGATGACCCGGCTGTCGCCATAGGCCAGGCCGCGCGCCAGGATTTCGTCGGCCTTGTCCGGCGCCATTTCCGACAGGACCAGGGCCCAGGCCCAGCCCAGGGCGGCGTGGCCTGACGGATAGGAGCCGCTGGCCGTCAGCCAGGGCTGGGGCGCGATACAGGTGGCCGCCGGTTCTGCGACGAAGGGCCGGGGGCGGCGGACGCCCTTCTTGACCGGGGTCTGGATCGTTTCCAGGTCGCCCAGCATCCGGCCCAGCAGACGGGTCAGGGTCGGCACGCGCTCGGGGTCGAAGGTCACGCCCAGGGCCGGAGCGAAGACACGCGGGGCCGAGGGGGTCTCGATCTCATTGTCCGCCTGGGCCATGGCCCAGCGCGCACCGCCCTCCAGAGCGCGGGTCGAACGATAGGTCTCGATATCGGCCTGTTCACGCAGGGATCCGGCGGCGGGCGGCGGCGGCAGGAACCGGGCGGCGTTCGGCGCCGCGTCTGCGGACAGATAACCGTGGGGATGATCCTGGAAACCGGTCCAGAACACCGGCGCCGTGTCCGGTGTCGCGGCGCAGCCGCTCAGGGCCAGACACAGGACCGCCAGGCCGCGACCGGCCGAGGAAAGAAGGGGCATTTAGACTACGCTTATCAGACTGTGGGGAAATCAGGCGGCGACGGCGCCGGGACGGCCGTCCTCGACCACCCAGCTGTTCAGGGTCGAGACCGCCGCATGGGGATCGCGCACGTCCGAGATGGCGCGATAACGGGTGTTCATCCGGTCGCGGTCCATGTCGATGGACATATAGCCCCGCACCCGGCTGTCGAAGAATTTGATCTGCGGGTTGTTCGGCATGTTCGCCATCAGGGCGTCATAGGGCGGGCCGGACGACGAGATCGAGGTGCCGACGAATTCGGTCGCCACCGTCGCGGATGACGGATCGGCGCTGACCCGCTTGACGTCATTGGTCCAGAACGAGTGGTAGTCGCCGCTCAGCACCACCGGATTGCGGGGCTTCAGCGTCGCCAGGGCGTCGGTCATCCGGTCGCGGGCGACGGGATAGCCGTCCCAGGTGTCGGTCCAGTAGCGGGTCTCGGCGTCGCCGTTTCCGAACCTCAGCCCCGCCATCACCAGATCCTGGCCCAGGATGTTCCAGCGCGCCTGCGACCGGGCCAGGCCGTCGTACAGCCAGCGTTCCTGTTCGAAGCCCAGGAAGGTGCGGGCCGGGTCCAGCCGGTCGGGGCAGGCGGCGTCGGTGACCACCTGGCCCTTGCCGCCGTTGACGCCGTCGGCGCAGGCCTGTTTCGAGCGGTACTGCCGGCCGTCCAGCATGAAGAACTGGGCCAGCCGGCCATAGCGGACGCCGCGATAGATCGGCATCTGCAGCCGGGCGTCCAGCCGCGTGCGGCGAATGGGCATGGCCTCGTAGAAGGCCTTGTAGCCGGCGGCGCGCCGCAGCAGGAAATCATTGGGCATGACGCCGGGCGTCTTGGACCAGACGCCGGAATAGTCGTCCTGAATCTCGTGGTCGTCCCACACCGCCAGACAGGGGGCGACGGCGTGCAGCCGTTGCAGGTCCGCGTCCGTCCGGTGCAGGGCGTACCGGTTGCGATAACCCGCCAGGGTCGTCGCCTCTTCCAGTCCGTAGGGCCGCACCACATTGGCCGCCTGGGCGCCCGTGCGGGTGTATTCGTAGATATAGTCGCCCAGGAACAGGGTCAGGTCCGGCGCCTCGTCGGCCATATGGCCATAGGCGCTGAAATAGCCCGACTCCCAGTTCGAGCAGGAGGCGACGGCCAGACGCAGGCGATCGACGTCGGCGTTCGGGGCGGGGGCGGTGCGGGTGCGGCCGACGGGGCTCTGCTGACCCTGGGCGGTGAACCTGTACCAATAGGGGCGGTCGGGGCGCAGGCCCTCGACCTCGATATGCAGGCTGTGGGCGTCGGTGCGATCCGCCACGGCCTCGCCCGAGGCGACGATGCGGTTGAAGGCCTCGTCCGCCGCCACGTCCCAACGCACGGCGACCGGGCCGCCCATGCCGCCCAGGCCGTCCGGCGCCACCGGATCGACCGCCAGCCGCGTCCACAGGACGAAACCATCGGGGGCCGGATCGCCGCTGGCGACGCCCAGCGGGAAGACATAGGCCCCGCCCGCCTGGGCCTGAGCCTGCCCGAACCGCAGCACCAGGGGCGCGGCGACGAAGCCGCCGAGCAGAAGACGTCGGTTCATAGGGGGGGAGAACGGGCTCACCAGATCAGACCCCTATCGCGCCGCCGACAGGGCGGTCGCCTCGGCGCCGAACCGGCTGCGGAAATCCTCCAGCGGGATCGTAAATTCATCCTGCGCCAGAAATTCAGCATCGCTCAGCTGAGGTTGCTCGTTCGGCTTGTACCATTCGGCGTACCGGGGCGTCTCGGAGGCGTAGCGACCATAGTGGGTCGAATAGGTGCGGACCCGCACGGTCGGAACCGGGCCGCCCATATCGAACGTCATCAACCGCATCCAGCCGTCGCCGAGCGCCACCGCCTTGTCGGGCGACAGGCCGGTGTCGATCACGGACTGCTTGCGGTCCTGATAGTCGGACAGGAGCTGGTAGACGGCGCCGCCTGTGCGATTGCGATCCGTACGGAACGACTGGCCGTTGTGGTGGCCGCTCAGCACCATGAAGATCTGCGGATTGCGGTCGATCAGCTTGTCCCACACGCCTTGTGCGCTGTTGTCGAAGGGATCCAGGGCGTGGATGTCGACGACCGGATGGGCGCGGCGTTCCCCGGTCTTGTCCAGAAAGTCATGGGTGGTGATCAGGGTGGGCAGGCCGGCATGGGCGTGGATCACGGTTTCGGCCCACTTCAGGCTCATGTCAGACGGGGCCATCTGCAAGCCGATGTGCAGGAAGCGATAGCCGCCCGCCTCGAAAATCTGGGCGCTGTCGGCGTCGCCGTCGTGCGAGGCGATGTACCACGGCCGGTTCGCAAAGAAGGGCGAGGCGGGGCCGAACGCCTCGGTGAAGGCCGTCAGCCCGCCGATGTGGATCATGCCCAGGCGGCGCAGATCGCCCTCGGGGGCTGTCATATCCCGGGGCCAGGACTGCTCCCACCACTGGGCGTCGTAGTCGTGATTTCCGGGCACGACGGAAAAGGGCAGAACGCCGTCCAGCAGGCGATAGGCCTCGACGGCGGCGGGGATCTCGATCTCCCGCACACGCCGGCTCCAGTCCTCCATACTTGATCCGGCCGGCAGCGGTCGGGCGCTGAATCCACGTCCGGCGTGGTCGGGGTCCACGTCGATCGTCGGATGCTGCCAGACATCGCCCACAGCCGTCGCGAAGACGATGTCCCCGCCGCGCGAGACAGCATTGTCGGCGATGAAGCGCATCTGCTGCATCAACTGATCGCGGGCGTCGAACGGAAAGCCGGCGACCTTCTGATGGGTGTGGTCGGTGTAGTTCTGCGTGTCCGGGATCACCGCGATGGTGAAGCGGCCGTCGGTGTCAGGCTGGGCCAGCGCGGGGAGGGCGAAGGCTGACAAGGCCAGGATTAAAACGCGCAGTCTCGACAGCTTCGACATGGTTATCCCGTTCTCAAAATGACGATCGCCCCGACCGATGGCTCGGTCGGGGCTGTGTCGCTCGTCAGTAGCTGTAGCTCAGGCGGACGCCCCACGTACGGCCGGGGTTGGGCGACATGGTCGGGCGGGCCGAGCCGTTGAAGCCGTTGCGCGTCTCGTCATAGTGCTCGCTGAACAGGTTCTTGCCCCACAGGCTGACGCGCCAGTCGGCGGTCTGGGGGCCGACGGTGACGCTGCCGTTCCACAGCATGTAGCCGGCCAGGACCGAGGCCGAAGACGCGTTGTAGATCTCGTCACGCTGGTAGTAGTTCGTCTCGGCCCGCAGGTTCCAGCCCGCCATGGTCCAGTCGTAGGCGACCGAACCGCTGTAGGTGAACTTCGGGAACTGCAGGGGTTCGCCCGAACGGTCCGTCGAGATGATGACGTCCCAGGGACCGTTCGCCGGGTTGGCCGCCGCCGTGGCCGCATCGTTGATGGCGAAGAACTCGCTGTATTCGCCTTCCTTGTAACCATAGGCCTGGGTGATCGTCAGGCCTTCGAACGGAGTCCACGCCAGCTCGATCTCACCCCCATAGATTTCCGACTTGGGCACATTGGTGATCTTGCCCAGGCGGCCCGACAGGCGGTCGTATTCGATGCCTTGAATCTGCTGGTCGGTATAATCGTAGAAGAAGAGCGCGCCGTTGGCCCGCAGACGGTTGTGGAACCAGTCCGACTTCACGCCAACCTCATAGGCCAGCACGATCTCGGGGCGGAAGGGGGTGGCCGAGGTGGCGTTATAGGTGGTGAAACCGCCCGATTTCACGCCGCGCGCAACGCTGGCGTACAGAAGGGCGCTGTCGGTCAGATCATACTCCAGACCGACCCGGCCGCTGACTTCCGACATCTCGTTGCTGTAGGCCAGCGTCGCCCGCGGCAGGGCCGGCGCCACGGTGGTGCCCGAAGTCCTCAGGGAGCGTTCTTCGGACTCGTAGCGAAGCCCGGCGATCAGCCGGAAGCGGTCGGTGAAGGCGAAACTGTTGTGCGTGAAAATGCCCGCCGCCTGCACGTCCTGGCCATAGGGCGTGTTGATCAGACCGGCCAGGTTTCTGAACTGGGTGTAGAAGCCGCCGTCGATATGTTCGTCGGTCGCATGGACGCCGACCAGCCAGTTCCATCGACCCTCGCCCGTCGAAGCCAGTCGCACTTCTTGCGAAAGGACGTCCAACTGGTTGTAGAAGTAGACGTCGGACTCCTGGTATCGAGTGCCGTCCCAGTCATTGTACTCTGATCGGTCGAAGGTCTGGTAAGCCGTCAGCGAAGTCAGCGCCGCCCAGCCCAGATCGGCCTTGACCCGAAGGTTTATATCGAACCCTGCGTTGTCGCGGCCCGGCTTGTCGCCGACGCTGCGGCCCGAGACGGCGGCCATGGCCGGCGACAGTTGCCAGCCCGTTATACGCCAGGCGGTGTCAGTCGGGATGACCGGGCCCAAGGCCGCATTGCCCGGCGCGTAGGGGCCGCGCAGGCGCAGGCCGAGGCCGTCGGATTTGTCGACCATATAGGTCGCGGTCAGATTGGCCGTGGCCTGCGGGCCGAGGTCCCAGGTCAGCCGCCCGCGGATGGCGCTCTTGTCCCGGTCCCCCAGCACCTCGCCGGTGTCGCGGTTGAACTGCCAGGCCCCGCCCTGTTCGGTGACGGCGGCCAGACGGCCCAGCAGGCCCGGCGCGATCTGGCCCGACACATAGCCCTCGACCATGTAGCGGTCGTAGTTGCCGATTTCAGCCGTCATTCCGGCGCGGAAATCAACCGTGGGCGCATTGGTGATGATGTTGACCGCGCCAGCCGTGCTGTTGCTGCCGTACAGGGTTCCCTGCGGTCCGCGCAGGATCTCCATCCGGGCGATGTCGAACATCGCGCCCTGGGTCGTCACAGTATAGGGGTGGGCGACCTCGTCGACATAGATGCCCGCCGATGAAGTGTTGTTCGCCGAATATTGGGTGGCGCCGATGCCGCGGATACGGAACTGCGGCTGGCCGCCGCCGAACTGGCTGTCGACCTCGACGTTGGGGACGATGTTCTCGATCTCGTTGACGACCGAGACGCCCTTTTCCTTCAGTTCTTCGCCGCCCAGCACGTTCAGGGCGATGCCTACGTCCTGGCTGGCCTGTTCGCGGCGTTGGGCGGTGACGACGACGTCCTGGACGGTGGTGGCCTCAGTGTCCGGGATCGACTGGGCGGCGGCGGGCAGGGCCGCAGCCAGGGCGAGTGCGGCGCTCGAGACGCCGAGGAGCAGACGATGCATTGCACGATCCATTGCGGGCGGCGCGCGCAGGCACCCCCTGCCGCACGGGCCGATCTGTTGATGATGCTGTCGAACAACTGTTCGGTTCGGCGATTTGACGGGAGCGGCCCCTGGCGATGGGGAGGAAGGCTGGAGCCGCTGGCGTCCCACTGAAAAACAACTGTTCGACAACGGTTCGGCATTAGGCGCGGCCTGCTAAGCTTTTATGACGCTTGTAGGAAGACTTTCTGTCAGGGAGCGCCTTGGCAACCTGAAGCTGGAAGTAACGCCCGTTCTATGGCTCTTGCTGCGCCACAAGCTGGGTCGCGGCGGTCTTGAGCGTTGCGCCCGACAGCGGAATCCCCGTCGCCGAGGCGACCAGGGCCTGGCCCTTGATCCAGAGCGCGAACCGGGTGGCGGCCAGTCGGGTCAGGTCGAAACGCGCCGGCCAGACCCCGGCGCTGTTGTAGAAGGTGCCGCCGCCCTCTGGTCCGCGCAGCACCATGGCGAGGTCCTGAAGCGGCGGATCTCGGCGGGCCTCCAGGCAGATGCTGGCGATCAGGCGGGCGTATCGGGTGTAGAAGCCCTCGGCCTGAGGATCGATCGAGACAGTTGGCGTCATGAGCCTTTCCCAGGTCTCGAGCGTGGCCACGGAAGGGTCCATGTCGGGGCGCCGCCTCGCCAGATAATGGGGCAGGTCGCGGAACACGCTGTGCCACACCGCATCCACGACGAAGCGACGCATGTCCGGCCAATGATAGGCGATGGTGGATGTGGAGGTGCCGGCCACTAGGCTGACCGAGCGATTGCTCACGCCGGCCACGCCGCCTGCCAGGATCTGGTCCGCCGCGATGTCGAGCAGTTTGAGCCGCATCGAATCGACCTCCAGTCCCGCAGCCGGCGCCTGGGGCAGAACCAGGTGTTCGCGATACCAGAAGGCGGCCGGGGCGGGGCCGTCCTCTCGGCCCAGGACTCGGTCGACCAGGGCGCCCAGGCCCTCGGCGCTGATGACCTCATAGTCGGTGCGGCCCAGAAGGGCGCCGGCGTAGAATTGTTCGGTGACGAGACAGGCGGTCAGGGGCGCGGCGAAATCGGCGGCGCCGGGGACGGTCGCCAGATAGGTCCACCAGGCCGCCTCGCGCATCGCCTCCCAGCGTCGCATCAGGTCATGGCGCGCCTCGCCCAGGTCCGTGTCCAGCAGCAGGGCCTCCCAGACCCGAACAAAGCCGGCTTCGGCTGCGGCGCGGAGCCTCAGATAGCGCAGGACAAGGGCGAGCAGGGTGTCGCGGCTCGCCGGCAGACCAGCCACGGCGCCGAAGAAGCGCTGATGAAAAACGGCGTCCGCCTCCAGCGCATGTTCACCGACCGCCAGGACCAGGCCGGACTTGGCGCCGAACAGGTTGACGATGACGGTCGTGCTCTTGCCGACGGCCTGGGCCAGGTCGCGCAGGGTCAGTTTGCGGAAACCCTGAGCGATCACCAGGTCGATGGCCGCCTCGATGATCCGCTGCGCGTCGGTCGATCTGGGTGAGGCTTGTCGCTGAAGCATAGGCGTCAATGGTCTGGCGAAGCCGCGATGTCGAGACCCTATGGAGGTCGTCAGACCCTCAGCCCAGGGTCAAGGTCCGCAGGCGCAGAAGCCGGTCTCCGGCCGTGATGAACAGGCTCCGGCCGTCTTCGCCGAAGGTGCAGTTCGCCGCAGCCCCGCCGGTGTCGATACGGCCCAGGCTGCGCCCCTCGGGCGTCAGCACATGTACTCCGCCGGGACCGGTGGCGAACAGATGGCCCGCGCGATCGACGGCCATACCATCCGGCAGGCCAGGATTGGACGGCCCGACCTGATCGGAGAAGTCCATCAGCACGCGCGGCTTCATCGCCGGCCCGGTTCGCCTCAGATCATAGGCCAGCAATAACGGGCGTTCGGGATCGGAGACCGCCACATAGAGGGTCCGCTGATCCGGCGACAGGCCGATCCCGTTGGGGAAGCTGAGACTGTCGTCCAACAGGGTCACGACGCCGTCGGGGTCGAGCCGATAGACGCCGTTGTACGCCGTCTCCTTCAGCGGCGACCGGTCCATGTCCTTCAGTCCATAGGGCGGATCGGTGAAGAAGATCGCGCCGTTGGAGGTCTGGACCAGGTCATTGGGCGAACTGAAGCGGGCGTCGCCATAGCGGGTCGCCAGCAGGGTCTTGGCGCGGGTGGCCAGATCGACGCGCGCAATGGCGCGGGCGCCATGATCGGCCATCAGGATCGAACCGCGGGGGCCGGCGATCAGACCGTTCGACCCTGGCTCTCGAAAGACAGACGCGTCCGGCCCGTCATAGCCCGACGGCTCCATGAAGACCGAGACGCCGTCCTTCTCGGACCAGCGATGAATCCGGTTCTCGGGCACGTCGCTGAACAGCAGATAGCCGCCGTCAGCGATCCATACCGGGCCTTCGGACCAGGTGAAGCCCGACGCGAGCGTCTCCAGCCGGGCGTCCGGGGCGATCAGGCGGTCCAGCGCCGGATCGTGACGGATCACGCGGGCGGCGGAGGCGGAGGCGGGGGCGCGGGCGGTGGCGCAACCGGCGCCGACGAGGCTTCCCGCGAGGCTTCCAGCGAGAACGAGACGACGAGAGAGGGTCAGGGCGAAACTCCGGGACAAGGGGAAGGGTTGGTGTGGTTTCAGGGCGAGACGGCGCGGCGCGCAGGCTTCATGATCATCGGGCTTGTTTCAATCTGAACGGCCGACGCGTTGTGGGCGGAGCGCAAGTACTGGAGTTTTTTCTGTCACGACAAGCCATCATCCTGTCGCATCATCGAAGCGATGGCTGTCGGCGTCTTCCATATCGGCGGCAAACGTCGGCGAGGCTGTCAGGCGGCTTGACGACTCGGGTCGGACCAAGGCTAGCTTTCGCCATGGCAAAAGTCGCGATCAAGACGCCCCAAGGCGATAACCTCAATCCCGTAGACCTGCACGTGGGCCGGCGTGTCGCCGAACGCCGCCAGGCGTTGCGCTACAGTCAGGCTCAACTGGCCCAGGCGGCCGGGGTCACCTTCCAGCAGATCCAGAAGTACGAGCGCGGGAGCAATCGGATCGCCGCCTCGCGTCTGTGGGAGATTGCGGAATTCCTGAACGTGGATCTGAACTACTTCTTTGAGGGTCTGGGTTTGCCCGATGGACCCGAGGCGCGCATGGGCGGCGCACCCACGAAACAGACGGCCGAGATCGCCCGGCGGGCGCCCGAGCTGTCAGTGCGAAACCAGAAGCTCGTTCTGGACCTGATCCAGCAACTGGCCCGGGTTTCTGCAGAGACCGGCGCGGAAATCGATGTCTAGACTTCGGCTCGCTGTCCGTTGCGGACGGCGAGCCCTTTCGCGGATCGGACGCTAGGCGATGGGGCGACTGACGCGGCGCGAGATCGAATGCGTGCAACTGGCCGGCCTGAGACTGTCAAATCAGGAGATTGCAGACGTGCTGGGCATCACGCCCAGCACCGTGGCGAACTATCTGCAAAGCGCCAACGCCAAACTCGGCACCAGTCACCGGAGGGCGGCGGCCCAGGCGCTGGGCATTCAATACCCAGGCGCCGGAATGACCGATGCCGAACTGGCCGAGCGGCTGCCAGAAAGACTGCGTCCGGCCGTCTCGCCGGGCGTGGGGAACCCGATCGATGACCGGCCCTGGGCGGCGCGCTTCTGGCGACCGCCTCCGGCGAACCGGTTCATCCGTCTGGGCGTCATCGTCGGCGCGACGGCGCTCTGGCTGCTCGTACTGGGCGGTCTGACGTCTTTGGTGATGGCGATCTTCTCGACGCTCGACGCATGGCGGCCCTCTTAGCCGGGATCCTCGCCATGAATCACAAGACCGACTTCGCCAACTTAATCGCCAGACGACTTCAGACCGCTGAACAGGCGCTCGATCAGGCGCTCGCCGAAATCAGCCTTCTGACCCACGACATGACGCGCCACCGCGCCGGCGCCCGGTTCGCCGCCCAGGCGGGCCACCAGGCCCTGGTCGACGTCCAGGCGGCGGCCGGGGCGCTTGTCGAGGGGCGGTCCCGGCTCGTGGCCAGTCACGATCGACTGGCGCGCATCGCCCGCACGCTCGGCATAATCGTCACAGCCGGCGGACCGCTGGAGGGCAAGGATCAGCCCGCCGGCGGAGCGACGGCGCTGGCGCTGGACGCCTGATGCTCCAGGCGGGGCTGCTGATCATCAGTCTGGTCGCCCTGGCCGCCCCTGTCGTCTGGGGCGGTCGCGCCGACCGCTGGGCCGCCGTGCTGCTGCTGGCGGACATGGTGCTCAGCCCATTGGCGCAGCATCTGATGCTCGGCGATGTCCGCTGGGGCGTCGCTCTGGTGGATCTCGCCTGCGCGATCGGCCTGATCGGCCTGGCGTTGCGGGCGGACCGCTGGTGGCTTCTGTTCGCCGCTGGTCTTCAGGTCGCCGTCGTCCTGACCCATTTCGCCGCCCTGGGCCCCGCCTTCATCTATAACTGGACGGCCGTCACGGTCAGGCTTGCGACCTGGATCGCCTTGCTGATCGTGCTTCTGGCCGGTGCCTATGAAGCTCATCTGGTGCGCCGGTATCGATTGCTGCCTGGCGCGCCGGCCTAACTCACTCTTGTTGATTTCGCCGTCGCCAGGGGCTGACGGCGAGGAGATTCCACCATGGCCGAGAGCCACATGCCGACCTTCGCCGACCTGTTCGCCGAATGGGACATCCTTCGCCGGTTCGACGGCTTCCTGCCCGATGAATTTGCATCCTACGAAGCCTGCTGCGCGGCCGAGCGCGATTTTGAGATGCGGCTTGAGCGATGCGAGAGCCAGTTGCTCGCCTGCACGCCCACGTCCGAACGGGAAGCCGCCTGGCTGCTCGAGGTGATCAATACAGGCGAGGGGCTCACGCCCCAGACGTTCGCCACATTGAACCGCATCCAGGCGTGGATGATGTCGCGCGGCATGACGGCGGAGGGGATGGCTTCGACATCGCCGCGTCCCTCACAGATACGGTATGCCGCGTCCGCCGCAGACAGGGAGGCCGCCCCCAGGCCTTGAACCGTCGCGCACCGTCGAAGCCGAGGCTTGGTTCCCGGCGCGGGCAGAGCCTGCGTTGGGGCGCCAGGCCAGGCTTGACGGCGCCCGTCATTCGCGGATGCGAAGTCAAACCGACATCAAGGTGTCGAATTTCCGTTACGCGCCGCTTCTATGTCGGCCCCTTCGGTAAGGGGCCGCCCAGTGAGTCACGAGCACGAAGTGGGGCAGGCGCTTGTGACGCACAATCGTGCGCTTCTCGCCTATGTGCGACGGAGACTGGCGTCGAGCGCCGATGCGGAAGACGTCGCGCAGGAGGCTATTCTGCGTGTGCTTTCCCGTGCGCGGGTGGCGCTGATCACGGATCCGCTGTCCTACGCGATGCGGGCCGCCCGCAATATTCTGATCGATCGCGCGCGCCGATCGGAAACCACGCCTTTTGACGATTTCGGCGAGACGGACCACCAAGCGGACGGCGCGGCGTCTCCCTTGGAAGCGCTGGACATGAACCAACGGCTGCGTCTGTGTCAGAAAGCCCTGGACGCCATGCCCGCCGTGCGCCGCGAGGTGTTCGTGAGACGCCGCGCCGGCGAGGAATCCTATGAACATATCGCCGGCGAATTGAACATGTCGGTCGAGGCGGTTCAGAAACACTATAGTCGCGCCGCTCAGACGCTTCGCAAGACGGCGGAGGGGCGTCATGTCGACTGAAACCTTTGACGCTCGTGACGACCGGGCGGCGGCCCTTTGGGCGGATGAAAAGCAGGGAGACGGCTGGACCCCGGCGCGGCATGCCGCGCTGAACGCCTGGCTGGCGGGGCGGCCCGATCGACAGCGCCTGCTGGAGCAGCATGAGGCTCTGATCGCCGATCCGGCCGTCCTGTGGGCGGCGCGGCGAGCCGCTCACCGGACGGCGAAGCCGGGCCTGTTCGCCTCGACGCCGGCCTGGGTGAAGATCTGGGCGCCGGCGGGCCTGGCCGCCTGTGTCGCCTGCGCGGCCCTGTTCGTCGCGACCTCTTCCCTTCGGGGAGAGATGATCGTCGGTCGTCGCGGGGTTCCGCAAGCCGTGGCCCTGGCGGATGGCTCGGCGGTCCGGCTGAATGGCGCAAGCAAGGTGCGTGTCCTGCTGGGCGACACGGAACGGAGACTGCGACTGGACGGCGAAGGCTTCTTCGAAGTCGCTCATGACGCTGGCCGCCCCTTTACGGTGGAAGCCGAAGGGGTGCGGATCACCGCCGTCGGCACTCGGTTCAACGTGGACTCTCTCGAGACCCCTGACGGCCCGATGGTCGAGGTCGTGGTGTTCGAAGGCGCCGTCGACGTGACGCCGACCAAGGGGCGCGTCGTGAGAATCCGGGCCGGGGAGCGTGGTCGGGTGCTGAAGGCCGGTGTTCAACGCGCCAGCCTGCGACAACCCGAGGCCAAGACCGACCTTCCATCCTGGACCAGGGGGTGGCTGGAACTGGATGAGACGACCCTGACCAGCGTGATCGGCGATCTGAAACGGACCACCGGGGTGGAGGTCTCACTCTCTGATCCGAAACTGGGCCGTGCGCTCGTGAGCGGTCGTTTCTCCTATGAGAATCCCGAGAACGCCCTGGCCGCGATCGCCCGGCTTCATGGGCTCAGGCTGACCCGAAAAGACGCCGGCCACTATCTGCTGTCTGAAGCTTAGGTGACGGATAGGGCAAGTTTTCAAGACGGGTGTCAGGACCGCGATGTTCGTCGTCTTCCCCAATAGCGGCCAGGTTCGGCCGCGGGGGATCTATCACATGCGTATTTACAAGACCGGCCTCCTTGCGGCGGCCGCCGTCGCCGTCCTGACATCCGCCGCCGCTCCGGCCCAGGCCTGGCAGGCCGCCAGCAGCGCCGAGGCGCGCGCCGCCATCAACATCCCGGCGCAGGATCTGGGACGTGCGATCCAGACCCTGTCACGTCAGACCGGCCTGCAGATCGTCTTCGACCCTGAACTGACGCGGGGTCTGCGGGCTCAGGCCGTTTCCGGCTCCATGACTCCCCGTGAGGCGCTTCGCCGGATGATCGCGGGCTCCGGCGTCGAGGCGCGCGAGGTTCGCGGCGTTCTGACCCTGGTGCGCCAGACGGCCGAGGCGTCCATGCCCACCCCGGATGCGACGGTGCTGGAGGAGGTCCTGGTGGTCGGCTACGCCGCCGGTATGCGGCGCTCGCTGGACGCCAAGCGCGACGCCGACTTCATCTCCGACGTCATCAGCGCCGACGACATGGGCGACCTGCCGGCCAACAATGTGGCCGAGTCCCTGTCGCGCCTGCCGGGCGTCAACGCCGTGCGCAACCACACCACGGGCGAGGGCGACCGGATCACGATCCGCGGCCTGTCGACCGAGCTGAACAACTACACCATGAACGGCGTCCGCATCGGCGGCACCGGTTCCCCGGACGACAGCTTCTATCGCGGCGTGCGGCTCAGCTTTCTGCCGCCGGAAGGCATCGACTCCATCACGGTGGTCAAGAGCCTGACGCCGGACCGCGACGGCGACGCCCTGGGCGGCTCCATCGACATCCGCACCCCTACCGCCTTCGACCACAAGCCGACCTACGGCGTCCTGTCGGCCTCGGCCGGTCTGCTGGACAAGTTCGACGACAAGACCTCGGGCGAAGTTTCCGGCTCCTTCGGCCGCCAGTTCAACGACCACTGGGGCGTGTTCGTCACCGCCAGCTGGTCACGGCGCAAGTCCCAGTTCGAACAGAACGGCGTCGATGGCGATAACCAGCCTCCCGTCTGGTACGAAGACAGCGAAAGCCTGGGTTGGGACACCGATACCTTCGTGCTGCGCGGCATGGACCTGGCGTTCGGCGAGACCGAGGTCGAGCGCAAGGGGCTGAACGCCAGCCTCGACTACCGCGGCGATCACCACGACTTCCACTTTCGCGGTCAGTTCAATGAATATACCCAGGACGAGTTCGACAACCGGCTGAACTTCCGCAATGACACGTCGAAGAACTCCACGCGACTGACCCAGGTGGACAAGACCGCCACCGGTCTGGCCAGCCCGGATGACGCCATCATAGGTTCAGGCGCCAAGGGCAATATCTATTCCTACACCACCGCCCAGATCGTGGACCGAGACGGCGACGGCGTCATCACCGATGCGGACCGATCGACCAGGTCCTACTACACGCTGAACGGCGCCTCGGGGACCTGGGATCCGCAGGGCTTCCGCCTGCGTCGCTTCTGGGAAGGCTCGCGCGAAACCGGTTCGCTGATGTCGCTGAACCTGGGCGGCGTCAGCCGTTACGGCGACTTCAAGCTCGACTACGATCTGTCCTACGCCAAGTCCGAGGACAATATCGACGACAGCTACGACATGGAGTTCCGTAGCGACAAATACGGCTGGCTGGGCAACAAAGGCGTCGATATCGTCAACTTCGGCGACAGCCGCTTCCCCAAATGGGTGCTGAACGACGCCGGCATGGCGGCGGTGCAGGACCCGGCGCAATACAAGTATGCGGGCCTGTCCGGTGAGGTCGGCGGGGCGCAGGAGGATCTGTGGCAGGGCCAGTTCAACGCCGAATGGCGGCCCGTTTCGCCCTGGCTGGACTCGGTAAAGGGCGGCGCGAAATTCTATTCCTCCAAACGCGCGACCTATAGCGGCGAGTTCCTTGATCTGGACGCGGAGGGGACCCTGGCGGACTTCTCGGCCTTCTACGGCAAGGAGGTCACCGACCTGTTCGACGGCGAATATACGGGCCTCTATCGTCTGGGCGTGATCATCGACAATCAGGCCATGTTGGCCGAGCTTCAGCGGGCGATGAACGGCGACAGCAGCTTCTTCGAAGGCTTCGCCACCGATCCCTCCAGCGCCAAGCTCAGCGGAGAAGACAGTTTCGAGTTCAAGGAAGACATTCTCGCCGGCTATCTGATGGCCACGGCCCGCTTCGGCGACGCCCAGATCATCGGCGGCCTGCGGGTCGAGAGCACCCGCAACGACATCTCGGCCTATGTGCTGGACGAGGTGCAGGGTGAGCGATTCACCACGGACAAGAGCGACTTCGTCAATGTCCTGCCGTCGATCCACCTGAACTATGCGCTGAATCGCAACACCAAGGTGCGGGCGGCGATCTGGACCAGCTTCGCCCGTCCCGACATCGCGCGCATGACCTCGGCCCGGGAATACAGCTACGACATCGATCCGGACGGCGACGGCGAGGAGAACCCCACCTCGGATTGGGTGCTGATCGGCATCGAACAGGGCAACCCGGATCTGAAGCCGATGAAGGCGATCAACTACGATCTGTCGATCGAGCGCTACAACGGCGACACCGGCGCCTATTCGCTGGGCCTGTTCTACAAGGATATCGAGAACTTCCTGTTCCGCTCGGCCTCCAGCAACATCCGCGACGGCACGGCGGGGGCGAACATCGGGCCGGACGGCGTCACCATCTCCATGCCCAACAACGGCAAATGGGCCGAGGTTTACGGCGTCGAGATGAGCGCCCAGCAGATCTTCTACTGGTTGCCGGGGGCCCTGTCGGGCCTGGGCGCAAGCGTGAACCTGACGCTGCAGCATTCGGAAGCCGAGACCGGGATTTCCTGGCACCCGGCGGGCTACACCCTGCCGCTGATGGAGACGCCCGAGGCCATCGCCAATGTACAGTTGTTCTGGCAGTACAGCGGATGGGAAGCCTATGCCGCCTACAGCTACCAGTCGGAATTCCTGGAGGGAATTCAGGACTTCGGCAATAATCCCTACGAACAGGACTATGAGTTCGTGGACCTGAACGTGCGGCGCAAGCTATGGGGCGGCGCCACCGCCTCGCTGCAGGTGCAGAACCTCTTCGACAACCACACCTACTGGTACACGGCCGGTTCGAGCACGGCCTCCAGCCGGGCCTATATCAAGAACGGGCGGTCGATCTCGCTCGGCCTGACCTACGTCTTCTGAGGGTGACGAAAATGATGTTTGTTCGCACCCTCATGCTCGGGGCCGCTGTCGCGGCCCTGGGCGTCTCCACCGGCGCCCAGGCCCAGGCACTGGCCCAGACGCAGCGTCCGGATCGCCCCGAACCAGCGCCGGTCCAGGCGTCCGAACGCCCGATAGCGCCGGCGACGGTCCAGCCGGAGCGGATCATTCTGAACCTGACCGCCGATCCGGCGCATCAGATGGCCGTCACCTGGCGCACCGCGCCGGGCCTGGACGGGCAGGTGGAGTTCGCCGAGGCCCAGGACGGGCCGGACTTCATCGCCTCCGCCGTTCGCGTGGCCGCGACCACCGACGACGCGGTCCTGGCGGTGCGCGAGGCGGCGGACTTCCGCGCCGCCTATCATTCGGCCGTAATGAAGGGGCTGAAGCCGGCGACCGTCTATGTCTACCGGGTCGGTTCGGGCGGGGCCTGGTCCGAGTGGCTGCAGTTCAAGACGGCGGCCGCGACGCCCGAGCCCTTCACCTTCCTGTATTTTGGGGACATGCAGAACAATATCCTCAGCGAGGCGTCCCGCACCCTGAGGATGGGGTTCCGCAAGGCCGGTGACGCGGCCTTCGTCATCCACGCCGGCGACCTGATCAACCGGCACGACAGCGACAACGAGTGGGGCGAATGGTTCGCCTCGGGCGGATTCCTGTACGCCCAGACGCCGCAGATGCCGACGCCGGGCAATCACGAATACGGCCGCGGCCCGATCCTGAACTCCCAATGGCGCCGGCAGTTCACCCTGCCGGAGACCGGGCCGGCGGGCGCCGAACGTCTGAAGGAAACCGCCTGGACCGTCGATTATCAGGGTCTGCGCCTGATCTCGATCGACGCCCCGCTGTTCCATGGCGACGAGGCCATGCGGGCCGAAATGGTGCGATGGCTGGATCAGGTCCTGGCCGACAATCCGAACCGCTGGACAGTGCTGTTCCTGCACTTCCCGCTGTTCTCGATCGACCCCGACCGGGACAACAGCCGCGTCCGCGATGCGCTGAAGCCGCTGATCGACAAGTACGGAGTGGACCTGGTGCTTCAGGCCCACGACCACGGCTATGCGCGCGGCGCCATAGGCGAGGGGGCCATGACCAACGCCGGCCCTGGCCACAGGTCGGACCAGGGCTCGACCTATGTGGTCTCGGTCGCCGGGCCGAAGATGTATCCGATGGCGGATCTGACCTGGGCCGACCGGACGGCCGCGCGGACCCAGACCTTCCAGACGCTGAATGTGTCGCAAGACGCGGTGGTCTATCGCGCCTTCACCGCGACAGGCCGCGAACTGGACGCCTTCCGCCTGACGAAGGGCGAGGACGGGATCGCCAGGGTGGAAACGCTGGAGGGGGAAGAGCGGGGGGACTGATCCGCCCTTTTTTTTTCTGAAGCGCCGGAGGCTGGCGTTTTCCGGCCCGAGTCAGGGTGACGGGCTGGCCAACTTATGGTCCGGACCGCCTGCATGCGTTTGGCGGCGCCGGCCACATAGGCGGCGCGTCGTCGGATATCCTCCGCAGTCGAGGCGTCCGACGAGCGCCGTCAGAGCCGCAGAGTCTTGATATTGGTCAAGGCCGCCTCCCGGATATCTGCTGATCTGCCCAGCGATCACTAGGAGACGGCCATGACGCTCAGCACCGAGGACGTGATTCACGCGTTTGAAGAAAGTGTTCACATCGAGCTCACCCGCAACTTTGGCCGCTTCGAGGGCGACGCCATCGACGCCTTCCTTGCGCGCCAGACCGGCGCGTCGAGCCTGGCTTGAGGAGTACGGCTATGACCCTGCGCAGCGTTATGTTCCACCTTGATGACGGCGACGCGCCGCTGCGCTTCGCGCCGCCGCTTCTGCAGTTCGCCCGGGACTACCAGGTGCGCGATCTCGTCGCCGCCGCCCCTGGGCGGCTGCCCGATCCCTTCGTCGCCGCAGCCTTTCCCCTCGCACAGGCGCAGGCGCGAGAGCGTGAGATGTACGACCTGATCGAGTCGCTCCAACAGGCCCTGTGCGAGGCGGCCGACGGGTTCGCGCTCGACTTCCGCAGCGCCGGGGTTCTCGATGTGACGGCCTACCTGCTCGACCAGGCGGCGCGTTGCGACCTGATCGTGACGCGTCAGCACCGTGCGCTGGACACCGATCTGGGTCAGGCGGATCTGAGCCGTCTGGTCCTTCAGGCAGGCCGACCGGTGCTGGCCGTGCCGAGGTCCGCCGAGACCCTGCGGTTCAGACGGGTCCTGATCGGCTACAAGCGCTCGCGCGAAGCGCGCCTCGCTCTATCCGCCGGACTGCCGCTGATGTCGCGCGCCGACCGTATCCTGGTGGCGGCGCTGGGGGAGGGGACGACCGCACCCCAACTGGCGGACGCCGTCGACTTCCTCAAGGGGCACGGATTGCCGGCGGAGGGCTGGCAGAATACAGACATAGCGGACGCCGATGCGGCGGAAGGCTTGCTGCAGATCGCCGAAGACGACGACAGCGATCTTATCGTAGCGGGCGCCTATAGTCGCGGCCGACTGAGGGAAGTCGTCCTGGGCGGCGTCACCCACGCGCTGTTGCAGCAGACCGGACGCGCCTGCCTGCTCATCCACTGAGCGGCGCCGTCTCCGGGACGGCCGCCCTGTGACCAGGACTCCGGTCCTTCCCCGTGAAGTCGCCGGCCAGACGGGCCAGCACGGCCCACCCGCCGCCCAGGACTGCGACCGCGACTGCGGCGGCCAGAAGCGCAGGGCCGGGCGGCTGGAGGGCGAACATCCGGGCGAGGGGCGGCACGGCGAAGATGAGGCTCATCGCCCCCGACATGAGCAGGACGATGACCCAGTAGGCGCGTCTCTGGCGCGCGAAGATGCGCGCAGAGGCGGCGGAATCGACCAGGCCGAGCATCAGATTGCCCCCGATCAGGGCCAGGAAGGCGGCGCCCCGCGCCTCGGCCTCGGTCGCCCAGGACAGACCCCAGACATACAGGCCGAGGACCAGGACGAGGACGCCCGCGCCCTGGGCCAGGGCGGCGATCACCTGCCTCGGTCCGAACAGCGGCGATCCCGCCGGACGGGGGGGACGGCGCATGGCGTTCGGCTCGGAGGGTTCCGCCTCGAACACCAGGGCGCAGATCGGATCGACCGCAAGCTCGAGCAGAACGACATGGAGGGGAAACAGCAGCGGCGGCAGGCCCAGAAGGACCGGCGCGAGCGCGAGGCCGGCGATGGGGAGGTGGATGGCCGTGACATAGGTCAGGGCCCTTTGCAGGTTCGCGAAGATGCGGCGTCCGAGCCGCACTCCGCCGATGATGGAGGCGAACCGGTCGTCCAGCAGGACGATGTCCGCCGCCTCGCGCGCGACATCCGTGCCCCGCTGTCCCATGGCGATGCCGATATGGGCCGCCTCCAGAGCGGGGGCGTCGTTGACGCCGTCTCCGGTCATGGCGACCACGCCGCCCACCGCCTTGAAGGCCTGGACCAGCCGCAGCTTCTGGTCGGGCGTGACCCGGGCGAAGATGCGAACGTCCCTGACGCGGCTCGGAAGGGCCTCCTGCGACAAGGCGGCGACGTCCTGGCCGGTCATGACGCCGGCGGTCTCGTCCAGACCGGCCTCGCGGGCGATGGCCAGAGCCGTGGCCGGATGGTCGCCGGTGATCATGGCGACGGCGATCCCGGCTTCGCGCGCGTCCCGCAGCGCTGCAGCCGCGTCGGGGCGCAGCGGATCGACAAAGCCCAGCAGGCCTTCGTAGATGAAGACGGCCTCCCAGGGATCGTCAGGAAAAGACTCCGAGGTCCGGCAGGCGGCGACGGCGAGCACGCGCAGGCCCTCGCCGGCGAGGCGGTCCACCGCGCGAAGCTGCGCGGCGGCCTGGTCCGGGGTCAGGCGGCACAGCCGGAACACGGCTTCCGGCGCGCCCTTGGCGGCCGCGAACGCGCCCTCCGGTCGGGACCAGAGCTGCACGACCACAGGCTTCTCCGGACGCAGCGGCCAACTCCTGACCGGATCGGACTCCGGCGCCGCGCTGAGGCGCAGCACCGCCCGATCCATGGGGTCGATCGACCGGCGCGCCGAGGCCAGGGCGGCGGTTCTCAGCACGGCGGCGCCGGAGGCGGGCAGGCCGTCGGCGATCGCATGGTCGACGCCGTCGACCGTCAGCCGGACCAGCTCCATGCGGTTCTCGGTCAGGGTTCCGGTCTTGTCGACGCACAGCAGGGTGACGCCGCCGAGCGCCTCAACGGCGGCGGCGCGGCGCACGAGGACATTGTGACGCGCCAGCCTCCAGGCGCCGAGGGCCATGAAGACGGTGAGGATCATCGGGAATTCCTCGGGGATCAGCGCGATGGCGAAGGTCATCCCCGCCAGGATCGCTTCCATCCAGTCGCCGCGCGTCAGGCCGTAGGCCGCAGTGATCAGGGCGCAGAAGACCAGGGCGGCCAGGCCCAGAAGACGCACGAGCCGCCCGGACGACCGTTGCAGGGGCGTGGGCTCGTCGTCCATCTCGGCCAAGGCGCCGCCGATCCGCCCCAGCGCCGTGCGAGGTCCGGTCAGGATCACTTCGGCGACCGCGTGCCCTCGCACGATCAGGGTTCCCGCGAACAGGCGCGCATCGTCGCCCGCGCCGCCGGGCGTCTTCAGCACTGTGGCGGATTCCCCCGTCAGGGCGGATTCGTCCACGCCCAGCATGTCGCCCCCGAGGAGGCGGCAATCTGCCGGGAGTCTTTCACCCTCTCCGACGAGGACGAGGTCGCCGGGCACGAGTTCCTGGGTCGGAATGCGGCGTTCGCGACCGTCCCGGATGACGCGCGCGGACGGCTGGGCGAGGGTCCGCAGCGCCGCCAGGGCGCGCTCGCCGCGAAGGTCCTGCACGACCACAAGGGCGAGGGTCACCAACACGCCGCCGATCAGGAAGAGGCCCTCGCCCTGATCGCCGATCACCAGATAGAGAAGCGCCGCCGCGGCCACGAGAAGCAGCATCGGCTCGCGCGCCGCGTCGTAGACGCTGGCCCGTATCGTTCGGTTTTCAGGTTGCTGAAGGCTGTTCGGCCCGCCGCTCTCGAGACGGCGGCGCGCTTCGGCCTCCTCGAGGCCGCGCCTGTCTCGCGGGGACGCCACGACATCCCAGGCGTCGGCGAAGTCTGGCGGCATGCGTCCGGGCGAGCCTAGTGCGCGAGGAGCAGGCACAGGTCGCTCCGATCCAGAAGCGATCGGGTCACGCCTCCGAGAACCCACTCCCTCAAACGGGAATGACCGTAGGCGCCGGCGACCAGAAGGCCGCAACCTGTCTCCCTGGCGTGGTCCAGCAACCGGTTCCCTGCCGCAGCGTCTTCGGTGGACAGGATCTCGATATCGACCTCGATCCCGTGACGCGCGAGAAAGGTCGCGACCTCGACGAGCGCGGCCTGGGCGTCGCCGCGATCCTCCCCGGCGCAGACCTGGGCCAGACAAACGGCCGACGCCTGCTTGAGCAGGGGAACGGCGCCGGCGACCGCCCGCCGGGACTCTCGCGTGTCCTTCCAGGCCACCAGGGCCGGCCGGCCGAGCGCCGGACCCGCACTGGAAGGGACGATCAGGACCGGGCGTCCGGCGCTCATGACGATATCGACGGGATTCGACCGGCCATAGGGCGGCCTGGGGATGCGGCCCGGCATGACGATCAGGTCCGCGAGGCGGGCGTGCTCGATCAGAACGTAGGCGGGCCATCCGATCCGGCCGCGCCAATCGACGGCGAGACCCTCGGTCAAGGCGCGAAACCGTCTTTCGGCCGTCAGGAGCTCCGCCTCGGCGGTCGCCTCGTAGTCGCTGAGCAAGACCGTGAGCGCGGCGCCGCCGGTGAAGGGGTCGTCGCCGATCAGCGGCGGAACGGCCACGGTGCACACGCCAGTCAGAGTGGCCGAGAACCGCGCGGCAAGTTCAACGGCCTGGCGGACGGCGGCGTCGCCCGCCTCTCCGGACTCCACGGCGACGATCAGGCTGGCGTAGGTCATGGCGTTCTCCTTGGACAGGAGGATGACGCCTTGCGGGGCGGGGGCCTTGATCAGGGTCAAGCGGCCGATTGACATTGATCAAGGTGGAGGCCGGAGGGCGCGCCCAGGGTGTCAGTCATCAGGGAGAAGCGGAACATGAGCCTGAAGCGCTTGGTGGCGATCACGGACGGGCGCGCTGGCGACGGCGAGACCTTGGCCTTCGCGGCGGCCTTGGCTGCCCAGCACGAGGGGAGTGTGGAGGTTCTGCCGGTCTATCCGGACATGGCCGTGGACATGGTGACGCTGGGATTGACCCTCGGCTCCACCCTGTCGCAGGAGGCGATCGACGAATTGGCCCGGGCGCAGCTCGAACTGCAGCGCCGCATCGAGGCGACGGCCGCCCGTGCCGCAGCCGACCATGACGTGGTCTTCGGCGCCGGCGACGGCGCCCCCCGGATGGCGGTGCTGGAGCGCGGGCTGCGGCCGGCCCTGGCGCTGACGCGCATTCTGGCCCTGTGCGACCTGGTCGTCATGGGACAGGCCTATGCGGCCGGCGCGGGGCGCGACGCACTCGCACAAATCCTGCTCGACCTGCGCGCGCCGGTCCTGGTCGGCCGTGGCGATCCAGCCAGGCTGGACGGCCCGGCCGCCATCGCCTGGGACGGCAGCCCGCAGGCGGGGCGGGCCGTCCGCGCCGCCCTGCCGCTTCTGGCCATGGCGTCGGGGATCCATATCCTGCAGTGCGTGTCCGGCCTCGACAGGTCCACAGCTGACCCGGATGTCGATCGGCTCAACGCCTATCTGAAGGCCCATGGCGTCGGCGAAGGGGTCGCGGTTCTGGTGGAGGGTGAGGAGGGGCCGGCCCTGGTCGGCGCCGCGCGCTCGCGCCGTTCGGGCCTGCTGGTCGCGGGCGCCTACGGCCATTCGCGGCTGCGCGAGACTATGTTCGGCGGCGCCACGCGGGCCTTCCTGAAGGACGCGGACGGGCCGAGCCTGGTCCTGGCGCACTGACGACGTGATGGATAGATTCTGCGCGTGAGCCTCACCCTGACTTTCCACGGCGCGGCGGAATGCGTGACCGGCTCCTGCATGCGGCTGGACACCGACCATGGCCGGTTCTTGGTGGATTGTGGCATGTTCCAGGGGCCGAAGACGCTGAAGACGTTGAACTACGAAGCCTTTCCCTTTGACCCGGCTTCGATCGACGGCGTCTTTCTGACCCATGCACACATCGACCATTCCGGCCTGCTGCCCAAGCTGGTTCGGGCCGGCTATCGCGGGCCGATCTACGCCACCCGCGCGACGCGCGATCTGTGCGAGGTGATGCTGGCCGACTCCGCCGAGATTCAGGAAGGCGAGGTCGAGCATCTGAACCGACGCAAGCTGCGTCGCGGCGAAAAGCCGGTCGAGCCGATCTATTCGACCGTCGACGTGGATCCCGCGCTGCGCCTGTTCCAGACGGTGAAGTTCGGCGAACGGTTCGCGGCGGGGCCGGGCATGGAGGCGACCTGGTGGCCGGCCGGGCATCTGCTCGGCGCGGCGTCGATCGAACTGGCGATCGCGGCAGGCGGGGAGACCGTCCGCCTGCTGTTCTCAGGCGACCTGGGCTCGGGGCGCCAGCCCTTCCTGCCCGCACCCGACGGCCCCCGCGACGTGGACCATGTGATCCTGGAGAGCACCTATGGCGACCGCGACCGCGAGGATCTCGACCTGGAGGGACGCCGCGCAGGGCTGGCCGAGGAATTGCGGGCGGCCAAGGCGGCCGGGGGGCCGCTGCTGATGCCGACCTTCGCGGTCGGACGGGCGCAGGAGCTGATCCTCGACCTCCTCGCCGTCATGGACGCCGACCCCGCGCTCGCCGGGGAAATCTACCTGGACTCGCCGCTGGCCATTGAGGCGACCGACGTCTTCCTGCGGCGGGGCTGGAATCCGGACGCCGGCTCCAATCCGTTCGAGGCGTTGCGTCATGCGACGCGCCTGCATCATCTGCAGCGGCCGCAGGAGAGCGACGGCCTGGAGCGCATACGGGGCTGGCACGTGATCCTGGCCGGCAGCGGAATGTGCGACGCCGGCCGGATCCGTCGCCATCTGAAGCGGCTGCTGTGGCGACGGGAGACGACGGTGCTGATCACCGGCTTCCAGGCGGCGGGAACGCTTGGCCGCCTGCTGCTGGAGGGCCGGCCGATCCTCCGCATCCAGGGCGAGGACATCCGGGTCGGGGCGCGGATTCGCACCCTTGACGCCTATTCCGGCCACGCCGACGCGACGGATCTCGTGAACTGGCTGAAGGCGCGCGGACAGGTGGGAGGAAGCGTCCTGCTCGACCACGGCGAACCCGTAGCGCTGGAGGCCCTGCGCGCAAGGCTGGCCGACGGAGGATGGAGAACGGCCGTCCCGGCCATGGACGACGCCTTCGTCCTGACGAAGACCTCGGCCGAGCGCCTCGTCGGGGGGCGGCCGCGCCTGGCGCCGGGACAGGCGGCGCGGCTCGATTGGCACAACGATCGGGCCGACTTCCTGGTGCGCCTGAACGAGGTTTTGCAGGCGCAGCCGGACGACGGCGCGCGGACGGCGCTGTTGCAACGGCTTGGTCGTCTGCTGTGACCGACGGCGCTTGACCGAAATCAAGGCGGCCGTCCGGCAGGCGTCGATGCTGCGACGAAAGGAGGAGGACGTCATGAGCACCGGGCTTCCCGTCTTCGACACGACGGTCCAGGAGACGAATGAATGGCTGCGCGCCGTCGAGACGCGGTTGCCGCCGTGCAGTCGGGTCGAGGCCTACGGGGCCACGCGCGCCGTGCTGCAGGGGTTGCGCGACCGGCTGCCGCTGGCGCTGGTTCTTGGCCTGTCGGCGCAGCTGCCGATGCTGATGCGAGGTTTCGTCCTGGAAGGCTGGCGTCCTGAGGAGGCCGGCGGCCCGCGGGATCTCAAGACCTTCCTCGACGACGTCGAAGGCCGGCTGCCGCCCGGGTTTCCGCGCGAGACGACTGCGGCCGCGCAGGCCGTGTTCGCGGTCGCCGCCGAGCGGCTCGATCCGGGCGAGGTCGACAAGATCATTCGACATTCGCCGGGTGCGCTACGCACGCTATGGCCGGTCGAAGCCGGGGGGAGGTGAGGTCGTCATGCGCAAGGGACTGCTCTTCGTGCTGGCCGACGGCGGGCGCGCCCGGTTCGTGGAACGGGACGTCGAGACCGGCGCCTTCGTCACCCTGGAGGCCATCGACAATGCGGCCTCGCTCCGTCGTCTGCGCCGCGAACTCCGCGCCAGCCCGCCGGCCCGAACCTTCAACAGCGTGGGACGGCTGCGGCACGCCGTCGGACGGGAGGATTATTTGCGCCCCGCCAAGGAGGCCTTCGTCGCCGCCGTCGCGAGCCGCGCTGTGGAACTGGTGCGACGGCGCGGGCTTCAGGGCGTGGTCTTGGCTGCGCCTCCGCAACTGATCGGGCCGCTGCGACGCCGGTTCCGCGACGGCCGCGTCGCGCTTGTGGCGCGCACGATCGGCAAGGACCTGACCCGGGAACCGGACCATGCGCTCGACACCTGGTTCGAGCGTCTCGGCCGGGGGCGGCTGCTGGGGCCGCTGACGGGATATTCGAGCTGATTTGACGCTTATCAAGACGCGTCGGCGGCGCATCGGGAATTGTCGTGGCGTTCAAGCCATTCAAGGAGATTTTCTCATGGCCTCCCACCCGACATCGCCTTCCGTTCCCGCCAGGTCGGCCGTTCCTGGTCCCCTGGGGCCGATCCAGCGGGAATTCGACCGACTGTTCGACCGCTTCGCCGGCTGGAACATCGGCTCCGACCTCGCCGTCTCGCCGCGCATGGACGTCACGGAGACCAAGGACGGCCTCGAGCTGAGCATCGAGCTTCCAGGCCTGACCCAGGCGGAGGTCAAGGTCGCCGTCGAGGACGAGGTGCTCACCGTCAGCGGCGAGAAGAAGGCGGAGAAGACCGTCGAGGAGAAGGACTATCGCCTGTCCGAGCGCAGCTACGGCGCCTTCTCGCGCTCGATCGTCCTGCCGCGCAGCGTCGACGCCGACAAGATCACTGCGGTGATGAAGGACGGCGTGCTGAAGATTTCCGCGCCCAAGGACGGCCAGGCGACGACACGGACCGTCGCCATCCAGGCGTCGCATTAGGCCGTCGCGACCGGGAGGGCGTCATGGACGCGCGTGACGCCATTCGAGGCCGCCGGGCGGTCCGTCTTTACCGCGACGTCCCTCTCGGTCGCGATCTCATCCAGGGGGTGGTCGAGGACGCCGCCTGGGCGCCCAGCGGCATGAACCAGCAGCCCTGGCGCTTCTTCGTCATCGAGGGGCGCGAACGGCTCGCCCGGTATTCTGCGAGCCTATGGAGGGGGCTTCAGAGCATCTTGATATCGGTCAAGGTCATCGTCGGCCAAACGACCATGATCCCCCCGATGAAAGGAGTTTTCCATGTCCCATGAACGGTCTGAAACCCATAATCCCCACGATGCCGCCGCCCGTCTGCATGATGCGGTTGATGAGCGAACGGCGGCCTTGCGGAAGTCCGCCAAGCGCTGGCGAAAGGCGGGGCGCAGGGAAATGCGGCGCCTGAGACGCGAGGTCGAGGCGGGCGCGGAGCATCTGGGCGATCAGGCGCGCGCGCGGCCGGTGACGAGCGGCGCGATTTTCGCTGGTCTGACCGCCTTCGCCGCCCTTGCTGGGTGGGCCGCCTGGCGCAGCCGACGTCCGGACGCCTGAGGCGCGCTCGCCCCTGAACACGGCGCCGCCTCGGACAAGAGCCAAGCTGACAATTGGAGAAACAGCCCATGATCCGCGTTCATCTTGTCGCCCTGGTGTTGATCAATCTCGCAGCGGCGGCTGCCGCTCAGGAGCCGACGGTCGAGCGGACGGTCCAGCGGGACGCGGCTGATCGGGGCGGCTGGGTGGCGCGGCGGACCTGCGCCAGTTGCCACGCCGTGGCGCGGACCGGAACCAGTCCGATGGAGACGGCCCCGCCCTTTCGCGACATCGTGCGACGACGGTCCCTGTCGGAGCTTGAGAACCGCTTCGTCGACGGTGCGATCGCCGACCATCCGCCGATGCCGGACTATGTGTTCCGGGCGCGCGAGATCGACGACCTGATCGCCTATCTGGAATCGCTCCAGGCGGAGGAGCGCACGCCGTGACCGAGCGTCATCCCGCGCCGCCCGAGGTGGTTCGCCTCGCGGTCCGCCTCCTTGACAGCCAGAGGCTGGCGACGGTCGCGGTCAACGGCGCCGACGGCTACCCCTGGGCGGCGACGGTCGGCTATGTGAACGAAGGCCTGACCCTCTATTTCGTCTCTGCGCGCGACAGTCTTCGGACCGAGCGTCTGGCGGCGGACGATCGGACGGCGGCGGTGGTGCGGTCCGGCGCCGACTCTTCGGACGCCCTGGGCGTCGCCATGACCGGGCGCGCCGCAGAGGTTCTCGACCCCGAGCTCGTCGCGCACGTCAACGACCTGGTTGCGAAGCGCAGACGCGATCAGCATGCCTTCGGCGCCGCCTCCAACGCCGTGGCGCTTTTCCGTTTCTCGCCGGAAAGCCTGAGTCTCGTGACGGTGAGCGACGGCCGCAGCGCGCCCCGTCGTTTCCGGCTGGATACTGTTTAGCCAGGCTTCACACAGGGAGGACCAGTCGGACCCACGTTCCGGAACCGCTTGTCTCATAGGCGAACTGGCCTTCCAACTGACGACACAGGCTGCGCACCAGCGACAGGCCGAACCCTTCCGGCAGCCGACCGTCGGCCGCGCCTTCTCCGTCGTCCGTCACGGTCAGCATCAGGCTTTCTCCGGCGGGAGCCAGCAGGACGGAAACCCGGCCGGAGCGTCGCGCCAGGCCATGCTCCAGGGCGTTGCCGACCAATTCGGCGGTCACCGCCGCGAGAGCCGAGGCGCGCTGGGCGTCCATCGTGGAGGGGTGGACGTCGATGCGGATCTCGGCGTCCCGATCCAACGCGTCGAGTTCCGCCACGTCCCTGCAGACGTCGCCGAGCAGATCGTCGAGGCGGACGGTCCCGCCGTTGTCCTGCAGGCGCTGGTGTAGACGCACGACGGTCTGGACCCGGCGACTTGCTTCCAGGAGGACGCCGGCGGCTTCCGGCCGCGCCGAACGCCCTTCGAGGCGCAGGAGGCTGACGACAGACTGCAGGCTGTTCCCGATCTGGTGATGAGCCGCGCGAACAGCGTCGCGCGCGTCCTGACTTTGCAGCGGCATGGCGATCTCCTTGTGGTTGTCGGCCAAGCTACCCTTCGCCGGCAGGTCGGCTTTTGATCCAGGTCATGCGCGGACGAGGCGCGCCCTGAAATCCGCCGGACTAGGGCCGGACCACGTCGGCGAGCCAGGCGAACAGACCATCATGAAGCCGGGTCTTGTCGAAGATCGGGACGCCTGCGGCCCGCGCGCGGTTCTCCAGGTCCGTGGGCGGGTGAGTCGTGATCAGGGCGGCAGGCCCCGCTACCCCTTGCTGACGGAGCAAGGACAGAAGCTCGAGCCCCTGAACATCGGGAAGATTCTGGTCAAGGATCAGGGCGGCGGCGGATTCGACATCCTGAGCCAGCGCATGGGCGGCGTTGACGGCCAGGACGACGGTGAAATTCCTGGTTTCGAGGGCGAAGGCGAGCGCGGCGCGGACAGCGGGGTCGTCTTCAACGAGCAGAACGACCGGTGGTGGAGATAGAGACATGGACGGCTTCAAAGTGAAGCCTTTGGTTAACGCGTCTGGCGTCCAACCGCATTGATCTGGCGCAAGTCAGAGGCCGGCGGCCAGGGCGATCCGCATCAGCTCCGCCATGTTGTGCGCGCCGGTCTTGCTCATCAAATTGGCGCGATAAATCTCGACGGTCCGCGGGCTGATGTCCAGTTCGAAGGCGATCACCTTGTTCAGCTTGCCCTCCACGACTCCGGCCAGGACGTCCCGTTCGCGGGGCGACAGCGAAGACAGCCGGGCCTCGGCCTCGCGCCGGGCGGCGTCCGGCTGCGGCCGCTCGGCGAGGGCCGACCTGACGGCGTCGACCAGGTGTGCGTCGCTGAAGGGCTTCTCCAGGAAGTCGTGCACGCCGGCCTTCATCGCCTGGACCGCCAAGGGTACGTCGCCGTGTCCGGTGATCACCACCACGGGCGTCTGATCGCCCTCGTCGCGGAGCCGTTTCACGAGTTCGAGACCCGTCATTTCCGGCATGCGGATGTCCGTCACGATGCAGGCGCCCCGGTCCTCGACATCGGCCAGGAAGGCGGTCGCTGATGCATGAAACTGCGCGTCGAGCCCGTGGGCCTCAAGAAGAAAGGCCAGCCCCTGGCGAACGCCGTCATCATCGTCGATGACATGGATTCGGTCACTCATCTGCGGTCTCCTGGTCCGCTGTCGGCAAGGTGAAGATGAATCGGGCTCCGCCTTCCGGCGGATTCTCGGCCCAGATGCGGCCGCCGTGCGCCACGATGATCCCCCGGCAGATCGACAGGCCGATTCCCATGCCGTCCGGCTTGGTCGTCACAAAGGGCTGAAACAGCCGTTCAAGAACAGTCTCCGGAACGCCCGGCCCTGTGTCGGAGACGGTGAAGCGGACCATATCGCCGTCGTCCTCCGCCACGGCGATATGGAGCGCTCTTTTCGGCGCATCCCCCATGGCGTCGATCGCGTTGCGGATCAGGTTTAGGGCGACCTGCTGGACCTGCACCTTGTCGACGATGACGGGGCCGGTGTTCCGGTCAAAGGCGAGATCGACCCGCATCCCCTGGTCCTTGGCGCCCACGAGGGCGAGGGCGCTCGCCTCCTCCATGAGTTTCACGGGGTCCGCCAGAACATGCTCGGTCTCGCCCTTGGCGACGAACTCCCGCAGGCGCTTGATGATGTCGCCGGCCCGCAAGGCCTGATCTCCGGCGGCGGACAGGGCGTTCCGCACCTTGTCCAGATCCGGCTGCGGCGAGGCGAGCAGGGTCGCCGAACCCATGGTGTAGGAGGCGATGGCGGACAGGGGCTGGTTCAACTCGTGGGCGAGGGCGGCGGCCATTTCACCCATCGCGGTGAGCCGGGAGACATGGACCAGTTCGGACTGCAACTCCTGAAGCCGCCGCTCCTGCGCCCGCCGTTCGGTCAGGTCCCGGACGAAGCCGGTGAAGAAGCGGCCAGTCCCGATCCGCGCCTCGCCGACCGCCAATTCCATCGGGAAGGTCGAGCCGTCCTTGCGCTGACCAACGACGATGCGGCCGATGCCGATGATACGCCGTTCTCCCGTCGTCTGGTATCGGCCGAGATAGTCATCGTGCTCGGAACGGTAGGGTTCAGGCATAAGAAGACAGACATTCCGGCCGATCGCTTCCTCGGCGCTCCAGCCGAACAGTCGCACGGCCGTCGGGCTGAACGACTGCATGATCCCGGCCTCGTCGATGACGATCATGGCCTCCGGCACCGTCTCGAGAATGGATTGCAGGTGCGCCTGCCGGCTCTCGGCCTCGCGGGCGCCTCGCCGCAGTCGCTCCCCGACCACAGCGATCGCCGGCGCCATGACGAGGAAGACCAAGGTCTCGATCCGGTTGGCGGGGCCAAGCCAGAACGCCTCGTCCAGGACCAGGGCGTTCCCGATCAGGCACAGGCCCGCAGCCCACAGCGCCGGGCCCCGTCCGCCCAGGGCCGCCGCCGCGAGCATCACAGGGACATAGAGCAGCAGGAAGCTACGGTCATTGAAGGCCGGATCAGCCAATAGACGCAGAAGCAGGGCGATCAGGGCGCCAAAGACTGCAACCGCATAGCCCCAGCGGTCGGGCGTACAGTGCAGAATGGACGGCCGGATTTCCAACGCCTCTCCCATGCTCCAGGTTTTGGGAGAGTATAGCACGTCTCGGAATGCGGCGGTTCAGAATGCGGCGCTGGCGGCGAGGCTGGTCGGCCGAACTACGTTGAAGCGACGCGCGCCGGTGAAGCGGATCAAGCCATCCGATTGGAACCGGCTCAGCATCCGTGAGACGGTTTCGATCGTCAGGCCGAGGTAGTCGGCCATGTCCTGCCGGCTCATCGGCAGGATCGACGCGTCGCCCGAGCACCGCGCCTGGACGTCCAGAAGGAAGCGGGCCACCTTCTCTGCGGCAGTGGTCCGGCCAAGCAGCAGCATGTGAGACTGCGCCCGAGCCAGCTCCGACCCCGCCGCCGCCCACATCAGCCGGTCGATCTGGACGTCACGGCCGGACGCCGGGGAGGTTCGACGGATCATGGCGATTTCACAAGACGTGAGGGCTTCCGCCGAGAACCGGTGCGCCGACGACAACTCCAGGCCGAACACTTCGCCTTCGTAGTAGAAGTCGCCGATCTGGCGGCGTCCATCTGCCAGCAGGTGGGAGGTCCGCACCGCGCCGCGGATCACGCGGTAGATCAGGTCGGCGTCTTCGTCCTGGGCGTAAATCTCCTTGCCCTCGGCGAAACTCATCCGAGCCGCGCCGATCCAGGCGTCGTGGCCGATCGAACGGGCGGAGGCGAAGCTTTCAGCGGCGCTCATCGTCTGGTTCTCCCTGTCTGACCCGATCTGAGTAGAGAGCCGCCAATCTGCGCGACATTCAGGAGCGGCCCCTAAGGGTCGGTACGGAGGCGATCGAAACGCCCCGCCTTGAGCGAGATCAAGGCCGCCGCCCGTCGGTGGGGCATGGTTGGATCATGACCCAGTCCCTCCACATCGCCGTCATCGCCGCCCATCCTCGCCGCCGCAGCTTCACATTGGCGATGGCGACCGCCTTTGCGGACGCGTGCCGCGCCGACGGGGCGGTCGTGGAGGTGCGCGACCTCTATCGTCTGGGCTTCGATCCGCGACTGCGCGCGCGGGAGATGCCGGACCATCCCGGTTACGCGCCTCGGGCGGATGTCGTGCGCGAGCGCCAGGCGATCGGCGACGCTAATGTTTTCGCCCTGTTCTATCCGCTCTGGTTCAATGCGCCGCCGGCTATGCTGAAGGGCTATGTGGATCGCGTCTTCGGGATGGGCTTCGGCTATTCGCCGATCCAGCGCGGCGGCAATCAACCTCTGCTGGTCGGGCGCAGGCTCGTCAGCTTCACCTCTTCCGGCGCGCCTCAGGACTGGGTGGAGCGTAGCGGCGCCTGGGCCGCCATGCAGAAGCAATTCGACGAGCATCTCTCGCTCATGACTGGCCTGAAGATCGAGGGTCGTCACAACTTCGGCGCCATCGGGCCAGGACTGGCTCCAATACGGTTCAAGGAATGTTGCGCCGAGGTCGACCGCCGCGCCCGCCGACTGACGGCCAGCCACACACCGACCGCCTAGGTTCTGCGCACCCTGGGGCCCTGTTGACCTCCATCAAGTCGCGCCTTCACTCGCAGTGGCATCGTTCGAACATGCCCGGACAGGGTCCGCCTGGTCTCAAGCTTCATGTCCTCGCCCCTAGCAGCCTCTGACGTCGCGATCGCCTTCGACATCCAGGGGCTGACCAAGGTCTATGAGACCGAGGCCGGGGCCGTGCATGCGCTGCGCGGCGTCGATTTCCAGATCCGCGAAGGCGAGACCCTGGTGCTGATCGGTCCATCGGGTTCGGGAAAATCGACCCTGCTCAACATCCTCGGGGGTCTGGATCGTGCGACGGCGGGCTCGGCGAAATTCAGGACCTTCGAGCTGACGGGCGCGTCCGACGCGGCGTTGACCCGCTACCGACGGGCGTCCGTGGGTTTCATATTTCAGTTCTTCAACCTCGTGCCGAGCCTGACGGCCCGGGAGAATGTGGCCCTGATCACCGAAATCGCGACCGACCCGATGTCGCCGGAAGAGGCGCTGGAGCGGGTGGGGCTGGCGGATCGGATGGATCATTTCCCGGCGCAGCTGTCCGGGGGGCAGCAGCAACGCGTGGCGGTGGCCCGCGCCATCGCAAAACGGCCGCAGCTGCTGTTTTGCGACGAGCCGACCGGTTCGCTCGACAGCGAGAGCGGGATCCAGGTCCTGGAAGCCATCGCGGAAGTGACCGCCGCCGTGGGAGCCACCACCCTGATCGTGTCGCACAACGCCGCCATCGCGGACATGGCCGACCGGGTCGTCAAGTTCCGGGATGGACAGATCGCCGAGACGATCCGGAACAGCCGCAAGATCGCGCCGCGGGAGATGCGCTGGTGAAACCTTCGTCGCTGGATCGCAAGCTCCTGCGCGACCTCTGGCGCATGCGGCTGCAGGTGCTCGCCATCGCCCTGCTGATCACATGCGGGGTTTCGGTCGCCGTCATGAGTTTCTCGGCCCAGGAGGCCCTGGTCGTCGCCCAGGGCCGCTACTATGAGACGACCCGGTTTGCCGACGTCTTCGCCCGCGTCAAGCGCGCGCCTCTGGCCGCCGCCCGGGAACTGGCGACCATCGACGGCGTCGTCGCGGTGGACGCCCGCGCGGTGAACTACGGCCTGATGCAGATTCCGGGGCTGACGCGTCCGGCCACGGCCCAATTGATCTCTCTCCCGGACGATCCGCGGCAGGCGCTGAACAAGCTGGTCCTGATCCAGGGCCGGTATCCCGAGCCCGGGCGGACCGACGAGGCCCTGGCGCTCAAGACCTTTCTCGACGCCGCGCACATTCAGATGGGCGAACGGGTGACCATGGTCATCGACGGTCGTCAGGTCGCCTTCAAGGTGGTCGGCGCCGCCCTGTCGCCGGAGTTCGTCTATGTGCCCGGTCCTGCCTCCATGATGCCGGACGAAGCGCACCAGGGCGTGTTCTGGGCGCCGAGGACCACGGTCGAGAAGGTGACGGGCCTGGGCGGAGCCTTCGCCATGGTCTCGCTCAAGCTTGCGGCGGGCGCGCGCGAGGCGGCCGTTCTGGCGGCGGTCGACCGCATTCTCTCTCCCTATGGAGGGGTTCCGGCGGTGGGGCGCGCCGACCAGGTCTCGAACCGGTTCCAGCAGGATCGCATCGACCGGTTCGGCATCGTCGCCTGGGTCATTCCGCCGGTGTTTCTGCTGGTGGCGGCGGCTTTGGTGCAGATGGTTCTGGGGCGTCTGGTGCAGAGCGAGCGCGAACAGATCGGCCTGCTGAAAGCCTTCGGTTACGGCGATATCGACGCGGCGGCCGTCTATCTGAAGATGGCTGCGCTGATCGGCGTGGTCGGAGCGATCGGGGGCGGACTTCTGGGCGCCTGGATGGGCCGGGTCATCACCGAGCTTCTGGCGCAGTACATGCGCTTTCCGCGCCTCGACCTGCAGTTTTCCTGGCAGGCCTTTCTTGTGGCCTCGGTCTTCTCCGTCGCGGCCGCCCTGGGCGGATCGCTGTTCGCCGCCAGGCGCGCCGCCCGCCTCGAACCGGCGGTGGCCATGCGCCCGCCGGCCCCGGCGGCCTATCGCAAAGGTTTCCTTGAACGGATTCCGTTATGGGAGCGGCTGGACCAGTCCAGCCGGATGATCGTCCGCAATCTCGAGCGTTTTCCGACCCGGGCCGTATCGACGCTGCTGGGCCTGGCGGTGAGCCTGGCTCTGCTGGTCGGTTCGCAATTCATGTTCGGCAGCCTCAACGAGGTGATCGACCAGGCCTATTTCCGGGCGCGCCACTGGACGGACGCCGTGGCCTTCGCCGAGAACCGAGGCGTGGTCGCGGTGGCGGAGGTTCGACGGCTGCCGGGCGTGGTCGCGGCCGAAGGCGAGCGCTACGCCGCCGCGCGCATCCGCGCCCACGGTCGCGAGGAACAGGGGTACGTCGCCGGCCTTGAGCCGGACGCGGTGCTCTCCCTGCCCATCGACGCGGATGATCACCGCGTGCCCTTCAAGGGGCGGGGCTTGATCCTTTCGGAATCGCTGGCGGGACGTATGGGCGTCAAGCCGGGCGACCTGGTGGAACTCGAGGTCAGCGAGGGCCGGCGTCCCCGGGTGGTGCTGCCGGTTACGGGGACCACGCGGGACTACGCGGGCTTCTCCACCTATATGGACCGCCGGGCGCTCGGCCAGATCATGGGCGAGGGAGACCTGGTCAATCTGGTGACCCTCCAGGTCGCGAGCGACCGTCGCGCCGAATTCTACCGCTCCGTCGTGGGCGCGCCCGCGATCGTGGGCGCCGCGTCACGCGCGGATACGGTCGAGGCGTATCGGACCAATTTCATGCGCATCCTGAACGACGAGATGACCTTCTTCGCGGGCTTCGCCGCCGCCATCGCTTTCGGAGTCGCCTATAATGTCGCCCGGATCGCGCTCGCCGATCGCAGCCGTGATCTGGCCACCCTGCGGGTTCTCGGCCTCGACCAGTCGGAATGCGCCTACATCCTGCTGGGTGAGCTCTTCCTGTTGGCCCTCGTGGCCATGCCTCTCGGCGTCATTGGCGGCGTGGCGCTCGCCAGGACGCTCGTCGCGGCCTTTGCGGAGCAGGAGATGCAACTTCCGATGATCATCACCGCGCACGGCTACGGCGTCGCCGTCTGCGTCTATTTCGCCGCCGTCCTGGCCGCCGCCGTTCTCGTCGGTCAGCGTATCTGGCGCCTTGACCTTGTCGCCGCCCTCAAGACCCGGGAGTAATCATGGCCGCAAAACGCAACACACGCTGGATCGTCATGGGGGGGCTGGCGCTCGCGGCCGCGGCGATTCTGGCGGTCCTGTTCGCGCCCCGTCCGGTCACGGTGGAGGCTGCCGCCGTGCATCGCGGGCCGATCGCGGAAACCGTCTCGGACCAGGGGTGGGCGCGTGTACGTCAGGCCTATGTCGTGTCGGCCCCGGTCAGTGGTCATCTGACCCGGCTGCCGCTTGAGGTGGGCGACGCCGTGATCGCGGGGCGCACGGTCGTGGCGACCCTGCGCCCCGCGCGTTCTGCCTTTCTCGATCCACGCATGCGCGCCCAGGCCGAGGCCTCCATTTCAGCTGCGCGCGCGATGCTGGCCCAGGCCGAGGCGCAGCGCCTTCAGTTCAGGGCCGAGGCTGACCGGGCGGCGAGGGCGCAGGCGCGGCTGGAGCCGCTGGCGGCGCAGGGCGTCGTCTCACGCCAGGGTCTGGAGAACGCCCAGGCGGCGGCCACATCCGCGCGCGAGGCGCTTCGGGCGGGTGACGCGGCGGTTCTCGCCCGGCGCGCGGATGTGGCGGCGGCCCAGGCGGTTTTGACCGGTCCCGAAGCAGCGGGCGCCGGCCTGATCCCCATCACGTCCCCGACATCCGGCGTGGTGACGGCCCTGCTGCAGCAGAGCGAGCGCGACGTCGCCGCCGGCACGCCGCTGGTGGAGGTCGGGGCGACCGCAGGGCTGGAAGCGCAGATCGAATTCCTGTCCCAGGACGCCGTCAGGATCCGGCCGGGCGACCGGGCCGAGATTTATGACTGGGGCGGCGCCGCAGACCTTCCCGCCGAGGTGCGGCTGGTCGAGCCGCAGGCCTTCACAAAGATATCTGCTCTGGGGATCGAGGAGCAGCGGACGCGGGTCATGCTGCGTTTCACTGGTCCTGAATCCGGCCGCGCGGGGCTCGCGCCCGGCTATCGCGTCTGGGGACGGGTGTTCCTGCACGAAACCCCGTCGGCGGTGATCGCCCCGGCCGGTGCGCTGGTGCGCGACAGCGGAGGATGGGCCGTGTTCCGGATTGAGCAGGGCAGGGCGCGTTTGCGTCCGGTCAAGGTCGGGGCGATCACGGACCGGGACGCGGAAATTCTGGAGGGCGCAGCCGACGGCGATTCGTTGGTGGTCTTTCCTTCGGACCAGGTGCGGGACGGCGTCCGGGTGAAGGCCCGGCGCGCGGGGTGACGTCCGGCCGAGCTTCGTCGGCCGCACAGCGACGCCATTCCGAACGATGTCAGGGTCGGATACGGGTGCCCGATGCGCCGGCCAGGAGGCCGTCGATGTCGTCCAGCGTCCCGATCAGGGCGGGCCGCCCGGTCTGAAGCGCAAAGCCGCACGCGGCGCGCACCTTGGGCGCCATCGAGCCCTCGGCGAAGTCGCGGCCCAGCAGGTCTTCCGCCCGGGCGTCCCGAACCGCTCGCGCATGGGGCCGCCCCCAGTCGAGGTAGACCGCGTCGACATCGGTGAGGATCAGCAGTTCGTCGGCGTCCAGCCGCGCGGCCAGCAGGGCCGCCGCCAGATCCTTGTCGATCACGGCCTCGACGCCATGGCGGGACCCGTCCGGGGCGTCGGCGACCGGAACGCCGCCGCCGCCGGCGCAGACGGTGATCACGCCGGTCCCCACCAGCCGGGCGATGGTCGCCGCCTCGACGATCTCGAGCGGCGTGGGCGAGGCGACGACGCGTCGCAGTCCGGAGCCGTCGGGCGCGAAGGTCCAGCCCCGCGCCGCGCCCAACGCCTTGGCCACGTCCGACGCATAGACCGGGCCGATCGGCTTGGTCGGCCGAAGAAAGGCGGAATCGGCGGAATCCACCCGCGTCTGGGTCAGCACCACGGCGACCTCGCGGGCGGGAAGGGCGTTGCGCAGCGCCTGAGCGATGACATAGCCGACCATGCCCTGGGATTCCGCTCCCAGCACGTCGAGCGGCCAGCCAGGGGCCGCCTCATAGGCTTCCGCCTCCAGCGCCAGGAGGCCGATCTGGGGACCGTTGCCGTGGACCAGGGCGATCTCGTGACCGTCGCACGCCCGGCCCAGCCCCGGGGCGGCCGCCGCCATGGTGCGCCGTTGATTTTCGGCCGACAGCGGCTCGCCCCGGCGCAACAGGGCGTTGCCGCCCACGGCGATCACGCGCCGCATGTCACCGGGGCCGACTTGCGGCGCGCTCGCGCGCCCCCAGCGGTTCCTGCTGGGTGATGCAATGGATGTTGCCCCCGCCCAACAGGATCTCCCGCGCAGGCACGGAGAGGATTCGCCGGTTCGGGAACAGTCGGGCCAATGTCTCCATTGCGGGGGCGTCCTGCGGATCACCGAAGGCAGGCGCGACCACCACCGCGTTGGCGATGTAGAAATTCACATAGGAGGCCGCCATCCGGTCGCCGGGCTCGCGCGGCAGGGTGCCGGCCACCTTGTCGACGCCGGCGGCCTCTTCAGCGGTGATCAGCACCGGCGCCGGTTGGTGCAGCTTGTGCACCCGCAGAGGACGCCCGCGGGCGTCGCGATAACCCGCCAGGCGCTCCAGCGCCGCGGCCGAGCGGGCGTACTGCGGATCGGCGCGGTCGTCCGTCCAGGTCAGCACGACCTCGCCGGGGGCGACGAAGCGGCACATGTTGTCGACGTGGCCGTCGGTTTCGTCGAGATAGACGCCGTGCTCCAGCCACAGCACGGTTTCGACGCCGAGGTAGTCGCGCAGCGACTGCTCGATCTCCTCACGGGTCTTGCCGGGGTTGCGGTTGGGGTTCAGCAGACACTCCTCGGTCGCGAGCACCGTTCCTTCGCCGTCGACGTCGATCGAGCCGCCCTCCAGCACGAAGTCCGGGGCGTAGCGATCGTCGCGCTCAAGTTCGATGACCTTCTCGCCGACCAGATCGTCCTGGTCCCATGGGAAGTAGAGGCCGTCGGTCAGGCCGCCCCAGGCGTTGAATTTCCAGTCGACGCCGCGCACCACGCCCTGGTCGTTGACGACGAAGGTCGGGCCGCAGTCCCGGATCCAGCTGTCGTTGCTGGTCATCTCCACGACCCGCACGCCCGGCGCGAGCATGGCGCGCGCGATCACATACTGGGCGGGCGAGACGCAGACCGTGACCGGCTCGCCTTCGGCGATCGCGGCCGCCACCGCAGCGAAGGCGTGCTGGGCCGGCTTGGCGCCGCCCCGCCAATTGTCCGAACGCTCGGGCCACAGCATCCAGCAACCGATATGGGGCTCCCATTCGGCGGGCATTCGGAATCCGTCGGCGCGGGGCGTGGTGTCGAGAACCTCAGACATGGCGGACCTTTTCGGAAACGAGAGATTGGGTTCAGCGGACCGGGCCGGGGGGCGGTCCGCGCCGGTTGGCCTTCATCACGCCGATGACGATCTCGCCGAGCCCCAGGATCAGCAGCACGCCGGCCAGGATCGGGCCGGTCTTGCGCCAATCCACCGGCTGTCCTGGAACCCAGAGGAAGAAGAAGATCGCCTGAACGATGAACAGGGTGCAGACCAGCGCCATGACGCTGGCCCCGATCGCGCCTCCGGGAACCCGGTAGGGACGGGGCGTCTCCGCGTCGCGGGCCCGAAGACGCAGGAAGGCGGGGAACAGGACCAGGTAGGGCAGCAGGAAGATGACCGAGCTGAAGGCGAACAGCGACCAGAACAGGTCCTCGGCGCTGCTGGCGAAGACGCCATAGACGACGATCACGAAGGTCGAGACCAGGCCGGTGAGGAGATAGGCTCCGACCGGGGTCTGGTTGGACTTGCGCAGCCGCCCGAACACGGTCGGCAGTTCGCCGTCGGCCGCTGCGGCCTGGGCGGTGCGGTTGGCGCCCATGGACCAGGTGACCAGATTGGCCAGGATGGTGAAGACCGCCCCGACGCCGATGAGGAGGATGATCACGTCCAGCCCCGGAGCCCCGGCCATCAGCGACCTCAGGGTGTCGAGCAGGCCTTCGATCAGGCCGATGTCCTTGACGGGCAGGGCCACGAGAATGCCGAAGGTCGCCAGCAGGTAGAAGCCCGAGATCAGCAGGCCGGCCGTGATGACCGCGATCGGCACGTCGCGGGCGGGGTTGCGCATCTCTTCGCCGGCCCCCGAGACCAGTTCGAAGCCCATGAAATTGTAGACAATGACCGGAAGGAAGGCGAGACCGGCGCCCCATTGCGGGATCAGGCTCGGCCAGGACAGGTCGTTGGCCGGTCCCCGGGTGGTCAGGACGTAGATCCCCGCACCGCCGATCAGCAGCATGATGGCGGCCTTGATGACCGCCCCCAGATTGGGCACCCATTTGGCCGTCGCCAGGCTGGTGACGCCGATCAGGACGGTCAGCCAGGTGGCCCCGATCCCGATGCCGATCTTGCCCCACAGGCTCATCTCGACGCCTGCGATCTGGGCGACCAGTCCGGCCATCAGGATGTATCCCGACGGCATCCACAGGGCGACGTTGACCCAGTAGTACCAGGTCGTGCGCGCCGCCCAGCGATCGCCGAAGGCGCGCCGGATCCATTGCTGGATGCCGCCCTCGCCGGGATAGGCCGCCCCCAGTTCAGCGGTGATCAGGCCGTAGGGGATGAAGAACAGCAGGAAGGTGATCACCCACCACGACAGGGCCGAGGGGCCGATCGCCGCCGATGCGGCCAGGGTGTCGATCACCAGGATGGCGCAGACGGTGAACAGGGTGACGTCGAACAGGCCCATGACGCGCTTGAAGCGCGGGCGCGGCGTGGCGGAAACAGCGTCAGACATGGCGGTCGACCTCCGACAGGAGAGCCGGCGAAGCCGGCTCGGTGAGGGGATGGTGCTTGAGAAACTCTGCAATGCGCCCGGCATGCCAATGCGAGCGCGCGGCCGACCGCGGCTTCAGGCGCGGGGCGACGAAGGCGGCGAGAATGGCCTTTTCCGCGTGCAGCCGGTTCTCGGACTGGTCGTAGATGATCGAGCGAGGGCCATCCATCACGGCGTCCGTCACCTCGACGCCTCGCGAGGCGGGCAGGCAGTGCATGAATTTGGCGTGCGCCGGGGCATGGGCCAGCAAGGCCTCATTGATTTGGTACCGGGGCATGAAGGCGGCGGTGCGCTCAGGGATTTCGGCCTCCTGGCCGACCCACCACCACAGGTCTGTATAGACGAAATCCGCACCGGCCACGGCGGCCTGCGGATCCTCGGTGACCGTGAAGGAGCCGGCGGACGCAGCGCAGTTGGCCCGGGCGATCGCCTGCCACGCCTCGGGGGCCTGGTAGCGGGCGGGCGCGCAATGGGTGAAGTTCAGGCCCAGCCGGGTGCAGATCATCATCAGCGACGAGCAGACATTGGTCGCGTCGCCGATGAAGGCGACCCGCAAATCCTCGAGCCGTTTCCCGTCCGGACTGTGCTCGATCATGGTGAAGACGTCGCACAGCACCTGGGTCGGGTGATTGTAGTCGGTCAGGCCGTTGATCACCGGGACGGTCGCCCAGCGCGCCAGTTCGGTCACCGTGGCGTGTTTCAGGGTCCGCGCCTCGATGGCGTCGACCATCCGGCTCATCACCCGGGCGGTGTCCTTGATGCTCTCGCGAACGCCGAGGTGAATCTCCCCGGGCTTCAGATAGAGGGCGTGCCCGCCGAGCCGCGTCATGGCGACCTCGAACGAGATGCGGGTTCGGGTCGAAGGCTCCTCGAAGATCATCCCGAGGGAGGCCCCCGCCAGCAGAGGCGGCAAGCCTCCCTGTCTGTCGGCGGCCTTGAGCAGGCCGGTCAGCTCCAGCAGCGACCGGAGCTCTGTGCTCGTGAAATCTTGCGTGTCGATGAAATGACGCATCGTCCTGTCCCGCGCTTCGAGCCCTGGATACTAGGGGCAAGGTCGGGAGACGATCTGATCCAGATCAAGTCGGTGATCATCGCTCGCTGTCGGCTCGTCAAAGGCAGTAGGTCGTGACCACCGTCGGCAACAGCGTCCAGACCGCCGCGATCAGTCCCACCCAGGCTGTGGCGCGGCTGACGAAGCGCACGAACGGCGAGGGCGAACTGAAGCGCGCGGCGTGAAGGGCCAGGATCAGACCCAACTGCAGCAGCACCGCCAGCCCATAGCCCCCCCCCATCAGCAGGCGCGGGACGGAGACCAGGCCGAAAGCCGACCCGCCGATCCCGTGTCCGCAGATCAGCCCGTGCAGGCCGTACACAGCGCTGAAGCTGGCCAGCCAGACCAGGGGCGCGACCAGGATGCGCAGGATATCCTTCACGTCAGCAATCCCGGAAGATGGGCGACGACGAGGATCAGCGTCGAGGCGCCGGCCAGGTAGTCGACCCAAAGGGTCACCACCGGGAATTCGGCCTGACGGCTGGGCGAGGTGAAGCCCCTGACGACGCGGGCGGTGAGGAAGGCGGCCATCAGGGCCGCCAGGACGGCGTGAAACAGGGCGTAGGATCCGAGCACCAGGAGCGTCGCTCCATAGGCGTGGTCGCCGGGCGTCGGGGCCCGCAGGACCACCCCGCCCGCCGCCGCCGCAACCCCCAGGGCGGCGACGAAGGTCAGGCCCAGCCAAGGCCGGGCGTCCTGGCCCTCTCGATTGGTCCGCGCGGCGCGTCGGATCGCCACCACGCCAAGCCCGGCCCCGATGAGGCCCAGCGCCAGCTCCGGCGCCGACGAAGTCAACCAGGCGGGCGGCGGCCAGGACGGGGCGACCGTCCACAGGAAGGCGAAGCCGAACAGCAGCGAGCCGAAAAAGGTCGCATTGGCCGTCAGCAGGAGGGCCGACCCCCACCAGCTGGGCGAACGGCTGACCTGGGTGGCGTTGGGCAGCGTCAGGCCGCGACCGATCGACCGAGGGGGCAGATCGGTCGTGCGTCCCAGCGACCAGGCCCAGCGCCACGCCAGGATCGTCACCCCGACCACCGCCAGCGGAACCGTCCAGTAGAACTTCAGCAACAGGGAGACGAAGAACACCCCGGTGACCGCCGCCATCAGGATCGGCAGGCGGGTGTTTGTCGGGTAGATGATGTGAAAGTCCGGCTTGCCGGTCGCGATCTCGACCGTCAGGCTTTCGCGCCACCCCTGTTCGGGTTCCGAGAGATAGCCTTCACCGCGCGCAAGGCGGAGCGTCAGCTCGGGATCGTCGGCGAGCGGCTGGCGGCTGTCGACATGGGGCAGGCTGGCGAAATTATACGCCGGCGGCGGCGTCATCATCGCCCACTCCAGGGTTCCGGCCTGCCAGGGGTCGCGACGGCTGCGTCGCGCGGTGAAGGCGTGGAGCACCAGATCGACGATCACCATGGCGATGCCGATGGCCAGCACGAAACTGCCGATCGACGAGATCAGGTTGACGGTCGTCCAGCCGTCCTCCGGCAGATAGGTCGAGATCCGCCGCCGCTGGCCCAGCAGACCGACCCAGTGCATGGCCAGGAAGGTGACATGGAAGCCGATGAAGACGAGGGCGAAGGCCAGCTCGCCCAGCCGGAAGAACCGCGCACGGCCGCTGACGTGCGGCATCCAATAGTAGAGGCCGGCCAGGATCGGAAAGACGAAGCCGCCGAACAGGACGTAGTGGAGGTGGGCTGTGATGAAGGCGGTGTCGTGCGCCTGCCAGTCGAAGGGAACCACAGCGACCATGACCCCGGTCAGCCCTCCGATCACGAAGGTGAAGAAGAAGCCGAGCAGGTGCAGCATCGGCATGCGCAGACTGGGCCTGCCCTTCCACATGGTGCCGATCCAGGCGAACAGCTGGACCCCCGTCGGCACCGCCACCAGGGTCGAGGCGGCCGAGAAGAAGGCCAGCCCCATGTGCGGGATTCCCGTCGTGAACATGTGGTGGACCCAGATGCCGAAAGACAGGAAGGCCAGTCCCGTGGCCGAGGCCACGATCCAGCCATAGCCGAGCAGGGTCGTTCGGCACATGACCGGCAGAATGGTCGAGATCACCCCCGCCGCCGGCAGGAAGATGATGTAGACCTCCGGGTGACCGAACAGCCAGAACAGGTGCTGCCACAACAGGCTGTCGCCGCCGAACTCGGCCTGGAAGAAGGGCAGTCCGAACGCCCGTTCCAGCTCCAGCAGGATCGAGCCCAGGATCAGCGGCGGAAAGCCGGTCAGGATCATCAGGGCGGTGACCAGCGCGTACCAGGCGAAGATCGGCATCTTGTCCAGCGACATGCCGGGGGCGCGGTATTTGAGGATCGAGACGGTGATCTCGACCGCCGCCGCAATCGCCGAAATCTCGACGAAGGTGATGCCGATCAGCCAGAAATCCGTGTTGATGCCCGGCGAGTAGATCGGCCCGGTCAGCGGGGGATACATGAACCAGCCGCCATCCGGCGCGATGCCCAGCACCATCGACACCAGCAGCATCGTCCCGCCGAAGACATAGCACCAGAAGCCGTAGGCGGAGAGGCGGGGGAAGGCGAGATCGCGCGTGCCCAGCATCTTGGGTAGCAGATACATGGCCAGTCCCTCGAACGTCGGGATGGCGAACAGGAACATCATGATGGTCCCGTGCATGGTGAAGATCTGGTTGTAGATCTCCGGCCCGGCGAAGGCCGAATGGGGCGTCGCCAGCTGGGCCCGGATCAGCATGGCGAGCACGCCGCCGACCAGGAAGAAGAAGAAGGACACGGCCAGGAACATCCGGCCGAGGTCGGTGTGGTTGACGGTCGAGAACAGGCCGCGAGCGCCGGGCTCGGACGACCAGATTTCGGTCAGGCGGCGGTGGCGCTGGAGCATGTTCATGGCGTGCCGCTTCGGACGAAGCGCTCCCAGGAGGCGGGGTCGTGGGCGACCACGGTGAAGGCGAAATCGTCGTAGCCGACGCCGCTGAACTCGGCGCTTCGGCCGGCATAGACGCCGGGGGCGTCGGCCTCGATGCGCAGGATGTTCACATGGCCGGGAATGGCGTCGATCTTGCCGGCCAGGCGCGGCGCCCAGAAGCTGTGGATCACGTCCGTGGATGTGATCGCGACATCGACGGGCCGCCCGGCGGGAATGTGCAGCACATGGTCGGTCCTCAGCCCCGCAACATCGGCGTAGCTGAAGGCCCAGGCGGACCGGCGGGCCTCGGCGCCGACGCGGACGACATCCGCGCCCTGCCTGGGCAGCAAGCGCTCCCCCGCCGCCAGCCCATAGGCGAGAAGGGCCAGCAGCACGACGACCGGAAAGGCTACGCCCAGCTTGATCACCCACAGGCGCTCGTGCCGCGTCTCGTCAACGGGGCCGCGCGCCCGGAACGCCAGCGCGACCAGGGCCATCACGAGGGCGAAGATGGCGACGGCCCCCATCAGCATCACCCACCAGATCTGAGCGATGGTGCGGGCGGCGGGGCCGGCCGGATCGACGGTCGACAGGGCCCCCTCGCAACCCGCCAGCGCCAGCGCCGTTGTCAGAACCACCATGGGACGCGGCAGGGACGGGAAATGACGGACAAGATCGAAGAGGAAGCCGAGGCCCTGATCGACCCGATTGCGGCCGCGCCCGGATTTTCCGCGACCGAGTCGCGCGTCGCGGTGTTCGGTCACCCGATTCATGCGATGAGCGTCGCCTTCCCCGTGGCCCTGACCTTCTGCACCCTGGGTGCGGACGCCCTGTACTGGTGGACGGGCGACGGCTTCTGGGCCCGGGCCGCCCTGTGGTCCGCCGGCACGGGTTTTCTGTTCGGCATGTTGGCGGGCGTTTCCGGCACGGCTGAACTTCTGATGGTGTCGGGCATCCGGGCGCGGGCTCCGGCCTGGACCCATTTCATCATCGCGGTGACCCTGCTGGCGCTGCTCGGGGCGAACTGGGGGCATCGTCTCTATGGATATGAGACGGCCGTTTTGCCTTACGGCATCCTGCTCTCGGCCCTGTGTGTCGGGGTGGTGGCGGTAACGGGCTGGCATGGCGGCAAACTCGTCTTCGACTATCGACTGGGCGTGTCGAACAAGAGCTGACCGCTCCGGGGGTCCGTCAGCCAGTCCGGCAGGACGACCCAGGCCAGCGTCGGCTTGGCCAACACCAGGGTGAGGATCATCAACATCGGCAAGAGAACCAGGGCGATCGGGATATAGGGCCGGGGCGGGGTGTGTTCGTCAGGGTCTTCGCCGATCCGCGCGAGGGTGTGGCCGATCCAGCCATGGGCCATCACCAGCATCGCGACGAACGCCAGTTTGGCGAACAGCCACGGCACATAGACCTCGCGCAGGAAGATCAGCCAGGTGCCGGCGATCACGGCGATGACGGCCGCCGGCGTGACGCACATCGTATAGGTCAGGTGCGAGGCGTTCCGGACGACGCGATAGTCTTCAATCGAGATGTTCGGGTCATGGCGCGTCAACATCAACGGCAGGGCCAGCAGCCCTCCGCACCAGATCACCAGGGCGACGATATGGGCCGCCTTGAACAGCGGAACGGCGGGTGCGAGCCAGTCGATCATGCGCGCGTCGCCTTCAGTCGCGACCAGCCCTGGCGCGCGATCCAGATGGTTGCGATCGCGTAGGGTATCCCCGCCGGCGCCCACATGATCAGCCCTCCCAGGGCCTGATCCTCAAGCGGGGTCATGCCCCAGGCCAGGGGCGCGAATCTGTGCGCCGCATAGAGGGACGTCGGGGCGAAGGTCAGCAGGGCGCCGAGCAGCCCCATCTGGGCGAAGGCGGCGATCACAAACCCGAGGCGATCCACAGGCGCGCCGTCCCCGGCCAGGACCGCCCGCCAGAACAGCATCGCGCTGCCGAGCAGCGAGATTTGCATCACCCAATAGACTGGGATGTTGGTCAGGGCGGCGTCATAGGCTGCGGGAATGTGCCAGATCCAGAGGACGGCGGTCGAGACCACGAAGGGAATCACGATCCCCCCCGGCCGTGGCGCCGGGACCGCCAAGGCCAGAAGCGGTGCGGCGACGGCGATGAGCAGGACGTGGTGCACGACCCGCGCTGAAAACAGGGCCGCCGACAGGGCGCAGAGCGGAGAGACGAAGGCGATCGCCAACACCGCCACGCCGGCCAGTCCGGCCCGGTCGCGCCGCAGGCCCACGCCCAGCGCGAACAGCGCGGCGAGAAGAATCGGGTCCAGATTCCAGCTCGTGGCGAGTTCGCCGGGAAGCGGCGCAGGACCGCAGTAAGTGGCGTGCATTCAGGGCGTTTCCCTGCCGATTGATGAGTGTCGTGCGTCCGTGGCCCCGGCTTGTCTTCGCGGCCGTCAGATACCTAAGCCGTATTGGACAAGGATGTTCCGACCTGAGTGTTTCGGCGCGATCGGCGTCTCGCCACCCTTCAGGGCTCGGCTATGGTCAAAGCCATACCGCGTGGTCGCCCGTGCCTTCCCGACTGAAACGCCGTGAAAGCGCACCCGTTCGATATCGGTCTGTGATCCGCTGCGCCCTCAAGGCGCCACCTGCAAAACTGCAGGGCCAAGTCGTGAAGAGATGGTGCCGGTTGCAGGAATCGAACCCGCGACATCCAGTTTACAAAACTGGCGCTCTACCAACTGAGCTAAACCGGCCCCGGTCTTGAGGACTGGCTGGCCTTATGCGGACGGATTCACGCCTGTGCAAGACGGATCCGCCACGCTCAGGCCAGTTCTGCGGCGATCCGGTCGGCCAGGGGCCTCAAGGCGGCGGCTTCGGCCATGGGCGCGTGGCCGTGTCCCTTCATCGGCCGGTCGGCCCAGCGGGGGATGATGTGGAAATGCAGGTGGAAGACGGTCTGGCCGCCGGCGTCGCCGTTGAACTGCATCACGGCGATCCCGTCGGGCTTCAGCGCCCTTTCGACCGCCACGGCCGTGCGTTGCAGGGCGGCCGTCAGCCGGGCCAGGATGTCCGGCTCGACCTCCAGCAGGTTCCGCGCCTGCGACTGTTTGGCGATGATCAGGACATGGCCTTCCGACTGGGGAAACACGTCCATGAAGACCAGGACGTGGTCGTCCTCCCACACCTTCACCGAGGGGATCTCGCCGCGCAGGATCTTGGCGAAGATGTTGTCGGGGTCGTATTCGCCGTGAAGGCTCATGGCCGGTCTCCGTATCGTGTCGCAGTCTGGATCAGCGCCCTGACTAGCAGCCGGGGCGGGCGAGGGGGAGCCTTTGCCGGCATGCCGCGTTATGGTGACGCTTCCACATCATTGAGGACAACATGATCCGTTTCATCATCCAGGCCGTCGTCACCATGGCCGGCCTGTGGCTGTCGGCCCAGATCGTGCCGGGCGTCGACTTCACCAATAACGGCTCGCTGATCGCGGCGGCGATCATTCTGGGCCTGGTCAACGCGATCGTGCGGCCGATCATGGTGGTGCTGACCTTCCCGATCACGGTCGTCACCCTGGGTCTGTTCCTGCTGATCGTGAACGCGGCGATGATCGGCTTGACCGCCCTGTTCCTGAACGGCTTCGCCGTGGACGGCCTGTGGGCGGGAATCGGGGCGGCCATCGTCACCGGCGTGGTCAGCTGGATCGCCGGCGCCTTCATCGGCGGTGACGAAAAGCGCGGCTAAAGTCGGGAAAAGGCGCGACCTTCCGCGTCGAACAGATGGGCCTGGTCGGCGGGGACGTGCAGGGTCAGCGATTCGCCGACCCTGGCCGGAGCCCCGCCCGCCAGCTGGACCGTCAGGGTGTCCTGCGACGCCGGATGTTTCAGATGGGCCATGGTCGTCGCCCCCAGGGGCTCGACGAACAGGACCTTGGCGGTCAGCCCGTCGCCCTCGGCCGCCAGGTTCAGATGTTCGGGCCGGACGCCCAGGGTGATGCGGTCGCCGGCCTTGGCCGAGGCGGCGTCCACCGCCACGCGGATCGTCTCGCCTGCCGTCGTCCGCACCGTGGCCCCGGCGGCCGAGGCGGCGACCACCTCGCCCGCCAGCAGGTTCATGCGCGGACTGCCGATGAAGCCGGCGACGAACAGATTGGCCGGGCGCTGGTACAGGTCCATCGGCGCCCCGACCTGTTCGATCCGGCCGCCGTTCAGCACCACGATCCGGTCGGCCAGGGTCATGGCCTCGACCTGGTCGTGGGTCACATAGATCATCGTCGTCTTCAGCTCGGCGTGCAGGCGTGCGAACTCGTAGCGCATCCGAACCCGCAGGGCGGCGTCCAGGTTCGACAGCGGCTCGTCGAACAGGAAGACGTCGGGTTCGCGCACGATGGCGCGGCCGATGGCGACGCGCTGGCGCTGTCCGCCGGACATGGCCTTGGGCTTGCGGTCCAGATAGTCGGTGATGCTCAGGGCTTCGGCGGCGGCGCGCACGCGGCGATCGATCTTGGCCCTGTCCGTCTTGGCCAGTTTCAGCCCGAAGGCCATGTTTTCATAGGCCGTCATGTGCGGATACAGGGCGTAGGACTGAAACACCATGGCGATGCCCCGGTCGGACGGCGACAGGTCGTTGACCACCCGGTCGCCGATGGAGACTTCGCCCGTCGTCGCCTCTTCCAGCCCGGCGATGGTGCGCAACAGGGTGGACTTGCCGCAGCCGGACGGGCCGACGAAGACCACGAACTCGCCGTCGGCGATCTCCAGATCGACGCCCTTCAACACCTCGACGGCGCCGAACGCCTTCTTCACGTCGACCAGACGGACGTTCGCCATGCTTCTTCCCTGAACTGTTTCCATTTTTCTCTACCGTAACCGGTTACATCGCCGGATCAATGGCTCGCGATATTCCAGAGCGTATGCAGAATCGCTAATTTGCAAATCTGCAAAATTACTCTTTCGCAAAATACCCGCCCTCGCTAGAAGCCGCCGTCACGGTTTTGGGGAGCACAGACATGGCGCGGCGTAAAATCCTGATGGCGACGGCTTCGGTCGCCTGGCTGGCGGGCGTGTGTGCGGTTCAGGCGCAGGAGGGGCCGTCGCGCGTGGACGATATCGTCGTCACCGGATCGCGCATCGCCGGCGGCGACCGGATCGCGCCGGTCGAGACTTTGGAGCGGAACGTCATCGCGGCCGCCGGCGTCGCCGACGCTTCGCAACTGGTCCGCCTGATCACCGCCAACTCGGGCTCCGAGGCCCAGGTGGATCAGCTGAATCAGCCGCAGAGCTCCGGCACGGCCCAGTTCAATCTGCGCAATCTCGGCCTGGGTTCGACCCTGGTCCTGGTCGACGGCCAGCGCTGGACGACCAGCGCCGTGGTGGCGACCGACGGCTCGGCCTTCGTCGACATCAACTCGCTCGTTCCCATGATCGCCTTGCAGCGGGTCGAGGTGGCCAGGGACGGCGCCTCGGCCGTCTATGGCTCGGACGCCGTGGCCGGGGTGGTCAACTTCATCACCCGTTACAATGTGGCGGAGCCCGAGATCAGCGCCAAATACGCCGTGGCCGACGGATCGGAAGAGAGCGTGATCCAGGCCATCGGCGGTTTTGCGCTGCTGGGCGGCGACCTGACCCTGGCGGCCTCGCATTTCCACCGGTCGGCGCTCAGCACCGACGAGCGCGACTTCACCCAGGCGGACCGTTACGGCCGCGCGTCCTGGACCGCCGTGACCAGCTACGGTCAGCCGGGCTCCTATTACCGGCCCGGCACGGGGGGCTATGCGCCGGACCCGGTCTGCGACAATCCCGCCTTCGACGCCGCCTATCGCAACAGCGCCGGCGACGCCTTCTGCCGCCTCGACTATTCCGACTTCTTCGACCTGACGCCGGAGGAGACGCGCACCCAGGTCTTCGCCGACTATCGCCGTCCGGTCGGGGACATGAGCCTGTCGCTTCAGGCGGCCTGGTCGACCTCCGAAACCCGCGCCCGCCAGACGCCGTCGCTGCCCATCCTGGCTCAGTCCCTGACCGTGCCGGCCTCGCACCCCGACAATCCGTTCGGCGAGGACGTCCTGTTCCGGGGCCGGCTTCTGGGCGCAGAGGCCGGGGCTTCGACCGCCGTGTTCGAGTATGAGACCTGGCGCCTGGCCGCCGGTCTGGACGGTGACTTCGCCGGCGGCTGGACCTGGAGCCTGGCCGCGACCGCCAGCCGCCAGCATGTCGCCTATGACAAGCCGGACGTGATCGGCAGCGCGCTGCGGAACGCCCTGAATGGTCTGGGCGGCGCCGGCTGCGATGCGGCGACGGGGTCGCCGGGCGTCGGCGCCTGTCAGTATTTCAATCCCTTCGGCAGCGCCTATCTCGGGACCGGCACGGCCAACAGCGCCGAACTGATCGACAGCCTGACCGGCTCAACCGGTCTGCGCGGCGCGTCCAGCCTGACCACGGCCGACGCCTCGACCGGCGGCCAGGCCCTGGCCTGGGCCGGGGGGCGGGTCGATGTGGCCCTGGGCGCCCAGTATCGCCGCAGCGTTTTCCGTCATGACTGGAGCGATCTGGTCAACGCCGGCGAACTGCTGACCGCCGGGTTTTCGCCGGACTTCGAGGGCGACCAGCAAACCCTGGCCGGCTTCGCCGAGGCCAGAATCCATCTGGGCGGCCGGATCGAGGCGCAACTGGCCGGGCGTTATGAGTCCTATGACGGCGATCAGGGGCGGTTCAGCCCCAAGGCGGCGGTCCGCTGGGACGTGACCGACGCCCTGGCGCTGCGCGCCTCGTGGGGGCAGGGGTTCCGCGCCCCGTCCGTCTACGCCCAGTCCGGCGCCCAGGCCTCTCAGCCGTCGGTGTTCGATTGGGGGGCGTTCGTCTTCGTCAACACCCTGACCTCGGGCGACGCCGACCTGAAACCCGAAAAGTCCGAGAGCCTGACCTTCGGCGCCCTGTGGCGTCCGATCGAGGGGCTGGAACTGGGCCTGGACGCCTGGCGCTTCGACTATGCCGACCAGGTGGTCAAGGAATCGGCCCAAGCGATCATCGATCAGGCGGCGGCCGATACGGCGGCGGGCCGCACCGGCACGGACGCCCAGTCGCGCATCACCCGTTCGGCCGGCGGCGCCCTGACCTTCGTCCAGCTCTATTTCGTCAACGCCTCTTCCATCGAGACGCAGGGGATCGACCTGGCGGCGCGTTACGGTCGCGAGCTGTGGGGCGGGCGGGCCTCGGCCTCGGCGACCTGGACCTATGTGGACCGTTACGACATCCGGCTCAGCGACGGCGCGGCCCAGGTGTCGGGCGTGGGCTCGACCAATCTGAACAATATCGGCCGGTCCCTGCCGCGCAATCGCGGCGAATTCGCCCTGTCCTGGAGCGGCGGCGGTCACGCCCTGACCGGCCTGGTCCACTACACAGCCGGTTATCGTAACGACCGCAGCGGGATCAACGACACCACCATCGCCAGCCAGACCACCGTCGATCTGCTCTACACCCGCACGCTCGGCCTCGATCTCGACCTGGCCCTGGGCGTGGTCAATCTGGCGGACAAGGCGCCGCCTCTGGCCCAGTACGCCTTCGGCTACGACCCGGTCGTCGCCGACCCGCGTGGACGGGTGTTCAGCCTGGGCCTGACAAAACGATTCTGATCAGGGCGCGGGAGTCAGGCGGCCAGCGTGTGGGCGGGCGGCAGGGCGGCGCTCATCGCCTCGATCAGCATATGGATGTCCAGCGGCTTGGCGACGAAGCCGTCCAGACCGGCCTCACGGCCTTGTTGGCGCACCGACGCGGAGACGTCGCCGGACAACAGGATCAGGGGCGTGCGCTGGCCGGGCGTCTCTTCGGCGCGAATTCGGCGGGCGGCCTCGAAGCCGTCGCAGAGCGGCATGCGCAGGTCCAGCAGCACCAGATCATAGGCGCCCTCACGCCAAGCGGCCACGGCCTGGTCGCCGTTTTCGACCACCGTCAGCTCGACGCCCAGACTGGGCAGGATGGCGGACAGAACCTGGCGATTCACGGCGTTGTCGTCGGCCGCCAGGACATGCAGGTCGGCCAGGCTTCTTGCGCTCTCGGGCTCGGTCGCGGCCGAACGCCCGCGTTGCAGCGGAAGCTCCAGGGTGAAGCAGGAGCCCTGACCGAGCGCGCTGGTGACGGTTATGTCGCCCCCCATCATCCGCGCCAGCGAGCGCGAGATCGCCAGGCCCAGGCCGGTGCCGCCATGCGTATGCGCGGTTTCGGCGCTGGCCTGCGCATAGGGTGAGAACAGGCGGTCCAGGGTGGCTTCATTCATGCCCATGCCGCTGTCACGCACGGCGATCCGAAGCAGGCCTGCGCTCGGGACGTCGACGGACAAGGCCACTTCGCCCTGATCGGTGAACTTCACGGCGTTCGAGATCAGATTGGCCAGGATCTGGCCGATCCGCACCTTGTCCCCGATCCAATCGCCTGCCGCTTCGGGCGCGATGTCGATCCGCAGCAGCACGCCCTTCTTGCGCGCCGTCTCGCCGAAGGCGGTCTCCATGCGCGCGAGCAGACGCGTCAGGTCGAAATCGGCCTCCAGCAACTCCAGGCGTCCTGCCTCGATCTTCGACGCGTCCAGCAGATCATTGAGCAGGGCCGTCAGGGTTTCTCCCGATTCAAGCGCGACCTCGAGCCGTTCCTTCTGGGTCGCCGCCATCGGCTCGGCCGCCATGGCCTGCAACATGCCCAGCATGCCGTTCAGCGGCGTGCGGATCTCGTGGCTGACGACGGCCAGGGTTCGCGTCTTGGCCTTGGCGAAGGCCACGGCTTCGCGTTCACGTCGCGCCGAGGCGCGGACGGCCCAAAGACCCAGGCTCGCCCCGAACCCCAGCGCCGCCAGGCCGACACCGCCGACGACGATCCGTGCGGTCGTATAGGCGCGATCACGCGCCTTCTCGCGTTCCTGGGTGGCCAAGGCCTCCTCCGCACGAAGATCGTCCAGCAATTGGCGCACCTCGTCCATAGCGGCTCGACCTCGGTCCGCCAGGGCGGGATCGGCGATCTGGCTTTGGGGACGGGCCAACTGAGGGCTTGCATAGACGGAACGCCAGCGGTCCAGCCCCTCACGCAGGGCGTCCAGTCGGGCGGTCTGCTGCGGACTGTCGCTCGACAGACGGTAGAGGGTCTGCAGTTCTTCGCTGAACTTCGCCTGGCCTGCAAAATAGGGTTCGAGCGCAGCCGGTTCGCCCCGGCTTTCGCCATATCCCCTGACGCCGGTTTCCTGATCCAGGCTGGACGCCAGAAGATCGGCCGCCGCGGTTTCGACAACCCGGGTGTGGTGAACCGCGCGGTCTGCGGCCTCGATGGTGGACAGGTTCCCGAACACCACGACGATCATGGCGGCCATCATCGCCGTCATCGTCGCCATCATGGAGACTGCGGACAGCGCCGCCCTGGTCCTCATCAAGGCCAGGACACGTTTTGAAGCGGCGCGGATCGACATGGGAAACCGTGTTCTGGCGGGGCGATGAGTATTGGGTCCCCGCTCATGAACAGCGGGTTTCCAGGCTTGTCAGGAGGACTATCTACAGGCACAGCGGCCGCCCCAAGGAAAAGGACCGCCCATGACCGTCGTCCTCTACGGCATTCCCAACTGCGACACCGTCAAGAAGGCCCGCGTCTGGCTGGACCAGCACGGCGTCGATTATGTCTTTCATGACTACAAGAAGGCGGGCGTCGACTCGGTCCAACTGGGCCAGTGGATCGACGAACACGGCTGGGAGACGGTGCTGAACCGCGCCGGCACGACCTTCAGGAAACTGCCCGAGGCCGACCGGGCGGACATTGATCGGGACAAGGCCGTCGCCCTGATGACGGCCCAGCCCTCGATGATCAAGCGGCCGGTCCTGGATCTGGGGGACCGGCGCCTGGTCGGCTTCAAGCCCGAAGCCTACGCCGCCGTCTTCGAATAGGGGCGGGGGCCGTCAGTCTTCGACGTCGGTCGCCGGGCGGTCGTGTCCGTCGGCGCTTTCCGTGACCCAGCGGCCGTCGGCGGTTTCGTATTCGATGGCGGCGTTTTCGTCCGGCACCTTCTGTTCGCGCGCGGCCCGGACCGCAGCGGCCTTGGCGGCCTCGTGGGTGGCGAAGGTCTCGGAATAGGTGCCCCCGGACTGGTAGGCCCATCCGCCGTCGTGCTCGACGATGCGATAGGTGACGTGGGCCATGGGAATCTCCTTCAGGGGGTCAGGCCATGACGTTAGCCCGAACCCGTTGTCGCGTCATGGGCTTCGCGTCGCGACCTTACGAAGATTTCACGTCGGGCCGCGCATCCGTACGCGCATCCCACAGCCTCTTGTGATCAGAAGGCCGCCGCATCAGGCTGTCGCATCGGATCAAAAGGGCCCACGCCATGGAAGACTTCATCCCGCTGTTCGCCATATTCGCCGTCTTCGGCACCATCACGGCCATCGTCTTCGGTCCGACATTCCTGAAGTATCGCGAGAAGCGCGACATTCAGGAGACCGTTCGTCATGCGGTGGACAAGGGACAGCAATTGCCGCCTGAGTTGATCGACGCCCTGACCAAGGACGTGCAGAAAAGTCTCCCCTCGCGCACCAAGGATATCCGTCGTGGCATCATCTGGCTGGCGACGGGCATAGGCATTGCAGCATTCGGCATCGTCAGTGATCTCGGCGGCAATGCCTGGAACGGCGGTATGCAGAACCCCCTGTTGGGCGTCTCCTGCATACCGATCACCATCGGCCTCGCCTTCATCGTCCTCAGCTTTTTCAACAAGCACGCGGACTGACGGCCGCGATCGGGGAAAGACGCCATGAGGCCGTCATTGCTGCGCGATCTCCACGACGTCGAGCTGGCCGCCCAGGCGGCGGCCGGCGGACGGCGGGAGTATGGCGAACTGGTCCGTCGGCACGGGTCGGCGGTCCGGGGCCTGCTCCGCCGCATGGGCGCGGCGCCGTCCCTGGCCGACGACGTGGCCCAGGACGCCTTCCTGCTGGGGTTCCAGCGCTGCTCGGAGTTTCGGGGGCAGGGGACCTTCGCCGGCTGGATCAAGAAGATCGCCGCCCGCCTGTATCTGAAGCGCGTCGCGCGCGAGGCCCGTTATGTCGCGGAAGTCGAGGCGGACGAGGCCGACGTCGTGGTCGATCACGCCGGCTTCATGGACCTGGACGAGGCGATGAAGACGCTCAACGAAACCGAGCGGGTCTGCGTCTCCCTGTGCCACGGCGCAGGAATGTCCCACCCCGAAATCGCGGCGGCCATGAATTTGCCGCTCGGCACGGTGAAGTCTCATGTCAAACGTGGTCTGGATAAACTCCGCGCCCGGCTTCAGCCGGCGCAGGCATCAGGCGGGAGGTCGACCCATGTCGGCTGATGAATTCGATCCGATGATCGAGCGGCTGTTCGCGCAGAGCCCGCGACTGGCCGACGAGGCCCTGTTCCTGGCGACCGTCCAGGCCAGTATGGAGAAACGGTCGCGCTGGCGCACCCTGGCCCTGACCGGGGCCGGCCTGGTCGGCGGCGTCCTGGCGGTGCGCGAGGGGGTGAATTTCAACTTCTCTGCGGACGGAGAGACGACTCTGACGCAGGGCGTGCGGACGGCGGCGGCGACGGCTCAGGGCGCGGCCCAATCTGGGCTGGAGGGCTTGGGTGTCGGATCGTTCGATCTGATGGACGGGTCGGGCATGATGGCCTTCTGGATCGTGGCTGGAGCCCTCGTCGCCGTGCTGGCGGCGGGCCTGGTGAAACTGTCTCAGGACGTGTGAGGGTGACTTGCGGGATCGCGGGGCTTATCTGACCCGACTTGAAGTCAGGAGCCTCTCGATGTCCGTTCACACCCAGGAGAAGATCAAGCGCGTCTCCGTGCCTGATATCGCTGGCCGCAAGGGCGGCGAGCCCATCGTCTGCCTGACCGCCTATGACGCCCCGATGGCGGGATTGCTGGATCCGCACTGCGACGTGCTGCTGGTGGGCGACAGCCTGGGCATGGCGGTCCATGGCCTTCCGAACACCGTCGGCGTGACGCTGGAGATGATGATCCTGCACGGCCAGGCGGTGGTGCGGGGCTCGCGCCGGGCCCTGGTCGTGGTCGACATGCCCTTCGGCTCGTATGAGGGCGGCAAGGAAGCCGCCTATGACAACTGCGTGCGCGTCATGAAGGAAACCGGCGCCCAGGCGGTGAAGCTGGAGACCAGTGTCGAACTGGCCGAGATCGTCGCCTTCCTGGTCAAGCGCGGCATCCCGGTCATGGGCCATGTGGGACTGCGGCCTCAGGCGATTTTGGCCGAGGGCGGGTTCAAGGCCAAGGGACGCACCGATTTTGAACGCGACCGTGTCATGGCGGAAGCAAAGGCCACGGGCGAGGCCGGCGCCTTCTGCATCGTCATCGAGGGCGTGGCCGAATCGCTGGCGCGCGAGATCACCGAGAGCATCGACGTCCCCACCATCGGCATCGGCGCCTCGGCCGCCTGCGACGGCCAGGTTCTGGTGGTCAACGACATGCTGGGACTGTTCGACTGGACCCCGAAATTCGTGCGCAAATACGCGGATCTGCGCACCGAGATCGACCGTGCGGCGGCCGCTTTCGCCAATGATGTGAAAACCCGCCGTTTTCCTGCCGAAGTCGAGACCTACTTCTCGAAAAAGCCGGCTTCGCAGTAACGGGCTACGTTGCGGCGGCAAGGGCGAACCTCTAGGGTCCGCGCCGGTTTGCTTTTAGCGATTTTGGGGCGACGTTTCAGTGGTTGATGTCTTCGAGCAGGTCGAGGAGGAGCTTCGCTCCGACCGGTACAAGCGCCTGGCCCGCACCTGGCTGCCCGTCGTGGGCGTCATTCTTGTGGTCGCCCTGGTCGCCGCCCTGGGCTGGTGGGGCTGGGACAGCCTGAATTCGAGCAAGGCCGCCAAGGGCGCCGAGGCCTATGATCGCGGCATGGAGGCCCTGCGCGCCGAAAAGCCCGCCGAGGCCCGTCTCGCCTTCGAGGAGACGGTCAAGGAAGGCAATGACGCCTACAAGGTCCTGGCCCTGCAGCAGCAGGCCGGCCTGGCCGTGACCGCCGACAAGATCCCTGACGCCGTCCGCCTGTTCGACCAGGCCGCCAAGACCTCCAGCGATCCGATCCTGTCGGACCCGGCGGCGTTCAAGGCGGCCCTGCTGATCATGGACACGGCGCCCCTGGCCGATATCGAGGCTCGCCTGACGCCCCTGGCCGAAGACAAGCGCCCGCTGCACGCCTTCGCCCAGGAAGCCCTGGCCCTGGCCCGCCTGCAGCACGGCAAGACCAAGGAGGCCCGCGAGGCCTTCGTCCTGCTGCAACTGGGACAGGACGTGCCTGATGATGTTCGTCAGCGCGCCAACGTTGCTGTCGCCACGATCGACGCCGGCACGGCGGGGGCGCTCAAGAGCATCGCCGATGCGGCCAAGAACGCGGCTCCGCCGGCCGCCGGCGCCGCCAATGCGCCCACTCCCATCGCCCCGGCCCAACAGTGACGACCCCCTACAGGACGCCCAAGATGAACCGAGTTCTGAAAGTCGCGCTGATCTGCGGCGTCGCCGCCACCATGGCCTCATGCGGCACGGTCAGCCGTAACCTGCCGTTCGGCCTGGGCAAGAAGGACGACGCCAAGGCGACCGCCTCGGCCGGCGAACGCATCTCGGTGCTCGAGTTCGAACAGCAGCTGGCGCCGTCGGCCGCCCTGTCCGGCCGCGACTACTTCCTGCCGGGACCCCAGGCCGCCACGGCCTGGACCCAGCCGGGCGGGACCTCGGAAAACCTGGTCGAACACGTCATCGCGGCCCCCAATTTCCAGATCGCCTGGAAGCGCAGCGTGGGCGAGGGCTCGGCCCGCGTCGGCAATGTCATGGCGCCCATCGTCGCCGCCGACGGCAAGATCTTCGTGCTGGACGGCGAATCGACCGTCTCGGCCGTCTCGGCCGACACCGGCGACATCCTGTGGAAGGTCAACGTCAAGGACGCCGAGCGTGACCGCAGCGGCGGCTTCGGCGGCGGCGTCGCCTTCGCCGGCGGCAAGGTCTTCGTCTCGTCCGGCTATCGCTCGGTGACGGCCTTGGACGCCGCGACCGGCGCCGTGGTCTGGACCCAGCAGGTCGATTCCCCGATCCACGGCGCCCCGACGGTCGTCGGCGCGCATGTCTTCGTCGTCGATGTGGACAGCCAGCTGTTCGCCTTCGACGTCAACAGCGGCGCCCAGGACTGGACCTATCGCGGCATCGCCGAGCCGGCGCGCGTCATGCGCGCCTCCAGCCCGGCCGTGACCGGAAACACCGTCATCGCGCCGTTCTCGTCGGGCCAGTTGGTCGCGCTCAGCGCCCTGAACGGCCAGCCGCTGTGGGAACAGACCCTGTCGCGCACCAGCCGCACCAGCGCCCTGTCGGAAGTCCGCGACGTCGCCGGCCGCCCCGTCATCAGCCGGGGCATGGTCTATGGCGTCAGCCATTCGGGCGTTCTTTCGGCCCTGGACCTGCGCTCGGGTCAGCCCAAGTGGCAGCTGCCGGTCACCGGCGTGAACGCCCCCCTGCCGGTGGGCGACGTGGTCTTCATCGTCTCCACCTCGGGCGAGCTGATCACCGCCAATCGCGACACGGGCCAGATCTACTGGACCCGCGAACTGAACGAGGGGCGCAAGCGCAAGGTCGGCGGGTTCCTCAACTTCGGCCGTCGGACCATCTATCCCCAATGGTCGGGTCCGCTGCTGGCTTCCAACCGTCTGGTGATGGTCAACTCCTACGGCGAGGCCGTGGCCTTTGATCCCAAGACGGGCGTCGCCCAGACGACGCTGAAACTGGGCGCCCCCGCCTATATCGCCCCCGCCGCCTACAACGGCGCCCTGTACGTGCTGACCGACAACGGCCAGCTGATCTGCATTCGCTGACTCTTCAGCCCGAATTAAGCTAGAAAGCCGAAATGGCTCTGAAGGTCGCGATTGTCGGCCGCCCCAATGTGGGCAAATCGACACTGTTCAACCGCCTCGTCGGCAAGCGCCTCGCGCTTGTCGATGATCGCCCCGGCGTGACCCGCGACCGGCGCTACGCCGACGGCAATATCGGCGATATGGACCTGACGCTGATCGACACGGCGGGCTACGAGGACGTCACCGACGACAGCCTGGAAGCCCGGATGCGCGAGCAAACCGAGGCCGCGCTGGAAGACGCCGAACTGGTCATGTTCATGATGGACGCCCGCGAAGGCGTCACCTCGCTGGACCGGATCTTCGCCGAGCGCCTGCGCAAGGTGCACAAGCCCATCATCCTGCTGGCCAACAAGTCCGAGAGCCGCGAGAGCGGCGGCGGCGTCGGCGAGGCGCACGCCCTGGGCTTCGGCGAACCCGTCGCCATCTCGGCCGAGCATGGCGAAGGCATGGCCGACCTGTACAAGGCCATCCGCACGGCGTCCGAAGACATCTTCATCGAAGAGATCGACGAGCCGGACAAGCCGATCCGCATCGCCGTGATCGGTCGTCCGAACGCCGGTAAGTCCACTCTGATCAACCGCCTGATCGGCGACGACCGCCTGCTGACCGGGCCGGAAGCAGGCATCACCCGCGACTCCATCTCGGTTGACTGGACGTTCGAGGGCAAGAACATCCGCCTGGTCGATACGGCCGGGATGCGTCGCAAGGCGCGGGTGCAGGAGAAGCTGGAGAAGCTGTCGGTCGCCGACACCATCCGCGCCATCACCTTCGCCGAAGTCGTCATCCTGATGATGGATAAGGACGACGCCTTCGACACCCAGGACCTGCAACTGGCCGACCTGGTCGAGCGCGAAGGCCGCGCCCTGGTCTATGTCGCGTCCAAATGGGACCTGGAGGACGAGCCCCAGGCCCGCATGGCCAAGCTGAAGGGCATGGCCGAGGACAAGCTGCCGCAGCTGAAGGGCTCGCCCTTCGTGGCCCTGTCCTCGCACTCGGGCCGGGGCGTCGAACGCCTGATGCCGGCCGTGCTTCAGGCCTATGACACCTGGTCGGTCAAGGTGAAGACCAAGGACCTGAACACCTGGCTGTCCATGGCCACCCAACGACATCCGCCCCCCGCCGTGGACGGCAAGCGGATCAAACCGAAATACATCGCCCAGACCAAGGCCCGTCCGCCCACCTTCGTGCTGATGGCCAACCGCGCCGAGTCGATGCCCGAGCATTACAAGCGCTATCTGGTCAACTCGATCCGCGAGAGCTTCGACCTGCCGGGCACGCCGATCCGGCTGAACGTCAAGTCCAGCGGCGTGAACCCCTATGCCGAGGGCGGCGCCAAGTCCGGGCCGGAACGCTACAAGGGCGACGCCAAGACCGCGCCGCGCCGGATCAAGAAGGCCGAGAAGGAAGAGGCCCTGTCCAAGCTGCCCGGCAAGGCGCTGGAGCAGAAGAAGACCCGCAAGGCCCAGCCCAAGGTTCTGGGCGGGCTGAAGTCCAGCGCGTCGAAGAAGGCCGGCTCGTCGGTGGCGGTCCAGAAGGGCGCCCGCGGCGGCGCCCGCCAGGTCTCGCGCTCCGGGCGTATCCGCACCGGCCAAAAGGGCGGCGCCAAGAAGTGAGCCTGTGATGCAGGTCGCGCCCGTCCTTCCCGACCGGCCGACCTCGCGCTGGCTGATTCTGGACGGGAAGGGGCGGGTGCTGCTGTTCCGCTTCGTCTACGCCGACGGGCCGATCGCCGGCACGGCCTTCTGGGCCACGCCCGGCGGCGGCTGCGAACCGGGCGAGACCTATGCCGACGCTGCTCGCCGCGAACTGTTCGAGGAGACCGGCCTGATGGTCGCCGATCCTGGCCCTGAAGTCGCCCGCCGCCTCGTGGATTTCCACCTGCCCGACGGCCGCCTGTCCCATGTGGACCAGCGCTTCTTCCTGCTGCGCACCGAACCCTTCGACCCCTCGCCGACCGGCTGGACCGAGGAAGAACGTCGCGTCCTGATCGAGCATCGCTGGTGGACGACGGCCCAGATCACGGCGTCGGAAGATACGATCTGGCCGGACGATCTGCCTGAAATTCTATCGACGCTCTAAACCATCCGTCCACAGCATTCGCGAGCGAGTTTCGCTTGCATTTAAACTTCTTGCCACGGCCTAAAAACCGGCGCTTGGATTTTCGCTCTACTGGAGCGATTATGACAACCACCCCGATTTTCGATCTTCAAGCGATTCAAAAAGTGCGCAAGGGCGCCGTCCTGATCGCCCTGCTGGCGCTTGTCGGCCTGACCATGGTGTCACAGTCCGCTTTCGGCCTGGACAGCCCCATGCACGAAGGGGTGGAGGCCGTGGGTCTCGCCGCCATCGTCTTCGCCATCGTCGGTCGCGCCTGGTGTTCGCTCTATATCGGCGGGCGCAAGAAGGCCGAGATCGTGTCGCGCGGCCCGTATTCGATCAGCCGTAATCCGCTCTACATCTTCAGCTTCTTCGGCGCCTTCGGCATCGGCGCCCAGAGCGGCAGCCTGACCCTGGCGGTGCTGTTCACCCTCGCGTCCCTGGCGGTCTTCTATCTGACCGTTCGCCGCGAAGAGGCCTGGCTGGGCGCGACCTTCGGCGCCGCCTACGCCGCCTACAAGGCCCGCACGCCGCGCTTCCTGCCCAACTTCGCCCTGTGGCGTGACGAGGCCGAACTGTCGATCCGCCCGTCCTTCTTCCTGACCACCATCCGCGACGGCCTGGTCTTCCTTCTGGCCATCCCCCTGTTCGAAGCCATCGACCTGGCCCAGGCCGAAGGTTGGCTGAAGGTGCTGGCGCACCTGCCCTAGGCGGCTCGGATCCCGGCCAAACCCTCGACCACCAGGGTCTCGCGCATCCGCGCCGCGTCCCGGCCGGGCGGCAGACCGAACTGGCGGGCGTATTCGCGGCTGAACTGGGACGGGCTGTCGTAGCCGACCGCGAAACCCGTCTCCGCCGCCCCGTCGGCGCCGCTCAGCAGGCGGGCGCGGGCTTGTTGCAGCCGCACCTGCTTTTGGAACTGCAACGGGCTCATGGTCGTCACCGTCCGGAAATGCCGGTGGAAGGTCGACAGGCTCATCCCGGCCAGGTCCGACAGGGCCTCAAGCCGCATCGGCTCGGCGTAGTGGGCGCGGATCCAGTTGATGGCGCGGCTGACGCCCGACAGGCGGCTTTCGGCCGAGCCGATCTGGCGCACCGTCGCGGCGTGCCGGCTGTGCAGCAGCCGCCACACCAGTTCCCGCTCGATCATCGGCGTCATCACCGCGATCTCGTGCGGCCGGTCCAGCAGGCGCAACAGGCGCGCCATCGGTTCCAGCAGTTCGTCCTCCAACTGTGTCACATGGATGCCCGACGGCGGCGACGGGTCCGAGGCGGCGGGGGCGCCGATCTCCACCATCAGGCCGGCGATCGTCGCCGGGTTCAGGTCGAAGCTCAGGGCGCGGTACGGCGCTTCGATAATGCTGCCGCAGACCGGCAGTTCCGCCGACACCACCAGGCAGTCGCCGGCCCGATAGGAATAGACGGTCTCCCCCAGGATCGTCTGTTTGCCGCCGGACACCACCAGGCACAGCATGGGGTCATAGCCGACCGACACCATCCGCGTCGGCGCGTCGCTGCCATACAGGCGCAGGCCCGGCACGGCCGAGCGCGACAGGTCGGGCGGCGCATGGCGCGCGACGATGGCGCTCATTTCGGGCAAGAGGATCATGTCAACATCCAACGCCTGTCGTCGGGCCCGCGCAAGCGGCGGAGCGCGCTTTGGCAGGATCGTGCAAGACTTCGCCTGGATCGCCCTAACGCCTGGAAGGCGAAGGCGCGTCTTCTCCGTCCCGTCAGACAGAGGAGACATCTCATGACCACCCCATCCCGGAAGACCTGGTTCGTCACCGGCGCCGCCCGCGGCCTGGGCGCCGCCATCGCCCGCGCCGCTCTGGACGCCGACGACCGGGTCGTCGTCGCCGGCCGCAACCGCGACGCCCTGGTCGAGGCCTTCGGTCCCGACAGCGACACGGTCCTGTCCGTGACGCTCGACGTCACCGACGCCGCCGCCATCGCCGCCGCCGTCGAGGCGACGGTCGCCCGCTTCGGCCGCATCGACGTCCTGGTCAACAACGCCGGCTACGGCCACCTCGGCCTGTTCGAGGAGACCCGGCCCCAGGACGCCCGGACCCAGTTCGACACCAATGTCTTCGGCCTGTTCGACATGACCCGCGCCGTCCTGCCGGTCATGCGGGCCCAGCGGTCGGGCCATGTGTTCAACATCTCGTCGATCGGCGGCCTGCGGGGCGGCGAGAGTGGGTCGATCTACTGCGCGTCCAAGTTCGCCGTCGAAGGCTTCACCGAGTCGGTCGCCGCCGAAGTCAGGCCGTTCGGCGTCCGCATGACCATTGTCGAGCCTGGCTTCTTCCGCACCGACTTCCTCGATGCGACCTCGGTCCGATTCGCCGACAGTCCCATCGCCGACTACGCCGAGGCCTCGGCCGCCCTTCGCGCCTTCTATGAGGGGCGCAACCAGAACCAGGCCGGCGATCCGGCCAAGCTGGGCCAGGCCCTGGTGACCCTGGCGAATGCGGAAAACCCGCCCCTCCGCTGGTCGGCGGGCACGGACGCCGTCGCCGTGGTCGAGGGCAAGGCCGCCGACCTTCTCAGCGAACTCGACGCCTGGCGGTACCTGTCGGCCTCGACCGACGGAAGCTTCGCCTTCCGCGCGGAACCGGGGCTGGACACCGCCTGGAGCTGATCAGACCAGCGCCTCCGTCGTCGGCGCGTCCCGCCAGTCGCGGAATCGCACCGTCAGCGGCGGCGTCAGGTCGCCGCGCGCCAGCTCGACTATCAGCGGGCCGATCTCGGACGGGTGGGGCAGGGTCTGCGGATCCTCGCCGGGGAAGGCCTGGGCGCGCAGGGCGGTGCGCATCCGGCCGGGATCGACGATGCTGACGCGGATCGGGGTGCTCTCCACCTCGTCCGCCCAGGCCTTGACCAAGGCCTCGGCCCCGGCCTTGGTCGCGGCGTACATGCCCCAGAAGGCGCGCGGCGAGGTGGCGACGCTGGAGGTGAGGTGGATGGCCCGCCCGGCGTCGGAGGCCCGCAGCAGCGGCTCCAGCGAGCGGATCATCCGATAGACGGCGGTGAAATTGACCTTCTCGACCTTGGCGAATTCACGCGGGTCGGCATGGGCCACCGGCGTCAGGCCCGACGGCCCCATGGTGGCGGCGGCGTTGACCCAGACGTCCAGCTTCTTGAACCGTTCGAAGATGGCCCCGCCCAGTCGGTCGATCCCGCCGCCGTCGACCAGGTCGAACGGAACCAGGGTCGCGTGCTGGCCGGTGGCGGAGAAGACGGCGTCGTCCAGTTCCTCAAGCCCGCCCTGCGTCCGGGCTGTGGCCACCACATGCGCGCCGGCCTTCGCCAGGGCCAGGGCGCTCTCATAGCCTATGCCGCGCGAGGCCCCGACGACGAGGGCGATACGGTCTTTGAGGGGCAGGTCTGACATAGCCCTGCTTAGCCCGCGTGGGCGGCGGTCGCCAAGCGGGATCAGGCAGAAGGCGACCACAGGTTGATGCTGACGCCCTGATCGTCAACGACCACGACATTGCGTCCCGAGGGCATCCGGATGCGGCTCAGTTTCCGCCGGAGGCTGCCTGGGCGAGGCTGTATGACGCCGCAGCGGCGACCAAGATCATCAGCAACCCGACGCCCAGCCAAACCATAGACGGGACGCGAATGCGGCGCTTGCCGGGGAGTAGCTGCCCCGCGCCCAAGCCCGTCGTCAAACCAGCGAGGGTCCAAGGCGACAGGGCGGCTTGGTTTCCCGCCAGGATCAGGTTGAAGACGAAGAACACCCCGACAATCGCCAAAAGTCGGCCGCCAAATCTGATCAGGAAGAGCCTCCCCTCCTGCAACTGGCTAGTTTGAACAGGGTGGTGCGCCATCAACCCAAGATATCAGGCGCTGACCAGCAGGGAAAGTTGCCGCGCCGAAACCTCCCGGCCGCCTTCCTCGATCTCGCGATCCAGCAGGCGGGTGGGGTAGTCGCCGGTGAAATAGTGGTCGGTGTACTGGGGACGGGCGTTGTTGCGGCCCGTCTCGCCCATGGCGCGGTACAGGCCGTCGATCGACAGGAAGCCCAGCGAATCGACCTCCAGCAGTTCGCGCATCTCTTCCAGCGTCTTGTTGGCCGCCAGCAGTTGCGCCCGTTCCGGCATGTCGATGCCGTAGAAGTCGGGGAAGAGGATCTGCGGGCTGGCCGAGCGCAGGTGGACTTCCTTGGCGCCGGCGGCGCGCACGGCGCGGACCAGTTTGACCGAGGTGGTGCCGCGCACGATGGAATCGTCGATCAGCACGACCCGCTTGCCTTCCAGCGCCGACTTGTTGGGGCTGTGCTTCATGCGCACGCCCTTCTGCCGGGCGCCCTGACTGGGCTGGATGAAGGTGCGGCCCAGATAGTGGCTGCGGATGATGCCCATCTCGTAGGGAATGCCGCTCTCCTGGGCGTAGCCCAGGGCCGCCGGCACGCCGGAGTCGGGCACCGGCACCACGATGTCGGCCTCGACACCCCATTCGCGGGCCAGACCCCGGCCCATCTCCTTGCGGACCTCATAGACCGAGCAGCCGTTCACGACCGAATCCGGGCGCGAGAAATAGACGTATTCGAACAGGCAGGGACGGGCGGCGCGGGCCGGGAAGGGCTTGATCGATTCCAGGCCGTTCTCGTCGATGACCACGACCTCGCCGTGTTCGACGTCGCGCACGAAGGTGGCGCCCATCATGTCCAGGGCGCAGGTCTCGGACGCCAGCACCCAGGCCTCGCCGACCTGGCCCAGCACCAGCGGGCGGATGCCCAGCGGGTCGCGGGCGCCGATCATCTTGTGACGGGTCTGGGCGACCAGGGCGTAGCCGCCCTCGATCCGCGCCAGGGCGTCAATGAAGCGGTCGACGATCTTGGCCTTACGGCTGCGGGCGATCAGGTGAAGGATGACTTCCGAGTCCGACGTCGACTGGAAGATGGCGCCTTCGCTGACCAGCTGGCCGTGCAGGAATTTGAAGTTGGTCAGATTGCCGTTGTGGGCGATGGCGATGCCGCCCTGATCCAGGTCGGCGAACATCGGCTGGATATTGCGCAGGAAGCTGCCGCCGGCGGTCGAATAGCGGGTGTGTCCCACGGCCGCGCGGCCGGGCATGCGGGTCATCAGGTCGGCGCCGCCGAAGGCCTCGCCCACCAGGCCCTGGTGGCGTTCGGTGTGGAAACGCTCATCCTTGACGCTGGCGATGCCGCAGGCTTCCTGGCCGCGATGCTGCAGGGCGTGGAGGCCCAGGGCGACGATGGCCGAGCCTTCGTCCTCGTCCGCCCCCCAGACGCCGCAGACGCCGCACTCCAGCCGCAGCTGGTCGTCCTCCGGCTCGCGCCAGTGCTCGCGGTGGACGACAGGATCGGCGATATGGTGGCGCATCGTGGGGCTCCGATGACCGGGGGAAACTTAAGGGGCGGCTTCGCGCGGCGAGTTAGTCTCGGATTGCGTCCGAGGCAAGGCTTCGTCGTTCGAAAACCCTTTGCGCACGGATGAATCGACCACGGGCGTGATCGCATCGGCGCCCCGCCCGATGCCGGGCAGGATGATCTGGATGGCGCGGGCGCCTACGGCGCTGACCTTGTAGAGGGCCGCCTCGCTCAGCCAGCGCGGCGTCCGTTCGCCCGGCATGGCCGCGACGATGACCAGATGGACGGCCCCCAGCAGCACCAGGGCCCGGCCCGCGCCGACAAAGACGCCGATGAACCGGTCGATCCCGCCCAGCTGCGGATGCGCCTGCGCCCGCTTCGACAGGAAGGAGCCGAACAGCCGGACGCCGAAATAGACGATGAAGAAGGCGACCACCGCCGCCAGTACGGTCCCCGCCCAGTCAGGATTGACCAGGGCGCGCCCCAGGATCGCCGTCCACGGCAGGGTCACCAGCGCCACCAGCGCGGCCAGCAGGGCGCTGAGCAGGGTGATGATCTCGCGCACCCCGCCGCGCACCCAGCCGGCGGCGGCGGAGAACAGGATCACCACGATGGCGAAGACGTCGTAACCGGTCACTCAGAGGTCCAGCGGCTGTTGCGTCTGTCTAATAGCGGTTTTGCGAGATTCGTTCGACCACATCCGTCAATCGGGTCGCCGACGTCACCTTGACCCCCTTGGTCTTGCCGCCGTTCTGGGCCAGGGGCGGGCAGAGCACATGTTCAAAGCCCAGTTTCTGGGCCTCCCGAACCCGCGCTTCGGCCCGGCCGACGCTGCGGACCTCGCCCGACAGACCGATCTCGCCGAACACGACGCAGCCCTGGGGCAGGGGCATGTCCAGCGCCGAGCTGATCAGGGCCGCCGCCGCCGCCAGGTCCGCCGCCGGCTCGTTGATCCGCAGGCCGCCGGCGACGTTCAGATAGACGTCCTTGTCCCCGAACCCCAGGCCGCACCGGGCCTCCAGCACCGCCAGCAGCATAGCCAGGCGACCGGAATCCCAGCCGACCACCGCCCGGCGCGGGGTGCCATAGGCGGACGGCGCCACCAGGGCCTGGATCTCGACCAGCACCGGCCGCGAGCCCTCGATCCCGGCGAAGACCGCCGCGCCGGGCGCCCGGTCCTTGCTGTCGCCCAGGAACAGGGCCGACGGATTGGCGACTTCGCGCAGGCCGCTGTCGCCCATTTCGAACACCCCGATTTCGTCGGTGGCGCCGAACCGGTTCTTGCCGGCGCGCAGGATGCGGAACGGATAGCCGCGCTCGCCCTCGAAGGTCATGACGGCGTCAACCAGGTGTTCGACCACGCGCGGACCGGCGACCTGGCCGTCCTTGGTGACGTGTCCGACCAGGACGACCGCGACGCCTTGGGTCTTGGCCAGGCGCACCATCTCGCCGGCGCAGGCCCGGACCTGGGTGATCGATCCCGGCCCGCTCTCGTGAACGTCGGACCACAGGGTCTGGATCGAATCGACGATGACGATGTCGAACTGTTCGCGCTTCAGCGTGCCCAGGATGTCGCGCAGGGCCGTCGCCGCCGCCAGATTGACCGGCGCCTGCTCCAGTCCCATCCGCTTGGCCCGCGCCCGGATCTGTTCGACCGCCTCCTCGCCCGAGATATAGGCGATGCGCGCGCCCCTCAGGGCCGCCTTGGCCGCCACCTCCAGCAGCAGGGTGGACTTGCCCACCCCAGGATCGCCGCTCAGCAGTATGGCCGAACCGGGCACCACGCCGCCGCCGCAGACCCGGTCGAACTCGGCCACGCCCGTGGTGATGCGGGGCGGTTCGGGGGTGTCGGACTGAAGCGTCTCGAACTGCAGGCCGCGCCCGCGCGCCGAGGCCGCCGCCGACGGCTTGATCGCGCCCGGCGGCGCCGACCGGCTCTCTTCCGTCAGGGTGTTCCACTGGCCGCACGACGCACACTGGCCCGACCATTTGCCGTGGACCGAGCCGCAGGACTGACAGACATAGAGGGCGGAATCGCGAGCCATGGGCATCCTTTAGCAGGCCGAAGGGCGGACGGACCGCTCAATCCGGTGGCCCTTTGCACCGTCGTCACGTCATTTCCGGTCGCAACCGCAACCTTTGCCTTAGTTCCGGGTTGAGATCGTGTCGCAAATGGCTTGCGTCGTCAGGTGACGTGACGTCAATATTCCGCTTCGCCCCCACTGTCTTACAGGCCCTTGTCCATGACCGAACCCTCCACCCCGTCGACGCAACCCGCCGTCGATCCGGCCCTGATCGCCCGGGTCAAGGGCATCATCCTGCAGCCGAAGACCGAATGGGCGCGCATCGACGGCGAGTTCGCCACGACCCGCAGCCTGTTCACCCGCTACGCCATGATCCTGGCCGCCATCGGCCCGATCTGCAGCCTGATCGGCGGCCAGCTTCTGCCCCTGTTCGGCACGCCCATGTCGATCCTCGGCGCGCTTCTGGTCGCGGTGGTCAGCTATGGGCTGTCCCTGGTCGCCGTCTATCTGCTGGGCCTGATCATCAACGCCCTGGCCCCCAGTTTCGGCGGGGCCAGCGATCCGGTCCAGGCGATGAAGGTGGCGGTCTATTCCTATACGGCCATGTGGCTGGTCGGGGTCTTCGGCCTGATCCCGATGCTGGGCGTCCTGGCCATCCTGGGCCTGTACAGCTTCTATCTGCTGTACCTGGGTCTGCCGATGCTGATGAAGGTCCCGGCGGACAAGGCTGTCGGCTATTTCATCGTCACGGTGATCCTGGGCCTGGTCATGACCTTCATCATCAACGCCATCGTCGGCATGATCGGCGCCAGTTTCTTGGTCGCCGGCGCCGGCATGGCGGCCATCACCGGCGGTTACTGACCGACATAGGCGCGGGGAACGCGGACGGTGACGGCGGTCAGCAGTTCATAGCTGATGGTCCCCGCCGCCGCCGCGGCCGCATCGATGGGGTGATGCGCCCCGAACAGTTCGACCCGGTCGCCGACCGCGACCTCCAGCCCGGTCACATCGACCGTGCAGACATCCATCGAGATCCGGCCCAGCAGCGGCCGGGTCTCGCCTGCGACCCAGACCGCGCCGCGCGGTCCATAGGCGCGCAGGACCCCGTCGGCATAGCCCGCCGCGACCACAGCCGCCCGCATCGGTCGTTCGGCCACGAAACCGCGCGAATAGCCGACGCTCTCGCCCGCCCGCACGTCGCGCACCAGCAGGACCTCCGCCGTCAGGGCGGCGACGGGGGCGATCCGCTCATCCGGCCGCCCCTCAGGTCCACCGCCGTACAGGCAGACGCCCGGCCGCACCGCATCGAAGGCGAAATCCGGCCCCAGGAAACAGCCGCCCGAATTGGCGAAGGACCGTGTCACGCCCGGATAGCGTTCGACCACCCCCGCGAACCGGTCACGCTGGCGCAGGTTCATCGGCTGGTCCGGTTCGTCGCCGCAGGCCAGGTGGCTCATGACCAGGCTCAGCCCGTCAAAGACTTCGGGCGCATCCTCCGGCCGGAAGCCCAGCCGGTTCAGGCCGGTGTCGATCTGAATGCCGCAGGCTCCGCCGCCGGCCTCGGCCCAGGCCTTCATCTGCGCCGGCTGGTTCAGCACGGGCCGCAGGTCCGCCGCCTTCAACAGCCCCGCCGCCTCGCCGTGACAGCCGTCCAGCACATAGAGGACGGGTTCCGGGCCCAGCGCCGTCCGCAGGGCTGCGCCTTCGCCGGCCCGCGCCACGAAAAAGGTCCGCGCCCCTTCCGCCATCAAACGTTTCGCACAGACCTCGGCCCCCAAGCCATAGGCGTCGGCCTTGACCACCGGATGCACCGGCACGCCGGTCACGGCCTCCAGGGTGTGAAAATTGCGGGCGAGCGCGTTCAGATCGACGGACAGCAGGGCGGGGGAGGGCATGGCGGCCCTTATTGGCGCAACTTCCCGGCGATGGAAGGCCTGACCCGATCAATCCTCGTCGCTGAACGGCGGCGGCAGTCGCCCGGACTTGAAGATGATGGTCGGCTGCTCGTCGTAATCGCCCATCTCGGTGTCCGCCGAGACCGAAAAGGCCACCACGCCCAGCCGCAGGGGCGCCATGCGCTCGGCCTTTCGCCGCGCCTCCTCGGCGTCCTTGCAGCCGACCTGCGGCTCGGCCTTCAGCCCCTTGCCGCGCCCCTGCACATAGGTCTGGAGAATATAGACGGTTTCGCTGGCCATCCGCACCCAAGGGGCCTGTTCGCGGTCGAGGTCAACCGACCTAATCCGTCACGCCTTGTTGCATCGGTTGAATGGTCAGATGCTGGCATCATTTTTGCCGAAAGACGTCTCGGCATCATGTAACTTTTGCGTGCTTTTGCAATCGGTCTGATTGTAACTTCCGTTGTTTGAGTCATGCTCGACCACCCACCCATTCTGGTGGGCTTTCGGGAGCCATGTGAAATGAAAATCTTCTCGCGCGCCAACGTTCGTATTGGAACACTCGCTGTCCTCTTAGGGTCGGGTCTCGCTGGACTATCGACCGCAACCGCGGCTCCGAGCGAACCAACAGCCTATTTCCAGAGTGCGCAGCAATGTCTCCGCGACGGGATTAAATATTGCACCGAAACCTACCCTGTAGGTGAAGAGCGCACACTATGCATCGCGGATGTCCGGGCAGCATGCAACGGTTCCTGAATGTCGTGCTCGCCGTTCGGTTTATTGGAGCGGCGAGCACTTACCACTCACCAACAAGGGCGCCCTATTCGTAGCTGACTTCTTCATAGCCGTGCGCCAGGTTGCCGAACCGCACCGTCTCGGCGTCGAAGGCCAGTTTGACGATGCCGATGGGGCCGTGGCGTTGCTTGCCGATGACGACCTCGGCCTGGCCCTGCAGCCGGTCCATGTCCTGCTGCCATTGCAGGTGTTCCTCGGTGCCTTCGCGCGGCTCGGCCCGGCCCAGATAATAGCTCTCGCGATAGACGAACATCACGCAGTCGGCGTCCTGCTCGATCGAGCCGGATTCGCGCAGGTCGGACAGTTGCGGCCGCTTGTCCTCGCGCTGCTCGACCTGACGCGACAGCTGGGACAGGGCGATGATCGGCACCGACAACTCCTTGGCCAGGGCCTTCAGGCCGCCGGTGATCTCCGACACCTCCTGCACCCGGTTCTTCTGCCCGCCGCTGTCGCCGGTCGTCACCAGTTGAAGATAGTCGACGATGATCAGATCCAGCCCGTGCTCCATCCGCTTCAGCCGTCGCGCCCGCGCGGCCAGCTTGGACATGGACAAACCGCCGGTGGCGTCGATGTAGAGGGGGCTCTCGCCGATCTCGACCGCTGCGTCGCGCAGCTTGCCGAAGTCGGTGGCGTCGATCTCGCCCTTGCGCAGCTTGTCGGACGACACGCCGGACGCATCGGCCAGGATACGCATGGCCAGCTGTTCGGCGCTCATTTCCAGCGAATAGAAGGCCACCACCCCGCCGTTGACCGTCTTGCGGCCCTCGGGCGTCGGCTCCCACTGATAGGCGCGGGCCACATTGAAGGCCATGTTGGTGGCCAGGGCCGTCTTGCCCATCGACGGACGGCCGGCGAGGATCAGAAGGTCGGAGGGGTGCAGCCCGCCCAGTTTGCGGTCCAGGTCGTTCAGGCCCGTCGCCAGACCCGCCAGCTTGCCTTCGCGCTGATAGGCTTCGGCCGCCATCTGAACGGCGCCGGACAGGGCGTGGGAAAAGCTGACGAAACCGGACGACGGCTTGCCGGTCTCGGCCAGCGAATACAGGGTCTGTTCGGCCTGTTCGATCTGTTCGTCGGCGGGCGTCTCCGGGTTGGGCGCCTCCTTGATGATCTCGCCGCCGATGCGGATCAGGTCGCGCCTCAGGGCCGTATCATAGACCACCCTCGCATAATCCGGCGCATTGGCCGCCGGCGGCGCCCGGTCCACCAAATCTGCGAAATAGCGCAGGCCGCCAAACTCCTGGAAGGCCGGATCCTGTTTGAACCGTTCCATCAGGATCGTCGGTTCGGCCAGCATGCCCTGGCGGATATGATCCTCGATTGCCTCGAACAGCCGCTGGTGGAAGGGCTCGTAGAAATGCTGGCCGCGCAGGCGGTCGCTGAGCCGTTCGAACACGCCGTTGTCGAACATCAGCGCGCCCAGCAGCGCCTGTTCCGCCTCCAGATTGTGGGGCATCGAGCTGACGCCGCTGGAGTCCATCGGCGAGGACGAGAAGGGCATGGGGGCGAACGCGTTCATTGTCTTAACGCTCTAGCCCTGACACGCGCCTGCGTCAGTCGTGGACGTCGCTTCGACCGTGGACAGATCGTCCACCCTGTGGGCGAACGGGAATTCCTCAACCGCCGTTCATGCCGAGCAGGGATATTTCTCGGCCATCCACTCACGCACGGCCTGGGTCGTGCTGATGCCGCGCCGCTCGGCGGGGATGGCGTGGAACCGGGCTAGAATGGCGTCGGCTGACAGGCCGACCTTGTCCGGCATACAGGTGGCCGAGCGGCGACCGGCCGCTGTGGCCGCCGTCTGTTCAGCGCGCACCGTCTGCACCGCCCCGCGAAACTCGCCCATCAGCCGCCGGGTGTCGGACCGCAATAGGGCGGTGGGGTTGCGGGGAATGGCGTTCGCCGTCGTCAGAAACTCCTGCACCGTCATGGCGCGCGCCGTCCCGGCCACGAGCGACAGGGCCAAGGCCCCCGCGATGATCCTGGTCTTCATTGATCCCCTCCGAACAAGAGGGCCAGATTGAGCGGCGATATGTGGCGCAACGACGGCGCGAATCTCGTGTGGTTCTGAAGCTTCGGTAGTGTTTCCGCTCGGCATTCTCATCACGAAAAAGGAGCGCTCCGGCGAGCGCCCCTTTCGTTGCTCCAGATTGGATCAGAAGCTGTAGCTGAGCCGCGCGTACAGGAACCGACCGTTGAAGCCGAACGGCGAATAGCTGGGGAAGCCCACCGACCCGGTCGCCCCGTTCAGGGCCGCCGGCGTATATTCCGGATACTCGTCGAACAGGTTGTTCGCCCCCACCGCCAGACCGACCCCGTATGGGAACTGATAGCGGCCTTCCAGATCGATCAGGGTCTTGTCGCCGGTCTCGTAGTCCAGGCTGGCGGCGTTGTTGGCGACCAGGACGCTGGCGTAATAGGTCGCCTTGGCCGACACGCCGAAACCGCCCAGGCTCCAGTCGATCCCGCCGACCACCTTGGTCTTGGGCGTGCCCTCCTCGAACGCCAGGATGTTGGACCGGTCGAACAGGAAGAAATCCGACGTCGGAATGCCGATGGAGGGCGTCTCCGGCGTCTTGTCCACCGTCGTCTCGTTGTAGTTTCCGGCCAGGGTGAAATCGAACCGGCCGAGCGTGTCTGTCGGCAGGCGATACCGACCGACCACGTCGATTCCCTTGGTCGTCGTGTCGACGCCGTTCAGGAAGAAGCGGGCGGCGCTGACGCCGAAGGGCGCCAGCAGGGTCTGGACCGCGGTGGTGGTCGCTGCCGACTGGCTGGGGCGCGTCGTCCCCAGGCTCTCGGAATAGATGATCCGGTCTTCAAGCTCGATCTGATAGGCGTCGATGGTCAGTTCGAATCCGCCGGACCGGAACACCGCCCCCACCGAATAGTTGACCGAGGTCTCGGGCTCGAGCGGCTTGGAGCCGAGGGCCAGGGCCACGGGGTCGTCCACGCGGAAGGTGCCGGCCTGGATCAGGCTGGTCACGGGCAGGCCGCCGATCAACTGGGTCACCAGATTGGTGGCGGTATAGCTGAAGTACTGCTGCTGCAGGGCCGGGGCGTGGAAGCCGGTGGAGACCGCGCCGCGCAGGGCGAAGGCCGGCGAGAAGTCGTAGCGCGCCGAGACCTTGCCGGTGAACTGGTCGCCGAAATCGGAATAGTCTTCGTAACGGCCGGCCACGCCGACCGTCAGCCCCCGGGTCAGCTTGCCTTCCAGATCGACATAGGCGCTCCAGTTGTTGCGGTCCTCGTCCGCCGCATTGGCCGGCGAGAAGCCGGGGAAGCCCTGGGCTCCGCCGCCGCCGGCGCTGGGTCCGCGATTGTAGGAGGCGGGCTCACCGGCATAGACCTCGAAACGCTCGGTCCGGTATTCGACCCCGAACGCCAGATTGACCGGTTCGATCAGTCCGAACTCCAGCGGCCTGACCCCGTCGACGCCCAGCGTCAGCTGGTCGTACTTCAATCCCCCGGCCTCGAACTCCTGCTGCGACGCCGCGCCATACGAAGCGTTCAGCGAGTTGGTGACGCGATAGTCCAGCACATTTCGCCCGTAGCCGACCGAGACGTCCCAATCGATCCCGGCCGCCTCGCCCTTGACCCCGCCGTAAAGGTTGTAGTCGACGATCTGGGTGTTGATCAGCGGCAGGAAGCCGTTGGGATAGATGGCCAGGACATTGTTGGCGTTGTTGTAGGCGCGGGCGGTCGCGCCGGATTCGCTTTCCTTGTGCTGGATGCCGCCGAAGGCATAGGTCTCCCAGTCGGCGTTGATCGGCTTGCCGGCGTTGAACCACAGGGACTGGGATTCCACCGCCGGATCGCCGAACCGGCCCAGGACCGTGTTCGTGGACGTATTGCCGACCACGGCCGATGGCGCGGCGTAGTCCGAACGGTTGGTCGGATCGCGTTTCTGCAGTTCGCCCGATACGGTGACGAACCCGTCCTCGCCCAACGGCAGGCCGATCCAGCCGGCCAGGGACGTCTGTTCGCCGTCCGTGGCCTCGTGCGATCCGCGCGCGGTGTCGTATTCGGTGTCGTAACGCCCATGGTTCAGCGTCAGGCCGCCGCCGTCGCGGGCCTGGCGCAGACGCAGGTTGATCACCCCGGCGATGGCGTCGGAGCCGTACTGGGCCGAGGCGCCGTCGCGCAGCACCTCGACGGAGCCCAGGGCGACCGAGGGAATGGTGTTCAGATCGAAGGCCGTGGATCCGCGTCCCAGGGCGCCGTTCACATTGACCAAGGCGCCGACGTGGCCCCGCTGTCCGTTGATCAGCACCAGGGTCTGGTCAGGGGCCAGACCGCGCAGGGTCGCCGGGCGGACGTGGTCGGAACCGTCCGAGATGGCGGGACGGGGGAAGTTGATCGACGGAGCGGCGGCGGCCAGGGCGGCGGCGGTCTCCGTGCCCGTTCCGCTACGGGTCAGGGTCTCGCCGGTGATCACGTCCACGGGGGCGATCGTGTCCAGGCGGGTTCGACCAATGGCGCGGGTGCCGGTCACCACGATCTCGCCGATGTCGGCGGCGTCCTCCGCCGGTGTCGCCTCCTGGGCGAAGGCGAGCGGCGCGGACATCAGCGCGCTGGTGGAGACAAAGGCCAACAAGACGGAACGACCGGAATTCAGCTTCATGACTATCCCCAAACGACAGCGGCCTGTTGGGAGGGGCGGCGACCGGCCACGATTTCGACACCCTGGCTGGGATGAAAGGCGCAATAAATTGGTCGCGCCGTCGACAAATCTCAGCCTTAGTTGAGAGTGTTCACCGCTGTTTACGTCGGTCAAGAAAGGAGTTTGCGCAAACTCTCATCGCCGCCCCAAACCTTCGTGGCTGTTGCAAACTTGTCATGGATTGCGTGAAGGCGCGCCCGGCCTCCTGCCGAGGGCCCACGCAGCAAAAAGGGCGCGTTCCTTGCGGAACGCGCCCCTGATGTTTCCGGCGATCCGGCCTCGAAAGGCCGGCGGGATCAGGCTTCGTCGCCGAAGCCTTCCTGTTGACCGGCGCCGCCTTCGATCAGTTCCTGGGCCGATTGCTCGGCGGCCTGGCGCTCATCGTCGAACTGGCTGCGGATCACGTCCTCGCCCTTGGCTTGACGCTCGGCTTCATCCATCGAACGGGCGATGTTGATCTTGACCGATGCGCGGACCTCGGCGTGCAGGCGAACCGGCACTTCGTGGACGCCCAGGTTCTTGATCGCCGTGTTCAGGACGATTTGCGAACGCTCGACCTTGCCGCCTTCGGCCTGGATGGCCTCGGCGACGTCGCGGCCGGCGACCGAACCGTACAGGTGACCGGTTTCACCGGCCTGACGGATCATGATGTAGGTCTGGCCGTCGATCTTGTCGGCGACCTTCTGTGCATCGGCCTTGTTCTTCTCGTTGCGTTGCTCGATGGCGACGCGGTCGAGTTCGAACGCCTTCAGGTTGGCGGCGGTGGCCCGACGGGCCTTGTCGCGCGGCAGAAGGAAGTTACGGGCGAAGCCGTCCTTGACGGACACGACGTCGCCGATGGCGCCGAGATTCTCGACGCGTTCCAGCAGAACGACCTTCATCTTACTTCACCACATACGGCAGGAGGGCCAGATAGCGGGCGCGCTTGATGGCCTTGGCCAGTTCGCGTTGCTTCTTCTGGGAGACGGCGGTGATGCGCGAAGGCACGATCTTGCCGCGTTCGGAGACGTAACGCTGCAGCAGCTTCACGTCCTTGTAGTCGATCTTCGGCGCATTGGCGCCCGAGAACGGGCAGACCTTGCGGCGGCGATAGAAGGGGCGGCGGCCGGCGGCGCCGGAGCCGGCCGGGGCGCCCGGGGTCGGGGCGGTGGTGTCGGTCATGTTCCGGTTTCCTTATTCGGCGTCAGCGGCGGCGTCGTCGCGCGGGGTGCGCTCGCGCTCACGCTCGCGTTCACGCTCGCGGCGGGCCAGCAGCGGCGACAGTTCCAGGTCGAGTTCCTCGACGCGGACGGTCAGCCAGCGCAGCACGTCTTCGTTGATGCCCAGCTGACGCTCGACTTCGGCCATGGCGGCCGGAGGGGCGTCGACGGCCAGCAGCGAATAGTGAGCCTTGCGGTTCTTCTTCACGCGGTACGTCAGGTTGCGCAGACCCCAGTACTCGATCTTGGCGACGGAACCGCCACCTTGCACGATCAGGTCCTTGATGGTGTCGTTCAGCGCTTCGGCCTGCTGCGCCGAGATATCCTGGCGCGTCATGACCGTGTGCTCGTAAAGAGCCATGCGGTAGTCTCCCTTGTGGGCGTCGGCGTGGAAACGACCGGGTAAGTCGATCCCCACGATGGCTCCTGGCGCGGCGGCCGGACCGAACGTCCAACCCTTTGGTGTTCCACGACAGGACCGAAGCCCTGGAAAGGCGGGGCCTATAGGGGAAAAGGGGGCGATGCGCAACATTTCTCCCTCCCCCGCGGGGGAGGGTGGTCGAGCCGCAGGCGAGACCGGGTGGGGAGGGCGGGGCGACCCATCACAGATCTGTCCCGATTCCGGCAGTGCGCCCCTGCCGGGCCGCCCCCGCCCCGTCGCTGCGCGACGCCCCTCCCCGGAGCGGGGAGGGAGAATTCCTTGTGACGTCCCGCGACCCCGCCTAAACCAACCCCATGCCGAAGCTGACGTCAGCGGTCGATCCGCAAAGCCCCAAATACAAGTCCCTGCACGCGCACAACAGCGCCCTGGTCGCCGAACTGCGCGACCATGTGGCCCACGCCGCGCGCGGCGGGTCCGACAAGTCGCGCGAACGGCATGTGGCTCGAGGCAAGCTGCTGCCCCGCGACCGGGTCGAGCGTCTGCTGGATCCCGGCTCGCCCTTCCTGGAGATCGGCCAGCTGGCCGCCCACGCCATGTACGACGGCGAGGCCCCCGGCGCCGGCCTGATCACCGGAATCGGCCGCGTCTCGGGCCGCGAGGTGATGATCGTCGCCAACGACCCGACGGTGAAGGGCGGCGCCTACTTCCCCATGACGGTGAAGAAGCATCTGCGCGCCCAGGAGATCGCCGAGCAGAACCGCCTGCCCTGCGTCTATCTGGTCGATTCCGGCGGGGCCAACCTGCCGCACCAGGCCGAGGTCTTCCCCGACCGCGACCATTTCGGCCGCATCTTCTTCAACCAGGCCCGGATGAGCGCCAAGGGCGTCGCCCAGATCGCCTGTGTCATGGGCCTGTCCACCGCCGGCGGCGCCTATGTGCCGGCCATGTCGGACGAGACGATCATCGTGCGCAACCAGGGCGCCATCTTCCTGGCCGGCCCGCCCCTGGTGAAGGCCGCCACCGGCGAGGTCATTTCGGCCGAGGAACTGGGCGGCGCCGAGACTCACGGCCGTCGCTCGGGCGTGGTCGACCATGTGGCCGAGAATGACGAACATGCGCTGGAGATCGTCCGTTCCATCGTCGCCAATCTGAACACGACCAAGTCCGTGGACATGGACGTGCGCGAACCTCGCGCGCCGGCCTTTGCGGCCGAAGAGTTGTACGGCCTGATCCCCGACGACGTGCGCGCCCCCTATGATGTGCGCGAGGTCATCGCCCGCCTGGTGGACGGGTCCGAGTTCGACGAGTTCAAGAGCCTGTACGGCTCGACCCTGGTCTGCGGCTTCGCCCGCATCTGGGGCTATCCGGTCGCCATCCTGGCCAACAACGGCGTCATCTTCTCCGAAAGCGCCCAGAAGGGCGCCCACTTCATCGAACTGGCCTGCAAGCGCAAGATTCCGCTGCTGTTCCTGCAGAACATCTCGGGCTTCATGGTCGGCGGCAAATATGAGGCCGGCGGCATCGCCAAGGACGGCGCCAAGCTGGTGACCGCCGTCGCTTCGGCCGAGGTGCCCAAGTTCACCGTCCTGATCGGCGGCAGTTTCGGCGCCGGAAACTACGGCATGTGCGGCCGCGCCTATTCTCCGCGCTTCCTCTTCACCTGGCCCAACAGCCGGATCGGCGTGATGGGCGGGGAACAGGCAGCGTCGGTGCTGGCCACCGTCCACCGCGACGCCGAGACCTGGAGCGCGGAAGACGCCGAGGCCTTCAAGGCCCCGATCCGCCAGAAATACGAGGACGAAGGCAATCCCTATTACGCCACCGCCCGCCTGTGGGACGACGGCGTCATCGACCCGGCCCAGACCCGCGACGTCCTGGGCCTGGCCATTTCCGCCAGCCTGAACGCCCCGATCCCGGAGACCACGTTCGGCTTGTTCCGGATGTAACCTATTCTTCCGCCCCCCGTTGCAACGCGGACCCTCAGTTTGGAGATGACCATGGCCGATCAACCCACCGACGCCGACCTCAACGCCCTGGACGTCACCGACGCCGAGGAAGCCGAGATCAACCGCATCGCCCATCCGCTGCTGGCCGACGCCGCGCCGGACGCCAATGACGACCTGGTGCGGATCGACGCCACCAGCGACGGGGTGGTCTTCATCACCCTGGACCGGCCCGAGAAGAAGAACGCCTTCGACGCCGCCACCATCGCCGCCCTGCATGAGGCGTTCGAGACCCTGCACGGCGCCGACCACGTCCGCCTGGTCTTCATCCGCGGCGCGGGCGGCACCTTCAGCGCCGGGGCCGATCTGAACTGGATGCGCGACGCCGCCGACTGGTCCGAGGCCGACAATCGCGACGACGCCCTGGGTCTGGCCCGGATGCTGAAGGCCCTGCACGACGTCCCCGCCCTGACCGTCGCCCTGGTCGAGGGCGCCGCCATGGGCGGCGGGGCCGGCATCGTCGCCGCCTGCGACATGGCGGTGGCGGTCGAGGGCGCGCGCTTCGCCTTTTCCGAGGTCAAGCTGGGCCTGATCCCCGCGACCATCGCTCCCTATGTCATCGAGGCCATCGGCGCGCGGCGCGCGCGCCAGCTGTTCCTGACCGGCAACAGTTTCGACGCCGACTACGCCGCCCTCGCCGGTCTGATCGACCTGGTCCTGCCCGAGGGTTCGGTGGATGAGTTCGTCGCCATGCTGACCGACAGCCTCAGCGGCAACGCGCCCGGCGCCATGGGCGAGGCCAAACGCCTGGTCAACGACATCGCCGGCCACAAGATCGACAGCGGCCTCTTGGACGACACCGCCAAACGCATCGCCCGCGCCCGCGTCTCCCCCGAAGGCCAGGAAGGCGTTCGCGCCTTCCTGGACAAGCGCAAACCCGACTGGGCGGTTTAGGGGCAGGGCTAGGCTCACAGGCCCCCTCCGTCTCGCCGGCTTCGCCGGCGATCCACCTCCCCCAAGGGGGGAGGAATGCGAACACCGAAATCCTCCCCCCTTGGGGGAGGTGGCGCGGCGCAGAGCGCCGTGACGGAGGGGGCCCGAACGGGTCCAACTGTGACAATGACGCTGGTCTCACTCCAATGATTCCAACGGCTTGTCAGTTTCTCGCCCCGACTTCCCCGCCTGGGTTTCCCCGTCCCCTATAATCCTCCTCGGTCTCGTCGCTTGGAGGGCTCGTAAGGCCTGCGACCTTGCGGCGGCGGGAGCGGATGGAACGGGAGTGGGGGCGAAATCCCTCCGCGCCGGCGGCGTCTCAGGACGTCGCCGGAGGGTCGAGGGGGATACTCGGCCGCACTCGGGACGGTTCTTCGCAGGGACCGCCGACCCGTCGCAGGCTTATGGGGTTAGGCGATAAGACCGCCACCGCTCGGCGCCCCGAGCTTGCAGGCCAACCATTCGCGCGGAGCGTCAAACCTTCGTCGAAACGGTAAACACTAAACCAACCCCGGGCGAAGGCCCGGCGCCCCGCCCAGCCCTCCGCTTCCAAAGGGCCTCCAACTCCGCCGAAGGGACGGAGCGCCTCCGTTCGTCTGCACGACGCTGCGGGAACGGGCTGAAAGCTTGTCCGTTGATGTCGCGCCGACGCCTTGATCCGGCCCGAAACACGGTGCGGTATGGTGTGGCTTGAAGCCTGTTCTCCTCGGATGATTATGCAGACCCGATCGATCGTGCTCGTCGCCGCCCTGGCCCTGTCGGCCTGCGGCAACCCCAGCAATTCCAAGGCGCAGGAGGGCGAGTTCGCCCAGCCGACGCGCACCGCGCCCAGCGATGCGGCGGGGATGAAGTCCAGCTTCGCGCCGGTGGTGCGATCCGCCGCCCCGGCCGTGGTCAATATCTCGGCCCGCAGCGTCCAGCGGGTCCAGGCCGATCCCTTCTTCCAGTTCTTCGGCGGCGGCATTCCCCAGGCGCGGGTGGCGGAATCGGTCGGGTCGGGCGTGATCGTCCGCTCGGACGGGATCGTCGTCACCAACAACCACGTCATCGACGGCGCCCAGCAGATCAAGGTCGTGCTGAACGACCGGCGCGAGTTTCCCGCCACCGTCATCCTGGCCGACGAACGCAGCGACATCGCCGTGCTGCGGCTGGAGAACGTCAGCGACCGGCTGCCGGTCCTGGCCATCGACGATCAAGAGGAACAGCAGGTCGGCGATCTGGTCCTGGCCATCGGCAATCCGTTCGGCGTGGGCCAGACGGTGACCAACGGCATCATCTCGGCCCTGAACCGGACCGAGACCGGCATTTCCGACAGCGGCTCCTTCATCCAGACCGACGCGGCCATCAACCCCGGCAATTCGGGCGGGGCCCTGGTGGACATGGACGGCGACCTGATCGGCATCAACACCGCCATCTTCTCCCGCTCGGGCTCGTCCGCCGGGGTCGGCTTCGCCGTGCCCGCCGCCATGGTCAAGCGCGTGGTCGATTCGGCCCTGGGCGGCGCCAAGGCCGTAGTTCGTCCCTGGCTGGGCGTGAAGGGCGACACCGTCACCGGCGACATCGCCGGCAGCCTGGGCCTCAGCCGGCCGCAGGGACTGGTCGTCACCGACGTCTACGCCAACGGTCCCGCCGCCCGCGCCGGTCTGCGCCAGGGCGATGTGATCACCGCCGTGGACGGTCAGGAGATCAACGACCAGAACGGGCTGAACTATCGCGTCGGCTCGCGCAATCCGAACGACCAGGTCCAGGTCGCCATCCTGCGCGACGGCCGGCCCCAGACCCTGACCGCGCGGGTCCAGACCCTGCCCGGCGACGCCGACCCCCGCCAGGGCGTCGTGATCCAGTCCGGCCCCTTCGCCGGGGCCCAGGTCGTGGCCCTGAACCCGGCCCTGGCCGACCGCCTGGGCGGCGACCCGTTCGCCACGGGCGTCATCGTCACCGGCGTGTCGGGCCGGGGCTACGCCGCCCGCGCCGGCTTCCGCCAGAACGACCTGATCGTCAGCATCAACGGCCGCGCGATAGCTTCGGCGCGCGACGTCGAAGCCGCCGGCGCCGGCCGAGGGCCGTGGGAAATCGTGGTCAATCGCGGCGGGCGCCAGATTCGGGGCGTGTTGCGCTAAGAAGGCTTGCTCTGCGCTGTCCGCCGATTACCTTGGGTTGGCGACCTGCTCGCTGAGGTCGTGGCGAATTCAGGGGAAGGGGAGCGGCGTGAACCACGGGGTTGGTCTGACCTGCGCGATGGGACTGGCTCTCTCGCTTTTGAGCTTTGGAGGCGCCGAGGCCGCCTACCGTGACGATCTGTGCTATCAGGCCACGCCGGAGACATTTGTTCTGTCCGGGCCCATCGATGCGGCCATGACCGCCTGCGTCGAAAGCCGTTTCGCCCCTACGACAACCGAACTGATTCTGACCAGTCGTGGCGGCTCGGCGGATCAGGCGATGCGGATCGCCGAGGGGTTTGAGGGGCGGCGTCTGACCATGACGGTCAAGGAGGAGTGCAACTCCTCCTGCGCCAACTATTTCCTCCCTCTGGCGGGTCGGCTGATCGTTGAGCCGGGCGCGGTGATCGTGATCCACGGCGGTATTGATCCCAGCCTGATCTCGCGACAGTTGGTTCCGGACGGCGGAATGGCCGCTGCCGGGGTCGATCTCCAACCGATCGCGGAACGTCAGCGAGCCTTCGTTGCGCGTAACGGAATCAATCCCGGTTGGCTCATGTACCGAGAAGCCAACTCCTTGAGCGTCCAACGTCTGGACGGCGAACTGGCGAATGCCGATGCGCGCACCAAGGCCTGGCTGGTCGAGGAGACGATGGCGAAATCCTGCCTGCCGAATACGGTGGTCGAATACCGGACCGACCGGCGCGGCGAATGGCTCAGCGAATCCCGTCGGCGTGCCCTCCGGCGTCAGAATATCGCCCGCTCCAACACCGTAGTTTGCAACTGATGACGCTTGAGCTCAACGTTCTTGAAGTCGAGGCTGAGCCAAGCCGTCTGTTGTCGCAGCCATGAGCGAACCAACCGCCTTCGAGTTTTTCATTGCGGCGGTCGGCCTTGCGGTCTTCCTAGTCGCCGCCTGGAAACTTGCCTCCTGGTTCACCAGACGGGGCCAAATCATACGCCCTCTCACTCTGATGGATTCCCTCATGACAAAGACGGAGAAGGTCGCAGCCAAGAAGAAACGGGCGTTGGGGTCTTCTGAAAAGGACGTTTGACCTCCTCTCAGCTCCTCTTCGGTCCGCCGATCGACCAGGTGTGACCGAAGGGGTCGCGCAGGACGCCGTAGCGGTCGCCCCAGAACTGGTCGGCCATGTCCATGACCGGTTCGGCGCCGCCGACGGTCATGGCGCGGGTCCACCAGGCGTCAGGATCGAGGACCTGCAGGTGAAGCGTCACGCCGGCGGGTCGCACGTCCTGAACGCCGGTGTATTCCGGGAACTCGTCATTCAGCATCAGGCTGGCGCCGTTGATCTTCAGATGGGCGTGGATCAGTCGTTCGCCGTCGTCGGCCAGGCGGCGATCCAGCACCTCGGCCCCGAAGGCGATGACGTAGAAGTCGATGGCGGCCGAGGCCCCGCGCGACGGAATCGTCAGATGCGGGGTGAGGCCTGAGGTCGGACCTTGGTTCGGATGGGCGTCGGTCATGATGAATCTCTGAGGCGCTGAACCATACTAACGGGTGAAAACCGCTTTAGGCACGACTACATAGGTCGCAATGACCGACCTGTTCGAAGCCTCCGGCATATTGCCGCCCGACGCCCCCCTGGCCGACCGTCTGCGTCCGCGCACGCTGGATGAGGTGGTGGGCCAGGATCATCTGCTCGGCCCCGGCGGGCCGATCCGTCGGATGATCGAGGCGGGGCGTCTGGGCTCGATGATCCTGTGGGGGCCGCCCGGCACCGGCAAGACCACCATCGCCCGGCTGCTGGCCCAGGCGGCGGGCTATGAATACCAGTCGATCAGCGCCGTCTTTTCCGGAGTCGCCGACCTGAAGAAGGCGTTCGAGGCGGCGCGGATGCGGCGGGCGGCGGGGCAGAGCACCCTGTTGTTCGTCGATGAGATCCACCGCTTCAACCGCGCCCAGCAGGACGGCTTCCTGCCCTTCGTCGAGGCCGGGGTCGTCACCCTGGTCGGGGCCACCACTGAGAACCCCAGTTTTGAGCTGAACGGGGCGCTGCTGTCGCGGTCGCAGGTCTATGTGCTGAAGCGGCTGGACGATGCGGCGCTGGATCAACTGTTGAGCCGCGCCGAGGCCCATATGGAAAGAGGCCTGCCGCTGTCGCCGGAAGCGCGTCAGGCCATGCTGGCCCTCGCCGACGGCGACGGGCGCTATCTGCTGACCATGTCGGAGGTGCTGTTCAACCTGCCCGCCGGCGAAACCTTGGATGTTCAGGGGCTGGCCGGTGTGCTGCAGCGCCGCGCGCCCGCCTATGACAAGAGCCGGGAAGAGCATTACAACCTGATCTCCGCCCTGCATAAATCGGTGCGCGGGTCGGACCCGGACGCGGCCCTGTACTGGCTGGCGCGGATGCTGAACGGGGGCGAGGATCCGCTGTATCTGGCGCGGCGGATCGTGCGGATGGCGGTCGAGGACATCGGCGAGGCGGACCCCCTGTCGATCCTGGTCGCCAATGCGGCCAAGGACACTTACGACTTCCTGGGCAGCCCCGAGGGCGAACTGGCCCTGGCCCAGGCCGTGGTCCACCTGGCCACTGCGCCGAAGTCGGTGGGGGTGTACGAAGCCTTCAAGGCGGCCAGGAAAGCGGCCTATGAGACGGGGTCGCTGACGCCCCCCGCCCATATCCGCAACGCCCCGACCAAGCTGATGAAGTCGTTGGGTTACGGCAAGGGCTACCAGTACGACCCGGACACGCCCGAGGGATTCTCGGGCGCCAACTTCTTCCCCGACGAGATGGAACGCCGCACCTTCTACAAGCCCAAGGGCGAGGGGCATGAGGAGAAGGTCAAGGCGCGGCTGGAGCGCTGGGCCGAGATGCGGGCGCGGCTGGCGAAAGATGCGGCGGTGGACGGGGCGGGGGACTGACCTCTAGAAGCCCCCGATGACCACCCGCCAACCCGTCGCCCTGTCCGAGGATGAGATCGCCGCCGTCCGTTCGTGGGTGATCCATGAGGACGCTCATGTGATCGCCTTTTCAAAGCCGTCCGGCCTGTCCAGCCAGGGCGGGCGGATCCAGGCCCATACGCTGGACGATCTGCTGTGGGCCTTCGCCCGGTCCAACGGCAAGCGGCCGGAACTGGTGCATCGGCTGGACCGCGACACCTCGGGCGTGATCCTGGCGGCCAAGACCAAGCCGGCGGCGGGCTTCCTGGGCAAGGCGCTGCAGATGCGGCGGTTCCGCAAACAGTACCTGGCCTTGCTGTCCGCCGCGCCGGAGGCGGCGTCCGGGACCATCGACGCCCCGCTGCGGCGCGAGGAGATCGGGCGCGAGTCCTATATGCGGGTCGTCGCCTTCGACGCGCCCGGCGCCCAGGGCTCGCAGAGCCGATATCGGACCCTGGCCGCCAACGACCAGGGGGCGGTGGTCGAGCTGGAGCCGCTGACGGGGCGGATGCACCAGCTGCGGGTCCATATGGCCCATCTGGGTCGGCCGCTGATCGGGGATGTTCGCTATGGCGGGGCGTTGACGACAGAGGTTGGGCCGGCGCCGCGCCTGATGCTGCACGCCTCGAAACTGAGCTTTCCTCATCCCGAAGGCGGGACGACCACGGTGGAGGCGCCGCCGCCGGCCGATTTCGCGGGTTTGCGTTCGGCCTTGGGCCTCTAGACGGAACGCTCCGGCTCAAGCAACGCTATCTCCGTCAAAGGGAGACAACGCCATGAAGCGCCTCGCCATTCTCAGCCTCGCCGCCTCGACCCTGGCCCTGGCCGCCTGCGCCAGCCTGGCCCCCTACGGCGCCCAGCGCGCGCCGGGCGGGCAGGGCTATTCGGAGCAGAGGATCGAATCCAACCGTTACCGTGTCACCTACAACGGCGTCGGGGCGCCGGGCGCGGTCGCCGACTATGCGCTGGTGCGGGCCGCCGATCTGACCACGGACCAGGGCTATGACTGGTTCGAAGTGACCCAGAGCTGGACCGACGGCCGTCCCGGCGGCGCGGGCGGCGTGCGGCCCAGCGTCTCCATCGGCGGCGGATCCAGCCGATACGGCGGCTATTCGGCCTCGGGCGTCGGCGTGGGGTTGGGCCTGAACTTCAGCGGCCCCAGCCCGACCTCGACCTCGCTGGAGATCATCATGGGGCGGGGTCCAAAGCCCGACCGTCCGAACGCCTATGACGCCCGATCGGTCCAGGCCTCCATCCCGCGCTGATCAGCGCCCTCGCGTCAGGGCACGGTATTCGACCAGCCGTTCCTTGTCGCGTCGCACCTGGTCGCCGACGGTGTTGTCCACGTCCAGCGACGCGTAGCGGACCCAGCCCTCGGCCCCCAGCTTGTCCTGGATCGCTTGGGCAGGCGTCTGCCAGCGGAAATAGGACAACCAGGTCACGCCGCATGCCAGCAGGACGGCGATGATCTGAAGGATGCGGAAGCCGATCTCGTTGGCCGCCGGGGCGGGGAAGAAGATGAAGAAGACTAGCCAGATCACCAGCACGGCGGGCGTGGTGATCCGCCCGAACCAGCGCATCCAGTAGCGTTCCCGCCGCACGCGCCACAGCTCCATCTGGATGAACTTCTCCAGATACTCCATCCGCGCCCCGATCCACATGACCAGCCGGGTCAGATAGAGGGCGCGCTGACCCCAGGCCTTGCCGTCCATCTGGTAGGTGGTCTCGGCCTGGTCCGACAGGGCGCGGGCGTTGGTGAACAGGTTCTGCAACTCCCGCGTCCGCTGCACGATCTCGCGCGACAGCTCGTAGGAGTCGTTCTCCAGCCGGAACCGGTACTGGATGAACAGTATGGTCGAGACGCCGAAGAAGATCCCGCCCGTGACGAGCATGGCCAGGAGGCCCAGGCCCAGACCGGCCGGTTGCCCGCCGGCCCAGTCCGCGAACAGGGTCGGTCCCATTTCGGCCAGGACGGCGAAGGCGATCAGGGCCAGCACCTGGGTCAGCCGCTTGACGCCGACATGGACGCACAGGGCGCGGAAGATGCGTCGGCCATAGGCGTGAACCCGACCGCGGATGTCGCGGTCCGCCGGGAACCGTTCCTCGATCTGGCGCGCGAACAGGACGTGGAAACGGTCCGGCTTCTTCTCGTTCTCCCAGAAGGGAAAGATATCGAGCGGCTGGTTGAAATAGAGGTCGATATTCCCCGATATCTTGGCGATCGAGGCGTCGTCCAGGGTGAAATAGTCGCTCTCCTGAATGGGGCGCAGCACGCCTTCGTCGGACACGGCCGGGGTGTCGGTAGGCGTCGGGTTCGGCGGCGCGGCGCGCGCCGTCTCGGGCGCATCGGCGGGGGCCAGATCGTGCGGCTGTTCGACCGACTGCGGTTCGGGTTCCGGGGAGGGCGGCGGCGACGTCATGGTCGGCGCGATCACCGGGTTCTGGCTGTCTTCCTGCGACATGACGTGGTTTCCCCCAACCCGCTGACGGTTCGTCTCGGATATCGCCGTTAACCCTGTCGCAGGGCAAGTGAAGTTTCAGTCAGACGGCCACGAACGCGCAGGATGCTTCGCTTTCGGCCAAGGCGGCGTATATAGCGCCGGATCATGACACGGTTTCTTCTCGTCGCCGCCGGGGGCGCGCTCGGTTCGATGGCGCGCTATGGCCTCGTCCTCTTGATGTCCCGGCTGACGCCCGGCGCCGGCTGGCCGCTGGCGACCTTTACGGCCAATGTGCTGGGCGGTCTGGCTATGGGGCTGCTGGTCGGCTGGCTGGCCTTCAGGGGCGACGCGCACCAGGAGACGATCCGCCTGTTCGCCGCCGTCGGCGTGCTGGGCGGGTTCACCACCTTCTCGACCTATTCGCTTGAGGCGGCGCTGATGCTGGAACGTCGCGACTACGGATTGGCTGCGGCCTATATCGTCGGTTCGGTGGTCCTGGCCGTCGTCGCCTTGTTTATCGGCATGGTGGTCGCCCGCCGCGCCTTCGGAGCCGCCATTTGACCGACCAGCCGCCCATCGAGGACGCGCCCAAGCGCGAAGTCCTGACCATCTATGTGGCCGAGGACGAGGACGGCATCCGCCTGGACCGCTGGTTCCGGCGCCGTTGGCCGCATCTGTCGAACATCCAGGTGCAGAAGATGGCCCGCAGCGGCCAGATCCGCGTGGACGGCGCCCGCATCAAGCCGGAAGGCCGCCTGACCGCCGGCGCCGCCGTGCGCGTGCCGCCGATCCCGGACGACACCTCGCGTCAGGCCGGGGATCTGCACACCCTGTCGGAACGCGACATCGCCTTCGCCAAGTCGCTGGTCCTCTATGAGGACGACATGGTCATCGCCATCAACAAGCCGCACGGCCTGGCGGTTCAGGGCGGCACCAAGACCAGCCGCCACGTCGACCGCCTACTGTCGGCCTGGGGGGAGGGGATGGATCGTCCGCGCCTGGTCCACCGCCTGGACCGCGACACCTCGGGCGTCCTCCTGTTGGGCAAGGGGCCGGAGGCGGCCAAGCGTCTGGCCGGCGCCTTCGCTCGTCGTCAGGCCAAGAAGACCTACTGGGCCATCGTCATCGGCAATCCAAAACCCTATTCGGGCCAGATCGACATGCCGTTGAAGAAGACCGGCATCAACGACTTCGAGATGATGCGCCCGGCCGAGCGCAAGGACCCCAAGGCCGAGCCGGCCGAGACGGCCTTCAGCACGATTTCCCGCGCCTCGCACCGCGCCTCATGGATGGCCCTGCGGCCCTTCACCGGCCGGACCCACCAACTGCGCGCCCATATGGCCGGGATCGGCCACCCGATCCTGGGCGATCCCAAATACGGGGATGAGAAATCCAGGGAGTTGTCCGGCCCGCTGAAGCTGCAACTCCACGCCCGCAGCATCGAGCTGGATCACCCGCGCGGCGGCCTGCTGAAGGTCACGGCGCCCCTGAGCCCCGAAATGAAAGCCGGCTTCGCCCACTTCGGCTTTTCCGAGGACGAGGCTGAGGACGATCCCTTCCTGGGCGTGAAGAGAATTCGATGAGCCATATCCCCCCGCTCGATCCCATGGTCGCCGCCCGCAAGGGGTTCCGCGAAACGCAGGAGACGGTGCGTCGCTTCTGGACCGCCGTGTCGGTCGGGCCGCACGCAGAAGGCGGCTGGGCGGTGCTGCTGGACGGACGGACGCCCAAGACGCCGGCCAAAACGCCGTTGGTGCTGCCGACGGAGGCCGCCGCGCAGTTGGTCGCCGAGGAATGGGCTGCGCAGGGTGAGATCGTCGAGCCGTCGACCATGCCCGCGACCCGGCTGGCCTCAACCGCCATCGACCGCATCGGCCAGGCGCGTGAGCCGGTGGCGGAAGAGATCGCCGCCTACGCCGGGTCGGACGTGGTCTGCTATCTGGCCGAACATCCGACGCCGCTGGTCGAGCGCCAGCGCCGTGAATGGGGGCCGTGGCGCGATTGGGCGGCCCGCGAGATGGGGGTGGCTCTGGAGCCAGTCGCGGGCATCGTGCATAGGCCCCAGTCGCCCGACGCCATCGCGCGGGTGAAGGCGCACGCGATGGCGATGGACGATTTCCGCCTGACGGGCCTTGCGACCGCCGTGCCGCTGCTCGGGTCGGCGGTGCTGGCCTTGGCCGTCGAGCAGGGCGCGCTGGCAGGCGGCGCGGCGTTTGAACTGTCGCGGATCGACGAACTGTTTCAGGAGGAGCAGTGGGGCGTGGACGCGGAAGCCGCCGAACGCACCCAGGCCCGCCGCGCCGAGGCGGAACTATTGGACCGGTGGTTCAGGACGTTGGACTAGCCGTCGAGGCGGCGATGAGCGCGGCGCGTTCCTGATCGGTCAGGTGACGCCAGCGACCTTCGGGCAGGTCGCCTATCTCCAGCGGGCCGATGCGGATACGGTACAGGTCGACGACCTCAAGCCCGACCAATTCGCACATGCGGCGGATCTGGCGATACTTGCCCTCCGTCAGGACGAAGCGCAGGCGCTGGGGCTCGATCTGGGTGACGCGGGCGGGCTTGAGCGGCTTGTCGTTCAGCACCAGGCCGTGGCGCAGGCGGCTGAGCTTGGCTTCGGTGATAACGCCGTCGACGACGACCAGATATTCCTTGTCCAGTTCGGACGCCGGCCCGATCACCGCCTTGGCCACGACGCCGTCCGACGACAGCAGCAGCAGGCCGCGGGAGTCTTCGTCCAGCCGGCCGATGGGGGGCAGGGAGGCGTCGCGGGCGGGGGTCTCGCCCTCGCCGATGCGGTTGGGGGTCTTCAGCAGGCGCACGGCGGGAATCTTGCCCGGATCCGGCTGGCCCGAAACGTAGCCGACCGGCTTGTGCAGAACCAGGGTCATGCCCGAGGCCAGGGCTTGCTGGGCCGTGTCGTTCAGCGTCAGCGTCTGGCCCGGCTCGATCTTGCGGCCGGCGTCGCTGATGGTCTCGCCGTCGATGGAGACCAGGCCTTCGGCGATCAGGCTCTCGGCTTCGCGGCGCGAACAGACGCCGGTCTGGCCCAGCCATTTGTTTACGCGGACGGGTTCGTCGCCGTCATAGGTGCGGGTGAAGGCCATCGGATTCCGTCGCTCAATCAATGCCGCTGTCTAGGGCCGGGCGCCGATGCGAGCAAGCGGGTCAAGGCCGTCAGGATCACTCTGCGCACATGCGGGGGTGTCCAAGGTTGATCCTGCCGGATTTTTCACTATATCAGGCAGCATTCCACAAACGATCCAGAGTGCGGGACGACCATGGTCGGACCCGTCGATTTTCGTTTTTCTGGTTCTTCGTGTCGATGGTTCGGCGGCCTTTGTCGCAGAATCTCGATGTTTATTGAAACCCTAGAAGGAGACGTCTTGTACGCTCAAAGCAAATCTTCCGCCGGACCCCGTCGCACTGGTTACAACCGTCCCGTTCCGACCCGGCTGCGCATGGGACTGGTGATGCGACGTGACATGGAATTCGGCGAACTGGGCGACGTCGAAGGGGCGCTGCGGGCTGAAGGCGTGGGCCTGGCGCCCATCTCGACCGGCGACGCCAGCCTGATCACCGGCGGCGTGACCGTTCTGGCGACGGCGACGGCGACCGACATCGTCGAGGGGCGTCTGAAAGGCCTGGTCGTGCCCGGCGGGTCGCAGGATGAGGCCGGCCTGGCCGCCGTGCGATCGCTGATCGACCTGGCCCGCGCCCATGATCTGCTGGTCATCGCCTTCGCCGACGGCGTCGCCGTTGCGGCCGAAAGCTTCGGCGTGACGGTCGAGGCCCAGGGCGCCCTGTTCAAGGACGGCAAGACGACCTTGCTGAACGAGCGCGCCCAGCTGTCGGCCGCCATCGGCGCGCTCTGAAATCAGACGCTTCTGAACAGCAGGGTCAGGTTGTTCGACGGCATCGGAGCCCGGCGCGTGGCCGCAAGGCCATGCGACCGGGCCAGAGCCTCTACCGCGGCGCGGTCCCGCAGGCCCCAGGCCGGGTTTCGCGCCTTCAGACTCTCGTCGAAGGTCGCGTTCGAGGCCGCCAGCGGAACCTCGGCCTCTCGATAGGGGCCATATAGAACCAGCAGACCGCCGGGGCGTCGCAGGACGCGACCGGCCAGATCCATCAGCCCCTCGGTCGCCGACCAGGGGCTGATGTGCGTCATGTTCGCACAATAGACGACGTCGAACCGATCTTGCGGCCAGGTCGCCGGATCGGCGGCGTCCACCGACAGGGGCGGGCGCAGGTTCGACGGGCCGGCCTGTCGCCAGGCCGTGAGGCTGTCGCGCGCCTGGGGGCTGGGATCGCTGGGCGTCCAATCCAGACCGGACAGGGCCGAGGCGAAGGCCAGGGCGTGGTCGCCCGATCCGGCCGCAATCTCCAGCACCCGCCCCCGCGCCGGCAGATGCGTCTGCAACACGTCCAGGATGAAGGCGGCGTTGCGCTGGGCCGCAGGCGACGACAGGGCGCCCGCAGGCAAGGCGTCGAGGTGGTCCAGGGTCTGCATGGCTTTCTCTTAGACGTCCGGCACGGGGAAGGGGAAGAAAGTCAGGGTGCGGTTTTCCCCTGAGCGGGGCGCCGGCTTGCCGGAAAGTTAAGTGATCGTTTATGTCCGTCGTCGACGTTAAGCGATTGGCAACCACGATGCGACGCGCAATTCATATCGGACTGTTCATCGGCACCGTGCTCGGCCTGTGCGCCTGCGCGTCGCAATATGACGCGAACGGACGCCCGGTTTCCGGCGCCTATGGCTCGGTCGAGGCCGGCCGGGCGGGCTGACACGCAAGGAAAGCGTGGCGCAAAGCGCCGCCGTGCTCTAGTGTCTTTGCGCGGACGCCGTCTGTTGCGCCGCGTTGGTCTCCAAAAACCCCTAGATGTTACTCATCGCTATTGTCGTCGTTCTGCTCCTGGTGGTGCTCAACGGCCTGTTCGCCATGACCGAGCTGGCGGTCGTTTCCTCCCGGAGATCCAAGCTTCAAAGCCGGGCGGAGAAGGGGGATCGCGGGGCGCGCAAGGCGCTGAAACTGGCCGAGGAGCCGACCCAGTTCCTGTCGGCGGTCCAGGTCGGCATCACCCTGATCGGCATTCTGGCCGGCGCCTACGGCCAGGCGACCATCGCAGGCGAATTGGACCGGATCCTCGAGACCAGTTTCCCGGCGCTGGCCGCCTATACCGAAATCTTCTCCACGGCCCTGGTCGTGGTCTGCATCACCTATATCTCGCTGATCGTCGGCGAACTGGTGCCCAAGCGTCTGGCCCTGATCTTCCCCGAGACCATCGCGGCCAAGATGGCGCCGCCGATCTCGACCCTCGCGATCGTGCTGAAACCCTTCGTGCTGCTGCTGACGGCCTCGACCTCGGGCATCCTTAAACTTCTCGGCGTCAAGGATCGCGATGGCTCGGACGTCACCCAGGAAGAGGTCGCGACCATCCTGGCTGAAGGGACCTCGGCCGGTCTGATCGAGCCCGAAGAACAGGTGATGATCGAGGAAATCCTGCGTCTGGGCGACCGCCCGGTCCGGGTGGCCATGACGCCGCGCCACGACGTCTTCTGGATCGCCCTGGACGATCCCGAATCGGTGCTGCGCGAGGAAATCCGCACCTGTCCGTATTCGCGCATCGTGGTGGCGCGCGAGAGCGACGTCGATAATCCACTGGGCGTGGTCCACAAGAAGGACCTGCTGGACGCCTTGCTGACCGACGGACGGTTCGACATCGAACCCCTGGTGGCCGAACCGGCCTTCATCCCCCAGTCGACCTCGGTGCTGAAGGCGCTTGAGATCCTGAAAGGGTCCAAGGTCCACATGGCCTTCATTGTCGATGAGTTCGGCGCCTTCGAAGGCGTTGTCACGGCGACCGACATCCTGGAAATGATCGCCGGCGACTTCAACGAGGGTCACGACGAGGAACAGGCCTGGATCCATCAGCGTGCTGACGGCAGCTGGCTGGTCGACGGCCAGACGGACCTGGACGATCTGGCTGACACCCTGGGCGAGGACTTCGGCGAACACGACGGCTTCCACACGGTCGCCGGCCTGATTCTGCACCAGCTGTCGCGCGTGCCGGATGAGGGCGAGGTGGTGCAGGTCGGCCGATTCGAGGTCGAGGTCGTCGATATGGACGACCGCCGCATCGACAAGCTGATCTTCAAGGAACTGATCCAGGCCCAGGACGAGCGGGCCGCCATTGCGGCGCATCTGGAAGACTAGTCACAAGTGTCACATCGCCCTTGAAATGCGGGGCGGTGTCGGGCATACGCCCCCCTCTGGCGAACGCACGGACCCGAGGGTTCGCGCGATTGTCTAGGAGTTTAGCTCAGCTGGTAGAGCACCGGTCTCCAAAACCGGGGGTCGTGGGTTCGAGTCCCCCAACTCCTGCCAATCCCCCCTGTCGCTTCCGGATGGGACTTCCCATCTGGGGCGACAGGAACAATTGTGTGAAGAGCAACTGATGGCCAAGGCCAAATCTCCCGGCAAGCGGCCCCAGGCGGGCGCAAAGCCCCAGACTGCTGCGGCCGCCGCCGCCATCACCATCGATGCGCCCGCGCCCAAGAAGCCGCGCACCAGCCCCAGCGACTTCTACAAGCAGGTCATGGCGGAGGGCCGCAAGATCGTGTGGCCCAGCCGCAAGGAGACCTGGATTACCTCGGTGATGGTCTTCATCATGGTGGTCATCGCCGCGATCTTCTTCTGGGTGGTCGACACCGGTCTCGGTTTCGCCTTCCGCTACATCATCGCTCTCGGATCCTGAGAAAGACGCGCCCATGACCGATGCAGCGCCCGCAAAGCCCGCCAATCCCCGCCACAAGTGGTATATCGTCAACGCCTATTCGAACTTCGAAAAGAAGGTCGCCGAACAGGTGCGTGATCAGGCCAAGCAGCAGGGCCTGGAAGACGCCTTCTCCGAAATCCTGGTTCCGACCGAGGACGTCGTCGAGATCCGTCGTGGGCGCAAGGTGAACTCGGAACGCAAATTCTTCCCCGGCTATGTGCTGGTGAAGATGGAAATGACCGACCAAGCCTATCACCTGGTCAAGAACACGCCGAAGGTCACGGGCTTCCTGGGCGCCGCCGGCGGCACCAAGCCCCTGCCGGTCTCGGAACGTGAAGTTCAGAACATCATCGGCCAGGTGGAAGAGGGCGTCGAACGTCCGAAGCCCACCATCCGCTTCGACATCGGCGAGAAGGTCAAGGTCATCGACGGCCCGTTCGCCAGCTTCGACGGTTCGGTCGAGAGCGTGGACGAGGAACAGGCCCGCCTGCGCGTCGCCGTGTCCATCTTCGGCCGCGCCACGCCGGTCGAGCTGGAATACGCTCAGGTGGAGAAGGTCGCCGGCTGACGCTCAGGCGCCTGTCGAGATTTGAAGCCGCGTCCGAAAGGGCGCGGCTTTTTTCGTTTCGCCTCCCCATGCGCGGAGGCGCCTGTCCTCCCCATTGGCCTTCGCCGACGGGGAGGTGACGCCGCCCGTTTGCCTTTCCGTCCCCCCTCTGTTACACGCGCGCCTTCGCTCGACAGGCCTCGGCTCGTGGAGCGTCAAATCCGTGGGAGGCAGCCATGCCGCACCACGGCTCACCGGCCCGCCGTTAAGTCGTCGGGTCATTCATAGGAGAGACCAATGGCCAAGAAGATTCTCGGCTATATCAAGCTGCAAGTGCCGGCCGGTTCGGCCACGCCCTCGCCCCCGATCGGCCCGGCTCTGGGTCAACGCGGCGTGAACATCATGGGCTTCTGCAAGGAGTTCAACGCGCGGACCGAGAAGGAAGCCAAGGGCACCCCGCTTCCGACCGTCATCACCGTCTATCAGGACAAGTCGTTCACCTTCATCACCAAGACGCCGCCGGCGACCTGGTACCTGAAGCAGGCCACGGGCCTGAAGTCGGGTTCGAAGCTGGTCGGCCGTGAAGTCGCCGGCAAGATCACGCAGGCGCAACTGCGCGAGATCGCCGAAAAGAAGATGAAGGATCTTAACGCCAACGACCTCGACGCGGCGGCCAAGATCATCGAAGGCTCCGCCCGCGCGATGGGCCTCGAAGTGGTGGAGGGCTAAACCATGGCCAAGCAAACCAAGGCTCAAAAGGCCCGCACCGGCGTCACCCAAGACCTGCTGCCGTTCACCGACGCCATCAAGCTGGCCAAGGAAAACGCCAAGTCGAAGTTCGACGAATCCCTTGAGATCGCCGTCAACTTGGGCGTCGATCCGCGTCACGCCGACCAACAGGTCCGTGGCGTTGTGAACCTGCCGTCGGGTACGGGCCGTGACGTTCGCGTCGCCGTCTTCGCCAAGGACGCCAAGGCCGCCGAAGCCACCGCAGCCGGCGCTGAACACGTCGGCGCCGAAGATCTGTACGAAAAGATCGCCGGCGGCTTCATGGAGTTCGACCGCGTGATCGCGTCGCCGGACATGATGGCCCTGGTCGGCCGTCTGGGTAAGGTGCTGGGCCCGCGCGGCCTGATGCCGAACCCGAAGGTCGGCACCGTGACCCCGAACGTCGCCCAGGCCGTCAAGGACGCCAAGGGCGGCGCCGTCGAGTTCCGCGTCGAGAAGGCGGGCATCGTCCACGCCGGCATCGGCAAGGTCTCGTTCACCCAGGACGCCCTGGAAGCCAACGTGAAGGCCATCGTGGACGCCCTGGTGCGTTCCAAGCCGGCCGGCGCCAAGGGCACCTATGTGAAGCGCATCAGCCTGTCTTCGACGATGGGCCCGGGCTTCAAGGTCGATCCGGCCTCGCTGGGCGCCTAAGCGCTCGACGTTCCAGAATGATGAAGGCCCCGGAGAGCGATCTCCGGGGCCTTTTTCTTGATCGGTGTCTGTCGCGTCAGTAGGCGGCGGTGAACCGGGCGCGGCTGTGTTTGTGCTGTTCCAGTTCGTCCACCATGGCGATGGCGTAATCCGCGAAGCTGATCTTGCTCTCGCCCTTGTCGTCGGTGATCAACTGGTCCCCGCCCGTTCGGAAGGCCCCCAGACGCGGCCCCTCCTCGATCAGGGCAGGCGGAGAGAAGAAGGTCCAATCGATCTGGGTCTCGCCGCGCAGATCGTCCAGGAAGGCGACGCCGGGCAGGGCGTAGGGCTTGAACGCCTCGGGGAAGTCCGGGGTGTCGATCAGACGCACGCCCGGCGCGACCTCCAGACTGCCTGCGCCGCCCGTGACCAGCAGTCGGGGCACGCCGGCGGCCTTCAAGGCGGACAGCAGGGTTTCGGCCGTGACGTCATGATGCAGGGCGCTGATCACTGCGTCTGAGCCCTTGATGATCTCCGCCAGGGCGGCGGAGTCGGAGGCGTCGCCCGCGACCGGGGTGACGCCGGACAGGGCAGGGATGGCCTCGGGCTTGCGCGCGACGGCGACGACGGCATGACCGCGCGCGGCCAGTTCTTTGGTGATTTCCGAGCCGGCGCGACCGCTGGCGCCGAGGACTGCGACTTTCATGGATGATCTCCTGTGGTATCCAACGGATACCAGGTGTTATAAAGTGCAGCATGTCACAAGAAGGCACTTTGCTCTCATCTGGTCACCTGACGGAAACCCGTCCGCCTGACGTCTATTCCGCCGCCTGCCCGACGCGGCAGCTGCTGGACCGAGTCGCCGACAAGTGGACGACGCTGGTTCTGACGCTGCTGCGGGACGAACCGATGCGGTTCAACGCCTTGCGTCGGCGTGTCGAGGGCGTTTCGCAGAAGATGCTGAGCCAGACTGTCCGCCAGCTTGAGCGGGACGGACTGGTCACCCGCACGGTGACGCCGACCGTGCCGGTCTCTGTCTCCTACGCCCTGACGCCGCTGGGCGGCACACTGGTCGATGCGCTCCAGGCCATGATCGATTGGGCCGAGGACAATATGGCCGAGGTCAGCAAGGCTCAGGCCGCCTATGATGAAAGGCGGCTCGGCTGAACTTTCCGGACGCGGAGCGGTTGACGGAGCGACGTAAACCGCGTTTTGCAAGCCGCGCCGGACGGGGATAGAGAATGGCCAAAGCCGCGAAACGCACAGGCCGGTCGGAAACGCGTCAGGTCGCCGCCCTGCCGTGGCGACTCGGTGAGGCGGGTCTGGAAATCCTGATGATCACATCGCGCGAAACGCGGCGCTGGGTCATTCCCAAGGGCGGTCGTATGGCCGGAAAGACCGACGCCGAAGCGGCTGCCCAGGAAGCGCTGGAGGAGGCGGGCGTTCGTGGTCCCATAGGCGACGCGACCATCGGTCATTTCCGCTATGCCAAGATCGTTCGCAGCGGTGATCTGAGACGCCATGTCGTCGCCGTCTATCCGATGGAGGTGGTGCTGCAACTGGGCGATTGGCCCGAGGCGCACCAGCGCGATCGGCGCTGGATGACGCCTGAGGCGGCGGCGGACAGCGTTCACGAAGCCGACCTCGCCCTGCTGATCCGCGACTTCGCCGCCACGCCACCGAGCGATTGAGCAACCGAAAGGCGATTCCCTCTGGCCACCTGCACGCCGTGCTCGGATAAGAAGGGCGAGGGGGACGATATGCGTATCATTGGGCTTTTGACGGTCGCGGCTCTGTTTGGCCTGTTCGCGGTCGGACCTGTCGCAGCGCAGGATCGCGGCCTGGCTCAGCGGACGGCGTTGGCGGAGCGGGTAATTCGACTCTCAGCCGGGCCGAACTTCACCAAGGTCATGGAGGCGATGATCGCGGACCAACTGGCCAAGGCGGACACGGAGGGGCAGGGCGCCGAAGAGGCGGCTTGGCTGCGGAGTAACGCGCCGCGCATGCTGACCGCCATGGTCGATGACATGATGGCGGACATGGTCCCCCACTACGCGTCGACGTTCACAGTGGAAGAACTCGAGGCCCAGATCGCCTTCTATGACAGTCCCGTAGGCCGCCAGGTCGCGACGAAGACGCTTCAGCTAAGCGCGGTGATGAACGAGATCACTATGGAACATCTGACGGCCTTCATCGAAGAGTTGATGACCAAATATTGCGCCCAATTCGACTGCGAGACGGGTGGCCAAACAGGGCGCAAGTCCGGGCGCCGGTAAGCCTCAGCCGTCCAGTTCGGGATAGCGACGAAATATGCCGTTCTCGTTGAACGGGATGCGGCGGTCGCTCTTTAGATAGGTGCTGACACCGGGCAGAGCGGCGACCCTGTCGCTGACGGCGACAATATGCGGCGTGGTTCTGAGCACGGCTTCGGTCGCCTTGGGGAAGGCATAGCGCAAGCCCTCCACCACCTGGAACAGAGACAGATCGGCATAGGTGAGGTGGTGGCCGACCAGCCAATCCGGGCCGGAGGGATTGGCTATGAGGACCTGTTCGGTCCAGCGCAGGAATTTCCCGATCCGCTGCTCCCGGAAGACCTTCGACCGGCGGGCGGCCTCGGATTTCTGGTCGTCGTAGTAGGCCATCAGATCGACCGGGTGATGGGTATCGTGCGCCTCGGCCACCAGGTCCGCCAGGGTCAGCTGGATCTGGTTCAGCCAGGCGCGGTCGCTGTCGCCGTTCGGGCTGAGCCCCAGTTGCGGACCCAGCCAGGCCAGGATGGCGGCCACCTGACCGACGGTGCGATCCCCCAGGCGCAGGAAGGGCGGGGCGAAGGAGGGCGTGGCTGCGGTCTCCATCAGCGTCATCATCGCCTTTCCATTGTCCTGGCGCGAGACATCGACATAGTCCGCGCCGGCGGCTTCGAGCGCCAGGCGGACGAACTCGCCTCGCCCCTGGATGGTGGGCCAGTAATAGAGTTCATAGGCCATGCGTTCGGCTCCTTGATTTCCTGTCGGGGGCCCTGTATGAGCGCCGCTTCCCGTCAGAGGTTCAATCCTTTGACGGTCCTGTCCGAGAACTTCGGGGCGTGGGGGTCACCCAGGCCATAACTGTCAGAGAGCCCTCTGACGCCGTGGGGAGATGGGGACGCGACCTAGCGCTGTCAGCCCGCATTCCGGGACGGACGCCGTCAGACGCATCCTTCGGACAATACGACCGGCCTGAACGCTTCGCAGCGATGCGCGGCGCTTTGGCCAATCCGTCGTCGGGAATAAGCCCGGCGGCGAATGCCAAGACTGGAGACCGCAATGGACCGCGCACAAAAGGCCGAGTCGATCGAGACGCTCAAGGGCGTGTTCGCCGACGCCGGCTCCGTGGTCGTGACCCACAACCTGGGTCTGACCGTTGCGGAAATGGAAGATCTGCGCGGCCGTCTTCGTAAAGAAGGCGGCGCGTTCAAGGTGGTCAAGAACCGCCTGGCGCTGAAGGCGCTCGAAGCCGAAGAAGGCAGCGACTACCACGGCCTGTTCAAGGGTCCCGTGGGCATCGCGTACGCCGAGAACCCCGGTACGGCCGCCAAGGTCGCCACCGAGTTCGCCAAGGCCAATGATCGTTTCAAGATCATCGGCGGCTTCATGGGCGAAACCGTCGTCGACGTGAAGGGCGTGGAAGTTCTTTCCAAGCTCCCGACCCTCGACGAGGTCCGCAGCCAACTCATCGGCCTGCTCAATGCGCCCGCGACCAAGATCGCCGGCGTGCTGCAAGCACCCGCCGGTCAGCTGGCTCGCGTGTTCAACGCCTACGCCACCAAGGAAGCCGCGTAAGCGGCCCAGCCTTTCATCTCTGCATCACTCCCTAATCCCAATCCTCCGAAGGAAAACTGACAATGGCTGACCTCGCCAAGATCGTCGAAGACCTGTCCGCTCTGACCGTTCTCGAAGCTGCTGAACTGTCGAAGCTGCTTGAAGAAAAGTGGGGCGTCAGCGCCGCTGCTCCCGTCGCCATGGCCATGCCGGCCGGTGGTGGCGCTGCTCCGGCTGAAGCCGCCGAAGAGCAAACCGAGTTCACCGTCGTCCTGATCGACGGTGGCGACAAGAAGATCAACGTGATCAAGGAAGTCCGTGGCGTGCGTTCGGACCTGGGTCTGAAGGAAGCCAAGGACCTGGTCGAAGGCGCTCCGCAGAACGTCGTCGAGAACGTCTCCAAGCAAGCCGCCGACGAAGTCGCCAAGAAGCTGACGGAAGCCGGCGCGAAGGTCCAGATCAAGTAAGATCTGACTTTCGGCATTTGCTGAATATCGGAAAGGCCCGGCGGGAAACCGCCGGGCCATTTCTTTTGGGGCCTATCGCGCTTCGCGCTGCTTGAGGCCCGTGGGCGGCGCTCAGGCTTGGTCTGTATCAGTTCTGCGGGCGTGATCGGGCGGCGAAGAAGGCCCACATCGCTTCGTTGTCGGCGACCCAACTGTGGCCGCCGTCGCGGGTGATGCGGCCGACGACCTCGGCGCCGTCGCGGCAGTCGGCGTAGCCCTCCTCATAAACAGAGGCCGAGACCCAGAGCGTCGGGCGCGTCGTGGCGCAGCCGTTCAACTGGGCCCAGCGCTGCTCGGCCGCGTGCATCGTATAGCTCCAGTAGGGGGCGCCGCCGCCCTGGATCGGATTGGTGGTGTCGGCGTCGCCGGCGAAGGCGATGACCGGCATGGGGCGGGACGGCCGGCAGGTGGCGGGATCGGGCCGCTCAGGCGCGGCCTTGCGCGGATTGCCGGCGCGCAGGCCGACAACCGGCGCGACGGCGGCGAAGCGGTCGGCGGCCACGCAGCCCAGCCAGGACGTCATCCGACCGCCGCCCGACAGGCCCGTGGCGTAGACCCGGCTGTCGTCGACGCAGCCCTGTGAAGCCAATTCCTCGACCGTCTCCACCAGGAAGGCGACGTCGTCGGCGTCCTGTGGACCCGGCACGTCGCCTGTGATGGTCGGCACGCCGGGGACGTTCCAGACGAAGCCCCGGTCGACCGGGATGCCCGCGTCGGGGGCGGCGACGATGAAGCCGTGGCGGTCGGCGGTCTCGGCCAGTTTGGAATCTCTCAGGATCGCCGCGCCTGTGCCGCCGCTGCCGTGCAGGACGAAGACAAGGGGCGCGGGCTGAGCGGGGTCGAAGCCGCGCGGAACATGGATCTGCACCGTACGCCGGTCGGGACCGAAGGCGACGCTGCGGGTGGCGCCGGGTTCCCCGATCACGCAGTCAGCCTTGGCGACCGAGGTCAAACCAAATGCGGCCAGTCCGAACGCCATGGCTCCGAGCCAATGTCTCATGCTTCGTGTCTCCTTCTGAACTGCTCGCAGGGTGCAGCGATTCCCGAACTGCGACACACGGCCGACCGTCGCATTGGCGGGATCGGTCTGGCTTCCCATTTGTTAGGCCTGAAAAGGAGATCCCCCTCATGAAGATCCTGACGGTTCTGACCTCGCACGACCAACTCGGCGACACCGGCAAGAAGACCGGCTTCTGGCTGGAGGAACTGGCCGCCCCCTATTATGCGATGAAGGACGCGGGCGCGGAGATCGTGCTGGCTTCGCCGAAGGGCGGACAGCCGCCGCTGGACCCCAAGAGCGATGACGCCGACGCCCAGACCGAGGACACTCGCCGTTTCAAGGCCGACGCCGAGGCTCAAGCGGCGCTGGCTTCGACCGTCGAACTGGCCTCGGTCAAGGCCGAGGATTTCGACGCCGTCTTCTATCCGGGCGGGCATGGTCCGCTGTGGGACCTGGCGAATGACGCCGATTCCATCGCCCTGATCGAGGCCTTCGCCAAGGCGGACAAGCCGACCGCCTTCGTCTGCCATGCGCCGGGCGTGCTGAAGTCGGTTCATGGGCCGGACGGCAAGCCGCTGGTCGAAGGCCGCAAGGTGACGGGCTTCACCAACTCGGAAGAAGAGGCCGTGGGCCTGACCGAGGTGGTGCCCTTCCTGGTCGAGAACGTCCTGAGCGCCAACGGCGGCGACTATTCCAAGGGGCCGGACTGGGGGTCTTATGTTGTGGTCGACGGCAAGCTGGTGACGGGGCAGAACCCGGGCTCGTCGCGCGAGGCGGCCGAGGCGCTGCTGGGACTGCTGAAGTAGGACTTACCTCCCTGTGCGCGAAGGCGCGCGAGGAGGACAGATCGCGCCAGCGATCAGGAGGGGGCGACTCCGACGGTGGTGATGACCCCAAGAGCTTCAGCCACCGAGTCGCCCCCTCCTGGCCGTTCTAGCGCCGACGCGGAGCGAGGATGTCCGACAGGCGGTCCGGCGTTCCCTCGATCCGTTCCAGGCGCGGATAGCGCAGGCCGTCGTGGTAGTCGAAGGCGACGGTGCGGAAGCGGTCGCCGGACTTGATCAGCAGTTCGAGCGGGGCGTCGGTCCCCTTGGCGGCGGTGACGGCGTTGCGCAGCACCTCGGCCGAACCGGCCTTGCCGTTGACGGCGACCAGGCTCCAGCCCGCGCCGATGCTCTGCTCGAAGGCGGGGCCGCCCCAGCGGACGCTGGCGATCTTGTCGCCGGCCAGGGTGAAGCCCAGCGAATACTGGAAGTCGTTGGCCCAGCCGGTGTTGACGGCCTTCTCGTCGGCGGTGGGGGTGTCCGTATAGGTCAGGCGCCAGCCGCCGCGCTCGATCCCCGCCAAGGGGGCGCGGGCGTCGGGGCCGACGGCGTCGAGCCGGTTGCGCAGGAAGGTCGCCCAGTCATGCGGATGGACGGCGTTGAGGGCGGCGACGACCTGGTCGAAGGTGTAGCCCTGGGGCGCCCAGGAGCCGTCGTCATGGCCGAAAAAGCCCTTGGCGAAGTCGTCGAGGGACTTGCGGCCGTTGGTCTCGGCCCGGATCAGGGTGTCGGCGTCAAGCCAGACCAGCAGGCTTTCCCGGTAATAGTCGCCTGTGCCGCGCATCCACGAGGGGTACTGGCCGGGGACGCGGTAGCCGAGGAGGTTGTGGTTGTTGGTGTCCTGCAGCGCGCGCCACTGACGGCCCGGCTGGTTGTCGTAGAAGGCGGCGACATTGGCCAGGGTGGCCAGGGCGACGGGCTTGGAGTGCAGGCCGGCGCGGGCGGCCAGGACGTCGCCCCAGTATTCGGTCTGGCCCTCATAGACCCACAGCAGGGTGTTCTGGGTCGGGACATTGTGGTTGGCGGTCAGTTCGTCTGCCGGGCGCATGAATTTGCCGTTCCACGAGTGGGTGTACTCGTGGGGCAGCAGGCCCCGGTCGCCGGCGCTCTTGGACCAGTCGGTGAAGAAGCCGGGGGCGCCTGTGTTCTCGGAGCTGCGGTGATGCTCAAGGCCGATGCCGCCCATCTGGTCGGTCAGGGCAAACAGGAACTCATAGTTGTCGAAGTGGCGGGCGCCGAACAGGCGGTCGGCCTGCTGGACCATGTTCTCATAGAGTTTCAGCTGCTCGTCGGTGGCGGCGAGGCCCTTCTCCTCGTCGGCCAGCAGGTTCAGGTGAACCCCGTCGCCGGTGGGGTCGATGTCCACGCGGCGGTAGTGGGCGCCGGCGAACATCGGACTGTCGATCAGGGTGTAGAGGTCGGTCGTCTCGAAGGCGGCGACGTCGCCGTTCCGGGACGCCGTGGTCAGGGCCGTGCCGTACTTCCAGTTTGCAGGCAGGGCGACTGAGGCGGCGACCGGGATCTGGCGGCTGTAGTAGCCGGCCGGATAGAGGATGGCCTTCTCCCATTGGAGATTGACCATGGCGGGTGTCATCAGGACGCGCCAGTTGGAGCTGTCCGGCTGGGTCAGCTGCTGGAAGGCGACGTCGATGCTGGTCACGCCGGCCGGGATGTCGAGATGGAAGGCGTAGGGCTCGAGGGTGTCGCGCAGCCACTCGATCCGCTGTCCGTTCGCCGTGACCGTCAGGCCGGCCAGCAACTGGATCGGGCCGGTGTCGGCGTGGTTGCCCGGCAGGTATTTCGGATAGAGCAGGGTCAGGGGACCGGGGCCGGCGACGGGTATGGTCTGGCTGACGCGGATGATGCGGCGGTCGAGGTCGGTGATGTCGGCCCGGTACTGGATGACGCCAGGATAGGGGGTGTCGGCTGGGGCGGGGATGGACGGCTGAGACCGGGGCAGGGCCAGGGCGGCCTGGGTCGGATCGACGACGACCGGGGTGGACTGGAAGTCTTGGGCCAGGGCCGGGGCGGCGGTCATCAGGGCGGCGAGGCAGGCGGCGGCGGTCAGGCGGGTACGCGGCATCAGGTCATCCGAACGGGAGGGCAGGCCTGCACCGTCGGGGAGCGGGGGAGAGGCGTCAAGGGACAGATGGTCGCCTCCCCGCGCGCGAAGGTGCGCGGGGAGGACAGGCGGGAGCGTCAGCGAGCGCCAGGAGGGGGCGACTCGGTGTCAGACGCTGCCATGGTCATCACGACTGTCGGAGTCGCCCCCTCCTGATCGCTGCGCGATCTGTCCTCCCCATTCGCCTTCGCGAATGGGGAGGTGAGCCGGCGTCAGCGCTTGCGGGGCGTCAGGATGTCGCTGAGGCGGTCGGGGGTTCCCTCGATCCGCTCCAGGCGAGGGTAGCGCAGGCCGTCGTGGTAGGGCAGGGCGACGGTCTTGTACTGGTCGCCGTCCTTGACGATCAGGGTCACGGACACGGCCGGATCCTTGGCGGCGGTGACGGCGGCGGCGATGCGGTCAGGGTTGGAGGCCTGGCCGTTGACGGCGACGATCTCCATGCCCGGCGCCAGGCCGGCGTCGAAGGCGGGGCTGCCCCACTGGACGCTGCCGATGGCGTTGTTCTCGCCCGTCTGGAAGCCCAGCGAATAGGTGAAGTCGTTGCGTTTGAACTCCCCGTACAGGGTCTTCTGATAGGCGGTCGGGGTCTCGGTATAGACCAGCCGCCAGCCGCCGCGCGTCAGGCCGTCCAGAGGCGCATGGGCGTCCGGGCCGGTGGCGTCGAGGCGGGTGCGCAGGAAGGTCGCCCAGTCGTTGGCCACGACGCCGTTCAGGGCCGCCACCACATCCTCGAAGGTATAGGGGGCCGGTTCGAAACTGCCGTCCTGGACGCCGTAGAAGGCCTTGGCGAAATCATCCAGCGACTTGCGGCCGTTCGTCTTCTCCCGGATCGTCGTGTCGACGTCGAGCCAGATCAGCTGGCCTTCCGAATAATAGTCCTCGTTCCGCTGCCAGGACAGCCAGCCCTTGGGCCGGCGCTGGCTGATGATCGGGTCGTTGGTCGTGTCCTGAAGCGCGCGCCACTGACGGCCGACGCGGGCGTCATAGGTCGCGGCCGTCAGGGCCAGGGACTCAATGGCCTGATCTTTGGTCAGCAGACCCGAGCGGGCGGCGATCACCTGCCCGTAATACTGGGTCTGGCCTTCATAGACCCAGAGCAGACTGTTCTGCATCGGGCTGTTGAAGTTCGGGACGTACTGGTCGGCGGGGCGACGCCACTTGCCGTCCCACGAGTGGTTCATCTCGTGGCTGAGCAGGTCGCGGTCGCCGAGGTGGGTGTCCCAGCCGGTGAAGAATTCCGGATCGACCGAGTTTTCGGAACTGCGGTGATGCTCCAGACCGATGCCGCCCAGCTTGTCGGACATGGCGATCAGAAAGTCGTAGTGGTCGAAATGGCGGGCGCCGTACAGGCGGTCCATCTGATCGACCAGATTGCGCAGGATCTGGATCTGCTCGTCGGTGGCCTCAAGGTTCTTGGCCTCGTCGGCGACGAAGTTGGCGCGAACGGGCGAGCGGCCGCCGGGGTTGATGTCGATCTGGCGATAGTGGAGGCCGGCGAAGACGGGGCTATCGATCAGGACTTCCAGGTTGACCGGCTTGAAGGTCTGGAGGTCGCCGTCCTTGGTCTGCGGCTCCAGCGCCGTGCCGAATTGCCAGCCGGTCGGGAACTTGACCGTCGGCTGGACCATGATGTTCCGCGACCAGTGGCCGGCGGGATAGAGCAGCATCTTTTCCCACTGGATGTTCAGCATCTCGGGCGTCATCGTCACCCGGCCCTGATTGCCGGTGGTGGGCGACAGGTGCTGCATCCTGATCTTCAGCTCGGTCGCGCCGGCCGGAACGGTGATGTGGTAGGCGAAGGGGGACAGGGTGTCGCGCACCCATTCCACGCGCTGACCATTCGCCGTGATCTCGATCCCCGCCAACTGCACGATGGGCCCCACGGGCCCGTGGTTGCCCGGCAGCCATTCGGGGAAGAACAGGGTCATCGGTCCCGCCTGGGCCACCGGAATGGTCTCTGTGACGCCGAAGACGTGCTGGGCCAGGTTGGTGGCGTCGATATCCAGGGCGATCACGCCCGGATAGGCGACGTCCCGCGCCTCGGGGATCGGCGGCTGTGGCGCGGGCAGGGCGGGCGGATAGGTCGAAGCCTGCTGCGCCAGGGCGGCGGGCGCGGCCGAGACCAGCAGAAGGGCGAGGCCGGCGGCGCTCAGGCGGGATCGGATCATTGACGAGGTCTCATGCCGCTTGGGGAGGTTGCGACAGTCCGCCGCAGCGGCGGAGGCGTCAAGCCGGCGATGTCGGACTTTGGCGAAAACAGTCCGATGGGGGGCAAGCCGGTGCAGGAATCGAGCCGGGAGTTCAGACCGACGCCGTCGTCGCTGGTCGCGCAAAAGGCTTAAGCGAGGTCCGGCGGCTTCCTGCCGTTGCCCGACTCCGCGCGGGCGGGTAGAGCGTTCGGCTTCTCCCGCCCAGCCGAAGTTCCAGACCATGCACGATATCCGAGCCATTCGCGAGAACCCCCAGGTTTACGTGGCCGGTTGGTCGTCGCGCGGGGTGGACGAGGCCGACGGGCTGGTGGCGGACATCCTGCGGTTGGACGCCGAACTGCGCCACGCCCAGACCACGGGCCAGGACGCCCTGGCCAAGCGCAACGCCGCCTCCAAGCTGATCGGCGCCGCCATGGGCAAGAAGGACATGGCCGAGGCCGACCGCCTCAAGGCCGAGGTCGAGGCGCTGAAGGGCGACATCGCGGCGGCGGCCGAGATCGAGGCGCGCGTCGGCAAGGAACTGCGCGACCTGCTGGCGGGGCTGAAGAACCTGGCGGCCGAAGACGTGCCGGACGGCGAGGACGAGGCGGGCAATCTCGAGGTCTCGCGCTGGGGAACGCCCCGTGAGGGCGGCCCGGCCAAGGATCACGCCGACCTGGGCGAGGCCCTGGGCATGCTGGACTTCGAGGCGGCGGCCAAGATGTCGGGCGCGCGGTTCGCGGTGCTGAAGGGCCAGCTGGCGCGGCTGGAACGGGCCGTGGGCCAGTTCATGCTGGACCTGCAGACGGATCAGCACGGCTATCTGGAAGTGAACCCGCCGCTGCTGGTGCGGGACGAGGCGATGTTCGGAACCGGGCAGTTGCCGAAGTTTGAGGATGATCTTTTCTCGACACGCATCAGGCTAGACTCCGATGTGTTGTCGGCATTCTTCTCCACTTTGAGCCGGGATCGCATTTTGGCATCCATTGATCGCGAGCCTGGTGAAGGTGGAGGCCGCGTCAACCAGTCACTTGAGGACGCTTTCCAAGACTTTCTGCGTGGCGGTGATCGTCGCCTCCTCATCCCCACCGCCGAAGTCTCCCTGACCAATCTCGTGCGCGAGACCATCCTGTCCGAAGACGACCTCGCCACGCCGATGCGGATGACGGCGCTGACGCCCTGTTTCCGGGCCGAGGCCGGGTCGGCGGGGCGGGATACGCGCGGGCTGATCCGCCAGCACCAGTTCTCCAAGGTCGAGATGGTGTCGATCGCGCGGCCGGAAGACTCCGACGCCGAGCACGAGCGGATGACGGCCTGCGCCGAGGCGGTGCTGAAGGCGCTGGAGCTGCCGTTCCGGCGGATGCTGCTGTGCAAGGGCGACATGGGCTTCTCGGCCCAGAAGACCTTCGACCTGGAGGTCTGGCTGCCCAGCCAGGGGACCTATCGCGAGATCAGCAGCTGCTCGAACTGCGGGGACTTCCAGGCGCGGCGCATGGACGCCCGGTTCAAGCGGGCGGGCGAGAAGAAGACCGAGTTCGTCCATACGCTGAACGGGTCGGGGCTGGCGGTCGGGCGGACCCTGGTGGCGATCATGGAGAACTATCAGCAGGAGGACGGGCGGATCGCGGTGCCGACGGTGTTGCAGCCCTATATGAGCGGGCTGGAATTCGTGGGCGGGGGTCAATGATTTTTCCGCTCATCCCGGCGAAAGCCGGGACCCAGTGCTTTGGGCGCAAGATGGGTCGTGTTCGCACGGCCTTGGTCCAACGCACTGCTGAGCGACAGAACTGGGTCCCGGCTTTCGCCGGGATGAGCGGAGTTTAGGGTGCGTATCCTCCTTACAAACGACGACGGGATCGAGGCGGAAGGTCTTGAATCCCTTGAGCGGATCGCGCGGACGCTAAGCGACGACATCTGGGTGTGTGCGCCCGCCGTCGAACAGTCGGCCAAGGGGCGGGGCATCACCCTGAGCGAGCCGCTGCGGGTGCATAGGCATGGCGAGCGGCGGTTCTCGGTGACGGGGACGCCGACCGATTGCGTCATCCTGGCGGTCAACGACCTGATGCCGGAGCGGCCGGACCTGGTGCTGTCCGGCGTCAACCGGGGGCATAATATCGGCGAGGATGTCAGCTATTCCGGCACGGTGGCGGGCGCCCTGCAAGGCATGGCCTTCGGCATCCGCTCCATCGCCCTGAGCCAGAGCCTGGAACGGTTCCATGACGAGGTGGTCGCCCACTGGGAGACGGCCGAGGCCTTCGCCCCGGCGATCATCAGCAAGCTGCTGGACCAGAAATGGGCCAATGGGGTGGTGATGAACCTGAACTTCCCCAACCTGCCGCCCGAACGGGTCGAGCAGATCGAGGTGACGACGCAAGGGTTCCGCGACGTGGGCGAGATGCACGCGGTGCGGCGCACCGACCTGCGCGGGCGCGACTACTACTGGATGAGTTTCCGCGGCGAGAAGCAGGAGCATGCCGAGGGCACCGACCTGAGGGCCATCGAGGCGGGGCGGATCTCGGTCACGCCGCTGCACATCGACCTGACCCACATGGCCAGCGTCCATGACCTGAAGAAGGTGCTGGGCGGGGCGCCGCCGAAGAAGACGGAGCGCGCTGCGTGATGAGGCCGGCTGTCTCGCGCCCCCTCCACCACGACGCAAGGGCGTCGCGGTCCCCCTCCCCCAGGGGGGGAGGAAAATGAACCTGCACGACGACCGCGCCGGACGGCTGATCCTGTCGCTGCGCCAGCAGGGGGTGACGGATCCCCGGGTGCTGGCCGCGATGGAGAGCATCGACCGCGCGGTCTTCGTGCACGAGAAATTCCTGGACCAGGCCTGGGAAGACCAGGCCCTGCCCATCGACTGCGCCCAGACGATCAGCCAGCCCTATATCGTCGGCCTGATGACCCAGGCCCTGGACGTCCAGCCCCGCCACCGTGTGCTGGAGATCGGCACCGGCAGCGGATACCAGTGCGCGGTGCTGAGCCGGCTGGCCCGCTATGTCTATTCGGTGGAGCGGTATCGCAGCCTGCTGGTCGAGGCGGAGGCGAAGCTGCGGACGCTGGAGATCGACAATGTCATCACCAAGCATGGCGACGGCGGCCTGGGCTGGATCGAACAGGCGCCCTTCGATCGCATCATGGTGACGGCGGCGTCTCCGGCCGAGCCGACCGAACTGTTGAAACAGTTGAAGCCGAACGGTGTTCTGGTGGCGCCCGTTGGCAGGACCTCGGTGCAGATGCTGCACCGCTATGTCGGTCAGGGCGACGGGTCGTTCCGGCGCGAGAGCCTGACGGAGGTGCGGTTCGTGCCCCTGGTCGAGGGGACGGCGAAGGAGGGGTAGGTGGGCGTGAGTGGTGAATCGTGAGTCGTGACTGAATGTCGCCCTCGATTCACCTCACGATTCACCTCTCACGAGTCACGCCGTCTCGCCGTTAACCTTCCCGCCCAACTTTGGCGATGATTGCGGGCTTGGCTTAAGCGGCGCGAGCGGGCACACCGGGCGGGCAGTTTTAACCATCTAAGGAGCGGCCGGTGGCGGTGATGTCGGGCTGGATCAGAGCGGTTGTAATCGCGGGGGCGTCGCTGAGCGCGGCGGCCTGTATGACCTATCCGTCCGAGCCGCAGTATTCGACGCGACCGACGGTGGGCGGGCAGGGCGCCTATCCGCCGCCGGCGCAGCAAGGTCCGTATGGTCAGCCGACCTCTCCCCAGGCTCAGCCTTATCCGCAGCCGCAAGCGACGGCGCCGGTCGGCCAGGTGGATGGGGGATATCTGCCGCCGCCGGTCGCGGTGACGCCGACGCAGCCGACCTATGCTCCGCCTGCGCCCTCCTATCCGACCCCCTCGGGCGTGGTCACGCCGGGCGCCGCCTATGAGATTCAGCCGGGCGACACCATCTCGGGCGTCGGCCGGCGCTTCCAGACGCCGGTTCAGACCCTGATCGATCTGAACGGCCTGGGGCCGCGCGGCGCGATCACGACGGGCCAACGAATCATTCTTCCCGATGCGGCGGTCGATACAGGCCGCGATCCCTATGCGACTGGGCCTTCGCCGGCCGGAGTTCTGGTGCCGAACAGCGGCATGGCCCCGCCGCCGCCTCCGCCTCCGCCTTCGGGCAACGCCGCGCTGCCCGCCCAGACCCGTCCGACGGCCCCGGCCGTCGGCGCGGCTCGCCCGCCGGTCAGCGCCGCGCCTTCCGCGACGCCCGTTGCGGGCGGTCCCATCGCCCTGTTGTGGCCGGTTCGCGGCGATATCCTGCGGCGGTTCGGACCGGTCGGGATGGGCGAGCGCAACAACGGGATCAACATCGGCGCCTCGGCCGGCGCCTCGGTCGTGGCCTCGGCCGGGGGGCGCGTGGCCTATGTCGGCGACGATCTGGTGGGGCAGGGGCTGACGGTGCTGGTGGTCCACAACGGCGGCTGGCGCACGGTTTACGGCCATCTGGGTTCGGCCACGGTCAAGGACGGCGACGACGTGCGTGCGGGCCAGCAGATCGGCACGGTCGGTATGACGGCCGGCGACGGACGCCCGTCGATCCATTTCGAAACCCGCCAGATGCGCGGCGACGACCCGGTCGCGGTCGATCCCCTGACCGTATTGCCGCGCTGAACGTTTAGCCGCGTTGCAATCCGCGAGACGGAGCCCTAGGTTCCGCGCCTCGTTTTAGTGGGGGCCGGCGAGGGCTGTCCCCCTTGTGTTCGGAGACTACCCATGGGCGCCCCAGCTGACGGCGGCATGATGGCCGTGATCATGCAGTTCCTGCCGATCGTCGCCATCTTCATCCTGTTCTACTTCCTGCTGATCCGTCCGCAGCAGAAGCGCGCCAAGGAACATGCGGCGGCCATCGGCGCCGTGAAGCGCGGCGACACCGTCGTGCTGTCCAGCGGCATGATCGGCAAGGTGACCCGTGTCGAAGAGGCCGAGGTCAACGTCGAGATCGCGCCCAGCGTCAATGTGCGCGTCGTCAAGACGATGATCGCCGAGGTGCGCAACCGCACCGCCATCGCCGCCAACGATTCCAAGGCCTGATACTTCGCGTATCGCTGAACCGAGACCGCCCTCATGATTCAGCTGTCGCGCTGGAAAGTCATCCTCGTCGTCGCCTCGGCGATCCTCGGCTGCCTGCTGGCCTTCCCCAACCTGCTGAGCTCCGCCCAGCGGGAGGCGCTGCCCGGCTGGCTGCCGAAGAACGCCCTGAACCTCGGGCTCGACCTGCAGGGCGGGTCGTATCTGCTGCTGGAAGTCGATGTGCCGGCGATGCGCGAAAAGCGCGTCACCAACCTGATCGAGGATGTACGGGTCACGCTGAACGGCGAGGGGATCGCCACCAACGGCTTCCAGCGCGAAGCGGGCGGGGTGATCGTGACCCTGGCCAATCCGGGGCAGCAGACGGCGGCCTTCGACGCCCTGCGCCAGCTGGCCGGGGCCGCGGGCCCCTCGGGGCAGGTCGAGCGCACCGCGACGCGCGTGGGCGGCGACCGGATACGCTTCGCCTATACGGACACGGCCCTGGCCGGCATGGGAGCGACGGCGGTGGACCAGTCGATCGAGGTGGTGCGCCGCCGGATCGACAGCCTGGGCACGCGTGAACCGTCCATCACCCGCCAGGGCGCCGACCGGATCGTGGTCCAGGCGCCGGGCGAGAGCGATCCTCGCAAGCTGGAGGAGGTCATCGGCCAGACGGCGCAGCTGACTTTCCAGATGGTGGACAGCGAGAATTCGGTGACGGACGCCATGGCCGGACGGGTTCCGCCGGACGCCGAATTGCTGGTGGACGAGCAGGGCACGCCCTATCTGGTCAAGAAACGCGTCCTGGTCTCGGGCGAAAACCTGACCCGCGCCGGGGTCGGTGCGGACCAGAGTGGCCGCCCGGCCATCGACTTCCGCTTCGACGCCGCCGGCGCCCGCCGGTTCGGCGAGGCGACGGCCGCCAACCTGGGCAAACCCTTCGCCATCATCCTGGACGGCAAGGTCATTTCGGCGCCGACGATCCAGAGCGCAATCACGACCGGTTCGGGCCAGATCACCGGCAGCTTCTCGATTCAAGAGGCGGCGACCCTGGTGAACCTGCTGAACGGAGGCGCCCTGCCGGCGCCGCTGAACGTCGAGGAACGTCGGACGGTCACCGCCGAACTGGGCGCCGACGCCGTGGCGGCGGGCGCCCTGTCGACCGCCGTCGGCTTCGCCATCATCGTGGTCTTCATGATCCTGGCCTACGGCTTCCTGTTCGGGGGCGTGTCGGTCATCGGCCTGGTGCTGAACGGGGTGCTGATCGTGGCGGCCATGTCGCTGACCCAGGCGACCCTGACCCTGCCGGGCATCGCCGGTCTGATCCTGACCTTCGCCGTAGCCGTGGACGCCAATGTGCTGATCTATGAGCGGATGCGCGACGAGGCTCGGTCGGGCCGCAGCGTGATCGCCAGCATGGACGCCGGCTTCTCCAAGGCCTGGGGCACGATCCTGGACGCCAATGTCACCACCCTGGTGGCGGCGGCGATCATGTTCGTCTTCGGCGCCGGTCCGGTGCGCGGCTTCGCCTGGACGCTGAGCATCGGCGTCTTCACCTCGGTGTTCTCGTCGGTTCTGGTGGCCCAGGTGCTGCTGGCCTACTGGCTCAAGACCGCCAAGCCCAAAAAACTGCCGATCGCGGAGTGATGGCGATGCGTGGATGGCCCTTCATCAAACTGCTGCCGCAGAAGACGAATTTCCATTTCGTCAAATACGCCCGGTTCGCCGCGGTGCTGTCGGTGGTTCTGTGCGTCGCCTCGATCGTGGCGTGTTTCGTTCCCGGCCTGAACATGGGCATCGACTTCCGGGGCGGCGCCTCGATGGAGGTGTCCAAGCCGGCCGGTCAGGCTATCGAGCTGGACCGCGTGCGTGAGGCGGTCAACAGCCTGAACCTGGGCGACGTCCAGGTGCAGGGCATCGCCCGGCGCGACACCAATGTGGATGACGGCTCGACCGCCATTCTACGCTTCCAGGTGCCGGAAGGCCGCGACCAGACCCAGGTGGTCAACCAGGTCGAGACCGCAATCAGCCAGACCGTGGGCGAGGTCCAGTATTCGGGCGTCAGCGTCGTCGGCTCCAAGGTCTCGGGCGAGCTGTTCACCTCGGGCCTGCTGGCCCTGGGCGTCGCCATCGGCCTGATGTTCCTCTACATCTGGTTCCGGTTCGAACCGCAGTTCGGCTTCGGCGCCGTGATCGGCCTGCTGCACGACGTGGTGCTGACCTTCGGTCTGATCGTGCTGTTCCGGCTGGAGTTCAGCCTGAACATGGTCGCCGCCATCCTGACCGTCATCGGCTATTCGATGAACGACACCGTGGTGGTGTTCGACCGTCTTCGCGAGAACCTGCGCAAGTACAAGACCATGCCATTGCGTGAGGTGATCGATCTGTCTCTGAACGAGACCCTGTCGCGGACCATCATCACCGGCGTGACCGCCGTCATGGTGCTGGCGGCCCTGGCGATCTTCGGCGGCGAGGCCCTGTTCGGCTTCTCGATCGCCCTGATGTTCGGCATCATCATCGGCACCTATTCGTCCATCTATGTCGGCGCGCCGATCATCCTGCTGTGGGGCGTCAAGCGCGGCGCCCTGGCCGACGACGCCAAGCCGATCAAACTGGGCATGGCCAGCCGACCCTGACTGCGGCATCCTCTCCCGGAAACGGGGGAGGGCGTGATGAGGCGAAGGCTTCTGCTGGCGGCGCTGCTGGTGCTTGGGCCGGGCTTGGCCGACGCCCAGACCCATGTGGGCAAGGACGCCTATCAGGGCCTGGCCTGGTCGGTCGCCGCGCCGCAGGGGGCGTCCTGGACCTTGGTCTGTCGATTTCGACCGGTGATGGTCTGGATCAGTCCCTATGAGCGGGACCGCTGGCTGAACGCCATGACGCAGGAGGGCCGAGGCGATCGCCATGGACGCCTGCCCGGCGACAACGGCCGCTGCACCCTGACCAAGACTGGCGGCGAGGGCTCGGTCGGCATCGCCCTGGTCAAGAACGGCGTGGCGACGTCGGCGGGCACGCGCGATCCGGCCACGCCGGCGAAGGTGACGGTGTTCTGAACCTGATCGCGCTCTACGCGATTCCCACCCTCTCGCCCGTCACCCCTCGGAACGAGCCCGAGGGTGACGGGCAGTGGAACGGAATCGTCAGCGCAGCGAGGCGGCGAAGCGCTGGATGCGGGTGCAGGCTTCTTCCAGCACGGCGTCGGAGGTGGCGTAGCTGATGCGGAAATAGGGCGAAAGGCCGAAGGCCTCGCCCTGGACCACGGCGACGCCCTCGGCGTTCAGCAGTTCGGCGGCGAAGGTGCCGTCGCCGTCGATGACCACGCCCGATTCCGTCGTCTTGCCGATCAGGCCGGCGATGGACGGATAGACGTAGAAGGCGCCCTCCGGCACAGCGCAGGTGATCCCCGTCGCCTGGTTCAGCATGGACACGACCAGGTCGCGACGCTTCTCGAAGGCGGCCTTGCGCTCGGGGATGAAGTCCTGGGTTCCGTTCAGGGCCTCGACCGCCGCCCACTGGCTGATGCTGGTGGGGTTGGAGGTGGTCTGGCTGGCCACCTTGCGCATCAGGTCGATCAAGGGCTTGGGGCCGCCGGCGTAGCCGATGCGCCAGCCGGTCATGGCATAGGCCTTGGACACGCCGTTGACGGTCAGGGTGCGGTCGATCAGGTCGGGCGCGACCTGGGCGATGGTGGTGTATTCGAAGTCGCCGTAGACAAGGTGTTCGTACATGTCGTCGGTCAGCACCCAGACATGCGGGTGGCGGCGCAGGACGTCGGCCAGGGCCAGCAGTTCCGCCTGGGTATAGGCGGCGCCGGTCGGGTTGGACGGGCTGTTCAGGATCAGCCACTTGGTGCGGGGCGTAATGGCGGCCTCCAGCACCTCGGGGCGCAGCTTGAAGCCGTCCTTCTCCTCGCCGACCACGGTGACGGGCTCGCCGCCGGCCAGCAGCACCATGTCGGGATAGGACACCCAGTAGGGGGCGGGCACGATGACCTCGTCGCCGGGGTTCAGGGTGGCGACCAGAGCGTTGAAGATGACCGGCTTGCCGCCCGGGGCGACGTGGATCTGCGACAGGTCGTAGGTCAGACCGTTCTCGCGGGCGAACTTGGCCACGATGGCCTTCTTCAGCTCGGGCATGCCGTCGGCGTCGGTGTATTTGGTCTCGCCGCGACGGATCGCGTCGATGGCGGCCTGTTTGATATTCTCCGGCGTGTCGAAGTCCGGCTCTCCGGCGCCGAGGCCGATCACGTCGCGACCCTCGGCTTTAAGCTTCCGGGCCTGGGCGGTCACGGCGATGGTGGCCGAGGGCTTGACGCGGGCGAGGGCGGAAGATTGCAGGCTGGACATGGGTATCCCGTCGATCTTGGAAGGTTCGTGCCGGGGAAGGCGAGGTTCCTTACGCGCCGTCGCCGTTCGGGACAATCCGCCGACGCTCGCTAATCGCCGGACAGGATGATAAGCGGCGCACCTGATGCGCTGGATCATCGATTTCCTGTCGAATATGGAGGCGCGTCGCTGGCGCGCCGTACTGGCGACGGCCCTTCTGCTGGGCGCCATGATCGCCCTGTTCGCCGTGGGCAAGAGCCAGTTGGGCCTGGACGCCGAGGTGAGGCTGGAGGCCTGGCTGGGCGGGTTCAGGCATGGGCCTTGGGGACTGCCGGCCGCCATCGTCGTCTTCACAGTCGCGGCCTTCTTCGGGGCGCCGCAGTTCATCCTGATCGCCGCCTGCGTCGTGGCTTTCGGACCCTGGTTCGGGTTTCTGTACAGCTGGATCGCCACGGTCGCCTCAGCCGCCGTCACCTATTGGATGGGGCGCGGGCCGACGGCGCGCCTGCTTGAACGGCACGGGGGCAGGACGGTGGGGCGGCTGACCCGGTTCGTGGGTCAGAACGCCTTCTACGCCAGTTTCATGATCCGCAACGTGCCATCGGCGCCCTTCATCGTCGTCAACATGGCGTTCGGCGCGGCGCGGGCGTCCTTTTCCGGCTTCCTGGCCGGTTGCGCGCTCGGAGTGCTGCCCAAGACGGCCCTGGTGGCCTTCTTCGGCGGGTCCTTCATGACGGCGGTCAGCGGCGACGGGGTCTGGACCTCGGCCATACTGGCGGGCGTGGCCCTGGCCTGGCTGGCTCTGATGCTGGGTGTTCGCGAATGGGTGAAGCGGCGCGAAGTCGCGCGCGGCGACTGATCCGGCAAGCGAAAGGCAGCATGTTTCACAGGCTGTTTCCCACCCTCATGACGCTAACGTGAACACCCCCAAGCGCGGCTGTTCCACAGGGTTGGGGGTGAACTTGGATACGGTGCGCTAAGGGGGTTGTATTCCCTGTTTCATACGGGCACACGGGCCAACGGTAGACGTGGCGAAGACGATCAGGAAGCTGTCCGACAAGGGGATGTCAGGGCAGCGGGGCGTCGCCAGGTCAACTGCGAAACTGACGCCCTCGGTCAAAGAACAACGGTATCGATTCCCATGAGCTTTTCCCTTTTCGGCGCGATCTCCAACGACATCGCGATGGACCTGGGCACCGCCAACACCCTGATCTACATGAAGGGCAAGGGCATCGTCCTGAACGAGCCTTCGGTCGTGGCCCTGCGCAATGTCGGCGGACGCAAGATCGTCCACGCCGTAGGCATAGAGGCCAAGCAGATGCTGGGCCGCACCCCGGGCCACATGGAAGCCATCCGCCCGATGCGTGACGGCGTCATCGCCGACTTCGAAGTCGCCGAAGAGATGATCAAGCACTTCATCCGCAAGGTGCATAACCGCAAGGGCTTCGTGAACCCGAAGATCATCGTCTGCGTGCCGTCGGGCGCCACGGCGGTCGAGCGTCGCGCCATCAACGACTCCTGCCTGAACGCCTCTGCGCGCCGCGTGGGCCTGATCGACGAGCCGATGGCCGCCGCGATCGGCGCCGGCCTGCCGATCCACGAGCCGACCGGCTCGATGGTCGTCGACATCGGCGGCGGCACCACCGAGGTGGCCGTTCTGTCGCTGTCGGGCATCGTCTATTCGCGTTCGGTCCGCGTCGGCGGCGACAAGATGGACGACAGCATCATCAGCTACATGCGTCGCAACCATAATCTGCTGATCGGCGAGACCACCGCCGAGCGCATCAAGAAGGACATCGGCACCGCTCGTATCCCGGCCGACGGCGAAGGCCTGTCGATCGAGGTCAAGGGCCGCGACCTGATGCAGGGCGTGCCGCGCGAGGTCCGCATCTCGGAACGCCAGGCCGCGGAAGCCCTGGCCGAGCCGGTGACCCAGATCATCGAGGCCGTGAAGGTCGCGCTGGAAGCCACCCCGCCGGAACTGGCCGCCGACATCGCCGACAAGGGCATCATGCTGACGGGCGGCGGCGCCCTGCTGCGCGGCCTGGACATCGAGATCCGCGACCATACCGGCCTTCCGGTCTCGGTCGCCGACGATCCGCTGTCGTGCGTCGCCATCGGCTGCGGCCGCGTTCTGGAACATCCGCGCTGGATGAAGGGCGTGCTCGACTCGGCGCTCTGATCAATTCGTCTGCAGCCGGGTGAGAACCTGGCTGCAAATCCTTTCGGGCCTTCGCGATCAACGGTTCCATTCTGGCCCCGATTTTGCGATAGGCAGGCATGACGGCAGGGGCGCCTGCCGATTCCAACCCCTTATGTGGAAGGTCGCCCGTGGCGTTTCGCGACGGCCCTTTTGAAAACCTGAAGGTGCCGCTGGCCTGGACCGCCGCGGTGGTCGCAGTCGTGGCCATGGCGGGCGCGGCTCTTCTTCTTGTCAGCGATCGCACGACGCCGGACGGCGGCTCCAGCTATGGCGCGGCGCGGGGGGCTGCGGCCTCTGTGACCGGGCCGGTCAGCGGCGTCTTCGCCGCGCCGGTGCGCTGGGTCGGCGCCGTCACCGATTACATCGGCGGGTATTTCTTTGCAGTGTCCGAGAACCGGCGGCTGAGGGCCGAGGTGGCCGAGTTGGAGCCCTGGCGCGACCAGGCCATCGCCTTGAAGAACGTCAACGCCCGTTATGAAGCCATGCTGGGTCTGCGGACCGAGCCGGCCGTGCCCATGGTCACGGCGCGCGCCATTTCGGATGCCCGGGGCCCCTTCAATCGCGCCAAGCTGGTGGATGTCGGCGCGTCGAAAGGCGTGCGGATCGGCAATCCGGTCATTAACGAGCACGGTCTGATCGGCCGCGTCACCGGCGTCACCGGCGGCGTCAGTCGCATGGTGCTGCTGACCGACGTCGCGTCCCGTACGCCGGTTCTGGTGGACCGCACCGACGCCCGCGCCCTGCTGACCGGCGACGGGAGCGACAACCCCCGGCTGGAGTTCGTGCGCGGGGCCGGTTCTGTGCAGGCGGGCGACCGGATCCTGAGTTCCGGCGATGGCGGCGGCCTGCCGCGCGGCATTCCCATCGGCGTGGCGGCCAAGGGGATCGACGGTAGCTGGCGCGTGAAACTGTTCAGCGATCGCGGCGCCATCGACTATGTGCGGGTTCTGCTGTTCCAGGACTTCGGCCAACTGATCGATCCGAACGCGCTCAATGCGCCGCCCCTGGCCGGTTTGACCACGGCGCCTCCGCCGAACGCTGAACAGGCGGGCGCCATAGGCGACGCGGCAGCACGCCGTCAGGCGGCCGCGGAGGCCCAAGCGGCACGGGCGCGCGCCGCCGCCGCCGTCGCCGCGACACCGCCTGCAACAACACCGGCGGCGCCCCAGGCGCGTCCCGTTCAGACTCGTCCGGCGCAAACTCGACCCGCCGCCGAGGTGCCATCGGCGGCGACGTCTCCACAACCAACGCCCGCACAGGCGCCGGAGGGCGTGACGTGAGACGTCCGGTCGCGGTCCGCGTCGTCGGACCTCTGCAATGGATCGTCTATCCAGCCCTGGCGGCGATCGCCGCCACCATCATCTTCGCCACGCCTGTGCAACTGTTTGGCTTGATGCTGCCGGAGCCGGTGTTTCCGATGGTGCTGGCCTTCGCCTGGCCGCTGATCCGGCCGTCGATGACGGCGCCCGCAGTACTCTTCGGGCTTGGCCTGTTCCTGGACCTGTTCTGGAACGGACCTCTGGGCCTTTGGGCTCTGTGTCTGATGGGCGTCTATGTCGTGATCCTTTTGTCGCGCAATCTGCTGGCTGGGCATGAGGGGGTGATCCGCTTCGCCTGGTATATGGCCTGCACCCTGGCCGCCTTCCTGGTCGCCTATGTGATCGTGGCGGTGAGGGCGGGCAATCCGCCGGCGATCCTGGCCCTGATCGGCCAGATTCTGCCGACCCTGATCCTGTATCCGATCGCCGACTGGATGCTGGAACGGTTCGACGACGGGGATATCCGGTTCCGATGAGCGGCGAACCCTCCATCTTCTTTTCCGACGTCAACGAGCGGCAAGGCTCCTTCCTGCGCCGCACCTTCGTGTTCGGCGGGCTGACGGCCCTGGGGGTCACGGCCCTGGTGGGGCGGCTGGCCCAGCTTCAGGTCGTCCAGGCCCAGGAATATGCGACCCTGTCGTCGCAGAACCAGTTCAACTTCCGCCTGGTCCCGCCGCCGCGCGGCCTGATCAAGGATCGCAACGGCGTGGTCATCGCCGGCAACCGGCCCAGTTTCCGGGTGCTGGTGATCCGTGACGAGACCAAGGATCTGGATCAGACGCTGGATCTTCTGGGCCGTCTGCTGCCCGACACGCTGGAACGTCGACGCGCGATCATCCGCGAGGTCAACGCCTCGCCCAAATTCAACCCGGTGCCGGTCAAGAGCGACCTGACCTGGGAAGAGTTCGCCAAGGTCAACCAGTACGCAAACGAACTGCCCGGCGTCATGGCCGACATGAACGAGGCCCGCTACTATCCGTTCGGCGGCGCCTTCGCCCATGTGATCGGCTATGTCGCCAAGGTGTCTGACCGCGACGTCAAGGCGATCCGCGATAAGGGCGAGACGGTGCCGCCGCTGCTGTTCAACCCCGGTTTCCGGATCGGACGCCAAGGCGTCGAAAAAGCGCTGGATGAAGCCCTGCGCGGAGAGCCGGGCGGCAACCGGGTTGAAGTGGACGCTCGGGGCCGGGTGGTGGCCGAGGATATCGGCGGTTCACGCACCGCGGTGCCGGGCAAGGAGGTCGTTCTTACTCTGGACGCCGATGTCCAGAACCGGGCGCTGGAGGTGTTCGGCGAAGAGTCCGGCGGTTGCGTGGTGATGGACGTCCGCAACGGCGACATCCTCTGCATGGTGTCCGCGCCCTCGTTCGACCCCAACCTGTTTGTTGGCGGTATTCCATCCAACGTCTACAGCGCTCTTCGCGATTATGAGCGCAAGCCGCTGCTCGACAAGGCCATCGGTGGCGTCTTTCACCCCGGGTCGACGTTCAAACTGACAACCTCGCTGGCCTTGCTGGAGGCTGGGGTCGATCCTGACGAGCGGGTGGTCTGCACCGGGGGCTATCGCTTCGGCTCACGAACGTTCCGCTGCTGGAAACCCGGCGGCCACGGACCAGTGAACATGCATGACGCGATCAAGACGTCGTGCGATGTCTATTTCTATCACATGTGCAATCGGGCCGGCGTCGATAAGATTCAGGAGGTCGGCAAGAAGATCGGCTTCATGCAGACCTATGACATCGGGGTCGGCAACCAGAAGGCCGGATCGATTCCCAGTCGGGCCTGGAAGGCGAACTACAACAAGAACAATCCAAACCCTGATTCTCGGACCTGGTATCCAGGCGAGACCTTGTCGGTTGCGATCGGGCAGGGCGACGTGAACGTCACAGCTCTGCAACTCGCCGTGACGACCGCGCGTTTCGCCAATGCACGAAAGGCGATCATGCCGCGTCTGATCAAGTCTGTCGGCGGGGTGGATCAACCCAGCGGCGCTGCGGTGCCCGATCTGCCTTTCCCACCCGAACACCTTGAAATCGTTCGTCAGGGCATGGTGGCGGTGGCCAATGACGTCGGGGGCGGCGCCTATCGCCAGAGCCAGCTAGGGCTCGGCGACATCAAGATGGCCGGCAAGACGGGCACGGCGCAGGTGCGCAATTACGGGACCGGCTCTCGCAAGAGCGCCGACGTGACCTGGGCGCTGAAGGACCACAACCTATTTGTGGCGTTCGCTCCTGTGGACGAGCCGCGCTACGCTATCGCCGTCATCATCGAGCACGGGGGGTTGGGTGGCGCAACGGCCGCAGCGCCTCGTGCGCGTGAGATTATGCGCACCGTCTTGCTCAAGGACCCTGACATGGTGGCGCGCATGACGCGGCCGCCGCCGCCGGAGCCTACCGCTTCAGCCGAAACGGTTGAGCTGGAGGGCGCTGCGCCGCCCACGCCGGACGTGGCACCGATAGAGTCTTCACGTCAGACCCGTGAGGCGACGCCCCCCAACAGCGGTCCACGCCCCTATCTGTCCGAGCCGCGCTGATGACCGCTTCCGCCCTGTCCCGTCCCGGCGAGCGCGAGCGCGTTTCGACCAAGATCAGCCAGATCGACTGGCGTCTTCTGGCCCTGATCTGCGTGGTGTCCGGCACCGGCGCATTGATGCTCTATTCCGTGGGCGGAGGGTCCTGGTCGCCGTGGGCGGCGAAACACCTGATCCGCTTCGGCATGTGCGTGGCCCTGATGCTGGCCCTGTCCATGGTCAATATCCGCTTCTGGTTCGGCCTGGCCTATCCGGTCTATGGGGTGGCCCTGCTGATGCTGGCCCTGATCGAGGTTCCGGGCCTGGGTTATACGGCCATGGGCGCGACCCGCTGGCTGAACCTCGGCGTGACGCGCATCCAGCCGTCGGAGATCATGAAGATCGGCGTCGTTCTGGCCCTGGCGCGCTGGTATCACGGCGCTTCGGCCAAGGAGGCCAGCTTCCACTGGAAGCTGATCTATCCAGTCGCCATCATCGGCCTGCCCTTCCTGCTGGTGGCGCACCAGCCGGACCTGGGCTCGGCCATGCTGATCGGCCTGACCGGCGCGGCCATCATGTTCATGGCGGGGCTGAGCTGGAAGATCATCGCTGCTGTGGGCGCCGCCGCCGTGGCGCTGATTCCGCCCTATGTGATGTTCGGTATGCACGAGTATCAACGCCACAGGGTGCTGACCTTCCTGAACCCGGAGGCCGATCCGTCGGGCACGGGCTATCACATCATGCAGTCCAAGATCGCCCTGGGCTCCGGCGGTTTCCTGGGCAAGGGGTTCGGCCTGGGCAGCCAGAGCCAGCTGGAATTCCTGCCCGAAAAACACACTGATTTCATCTTCGCGGCGGTGTCCGAGGAGTTCGGCTTCGTCGGTTCCTTCACCATCCTGGCCTGTTATGCGGCGATCATCCTGATCTCGTTGCGGATCGCATCCCTGTCGCACAGCCATTTCGGCCGTCTGGCTGCGTCGGGCGTGACCGCGACCTTCGCCATGTATGTGCTGATCAACGGCGCGATGGTCATGGGGCTGGCGCCCGTCGTGGGGGTGCCGATGCCGCTGCTGTCCTATGGCGGCACGGTGATGCTGACGGTGATGATCGGTTTCGGCCTGGTGATGGCCACGCGCGTGCACCGTTACGCCGAACTGCCCAAGGGCCAAGGCCTGATCTGACGCCGGTCGCGCGTTCGGAAGCGGGTTTTGGAGCGTCGCCTGCACGACGTCTTACAGCGACGGGGTTCCACCACCGGCTCAACGCCTTTGAATTCGGCGGCCCGAACCATGAGCGAAACGAAACCGGTCTCCCTGGACCTGGCCTCCCCGCAACTGGTCTGGGACATCCGGGCGGAGCTGGGGGAGGGCCCCGTATGGGACGCCGAGCGCGAGCTGATGTAGGTCGTCGACGAGGCGGCGGGCCGCCCCGTCACCACCAGATCGAATAGACCAGGATCAGGAAGGCCACGACGCCGACCGCGGCCAGATTGAAGCCCAGCGAGGTCTTGTAGCTGATCTGGTCCAGCTTGATCTTCATGGCGTCTGGCTTGGCCGGGATCAGCAGCGACACGACCACGGCCGCGACCAGGGAGACGACGAAGACGACGCCGACCCGGTTCATGAAGGGGAAGATGAACTGGCCGGTCTCCTGCAGCCACCAGAAGATGGCCGACAGCACCACCGAGCCGATGGCGGCGGTCAGGGCGCCGGCTTCAGACGCGCGCTTCCAGAACAGGCCCAGCATGAAGATGACGACGATGCCCGGCGTGAAGAAGCCCGTGAACTCCTGGATGAACTGGAAGGCCTGATCAAACCCGCCCAACAGGGGACGGGCGGTCAGGATGCCGATGACCACGGCGGCGACGGCGGCGATGCGGCCGACCGTGACCAGCTGGTGCTCGGGCACGTCCTTCTTGATCTTGGCGTAGAGGTCCAGGGTGAAGATGGTCGAGATCGAGTTCACCTTGGACGCCAGCGAGGCGATGATGGCGGCGATCAGGGCGGCGAAGACCAGACCCTTCAGACCGACCGGCAGCAGGTTCATCATCGACGGATAGGCTTGGTCCGGCGCCGATAGGTTCGGGGCCAGGATCAGGGCGGCCATGCCGGGCAGGACCACGATCACCGGCATCAGCAGCTTCAGATAGGCGGCGAAGGCGATGCCTTTCTGGGCTTCCGGCAGCGACTTGGCGGCCAGGGCGCGCTGGATGATGTACTGGTTGAAGCCCCAGTAGCTGATGTTCATGACCCACAGGCCGCCCAGCAGAACGGCGATGCCCGGCAGCTCCTGATAGTGCGGATTGTCCTTCGACAGGATCATGTCGAACTTCTCGGGGAACTGGGTCAGCAGAGTGTGGAAGCCGGCCGCCGCGCCGCCCTCGCCGCCGATGGTCGACAGGGCGATGAAGCCGATGATCAGACCGCCGCAGACCAGCAGGGCGACTTGCACGATGTCGGTCAGGGCCACGGCCTTGAGGCCGCCCCACAGCTGATAGGCCAAGGCGAAGACGCCGATGGCGACGATGGCGTAATCCTGGTTGAAGCCGGTCACGGTGTGGACGGCGATGGCGCCCAGCCACAGGATCGAAGTCACGTTGACGAAGACGTAGAGCAGCAGCCAGAAGACGGCCATGACATTGCGGATCGTCGGCCCGTACCGCTGCTGCAGGAACTGCGGCATGGTGACGATGTCGTTGCGCAGGAAGATCGGCAGGAAGAACTTGCCGACGATCAGCAGGGTCAGGGCCGCCATCCATTCATAGGAGGCGATGCCCAGGCCGATCACATAGCCCGATCCGCTCATGCCGATGATCTGTTCGGCCGAGATATTGGCCGCGATCAGCGAGGCGCCGATGGCCCACCAGGGCAGGCTCTTGGACGCCATGAAATAATCGGTGGAGGTCTTCTGCTCACCGGCCTTGGTCCGCGAGACCCACTGGGCCAGGCCGAAGATGAAGACGGCGTAGATCGCCAGAATGGCCAGATCGATGCCCGCGAGCGTCATGTGCATTTCCCCCAACTATCGTGCCCTTTTGGTTCGGGCTTCCGCAAAGCGTAGGGGAGGCGTCCATCTGCCGCAATGGCATTTCATATGTGCTTGCGAGTTTTACTTGCGACAATGCTAAGATCGGCGCGCTTAGCGGGCGCCGCCGGATGGGGACGCCCGGCAGCCTATGGATTGCCGCAGGACTCTCATGACCGATCAAGACCCGACTGACCACCGCAAATATCGTGCGCCCGCGCTGGAGAAGGGGTTGGACGTGCTTGAGTTGCTGTCGGCCCAGGGCGAACCCATGACGCCGTCGCAGATGTCGGTGACGCTGGGGCGTTCGGTCAGCGAACTGTTCCGCATGATCCAGGTGCTGGAGTTTCGGGGCTATATCGAACAGTCGCCCGACGGCTATCGCCTGACAAACCGCCTCTTCACCCTGGGCATGGCCCAGGCGCCCATTAAGTCCCTGGTCGACGTCGCCATGCCGGCCATGCGGGATCTTGCATCCAATACGCGACAATCCTGCCACCTTGTCGTGCCGTCCGGCGACCAGATCGTGGTCATCGCGCGCATCGAGAGCCCCGGCGATCTCGGCTATTCGGTCCGGATCGGCTATCGGCGCAGCATTCTGGACGCGACCTCGGGCCTGATATTCTATTCCCGCTCCAACCCGAGGACGCGCAAACACCTGCACGACAATCTGGTCTCATTGTTCGGAGATGCGGCGGTCGCCGAGTTCGCCGAACGGGCCGTGGCCATGACGCGCGGGCCCCATGTCGAGCGGCCCAGCGATTTTGTGATCGGCGTCACCGATCTGGTAGCGCCGATCATGGGGTCGGACGGCGTCATAGCCACCCTTATCACCCCTTTTATCGAGCAGGCGTCCGTGGTGTGCAGCAAGGCGGAGGCGGCGACCCTGCTGGTCCAGTCGGCAGAGGCGATTTCCGAGCAGATGAGCGCCGTCTCACAAGCCTGATCTTCCGCAGGTTCCTCTGCTGACTGGATCGGCGCACAACGCGGACCCAGGCTTCAGGTCGAGCTGGGGGACCGGCGCTGAAGGGCGTCTGGTAGCTGCAAATACCCTTCGAAACCCCTTGGCGGGAGACGCAACGCGCGGTCCTCGGATCGCTGAAAACCCGAGCCATGCCTGAGCCCGCGATCAAACGCCGCCGGGTCATCGACAGGTTTGGTCTGCCGCACGACAGCCGCTGACGGGCCGCCGTGGCGGCGACGCAGACGAAAAAGCCCCGGTCCCGCCTGGCGAGACCGGGGCTTTCCGATCCGGCTGAAGCGGATCACGCCTTGGGGGCGGGGGTCTTGTCCGAGGAACTGCGGGCCAGTTCGCGGTTGAGCCACAGGGCGACCAGGGTGCAGATCGCGCCGGACAGCAGATAGGCGCCGGCGGCGATCAGGCCGAACTGGCTCGAGATCCACAGGGCGACCAGGGGGGCGAAGCCGGCGCCGAACAGCCAGGCCAGGTCCGAGGTCAGGGCCGATGATGTATAGCGGTTGGCCAGGGAGAAGCTGGACGCCACCGGACCGGAGGCTTGACCGAACGACAGGCCCAGCAGGATGAAGCCGGAGATCATGAAGGTCAGCTCGCCGATCGCCCCGCCGTTCAGCAGCTGGGGGGCGAAGCCCGAGAAGGCGGCGATGCCGGCGGCGGTGACCGCCAGCAGGGCGCGTCGGCCATAGCGATCGGCTAAAACGCCCGAAGCGAGGATGGCCAGCAGGCCGAAAACGGCCCCGACCATTTCGATCAGCAGGAAGCGGACCGGCGTTTCCTGGGTGAACAGGAAGACCCAGGACAGGGGGAAGACGGTGACCATGTGGAACATGGCGAAGCTGGCCAGGGGGGCGAAGGCGCCGATGGCGATCCGGGGGCCTTCAGCCTTGATGGCGGTGTGGACCGGAGTGGGCTGCAACTCGCGGGTCTCGAACAGCTTCTGGAAGCTGGGGGTCACGACGATGCGAAGGCGGGCGAACAGGGCCACGACGTTGATGGCGAAGGCCACGAAGAAGGGATAGCGCCAGCCCCAGTCCAGGAAGTCGGCCGCCGACAGGGTGTTCAGGAAGAAGGCGAACAGGGCAGAGGCGACGATCAGGCCGATGGGCGCGCCCAGTTGGGGAATCATGGCGTACCAGCCGCGGCGATTCTCGGGGGCGTTGACCGCCAGAAGCGAAGCCAGGCCGTCCCAGGCGCCCCCCAGCGCGACGCCCTGACCGATGCGGAAGACAGCGAGCAGTACGGCGGCGGCGATGCCGATGGTTTCATAGCCGGGCAGGAAGGCCACCGCGACGGTCGAGGTGCCAAGCAGGAACAGCGCTATGGTAAGCTTGGCGCCGCGCCCGAACTTCTGGTCGATGGCGATGAACAGGGCCGTGCCGAAAGGGCGGGCCAGGAAGGCCAGGGCGAAGATCGCGAAGGACAGCAGCGTGCCGCCGATCGGCCCGGCGAACGGGAAGATCAGTTGCGGAAACACGACCACGGAAGCGATGGCGTAGACGAAGAAGTCAAAGAACTCCGACGTCCGGCCAATGATCACGCCGATGGCGATTTCGCCGGCGTCCACCTTGCCGTGATCGGAGTGGAGGGCTGCGGCGTCGCGTTCCAGCGACTCTGACGAAGGGGTCGTCGAGACGGACATGGGCTGGGATCGCTCCGTGAAATTTGAGATTTGGGCATGCGTCGGTAATGCCGCATTATGACCGGGCGCCCTTTGCGACGAAAGTCGCGATCTGAGGATAGGACAGATTGTCCAATGTCGTTTCTGATCGAAGCTGACTATCCGGCCCAGTTCGAACGCCAACCGTCGCGACTCCTCCCTGTTGTCCGATGTTTCCCGATTGGAGCCGCCTTGCGCCGTCTGCGCCTACTCCTGCTCGTGCCCATGGTGGCGCTTCTGTCGGCCTGTAATCTGGTCGTGCTGAAACCCGCCGGCGATATCGCCCAGCAGCAGGGCGACCTGCTGATGATCTCCACCCTGCTGATGCTGATCATCATCGTTCCGGTGATGGCGCTGACCGTATTCTTCGCCTGGAAATACCGGGCGTCGAACAAGGACGCGGAATACCAACCGGACTGGGACCACTCGACCCATCTGGAGGTCGTGATCTGGGCTGCGCCCCTGCTGATCATCATCTGCCTGGGCGCCCTGACCTGGGCCGGCACTCACCTTCTCGATCCTTACCGCCCGATCGACCGGATCAAGCCGGGGCAGGCGGTGGACGAAAGCGTTGAGCCGCTGCAGGTCAATGTGGTCGCGCTCGATTGGAAATGGCTGTTCATCTATCCGCAGTACGGGGTCGCCACCGTCAACGAACTGGCCGCGCCTGTGGATCGCCCCATCCGCTTCCACATCACCTCGTCCTCGGTGATGAACTCCTTCTATATTCCCGCCCTGGCCGGCCAGATCTACGCCATGCCGGGCATGGAGACGAAGCTGCACGCCGTCATCAACCGTCCGGGCGAGTATGAAGGCTTCTCGGCCAACTATTCCGGCGACGGCTTCTCGCACATGCGTTTCGCCTTCCACGGCATGGACCAGGCAGGCTTTGACGGCTGGATCGCCGGGGTTCGCCAGGGTGGTCAGGCGCTGGATCGCGACCGTTACCTCGAACTGGAAAAGCCCAGCGAGAAGGTGCCGGCGATGCGTTTCTCCACGGTCGACGGCGGCCTGTGGGACGCGATCCTCAACATGTGCGTCGAGCCGGGCAAGATGTGCATGGGCGAGATGATGGAAATCGACCGCAAGGGCGGCCTGACCATGGCCTCGGTGCGCAACACCATGCCGCTGGTCTATGACAAGTACGCCGGTCGCGGAAAGAACGCGGCGATCTTCGGCTCGAACGACAGCTATGTCATGACCATCTGCACGCCGCTGCAGGCTGAGGCCGCGGCCGCTGATCGCATCCGCCGGGCCGAACTTGACGCGGCGAGCGCCCCTGTCAGCCTGGCGCCTTTGTCGGGCCTGGGTTTGACCCAGGGCGTGCCGATGGCGTCGCTGTCCACAGACAAACAATCGACGGGGGCGGTTTCGACCGACGTCCGTTCCTCCCCCAACGCCTGAGCGAACACAGTCGATGAACGCTGACACCCTCATTCCACTCATCTTCGGGCGGTTGACGCTCGAGGCTCTGCCGTTGCACGAGCCGATCCTGGTCGTGACCATGATCGTGGTCCTGCTGGGCGGCGTCGCCCTGCTGGGCGCCCTGACCTATTTCAAGCTCTGGGGCTATCTCTGGAAGGAATGGTTCACGACCGTGGACCACAAGAAGATCGGGATCATGTACATGATCCTGGGTCTGATCATGTTCGTGCGCGGCTTCGCCGACGCCATCATGATGCGCCTGCAGCAGGCGATGGCGTTCGGCGGGTCCGAAGGCTATCTGAACGCACACCACTATGATCAGGTCTTCACCGCTCACGGGGTGATCATGATCTTCTTCGTGGCCATGCCGATGGTGACGGGGATCATGAACTATGTCGTGCCGCTGCAGATCGGCGCGCGCGACGTCTCCTTCCCCTTCCTCAACAATTTCAGCTTCTGGATGACGACGGCCGGCGCCATCATCGTCATGGCCTCGCTGTTCGTCGGCGAGTTCGCCCGCACGGGCTGGCTGGCCTATCCGCCGCTGTCCGGCATCGGCTACAGCCCCGGCGTCGGGGTGGACTATTACATATGGGCGCTGCAGATCGCGGGGGTGGGGACGACCCTGTCCGGCATCAACCTGATCGCCACCATTGTGAAGATGCGGGCGCCGGGCATGGGCATGATGAAGATGCCGATCTTCACCTGGACGTCGCTCTGCACCAACGTCCTGATCGTGGCGTCCTTCCCGGTCCTGACCGCCGTCCTGGCCTTGCTGACGCTGGACCGCTATGTCGGCACCAACTTCTTCACGAACGACTTCGGCGGCAACCCGATGATGTACGTGAACCTGATCTGGATCTGGGGCCACCCTGAGGTCTACATCCTGATCCTGCCGCTGTTCGGCGTCTTCTCGGAAGTCGCCTCGACCTTCTCGGGCAAGAAGCTGTTCGGCTACACCTCGATGGTCTACGCGACGGTCGTGATCACGATCCTGTCGTACCTGGTGTGGCTCCACCACTTCTTCACCATGGGTTCGGGCGCGTCGGTGAACTCCTTCTTCGGCATCACCACGATGATCATCTCGATCCCGACGGGGGCGAAGATCTTCAACTGGCTCTTCACCATGTATCGGGGCCGTATCCGTTTCGAACTGCCGATGATGTGGCTGGTCGCCTTCATGCTGACCTTCGTGATCGGCGGATTGACCGGCGTGCTTCTGGCCGTGCCGCCGGCCGACTTCGTGCTGCACAACTCGCTGTTCCTGGTCGCCCACTTCCACAACGTCATCATCGGCGGCGTGTTGTTCGGCCTGTTCGCCGCCATCAACTTCTGGTGGCCCAAGGCTTTCGGCTTCAGACTCAACAAGTTCTGGGGGCTGGTCAGCTTCTGGTGCTGGGTGCCGGGCTTCTGGCTGGCGTTCGCGCCCCTGTATGTCCTGGGTCTCATGGGCGTGACGCGCCGGATGCGGGTGTTCGACGACCCGTCCTTGCAGATCTGGTTCGTCATCGCCGCCATCGGCGCGGGCGTCATCGCCCTGGGCATCGCGGCCATGTTCATCCAGTTCGCGGTCTCCATCATCAATCGCGACAAGCTGCGTGACATCACGGGCGATCCGTGGGGCGGCCGCACCCTGGAATGGGCCACCTCTTCACCTCCGCCCGCCTACAACTTCGCCTCCACGCCGGTCATCCACGACTCCGACGCCTGGTGGGACATGAAGAAGAAGGGCTATCAGCGTCCGCTGTCCGGCTATCGCGCCATCCACATGCCCTCGAACACGGGCACGGGGGTCATCATCTCGGGCCTGTGCCTGGTGATGGGTCTGGCGCTGATCTGGTACATCTGGTGGCTGGCGGCCCTGACCTTCGTGGGCGTGCTGGCGGTCTCGATCGCCCACACCTTCAACTACAAGCGCGACTACTACATCCCTGAGGGTGAAGTGCGCGAAACCGAAGAGGCGCGCACGCACGCCCTGGCCGGAACGGAGGCCTGATCCATGAGCGCGACCGCGACTGAGATCGACCCGAACGTCTTCCATCTGGAAGAGGAGCCGCATCACGAGGAAGGCTCCAGCACCATGCTGGGCTTCTGGCTCTATCTGATGAGCGACTGCCTCATCTTTGCGATGCTGTTCGCCGTGTTCGGCGTCCTGGGCGGCAACTACGCCGCCGGGCCGGGACCCAAGGAGCTGTTCGACCTGGAGCTGGTGGCGGTCAACACCGCCATGCTGCTGTTCTCGTCGATCACCTACGGCTTCGCCATGCTGGCGATGGACAAGAACAACAGGACCCAGACCCTGATCTGGCTGGCGATCACCGGCCTGTTCGGCCTGGCCTTCCTGGGAATCGAGCTCTACGAGTTCGCGCACCTGATCCATGAAGGCGCGACGCCGCAACGCAGCGCCTTCCTGTCTGCCTTCTTCACCCTGGTGGGCACCCACGGCCTGCACGTGACCTTCGGCATCATCTGGCTGGTGACGCTGATGGTTCAGGTCAGCTGGAAGGGTCTGATCCCCGCCAACAAGCGCCGCCTGATGTGCCTGTCGATGTTCTGGCACTTCCTCGACGTCATCTGGATCGGCGTCTTCACCTTCGTCTATCTGCTGGGCATGGTTCGATGAGCGCCGACAAGAACGATCACTCGCCCGAGTCCCACGAGGTGGACCACCTGGGTCACGAGGCGCACAATCACGGCTCCTTCAGGAGCTATATGATCGGTTTCGTGCTGTCGGTGATCCTGACGGCTATCCCGTTCGCCCTGGTGATGACCGGCGCCTTGCCGCCCCAGGCGACGGCCCTGATCGTCATGGCGTTCGCCGTGGTGCAGATCGTGGTCCACATGATCTATTTCCTGCACATGAACTCCAAGTCGGAGGGCGGCTGGACCATGCTGGCCCTGATCTTCACGATCATCGTGGTGGTCATCGCCCTGTCGGGTTCGCTGTGGGTGATGTACCACCTGAACACCAACATGATGCCCGCCACCCACGAAATGAGCCAGATGTCCTCCTGAGGACAGGGCCGGGAGATCGCCATCAAGGCCCAAGGCCCAATCGCGCCGCGTCTGTCGCCGACCCTGTTCTGGGCCGGCGTCGGCGCGGCGTTGCTGTTTGCGGGCTTCGTCGTCCTGGGCGGATGGCAGTTGCAGCGGCTGGCGTGGAAGACCGACCTGATCGCCCAGGTCGAAGCGAGGGTGCACGCCGCGCCGCAACCCGCGCCGGAACCGGACGCCTGGCCGACGGTGTCGAGAGAGACGGACCAGTATCGCCGCGTCACGGCGCGGGGCGTTTTTCGACATGATCGGGAGACCCTGGTTCAGGCCGTCACGGATTACGGCGCCGGATTCTGGGTCATGACGCCGCTGCAGACCGACGCCGGCCCCACGATTCTGATCAATCGGGGCTTCGTCACGCCACAGCGTCGTTTGCAGAAGGATCGACCGGGCGGGCAAGCGACGGGCGAACAACAGGTGACCGGCCTGTTGCGCATCACCGAACCCAGGGGCGGTTTTCTGCGCACGAATGATCCGGCGGGCGACCGCTGGTACTCTCGCGACATTGCGGCCATCGCTGCGGCCCGGGGGCTGTCCAATGTCGCGCCCTATTTCATAGACGCCGACGCGACGCCCAATCCCGACGGCTGGCCCAGGGGCGGTCTGACCATCGTGAAATTTCCCAATAGCCATCTCGTCTACGCCCTGACCTGGTTCGGCATGGCCCTGATGACCCTTGTCGGCTTCGGGCTCTTGGCCCGCGAAGTCCGGCGCCGTCGATCCGCGCAATGACCAAGACGCTTCAACGCCTGCTGGGCATCGGCGACTGGCGCGAGACGGCGGTGTCGCAGGAAACCGCGAACCGGCGAAATCTTCGCCTGCTGATCCAGTTGCGTTGGCTGGCGGTCGCCGGTCAGGTCGCCACCATACTGCTGGTCCATTTTGTCATGGGCATCCGCCTGCCGGTCTTCTGGCTGCTGATCGCACCCGCCGGCCTGGCCCTGGTCAATCTGGTCAGCGTCCCGCTGACGCAGCGCCGGGACGCCATCTCGGATCAGGAACTCATGCTGGCCTTGCTGGCCGATGTCGCGGCCCTGACGTGGCAGCTTTTCCTCACCGGCGGCGCGGCCAATCCGTTCGTGGCCCTCTATCTGCTGCAGGTCGTGCTCGGCGCGGTGCTTCTGGCCCCCGTCTACGCCTGGTCGCTGATCGGCGTCACCAGTCTGTGTTTCGCCGGCCTTGGCGTATTCAACCGGCCGCTGAACCTGCCGCCCGACAGCGAGGATGCTCTGTTGAGCCTCTATATGCAGGGCAGCCTGATCTGTTTCCTGCTGATGGCGGTGCTGCTGGTGCTGTTCATGACGCGGATCAACGACAATCTGCGCGCCCGCGACGCCTATGTCGCCGATGTGCGCCAGCAGGCGACGGAACAGGATCACATCGTGCGCATGGGCCTGCTGGCTTCGGGGGCAGCGCACGAACTGGGTACGCCCCTGGCGTCGCTGTCCGTCATACTGAGCGACTGGCGAAGGATGCCGATGCTGAAGGCCGACGCGGACCTGAAGCAGGACATGGACGTGATGCAGGCCGAGGTCGAGCGCTGCAAGGCCATCGTCACCGGCATCCTGATGTCGGCGGGCGAGGCGAGAGGCCAGGCGCCGATGCGCACGACCATGGGCCGGTTTCTGAACGAGGTGGTTCAGGGCTGGAGCGCCCGTGACGCCCGTGTCCGGGTCGAGGTCACGGCATGGACCGGACCCGATCCGAGCGTCATCGCCGACCCCGCCCTGCGTCAGGTCTTCGGCGTCCTGTTCGACAATGCGGTGGAGGCGGGGGCTCGCCGCATCTTCGTGTCTCCGGTCGTTCGCGACGGGCAGCTGGAATTTGCGATCCGCGACAATGGGCCCGGCTTTCCAGCCACGATTCTGGAGCGGCTGGGCAAACCCTATAATTCGACGAAGGATCGCCCCGGCGCGGGTTTGGGCTTGTTTCTTCTGGTGAATGTGATGCGTTCGCTGGGCGGCGCGGTTGAAGCGTCCAATCCCCCAGCTGGCGGCGGCGAGGTGCGGTTGATCCTCCCCATCGCCGCCCTGGCGCCGCAGGAGATGTCCGATGACTGATGAAACCCCGACCCTGTTGATCGTCGAGGACGACGAATCCTTCTCGCGCACCCTGCGCAAGTCCTTCGAACGGCGGGGGTATACGGTGGTCAGCGCGGACGGCCCCGATCAGATGGCCGAGGTGCTGAAAATTCACCGGCCGGGCTTCGCCGTGGTCGATCTCAAACTGGGCGGCGCGTCGGGCCTGGGGTGCGTCTCGACCCTTCGCGCCTTTGACGCCGACATGAACATCGTCGTCCTGACCGGCTTCGCCAGTATCGCCACGGCCGTGGAGGCGATCAAACTGGGCGCCCGTCACTATCTGGCCAAGCCGGCCAGCACCGATGACATCGAAGCCGCCTTCGGCAAGGCGTCGGGCGACGCCGCCACGCCGCTGACCAGCCGCCCGACCTCGATCAAGACCCTGGAATGGGAACGGATTCACGAGACCCTGGTGGAGACGGACTTCAACATCTCCGAAGCCGCTCGCCGCCTCGGCATGCACCGCCGCACCCTGGCCCGGAAGCTTGAGAAGCGTCGCGTGACCTGAAGGGGGGGGCGGTCAGGGCGATCGCTCGGCAAATGGCCGGCCGAGTTGGGCGGATCATTTCGAAGATCGATGCTTACATGGGAAGGAGCCTTATGGCTGTTCCAACCTCAAAGGTGGAATTGTTGACCGCCATTACGACCACGTTCGCAAAGCTGATGGCGGATTTGGCGAAAATTCCGCCCAACCGCGCACGTGAGGCCACGATGAAGGGGCATGCCGACGGAACCACCATGAGCCCGGCCGATCTGGTGGCCTATCTGGTCGGATGGAACGAGTTGGTTCTGAAATGGCTGGATCGTGACGACCGGGATGAACCGGTTGACTATCCCGAGGCCGGTTTCAAATGGAACCAACTCGGCCTGCTGGCGCAGAAATTCTACGCCGATTGCAACGCAATCGAATGGCCTGAACTGCTCGCCCGTCTGGAGGATGCGAAGACAGGACTGATGGTGACGATCACGGCCCGGTCAGATGAGGAACTGTATGGCGGCGCTTGGTACGGGAAATGGACCAAGGGACGTATGATCCAGTTTAATACCTCATCCGCTTACGCCAATGCCCGAGCCCGAGTTCGGGCGTGGCAGCAGGCGCAAGACTGAAAACCCGGTCTTGTCGGCAGGCCTATCGACAAGCGCGGATCGACGGTGCGGAAAGGGTCGGCGTGTGCGTAGCTATCGCGCACAACATCGCATCATAGCGTAAAATCGACAGGATGGCGGAAGCGGTGGGATTCGAACCCACGGACGGCTCTCACCGTCGCTGGTTTTCAAGACCAGTGCCTTAAACCACTCGGCCACACTTCCTTGCCGCGCTGAGCGGAGGCGGACGCCATAGCAGGCGAACGGCGCATTAACCAAAGCGGAAATGTCTTCGGTCATCCTGTTTTTGAGGATCGAGGCGAGGTGCGACCGATGACGACCGGACAATGGATGCGCAGCGGCCTGATCCTGGGCCTGTTCTCGCTGCTGGCGGCCTGTTCGACCGTCGACGGTAAAGGCGGCGCGAGCGGAATTCCCTTGGTCAAGGATCCGGCGCCGATCGTGTCGGGGACGATGCGGCCCTATCAGGTGCGCGGACGCTGGTACACGCCCAAGGAGCAGCCGGACTACGAGGAGGTCGGCCTGGCCTCCTGGTACGGGGACGCCTTCAACGGGCGGCCGACCTCAAGCGGCGAGCGGTTCGACATGCACCAGCTGACGGCGGCCCATAAGACCCTGCCGCTGCCGGGGCTGGTCGAGGTCACCAACCTGGAAAATGGTCGTCGGCTGGTGGTCCGGGTCAATGATCGGGGCCCGTTCGTTGACAGTCGGATCATCGACCTGTCGCGGGAGGCGGCGCAGGAGTTGGGGATGCTGTCGCAGGGCGTCGGGCGGGTGCGGGTCCGGTACCTGGGCCGCGCCCCCCGTCAGGGCGGAGGGACGATCCTGCGCGCGGATGCGCCGACCAGAGCGCCAGGGCCGGCGCCTTCGCCCGTTCCGGTGGCTGTCGTTGCGGAGGTCGCGAGCTTCTGGGTGCAGGCGGGGACCTTCTCGGACCAGGGCGAGGCGAGCCGAATCGCGGAGCATTTGAGCGGATGGGTGCGCGCCGACCGGAATGGCGGGCGCTATAATGTCGTGGTCGGTCCGTGGGAGAGCGCCAACGCGGCCGAGGCTGCGCGCCAATCCGTCGTGGCGAAGGGTTATGTCGGCGCCCTGTTGATATCGGGCAGTTGATCGCGCGCACGGGCTTGCGTCCGGCGGCCCGCGCGCGCCATGAAGGCGCGTGACCCGTGGAAAATTCATAAGCTTCGAAGGCGGCGAGGGCTCCGGCAAGTCGACTCAGGTCGGACGGCTGGTCGAGCGGCTGCAGCCCGTCCTGGGCGATCGCACTGTGGTGCGGACGCGTGAACCGGGCGGATCGAAAGGGGCGGAGGTGATCCGCAACCTGGTCGTGGCCACCGACGCCGAGCCCTGGTCGGCGATGACCGAGACCCTGCTGATGTACGCCTCGCGTTCGGACCATCTGGAGCGGACCATCCGGCCGGCGCTGGAAGCCGGCGACTGGGTGGTGTGCGACCGGTTCGCCGACTCAAGCCGGGCCTATCAGGGCGCCGGCGGGGGCGTGGCCCAGAGCTTTATCGAACAGATCGATGCGGGCGTGGTCGGAGACGATCAACCGGACCTGACCCTGGTGTTCGATCTGCCGGTCGAGGTGGGGCTGGAGCGGGCGTTCGGGCGCGGCCTGTTCGAGACGCGGTTCGAATCCAAGGGGCTGGAGTTCCATCAGCGACTGCGCGAGGGCTTTCTGAGGATCGTCGAGGCCCATCCGGAGCGGTGCGTGCTGATCGACGCCGTGGGATCGCTGGACGAGGTCGAGGCGCGGGTTTGGCAGGCGGTTCAGGATCGGCTGCTGTGAGCGAGGACCATCCCCGCGACCGGTTCGACCTGGTCCCTGATGCGGCGGCGGAAGCGGCCTTTCTGGACGCCTGGGAGCGGGGGAGGCTGCACCATGCCTGGCTGTTGTGCGGGGTCGAGGGGACGGGCAAGGCGACCTTCGCCTATCGCGCGGCGCGGCGGTTGCTGGGGGCGGCGGCCGATCCGGCGCGCGGGCCGCTGGGCGCGCGGCGCGAGGATCCGGTCAGCCGGCTGATCTCGGCCCAGTCGCATCCCGACCTGCTGGTGCTGGAACGGCTGGTCGAGGGCGGCAAGACCAAGAAGTCGATCTCGGTCGATCAGTCGCGCGACCTGCCCGAGTTCTTTTCCAAGAGTCCGTCCCAGGCTCAGCACCGGGTGGCGATCATCGATGCGGCCGACGACCTGAACATCAATGCGGCCAACGCCTTGCTGAAGGTTCTGGAGGAGCCGCCCGAGCGGGGGGTGCTGTTCCTGGTGACCCACGCGCCGGGGCGGCTGCTGGCCACGATCCGGTCGCGCTGCCGGCGGCTGAGCTTCCCCATCTGGACGCCGGAGCGGCTGGAGGCCCTGGTGCGGAACCGCACGGGGGCTGAGCCGGAGGAGGCCGAGCACGCGGCGGCGATGGCGGGCGGATCGCCGGGCGCGGCCCTGGCCCTGGCGTCGGGGGCGACCTTCGAGATGGACCAGTTGGCGCGGCGCTGGGTCGAGGGGGATGTGGACCGGGCCGAGGCCCTGGCCATCGCCGACAAGTTCCGGGGCGCGGAGGGCCAGGAGCGGTTCGAGACCCTGATGGACCGGCTGATCGCGGCGGTGCGGATGCGGGCCCTGAGCAGCCCGGCCGGCGCAGGCAACCGCTGGGCCGAGCTGTGGGAGCGGCTGCAGCCCCTGCCGGAGCGGGCGGCGGGGCTGAACCTGGACAAGGCCGATGTGCTGGCCGGGGCGCTGGCGGACCTGAGGCGGGTCCAGGCCCAGCAGGAACGGATGGGCTGATGCTGATCGACAGCCATGTGAACCTGCACGCCCCCCAGTTCGACGAGGACCGGGACGAAGTGATCGCCCGGGCGCGCAAGGCCGGGGTCGGCCTGATGGTCGAGATCTCCGACAAGCTGACCACCTTCGAGGCGACCCACGGGATCGCCATGGCCAACCCGGACATCTGGTGCACGGTCGGGGTCCATCCGCACGAGGCCAAGGATGCGGCGGAGCTGACGGCGGCGACCCTGGTCGAGCTGGCGCAGCGGCCCAAGGTGGTGGGGATCGGCGAGTGCGGGCTGGACTTCCACTATGACTTCAGCCCGCGCGAGATCCAGGCGGCGGTGTTCCGCCAGCATGTGGCCGCGGCGCGGGAGACGGGCCTGCCGCTGGTGATCCATACCCGCGAGGCGGACGCGGTCATGGGGGCGATCCTGAAGGAGGAGCACGCCGCCGGGCCGTTCAAGATGCTGATGCACTGCTACACCAGCGGGGCGGAACTGGCGGGAATCGCTGCGGAACTGGGGGCCTGGTTCTCGGTCTCGGGGATCGCCACCTTCAAGGCGGCCGAGGATGTGCGGGCGGTGATCCGGGACATGCCGGCTGACCGTATAATCGTCGAGACCGACTGCCCCTATCTGGCGCCCATCCCGCATCGGGGGCGGCGCAACGAGCCGGCCTATATCAGCCATGTGCTGGACAAGCTGGCCGAGATCCGGGGCTGGAGCGCCGAGGAGGCGGACCAGAAAACCACCGAGGCCTTCTTCGGCCTCTTTGACCGGATACCGAGATCGGCATGAGCTTCGAAGTCGTCATCCTGGGCAGCGGATCCTCGGGCGGGGTGCCGCGGGGCGACGGCGACTGGGGCGTGTGCGACCCGGCCGAGCCGAGGAACCGGCGCACGCGCTGCTCGATGCTGGCGAGGAAGACCGGGCCGGAGGGGATGACCAACATCCTGATCGACACCTCGCCGGACCTGCGCGAACAGATGCTGGCCAGCGGGACCCGGCATGTGGACGCGGTCCTCTATACCCACGACCATGCGGACCAGACCCACGGGATCGACGATCTGCGCACCTTCGCGACGCGGGCGCGCAAGCGAATCCCGGCCTGGATGGACGAGGCGACCCTGACGTCCCTGTCCCACCGGTTCGACTATATCTTCGAGAGCAAGTTCGGCTATCCGCCGCTGCTGGACGCCCAGGTCATCCCGCCGCACGGGACGGCCTGGTCGGTGGAGGGGCCGGGGGGCGCGATCCCGGTCGTGACCTTCGATCAGGGGCATGGACCGATCCGGTCGGTCGGCTATCGGCTGGGCGACATGGCCTATTCCAGCGACGTGTCGGACCTGGACGAGGCGGCGATCCGTGCGGTGGCGGGGAGCCAGATCTGGATCGTCGACGCCCTGCGCTACACCCCCCATCCGACCCATGCCCATCTGGACCGGACGCTGGAATGGATTGCGGCGGCGGACGTCGAGCGCGCGGTGCTGACGAACCTGCATATCGACATGGATTACAAGGAACTGTCGGCGATTGTTCCGGCAAATGTCGAGGTCGGGTTCGACGGCTGGCGCTGCATGATCGGCTGAGATCCGGTCGGTTTGTCGTAAAAACAGGGTGACAAACCGCCAAACCGCCAAATGCGCCTGGGCGACTGGTGTGGCGTTAGGATCGGCTGAGGTCGGTCGGTTTGGCGCGAAAACAGGGTGACAACCGTGCCAAAGGCGCCAAACGCGCCAGGGGCGACGACTGTGGCGTTGATGGGGGGGCGGACTGCGGCGCGCGCCCGATGTCAAAGACCGGACGACGAGGCTAACACAGTCTGGAAGCGTGGTAGGTCGATGGCGGTTGGGGCGCGTTAGGGTGTTGAAAGGATTAGGTTCAGTTCGACAAATTGGGGGAGGTGACCTTCGTTTGTCTTCCTTGGGTCATCTATGCGAACCGCTCTCCTCACATTTGCATTCAGCAGGGCCGCGCTGGAAAGCGGACGTCCCGAACATCTGTTCGGGGTGGTTAGAGGACATTGGCTTTCCTTGGGCAAACGCCCCAAGGCGACGCTTAAGCCGGAGCGGCGCCGGTTGCGCCTAGTTGGTGTGCTGGCATGTCAGACACATACGTTCTTCGTCGAGAACATTGCCTTTGCAGTCCTCAACTTCACAGTCGGACCGCTCGACGGTGCTTGTAATGCCGCAAACGCGGCAGTCCAACTGGGTCTCGCCCGGCATCTTTGTACGAAGCTGCGCCATTTTGGGAAAATCTTCTGCTCCCCAGTCGCGGTTGGCCTTCGCGTAGCAGGAAGGGCAAAGATACGTCCGTTGCTTCGTTATTCCAAGAAACCGCTCGGCCTCAGCGGGCTGGAGGTGCTCCAAGGCTAACTCCATCTCGCCCATCACATGGTTCACGACATTGTCGCCGCCGTCGTAGAGCCGGATGCGGTTCTCGGCTTCAAGATCAAGGCAGTGCTGGGACCAGCGTTTTTCGCCGTAGAGGGCCTCAGCCGCCTTCAACACATTGAGGATGAGTGTGCCCGGCTCGAAGACATCTTTGGGAACTGAGTGCATCAGCCGGTTTCGCTTGCGGCGAACATCGTCGAAGAAAGCCCGGAAGTGGTCGTCAAATGGCGGGGTCGCGATTGCGTTGTGGACGCGGATCAGGTCCACCGCGTCCACCGTACGAAACTCGCTGAACGGCGAGTCTTCCATCGGCCACTGTCGATGCTCTTGGGCAATCAGGATGAAGGGGGATACTGCAGCGATCCGTCCTTTGATCCCCAGCTCCATTGCCTGTTGAATCAAGCTGAAGGCATTGCCTAGTGGGACTTGGGACTTCTGCCAATATTCTTCGAGGCTCACCTCATCTAGTTCCCAGCCGGTGTATTTCTCATCGGCGTCACGGAGAAGATTTGTCGCCGTTTCCCACGCGAGATGAAGTTGGTTCAGCCCGGCGTCATAAAACTCTTGGGCGGTTGGTATCTCGGTGATCATTGCCGAGTGAGTACCTGATAAATAATGCCTCGCAAGAAGACCTTCCCAATGTCCACAATGGTTCGATTCAAGAAATAGTCGGCGGGCCAAGATCTGATCCCGCACCCGAGAATGGTCATATGTGGCCGCCATCGATTGCGGCGCGCCAACTTTCGTTGTTATGGACTCGGCTGTGTGTGAAGTTGATCTCCTCGCAGCCAACAAATTCGCACGCGATATCCTTGAGGGTCATCGCTAAACTGCGTGGCATGAGCGGACCCAGGGTTACCTTTTTTATCAGCCTCGCTGGCATCGGAAGAGCGTAGGTCACGCCCGCAAATAGGTCTTCCTCCCAGGCAACCACCCGATACTCGCTCTCTGCTTCGAACGTCACGCGCTTAAGAAATGGGAGATCATCGTCCGGTATCGGTGAGAGATCTCTAACTTGCGTAAGATTGAGGTACCTCATCGGCCCATGCAGTATGTCACGCTCTAGGCTATCTAAATGAAGTCTAAATTCATCCAGATCGAAGTGAACGCATACGCCGTGGCTTGATCCAGCAAATAACTGCCAGTGATGTCCGGTCTCGGGGCCAGCCGTCATGCAAAGAGCATATACCTCGCCCGCTCCTCTCCGTTTTCCATACTCACGTAGCCCGTAACTGTCGTTTCGGTCGAACCAAGTATCTGGAGAAAGCAAGGTTAGGCGGTTGTGCTTGAGCATATCAAGCAATGAGAGGACGTCAGTATAACGGCGGAGATAAGTCATCGAACGACGATCTACGACGACTAGGGGGAGTTGCCTAGGGCGGGCCCTTAATTTTTGACGCGAGTCTAGAACCGAGCATCCCCATCACCCTCAAGGGTTTGGGTCCCCTATGGCGGACGTCAGGAATGTCTGAGAGGGGGCGGGATCCGTCTTAGGCTAGCGACCGGCAAGCCGATCAGCGCCCTCTGACGAGGTCCGCATTGTCGCACGATCGCGGCTGCTACGCACGAGTAGCAGCAGGGCAAGGGCATCCAAAAACTGACGATGAGGATCGTGTCTGTGTTCGGCCGATCTACGCCGCCGCCTCCGCCACCATCGACCGAGCGACGGCTTCGGCCACCTTGATGCCGTCAACGGCGGCCGACAGGATGCCGCCGGCATAGCCGGCGCCTTCGCCGGCAGGGAACAGGCCGCGCACGTTCAGGCTCTGGAAGTCGGCGCCGCGGGTCATTCGGATCGGGGATGAACTGCGGGTCTCGACGCCCGTCAGAACCGCCTGGGCGTCGTCGTAGCGGGCGATCTTGCGGCCGAAGACGGGCAGGGCCTCGCGCATTGCGGCGATCACATAGTCGGGCATCAGGGGCGCCAGGTCGGTCGGGCGCACGCCCGGCTTATAGCTGGGGACGACCTCGCCCAGCGTGGTCGAGGCGCGGCCCGCCAGGAAGTCGCCGACCAGCTGGCCTGGCGCGAAATAGTCGCCGCCGCCGGCCGCATAGGCGCGGGTCTCCAGCTCCCGTTGCAGTTCGATGCCGGCCAGCGGATGGTCGCTCCCGTAATCCTCGGGCGAGATGCCGACCACGAAGCCGGAGTTGGCGTTCCGCTCGTTGCGCGAATATTGGCTCATGCCGTTGGTCACGACGCGGCCGGGCTCGCTGGTCGCCGCGACCACCGTGCCGCCCGGGCACATGCAGAAGCTGTAGACGGTGCGGCCGTTCGAGCAGTGGTGCGAGAGCGTATAGGCCGCCGCGCCCAGATCGGGGTGGCCGGCGCAGGGGCCGAACATGGCCCGGTCGATCCACGACTGCGGATGCTCGATGCGGAAACCGATCGAGAACGGCTTGGCCTCGATATGGACGCCACGGTCGTAGAGGGTCTGGAAGGTGTCACGCGACGAATGGCCGATGGCGAAGACGACGTGGTCGGCCTCCAGCGTCTCGCCGGTGTGCAGGCGCACGCCCCGGAGGGCGCCCTTGTCGAGATCGATGTCCGTGACACGGTGCTCGAAGCGGTATTCGCCGCCCAGCTTTTCGATCTTCTCGCGCATGGCCTCGACCATGGTCACCAGGCGGAAGGTGCCGATGTGCGGGTGGGCCTCGGTGAGGATTTCCTCCGGCGCCCCGGCCGCGACGAATTCGGTCAACACCTTGCGGGCCAGGAAGCGCGGATCCTTGATCTGGCTGTAGAGCTTGCCGTCGGAGAAGGTGCCCGCGCCGCCCTCGCCGAACTGGACGTTGGATTCCGGGTCCAACTTGCTGCTCCGCCACAGGCCCCAGGTGTCCTTGGTCCGCTGCCGCACCACTTTTCCGCGGTCGAGGATGATCGGCTTGAACCCCATCTCGGCCAGGATCAGCCCGGCGAACAGGCCGCACGGCCCGGCCCCGATCACGACCGGCCGAAGGCGCTCGGTCTTGGGTGCGACAGCGACCGGGCGATAGGCGACGTCTGGCGTCGGCGCCACGTGCACGTCGTCTGCAAGGCGGGCCAGCACCGCCGCTTTATCCCTCACCTCGACGTCGAGGATATAGACTTTCAGAATCGCGGATTTCCGGCGGGCGTCGTGCGCCCGCTTCCATATCGACCAGGAGATAAGATCGTGCGGCGGCACGCCCAGGCGGGCGGCGATCGCGGCGGGCAAGGCCTCCGGCGGGTGGTCGAGGGGCAGTTTGAGTTCTGACAGGCGCAACATCGGGGGCGTTCTAGCCTGTCGAGTCTTTGGATCCTAGGCGCAAGGCCTAGGATGACGGACGTAAGCGTGGGCGTGGCGCCTCAATCCGCCCCCGCCTTATGCCCCTTCCAGTCGAACAACTCCTCCAGCACCTGAACCGCCTGGCCGCGCTCGGACGCCAGGTCGGGGTCGCGGTTGAGGATCAGGCGGGCGTCGTCGGCGGCGGCCAGCATCAGGGACCGGTGGCGGATCGGGTCGGCGAAGCGGTAGGCGGGGAAACCGCTCTGTTTCAGGCCCAGGGGGTCGCCGCCGCCGCGCAGGCGGAAGTCTTCCTCGGCGATGACGAAGCCGTCTTCGGTGCGGCGCAGGGTTTCGAGGCGTTCTTTCGCCGTTTCACCGAGGGCGCCGTCCTGGCCCCCGTACAGCAGGATGCAGGAGCTGGCCTTTGAGCCGCGGCCGACGCGGCCGCGCAGTTGGTGCAACTGGGCCAGGCCGAAGCGGTCGGCGTGTTCGATGACCATGATGGAGGCGTTGGGCACGTCCAGCCCGACCTCGACCACGGTGGTGGCGACCAGCAGGGGAATGCGGCCGTCGGCGAAGTCGGCCATGACGGCCTCGCGCTCGGCGCCGGGCATCTGGCCGTGGGCCAGGCCGACCTCTACGCCCAGCAGGCGGCGCAGGTCGTCGGCGCGGTCGACGGCGGCGGCGAGGTCTATGGCCTCGGATTCGGCGACCAGGGGGCAGATCCAATAGGCCTGGGCGCCGGCGTCCAGCGCCGTCTTCAGCCGGGCGGCGACCTCGCCGATGCGGGCCAGGGGGACGACGGCGGTGGTGACGGGGGTGCGGCCCGGCGGCTTCTCCATCAGGCGGCTGACTTCCAGCTCGCCGTACTGGGTCAGTTCCAGGGTGCGGGGGATGGGGGTGGCCGACATGGTCAGCAGGTGGACGGCGCCGATGCGCGGATCACCCTTGGCCTGGAGCCGCTGGCGCTCGCTGACGCCGAACCGGTGCTGTTCGTCGATGACGGCCAGGGCCAGGCGGTCGAAGCGGACGGCGTCCTGGAACAGGGCGTGGGTGCCGATGGCGACCTGGGCCTGACCGGAGGCCAGGGCGGCCAGCTTCTCGCGCCGCTGGCCGTTGGTGTCGCGGCCGGTGAGCAGGACGGAGGCGACGCCGGCCGACTCCAGCAGGGGGCCGAGCTTTTCGTAGTGCTGGCGGGCCAGGATCTCGGTCGGGGCCATCAGGGCCGCCTGGAAGCCGCTGGAGGCCGCGTCGGCCAGGGCCAGGGCGGCGACGGCGGTCTTGCCTGAACCCACATCGCCTTGGAGCAGCCGGCCCATCTGTTTGCCGGAGGCCAGGTCGCGGCGGATTTCGGCGACGGCCTGGGCCTGGGCGTTGGTCAGGGTGAAGGGCAGGGCCTGGAGCAGGTGGTCTGAGGCGGAGCCGGGGGCGATGACGGGCGAGGGCTTGATCTCGCGGGCGCGACGGCGGCGGGCCAGGGCCAGCTGATGGGCCAGGAACTCGTCATAGGCCAGGCGCTGGCGGGCGGGGGCGTCGGGCGTCAGGTCCAGCTCGCCCGCCGGGGCGTGCAGGGCGTCCAGGGCGGCGCGCCAGGACAGCCAGTTCTGCTTCTTCAGCCAGGCGGGGTCCTGCCATTCCGGCAGGTCGGGGGCGGCGGGCAGGGCGGCCTGGACCAGTTTGCGCAGCTGGCGCGAGGTCAAGCCCTGGGTCGCCGGATAGACGGGTTCGGAGGCCGGGATGTCGGCGGCCTTGTCCAGGGTGACGATGTCCGGGTGGACGATCTGGACCTCGCCGTTGAAGCGTTCGACCTTGCCCGAGACCAGCCGGGTCTCGCCGCGCGGCAGCAGCCGGTCGATATGCTGGGGCGAGCCGCCGAACCAGACCAGGTGAACGAAGCCGGTCGCGTCGCTGGCGCGGACCTTCAGCGGGGCGCCGGGGCGGCTGGGGACGAACAGGCGGTCGATGACGATCTCGAAGATCCCGACCTCGCCGTCCACGGCGGTCGCGGCCTCCATGGGCCGGCGCACGATGACGCCCGAGGGGCTGAGGAAGACCAGATCGCGCACCAGCGGCCCCGCCACCTTATGCACCAGGGGCAGGATGCGGGGGCCCACGCCCTTCAGGCTGGAGACCTCGGCGAACAGGGGAAAGAGAATCTGCGGACGCATCGCCGGGAACATAGCGTGACCATGACGGGTGGCGAAGTCCGTTCAGGAAGGCTATCTGCGCTTCTTCCATTCCGGGTGCGCGATCGCGCGCCGCGCGGCGGCTCTCTGCTTGAGCGCACCTGGCATATTCAACGGGCAAGGATCCTTGTGACCGACATCGACGCGCGTCCCCTAAACCAAAGTGGCGACGAAATGACTCCTGAGCGGAAACAGCGGCTGGGCCGGATCCAGTTCCGGTCCTGGCGGCGGGGCTTCCGGGAGGCCGACATGGTGCTGGGTCCGTTCTCGGACCAGGTGGCGCCGACGCTGACCGACGCCGAGCTGGACCAGTTCGAACTGCTGATCGACGAGGAGGACCAGTGGCTCTACGGCTGGATCATCGAACGTGACCCGACCCCGCCTGAGTTCGAGACGCCGGTGATGGCCAAGGTGCGGGCCTTCATGCGCGAGCATGTGGCGGCCGAGGTTGGCAAGGGCATCGGCTGATGGATCAGCAGGTCACTGTGCAGCACCGCGCCGACGCCGATCTGGGCGGGGCGCCGGAGGGGCTGGACGCCCTGGTCGTCGCCGAGCGGATCAAGGCCAGCGGCGGGGTCGGCGTCTTCGTGGCGCGCGATTATCAGCGGTCGGGCGGGTTTGTTCAGGCGTTCCGCTTTTTCTCGCAAGATATCGAAATTCTTGAATATCCGGCCTGGGACTGCCTGCCCTATGACCGGCTGAGCCCGACGGCGGGGATCGCCGCCCAGCGGATGGCGACCCTGACGCGGCTGGCCCAGCGCAAGACGGGGGACGCGCCGGTTCTGGTGGTCACGACCGTCGGTGCGGCCATGCAGAGGACGCCGCCCAAGTCGGTGACGACCCAGGCGGGGTTCGAGACCAAGGTCGGGCGTGATCTGGATATCCAGGCGCTGGAGCGGTATTTCGCCGCCAACGGCTATGTCCGGGCCTCGACCGTGTCAGAGCGGGGCGAGTTCGCGGTGCGGGGCGGGGTGGTCGATGTGTACCCGCCGGGCTTCGAGGAGCCGGTGCGGCTGGACATGTTCGGGTCCGAGCTGGAATCGATCCGCACCTTCGATCCCGAGACCCAGAGGTCGACGGGCCAGATGACGGCGGTGTCGCTGGCGCCCGTGTCGGAGGCGTTGCTGGACGCGGATGCGATTTCGCGCTTCCGCACCGGCTATCTGAAGCTGTTCGGGGCGCCGGGCGACGACCCGCTTTATGCGACCATCAGCGAGGGCGCGCGGCGTCAGGGCATGGAGCAGTGGCTGCCGCTGTTCTACGAGACGCTGGATTCGCTGTTCGACTATCTGCCGGATCAGGCGCAAATCTTCCTCGACAATCAGGCTGAGAGCGCGCGGGCAGAGCGCTGGGACCTGATCGCTGACGCCTATGAGGGGCGGACGGAAGCCGCCAAGGCACAAAATGGCAAGGGTGGGGGCCATGCGGCGGCCAATCGCGCGCTGCCGCCCCGATCGCTGTATCTGGACGCCGGCGACTGGAACCAGGCGCTGGCGGGTCGCGCCGTGCGACGGTTCACGCCGTTCTCGGGCGGCGGCGAGGACGCCGGCGGTCGGTTGGGCCGGACCTTTGCGGCCGAGCGGGCGCAGGACAGCGTCAACCTGTTCGAGGCGGTGGCGGCCCATGCCGCGGCGCTGAAGGCCGACGGCAAGCGGGTGCTGTTCGCCTCGTGGACCGAGGGCTCGTCGGAACGTCTGGCGACCATGCTGGCCGATCACGGCCTGGATCATATCGTCGCCGTGCGCGACTGGGCCGATGTGCTGGCCGCGCCCAAGGACCTGTATCTGCGCGGCGTCCTGCCGGTGGAGCACGGGTTCGCGACGGATGAGGTCGCGGTCATTTCCGAGACCGACATCCTGGGCGATCGGTTGGCGCGACCGCGCAAGAAGCGGCGGGCGTCGAACTTCCTGGCCGAGGCCTCAGCCCTGACGACAGGGGATCTGGTGGTCCACCTGGATCACGGCATCGGGCGGTATGAGGGGTTGAAGACGCTGGAGATCCAGCAGGCGCCGCACGACTGCCTGGAGCTGTTGTACGCCGGTGAGAGCAAACTCTATCTGCCGGTTGAAAACATTGACCTCCTGACCCGTTACGGCACGGACGCCGACGGGGTGCAGCTGGACAAGCTGGGCGGCGCCGGCTGGCAGGCGCGCAAGTCAAAGGCCAAGGAGCGCCTGCGGGCCATGGCCGAGGGGCTGATCGCGCTCGCCGCCAAGCGGGCGCTGCGCGAGACCGACGCGGTGGTGCCGCCGCCGGGCCTGTTCGCCGAATTCTGCGCCCGCTTCCCCTATGAGGAGACGGACGACCAGCTGAACGCCATCGGCGACGTGCTGGAGGATCTGGGCAAGGGCACGCCGATGGATCGGCTGATCTGCGGCGACGTCGGCTTCGGCAAGACCGAGGTGGCGCTGCGGGCCGCCTTTGTGGTGGCCATGACGGGTCAGCAGGTGGCCATTGTGGCCCCGACGACCTTGCTGGCGCGGCAACACTACAAGACCTTCACCGAACGGTTCGCCGGCTGGCCTGTGAAGGTGCGCCAACTGTCGCGGATGGTGGGGTCCAAGGAGGCGTCAGAGACGCGGGCGGGGCTGAAGGACGGCTCAGTGGAGATCGTCGTCGGCACCCATGCGGTGCTGTCCGAACAGGTCGGTTTCCGCGACCTGGGCCTGGTGATCGTCGACGAGGAGCAGCATTTCGGCGTCAAGCACAAGGAGAAGCTGAAGTCGCTGCGCGCCGATGTCCACCTGCTGACCCTGACCGCCACGCCGATCCCGCGCACTTTGCAGATGGCCCTGTCGGGCATTCGCGAGATGTCGATCATCGCCACCCCGCCGGTCGACCGTCTGGCGGTGCGGACCTATGTGACGCCGTGGGATCCGGTGCTGGTGCGCGAGGCCCTGCTGCGGGAGAAATATCGCGGGGGCCAGGCCTATTATGTCGCGCCGCGCCTGAAGGACCTGCCGGCCATCGAGAAATTCCTGCGCGAGCAGGTGCCCGAGGTGAAGTTCGTCGTCGGTCACGGCCAGATGTCGGCGACCCAGCTGGAGGAGGTGATGAGCGCCTTCTACGAGGGGGAGTACGACGTGCTGGTCTCGACCACCATCGTCGAGAGCGGGCTGGATATTCCGACCGCCAACACCCTGGTGGTGCACCGCGCCGACATGTTCGGCCTGGCGCAGCTGTACCAGATCCGGGGCCGGGTCGGCCGCTCCAAGGCGCGCGCCTTCGCCTATCTGACCACGGATGCGGTCAAGCCGATGACCCTGTCGGCCGAACGGCGGTTGCAGGTGCTGCAGTCGCTGGACAATCTGGGCGCCGGCTTCCAGCTGGCCAGCCACGACCTGGACCAGCGCGGTGGCGGCAATCTGCTGGGCGACGAACAGTCGGGCCATATCCGTGAGGTCGGGGTCGAACTGTATCAGCAGATGCTGGAGGACGCGGTCGCCGAGCTGCGCGAGAAGGGCGAGGGGGCCAATGTGGATCGTGGCTGGTCGCCGTCGATCAACGTCGGCGCTTCCGTCCTGATTCCAGAGGAATATGTGCCGGACCTGAACGTCCGTCTCAGCCTGTACCGCCGCCTGTCTGACGCCGAACAGGCCGAGGACCGCGAAGCCCTGGCCGCCGAACTGATCGACCGGTTCGGACCCCTGCCGGACGAGGCGCAGCAACTGCTGAAGATCGTCGGCATCAAGTCCAACTGCCGCCGCGCCTGTATCGAGAAGATCGATATCGGGCCGCGCGGCGCGGTGCTGACCCTGCGCGACAACAGCTTCCCCAATCCCGTTGGATTGGTTGGGCTGATCCAGAAGAACCAGGCCTTCTGGAAGATCCGGCCGGATCAGAAGATCGTCGTGTCCGGCGATTGGCCGACGGCGGAAGAGCGGCTGAAGGTCGCGGAACGGATCACCGCCGACCTGGCGCGGGTGGCGGGGGCGTAAGCCCTACCGCGTCTTGTCGAACAGATCGGCGGAGGCGCGTTCCAGCAGGGTGGCGGCGCTCTCGTTCGGCTGCATCTCGGCGGCGCCCACGTCGAATTCGGCGACGAAGGGGGAGCGGTCGGGACCGGCGTCGAAGGCGGTGCAGCCGATGACGGCGGCGATCCGCTCCGCCGCCAGGCGTGCGGCCTCGCCCCGGGTCGCCGGCAGGGCCAGGGCGAAGACTTCCTTGGCCAGGCGGGCGGGCGTGTCCTCGACCCGGACCAGCCGCGAGACCATGGCGCCGATCTGGGGCATGGCCCGATCCAGCCAGCCGCCCTGCCGCGCCCCGGCTACGGCCTCGTTCTCCTTCACGCGCAGCACGCAGACCGACAGGGGGCGGCGGCGGGCGCGTGAGGCGTCGGCGACGCGCGCCAGATGGGCGGCGAACAATTCAGGTGTGAACAAGCCGGTCGAGGCGTCCATTTCCGCCAGCGCCCGGACCGAATCCAGAGCCTTGCGAATGGTCAGGTGACGTCGGTGCGACCCCGCCAGGGCCAGAAGCCGCTCGGCCGTCTCATCCTCGGGCGTGTCGGCGGTGGCGACGTCGGCGAAGCCCCGATTGAACAGTTCGTCGAGACCGATCTCGCTGCCGTCCCGGAGATAGAGCATCAGGGGAATGTGGTAGAGGCGGGTGTTGCGCTTCATGCCCGAGGCGATCGACAGGGCCGGGGCGTGGTCCTTGGCGCCCCACAGGACGGCGGCGTCGAACGGGCTTTCGTGCAGATAGTCGAAAGCGGTGTAGGGGGTGGGCGCAGCGACGACCTCGACGCCGGAGGCGGTGAGGGCGTTGGACAGGGCCAGAAACCGGCGCTCGGCCACGCCGGCGGCCAGGACGCGCAGCGGCGCCCGTTCGTCGCCGCCGGCCTCCAGATCAATGCCGCGAGCGGCGAAGGTGGCGCGGCGCAGATGGAATTCTTCTTCGGCTATCGCGGCGCGGGTCATCTGCTCCAGCCTCAGCGCCGCCTGGGCGGGGTGGGGCGGCAGCGTCACGGCCAGTTCCGCGTCCATGACGGAACCGCGCGGCGCGCCTACAACCATGATCGGCAGACTGCGCGGCTCGGCCGCAGACCGCAGCCGCGCCACGACGTCGTCGGTGAGCGAATCGAAATCGACCACGGCGGCGTCCAGGGGGAAGTCCTGCAAGACAGCCTCGGCCGACGTCAGGTCGCGAGCGGTGACGGTGGTCCAGCCGAGGGCGTCCAGCCCAGCCACCAGCGGCCCGAGCCGACCGTCCTGGGCCGCCAGGATCAATACACGCGCATCGAAAGCCAAGTTGGTCGTCTCCCCCGGACGTCGCAGCGCCCATAGCCCCTTGAAGGCCGCGGGACCATAGCGATGCGTCCCTTAACGAAGCAATGTCTTGGCGTGGAGCGACGGGGAAAAGAGGGGCTCGCGCGGATGGTGTTTTCCTTGCCGATGGAATGGTCTAGGTTTCGCCGCCTGTTCAACGGTTGTGGGAACCGGCTTGAGTGATCACCTGACCCGATCGGTACTGAAGGCGCCCGGATTTTGGGGCGGTCTTGCGGTGCGCGCCTTCACCCGCAGCTGGGGGCGTGACGTCATGCTCTACACCGGCGGCGTGTCATTCTTCGCCCTTCTGGCCGTGTTTCCCGCCATCGCCATCCTGATCGGTTTCTACAAGCTGGGTCTGTCGATCAATGAGGTCAGCGCTCAGGCCGCCGCCCTTTCGGACCTGTTGCCTCGGGCGGCCCAGACGATATTCCGGGATGAGATCGCCCGGTTGAGCAATGCTTCTGCGCGAACGATCTCGACCCAGAGCGCCTTTGCATTGTTCGTCGGCGCCTATGCTGCCCATCGTGGATTCAAGGCCTTGCTGGCGGGCCTTAATCTCATTCATGATGAAACCGAGCCGCACGGCTTCTTCAAGTTCAACCTTCTGGCCTTCTTCGTCGCCGTCTTCGCCTTCGCGCTTTTCACGGTCGTGTCAGGCGCTGTGGTGACGGCCCGAATCCTGGCCCATACGGCGTCGCCGATGACGGACCAGTTCGATGGCGGTTTGCTGCCGCTGGACGCCTTCCTGCCGGCGCTTGGCCTCGCGGTCGGCCTGACCCTTTTGTACCGCTACGCCATGAGCCACAGGTCGCCCGTCGCCTGGCTGCCGGCGATCACCGGCGGGCTGGTGGCGACCCTGATGTCGGTGATCTCGTCCTGGCTTTGCGCCATCTATGTGGAGCAGATCGCGCCCCTGGGGGCGACCTACGGGTCTGTGGGCGCGGTGGTGGTGCTGCTGATCTGGCTGTCGTGGAACGTCAACGCCATCTTCTACGGCGGCGCCTTCGCCACCGAGATGGAGATTGCGGCCAAGGCCGATGAAGCCGCCAAGGCTCAAACCCCGACGGTTCCCGCCGATGTGGTCGATCTGTCGGAGCGGCGGGCCAGCCGCCGGTCGCGCTCCTAACCCGCCTCGACCGTAAGGCGAATCACGCCGTCCGCCTCGTCCACGGCGATCACGCGGCCGTTCTTCTGGGCCATCAGAAAGGGCACGTCGATCCGCGCCATCGGGTCGGTGGCCAGCAGGATGAAGCGACGCCCCGGCGCAGCACCCTCCATCGCCTTCATCAATCGAAGGCTGGGCGTCGGGCAGAGGTGGCCGCGCGCATCGACGACGGAGGCTTCAACCTCTTGGAGGTCGGTCACGACGCCAGTCGGTCGGCCAGCAGGGCCAGGGCGATCCGGACACTGGCGAGACGGACCGCGTCACGGCCGATGTCGCCGAATCGTTCCTGGCGATGGATCAGGCCGCCCGGTCCCTGAGCGGCGAAATGGACCAGTCCGACCGGCTTGTCGGCCGAGCCGCCGCCGGGGCCGGCGATCCCGGTGACGGCGACGCTGACGGCGGCGCGCGAATGGGCGACGGCGCCCTGGGCCATGGCCCGCGCGGTCGGTTCGGACACGGCGCCGTGGGCGATCAGCGTGGCCTCGGGCACGCCCAGCATCTGCTGTTTGGCGTCGTTGCTGTAGGTGACGAAGCCCCGGTCCAGGGCGTCGGACGAGCCGGGAACGGCGGTCAGGGCGGCGGCGACCAGACCGCCGGTGCAGCTTTCGGCGGTGGCCAGCATCAGCCCCCGCGCGGACGCGGTTGCGACGATCTGTTGCGCCAGGCGCTGAATGTCTTCGGGGAACATGATCTTTTCATAGGCCGCGAGTCCCGCTCTAACCAGAGCCATGACCAATGTCGCCGAGGCTCCTGTTCTCCCCCTCGACCGGCCCGCCCGCGCGACCGCGATCCTGTTCGCCGTCGCCGTCTTCACCTCGGCCTGTCTGGTCTTCGTGGTGCAGCCGATGGCGACCAAACTGATCCTGCCGACCCTGGGGGGATCGCCGTCGGTGTGGAATGCAGCCATGGTCTTTTTTCAGACGGCGCTGCTGGCCGGCTATGGCTACGCCCATCTGCTGCAACGGATCGGATCGATGCGGCGACAGGTGGCGGTCCATCTGGGTCTGCTGCTGATCGCGGCCTTGTTCCTGCCGCTGCGGATCAGCGGCCTGCTGGGCGATCCTGATCCCTCGGCGCCGACCCTGTGGATGCTGGCGACCCTGACCCTGTCCCTCGGGGCGCCGTTCGCCGTGCTGTCGGCGACCGCCCCGCTGTTGCAGGCCTGGTATGCGCGGGCCAGCGCCGGGCGGGCGGGGCGCAGCGATCCCTACGTGCTTTACGCCGCGTCGAACCTGGGCAGTTTTCTGGCCCTGCTGGCCTATCCGGTCCTGATCGAGCCGCTGGTCAGTCTGTCGTCGCAGCGGTGGGGATGGACCCTCGGCTACGGTCTGTTCGTGCTGATGGTTGTGGGGCTGGGCCTTGTCGTCTGGCGTCGGCGGGAGACTGTTGCGGCCGAGCCCGCCCCGCTGGCGGCCGGACCGCGCATCGCCTGGCGCGAGAAGGGGCTGCTGATCCTGCTGGCGGCGGCGCCGTCCAGCCTGATGCTGGGCGTGACGGCGCACCTGTCGACCGACGTGGCCTCGGCGCCCTTCCTGTGGGTCATTCCGCTGGCGCTCTATCTGCTGACCTTCGTCATCGCCTTCCAGGCGCGGCCGATCATCCCGTTGCATCTGACCCTGGCGATCCAGGCGGGGACGCTGGCGGCCTGCGCCGCCCTGGCGGCGTTCCGGACGACGGAATGGCTGTTCGTCTTCGGGGTCAATCTCACGGCCTTCTTCTTCACGGCCCTGATGTGCCACCAACGGATGGCCGAGCGTCGTCCCGCGCCGGGCCGGCTGACGGAATTCTATCTGCTGCTGTCGCTGGGGGGCGTGCTGGGCGGGGTGTTCAACGCCCTGATCGCGCCCGTCGTGTTCGACATGGTGTGGGAATATCCACTGATCCTGGTGGCCGTAGGCCTGTTGCGGCCCTGGGGGCGGCGCGAGATGCGATCATGGGAGATCATCTGTTGCGTCGTCGGCGTGCTGATCGCCGTGGCGGGGCCGCTGGGCCTGGCCCTGGTCCGCTATGCGCCTGACATCCGCGCTGTCGTGCCGGACCATGAGCTGGTGCGGATCGCCCAGGCGGTGCTGGGTGTGGCGGCCCTGTTCGCCTTCCTCTTGAGAGATCGGGCGGTGATGTTCACCGTGGTCATCGGGGCCATGGTCTGGTCCGGCTATCATGTGGCGCGCGGTTATGACTGGGTGCTGACCGAGCGGAGCTTCTTCGGGGTGATGCGGGTGGCCAGCACGCCGATCGAGGGCCTGGATGGACCGGTCCATGTGCTGATGCACGGCACCACCCTGCACGGCGCCCAGGCGCAGGCGGCGCGGTATCGCTGCATGCCGACCCTCTATTACGCCACCTCCACCCCCCTCGGTCAGGCGGCCCTGATGACCCAGGCCGGACGGCCGGATGGGGCCGTCATCGGCGTGGTGGGGCAGGGATCGGGCGCCATGGCCGCCTACAAGCGGGCCCAGGACCGAATGAGCTTCTTCGAGATCGATCCGATGGTGGATCGCCTGTCGCGCGACCCCCGCTGGTTCAGTTTCATCAACGGCTGCGCCCAGGGACCGGTCCGGACGGTTCTGGGGGATGCGCGGCTGACGATGGGACGGGAGGCGCCGGCCAGTTATGACCTGCTGATCATCGACGCCTTTTCGTCGGATGCGGTGCCGACCCATTTGCTGACAGTCGAGGCCATCGCCGGCTATCTGCGGCTGCTGAAGCCCGAGGGGGTGGTGGTGTTGCACCTGTCGAACCGGAACCTGGAGATCACCCTGCCGGCCGAGGCGGCGGCGGCGGCCCTGGAGGCGCCGGCCCTGCATCAGATCTATATCGAACGGCGGGACGCCGCCTCCATGTCTGAATCCTCGACCGAGGCGCTGATCGTCGGCAAGAGCGAGGCGGCCCTGGCGCCCTATCGCCAGGATCCGCGCTGGCGCACTCTGGAGGCGACCGGGGTGCGGCCGTGGACCGACGACTATGTCAATCTGTTCGGAGCCCTGGTCCGCCAGATGCAGTACGCGGTCCGGTAGTTCAGGCGGAAACGGGCGTCTCGACCGTCGCAACCGCCTGGGCGGCCAGGCCCTCGCCCCGGCCGGTGAAGCCCAGACCCTCGGTCGTGGTGGCCTTGACGCTGACGGCGTCCAGCGGGAGCGCCAGAAGGCCGGCGATCCGTTCGCGCATGGCCTGGCGGTGCGGCTTCACCTTGGGGCGTTCGCAGATCAGGGTCACGTCAACATTGACGATCCGACCGCCGCGCGCGGCGACAAGCTGGGCGGCGTGCAGCAGGAATAGGTCGGAAGACGCGCCCTTCCACTTCGGATCGGTCGGCGGGAAGTGATCGCCGATGTCGCCCTCGGCGATGGCGCCGAGAAGCGCGTCGGTCAGGGCGTGCAGACCGGCGTCCGCGTCGGAATGGCCGATCAGTGTCTGGTCATGCGGCACCTCGATCCCGCAGAGCCAGACCGAACCGCCCGGACCCCAGCGGTGGACGTCATAGCCGGAGCCGATCCGGGTCTGGTAGCGGGTCTGTTGCGACAACAGGGCCTCGGCCATGGCGAAATCCTCGGGATAGGTCAGTTTCATCAGACGGGGATCGCCCTCGACCAGGGCGACGCGGCCGCCGTGGCCCTGGACGACCGCGGCTTCGTCGGTCGGGGCCTCGGTTCCGGTCCAGGCGGCGTAGGCGGCTTCTATCGTATCGCGCCGGAAGGCCTGAGGCGTCTGGGCCCGCCACAGGCCGTCGCGTTCGACCACGCCCGCCATCAGGCTGTCTGCCCCGCGCCGCAGGCTGTCGGCCACGGGCAGGGCGGGCAGGGCTCCGTCGGCATGGTCCAGGGCCGCGATAAGCCGGTCGATGACGGCGCGGTCCAGCAGGGGGCGGGCGGCGTCATGGATCAACACCGGTCGGTCGGGGCCGCAGGTGAGGGCCGCAAGACCGGCGCTGACCGACGCGGCCCGGACGCCGCCGCCCGTCACGGTCCGCCAGTTCGACAGGCCGGCAAGGGTTTCGGCCGCGCGGTCTTCGGCGCCGGCAGCCACCACGACCACCAGCTCGTCGGCGCCGGCGTTCAGCAGCGCCTCAGCCGACCAGCGCAGCACGGGCTTGCCGCCCAGGGCGCGCCACTGTTTGTCGCCGCCTGCGCGCGAACCGGATCCGGCCGCGACGATGATGCCCGAGAAACTCATGCCGGCCTTCTAGAGCGCGCCGTCGCGCGACGAAACATCAATCCGCCGCCGTCAGGCTTGACGAGGGGGTGTTGGATGCTGCGAAAGGCGCGAATGGCCAAGACTTTACAGATCGGCGACGTGACCGTGCCCGGCCAGGTGCTGATGGCGCCCATGACGGGCGTGACCGACCTGCCGTTCCGTGTGCTCGCCTCGCGGCTGGGCGCGGCCTATGTGGCCACCGAAATGGTGGCGGCCAAGGAGCTGGCGCGCGAACGGCCCGACGTGGTGCGACGCGCGGCGGTCGGCGCCGGCCTGCCGCTGACGGTGATCCAGCTGGTCGGGCGCGATCCGGGCCAGATGGCCGAGGGCGCGCGGATGGCGGAAAAGGCGGGCGCGGACATCGTCGATCTGAACTTCGGCTGTCCGGCCAAGGAGGTCACAGGCTCCGCCGCCGGCTCGGCCCTGATGCGGACCCCGGACCTGGCCTGTCGCATCATGGAGGCGGCGGTCCAGGCGACCAGCCGGCCGGTGACGGTGAAGATGCGGCTGGGCTGGGACGACGACAGCCGCAACGCGGCCGAACTGGCGAAGCGGGCTGAAGAGATCGGGGTCAGGGCGGTGACGGTCCACGGCCGCACGCGCAAGCAGTTCTATACCGGCGTGGCCGACTGGGCGGCGGTGGGCGAGGTCAAGGCGGCGGTCGGCATACCGGTCATCGTCAACGGCGACATCACCACGGCGGAAGCGGCCCGCCAGGCCCTGGCCCAATCGGGCGCCGACGGCCTGATGCTGGGGCGGGGCGTCTATGGACGGCCATGGCTGGCGGCCCACCTGGAGCGGGCGCTGATCGACGGGGTTTCGCTTGATGAGCCGGGGCCAGAGGCGCGACTTGGGATTGTCGTCGAGCATTTGCGGGCGTCGGTGGAATTCTACGGACTCCCGCTGGGGCTGCGTATGTTCCGCAAACACCTGGGCTGGTACATTGAACAGGCGCCCTGGCCGGCTGATCCGCAACACCGCCGCGAGGCAAAGGCAATAATTTGCCGTCTGGATGAGCCTCTGGCCGTCGAGGCGGCGATGGCGGATCTTTGGCGCGAAATTTTGCCGAAGATGAACAAGTCGGATGTTGAAGATGAGCCACAGTTAGTGGACACTGCTGTGGCATGACGGATACGCCTTCACCTGCGGCCTCTTCAACCGACACCGTGTCGGTGGATGAGTCGTTCTGGGGGCGTTTCGACGCGGAACGGGCCCGGGCGGGGTTCGGTTTCGCCTATTTCATCGCGGTCGTCATCACGGCCGCGGCGGTCTGGCTGGTGGCGGCGGCGCCCGGTGCGACGTCCGGCACGGCGCGGGGATCGACCAGCCAGGCGGTGCTGTTCGTCCTGCTGGCCAATCTGGCGCTGATATCGGGTCTGGCCTTTATCGTCGGGCGACGGGTCCTGGCCCTGGCGCGCAGCACGGGTGACGCGGGGTCGCGGCTGCACCTGCGGTTCGTCGCCCTGTTCTCCATGGTGGCCGTCGTTCCGGCGGTGTTGATCGCCCTGGTGTTCGGCCTGCTGGTGACGCGGGGCGTCGACCAGTGGTTCAGCCAGAATGTCCAGGCTTCGGTCGAGAACGGCGCCGTGGTCGGGCGCGCCTATATCCGGGATGTCGCCACGACGGTGGACGCGGATCTGGTGACGATCTCCGATCAGCTGGATAGCGCACGCGGCCTGTTCGACGACCGGATCCAGTTCAATGACGCCCTCGCCCAGGTCGGGGAGATTTTCGGCTATCCCGCCATCTACATCCTGAATGGCGACGGCCAGGTTCTGGCGCGCGCGGAGCGGCCCGACGCGCCGCCTTATCTGGCGCCCCCCCGGACCTATCTGGAGGACGCGGCCCAGGGCGGAAAGCCGCCGACCGACGTGACGCAGAACCCCGACACGGTTCGATCCATCATCGCCCTGCCGGCCTATGGCGACGCCTATCTCTATCTGGTGCGGCCCCTGCAAGATGGGCTGGTCGCGCGTATGAACGCCTCCATTCAGTCGATCGAAGCCTATCGCGAGGCCCAGGAAAGCCGGTCGCGGATCCAGTCGGCCTTCATCCTCAGCTATCTGGAGACCGCGCTGCTGGTTCTGGTCGGCGCCGTCTGGCTGGGCATGTCGGCGGCCAGCAGCATCTCCGCCCCGATCGGGCGTCTCGTGCAGGCGGCGGACCAGGTGGCGGGCGGCGATTTCAGCGCCCGGGTGGACAGCCAGGGCGCCCCGGCCGAAATCGCTTTGCTTTCCGACGCCTTCAATCGCATGACCGGTGATCTTCAGGCGCAACAGACCGCGTTGAAGGCGGCCAGCGACGACGCCCAGAACCGCAGCCGGTTCATCGAGACCGTGCTGTCGGGCGTCAGCGCAGGGGTTATCGGCCTGGACCGGCGTGGGCGGGTTTCGGCGATCAACGACAGCGCCCTGCAACTGCTGCACATCGAAGAAGACGAGGTTCTGGGCCACGAACTGGCGGCGCTTTCGCCCGAGCTGAGCGACCTGGTCGGCCGGGTCGAGGCCCATATCGAAGAAGACATCGATGTCAGCCGAGGCGGCGAGACCCAGAGACTGCGGGTCCGGATCGAGGGCGGGCAGGGCGGCGAGATGGTCCTGACCTTCGACGACATCACCCGGCTGGTCACCGCTCAACGCAACGCCGCCTGGCGTGACGTCGCCCGTCGTATCGCCCACGAGATCAAGAACCCGCTGACGCCGATCCAGCTCTCGGCCGAACGGCTGAAACGGAAATATCGCGACAAGGTGGACGAGGTCGAGATCTTCGACCGCTGCACCGACACCATCATCCGTCAGGTCGGCGATATTGGCCGGATGGTGGACGAGTTCTCGTCTTTCGCTCGCATGCCGGCGCCGCGCTTCGGCTCGGCCAATCCGGCGGAGATGCTGCGCGAGGCCGTGTTCGCCCAGCGGGTCGCCGCCGCCGACATCGTCGTGGATATGGACGAGCCCCTGCCCAAGGCCACGCTGCGTTGCGACGCCCGCATGGTGGGCCAGGCCCTGATCAATATTCTGAAGAACGCAGGCGAGTCCGTCGCCGCTCGGCGTCTGGCGGCCGGGGAAGACGCAGCGTCAGAGGCCGAGGGCATCATCGCCTCCCTGGTCGTTGAAAACGGCACGGCGACCTTCGTGGTCGAGGACGACGGGGTCGGCCTGCCGGCCAAGGACCGCGACCGTCTGACCGAACCCTATGTCACCACGCGCGAGAAGGGCACGGGCCTGGGCCTGGCCATCGTCAAACGCATTTGCGAGGACCACGGCGGCGAGCTGAAGCTGGCCGACGCCGAGACCCTGCGCGGCGCGCGGGTGTGCCTGATTTTTCCCTTGAAACCCCACGGCAAGACCGGCGACGTGACGGAGCGCAAGCTCCAAACCGTCGTCGCCGAATAAGCGAGGCAAGATGCGACCTACCGGTTCCGACATTCTGGTCGTCGATGACGAGGCGGACATCCGCGATCTGGTTTCGGGCCTGCTCGAGGACGAGGGGCACGCCGTGCGCGTAGCCGCAAACTCCGACGAGGCCCTGGCTGCTATCCGCGCGAGGAAGCCGTCGCTGGCGATCCTCGACATCTGGATGCAGGGCGGCGGTCTGGACGGGCTGGAGCTGCTGGAGGTGGTCAAGGAGATCGACCCCGACCTGCCTGTGGTAATGATCTCGGGGCACGGCAATATCGAGACGGCGGTGACGGCCCTGAAGCGCGGCGCCTATGACTTCATCGAAAAGCCGTTCAAGTCTGACCGACTGGTGGTCGTGGTCGAAAGGGCCATCGAGGCGGCGACGCTGAAGCGCGAGAACCGCCGTCTGCGGGCCCAGACGATGACCCCGTCAGGTCTGATCGGCCGGTCCCAGGCGGCCCAGGCGTTACGGGGCACCATCGCCAAGGTGGCCCAGGCCAACAGCCGCGTCCTGATCGCCGGGCCGGCGGGATCGGGCAAGGAACTGGTCGCGCGTCAGATCCACGAGGCCAGCCCGCGCGCCCGGGCCGAGTTCGTCGCCATTTCGGCCGCCGGGATGACGCCGGAGCGGCTGGACGTCGAACTGTTCGGAGAGGAAGGCCAGGACGGCCGTCCGCGCAAGATCGGGGTGTTCGAGCGCGCCCATAACGGCACCCTGTATCTGGATGAGATCAGCGACATGCCGCGTGAGAGCCAGAGCCGCATCCTGCGTGTCCTGGTCGATCAGCGTTTCCGGCGCGTCGGCGGCGAACAGGACGTGCAGGTCGATGTGCGGGTCGTGACCTCCACCTCACGCGACCTGAAGATCGAGATCGCCGAGGGTCGGTTCCGCGAGGATCTGTTCCACCGTCTGAACGTGGTGCCGATCCGGGTGCCGGCTTTGTCGGAACGGCGCGAGGACATCACCGAACTGGTGGAATATTTCGTCGACACGATCAGCGCCTCGCAAGGCCTGCCGCGCCGCATCATCGGCGATGACGCCGTGGCGGTTCTGCAAGTCCATCCCTGGCCGGGCAATATTCGCCAGTTGCGCAACAATATCGAACGGTTGCTGATTCTGGCGACCGGTGATCCGAACGAACCGATCACCGCCGACATGCTGCCGCAGGAGGTGGCGACGTCGAACGGAGGCTCCTCGAACCTGGGGGCCGAACGCACCATCGCCCTGCCGCTGCGCGAGGCGCGGGAAGTGTTCGAGCGGGAGTATCTGGCGGCCCAGATCATGCGGTTCGGCGGCAATATCTCGCGCACTGCCGCCTTCATCGGCATGGAACGCTCGGCCCTGCACCGTAAGTTGAAGTCGCTGGGGGTCTCGCCGGCCCGCGGTGGAGAAGAGGAAGATCCGGCCTGATGTCCCGCGTCGCCTATGTCAACGGAACCTACAGCCAGCATGGTCAGGCCGTGGTCCATATCGAGGATCGCGGCTTCCAGTTTGCCGACGGGGTCTATGAAGTCTGGTCGGTGTTCGACGGACGGCTGGCGGACTTCGACGGCCATATGACGCGCCTGCACCGCAGCCTGAACGAACTGCGCATCGACATCCCCATGTCGGTGGCGTCCCTGACGCGGGTGCTGCGCGAAACCGTCCGTCGCAATCGGGTGAGGAACGGCATCGTCTATCTGCAGGTCACGCGCGGCACGGCGCGCCGCGATCACCCATTCCCCACGCCGGGCACGCCGCCCAGCGTCATCGTCACCGCCAAGTCGATCTCGCCGGCGCGCGGAGAGGCGCAGGCGCAGAAAGGGGTCGCCGTCCTGACCCAGCCCGACATCCGTTGGGGGCGGTGCGACATCAAGACGGTCGGGCTTCTGCCCAACATCCTGGCCAAACAGGCCGCGCGCGAGGCCGGCGCCTATGAGGCCTGGCTGGTGGACGATATGGGCCTGGTGACCGAGGGCTCCTCGACCAACGCCTGGATCGTGGATGAGCACGGCAAGCTGCGGACCCGCGACACCCAGGCCAACATCCTGAAAGGCTGCACCCGCACCAGCCTGATGGCGCTGATCAAGGAACATGGGGTGGAACTGGACGAGCGTCCGTTCAGCGTCGAGGAGGCCAAGCGGGCGCGGGAAGCCTTCTTCACCGCCGCCGGCGCCTTTGTCACTCCGGCGATCTCGATCGACGGAACGAAGATTGGCGACGGCAGGCCGGGACCGATTACGCTGAAGCTGCGTCAGCTCTATCTTGATCAGGCGCGCCGAGACGCCATTTAGGGCGTTGCCGGAGCACGGAGGCGGCGTTTAAGGTCGCTTCCGGCCGCCATCCGGCCCCGACGCCGCTCCCTCGGCGACGAACAACAAAGAACAGGAAAAACCTGCCATGTCGCAAGACAAACGTCAGAACCTTCAGGACACCTTCCTCAACTCGGTCCGCAAGACCAAGACGCCGCTGACCATTTTCCTGGTCAACGGGGTCAAGCTGCAGGGCATCGTGACCTGGTTCGACAACTTCTGTGTGCTGCTGCGCCGCGATGGCCAGTCCCAGCTGGTGTACAAGCACGCCATCTCCACCATCATGCCGTCCGCGCCCGTGCAACTGTACGAGCCCGACGCCGAAGAAGACTGATTGACCCAAAAACTGATCGACCACGCCGTCCCGCTGATCCGGGCGGTCGTCATCCATCCCGACCGACGCTCAGACAGCCCTCGGCTGGCAAGCGAGCGTCTTGAGGAAGCCGTGGGCCTCGCCCGCGCGTTGGACCTTGACGTGCGCGCTGAAGAGATCGTGCGACTGCGTGGGACCACGCCTGCCACCCTGTTCGGAAGCGGCAAGGTCGAGGAACTGGCCGCCCTGGTCCGCGCGGCCGATGCCGAGGCGGTCATTATCGACGACGCCCTGACGCCGGTGCAGCAACGCAATCTGGAGAAGGCGTGGGAGGTGAAGGTCATCGACCGCACCGGCCTGATCCTGGAGATCTTCGGACGCCGCGCGCGCACCAAGGAAGGCCGGCTTCAGGTCGAACTGGCGCGGCTCGACTATGAGCGGTCGCGCCTGGTGCGGACCTGGACCCACCTGGAACGCCAGCGCGGCGGCACCGGCTCGACCGGCGGTCCCGGCGAAACCCAGATCGAGCTGGACCGGCGTCTGATCGCCGACCGGATCGTGCGGCTGAAGGCCGAACTGGAAGAGGTGCGCCGCACGCGCGGTCTGCACCGCAAGCAGCGCCAGAAGGTCCCGTTCCCGACCATCGCCCTGGTCGGCTACACCAACGCCGGCAAGTCGACCCTGTTCAACCGGCTGACGGGATCCGAGGTCTTCGCCAAGGACCTGTTGTTCGCCACCCTGGACACGACCCAGCGCACCATCCGCCTGCCGCAGGGCCGGCCGGCCATCGTGGCGGACACCGTCGGCTTCATCTCCGACCTGCCGCACGAACTGGTCGAAAGCTTCCGCGCCACCCTGGAAGAGGTCGGCGAGGCCGATCTGATCCTGCACGTCCGCGACATCGCCTCGGCCGACAGCGACGCCCAGGCCAAGGACGTCGAGACGGTGCTGAAACAGATCGAGACGCCCGAGGGCAAGACCCGTCGGGTGCTCGAGGTCTGGAACAAGATCGACCTGCTGGACGATGAGGCGCGTGAGGCCGTGCTGGGTCAGGCCGAACGGCTGGCCAAGGACGGCGAGGCGGTCGCCGTCTCGGCCTGGACGGGCGAGGGGATCGAGCCTCTGCGCCAGACCATCGCCGGCCTGATCGACGACGATCCCGAGACCCGGCTGACGCTGGCGCCCGACCAGGGCGAAGCCCTGGCCTGGCTGTATGAACACGGCCGGGTGGTCTTCCGCGACACGGATGACGCCGGCCGCACTCACGTCACGGTCAGGCTTCACCCTGCAGCCCTGGGGCGATTCGAGCGTCTGTATCCCGACCTGGCTGACTGACCTATGCATCTGATCGAGACCGTCCTGCTGCTGCTTCTGGCCGTCGTGGTGTCGGGCTCGGTCGCGCGGATCACGCGCATCGCCTTGCCTCTGGTGCAGATCGGCCTGGGGGCCGCCATCGTGCTGGCGACAGGCACGACGGTGGATCTGGAGCCGGACATCTTCTTCCTCCTGTTCCTGCCGCCCCTGCTGTTTCTGGACGGCTGGCGCATCCCCAAGGAGGCGCTGTTCCGCGACCGGGCGGTGATCCTGGAGCTGGCCCTGGGCCTGGTCCTGTTCACCGTCATCGGTCTGGGCTTCCTGATCTGGTGGATGATCCCGGAGATGCCGCTGGCGGTGGCTTTCGCCCTGGCCGCCATCCTGTCTCCGACCGACCCCATCGCGGTTCAGGCCATCGCCGCCCGGGCGCCGATTCCCAAACGGCTGATGCACATCCTGGAGGGCGAGTCGCTGTTGAACGACGCCACCGGCCTGACCTGCATGCGGATCGCGGTGGTTGCGGCCACGACCGGCGCCTTCTCGATCGGCAGCGCCATCGGATCCTTCGCCTGGCTGGCCCTGGTCGGCGTGGTGACAGGGGTTCTGGTCACCATGGCCATCAGTTACGCCAAGGGTTTCGTCAGTCGCCGCTGGGGCGAGGACGTCGGGGCGCAGATTCTGGTCAGCCTGCTGATCCCCTTCGCCGCCTATCTGGTCGCTGAAGAACTGCACGCTTCCGGCATCCTGGCGGCGGTGGCGGCGGGCGTGACCATGAGCTTCACCGAGCGGGGCGGCGGGATCGGAGGCCAGTCCCTGGCCATGACCCGAATTCGGCGCGGCGTAGTGTGGGACACGGTCCAGTTCGTCGCCAACGGCATCATCTTCGTCATCCTGGGCGAACAGATGCCGTCGATCCTGGCGCGGGCGGCCGAGGTGGTGCGGGGCACCAGCCGGCCGGAAGTCTGGTGGCTGGCCGTCTATGTGTTCACCATCGTCGCCGCCCTGGCGGTCATGCGTTTCGTCTGGGTCTGGACCTCGCTGAAGCTGACCCTGTTCCGGCGGCGCCATCGCGGCCCGCCCGCCAAGGTCGGGTTGCGCCTGACCCTGGTGATGTCGCTGGCGGGCGTGCGCGGGGCCATCACCCTGGCGGGCATATTGACCCTGCCGTTCGTCCTGGGCGACGGATCGCCGATGCCGTCGCGCAACCTGGCCATCTTCCTGGCAGCGGGGGTGATCATTGTTTCGCTGCTGGTGGCGACCTTCGCCCTGCCGCGCCTGATGAAGGGGGTCGAACTCCCGCCTGAGCCGTCGCAGGAACGCGAAGAGGACCGGGGCCGCGTCGCCGCCGCCTCGGCCGCCCTGCGCGCCGTCGAGGACGCCTCCCACGCCATGGCCGAGGGCAAGACCAACCCCGATCTCTATTCCGATGTCGCCAGCCGGATCATGGAAGTCTATCGCCGGCGCATCGAGACCCATACCCGCACCGACGAGGATGACGCGGTTGTGGCGCGCAAGATCGACGCTGTGGAACGCCGACTGTGGCTGGCCGGTCTGGCGGCCGAGCGAGAAGAACTGGGGCGGTTGGCGCGGGCGCGTCAACTGGACGAGGTCGCCGCGCGCAAGATGATCCGTGAAGTGGATCTGCAGGAATTGCGGTATCTTTAGCGGTCAGCGATCCATGAACGCCGCGACCGCCGCGTAGCTGTCGGCGATGTGGTGGGCGCCGCGCGCCACCAGGCGTTCGGCGTGGCCGTCGCGGATATGGCCGCCGGCGGTCAGACCGACCACCGTCATGCCGGCGGCGATCCCGGCGGTGACGCCCGCCTCGCTGTCCTCGATCACCAGGACGCGGGCCGGATCGACGCCCATGCTGTCGGCGGCGTGCAGGAAGATGTCGGGGTGGGGCTTGCCGCGCTCGACCACCAGGCCGGTGAAGACGGCGCCGTCGAAATGATCGGTCAGGCCGAACAGGTCCAGGCCGACGCCGATCCAGTCGGGGCCGCTGGACGAGGCGATGCAGCGGGCCTCGGACCGGGCGGCGACGAAGTCGATCATGCCGGGGACGGGCTTCAGATGGATCGGCGCGCGGGCGCGGCAGGTGGCGAACCAGGTGGTGTGGAAGTCCTCGGGGCAGGGCCGGCCCAAGGCGGCTTCGACCGCCGGCCGGTTGTCGCGCCAGCGCTTGCCCGTATAGGCGGCCAAGACGTCGTCCAAGCTGGTCGGCAGGCCGATGGCGGTCAGTTGCTCGGCCATGACGGTGCTGTTCAGCACCTCGCTGTCGGCGACCACGCCGTCGTAGTCGAAGATGATCAGGTCGTAGGGCATGCGCGGGCTCAGGATGGGGAGCCGGCCTTCTCGGCGACCTTTGCGGCGTCCCAGAGGCGGTCCATCTCCTCCAGCGTCGATTGGTCGGGGGTGCGGCCGTCCTTGGCCAGTTCCGCCTCGATGAAGCCGAAGCGGCGCACGAACTTGGCGTTGGTGGCGCGCAGGGCGTCTTCGGGCTCGACGTCCAGCTTGCGGGCCAGGTTGGCCAAGACGAACAGCAGGTCGCCCATCTCCTCGCGCGCCTTGGCCATGTCGCCGGCCGCGATCTCGACGCGCAGTTCCGCAACCTCTTCGGCCAGCTTGTCGAACACCTCGTCGGTCGAGGGCCAGTCGAAGCCGACGCGGCCGGCGCGCTTGGTCAGTTTGGCGGCGCGGGTCAGGGCGGGCAGGCCGACGGGGACGTCGTCGAGGACGCCGGGCTTCTTGCGGTCCTTGCGTTCGGCGGCCTTGATGGCTTCCCAGGCGACGGTCTGTTCTTTCGAGGTGCGCTGCGCTTCATCGCCAAAGACGTGGGGGTGGCGGCGTTCCAGCTTGTCGGCGATGGCCGTGACCACGTCGTCGAAGGCGAACAGGCCCTGTTCCTCGGCCATGCGGGCATGGAAGACGACCTGGAACAGCAGGTCGCCGAGTTCGCCCTTCAGCTCGTTCAGGTCGTTGCGCTCGATGGCGTCGGCGACCTCATAGGCCTCTTCGATCGTATAGGGGGCGATGGTGGCGAAGGTCTGCTCAACGTCCCAGGGGCAGCCGCCGTCCGGGTCGCGCAGCCGTTCCATGACGCCCAGCAGGCGGTCGATGGGCCTCACGCTCGAGCCTCCGCGTCGCGGGCGTCGAGGGCCTGGCGGATCTCGTTGTGACGCGCCGCCGTCAGCGGATAGTTCTTCAGCGCCCAGCTCGCCAACACCAGCAGCACGCCGGGAACCAGGATGAAGAGGATCTGGAGCGTGAGCAGGGCTGTCTCGCTGTTGCCGGCGAGGCCGGGAACGGCGCGGAAGCCGACCCCCTGGAGGATCAGATAGGGCACGAGGGCCACGACGTGGCCGATCTTGGTCGTGGCCGACAGGATGGACAGCATCAGGCCGGTGCGGTCGACGCCGGTCTCGAACCGCTCCTGGTCGCCGGCGTCGGCCATCATGGCGCGGGTCAGGAACAGGCCCGCGGCATAGGGCAGGCCGGCGATGAACATGACGACGGCGGTCAGGACGAAGTTTCCACCGGGGACCAGGGTGGCGCCGACATACAGAACGGCCGAGACGAGGCTGGCGATCGCCAGGCCGCGGTCCTTGCCGACGCGGGTCGCCAGCCAGGCCCAGAAGGGCGCGCCGCACAGGCCGGCGACGAAGTAGAACAGCATGAACAGGCCGGCCTCGGTATGGTCGTAGCCGCGGATCTGGCCGAAGAAGAAGAACAGCAGCGAGCCGGTGATGCCCGGCGCCACGCCCAGCAGCAGGTCGGCGATCAGCAGTTTCTGCACCACGGGCGTCTTCAGCAGCGTCAGATAGGCGTTCAGGCTGCCGTGCGGCTGGTCGCCGGCGGTGACGGGCTCGGGCACGGCGATCATGGCCAGGCCGATGGTGACGGGCAGGGCGATGACGATGGCCCAGCCCATGATCCGCACCCCGTCGGCATAGGTCCCGATGCCGGTCTGGACCACCACGGTCGGCAGGACCAGGATCAGCACCACCCCGATGATGTTGAACACCTGCCACCAGCCGTAGACGCGGCTGCGCTGATCATACTGGGGCGCGAGGACGGCGGCCCAGCCCAGTTGGCCTAGGGTGCCGATGGAGAAGCCGAGGTAGAGGAACAGCAGCCAGCCGAACAGATAGATGGGCGGCGCGCCGGGCTGGACCACGACGAACATCATGAAGGCGGCCAGCATCAGCATCGGCGTCGAGATCGCCATCCAGGGGCGGTAGCGGCCGAACCGGGTCCTGGTCTTGTCCATGCCCCAGCCGATGAAGGGGTCGAAGACGATGTCGATCAGACGCACGGCCATGAAGACGGCCGCGACCACGCCCAGCTCGAGCCCGACGTAGGTGGCGTAGAATTCCGGCAGGGTGACGGGCAGGGCGACGCCGAAGGCCGCCAGCGGCAGGCAGGGGCCGGAGAAGGCGGCGAGCACGGCGTTGGAGCGACGGGGCGCGGCGGCGACGGTCATGCAGCGGGTCCGGAACAGCCCGGATGAGTCGGGCCGGTTCACCATCGCAGCTTTACGGACGGACGCGGAGTCGGATTTGGGCGCTGCGGTCTCTCTGTGCTTGCTCCAGCGACCGGCTTGGGGCTTGCTGTTCGGCATGTGGCGAAACCTTATTGCCTTTCTGTCGGTCTGTTTCGTCCTGGCTGCGGCCGGCGGCGCGCGTGCGGCTGGACCCTGTCACACCAACGCCGACGTCTGGGGCGGACAGGCCCTGGTCAACGCCGCCTCGGCTTACGCGATGGAATGGACCCCGTTCGGGGCGACCGAATGGGGGTGGCGGACCTATGTTCCCCTGATCCAGCGCGAACTGCACACGACTTGCGGTCCGGGCACGCCGATCTTCGCCTCTCAGTTGGCGGGCTTCCAGCAGACCCATGGCCTTGCGCCGACAGGCCTGTTCGATGCGTCGACCTTTCAGGTCCTGCGGGGGCTGTGGCAGGAGCGTCGACCGTTCGTCATGGCCCGCACCCGCCAGGAATGCCCCGACCCGCCGCCGATCAACCAATTGGGCTATCTGGTCGAATCCGAGGAACACGCTGACCGGCTGACGCGCCTGTTGCGACGCGACGTTCTGGACGCCTATCGCCGGATGGTCGCCGCCGCCCGCGCCGAGGTTCCCGAGGTCGCGGCCGATCCCGAACTGCTGCAAATTTTTTCCGGCTTCCGCGATCCAGAGGCGGACGCCGCGCGCTGCGCCCAGCAGGGCAATTGCGACGGCCTGCGCCGCGCCGTCTGTTCGCCGCATCGGACGGGGACGGCGGTCGATCTCTATGTCGGCCAGGCGCAGGGGCGGGGAGTCGATTCGACCACTTTGGCCAGCCGCGAACATATGGCGCGGACGGCGACCTATCGCTGGCTGGTCGCCAACGCCGGGCGGTTCGGGTTCGTACCCTATGTCTATGAGCCCTGGCATTGGGAGTATGTGCGGCCGTGGGATCCGTCATTCGCGCCCTGACCGAAGGGGAGGCGGCCCTGGCGCGTGAGGCGTTCGGGGCGGCCCTTCGTCTGGATCAGATTCGGTTGATCGCCTGGCCCTTTGGTCGCGCCTTCGTCGCCGGCCGCTGGTTCGGGCGCGACTGGATCGTCTGGCCCAGACGGGCGTTTCAGACGGACTTCGGCCAGGCGTCGCAGCAGATTCAAGGCGTGCTGGTGCACGAACTGACCCATGTCTGGCAGGCGCAGCAGGGGGTGAATCTGCTGTTCGCCAAGCTGAAGGCGGGCGACAGCGCCGCCGCCTACGCCTATCCAGCCGATCCGGACTGCCGCTGGGATTCGCTGAATATCGAGCAGCAGGCCATGGTGATGGAGCATCGCTTTCACGGCCTGCGCGGCGGCGAAACGCCCGGGACCCGCGCATTTTATGATGCGGTTTGTCCCTTCGTGCGGGGAAACCCGCCCGAGGGCTTGCAAGGGCAGGATGGACACGCCAAGTTAGCAACGGTCGTTGTTGCGAATGACGGCCTGTCATTCAATGGAGCCTCCCCATGCCCAAGATTCTCGTCCTCTATCACTCCACCTACGGTCATATCGAAGCCATGGCCGAAGCCGTCGCCGAAGGCGCGCGCGAAGTCGAAGGCGCCGTCGTCGACATCAAGCGCGTGCCCGAACTGGTGCCGGACGAACTGGCCAAGGCGTCGGGCTACAAGCTGGATCAGGCGGCCCCCATCGCCAAGGTCGAGGATCTGGCGAACTATGACGCGATCATCATCGGCGCCGGCACCCGCTTCGGCACCGTCGCCTCGCAGATGCGCAACTTCCTCGATCAGACCGGCGGCCTGTGGTTCAACGGCGCCCTGGTGGGCAAGGTCGGCGGCGCCTTCACCTCGACCGCGACTCAGCACGGCGGCCAGGAAACCACCCTGATGGGCCTGGTTCAGACCCTGATGCATCACGGCCTGATCGTGGTCGGCCTGCCCTATGCCTTCCAGGGCCAGATGAACATGGACGAGATCGTCGGCGGCAGCCCCTATGGCGCCACCACCCTGACCAAGGGCGACGGCTCGCGCATGCCCAGCCAGATCGACCTGGACGGCGCCCGCTTCCAGGGCAAGCACATCGCCGAGATCGCCAAGAAGCAGTTCGGCTGATCCGATGCGCCAGCCCGCCGTCTTCTTCGGCCACGGCTCGCCCATGAACGCGCTTGGCGGTCCCTTCGGGGCCGCTTGGCGCGGGTTGGGTGAAGACATCGGCAAGCCCAAGGGGGTGGTGATGATCTCCGCCCATTGGGAGACGCGCGGGCTGGGCGTTACGGCGCAGGAACGGCCTGAAACCATCCATGATTTCGGGAATTTTCCGCCTGAGCTTCACGCGTTTCAGTATCCCGCGCCTGGTTCGCCCGAATTGGCGGCCCGGGTGGCGGAGCTGACGGGGGCGGTCCAGACGCAACAATGGGGCCTAGATCACGGGACCTGGTCGGTGCTGTGCCATGTGTGGCCGGACGCCGACGTGCCGGTGGTGCAGCTGTCTTTGAATCGTGAACTGACGGCGCGCCAGCACTACGAACTGGCCAAGGCCCTGCGGCCGCTGCGAGACGAGGGAATCGTCATCGCCGGCTCGGGCGACTTCGTCCACAATCTGCGGACCTGGAAGCGCGATGCGGGGGCCGAGCCCTACGCCTGGGCGAACGGCTTCAATGAGGCGGTCAAACAGGCTTTTGTGGTCGGCGACCACGAAGCCCTGATCGATTGGGTCGGCCTGGCCGAGGACGCCCAGCTGAGCGTGCCGACTGACGAACACTACCTGCCGGTGCTCTATATCGCCGCCCAGCAGACGCCGGGCGAGCCGGTGTCCTTCTTCAACGACAGCATCGACGGCGGGTCGATTTCGATGACGGGGGTGCGGATCGGGTAGGGCGGTCAGGCCGCCTTTTCCGCCTCGACCATTTTCTGGATCGCGACATAGTCCGTCTTGCCGCTGCCCAGGACTGGAACCTCGGCGACCTTGACGATCTTCTTGGGCACGATCAGTTCGGGGGCCCCATTCGAGCGGGCCCATTCGGCCAGGGGCGCGACCTCGGCCTCGGCGTGGTCAGTGACCAGGACCAGTTTTTCGCCCTTGCGGGTGTCGGGAATGGAGACGACGGCGTGGCGCTGGTCGGGCCAGACCGCGCCGGCGATGCCTTCGACCGCCGTCAGGGAGACCATCTCGCCGCCGATCTTGGCGAAGCGTTTGGCGCGGCCCTTGATGGTGACATAGCCCTCGGCGTCCACATCGACGATGTCGCCGGTGTCCAGCCAGCCGTCCTCGACCGGGGACCATTCCAGGGGCTCGGCCGAGGTGACGTAGCCGCTCATCACATTGGGGCCGCGCAGATACAGGCGGCCGCCGTCCGCGATGCCCTCCACCGGCTCCAGCTTCCAGTCGATGCCGGGCAGAATCTGGCCCACCGTGCCGGGGGCGTTGCGATCCGGGTGGTTGACGGCGACGACCGGCGAGGCTTCGGTCGCGCCATAGCCTTCCAGCAGTTCGACGCCGCCGAATTTTGAGTTGAACAGGTTGCGGGTTTCCTGGCGCACCTTTTCGGCGCCGGCGACTACAAACTTCAGGGTGGCGAAGTCGTCCGCCTCGGCGACGCGACCATACTGGTTCAGGAAGGTGTCGGTCGCGAACAGGATCGAGGCCTTCACCTGGGGCAGCAGGTCGGTTATCTGTTTGGCGTGCAGCGGCGACGGATACTGGAAGGCCTTCAAGCCTTGAAGCAGCGGCAGGATGACCCCGCCGGTGAGGCCGAAACAGTGGAAGGTGGGCAGGGGATTGAACATCACCCATTCCGGCAGCAGGTCGATATGGGCCGCCACCTGGCGGGCGTTGGCGACCAGGTTCCTCTGGCTCAGCACCACGCCCTTGGGCGTTCCGAAACTGCCCGACGTGAACAGGACTACGCCGGGCGCGTCCGGGTCGGTCTTGACGCGGAACCGCTTGGGCGCAACGCCGGCGCTGAGGCCGTACAGCTTGTCGGCCAGGCCGATGGTCTTGCGTACGTCATCCAGCCAGACGACCTCGGCCACCGTCTTCAGCTCGACGATCAGGTCGTCCAGCTTGGCCTGATCGATGAAGCGTTTGGCGGTCAGGACCTTCTTGACGCCCGAGGCCTTGATGGCCGCCTTCAGATTTGTCTCGCCCGCGGTGAAGTTCAGCATGACCGGCACGCGGCCGTGGGCGTGCAGGCCGAAGAAGGTGACGACGACGCCCATCGACGACGGCAGCAGGATGGCGACCCGGTCGCCCGGATCGGTCATGTTCGCGATCTTGCGCCCCAGGACGAAGGCGGCGCGGATCAAGCCGGTGTAGGTGAGGGGGTGGCGATCCTGGTCCTCCAGAATTTCCTTGTCCCCGAACCGGGCGCGCGCGTCGATCAGCGCGTCGATCAGCGTGGTGTCGTACAGCGAGGAATCCAGGGCCTGGCGCAAACGCGTCTCCTGCGGAGGGCGCGAGAGGCCCTCTCTGTTGTCGGGCGTCCGTCATTAATGACGCGACGGTGTCTTGAAAAGATAGGTTACGCGGCGTGAGTTCCCAAGCGCGCCATCATCTGTAACCGGCCGTGGCTTGCCATCGGGGCGCGGAAGGCCGAAATACCGGCCATGGTCACACTGATCGACACCCTTCAGCGCAAGCCGTCGGAGCTGCGCCACCCGGAAAAACAGAACCGCCCGGAGTCGGTGGTTCTGAAAAAGCCCGACTGGCTGCGCGTCAAGGCGCCGGGCTCGGGGGAATACAACGCCACCAAGGACATCGTCCGCTCCAAGGGCCTGCACACGGTCTGCGAAGAGGCGGCCTGTCCGAACATCGGCGAGTGCTGGAGCCAGAAGCAGGCCACCCTGATGATCATGGGCGACACCTGCACGCGGGCCTGCGCCTTCTGCAACGTCAAGACGGGCCTGCCCCAGCCGCTGGACCCGGAGGAGCCGGGCAAGGTCGGGCTTGCGGTGTCGCAGATGGCCCTGAACCATGTGGTGATCACCTCGGTCGATCGCGACGACGTGGCGGACGGCGGCGCGGCCCATTTCGCCGAAGTGGTGCGCCAGATTCGCCTTCAGGCGCCGAAGACGACCATCGAGATCCTGACGCCCGACTTCCTGCGCAAGGACGGCGCCGCCGCAGTGATGATCGACGCCAAGCCCGACGTCTTCAACCACAACCTCGAGACCGTTCCGCGCCTGTATCTGAAGATCCGGCCCGGCGCCCGCTACTTCCATTCCCTGCGCCTGTTGCAGATGGTCAAGGAACGCGACCCGGAACAGTTCACCAAGTCCGGCATCATGGTCGGCCTGGGCGAGACCAAGGAAGAGGTCATGCAGGTGATGGACGACATGCGGTCCGCCGGCGTCGACTTCATCACCATCGGCCAGTACCTGCAGCCGACACGCAAACACGCCGCCATCGACCGGTTCGTCACGCCGGAAGAGTTCAAGGCCTATGAGGCGATCGCCCGGGCCAAGGGCTTCCTGATGGTGTCCTCGTCGCCGCTGACGCGCTCGTCGCACCACGCCGGCGACGACTTCGCCCGGCTGAAGGCCGCGCGTGAGGCGCGGCTGCGCCGCTAAGGTTCGAATGGCCGTCCACCGCGTAACGCGCATCCTTCCCTATGCGCCCGAACAGCTTGCCGATCTGGTCGCCGACGTGCGCGCCTATCCCGACTTCGTGCCCTGGGTCACGTCGATGCGGGTCTGGAACGAGCGGGCCGAAGGCGAGGGCGTCTCCGTGCTGGACGCCGAGGCCGGGGTCGGCTTCTCCTTCCTGAAGGAGCGGTTCTCCACCTGGGTCCGGCATGATCGCAATGCGCCCAAGGTCGAGGTCGGCCTGTTGCGCGGGCCGTTCAAGCACCTGAAGAATCGGTGGGAGTTCTTCCCGCATCCCGATGGCGCCAGGCTGGAGTTCATGATCGACTTCGCCTTCAAATCACGCATGCTGGATCTGATGCTGTCGGCCAACTTCGACCGGGCGGTGGAAAAGCTGATCGGCTGTTTCGAAGCTGAGGCGAAGCGGAGGTACGGATGATGGACCGCGCAAGCGCTCGTCAATTTACCCTGGCAGCTCTCATTGCGACCACCATGGGCGGGCTGTTTGCTGCCTTTTTGCTTGTGCCCATAGCCCTGTACTCGATGCTCGCAGTCGTCGCTGTCGAATGTGGCGTTGTTAAAGGGCTTGGACTGATCGGCTCGATGTCGCCCGTGATCGTATTGGTCGCCATAGGGTTCGCGTGGCGAGCTTGGATAACCTGGAGCCGAAGACCTGCGATCATCGCCGCCCTGATCTTGGTTGTTCCCGCTTTGCTAGCGGGAGCGCTGACAGTGCTCGGACCGGCGGTATGCTGACAGGCTTCGATTTCGACGCGACCGTCGTGGGCGCCGGGGCGGTTGGCCTGGCCTGCGGTCGGGCGTTGTCGAAACGGGGCCTGACGGTGCTGGTGCTGGAGAAGGAAGGCCACATCGGCCAGGGCGTCTCGTCGCGCAATTCCGAGGTCATCCACGGCGGCCTCTATTATCCGTCCGGTTCGTTGAAGGCGCGGTTCTGCGTCGAGGGGCGGCGGGCGCTTTATGACTTCCTGGCCAGCCGCAAGATCGACCATCGGAAGTGCGGCAAGCTGGTCGTGGCCACGCAAGAGGCCGAGGTCGAGCGGATCGAGGCCATCTTCGAACAGGCGACGGCGAACGGGGTCGAGGGGCTGGCGCATCTGACCGGCGCCCAGGCGCGGGCGCTGGAGCCCGAGCTGAACGCCCACGCCGCCATCCTGTCGCCGGAGAGCGGGTTGTTCGACAGCCACGGCTATATGCTGGCCCTGCAGGGCGAGATCGAGGATGCGGGCGGCTCCGTCGTGGTCTCGGCCCCGTTCGGGGGCGCTGAATCGCGGCCGGGCGGCGGCTTCACGATCCGCGTGGGCGGGGAGGGGGCGATGGAGGTCTCCAGCCGCCTGCTGGTGACGGCGCCCGGTCTGTCGGCCCAAGCCGTCGCGGCGGCTGTCGAGGGCTATCCGGCCGGCGACATTCCGGCGGCCCATTTCGGCAAGGGCGTCTACTTCCGGCTGGTCGGCAAGGCGCCGTTCGACCGACTGATCTATCCGCCGCCGATTCCCGGCGCCCTGGGCACCCATTATCGCAAGGATCTGGGGGGGCAGGCGGTGTTCGGCCCCGACCTGGCCTATGTCGAGACCGAGGACTATTCGGTCGATCCGGCCAAGGCGCAGGTGTTCGCCGCCTATATCCGCCGCTTCTGGCCCGGCTTGCCCGACGGCGCCCTGACGCCCGACTACGCCGGGATCCGGCCGAAGCTGCATGGTCCGGGCGAACCGCAGCCGGACTTCCAACTGCACGGCGTCGAGCACCACGGGATCGAGGGGCTGATGGCCCTGTTCGGCATAGAAAGCCCCGGCCTGACCAGTTCGCTGGCGATAGGCGAGGCGGTGGCCAAGACCCTGACGAGCCCGTCGTGACCGAGCGCGAGAAGATGCTGGCGGGCCTGCCGTACAATCCGGGCGACCCGGACCTGCGCGACGGCCGCGCCCGCGCCGTGGGCCTGACCATCGCCATCAATACAGAGCCGGATCGCGACAAGCGCCGCGTCCTGGTCAATGAACTTGTGCGCGCGGCCGACGGCGGGGCGATCATCATGCCGGGCTTCTTCTGCGACTATGGCGTCAATATCCAGTTCGGAGCGAACGCCTTCGTCAACGCCAACAGCGTCTTTCTGGACTGCGCCGAAATCCGAATCGGCGACAATTTTCAGGCCGGACCAGGGGTGCAGTTGTTGACGCCGGAACATCCGCTGGACGCCGTCGAGCGGCGAGGGCTGGAATCCGCTCGACCGATCACGATCGGCGACGATGTGTGGATCGGCGGCGGGGCGATCGTTCTGGCGGGCGTGACGATCGGCGATCGCGCCGTCGTCGGAGCAGGCAGCGTCGTGACCAGGGACGTGCCGCCCGACGTTGTCGTGGTCGGCAACCCGGCCAAGGTGGTCAAACACCTGACGCGGAACGCCGCGCAATGATCTCTCAACTCGTCACGCCGCGCCTGATTCTGCGACGGGCGAGGCCGGACGATGTCGATGATCTGCATCAGGTCTTTTCATCTCCGGAAGCGATGCGGTGGTGGTCGACCATGCCGCATGCGGCCAGGGAAAAGACGGCGGAGTGGCTGGAGAGCATGATCGCCGCCGCCCCGGAAACCAGCGACGATTTCGTCATTGAGGCGCAAGGCCGAGTCATCGGCAAGGCGGGGTTCTGGCGGCTGCCAGAGATCGGCTACATCCTGCATCCCGACTATTGGGGGCGAGGGCTGGCGAAGGAGGCGCTGACCGCCGTGATCGATCATGTCATGGTCACGCGGGATATCGATGCGATCACCGCCGACGTGGACCCCTCCAATGCGGCGTCCATTCGCCTGCTGGGGCGTTTGGGCTTCGAACAGACGGGGGCCGCCAGCCGGACCTGGCAGGTTGGGGGCGTCTGGATGGACAGTCTTTACTTCGGGCTGGACCGTGATCGCTGGAAGTCGCTCAAGACGCCTTGAAATCGTCGTGCGGTTCATGCATAAGCCGCGCCTCGCGTGGCGGCTCGGCGTTCTTCTCACGAAGGACCGGGGCCGCCGCTATCGTTTTCGCGCTTGATCAGGCTTCGGCTCTGGGCGGCGCCCGACTTAGAAGATTGAGACGGACATGGCCGTTCCGAAGCGGAAAGTATCCCCCTCGCGTCGCAACATGCGCCGCGCCCACGACGCCCTGAGCTCGAACGTCTATGTCGAGGACAAGGACACCGGCGAGCTGAAGCGCCCGCACCACATCGACCTGAAGACCGGCACCTATCGCGGTCGCCAGGTCATCACGCCGAAGGAAGACTAGTCTTCCACGGCCCGGTTTCGACCGGACGAAGTTTATTACGGCGCGCGGTCACCCGCGCGCCGTTTTCGTGCGTTCTGTGCTGTGAAGCTTCTCAGAAGGACGCACGCCCATGATCCGTTTCGCCGCCGTCAGCGCACTTGCGCTGCTCACACTCGCCGCCTGTGAACGCCGTGACGACCCCGTGGCCCAGCCGCCTTCCGCTGCGGCTCCTGCGCCGGCCGAAGCACCGCCGCCGCCGCCGGCCAATGCTTCGACCCTGACGGCCGATGGTCTGGGGGCGGCGCGAATCGGCATGACCCGCGCCGAGCTGGTCCAGGTCTGGGGCGAGGATTCCCAACCAAACGCCGTCGGCGGGGCCGATCCGGAGACCTGCGACGAGTTTCATCCGGTCGATGCGCCCAAGGATGTGCGCGTCATGATCCAGAACGGCGTGCTGACCCGTATCACCGCCGCGCGCGGCGCGACGATCAAGACCGACCGCGGGTTCGGCGTCGGCGACACGGGCATGGCGATCAAACAGGCCTATGGCGGCGCCGTTTTCGCCCAATCGCACAAGTATCAGTCGGCGCCGGCGGAGGACCTGTTCGTCTGGTCGCGCGGCGGATCGACGACCTATGTGACCGATCCGGCCGCGCGCGGGATCCGTTACGAGGTCGGCTCTGACGGCAAGGTGATGATGATCCACGCCGGCGATCCGTCCATTCAACTGGTCGAGGGCTGTTCCTGACGACCAAGGGCGACGCAGGCATTGGCGATTCGCGGGGAGACGTCTAAACCCCTCGGACCTGTTTTCCGCCTGAGCCAAAGAGCCGAGCCATGACCGACATCGCCGACATCGTCGCCCGCCAGATCCTCGACAGCCGGGGCAATCCGACGGTGGAAGTCGACGTGATCCTGGATGACGGCTCATTCGGTCGCGCCTCTGTGCCGTCGGGCGCTTCGACCGGCGCTCACGAAGCCGTCGAACTGCGCGACGGCGACAAGGATCTGTGGGGCGGCAAGGGCGTGCAGAAGGCGGTCGACGCCGTCAACGGCGAGATCTTCGACGCCCTGTCCGGCATGGACGCCGAGGATCAACGCCGTATCGACGAGGCGATGATCGACCTGGACGGCACGCCCAACAAGGCCCGTCTGGGCGCCAACGCCATCCTGGGCGTGTCCCTGGCCGCCGCCAAGGCCAGCGCCATTTCGGCCGGCCTGCCGCTGCACCGCTATGTTGGCGGCGTCTCGGCCCGCGTCCTGCCGACGCCGATGATGAACATCATTAACGGCGGCGCCCATGCCGACAATCCGATCGACATCCAGGAGTTCATGATCCTGCCGACCGGGGCTGAGACCTTCACCGACGCCCTGCGCATGGGCGCGGAAATCTTCCACGCCCTGAAGAAGCAGCTGAAGGACGCCGGCCATAACACCAACGTCGGCGACGAGGGCGGCTTCGCCCCGAACCTGGCCTCGGCCGAAGAAGCCCTGAGCTTCATCACCAAGGCGGGCCAGGCGGCCGGTTATCTGGCCGGCGAGGACTTCCACCTGGGTCTGGACGTCGCCTCGACCGAGTTCTTCAAGGACGGCAAATACGTCATGGCGGGCGAAGGCAAGACCGTCGACGCCGAGGGCATGGCCGCCTATCTGGTGGACCTGTGCGAGCGGTTCCCGATCGTCTCGATCGAGGACGCCATGGCCGAGGACGATTTCGACGGCTGGCGCCTGCTGACCGAGCGGCTCGGCGACCGGGTCCAGTTGGTCGGCGACGACCTGTTCGTGACCAACCCCGCGCGTCTGGCCGCCGGCATCGGCGAGGGCCTGGCCAACTCCATCCTGATCAAGGTCAACCAGATCGGCACCCTGTCCGAGACCCTGGACGCCGTCGATATGGCCCACCGCGCCGGCTATACCGCCGTAATGAGCCACCGTTCGGGCGAGACCGAGGATTCGACCATCGCCGACCTGGCCGTGGCCACCAACTGCGGGCAGATCAAGACCGGCTCGCTGGCCCGCTCGGACCGGGTGGCGAAATACAATCAGCTGCTGCGCCTGGAAGAGATGCTGGGCGACCAGGCCGTCTATTTCGGCGACGGCATGCTGCTGCGCTAAACCTGTGAATTGTCGGCGAAGAATCAGCGTTCTTCGTCGACGTCCTTACGGCCAAGCTACATTTTGTTAGGCATTTTCGGGCACGGTTCCTGAACTGTGTTTTTCGCGCTCAGAAGGAGCGTCGGTCGTGCCTGAACGGATGAAACCTTACCGCCTGTCCCTCGCCCTGTTGTTGCTGCTCGCCTATCTGGGCGTTCAGGCTCTGACGGGCGAGCGAGGCCTGCTGAGCGGATCGTCGCGTGACGCCCTGATGGGGCGGCGTGAGAACCAGCTCGCCCATCTCACAGAACAGCGCCGCGACCTTGAGACGCGGGTGCGCTATCTCCGCACCGACAGCCTGTCGAAGGACTTGCTGGAGGAGCGCGCACGCGCCGTTCTCGGCTTTTCGGACCCACGCGACTATGTGATCCGCGTTTCGGCGCAACCCGTTCAGGGATGAAAACCTTCGCCGCTTGAACTATTGTTACAGTCGAGCCCGCACCCCTTTGCGTTCCGGGAAGGAAGGCTGCTAAAGCCCCCTTCCGTAACGATAAGAAGGCGTCGCTTCCCGACGCCTAGCCGGGAGATGCCGGATGGCGAAAGCCCCAGCCAAAGCCGCTCAGACCACTGCGCCTGACAAGCTTTCAAACACGCCTTCGGCGTCCAAGGAGGACCTCCTCCGCTTTTACCGCGAGATGGTTCTCATCCGCCGCTTCGAGGAGCGTGCGGGCCAACTTTACGGCATGGGTCTGATCGGGGGCTTCTGCCACCTGTATATCGGCCAGGAAGCCGTGGCCGTCGGCGTTCAGGAGAGCGTCAGACAGGGCCACGACAAGATCATCACGGGCTACCGCGACCACGGCCACATGCTGGCCGCCGGCATGGACCCCAAGGAAGTCATGGCCGAACTGACCGGCCGCATCGGCGGTTCGTCGCGCGGCAAGGGCGGTTCGATGCACATGTTCGACGTGCCGACCGGCTTCTACGGCGGTCACGGCATCGTCGGCGCCCAGGTGTCGCTGGGCACCGGCCTGGCCTTCGCCGGCAAGTATCGCGGCGATGATTCGGTGGCCTTCGTCTATTTCGGCGACGGCGCCTCGAACCAGGGGCAGGTCTACGAGAGCTTCAACATGGCCCAGCTGTGGAAGCTGCCGGCCATCTACATCATCGAGAACAACCAGTACGCCATGGGTACGAGCATCGAGCGCTCGTCGTCCACGACCCAGCTTAGCCAGCGCGGCGCCAGCTTCGGCATTCCGGGCGAGCAGGTGGACGGCATGGATGTTCTGGCCGTGCGTGATGCGGTCAAGAAGGCCGTCGAGCGCGCCCGCGCCGGCGAGGGGCCCTACATCCTCGAGGTCAAGACCTACCGTTATCGCGGTCACTCGATGTCCGATCCGGCCAAATACCGGACCAAGGAAGAGGTGGACGAGGTCAAGAAGACCCGCGACCCGATCGACCACATCAAGACCCTGCTGGCCGCCGCCAATGCGACGGAAGACGAGCTGAAGGCCATCGATAACGAGATCAAGGCCATCGTCGCCGAGGCCGTTCAATTCGCCCAAGAGAGCCCGGAGCCCGATCCGTCCGAGCTCTATACCGACGTCTACGTGGAGGCCTGATCCGTGACCGACATCCTCATGCCGGCGCTGTCCCCCACGATGGAAGAGGGCACGCTGACCAAATGGCACATCAAGGCAGGCGACACCGTGTCGGCCGGCCAGGTGATCGCCGAGATCGAAACCGACAAGGCCACGATGGAAGTCGAGGCCGTGGATGAAGGCGAAGTGCTGGAAATCCTGGTCGCCGAGGGCTCCGAGAACGTGAAGGTCAATACGCCCATTGCGCGTCTGGCCGGCGAAGACGGCGCGGCTGCGCCCGCGCCGAAGGCCGAGGCCGACAAGGCTCAGGCCGATACGCCCAAGGCGACGGCCGAAGGCAAGACCGGCGATCCCGAGAAGGCGCCGACCCAGACCTCGACCCCCAAGGTTGAACTGCGCGATCCGGAAATCCCGGCCGACGCCAAGCTGGTGAAGACGACCATCCGCGACGCCCTGCGCGACGCCATGGCCGAGGAAATGCGCCGCGACGACAAGGTCTTCCTGATCGGCGAGGAAGTCGCCCAGTATCAGGGCGCCTACAAGGTCAGCCGCGAACTGCTGCAGGAGTTCGGCGACCAGCGCGTCGTCGACACCCCGATCACCGAGCACGGCTTCGCCGGCCTGGGCGTCGGCGCGGCCATGGCGGGCCTGAAGCCCATCGTCGAGTTCATGACGTTCAACTTCGCCATGCAGGCGATCGACCACATCATCAACTCGGCCGCCAAGACCCTGTACATGTCGGGCGGTCAGATCCGCGCGCCCATCGTCTTCCGCGGCCCGAACGGCGCCGCCTCGCGCGTCGGCGCCCAGCACAGCCAGGACTATTCGGCCTGGTACGCCCAGGTGCCGGGCCTGAAGGTCGTCGCGCCCTATGACGCGGCCGACGCCAAGGGCCTGCTGAAGGCCTCGATCCGCGACCCGAACCCCGTCGTCTTCCTCGAGCACGAGATGATGTACGGCCTCGAGTTCGACGTGCCGGAGATCGAGGACTATGTCGTGCCGATCGGCAAGGCCAAGGTCCGTCGCGAAGGCAGGGACGTCACCATCACGGCGCACAGCCGCATGGTCGGCTTCGCCCTCCAGGCCGCCGAGAAGCTGGCCGAGGAAGGCATCGAGTGCGAGGTCGTGGACCTGCGCACCCTGCGTCCGCTGGATCACGAGACCATCGTCGAGAGCGTCAAGAAGACCAGCCGTCTGGTCTCGGCCGAAGAGGGCTGGGGTCCGATGGGCGTCGGCGCCGAGGTCGTGGCGCGGGTCATCGAACACGCCTTCGACTATCTGGATGCGCCGCCGCTGCGGGTGCACCAGGAAGACGTGCCGCTGCCTTACGCCGCCAATCTGGAAGCCCTGTCGCTGCCGGGCGTGGACAAGATCATCGCGGCCGTGAAGCAGGTGATGGCATGACTGATATCCTGATGCCCGCCCTGTCTCCGACCATGGAAGAGGGCGTCCTGGCCAAGTGGCACGTCAAGGTGGGCGACGTCGTCTCCGCCGGCGACGTGATCGCCGAGATCGAAACCGACAAGGCCACGATGGAAGTCGAGGCCGTGGACGAGGGCGAGATCACCGACATCCTGGTCGCCGAAGGTACCGAAGGCGTGAAGGTCAACACCCCGATCGCCCGTCTGAAGGACGAGGGCGGGGCCGCTGCGCCCCAGAAATCTGAAAAGCCGGCCGCCAAGGCTGAGGAGGCCCCGAAGGCCGCACCGGCCGCAGTCGAGGCGCCCAAGGCGTCCGCACCGGTCGCGCCGGCTCCGGCCGCGCCGAAGTCGGACAGTGGCGAACGCATCTTCTCGTCGCCGCTGGCGCGGCGCATCGCCGCCCAGAACGGCGTCGATCTGAAGTCGGTCAAGGGCACGGGCCCGCACGGCCGGATCGTCAGACGCGATGTCGAAGCCGCAGGCAAGGGCGCGGCCCAACCCGCCGCCGCGACGACCGCCGCCGCCGCGACTTCGGGCATTGCGCCGCGTCAGGTGCAGTCGCTGGCCCAGATGGGGATCCCGGACGGCAGCTACGACCTGATCCCGCTGGACGGGATGAAGAAGGCCGTGGCGCGTCGCATGGTCGACAGCATCCAGAACGTGCCGCACTTCCCACTGTTCATCGACTGCGAGATCGACCAGCTGATGGCGGTTCGCGCCAAGGTGAACAAGATGCTGGAGCCGCAGGGGATCAAGGTCTCGGTCAACGACTTCATCATCAAGGCTGCGGCCCTGGCGCTGAAGATGGTGCCGGAGGCGAACGCCTCCTACACCCCCGAAGGCATCGCCATGCACCACAACGCCGACGTCTCGATGGCGGTGGCGATCGACGGCGGCCTGATCACCCCGATCATTCGCAAGGCCGAGACCAAGGGCCTGGCGCAGATCGCGACCGAGTCCAAGGACCTGGCCAAGCGCGCCCGCGAACGCAAGCTGAAGCCCGAAGAGTTCCAGGGCGGCACCTTCTCGGTGTCCAACCTGGGCATGTTCGGCATCAAGCAGTTCACCTCGATCATCAATGAGCCCCAGGGCTGTATCATGAGCGTGGGCGCGGGCGAGCAGCGCGCGGTCGTCAAGAACGGACAGATCGTGCCGGCCACGGTCATGACCGTGACCCTGACCTGCGATCACCGCGTTGTGGACGGCGCGACCGGCGCCCGTTTCCTGCAGGCGTTCAAGCCGCTGATCGAAGATCCCGTCGCGATGCTGGCGTAGTCGCATGATCCCGAAAAGTGTCAGCGGTTTTCGGAATAGATCATGCGCTGAAAATGACAGGGTGAGGTCATGACCTCGGTCTATGACTTCTCCGCCCGCGCCATCGACGGCACGGAGGTTTCGCTGGACCGTTTTCGCGGTCAGGCGCTGCTGATCGTCAATACGGCGTCCAAGTGCGGCTTCACCGGCCAGTATAATGGTCTGGAAAAGCTGCACCGGACGTTCGCCGACCGGCCGTTCGAGGTGCTGGGCTTTCCCTGCAACCAGTTCGGCGAGCAGGAGCCGGGACGGGCGGCGGAGATCGCCGCCTTCTGCGCCACCAGTTTCGACGTGACCTTCCCCCTGTTCGACAAGGTGGAGGTCAATGGGCCGAACCGGCATCCGCTCTATGCCTGGCTGACCAGGCAGAAGCGCGGCTTCCTCGGCTCGCAATCCATCAAGTGGAACTTCACCAAGTTCCTGACCGACCGCGAGGGCAGGGTGGTCGCCCGCTACGCCCCGCAAACAGAACCCGAGGCCATCAAGGCCGACATCGAGAAGTTGATCTGATCATGGCTGCTGAATTCGATCTCGTCGTCATCGGCTCGGGCCCCGGCGGTTACGTCGCGGCCATCCGCGCCAGCCAACTGGGCCAGAAGGTCGCCATCGTCGAGCGCGAGAACCTGGGCGGCATCTGCCTGAACTGGGGCTGTATCCCGACCAAGGCCCTGCTGAAGTCGGGCGAGAAGTTCGAGAGCCTGAGCCATCTGAAGGAATACGGCCTGTCGGCGTCCGGCGCGTCGTTCGACTTTGACGCTATCATCCAGCGCTCGCGCGGGGTCGCGGCGACGATGAACAAGGGCGTCGCCTTCCTGATGAAGAAGAACAAGATCGAGGTGATCGAGGGCTCGGCCAAGCTGGAGAAGGGCGCTGCGGCGCCCAAGGTCGTCATCGCCCTGAAGGCCGGCGGTTCGCGCACGGTCGAGGCCAAGGCGGTCATGCTGGCCGTCGGCGCGCGGGCGCGCGCCCTGCCGCAGATCGGCCTGGAGGCCGACGGCGACAAGATCTGGGCCTATCGCGACGCCCTGGCGCCGAAGAAACTGCCCAAGTCCTTCGTCGTCATCGGCTCGGGCGCCATCGGCATCGAGTTCGCCAGCTTCTATCGCGCCCTGGGCGCCGAGGTGACGGTCGTCGAGGCGGTCGAGCGCATCATGCCGGTCGAGGACGAGGAGGTCTCCAAGGCCGCCCAGAAGTCGTTCGAGAAGCGCGGCATCAAGTTCAAGCTCGGCGCCAAGGTGACCAAGGTCTCCAAGACCGGCGCCGGCGTGAAGGTGGACATCGAGGTCGGCGGCAAGGCCGAGTCGCTCGAGGCCGAGGTCTGCATCTCGGCCGTCGGCATCACCGCCAACACCGACGGCATCGGCCTGGAGGCGCTGGGCGTCGAACTGGACCGCGGCCACATCAAGACCGACGGCCACTGCCAGACCAACGTCAAGGGCCTGTTCGCCATCGGCGACTGCGCCGGCGCGCCCTGGCTGGCGCACAAGGCTAGCCACGAAGGCATCCACGCCGCCGAATTCATCGCCGGCTACAAGACCCCGAACGTCCATTCGCCCATCGCCGGCTGCACCTACGCCCAGCCGCAGGTCGCCTCGGTCGGCGTCACCGAACAGGCCGCCCGCGCCGAGAAGCGCGAGGTCAAGATCGGTCGCTTCCCGTTCCGCGTGAACGGCAAGGCCGTGGCCGCCGGCGAGATCGACGGCTTCGTCAAGGTGATCTTCGACGCCAAGACCGGCGCCCTGATCGGCGCCCATATGATCGGCCACGAAGTGACTGAGATGATCCAGGGCTATGTCACCGCCATCACCATGGAGGCGACGGAAGAGGACATTCACGGCATCGTTTATCCGCACCCGACCATGTCGGAAGCCATGCACGAGGCGGCGCTGGACGCCTACGGGCGGGTGCTGCACATCTGATGGAGAGGCCGATGTTCGCCAAGGTCACCGAGACAAACGGCGTGGTTCACTGGGTCAACCTGAACCAAGTCCGCGAATTGATCGTGAAGGACGGCAAACATGGTCAGCCGACGCTGACGGAAGTCAGCATCGATAACCAGTTCGTGGCCAAGGTGTTTCGCGTCAGGGAAACGCCCGAGATGATCCTGACACAGACCTGGGACTAAGGATCAGCGCTTCTTGCCCAGCTCCGCCGCGATGTCCTTGGTCATGCGGCCAACCTTGCGGTGGGCGGCGGTGATCTGGTCTTTGGTCACGCCCCAGCGCTTCATCCAGTATTCGACCGACTGCCGCTCTGACAGGTCGATGCGGTCCTTGTCGATGAAGCCGCGCTTGTCCTTTAGTCCCGCCATGGTCGGCTCCTGTTGAGGTTTTGACCGGTCCGGCCGCTTGGGCCTTCTTAGACCTGTCCGCCCCGACGAAACAGGCGGTTCAGGCGTCCGGCAAGACTCCCGTTTCGAAGAAGGCGTCCAGGCGGGCCTCCCACGGGGCGGTGTCCAGGCCCTGGGCGGCGATCCAGGCGTCGTCGAAATAGGTGGAGGCGTAGCGGTCGCCGTGGTCGCACAGGATCGACACGATCGAGCCGCACTCGCCCGCGCGCGCCATTTCCTGAACCAACTGAACACAGGCCCACAGGTTGGTGCCGGTCGATCCGCCGCAGGGGCGGCCGAGACGCCGGCTCAGCACGCGCGTGGCGGCGATGGAGGCGACGTCGGGCACGACGATCATCCGATCCACCAAGCTGGGGATGAAGGAGGGTTCAACCCGCGCCCGGCCGATGCCCTCGATCAGGGACGGACGGTCGAGGCTGGTCTGGACCGTCGCATCGGCCCAGTGACGGTGAAAGACGGAGGCTTCCGGATCGGCCACGCAGATCCGGGTGTCGTGGCGGTTGAAGCGGGCGAACCGGCCGATGGTCGCCGAGGTGCCGCCGGTGCCCGCGCCGCACACGATCCAGCGCGGGACGGGGCAGGGCTCGCGTCGCATCTGGGCGAAGATGGACTCGGCGATATTGTTGTTGCCGCGCCAGTCCGTCGCCCGCTCGGCATAGGTGAACTGGTCCATGTAGTGGCCGCCCAGTTCGTCGGCGAGCCGCTGGCTTTCCGAATAGGCCTGGCCCGGAACGTCCACGAAATGGCAGCGGCCGCCATAGAATTCGATGGCGGCGGTCTTCTCCTGAGCGGTGGAGCGCGGCACCACGGCGATGAAGGGCAGGTTCAGCATCCGGGCGAAATAGGCTTCGGACACGGCGGTCGAACCGCTGGACGCCTCGACGATGGTCATCCCCTCGCCGATCCAGCCGTTGCTGAGGGAATAGAGGAACAGCGACCGCGCCAGACGGTGCTTCAGGCTGCCGGTCGGGTGGTTGGATTCGTCCTTCAGATACAGGGCGATGTCCGACAGGGCCGGCATGTCCACCGGGATCAGATGGGTGTCGGCCGAGCGGTTGTAGTCCGCCTCTATCCGCCGCATGGCCCAGCTCAGCCAGGCGCGATCGACGGTAGGACGGGCAGGGGCGGACATGGCGGACTCGGTCGAAGACGGGAAGGCGATGGCTTAGGCCAAAGCTTGGCCGCGGCAAAGGCGGTTGAGGCCCGGCGCGTGGGTTTGGACCCGTCTACTCCGCCTTCTCCACGAAACTGTCGATGACCCGTTTCTCGCCGGCTTTTTCGAAATCGACCAGCAGTTTGTTGCCCTCGATGACGCGGACGTGGCCGTAGCCGAACTTCTGGTGGAAGACGCGTTCGCCCTTTTTCCAGCCGGAGCCGGACTTGGGATCGGCGGTGGCGATCAGGCGGCCGTCGCCCTCGATCACGGCCTTGCGGGCGGGGATCTTGTTCGGCGTCTGGGCGGCGGTGAAGCTTTGGGCGCGTTTCCAGCCGGGCGAGGAATAGCCGCTGCCGAAGCTGGGTGCGTCGTCCCAGCGGCTCTTGGCCTCCTTCATGCCGGCGGAGGCGCCGTAGTAGCCGGTGTCGGATTGCGGATCGACGTGGGCGATCGGCAGTTCGTCGACGAAGCGGCTGGGCAGTTGCGAGGTCCAGCGGCCGTAGACCAGACGGTTGGCGGCGAAGCTGATCCGCGCGTCCTGCTTGGCGCGGGTGACGCCGACATAGGCCAGGCGGCGTTCCTCCTCGAGCCCCTTCTCGCCCTTCTCGTCGATGCTGCGCTGGCTGGGGAAGACGCCTTCCTCCCAGCCGGGCAGGAAGACCAGCGGGAACTCCAGCCCCTTGGCGCCGTGCAGGGTCATGATCTGGACCGCCCCGTCGCCGTTCGGATCGTCGCTGTTGGCGCGCTCCAGATCCATGACCAGGGAGACGTGCTCCAGATAGGCCTGCAGCGTCTCAAACTGCTGCATCGACTGGGTCAGTTCCTTCAGGTTGTCCAACCGGGTCTGGCCGCAGGTCCGGTCGGCCTTCTGCATGTCGGTGTAGCCGCTCTCTTCCAGCACTGTCTCCATGACCTCCCAATGGGGCGTGGTCTCGGACAGGGCGCGCCAGCGGTCGAGGTCGCGCACGAAGTTGGACAGGGCGGTGCGGGTGCGGGCCTGAAGCTCGTCGGTGTTGATCAGGCCGCGCACCGCCGTCAGGGCCGACAGGTCGTGTTGGCGGGCCAGTTGTAGGATCTTCTGTACGCTGGTGTCGCCGATGCCGCGCTTGGGCACATTGACGATCCGCTCGAAGGCCAGATCGTCGTCCTCGGACTGGATCAGCCGCATATAGGCGTGGGCGTCGCGGATCTCGGCCCGTTCGAAGAAGCGCGGGCCGCCGATGACGGCATAGGGGATGGCCAGCATGACCAGCCGTTCCTCGAAGGCCCGCATCTGGAACGAGGCGCGGACCAGGATGGCCATGTCCTTGTATTTCAGCCCCGGTTCGCCGGCGTGGGGACGGCGCGCGGTCTCGATCTCGTCGGCGATCAGACGGGCCTCGGCCTCGCCGTCCCAGACGCCGCGCACCCGCACCTTGTCGCCGCTGTCGTCCTCAGTCCACAGGGTCTTGCCCAGCCGGTCGCGGTTGGCGGCGATCAGGCCCGAGGCGGCGCCGAGGATATGGCTGGTCGAGCGATAGTTGCGCTCCAGCTTGACGATCTTGGCGCCGGGGAAGTCGCGTTCGAAGCGCAGGATGTTGTCCACCTCGGCCCCGCGCCAGCCGTAGATCGACTGGTCGTCGTCGCCGACACAGCAGACATTGCCGGTCGAGGCCGTCAGCAGCCGCAGCCACAGATACTGGGCGACGTTGGTGTCCTGATATTCGTCGACCAGGATGTAGCGGAAGCGGCGGCGATATTCGTCCGCCAGGTCCGCATGTTTGGACAGGATAGTGATGTTGTGCAGCAGCAGGTCGCCGAAGTCGCAGGCGTTCAGGCTGCGCAGGCGGGCCTGATAGGCGGCGTAAAGACCCTGGCCCTTGCCGTTGGCGAAATCCTCGCCGGGCGGCAGTTTCTCGGGCGTCCAGCCGCGGTTCTTCCAGTGGTCGATCAGGCCGGACAGCGACTTGGGCGTCCAGCGCTTGGTGTCGATATTGGCGGCTTCCAGCAGCTGTTTCAGCACCCGTTCCTGGTCGTCGGTGTCCAGGATGGTGAAGCTGGACTTCAGCCCGACCAGTTCGGCGTGACGGCGCAGGATCTGGGCGGCGATGGAGTGGAAGGTGCCCAGCCAGCGCAACCCTTCGGCCGAGGGGCCGATCAGATGGGTGATCCGCTCGCGCATCTCGCGGGCGGCCTTGTTGGTGAAGGTGACGGCCAGCAGCTCCCACGGTTTGGCCCGGCCGGTCGCCAGGATGTGCGCCAGCCGCGTGGTCAGCACCCGCGTCTTGCCTGTGCCGGCGCCGGCCAGAACCAGGACCGGCCCCTCGGTCGTCTCGACCGCCTCGCGTTGTTCCGGATTCAGCCCTTCGAGATAGTCGCGCGGTCCCGCCCCGTCGGGCGCTCGTGCGCGGGCCAGGTCGGAGATGCGGGGGGCGGGAAGATCGGTCACAGGCTTTGAGACATCCGGCAGGCAGAATCAAAACCGGAACATAAGGGGACCGGAGGGCGATGTCAGGGCCGTCGCCCAAATGAAACCTTGGAACTGGCTTCGGCGCAGGCCGGTTCCTTGGATGATGAGACGAGACGACCAGAAGATCGAGGAGACGCCGGATTGCACCCCCAAGGCTGCGAAGGCGGGTTGGCGCGCCTTCGCCTTGGGCATGATCGGCATGTTCGCGCTCATCATCCTGTGGATCGTCATGGCCGAAGCGGCACACGATCCCCACGGCGACGCGGCGTTGATCGAACGGCCGCAATCCGCCGAGGAGAGGACGCTGGAACGCCGCGAGGCGCGGGCCGATCGGCCTATTTCAGACCATAGGTGATGGTGGTCACGACCCGGACCTTCTTGTCGATCGAGGCGGCTTCGTCTCCGCCTGCACCGTCACGCGGCAGGATTTCGAAAGAGCCCTGGGTGGCCTGACGGATCGGGCCAAGCGGGGTGCCGGAATCCTTGGCGAACTGTTCGGCCCCGGTTCGCGCCGCCGCCGTGCCCTCTGCGATCATCTGGGGCCGAACATCGTTCAGCTTGGTGAAGACATAGGAGGGACCCTGGAAGTCCTGCAACACCACGCCCTGCCGCACCAGATCGTTCAGGGCGCGGGTCGTCGTCTGAACCCGGGCGACGTCGTTCGTGCGGACGATGACCGTCTGGGCCAGGATGAAGCGCGGCCCGCCGTTCTGGGCGGCGTATTCGCGCGACCGGGTGTCGGCCACCTCAAGCCGGCCCAGATCGACGGCGTCGGCCGGATAACCCTGAGCCGTCAGGAACTGCCGCACCAGGGACAGGTCGCCGTCGATGCGTGTCTGAACTTCAGACAGAACATCGCCCGATGCGGTGAAGCGCAGCGGCAGGACCGCCAGATCGGCCTTCACATTGCGTTCCGACAGGCCGCGAACCGTCACGGTCCGGTCCCCGGCTCGCGCATGGATCACGCCCTGACCGACCAGGGCGCCGGCGCCGATGAGCCCCAGGGCCAGAAGGCTCCCGATGACGGTGGCGGGAATGAGACGGCTATTGTCCATGGCGGCTTCCTTTTATGCTCAAGGTTTACGCTTTTACGCCATGCTCCGCCACCCAGTTCAGCGCCAGCAGGCGGCAGGCTGAAGCCAGGGGACGGCGTCCCCGGCCGGCGTCGATGTCGGCCAGAAGCTGGGCCTTGCTGAGGCTGCGGGTCTGGGCAATCCGGTCCAGAACCGCCCAGAACTCGGGCTCCAGCGCGACCGAGGTGGCGTGGCCCGCCAGAACGACGGACCGTTTGGCCAGGCCGCTCACCGCGCCGACTTCAGCACGATCTCGGCGAAGGCCGGAGCGCCCTGGGTCAGGACCGCGTGACGGGTGTCGGTGACGAAGACCAGGGCGCCGGCGGCGTCGCGGATCTCGGCGCGCGCGGCATAGGCATGGCGCGGGTCGATCTGGGCCGTGGGGAGGCCCAGGCTGACGCGATAGGGCGGGGCGCCGGTCAGGGGCTCGCTGGCCTCGGCCAGGACCAGGGCCGGGGCGTCGGCCCGGCTGACGTCCTCGACCCGCACCGTCAGCACATGGCCGGGCGGCAGCATGATTCGCTCGCGGTACAGGGCGGTGACCGTCACGACGGTCGTGCCTGCGCTCATCTCCGGACCGGTCGGCGCGACGGCGCAGGCGGCCAGCACCAGACCGGCGGGCAGGATCAGGGGGGCGTAACGCATGGCGGTCTCCTCTAGAGGAAAATCAGTCTGTCATACTCGGGCGCAAGACGTGAGCGGCGCTTTCGCGACGTCGGTGATAAGCGGACTTCGCCCGCCGGAGACAGTCCATGAGTCGCCCCATCACCATCCTCGCCATCGCCGTCTGCGCCCTGATCTGGGGCACGACCTGGTTCGCCATCACCCTGCAGCTGGGCGTGGTGGATCCGATCGTCTCCATCGTCTGGCGGTTCGGTCTGGCTGCGGTCGTTCTGTTCGCCTTCTGCGCCCTGACGCGGCGTCCGCTGCGCCTGACCCGCGCCCAGCATCTGGCCGCCGTGGGGCAGGGCGCCTTCGTCTTCGCCGTCAGCTACGGCTTCGTCTATGCGGCGGAGGAACGCGTGGCCTCGGCCGTCGTCGCCGTCATCTTCGCCGCCCTGGCCTTCGTGAACCTGATCCTGTTTCGGGTTATGGAGCGCCAGAAGGCCGCCGCCAGCGCCTGGCAGGGGGCGATCCTGGGGGTGTGCGGGGTCGCCGTCCTGTCGTTCGGACAGTTGTCGGGGGCAGGCGTCTCCGCGGGCGTGGCGCCCGTTCTGGGCGTGGTCTTCGCCTTGATCGCCGTCCTCGCCTCGGCCTTCGGCAACTGGTTCGCCTGGCGCGGCCAACAGGCCGGCGCGCCGGTCATGGCCGCGACTGCCTGGGCCATGGCCTATGGCACGGCCATGGTGGCGGTCTATGGGTTCGCGACCGGCGTGGAATGGCGGATCGAGCCGACCCCGGCCTATATTCTGTCTCTGCTGCACCTGTCCCTGTTTGGATCGGTGATCGCCTTCGGGCTGTATTTCACCTTGGCGCGGCAACGCGGCTATGCCCTGGCCAGCTATATTTCGGCGCTGACCCCGCCGATCGCCGTCATCATGTCGGTCCTGTTTGAGGGCGCCCATGTCGGCGTGACCATGCTGATCGGCCTGATCCTGGTGCTGGGCGGCCAAGTCCTGTTGATCCGCGCGCCGAAGGCCTAGGGGATCAGTCGTCTAGCTTCTGTCCATCGAGCTGCCGGGCCGCGCGCTCGCGCTCCTTGTCCGCAGACTGTCTCTGAGCCTTGGTGCGGCCATGGGCGGCGCGGTTGGCGGCGGCGCGGGTCTTGTCCTCGGCCTTGGTCCGCGCCTTTCGCGCCCGGTTCAGATTTATGATCTCGGCCATGTCTAGGGCTGCGGCGCGGCGGAAGTCGGCGTCTCCGGCTCCTTGGGCCTTAGGGCCTCGGGCACTTGATCCTCCGGAAGGACAGCGGGGGGAATGAAGACGGGACCCGACGCGGCCTGGTCGAGCCGGGTCCAGCCGTCCGCTGACCGGCCCCGCTCGCGGCCCAGGTTGAACAGGGCGGTCATGGTCGGCTGGTCGAATTTCAGGCTGGACGCCTCGACGTTGTCGGGGATGGCCGCCAGCGACATGGTCATGCCGTTGCGCTGGGCGAAAGCCGCCGTGGTCGCCAGATGGGTTCGCAGCGAGGCCTTGCTCATACTGTCGTAGCTTCGCATCAGAATGGCCGTCAGCCGGCCCGAGGTGACCCCGTCATTGCGACCGACCTGTCCATTGACGACGACGTACAGGCTGCCGACGCCCCGCTCTTCGCGCTTGCGGGTCCATAGGGTCAGGTTCTCCGGAATGGCGAGGAAAGGGGTGTTCACGCCGCCGTCGGCGTGCATCTCCATCACCACGGTTTGGTCCGGTTGCAGCCCCGCGATGAGGACCGGCGGGAAGACGCCGGGAATACTGGCCGAGGCCACCAGCACTTCCTTGAACAGGGCGCGCGAATTCTCGTCGTTCTGGCTGGCCAGCAGGCCCATGTCCCAGATGACGGTCTCTTCGCTGTCGAGGTTCGTCGTGGCCACCAGCAGGCGGCGGCCCTTGGCGTGTTCACGGGCGATGGCCTGCAACAGGTCCAGGGTGACGTTCTCGTCCACCAGCTTGCGCAGGGCGCCGGCGCTGAACAGGCTGGGGTAGAGGAAGATCGCCAGACTGCGCCAGCTCAACAGGCTGCTGGCGCCCCCTCCCGTATAGGCATAGCCCAGTTGCGGATCCCATTCGGACCCGGCGAAGGCGAAGGGCGCGGCGAGAGCGCCCGTGCTGACCCCCGTGACGATGTCGAAGACCGGACGGTCGCCCCGCTCGGTCCAGCCCACCAGAAGCCCGGCGCCATAGGCTCCGTTGGCGCCGCCGCCGGACAGGGCCAGGATCGAAAGGGGCCGCCCCGTGGATAGCCGCTCGCCCACTTCCTGGGAGAAAGCCGCCAGCCGGGCCGCGTCATTGGCGCGAATGCGCGGATCGCGCGCCGGTATCAGGGCGCCGTCCGCGAGGCGCAGCGGTCCTGTCGGCCGGTCCAAGGTGCCGCATGACGCCACCGACAAGGCCATGACGACCGCCAGCAGACTCGAACAGATTCGTCTCATCCGATGCGTTCTCATTGAAAATCCCCGTCAGCGTTCATACCGCTGCGACGGGCCCCTTGTCATCACCGGGGGGTGCAAGGGCGGTCTCAAAGCACTGCGTTTTGACGTCGAGCGGGTGACCGGTCCCCCTGAGCCAGGAGAGCCGGGTGAAAGCGAATTAACGAATGCCCCGCTGTCGCAGGCGGGGCGTTTTGGCTATCTGTATGGCCACGCCTGCCGGAGAGCTGAAATGATCCGCCTGATCCTGAATATCCTGTGGTTCATTTTTGGCGGCTGGCTGTCGGGTCTGCTGTGGTTGCTGGGCGGTGCGATCCTGGCCCTGACCATCGTCGGCCTGCCGTGGAGTTTTGCGGCCTGGCGGATCGCCAGCTATTCCTTCTGGCCGTTCGGGCGGGAGATCGTCTGGCAGGACACCCATCCGGTGGCGGGCTGCTTGGGACTGGTGCTGAACGTCGTCTGGTTCGTCGTGGCCGGCTGGTACATCGCCCTCTCGCACCTGATCATCGCGGTGGCCGAGTTCGTATCCATCATCGGCATCCCCTTCGCCCTGAAGGACCTGGAGCTGGCCAAGCTGGCCCTGGCGCCGGTGGGACGAACGATCCGCGACAAGCCCTGAGCTCAATCGAGTTCCAGCAAGATGTCCAACATCATGTCGCGACGAGTAAGGAAGTTGCGAGTGACCTGATAATGGTCGGTATCCTCGTACTCGATCCGTTCGAGCCCATGGTCTGACGCCTGATAGATCCAGGCGTTGGGATAGCCGAGCAGGATGGGCGAATGGGTGGCGATGATCAGCTGCGACCGCGCCAGGACCAACTCGTGCATTTTAGCCAGAAAGGAAAGCTGGCGAGTGGGCGACAGGGCGGCCTCGGGTTCGTCGAGGATGTATAGACCGTCGCCGCCAAACCGATTGTCAAATAGGGCGAAGAAGCTTTCGCCATGAGACTGTTCGTGCAGCGACTTACCGCCATAAGAAGCCTTGATCGGCACCCCCGCGCCAGGAATCGCATCTAATCGCTCAATCTCCGAGGCAAGATTGAAATAGCTTTCTGCTCTAAGGAAAAAGCCGTCGCGGGCCCTACTCGACGACCTGACCGGGCGTACAAAGCTGTGAAGGGGTGAATGGGCATGGTGCGTGGAAAAACTGAAGTTCTTCGTCCCACCTTCAGCATTGAATCCCCACGCCACCGCCAAGGCCTCGATCAAAGTGGACTTTCCGGAGCCGTTTTCACCGACCAGAAACGTCACGTTCGGATGGAAGGCCAGCCGGTCGAGCGTGCGCACGACTGGCAGGTTGAAAGGATAGACGGAAGCGTCCCAGCCGTCTCGGCGCTCGAAAACGGCCTCGATCCAGTAGGGACGCTCCAGCGCGGTCATCGCATCAGCCCGGCGAGATCATCTTCTCGGGTCGGACCGCTTCGTCGAACTCGGCGTCGGTCAGATAGCCGCCGCCGACGGCTTCCTCGCGCAGGGTGGTGCCGTTCTTGTGCGCGGTCTTGGCGATCTTGGCGCAGAGGTCGTAGCCCAGCTTGCCGTTCAGGGCGGTGACCAGCATCAGCGAGTTGTTCAGGCCGCGGGCGATATTGTCTTCGCGGGCCTCGATGCCGACGACGCAGTTGTCGGTGAAGCTGATGGCCGCGTCGGCGACCAGGCGGACCGACTGCAGGAAGTTGTAGGCCATGACGGGGTTGTAGACGTTCAGCTCGAAATGCCCCTGCGAGCCGGCGAAGGTCAGGGCGGCGTTGTTGCCGAACACCTGGACGCAGACCTGGGTCAGGGCTTCGCACTGGGTCGGATTGACCTTGCCCGGCATGATCGACGAGCCGGGCTCGTTCTCCGGCAGGGCCAGTTCGCCCAGGCCCGAGCGGGGGCCGGAGCCCAGGAAGCGGATGTCGTTGGCGATCTTGAACAGCGAGGCGGCGACCGTGTTGATCGCGCCGTGGCTGAAGACCATGGCGTCATGGGCGGCCAGGGCCTCGAACTTGTTCGGCGCCGTGGTGAAGGCAAGCCCGGTGATCTCGGCGATCTGGGCGGCGACCTTTTCCGCGAAACCGATAGGGGCGTTCAGGCCGGTGCCGACGGCGGTGCCGCCCTGGGCCAGTTCCATCAGCTTGGGCAGGGTCTGTTCGATCCGCTCGATGCCGTTGGCGACCTGCTGCGCATAACCGCCGAACTCCTGACCCAGGGTCAGGGGGGTGGCGTCCTGGGTATGGGTGCGGCCGATCTTGATGATGTGGGCCCAGGCCTTGGCCTTGGCGTCCAGGGCGGCGTGAAGGTGCTTCAGCGCCGGGATCAGGTCGTTGACCACCTGTTCCGCGCAGGCCACGTGCATGGCCGTCGGATAGGTGTCGTTCGACGACTGGCTCATGTTGACGTGGTCGTTGGGGTGGACGGGCTTCTTGGAGCCCATCTCGCCGCCCAGGATTTCGATGGCGCGGTTCGAGATCACCTCATTGGCGTTCATGTTCGACTGGGTGCCCGACCCCGTCTGCCAGACGACCAGGGGGAAGTGGTCGTTCAGCCTGCCTTCGATGACCTCGTTGGCGGCCTTGATGATGGCGTCGGCCAAGGCGGGATCCAGCTTGCCCAGATCGCGGTTAGTCTCAGCGGCGGCGCGCTTGACGATGCCCAGGGCGCGGACAACCGGCAGGGGCTGTTTCTCCCAGCCGATCTTGAAATTGCCCAGCGACCGCTGCGCCTGGGCCCCCCAGTAGCGATCGGCGGCGACCTCGATGGGGCCGAAGGTGTCGGTTTCGATGCGGACGTTGCTCATGGGCGGACTCGTCTCTCAGGCGTGGCGATTGTGTGCGCGCGGGTGTAGCACGGCGGTCATGCAGGGCAAGAAGAGCGCGGACATCCTCAGATCGGCAGACGTGGCATGACCGCCGGCTGGATAGGGACGGGCAAGGTGCGGGCGCGCGAGGACGGCGAGGCGGTCGAGATCGTCATCGACGGCCTGACCACCCAGGCCAAATACTACAAGCCGCTGGTCTATGAGTTCATGCGCAAGGAATGGGCGTCACGCCCGTCCTGGGGCGATCATGTCGTCGAGATCCACATGGAGCATGTGGGCGAGCCGCCGTGGATGGATCTGGACAACCTGGCCAAGGCCCTGCTCGATTCCATCAAGGGCTATCTGTTCCACGACGACAGTCAGGTCGCCCGCCTGCTGGTCGAGCGACGCGAGGGCGAGAGGGAGCGGATCATGATCCGCTCCTATCCCCGTCGGGACTGAGCCGTCACTTTTTCCGGAACTGGTCCAGCGACACGACCTTGGGGCCGTCGGAGCCCGGCGTCGGATCCTCGGGCGGCGTCGCTTCTTCGACCGCCTCGACGATTTCGGGCTCGTCGAACTGAAGCAGGAACTGGACGCTGGGGTCGTAGAATCGGGTCACGGCCGAATAGGGCATGGCCAGGGTGCGCGGCACGCCGCCGAACCGCAGCTTGACGGAGAACCGGTCGGCCTCGACCTGCAGGTCCTCGTACTGATGTTGCAGCACCACCGTCATCTCGTCCGGGTATTTGGCCAGCATGTCCGGCGGGATGCTGACCCCGGCGGCGCGGGTCTTGAAGGTGATGTAGAAGTGGTGGGCGCCCGGCAGGCCTTCGGCCAGAACATGGTCGAGCGCAGAACGGATCACGCCGCGCAACGCCTCGTGCGCCAGCCGCTCATACTGCATCTCATCGACCGGAGGGGTCTGGTCGGTCATCGTCACCTCGCAATTCAGCGCGACTGATAGCGTCGCCGGTCCCGCCGCGAAAGATGCGAATAGGGTAAACGGACAGTATGTGCGGAAGAAACGCCGGGATTCTGTTGCCAGGCTCCCGACAGGCCCCGCCCAAGGATCTGAACCCCTAGGACTTAAGATTCGAAATCACCCGAACCGCATTACGCGGCGAGAGCGACTTCTCCAGCGAAGTTATCGTTCGCAGTTAGAAAATGGCCCGATACGGTGGGCCAGGACGAGCGAAAGCAATCCTCTTTACACGTCCGTCGATGCTAGTCGGCCCCATGCTGCCTCCGCCGATAACGCGGGGAGAAAGTTGGTGGAGCCGCCGGGAATCGCACCCGGGTCCGGTCCGCTTATTACAAGCGCGTTTATCGCTATAGTCCGGCCGAAACCGGACAGGTCCAATATAGGCGTTGCGCGGACGCTTTCCAAGCGCCGCGTGCGTTTCAAACCCGCGCCCAGCCCGGGGTCTGGTTCCTGAACCAGGTCAGCTGGCGTTTGGCGTAGTTTCGGGTCGCCTGTTTCAGGGCGTCGATCGCTTCATCCCGACCGATTTCTCCGGCCAGATGCGCCGCCAATTCGCGCACCCCGACCGCCTTCATAGCGGGCAGGGCCGGGGACAGATTCCGCGCAGTCAGGGCGCGCACCTCGTCGAGCGCGCCGTTCTCCATCATCAGGTCCACACGCCGGTCGCAGTTGGCGTAGAGGTCCGCACGGTCCGGTTCGATGACCCGTCCCCTCCATGACCCCGGCGACAGCAGGGGGCGAGTGTCCGCCTTCCAGTCGCTCAAGGCGCGGCCGCTGGCCGAATGGACGCTCATGGCGCGGACCAGCCGTTGGCGGTCGCCCTGTTCGATGGAACGGGCGGCTTCGGCGTCGATTTCAGCGAGACGGGCGCGGAATGCGGCTTCGCCCTGCGCCATATAGTCCGCCTCGACCGCGTCGCGGACGCTCTGAGGCACAGGGGGAATCTCCGCCAGTCCGCGGGTCAGGGCGGTGAAATAGAGACCGGTGCCGCCGACCAGGATCGCCGGCCGCCCGTCGGCGCGTGCGATATCCAGCAGATTCAGGGCCGCACGGCTCCATTTGCCCACCGACCAGGCGTCCGCCGCATCGGCGACGCCATACAGTCGGTGATCGGCTTGGGCCTCGTCTTCAGGCGACGGGCGGGCGGTCAGGACGCGCAGATCGGCGTAAAGCTGCTGACTGTCGGCGTTGATGATCAACGCCCCGGTCTCGCGCGCCAGATTCAACGCCAGGGCCGACTTGCCCGAGGCGGTCGGACCCGCGATCAGGGTGACTGAAGGCGGCTGGGACAAATGGAGGCTCGCAGGCGACATCCATGGGCGATAGAACGCGGCCCTTGTCGCCTGCAAGTCTTCTGGAGACCGCCTTGGTCGAACGTTCCGCCGTCATCGCCGCCCTCGACGCCGTCATGGACCCGGTCTCCGGTCAGGGGTTGTTCGCCTCGGGCCTCGTGCAGGGACTGGTGGTCGCTGAGGACCGCGCCGGCTTCGCTCTTGAGGTGGATCGCAGCCTGGTCGCGACCTATGCGCCCGTTCGCGACGCGGCCGAGGCCGCGCTGAAGGTCCTTCCCGGCATGAACCGCGTGTCGGTGATCCTGACGGCCGAAGCCAAACCCGGACTCGCCAGGCCGGCGGCGCGCACCGCAGGCCTTTCGAAGGCCGCCGTGGATCAGGGGCGCGCCAAGGCGCCGGTCCCCACTGATCGTCCGGCTCATGTCCGTCGCGTCCTGGCCGTCGCCAGCGGCAAGGGCGGGGTGGGCAAGTCGACCGTGGCGGTGAACCTGGCCGCCGCCCTGGCCGCGCGCGGCCTGTCGGTCGGGATCCTCGACGCCGACGTCTATGGGCCGTCGCTGCCCACCATGCTGGGCATCAGCGGCCAGCCCGCCTATGAGGACGGCGCCATCGTTCCGCATCAGGCGCACGGGCTGAAGGCCATGTCGGTCGGCCTGCTGACCAGGATGGACGACGCCATGATCTGGCGCGGCCCCATGGCCTCCCAGGCCATCACCCAGATGCTGACCCAGACCCGGTGGGGCGTGGCCGAGGCGCCGCTGGACGTGCTGGTGGTCGATCTGCCGCCGGGCACCGGCGACGTGCAACTGACCCTGATCCAGAAGACGCCGCTGGACGGCGCCGTCATCGTCTCGACGCCGCAGGAGGTGGCCTTGGCCGACGCGCGGCGGGCGCACACCCTGTTCCAGCGCGTGAACGTGCCGACCCTGGGCCTGATCGAGAACATGACCGGACCGATCTTCGGTCAGGGCGGGGCGAAAGCCGAGGCCGAACGTCTGTCGATTCCCTTCCTCGGCGACCTGCCGCTGGACGCCGGCCTGCGCGAAGGGGGGGACGCCGGTCGTCCTCCGGTCGCAGCCGATCCCTCGGGGCTGATCGCGGGCCGTTTCGCGGCGATCGCTGAACAGGTCGCCACGGCGCTGGGCCTCTAGAAATCGTCGGGACGGGGGTTTTCAAACGCAACCCTATTCGCCACCTTGGGGCTTACATATCACCGAGGAGTTCCGATGAGCGTCGACGCCCTGTTCCGCCCGTTCACCGTCAAGGGTCTGACCCTGCCCAACCGGATCGTCATGGCCCCCATGACCCGGTCTTTCTCCCCGAACGGGATTCCGACGTCCGACGTCGCCGGCTATTATCGCCGCCGGGCCGAGGGCGGGGTCGGGCTGATCGTCACCGAAGGGACGGTCGTTGAACGGCCCGCCGCCCGTAACGACGCCAATGTTCCGGTCTTTCACGGCGACGCCCTGCCGCACTGGAAGACGGTGGTGGACGAGGTCCACGCCGCCGGCGGTCTGATCGCGCCGCAGATCTGGCACGTCGGATCGGCGCGCGGCCAGGGCGAGAACTGGGCGCCGCTGGGCAGGGTGGACAGTCCGTCGGGCCTGACGGCGCCGGGCAAGGACAAATATGAGCCGATGACCGAAGAGGATGTGGCTGACACGATCGCCGCCTTCGGCCGGTCGGCGCGCGCAGCGCGCGAACTGGGCTTTGACGCCGTCGAAATCCACGGCGCCCATGGCTATCTGATCGACCAGTTCTTCTGGGGCGGCGTCAATGTGCGCGAGGACCGCTGGGGCGGCCCGACCATCGCCGACCGCGCCCGGTTCGGCGCCGAGGTGGTCAAGGCGGTGCGCGAAGGCGTGGGCGACGACATCCCCGTCATCCTGCGTCTGTCGCAGTGGAAGCAGCAGGACTTCACCGCCCGGATCGCCGAGACGCCGGAGCAGATGGTCGAATGGCTGACGCCGCTGTCGGACGCCGGGGTCGACGTCTTCCACTGTTCGCAGCGCCGCTTCTGGGAGCCGGAGTTCGAGGGATCGGACCTGAACTTCGCCGGCTGGGCCAAGAAGCTGATGAACAAGCCCACCATCACCGTCGGCTCGGTCGGCCTGGACGGCGAGTTCATCGCGGCCTTCGGCGGCGAAGGATCGAAGCCCGCATCCCTGGACGGCCTGCTGCGCCGGCTGGAGAACGAGGAGTTCGATCTGGTGGCTGTCGGCCGCGCCCTTCTGGCCGATCCGCACTGGGTGCAGAAGATCCGCGACGGGCGCACCGACGAGTTGCGCAACTTCGAGCGCTCGGACCTGATGACCCTGTCGTGACGCGATTGGTCGAGTCGGTCCGTCTCTGCGGAGGTCAGGCCGGCTCGACGATCACGGCCGTGCCGTAGCACAGCACTTCGGTCACGCCGGGCATGATCTCGGTGGCGTCGTAGCGGACGGCCAGGATGGCGTTGGCGCCGTGTTCCTGGGCATGTTTGACCAGTTCGTCATAGGCTTCCTGACGCCCGGCCTCGGCCAGTTTCACATAGGCGCCGACACGTCCGCCCAGCATCGACTGGACCCCGCCTATGGCGTCGGAAATGGCGTTGCGGGACCGCACCGTCACGCCGCGCACCAGGCCGATATGGCGGGTGACGCGGAAACCGGGCAGATCGTTGGTGGTGGCGACGTACATCAAGGGCTCCTAGCGACGTTCCAGCACACGGAAGGTGAAGGCGTGGTCATCCTTCTCGCCCGCCGTGTGGACTTCTGACGATACCTCGGTCCAGGCCGTTTCGTCGAACGGCGGAAAGACCGCGTCTCCTTCGGGGGCGGCGTCCACCTCGGTGATATAGAGGCGACGCGCGCGGGGCAGGGCGGCGGCGAACAGGGCGGTGCCGCCGATGACGCAGATCTCGTCCACGCCGTCCTCCTCGGCCGTCTCCCGCGCGATCTCGATCGCCTCATCCAGTGTGGCGCAGACCAGGGCGCCCTTGGACATGCCGTCGGCCTCGTAGGATTCGTCCTTGGTCAACACCAGGTTCAGCCGGCCGGGCAGGGGTTTGAGCGGCAGGCTCTCCCAGGTCTTGCGCCCCATCAGACACGGCTTGCCCACGGTGATGGCCTTGAACTGCTGCAGGTCCGAGCGCAGCCGCCAGGGCAGGTCGCCGTCACGGCCGATGACGCCGTTGCGCCCGCGGGCGACGACCAGGGAGATCAGGGGAATGCTCATGGCGTGTCTTCCGTCTGGGGTTCGAGCCATTTGAGCCATTTGCGCCGCATGGCCGTTTCCAGATCAACGCCTGCGCCCGCGCAATAGATCAGCAGCATGCCCAGAACATCGGCCGCCTCGTCGCCCAGGGCGTCAGCGTCGGGCGTTCCGCGCGCCCGTCCGGACAGACGCAGATGCTCGGCCGTCAGCTCGCCCAGCTCTTCCTGGAGCTTCAGCAAAGCCCAGTCGCGGTCGCGGTCGATCTGGTGTTCGGCGGCGTAGATGTCGGAGATGCGCAGGACGTCGGCCTGCAAAGATCTGAGGTCCATCAGACGGCTACGGCCGCCTTGATGTGCGGCCAGGCTTCGTAACCCTCAAGCGTGAAGTCCGACAGTTCGAAGGCGAACAGGTCGGTCTTGGGCGCGATGCGCATGACCGGCAGGGGCAGGGGCTCGCGCGTCAGCTGAAGCTCGGCCTGTTCCAGGTGGTTCAGGTACAGGTGGGCGTCGCCGAAGGTGTGGACGAAGTCGCCGGGCTCCAGCCCGACCACCTGGGCCAGCATCAGGGTCAACAGGGCGTAGGAGGCGATGTTGAAGGGCACGCCCAGGAAGACGTCGGCGCTGCGCTGGTACAGCTGGCAGCTCAGCTTGCCGTCTGCGACGAAGAACTGGAACAGGCAGTGACAGGGCGGCAGGGCCATGTCGTCGACGTCGGCCGGGTTCCACGCCGTGACGATGTGGCGGCGGCTGTTGGGGTTGGTCTTCAGGCCGTGAACCAATTTCTCGATCTGGTCGATGGACCGGCCGTCCGGCGCCGTCCACGACCGCCACTGCTTGCCGTAGACCGGGCCCAATTCACCCTCGGCGTCCGCCCATTCGTCCCAGATGCGGACGCCGTTGTCCTTGAGCCAGCCGATATTGGTCTCGCCGCGCAGGAACCACAGCAGTTCGACGATGATCGACCGCAGGTGCAGCTTCTTGGTCGTCAGGACGGGGAAGCCCTTCGACAGGTCGAACCGCATCTGGCGGCCGAAGACGCCCAGGGTCCCCGTGCCGGTGCGGTCGTCGCGTCGCACGCCATTGTCCAGGATGTCGCGCAGCAGGTTCAGATACTGCCGCTCCGGATGGTCGGCGGGCGCGGCCGCGCTGCGCGCCTGGAGGTCGGCTTGGATCATCTGAACGGTCATGACCTCAAACTGCCCCAGAATTCGATTCGTGACCGGGCAAATCGGCTGCGGCGGTTGGGCGTCCACAGGAATCGAATCGGTCGCTGGACGGCTTCAAACGTCGAACACTCAGCCGACGAAACCTGAGAACCGTTATCAATGAAGGTTTTAGGTCGTTTTGTCCATGCTCAGGACATGGACAAGCTTCGGTGTCGGGCGCAAAGAAAAGACAGAGATCGCCATAAGCGAAAGAACGAATATCGTGTTCGACTATAAGGCCGCCTTTGAAAACTCGGTGGAGCAGGTGCGCAGCGAAGGACGGTATCGCGTCTTCGCCGACCTGAAGCGCGTTCGCGGGCAATTCCCGCAGGCTGTGCGCCGCCGCGAGGACGGGTCCGAGCAGGACGTAGTCATCTGGTGCTCGAACGACTATCTGGGCATGGGCCAGCACCCGGTCGTGCTGAAGGCCATGCAGGACGAGATCGACGCCGTGGGCGCGGGCGCCGGCGGCACGCGCAATATCTCGGGCACGACGCGATCGGCGGTGGATCTGGAGGCCGAGCTGGCCGACTGGCACCAGAAGGAGGCGGCGCTGCTGTTCACCTCGGGCTATGTCGGCAACGAGGCGACCCTGTCGACCCTCCAGAAAATCCTGCCCGGCCTGATCACCTTCTCCGACGCGCTGAACCACGCCTCGATGATCGCCGGCATCCGCCAGGGCGGCGGCGAACGGCACATCTTCAAGCATAACGACCTGGCCCATCTGGAGGCCCTGCTGGCCGCCGCTCCGGCCGGAGCGCCCAAGCTGGTCGCCTTCGAGAGCGTCTATTCGATGGACGGCGACATCGCCGACCTGGCCGGCACCATCGCCCTGGCCAAGAAATACGGCGCCATGACCTATCTGGACGAGGTCCATGCGGTCGGCCTGTATGGCGAAACCGGCGCCGGCGTGGCCGAGCGTGACGGCCTGCTGGACCAGATCGACATCATCGAATGCACCCTGGGCAAGGCCATCGGCGTCATGGGCGGCTATATCGCCGCCGACGCCGTGATCATCGACGCCGTGCGCAGCTGGGCCTCAGGCTTCATCTTCACCACCAGCCTGCCGCCCGCCCTGACGGCGGGGGCCCTGGCCTCGGTGCGGCACCTGAAGACCCATCCGGAACTGCGCGAACAGCATCAGGAACGGGCGGCGACGCTGAAGGCGCGGTTCGCCGCCGCCGGGATTCCGGTGATGGACTCGGAAAGCCATATCGTGCCGGTGCACGTCGGCGATCCGGTCCACTGCAAGATGATCTCGGACATGCTGCTGGACGAGTACGGCGTCTATGTTCAGCCGATCAACTATCCGACCGTGCCCAAGGGGACCGAGCGGCTGCGCTTTACGCCCTCGCCGAACCACACGGACGAGATGATGGACCATGTCGTCCAGGCGATGGACCGCCTGTTCGCCCACTGCAATGTGGCGCGCCGGTCGGTGGCGGCCTGAGACAGACGTGGCGGACGACGACGACCTCGGCGAGGTGATCGTCGAGACCGTGCGCAACGGCCCCTATATCAAATGCTCGGCCATCCATGTGGCCACCGGCCGCGAGGTCAGCGCCATGGGACCGGTCAACGAGCCCAAGGCCGTCGAGCGCGTAGCGATCGCGAAGTTGAGGCGGGCCTTAGAGACAGGTCGATAAGGCGCCCTAGATCGACTTTAACGTCGAACGGTGATTTCCTGCGTGTCGTGGGAGGCGATCATGCTGCAACCAGGCGGACCGGCGGTTCTGGGGTTCGGAGCCTTTTCGATCTTCGCCATGCTCGGCGGCCTGGTGCTTCTGACCGGAGCCGACCATGCCGCGCCGGGCTGCACAGGGCCGGAGGTCAGGCGCTGTGACTTCATCGAAACCGCAAAAGTTGCGGTGGCGAACGATCCGCGCCCCAATCGCAAGTTTGATCCGGACTTAGGTTTCGAGATTGTCGAAATGGGCTCGTCCGTCCGTGTGCAGCAATATCTGCCCAACGGATCGCTGGCCTTGTTCGAGGGGCCAGCCGTTCTGATTGATCGCAAGAGCTGCCGTCCCTGTAGTGTGGAGGTTCGCGCGACCACGGACGGCGACGCTACGGCGCGGTTCATACGCCTTCCTCCGTCGGGCGTTTGAGCCTGACTAAGGGGGCTCACCACAAGATATTGTGGTTCGGCGCGCTGCGGCCTAGATAGGCGGCCTTCTCAGACGCGGGGATTCCGACGTGACCGCCTTCACCCATGACGCCTATTTCACCAAGACCTTGGCCGACGCCGATCCGGACGTCTTCAAGGCCATTCAGGGCGAGATGGGGCGGCAGAAGGAGCAGATCGAACTGATCGCGTCGGAGAACATCGTCTCCCAGGCGGTGCTGGACGCGCAGGGCTCGGTTCTGACGAACAAATACGCCGAGGGCTATCCTGGTCGTCGCTATTACGGCGGCTGCGAATTCGTCGATGTGACCGAGGATCTGGCGCGCGAACGGGCCAAGAAACTGTTCGGCGCGGCCTTCGCCAATGTGCAGCCCCACTCGGGCGCCCAGGCCAACCAGGCGGTCTTCTTCACCCTGCTGCAGCCCGGAGACACATTCCTGGGCATGGACCTGGCCTGCGGCGGGCACCTGACGCACGGGTCGCCGGCGAACCAGTCGGGCAAGTGGTTCCGGCCCGTGACCTACAAGGTCCGCGAAGACACCCATCTGATCGACTATGACCATGTGGCGGAGATGGCGCAGAAGGAGAAGCCGAAGCTGATCCTGGCGGGCGCCTCGGCCTATAGCCGTCACATCGACTTCAAGCGGTTCCGCGAGATCGCCGACAGCGTCGGCGCCTATCTGATGGTGGACATGGCCCACTACGCCGGCCTGGTGGCCGGGGGCGCCTATCCCGATCCGATCCCGCACGCCCATGTCGTGACCACGACGACGCACAAGACCCTGCGCGGTCCGCGCGGCGGCATGATCCTGTCCAACGACGTCGAGCTGGGCAAGAAGATCAACTCGGCCGTCTTCCCCGGCCTGCAGGGCGGGCCGCTGGAGCATGTGATCGCGGCCAAGGCCGTGGCCTTCGGCGAGGCGCTGCAGCCCGAGTTCAAACTGTACGCCCAGCAAGTGGTCAAGAACGCCCAGGCCCTGGCCGGCGTCCTGGTCGAGCGCGGCCTGGCCATCGTCTCGGGCGGCACCGACAGCCACCTGGCCCTGGTCGATCTGCGGCCCAAGGGCGTGACCGGCAAGGCGACCGAGCACGAGCTCGAGAAGGCGCTGATGACCTGCAACAAGAACGGCGTGCCGTTCGACACCGCCCCCTTCACCGTCACCTCGGGCGTTCGCCTGGGCACGCCGGCGGGCACGACGCGCGGCTTCGGCGAGGACGAGTTCAAGCAGATCGGCCACTGGATCGCCGACGTCGTCTCGTCGATGAACGGCGGCGATGAAGCCGATCCGGCCGTGGTCGCGGGCGTGGCGGCCCAGGTGCGGGAGCTGACCAACCGCTTCCCCATCTACCGATGATCTGACCGATGAAGTGCCCCTTCTGCGGTCATCAGGACACCCAGGTTAAGGACAGCCGGCCGTCGGACGACGGCTCGGCGATCCGACGCCGTCGATCCTGTCCGAACTGCAACGGGCGCTTCACCACCTTCGAACGGGTGCAACTGCGCGAACTGGTGATCCTGAAGCGCAACGGGCGGCGCACGCCGTTCGACCGCGACAAGCTGGAGCGGTCGCTGGGCGTGGCCCTGCGCAAACGGCCGGTCCAGCCCGAACAGGTCGAGCAGATGGTCAACCGGATCGTGCGCCAGCTGGAGAGCCTGGGCGAGACCGAGGTGCCCTCCAGCACGGTCGGCGACTTCATCATGAAGGCGCTGAAGGGCGTGGATGAGGTGGCCTATGTCCGCTACGCCTCGGTCTACAAGGACTTCCGCCATACCGGTGATTTCGCCAAATTCCTGGGCGCCGAAGGTTTTGCCGATGGGGGCTTCGACGAGCCCTCCGACAAGGCCTGATGCGCGTCACCCTGAAGCTGGCCACGTCGCTGGACGGGCGTATCGCCACGGCCACGGGCGAAAGCCGGTGGATCACCGGCGAGGCGGCGCGGCTGGAAGGCCATCGGCTGCGCGCCGGCCATGACGCCATTCTGGTGGGCGTCGAGACGGTGCTGAAGGACGACCCCGAACTGACCGCGCGCCTGCCGGGACGCAGCGTGGACCAGCCGCTGCGGGTGGTGCTGGACAGTCGGCTGCGCACGCCGGCGACGGCGAAACTGGCGGGCGAGAACACGCTGATCCTGACGACGGTCGAACCGAAGCCCGTCGGCGCAGCCCAGGTGCGGCGGGTCGATGCCGAAGACGAGGACGGACGTCCTGCGATCCCGGCGGTGCTGAAGGCGCTGAAGGCGGCGGGCGTGGACTCGGTGCTGATCGAGGGCGGGGGGCAGGTCGCGGCCGCCTTCCTGAGGGCCGGGGCTGTGGACCGGCTGGAGTGGTTCCGGGCGCCGATCCTGCTGGGCGGGGAGGGGCGGCCCTGCGTGGCGGCCCTGGCTCTTGCAAAGCTGGCCGACGCCCCCAAGTTCCGTCGCCTGGGCGTCACGCCCGTCGGAGACGATCTGTGGGAGCGCTACGAGCGATCGTGACGCCGCCGCCGGACGTTTTCGCCGGTCGATTTCAGACAATTCAGACTATTCAGACTATGTTTTTTGGGTCCGGAAGGGACCGGAGCCGAAATGTTCACCGGAATCGTCACCGACATCGGGCGCGTTCGCGACGTCCGCGAGACGGAGCGGGATCGCCGCTATGAGATCCAGACCGCCTGGGACGTGGCCGGGATCGACCTGGGCGCCTCGATCAGCCACGCGGGCTGCTGCCTGACGGTGACGGAGAAGGGGACGGATTGGTTCGCGGTCGAGGTGTCGAACGAGACCTTGTCCAAGACCACCCTGGGCGCGTGGAAGGCCGGCGACGGCGTCAATCTGGAACGCGCCGCCAAACTGGGCGACGAGATGGGCGGCCATGTGGTCTCGGGCCATGTCGACGGCCTGGGCCGCGTCGTCTCGATCACGCCGGAGGGCGGGTCGCACCGGGTCGAGGTCCAGGCGCCGGCGCCCCTGCACCGCTATATCGCCGCCAAGGGCTCGATCACCGTGGACGGGGTGTCCCTGACGGTGAACAGCGTCGCGGGACAGGTGTTTTCGTTGAATATCATTCCGCATACGTGGGATGTGACGACCCTGGGCCGTCTGAAGGCGGGCGATCCGGTCAATCTCGAGATCGACATGCTGGCGCGATACCTCGCGCGGTGGCAGGAGACGGCGTGATGCAATTGGCCGCAAACATGAACGACAGCCCGATCAGTCCCATCGAGGACATTCTTGAGGATGCCCGCAACGGCCGTCCCTACATCCTGGTGGACGCCGAGGACCGCGAGAACGAGGGGGACATCATCATCCCCGCCCAGTTCGCCACGCCCGACCAGATCAATTTCATGATCCGCCAGGCCCGCGGGCTGGTGTGCCTGGCCCTGACGGCCGAGCGGGCCAACCAACTGCGGCTGCCGCCGATGGCGGCCGACAATCGCGAGAGCATGAAGACCGCCTTCACCGTCTCGATCGAGGCCAAGGACGGCGTGACCACGGGGATTTCGGCGGCCGACCGGTCGCGCACCATTCATGTGGCGACCGATGCGTCCAAGGGCATGGACGACATCGTCTCGCCCGGCCACATCTTCCCCCTGGTGGCGCGCGACGGCGGGGTTCTGGTCCGCGCCGGCCATACTGAGGCCGCCGTGGACATCAGCCGGATGGCGGGCCTGACCCCGGCCGGGGTGATCTGCGAGATCATCAAGGACGACGGCGAGATGGCGCGGATGCCCGATCTGGTCGCCTTCGCTCAACTTCATGGACTGAAGATCGGCACCATCGCCGACCTGATCGCCTATCGCCGCCGCACTGAGCGGTTCGTCGAGCGGATCATGGATACGCCGTTCGAAAGCGTCCACGGCGGCCCGTTCCGCCTGATGCTGTACCGGAACACCATCGAGGGCGCGGAACACGTCGCCCTGGTGCACGGCAAGATCGACCCGTCCAGGCCGACCCTGGTGCGGATGCACCAGGTGGATTTCGCCTGCGACCTGCTGGGCCATGTCGAGACGCGCCAGGACTATGTGCCCAAGGCGCTGAAACAGATCACCGACCATGACGGGCCGGGCGTGGTCGTCTTTCTGCGCGATCCGTCGCTGACCTCGCTGGCGGAGCGTCTGGCGGGCGTGGACAAGCCTGCGGCGGTGGACCGGTCGCTGCGGGCCTATGGCGTCGGCGCGCAGATCCTGCTGGACCTGGGCGTCAGAGACATGATCGTGATGAGTTCGACGCGACCCGAACCGACGGCGCTTGAGGGCTATGGCCTGCGCATCGTCGGCTGGCGCGACATGGATGGAGAAGACAAGGCGTGACCGAGGCCCCCCGTATTCTGATCGTCGAGGCGCGCTTCTACGACGAATTGGCCGACGCCCTGCTGGAGGGCGCCAAGGAGACGTTGAAGGCGCGCGGCGCCGAGTTCGACGTCGTCACCGTGCCGGGCGCCCTGGAGATACCGGCCGTCATCGCGATGGCCGAGGAGGCCGGACGGTTCCCGACCGCGCCGCGTTACGACGGCTATGTCGCCCTGGGCTGCGTGATCCGCGGCGAGACCTATCATTTCGAGATCGTCTCGGACCAGTCGGCGGCCGGCCTCATGGCCCTGGGCGTCAAGGGACTGCTCATCGGCAACGGCATCCTGACGACCGAGGACGAGGACCAGGCCTGGGCCCGGGCGCGGCTTTCCGAAGGGGATAAGGGGGGCGGGGCGGCCAAAGCCTGTCTCGAGCTCATTGCATTGAAGAAGCGGTTGCGGCTAGGCCTCGGCGCATGACTGAACCGAACAGCGTCAAAGCCGTCCTCGAACAACTGGCCGAGGCCGAGAAGCAGCGGGCCGAGCCTCATCTCAGCTCCAAACAGCGCCGTGCGCGCACGGTGTCGCGTCTCGCCGCCGTCCAGGCCCTGTACCAGATGGAGCTGGCGGGCGAGGGCGTTGAGACGGTGATCACCGAATTCGCCAACTTCCGCTTCGATACGGATATCGAGGGCGAGGCCCTGGCCGAGGCCGACGAAGCCTATTTCGCCGACATCGTGCGGGGCGTGATCGAGAGCCAGCGCGACATCGACACGGCGATCAAGGCCCGCCTGGCGTCCAACTGGAAGCTGGAGCGGATCGACGCCACCCTGCGCGCCCTCCTGCGCTCGGGCGCCTGGGAGTTGATCAAACACCCGGAGACGCCGCGCGAGGTCGTGATCGACGAATATGTCGAACTGGCCAAGGCCTTCTTCGACGATTCCGAGGCGCGGTTCGTCAATGCGGCGCTGGACGGCGTGTCCAGAGACACGCGCAAATAATGCCGTCGCTCGACGTCGCGGGCGAATTCGAGACGATCGAGAGGCTGCTGCGGCCCCTGGCCCATCCCGAATGGGGCAGGGGGCTGGCCGATGATGTGGCGGTGCTGCCGTCCCGGCCCGGTTACGACCTGGTCCTGACCAAGGACGTCATCGTCGAGGGCGTGCATTTCCTGCCCGACGATCCGCTGGACACCGTGGCCAAGAAGCTGCTGCGGGTGAACCTGTCGGACCTGGCCGCCAAGGGCGCCGAGCCTTTCGGCTATCTGCTGGCCTGCTGCTGGTCGGACCGCTGCGGCTGGCCCGAACGCGAGGCCTTTGCGGCCGGGTTGGCGCAGGATCAGGCCCTGTTCGGGGTGTTTCTGATGGGCGGCGACACGGTCAGGACGCCGGGGCCGGCGGTGTTTTCCCTCACAGCCCTTGGCTGGGTTCCGGCGGGTGGGGCGGTGTCGCGCGCGGGCGCCCAGGTGGGAGACCTGGTCTTCGTCACCGGAACCATCGGCGATGGCCTGCTGGGGCTTCAGGCGGCGCAAGCCAAGCTGAAGCTGGACGCCGAACGGCTTGCGCGCCTGATCGACCATTACCGCACCCCCATGCCGAGACTGGACTTCGCGGAGGTCGTCCGGAACCTGGCGACGGCGGCGGCGGACGTGTCCGACGGTCTGGCGGCGGACCTGAACCATATCGCCAAGGCCAGCGGCGTCGGCATTGCCCTGAACCTCAGCGTCCTGCCCCTGTCCGCCGCCGCCCAGGCCTGGTTCGAGGACCGGGTCGATCCGCAGGCGGCGCTGGAGGACCTGGCGACCGGCGGCGACGACTACCAGATCGTCTTCACCGCCCACCCTCGCCATGAAGAGACCCTGCGTCGCGAGGCCGAACGCCGCCTGCTGCGCCTGACCCGGATCGGGGCGGTTACGGCGGGCGAGGGCGTTGCGGTCGACTATGGGGGACGGCGGATAGAGTTGGCGCGGCGGGGCTGGACCCATGGCTGAGCCGGCAACACAATCCTAACCGCGCACCGCTAGGGTGGCGGTCATGGATCGCAGAACCTTGATCACGTCTGGAACAGTCGCCCTGGCCGGCGTCGCTGCTACATCGGCCCGGGCCTCATCCAGCAAGACCCCCGCCGAGGCCCCGGCCTTGAGCATCCCCGGCGTCGGCCTGCCGGTGATCGCCGATGGTCGCCTTAGAAACTACGTCTTCGTCTCGCTGAAGCTGCATATCGGCGGGGGCAAGACGGTCGAGCAGATGCGGCCCAAGGAGGCGTTCTTCCGCGACGCCTTGGTCAAGGCGGCCCACCGCACCCCCTTCACTGTTGCGGGCGACTGGACGCGGCTGGACGAAAACCGGATGTCTGCGGCCCTGGTCGCGGCTGCGAACGCGATCTCTGGACGGGGCTCCGTCGCACGGGCCGAGATCATCGCCCAAAACCCGCGCCTGCGCGCGGGCATGACGCCGGGCGTCTGAAGGTCCGCAACCATGGTTGCGTCAACTTGACGCCCATGACACGCTCCCTCTGCAAATCCCAAGGGACGCACTGACGCGTCCGCCGCGCTCGGGGGGACCGGACGTCGGACAGAGGCGATAACGCCCGCCGTCGCAAGGATCCGTGCGCTTGTTGCAAGGGCATGGAAACGTCAATGACGAACTCACTTACGCTGGTCTTCGCGGCAGGCGTTCTGGCGGTGCTGTACGGCGCCGCACAGACCGCAGTGCTGATGAGGGCGAGCACCGGCAATGACAAGATGCGAGAGATCGCCGCCGCCATTCAGGAAGGCGCCTCGGCCTATCTGAAGCGGCAATATCTGACGATCGGCATGGTCGGGGTCGTGATCCTGATCGCCGCCTATCTGCTGATCGGCGTCTATGCGGCGGTCGGCTTCGTGATCGGGGCCGTCCTGTCGGGCGCCGCCGGTTACGCCGGCATGCTGATTTCGGTGCGGGCCAATGTGCGCACGGCGCAGGCGGCGTCCGAGAGCCTGTCCAAGGGACTGAACCTGGCGTTCCGCTCGGGCGCCATCACCGGCATGTTCGTGGCGGGCGGCGCCCTGATCGGGGTGTCCGGCTACTTTATCGTGCTGACCCATCACCTGGGTCTGGGCTCGACCAGCCGCGAGGTGATCGACGGTCTGGTGGCCCTGGGCTTCGGCGCCTCGCTGATCTCGATCTTCGCCCGTCTGGGCGGCGGCATCTTCACCAAGGGCGCCGACGTGGGCGGCGACATGGTGGGCAAGGTCGAGGCCGGCATCCCCGAGGACGATCCCCGAAACGCCGCGACCATCGCCGACAATGTGGGCGACAATGTCGGCGACTGCGCCGGCATGGCGGCCGACCTGTTCGAGACCTATGCGGTGACGACGGTGGCGACCATGGTGCTGGCGGCCATCTTCTTCCGCGATCAGCCCTATGTGGGCGCCCTGATGGTGCTGCCGCTGGCGATCTGCGCAGTCTGTATCGTCACCTCGATCATCGGCAGCTTCTTCGTGCGGCTGGGCAAGAGCCAGAACATCATGGGTGCCCTGTATCAGGGGCTGATCGTGACCGGCGTCCTGTCCATCGGCGCGGTCTGGTGGGTGATCAACCAGATGGTGACGGGGCCGATCGTGACCGGAAGCGGCCTGACGATCCAGCCGATGGCCCTGTTCTGGTCCGGCATGGTCGGGCTGGCGGTGACGGCGGCCATCGTGGTGGTGACGGAATACTACACGGGGTCGAAATTCCGGCCGGTGCAGTCGGTGGCCAACGCCTCGGTCTCGGGTCACGGGACCAATGTGATCCAGGGGCTGGCGGTCTCGCTGGAGGCCACGGCGCTTCCGGCCCTGACCATCATCGTCGGCATCGTGGCCAGCTTCCAGCTGGCGGGTCTGTTCGGCATCGCCATCGCCACCACCACCATGCTGGGCGTGGCGGGGATGATCGTGGCGCTGGACGCCTTCGGGCCGGTGACGGACAACGCCGGGGGGATCGCCGAAATGGCGGGCCTGCCCAGCGAGGTGCGGCGGTCGACCGATGCGCTCGACGCGGTGGGCAACACCACCAAGGCCGTGACCAAGGGCTACGCCATCGGTTCGGCCGGCCTGGGCGCCCTGGTGCTGTTCGCGGCCTATACGTCGGACCTGCAGTATTTCTCGGCCAATCCGGCGGACTATCCCTTCTTCGCCGACATGGGGCCGATCGCCTTCGACCTGACCAACCCCTATGTGGTCGTGGGCCTGCTGTTCGGGGGACTGCTGCCCTTCCTGTTCGGCGGCATGTCGATGATGGCGGTCGGGCGTGCGGCCGAGGCCGTGGTGGCCGAGGTGCGGCGGCAGTTCCGCGAGAACCCGGGCATCATGACCTATCAGGTCAAGCCGGAGTACGGACGGGCGGTGGACATCCTGACCAAGGCGGCGATTCGCGAGATGATCGTGCCGTCGCTGTTGCCGGTGCTGTCGCCCATCGTCCTGTTCGTCGCGGTGCTGGCGATTTCGGACAAGGCCAACGCCTTCGCCTCGCTGGGCGCCATGCTGATGGGGGTGATCGTCACCGGCCTGTTCGTGGCTGTGTCGATGACCTCGGGCGGCGGCGCCTGGGACAACGCCAAGAAGGTGATCGAGGAAGGCTTCACCGACAAGAACGGCGTGGTCCACGGCAAGGGCTCCGAAGCCCACAAGGCGGCCGTGACCGGCGATACGGTGGGGGATCCTTACAAGGACACCAGCGGCCCGGCGGTGAATCCGATGATCAAGATCACCAATATCGTCGCCCTGCTGCTGCTGGCGGTGCTGGCGAGCGGAAATATCGGCTAAGCTTGTACGAAGACGCCCCGGAGAGTGATCTCCGGGGCGTTTTTTCGGCGATGCGTCGGACCCTAGTCCGGGCGGCGCTTAGTCTGGGCGGCGTTGGCCGGGGGTGTCGTCCTCGGTGCGCGGCAGCTGGCCGCGACCGACGTTGCCCAGCAGCTGTTCGAGCACGGTCAGGGCGCGGCCGCGGGTCGGCGTCTCGGTCCGGTTCATCGCGATCTGCTCGCCGTCGGCCAGGCCCAGGGTGCGGACGGCGGCGACCTTGTCGCCGTTCGGCTCGAAGGTGACTTCGGTGATGGTGCGGCTGGCGACGACCGGGCGGTTGTAGGTGTATTTCTCGGTCGTCTGGCTGATGTAGTACCAGACCTGATCCGGTTCGAAGGTCGAGGTGGTCGACGGCGAACCGAGGCGGGCCAGGACGGTTTCCTTGGTGTCGGTCCCCGCGACGATGTCCTGGGGCTTGGCGTCGATGGCCTGGAAGCCGTTGGAGCCGATCATGGGCGCGCAGGCGGCGGACAGGCCGGCCAGGGAAACGGCGACGAAAAGCGGGACGAAACGAGACATGATCGGGCGCCTGCGAGAGAACAAGGTCTTTGACCTAGACGGACCTGCGTCCTAGTTCAACGGCGCGGCGGAAAAGGGGCCGTATAAAACCATGCTGAAATACCTGTTCAAACCCCGGCCCGGCGTCCGCATCGGCGACGCCCTGTACGCCCTGGCGGTGGAACAGGCGCGCCATCTCGGCTTTTACACGCGTCTGGGCGTGGCCGACCGGATCGACGCCCGCTTCGAGCTCTATACGCTGCACGTGCTGCTGCTGGTGCTGAGGCTGCGCGACGAGAACACCGAGGCCGGGCGGGACGCGGCCCAGGCCCTGTTCGACGCCTATGTCTCGGCCCTGGACCATGCGCTGCGCGAAGAAGGCGTCGGCGACGTCTCGGTCGGCAAGAAGATGCGCAAGCTGGGCGAGGCCCTGTACGGGCGGATGAACGCCTATGAGACGCCGCTGCGCGACGACGACGCGACGGCGCTGGCCGAGGCCCTGGCGCGCAATGTCTATGCAGAGACCGGGGCGGAACGGGCGAATGATCTGGCGCGCTACGCCCTGGCGGCGCGGGCCGGCCTGGCCGCGCAGGAATTCAATGATGTGCTGGCGAAGCCGGCCTGGACGGATGTTTGAGACGATGAGCGTGAGCCTTCCCTACAGCGAGACGGTGCGGATCAACCAGATCGGCGCCGGACTGAGCCGGCGGCTGGAGCCGGACGCAGACACGCGCAAGCGAATCGCTCGCGCCCTGGACCTGCAAGGTCTGGAAGATTTCACGATCGACGTGGAGGTGAAGCCGACCCCGTCGACCAGCGAATGGACGCTGAAGGGCCGGGTCAGCGCCCATGCGGTCCAGACCTGCGGCCTGACGCTGGAGCCGCTGCCGGTCGACGTGGATCGCCGCTTCTCTATCCAGCTGGCCGAACGTGCGCCCACGGAGACCGACGAGATCGAGGTCACGCTGGACGAGGAGGACGCCGATCTGATCGAGGACGGCAAGATCGACCTGGGCCAGTACGCCGTCGAGCAACTGGCCCTGTCGTTGGATCCGTTCCCGCGCAAGCCAGGCGCGGAGTTCGTGCAACCGGAAGAACCGGCCGAAATCTCGCCCTTCGCCGCCCTGAAGGCGCTGAAGCCGCAGGACGGCCAAGGCTGAGGTTGACGTTAGGGCCGGGTGGTTGCATCCCCCGGCTTGGGCGCTATCGTCCAGCGCCCTATATCAAGCGTCGCGCGACAAGACGACGCGGCTATTCGAGGTCCATTTGCCAGCCCCAGTTACGATCTCGCTTGACGCCATGGGCGGCGATCACGGCCCATCCGTCGTTATTCCCGGCGTCCGCAGCTATATCCTCACCCATGGCGGGGAGGGGGTTCGCTTCCTGCTGCACGGTGACGAAGCCCAGATTCGGCCTGAGTTGGCGCGCGCCGACCTGTCGGACGCTGTCGCCGAGATCCGCCATACCGAAAAGGTCGTGGCCATGGACGAGAAGCCCGCCCAGGCCATGCGCCGGGGCAAGGGCTCCAGCCTGTGGAACGCCGTCGAGGCGGTGAAGACGGGCGAGGCCGGCGGCGTCGTGTCGGCCGGCAACACCGGCGCCCTGATGGCGATCTCCAAACTGATTCTGCGCATGTCCGCGCCGGGGCTGGAGCGGCCGGCCATCGTCGCCAGCTGGCCGACCTTCAAGGGCCATACGGCGGTGCTGGACGTGGGCGCCAATATCGGCAGCGACGCCGAGCAACTGGTCGAGTTCGCCATCATGGGCGAAGCCTTCCAGTCGGCGGTGCGCGGCATCGCCCGGCCGACCATCGGCCTGCTGAACGTCGGTTCGGAAGACATGAAGGGCAACGAACAGGTCAAGGAGGCGCACGCCATCCTGCGCGACGGGCCGTTCGACCTGAATTATCACGGCTTCGTCGAAGGCGACGACATCGCCAAGGGCACGGTGGACGTGGTCGTGACCGACGGCTTCACCGGCAATATCGCCCTGAAGACGGCCGAGGGCACGGCGCGCTATATTTCCGCCCTGCTGCGCGAGGCCCTGACCTCGAACCTGCAGTCCAAGCTGGGCGCCGCCATCGCCATGCCGGCTCTGAAGAAGATGCGCGAGAAGATCGATCCCAGCACCATCAACGGCGGCCCGCTGCTGGGGCTGAACGGGATCGTGGTGAAGAGCCACGGGGGCGCCGACGCCAAGGGCTTCGGCAATGCGATCCGCATCGCGGTCGATCTGGCCCGCAGCGACTATATGACCAAGGTGGGCGCCAATCTGGGCAAGCTGGACGCCGTGTTCGACCATTCCAGCCCGCCCGCCGCCCCCGCCGGAGAACCCCTTCAGTGAGCGTCACCCGCAGCGCCGTGACCGGCGTCGGCTCCTATCTGCCGGAGCAGATCGTCACCAACGCCGACCTGGCCAAGTTCGTCGATACGTCCGACGAGTGGATTCAGGAGCGCACCGGCATCAAGCAGCGCCACAAGGCGCGCGACGACCAGCCGACCAGCGATCTGGCTGTCGAGGCCGCCAGGAAGGCCCTGGCCGACGCCGGCAAGACGGCGGCGGACGTCGATCTGATCATCGTGGCCACGACCACGCCGGACATGACCTTCCCGGCCGTGGCCTCGATCGTTCAGCACAAGCTGGGCGCCGGGGTGGGCGTGGCTTTTGACGTCCAGGCGGTCTGTTCAGGCTTCGTGTATGCGCTGAGCGTGGCCGACGGCTTCGTGGCGCGCGGCCTGTCCAAATGCGCCCTGGTGATCGGCGCCGAAGAAATGACGCGGCTGATGGACTGGACCGACCGCACCACCTGCGTCCTGTTCGGCGACGGCGCGGGCGCCGTGGTGCTGGAGCCGCGCGAAGGGCAGGGGACCTCGGCCGATCAGGGGATGCTGGGCTTCGCCCTGCGCGCCGACGGCTCGAAGACCGATCTGCTCTACGTCGACGGCGGTCCGGCCACGACCGGGACCGTGGGCCACCTGCGGATGGCCGGGAATCAGGTGTTCCGTCATGCCGTGGTCAATATCGCCGAAGGCATCACCGCCGCCTGCGCCGCCGCCGGCATAGAGATCGCCGACGTGGACTGGTTCGTGCCGCATCAGGCCAATCAGCGGATCATCAAGGGCGTCGGCGACCGGCTGGGTCTGGACGAGACCAAGGTGATCTCGACCGTGGCCCTGCACGCCAACACCTCGGCCGCCTCGATCCCCCTGGCGCTGGACGCGGCGATCCAGGACGGACGGATCAAGAAGGGCGACATGGTCCTGCTGGAGGCCATGGGGGGCGGCCTGACCTGGGGCGCCTGCGCGCTGCGCCTCTAAGTCCGGCAGAGGCATTGATTTTTCGGAGACTTTGCGTCCCTATACGCCCAGCCTACCGCTACCAGACGGGGATATGATGTCAGGCCTACAGACCGTAACGCGCGCCGACCTTTGCGAAGCCGTGCATGAAGAAGTCGGTCTGTCCCGGCAGGAGTGTTCGGCCCTTGTCGAGCGCACCCTGGAACTGATCGTTGAATCCCTGGAACAGGGCGATACGGTCAAACTGTCGGGCTTCGGCGTGTTTCAGGTTCGCGAGAAGCGCGCCCGCATGGGGCGCAATCCCAAGACCGGCGAACCGGCGGCGATCAATCCGCGCCGGGTCATCAGCTTCCGCGCCTCTCAGATCATGAAGAGCCGGGTTCACGACGCCGTCGTCGAGGCCTGAGTCCCTTGGCCAAGAGCCCAGACGCCTTCCGCACGATCTCCGAGGCGGCCGAGGAAGTCGGGGCGCCGCAGCATGTGCTGCGCTTCTGGGAAACCAAGTTCAGTTTCGTGGTTCCCGTGAAACGGGCCGGGGGGCGCCGGTTCTATCGACCGCAGGACATAGCGGTGCTGAAGGCCGTGCGGCGGCTGCTGCACGACGACGGCCTGACGATTCGCGGGGTTCAGCGCCTGCACAAGGAGCAGGGGCTGAAGAAGCTGGTCGGCGCCGAGGCGGCGGCCCTGATCGAGGATGGCGAGACGTTCGCCGCCATCGCGACGCCGGTCCCGGCGCGCCCCGTCTCGATGTCGCACGCCGGGCGCGCTGAACATGCGGACCTGCAGGGTGTTCTGGCCGATCTGGAGCAGGCGAAGGCGCGTCTGGACGCCGTGCTTTCGCGGTCGGTGGAAAAGTCGTTTTAGCGTTTGCGGTCAACGGTCGCCCCGTCTATAGGGAGCGCCTTCGGAGCGTGGCGCAGCCTGGTAGCGCACTTGACTGGGGGTCAAGGGGTCGCAGGTTCGAATCCTGTCGCTCCGACCATTTCCTCTAAGGAAACGGTTGGTTAGAGGGGCCGCTTTCGGGCGGCCCCTTTGCAATTCGGGTCGCTGTCGGCCCGCCGTCCTTTTACCAACTGCGGTGAGCGGTCATAGCCTCCGCCCTGGCCCAAGCCTCGCGCCCCGCATCATTCCAGGCCGACCCCAGTCGGCGCAGCTGTCGATGTGAGCCGTTGTCGGGGCGGATGAAATGACAGGGCGTGAGCGCCCTTGCGTGCTGAGCCTCCTGCGAGATGCTATCAGGGTAAACGGCAGGGACATTGTCGCCGCAACCAACAGGGATTCCCTTGATTTGATCGGACAATATGGATGGTCGACGTCTCTGGCGTCGGCCTTCGAGCCCCATGAGCGTGCGGGCCACACGCCGGGCCGCATCATTCTTCACCAGCGGGACGGTTACGTCGTCGCGACCGACAACGGCGAAATACGCGCCAAGGTTTCGGGGCGGCTACGTCATGAGGCGGGGGAAATCGGGCATCCGGCGGTCGGGGACTGGGTCGCCCTTTCGTTCGGCGCGCAGGAGCGCACGGCCACGATCCACGCCTTCCTGCCGCGCCGCACGGCCTTCGTCCGCAGGGCGGCCGACAGTATGCGGAAACTGCAGATCCTGGCCGCAAACGTCGATGTGGCCTTTATCGTCACCTCCCTGAACGGTGATCTCAACCTGCGCCGGATCCAGCGATATCTGGCGGCGGCCTGGGAAAGCGGCGCCCGGCCTGTCGTGGTGCTGACGAAATCGGACCTGTGCGCCGATCCGGAGGGCCAGGCGGCCCGCGTCGCAGCCCTGGAGCCGGGCTGTCCTGTGTTGATGGTCTCGGCACGCCAAGGCGTGGGCCTCGACGCCTTGCTCGCCCAGGTGGGGAGGGGGGAGACCTGCGTGCTGATCGGCTCGTCCGGCGTCGGCAAGTCGACCCTGGTCAACGCCTTCCTGAACGAAGACCGGATGGCGACGCAGGCCATCCGCGAGACCGACGATCAGGGGCGGCACACCACCAGCCACCGCCAGCTCATCCTGCTTCCCGGCGGCCGGTTGATGCTGGACACGCCCGGTATCCGCGAAGTCGGTCTGATCGACGCCGAAGCGGGCGTGAGCGCCGTGTTCGAAGACATCGAGGGTCTTCTCCAGACGTGCCGGTTCACCAACTGCAGTCACGCCAACGAGCCGGGCTGCGCCGTGCAGGCCGCCGTGCAGAGCGGCGCGCTCGATCCCGCGCGGTGGGCGCATTACCAGAAGCTGACCCTCGAGGCGGCTGCGGCCGAGCACGAGCAGGAGCGGGCGGCGAAGGCGGTAGAGCGTCGCCGGCTCGGCGCGCTGCAGAAGGTGTACCGCGCCACCAAGAGGAACGACCGGGCGGCGGCGACTGATCGTCCGTGATCGGTTCCAATCCTCCTCAAGACGGGTTCGGACGAATTATGGCCTTTCCCGCAGCCAATCAGGCTAGTCGAGAGATTCAAACCTGAAAGAGTTCAAAAATGCCCGCGTACACCATCGTAACCACCAGTGCGGTCCAGGGCGGCGACACCGCCGAGGTCAACACGCTGACGGACGACTTCGCCAATGACAGCGAGGCGCTGGGCTATGCGCGTCGGATGGCCGACGAGATGATCGACATGGCCCATCAGCTCCTGCTGGATTTCGATTACAGCAATGTCGGCGTCTATGACGGCGATCTGATCGACGAGGACATCACGCCCGACCACGCATCCCTGATCGGCGTATGGGTGCTCGACGAAGACGGCTCCGCTTGCGTGACCGCAGAAGAATTCCGCGAGGGGGCGACCGAGGTCGAGCCTTCCTGATCGTCACGCCGTCGGATGCAGTCGCGGACTATAGCTATCGTCGAATTTTGGGTTGACCGCACTGCGCACGACGGTGAGAGGAGAGCCTGCGGCCTTGGTAGCGGCCCTGTCCCAGTCGGCGACAATCAAGGGCAGATAGGCAAAGGAAGCAGTCCCAACGGTCTACTCAACAGTCGGTAGACGGAGAAGGTCTGCTAGGGGGCGGTGTGCGAAGTAGGCATAGCGCCCGAAGCGGACCTCCGGCTCACGCGGAATGTCGCGTTTATGGCAAGGTCCGCATGATCGCCAATTGGCGCAAGATGGTGGCGGGGAAGGATAGCTCAGCGCGCCGGTGTCTAGACCACAGTGTAGAGGAGCGGGTCGCCTGCGGACTCCTTTGCGCGGACATAGTCCGAACGGCTTATGCCGGTCAGGTCGCGAAAGTCGCGGTCCAGATGGGCCAGGTCATGATATTCCAGAACCGCATCGTGCCCGGATTTCCCATTCCACGGCCGCGGATGAAGGGAGCGCAGCACGCGTTGCAGTCGCGCCAGCCTCAGAAGCCGCTTGGGAGAGCAACCGACCTCCCGCTCGAACGCCTTCGAAAGGCCACGCGGCGTGAGGCCGACCGACCGGGCGATCTCATGCACGGGCGCGCGCAGTTCGCCGAGGAGGATTCGGTCGCTCAGCGCAAGCGTCGGCGACACGGGCGCGGCCACAAGCGCCAGACGACGTCTGAACCAGTCGCAAACGATGCGCTGTCGGGCATGGAAATCACCGGCCTCGAGCAGTGGACGAATCAGACTGTCGTCAGCAGCCGCGTCTATGGCCGTCAGCAGAACTCGACGTCCGGCAAGGCGCGAAAGCTGCATTCCGGACAAGGCCACAGCGCCACGGCCCGTCAGAATGGCGGTAAACACCGTCGCCGGAACATCGGTCCAGGCGGCCGTTGGCGTGAGAACCGGCCCCCCAGGGCCACCCGCGGAGCCGGCCCGACGCCGGCCAAGTGGTAATCGCCGCCGGTCATAAACTGGAGCATGGGATGAGCGACGGGCAACTCACGCAAGTCGTCGAAGCCCTGTGCGTCGCGACGTTCCGCAAAGCCTGAAATCCAGGGCCCGAGATCGGACGGCGGTGGTGCAAAGGCGACGTACAAGGCGACTTTCCGTTGGTCCGGTTCCGATTTCTACATGGCTTCCGCAACGGGACGGCTTAATTCGACGACAGGAACGCCACCGCCAGAGGATCCTTCGATGCGCACCATCCTGATCGCCGGATTGTTGACCCTGTCGGGTGGGCTTCAGGCCGCCGCGGAGCCGCAGACATGGCTGCTGTCGGTCGACCGTTGGGGCAATGCCGAACACAGTCTGCTGACGCTGGACGCGGACGGCGAAACGCTGTTCGGCGACGTCAACGGCTGGGCCCTGAGCGGCCGCCGGGATGGCGACCAGATCCACTTCGCCGCAACCGACTCCCATGGCGTTCCGTATCGGTTCGAGGGCCGTCTGGAGAAGGGCGCCCTTTCGGGTTGGGCCGACTATCCCGACACCAGCAATACCGGCCCGCGCGCCCGGCACGCTCTTCGCGGGCTTCGGCTGGAGATGCCTGATGGCCCGCCGGGCCGCCGGTCCTATTCGCCGGAGGCCTTCTCCAATACCTTCACCGCCGACCTGCCGCCGGTCATGGTCATCCAGCCGGGCGACATCGTGACCACGCGCACGATCGATTCAGGCGGCGTCGATGAACACGGTCGCGTCGCTGCCCTCTACGGCAATCCGCAGACGGGGCCGTTCTTTGTCGCCGGGGCGAAGGCGGGGGATGTTCTGGCGATCCATATCCGCAGCCTGCACCTGAACCGGGACTATGCCGACAGCCTGGACGGCGTCGCGAGTCGGGCCATGTCACTTGGTCTGGCGTCCCGGGCGGGCGGCCTAGGTAAGAGGGTGCGCTGGCGTCTGGACCGGCAGGCGGGCACGGCCCGACTGGAGAATCCGCCGGAGAACCTGAAAGACTATGTCGTGCCGGTCCGCCCCATGCTGGGCGGTCTGGGCGTGGCGCCCGATTTCGGCTTCGCGGCCCAGTCGGCGGGCGACACCGGTCGGTGGGGCGGCAACATGGACTTCAACCAGATCGGGGAGGGGGCGACGGTGTACCTGCCCGTGTTCCAGCCGGGCGCCATGCTCTTCCTTGGCGATGGTCACGCGCTTCAGGGGGACGGGGAGACGACGCAGTGGGCGCTCGAGACCTCACTCGACGTTGAATTCAGCGTTGAGGTTCTCCCGGCCCGCCCGCTCGCCGCGCCCCGGGGCGAGACCCGCGACCGGATCAGCGTGATCGGCCAGGCCTCGTCGCTGGACGAGGCTGTCCGCGCCGCGACCGCAGCCATGATCCAGTGGCTGGAACAGGATTACGACCTTAGCGTTTCGGAGGCTTCGCTGATCCTCGGCACGGCCGCCGAATATCGGGTGGCGACGCTGGCGGGCCGCAATGCCGGCCTCACCCTCAGCCTGGACAAGGCCCGGCTCAAAGGCTTGGGGACGAGCGAACCCCTGGATGCCGCCTTCCCGCCGTCCCGATAGTCAAGTCGAGGCGGGGGCGGCCAGCGCCATCTCGATGTCCGAGAAGGTCTGGCCGCCGCTCCCGCAAAAGGCTGTGTCGAGACCCTCGGGATCGACTCCAAGCCGGGCCGCGAGCGCCGCCGCCGATGCTCTCGGCAATGCCGTCAGGGCGGCGACGCGGGCGTCGGTCGTGTCATCCTCGGCATGCCGGTGTCGCGGACCCTCACCGTGGATTCGAAGGCGGCGGGAAGACACCTGCGGGGCTATGAACGGCGTCCGACTGGCGACACGAGCCGACGATCAAGCGCGTGAACGGACCCCAAGCGTTGCGCCCTTCCAACCGTACCAAGCCACCACCGCGAAGCAGACTGCGGGCAGCAGGAAGGCGACGTTGGCGCCGTAGAGATCGGCGATCTTGCCCATGGGCCAGGGCAGCAGGACGCCGCCGCCGATGGCCATGACCATCAGGGAAGACGCCTTCTTGGTGCCGGCGCCGAGGCCGGTCGTGCCCAGGGCGAAGATGGTGGCGAACATGGTGGACATGAAGAAGAAGACGGCCAGAAGGGCGATGGGCGACACCTTGTCGATGCCGGCGGCGACGATCAGGGTCAGGACCACATTGATCAAGCCGTAGGTGGTCAGCAGGACACGAGGCTTGATCTTCAGCAGCAGGGCGGTGGCGAAGAAGCGACCGACCAGATAGCCGATGGCCGCGAGCGACAGCATGAAGGCGCCTTGCTGCGACGTCAGACCCTGCCAGTTGTGGGTCACCAGATTGATGAAATAGGCGCCGATGCCGACCTGGGCGCCGATATAGAGGGCCTGGGTGATCACGCCGGCGATGAAGTGCGGCTGCTTCGAAAGGGGCAGGGCGGGGGTGTCGCCTTCCGCCGCGCCGCCGTGGTCCGACAGGCCGGTCTCCGGCAGGCGGGCGCGCCAGACGGCGATGGCGAAAAGGACCACGCCGACGGCGATCAGGCCGTAGACGATCTGAATCGAGCGCGTCGCGCCGCCCAGAGCCTGGGTCGTCGTCGGGCTGAAGAAGACCGCGCCGCCGATCAGCGGGCCGAAGAAGACGCCCAGGGCGTTGAACGACTGGGCTAGGTTCAGCCGCTGCGAGGCCTTGGCCGGATCGCCCAGGACGTTGACGTAGGTGTCGGCGCTGGTTTCAAGGATGCACAGGCCGGCGGCGAGAACGAACATCGAGCCGACGAAGGGCAGGAAGGCGCCCGCGCCCGCCGCCGGGATGAACAGCAGGGCGCCGATGGCGGTGACCGCCAGGCCCGACACGATGCCGAACTTGTAGCCGCGCGCGTGCAGCAACATGCCCGCCGGAATCGACAGCAGAAGATAGGCACCGAAATAGGCGATCTGCAGCCAGGCGCTGTCGGCCTGGCTGATGCTCAGCGTCTCCTGGAAATGCTTGTTCAGCACGTCCAGCAGACCATAGGCCAGGCCCCAGATCAGGAAGCAGGCGATGGCGAAGGCCAGCGGACCCTTCAGGTCGCCGACGGGTTTGGCAAGGCCTCCGGGCGTGTGGGCGGCGTCGGTCTCGATGACCATGGGATACTCTCCTGGATTTCCTCGGGGGCCTGGCCGTCTTGCTGCGGCTTCGGCGGAGTGGGGCTAGATGCGGTAGATCGCCTCGGCGTTGGCGGCGAACAGGTGGTTGCGCTCGTCGGTCGAGAAGTCGGCCGTGATCGCGTCGAAGGCGGAATAGAAGGCTTCGAAGCTTCCGTGGACGCTCTCGACCGGGAAGTCCGAGGCGAACATGGCCCGCTCGGTCCCGAAGATGTCGATGCATTCCAGCACGGTCGGACGGATGGTTTCGGGCGTCCAGGCGCGGTCGGTGATGCCCAGGCCCGAGATCTTGATCGAGACCTGGGGCTGGGCGGCCAGCAGACGCAGACCGATCCGCCAGCGCTCCATGCCGACGTCGTTGCGATCCGTCGGCAGGCCGGCGTGGTTGACGATCATCGGGATGTCGGGGTGGCGCGCGGCGATGATGGCGGCGGTCGCCATCTGCGACGGATAGAGCTGCAGGTCGAACGACAGGCCGTGGCGGGCCAGTTTGGCGAAGCCCGCGACCCATTGCGGATTACGCAGCAGGTCGCGGTCGGTATAGGTCCTCAGCGGATCCTCGTGCCAGCAGACGATCTGGCGCACGCCGCGCACGTTCGGACGCGCGGCATGGGCCTCCAGCAGGGCGTCGAGGTCGGGATCGAGCAGGTCGGCGCCGGCGACGATGGCGTGCGGCCAGCCTCGGTCATCGGCGAGGGACTGGAGCCAGTCGGTCTCGGCCAGTTGCCGGCCCCTAGGCTGGCCGGCCTCGACGTGGACGATCTTGTCCACGCACCAGCCCGCCGTATCGGCCAGATAGTCGTCCAGTAGGTAGTCCTTGTGCGCGATGGGCGACATGTCCCCCGCCGGATTGTTCGGCAGGGGATCGTCCTGAATCCAGCCATAGCGCGCACGCGACAGGTCCCACAGGTGGACGTGGCTGTCGACGATGCGAAGATCCGAAGCCACCCGCGCGCCCTAGTACGTCGTGCGTCCGCCGGACGTGTCGAACGTCGAGGCGGTGGTGAAGCTGCATTCTTCGGAGGCCATGAAACAGACCATGGCGGCGCTTTCCTCGACCTCGCCCAGGCGACCCATCGGGATCTTGGAGCGCATGTATTCGACCTGGCTGGGCGGAAGCTGTTGCAGGATCGGGCTTTCGAAAGTGGCGGGGGTCAGGCTGTTGGCGATGACGCCCTTGTCGGCCAGTTC